>JAZQQY010000038.1:0-68702 GCA_045629285.1 Paludibacteraceae bacterium | reverse complement strand
AACACGCGCGCGTTCTGCTGGTCGAGCGGCTTCAGCGTCTTGCCTCCCTTCGCGTCGTTCTTGCGGTACTCGATCTTCGAGCCGCTCTCCACGTTGTTCCTCTCCGCCTTGTTCACCACTACCTCGTAGTCGTTCACCTCGCCGCGGCAGCCGTTCTCGTCCGTCACTACGTAGTGGAACGTCTTGGGCATGTCGGCCTTCTTGACCTTGCCGATTACTGGTTCAGGAATCTCCGCCGATGCTGTCGTATCGGCGTCGCTCTCGAACCACTGGATCTTGAATCCAGACATGCTCTTGTCCGGCTCTGACGACAACATTCCTTCACAGAATGGAGCTGGATCTGTCAGCTTGTCGGTTGGCTTCGAAAGCGCATAAACTGTGATTGTATCTGTGATATCACATGGCGTTGTTTCCTGTTTTGGATCAAAATAGTCATGAAGAGAAATGATATACTTAGTTCCCTCCTCAGATACGGCATCGTAAGAAATCAACTCAGTCTGAGCTACATTGTCTGCATCGGAACACTTCTTAGAAGATATCATTCCACTAGTTTTTATCTGATCCTTGTACCACTTCACTTCATAATTATAGTAGTCCTTACTATCTTTGTCAATACCATGCACCGGCTTTGCCAATCCCAAAGTAGTAGTCTCTCCCGGACAAAGCTTTACTGTCTTTTTAGCAGCATCAAAGATACCTCCATCAGCTGTGAACTTAACAGGATCTGGTTCAGTACATGATTCACAGTTCAAAGAGGCAATGATAGGAATTGCTGAAATAGAAATATTTCTACATGGGGAAAGTGCCGTCAACTTCTCCCAATCACGACCTCCTGTCAAAGTACTTTTATCTCCAACAACCAAACGGAAGAAAATATTTTTCTTTGGTTGATTCTTAATTGACAAGAAAGGCTCCTCATTTGCTGGCTTTTCAAACACATACTTATCATCAGCAGAAGGTGAACCTAAATCTTTCCACACAATCATTTCCGGATCTGTAGTAGAAGGATCATCAAATGTCCACTGGAACAAATATGTAATATCTGTATAATATTTCTTAGCTGCATCAGAAATCTTAGCAGTCAAAATAAATTCTTTATCAACACACAAATCCAACAACTCCTGTGCAGTCAAGTTTGGAGTCACATCAATATCTGGTGGAGCACATACCTGGAAAATGATATCATCCATTGCAAAGTCACCACGACCATCTCCATTATAATCATCCTCCAAACTTATCAACTCCAATGAAACACTAGATTCGTCATTCTCTAGCTTAAAGTTATCCGCCAAAGTATACCAATCTGTTGTTGTCAAAACCTTTTCTCCTGAACTTGCCAATACTGTACCTGAAGATGATTTAAGAACTAGTTCTACAGTTCCAACTGTTGGGCCATCCTTAGGAGTATTAATTGCCTTAAATGCAGCACTAAACGAAATCTTTGTGTCCTTACACAAGTTTTTAATTTCCTGCTTATAAATAGGTTTATTCAACCAACCTTTAGTCTTTAGGTCCATAACCAACATTCCACCGCCAGGGTTTCCTGTATGGTCACCACCACTTCGTCCATAAGGGTCTTCCATAGTTACTACATATCCACCACCTGCACCACAGAAGTCCTTAGAATAGTCTACCTTAACAGAGGCTCCACCACCCAACTGATCCTCAATAACAGGCTGTGTAACACCACAATATGATTGTTCAGTAACAGGGACAGACTTGTCAACACCCTTATCGGTATAAATATAATTAGACCCAGCGAACTGACCAAAGTCATTCTTATACAAGTCAACCAAGGCCAACGGATTACCATTAGCATCTGTACAACAGTTTTCACTTGTTTTTACAAGAAACTTCTCCGAAGATACTGCTGTACATCCTGGCAAGGTAACTTCACATGTGACATTAAATGAACCTGCTTTCTCCGGAACGAATGTAAATGTAGGCATATCAGATGTTTGAGAAGCATCTTCAGCCACCTTCCACTTATATGTTGTACCTACTGGATAAGTAGAACCTAAACGCATTGTATATGGATTCAACGGGCATGGATTACCACCAGCCTTAATTGTCGGTTTGATCTTTCCTTCAACAACCAAGTTATCCAATCCTATTGGACGAGCATTACCTCCTGCATTTCTAAAGAAATAGAACGTCACTGTACCTGCATTATCAGCATTTGCCGCCAATTTCAAAGTAGCACTACTTCCAGCCGTAGGTGTCGCAGGCAAACTTTCATTTACCTTATTATTATTTAAAATACCAGAACATGCAGTAATATTAAACATGTTATTAATATTACCGTTTATTCTTCCTTGCTTATAGTCCATTGCTCCTGCATTTAGCTGAACAATATATGAACCCTTAAAAGGCAAAGGAATCTCAGTCTTATAATCAGACACTTTATTGACACCTTCATTCATCGCCTTCAATGCTGTTTCCAACTCCTTTATGTCAAGCAAGTCGTAAACATCAATAGACATGTTTACCTTACTATTTGGTTCAAGGCCACTAACAGTATAGGTAAAAAAAGGTAGTTCGTGACCATTTCCCATTGCCACCAACATTGGAGTCCCATTTCCTTCCGACAAATATGGGGAAATTAATTTTGGATTTGAAGTTACAGTTGTGAAACCAGCATCCTTACCATCTACAGATCCTGCAGTCAAATAATCATCCCACGACTTAGAGGCATCACCCCTTGTAGAAATAATATTAGACGGCATTCCTGTCTGGATTACATTATAAGGCTGCTCATAATAGCCTGCCTTACCACATTGTTCTGCAAGAAGATCTCCAACTTTAGAATTGAACCATCCATTAACTTCGTTGGTATCACTCTTCATTGTAGGATTACACAACTCCGTCTTAGGTGTGAATTCTGTTCCTCCCACGACACACTGTGCCACTGTACTAGAGGCATGGATCAGACCAACACAACATATCAGAGAAAATAAACTCTTTTTCATTTTTAATTTGTTTTCTTCATACAAAATTAAGTACCCTATTACAAATAATATGAACGCAGGTATCAACGCACTCATACTAAACTGCGACTAAAATAATACATTTTTTCATATCTTATTCAAAAAGTCTATTTTTTTGAGTTATTAAACATGTTTTTACAACCATTTATTGATTTGGGAAGCCAATTTTCTTAATTTTTCTCCTTTACTCAGCGAAACGAAAAAAAGGTGCGAGCTTTACGGCTCGCACCTTTTTACCTTTTACATTTTACTCTTACTTCACACTACTGTCTGATCAAAGTGAAGTGTCCGGTATATGTCTTCTGGATCTCCTTGATCTGGATCTCGTACCAGTAGTCTGTCGACGGCATCGCGATTCCGTTGTAGAATCCGTCCCAGTCGGTTCCGTCTCCGGCATTGTATGTGGCTAGCTGCTTGCCCCAGCGGTCGAAGATCGTAACCTTGGCTTCAGGGTATCCCTCCGCCAAGCCCTTGACGATGAACTTGTCGTTCACGCCGTTATCGTCAGGAGACACCACGAACGGTATCTCGATCGCAGGCTCGTTGACCCTGAACTTGTATTCCGTCGTACATCCCACAGCGTCGACCACCTTGACGGTGTGCTCCCTGTACTCTAGGCCGTCCTTGATCGGGCTCTCTAGGTCGGACGCCTTGTCGTTGCCGTCGATGATGTAGCTGAATGGCTCTGTTCCTAGTCCGAACTCCATCTGCACCTCTATCTGGCGGTAGCCCAACGAGTCGACCTGCATCACTGACGGTGCGGATGTCACCTCGACTGTCTTAGACACCTCAAGGCTGCACTTGCCTCGCGTCATGTTCAGTGTGAACGTCGCGAAGTCAGGTATAGGGACCAGTGTCGGCGTGGATCCGACGAACACCGAGTCGATGTCCTCGTATCTCCACTCGTATGTGTCCGCCTGGAACGACGAGGCGTCGAGCTCGAGCTTGTCGTACTGGCAGATCTTGTCCGCAGACTCTATCTCTCCCGATATCGGCTTGTGCACCTCTATCGTGAACGGGAACGCCTTGTCCTGGCACAATCCGTTCTTGGCGACGACCGAATATCTCTTCACCTGAGGGGCAACGCCTCCCTGGTCGTGCTTCGGCTCGAACGTCGCTCCGGACATCGATCCGTTCACATACTCGTCGGACGGGTTATCGCTCCAGTCAAGGGTCGTTCCGCTAGGATAGACGTTCTTCACTGTCACTGTCGCGATGTCGCCCTCGCAGACCGGATCCACCTCGGCGATTTCCACCTGGAACTTCTCCTTCACCGTCAACGGAAGCGTAACGCTCTCGTCCTGGCTGTCGCTCGTGTATGTGTATGTCACCGTGTACTGGGCGTCGGATGTCGGGCTGATCTCGCCGGAAAGCCTGTCTCCGTCCCTGTGGAGCGAGATCGTCTTGCTTCCCGATGACGTCACCTCCGTCACAGTGAACACGAAGCCTTCCGGATGAAGGATCTTGCCTGTTCCCGTCGTGTCCACGTAGATGTGGTTGGTCTCGCCCTCGCACATGAGCACGCGCTCCAGCTCGGCCTCTATCTTAAGCTTGGCGTCCACAAGCACCGCGATCTCCGCCTCCGCCTTGCAGTAGTCGTCGTTCTCTGCCACCACGTGCAGGTTGTAGTCCCTTGTGACCGGATCGATCGTCACGCTGGATGTCTTGGCGCTGAAGCCCGCGCTCTGGTCCTTCCATGTCACGTCCGCGTCTATGTCGTTCTTGTTCGCTGGGACGTTGAAGTCCATGTCGATCTGGAGCTGCTTGCCGTTCACGACCTCGTATCTCGTCTGGTAGGAGCTGCTCTTGAACTCCGCGATCGGCTTCACCTTTAGCGCGTCGCCCAACGCGATCTTGCCGTTGTACTCGCATCCTGCGGAGTACAGCGCGTATGTGTACACTCCGCTGTCAGACGGTTTGGACTGGTTGAACTGGATCTTCGTGCCTGTCTCGCCGGCCATCGGAACCCCGTCGTGCTTCCACTCGATCCTTGGGGATGGGCCCTTGATGTCGAGGATCTCCGCGAACCACTTCTCGTCCTCGCAGATCGTCATGTCGTGGTTTGTCGATCTGGCCGTGTTGCTGTAGTCTATGATCTCGAAGCTGAACTTCGTAGGGCACTCGTTCACGAACTCCACCGTGTAGCTTCCTTCGCCGAGGCTGAGCGTGGCAGTTCCGGATGTCTCGCTTCCGAACGAGCCGCTCTCGCTGGCGTCCCCGCTCAACGTGTAGCTGCCGCCGTCCTTGTTGGCGATGCCGCTAAGCTCTACCGACACCTTGCCGCCGCACGAGTTGAACGATATGTTTCTCGACGAGATCAGCTCGCTCTTCGTCTCTGAGTTCTTCGGCTCGGAGAACGATATGTTTCCGATAAGAGGACCGTCGCCGACCTTGATGGCGTGTGTCTTCTTCACCGCGTACGATCCCTTGCAGGCCGGGCTGGACACCTCCACCGTCACCTTCATGATGTCGCCCGCAGCGTTAAGTCCGCCGGCTCCCGTGTTGTATGTCTTCGTCGTCTCTGCCGTAGAGTTCAGGTCGTTGCTCCACGAGTACATCACCTCGTTAAGCGCCAAGCCTCCGCCGACCGTGACGTCCGCGTCAAGGTCGACGCCCACTCCCGGACATGTCCTGTCGGATCCGACGATGCCGGCGTCAAGCTCGTGGAACACAACCTTAAGCTCCTCCGTCAACGACTTGCATGTCTCCTCGTCGGCCTGGCCCTTGTTGATCACGTACGATCCAGTGACCTCGTAGATTCCGGCCTCAGTGACCTCGTCGCTAGGAAGCTTCTCGCTTGTGGACTGGTTGAGCTTGTACACCTCGCAGTCCACCGGCTGCACCGTGTACATCTCGGACAGCTTCTGGTTCTCGCCCTTGCACTTCGGGTCTGTCACCAGCTTGGTCAGCTTCGGCGTCGGATACACCGTCACCGTCATCGGAACCAGCGCGCTCTCCGCCACCTGACCCGCTACCGGCTGGTACGGGTCCAAAAGGCGCTGAAGCACGTAGTATGTGTATATTGTCGGGATGTCCTCGGACAGCGACTGGTGCTTATTAGCGTCGAAATCTATCCAGTTGAACTCCACTGTCTTGTCGGCCTGCTTTGTGACGGGATCCTGCTTGTACCACACCAGCTTGAAGTGGCCCGCAGGGTCTGCCGTCGTTCCGTTGATCGTCGCCTGTATCTCGCCTGTGAAGCGGTCGGAGTTCTCGCATACCGAGATGTTCTTCACCGTCGGCGTCGGATAGCCCGACACGATGATCTTCACCGGAACCAGAGAGCTCTCGCAGCCTAGGCTGTTCACCTGCTTCACATAATACGTCTTCTCGTCGTTGCCCTGAAGGTTGCTGTCGTATATCGGTGTGGCCTGCGCCTCCGTGATCTTGGTCGTTCCGGCCGCGTCGCTGTACCACTCTATGCTGCAGTCGCCGCACGACGCGTCGCCTATCACTCCGTCGGGGTTCTGGGCCAATGGGGCCCTGAAACCGCCCGACGCGCCCTCGCTCTTCAGGTACGTGATCGGGTTCGTTATCGGGTCGTCGACCGACTGCACCTCGGCCGTGAACTTCTTGTGCGCTCCGTAGCAGACCTCGCCTGTGCTTGCGATGGTGTATGTCATGCGCGCGAAATACTCTATCTGGCCTGTCTCGGCTGTGGAGATGTCCATCGTGCTCTCGGCTCCGGCCGTCTTCTCGTTGGCCGCCGGCTCCGTGCCCTTGAAGTACTCCCAGCCGGACGACTTCACGTAGCTGTCGCCGGACGCGACCTCCGACGCCAGACCGTCGAGCTTGGCCTCCGTCGATCCCTTGCAGTACTTGTCGGATGCCGGGCTGATCGTCACGCCGCTCACTCCGTACACCTCGATCTCGACCGGCTGCTTCGAGCTCTCCCCGCCGCCTGTCGAGCTCACCTGGCTCACCCAGTACGTGTACTTGCCCGGTGCCGTCACGTCAGGAAGGTCGTCCCCGTCCATTGTCGTCGTCTTGTCCGTTCCGTAGAAGACAAGTGTGCCTGTCGGGTCCTCCACCGACGGTGTCGCGTAGGACTTCATCGCCCTCACCGTCGTCGAGTTGACGCAGTACTCGGCGTTCTCTGTCTTCGGTGCAGGTGCTCCCATGATCGCTACGCCCACCAACACAGTGTCGCTCACGCAGCCCTCGTCTGTCTCCAGGTACGTGTAGTACCATAGGTACTCGTCGTCCGAGTTGTCCGCGTCCTTCACCGCTGGTGTTGGCATCGTAGTGCTTGCCGTTCCGAATGTCGCTGTCGCGGTGTCCGGTGTGGTGGATTCCTCCGCCCCAACGATAAGCCCTATCATCAGCTTGTGGCCTGCCGTTGTCTGAGCCGCGTTGAACACGCGCGCGTTCTGCTGGTCGAGCGGCTTCAGCGTCTTGCCTCCCTTCGCGTCGTTCTTGCGGTACTCGATCTTCGAGCCGCTCTCCACGTTGTTCCTCTCCGCCTTGTTCACCACCACCTCGTAGTCGTTCACCTCGCCGCGGCAGCCGTTCTCGTCCGTCACTACGTAGTGGAACGTCTTGGGCATGTCGGCCTTCTTGACCTTGCCGATTTCTGGTTCCGGAATCTCCGCCGATGCTGTCGTATCGGCGTCGCTCTCGTACCACTGGATCTTGAATCCAGACATGCTCTTGTCCGGCTCTGACGACAACATTCCTTCACAGAATGGGGCTGGATCTGTCAGCTTGTCGGTTGGCTTGTCATAACCGATGACATTGATACTATCGTATACCCAACAGCTTTGTCCATCTTCACCAGGGAACTCGATATCCTTAACCAATAGATAATATTTATCTGCATTTTCCCAAGTCACATCAAATGAAGAAGTCTCATCTCCAGGAGTATAACCAGCACCTGGTTTTCCTGCAGCTTCCTTTCTTCCTCTGATCCAAGAAGCCAAATACTTACGAGGCTCTTTGTCCGAACCGACAGTAATACCCATAACAGTAGGGTCTGTCGGAGCAAACTTCTCAGTTGTCAAGTGAGCGATTTCACCAAGACATAGGTGAACCTCCTTCTCTCCATTTGCATTAGTTGTGATTACGGTCGAAGGATCAGCTGAAATTATAGATGCCTCCTTAACCTTCTCACATGCGGCACAGTTCAAACCTGCCACAACCGGAATTGTAGAGATTGAAATCTTACGACATGGAGAGAACGCAGAGTTCTTCTTCCAAGACTGGTCTGCAATCAAATCTGAATATTCTCCCACAACCACACGGAAATAGATACGCTTCTCGTGAGTCGGATCATCACCAAGCTGAGAGAAGATATCATCCCAATAATCCTCAACCTTTACATCAAATGACTCTGTCTTAACAACCTCTTCTCTATGAAGAGTCTCCCATGTAATCGGATTAGTGTCACTTTCTGTAGATGGATCCTGGAAAGTGTACTGATAAACGTAACCAACCTCTTTATTTGGATCTAGCTGCTTATTACTATACAAATAGAATCTCTTTACGGCTTCTGAAGTTACAGAAGTCAATTTCAACACATCCTCAGTACACAAGTCAAGGATATCCTTACCAGTAGAAACAGAAGACTCCACATTGACATCAGGAGGAGTACAAACCTGGAAAATGATATTATCGATAGCATAGTCACGAGTCTCTCCGGTAATATCCGAACCATCTTCCATCTTTCCGTAATGTCTCACCTTCATGGTGATTGTTACCTCAGATGCACCACCTACATCCGATGAATTTATGACAAAAGAATTACTTGCATTCTTCCATCCATCAGCACCTCCTGAAAAATACTTGTACTGACTGTCTAGAACATTTCCGCTATGTTCCAAAACCACCTCAATAGAACCCGGGTGATTAGAAATAGAAGCGAAATCAGCACCAAAAGAGATCTCCTTTCCAGTACAGATATGTTCAACATCTATTTCAAAAAAGTTATCCTGCGTTCCATTGTCCAGCAGGTCAAACTGAAGCATACCACCAATTTGAGTTCCTGAATTATCATACTGTACACCCTGAGGATATCCTCCATATTTAGAAACGGCGTAAGCGCCATGGTTGTACAACTCAGTCTTACCTCCAGTACCAAGTGGAGGTACAGTCAAAGTTGCGCCGCTCGCCTCAATATTATATGCTTTTACATAAGGAATTTTAGGATTTCCAGTATGCGACTGCGCTTCATGAACCTGTCCGGCAGGAATCTTTACTGTATGAGTCACTCCAAATCTATCAGTCCACTCGTATGTATCATCAGATGGGAAACTACCAAAGTCGTCAAAGAACAAATTGGTCTTCGCCATCGGAGCTCCATCGTCATTTGTACAACAAGTTCCTGAATGAACAGGATAAACATCTGCCTTAGATGGCGTACATCCTGGCAAAGTCACTTCAAGAGAGATGCTATAATCTGTCTCGGCAGCATCCGGAGTGAAATTGAAACTTGGGTCTGTGGAAGTTTGTCCTGTTACAGACTCTTTCCAAGAGAACTTTGTTCCGGACGGATAAGTAGACTTAGTAATCACACGCATCGGCATCTGAGGACATGGATTACCAGTACTTGTAATAACAGGTTTGATACTACCTGTCACCTTTATGTCATCAATACCGATAGGAATCTGGAAACAGTCGCCTGTACGGAAGAAAAGGAAAGAGATGGAACCCGTCGCTGTAACTTTTGCCTTATGAGTCACAACAGTTGACTTTCCAAATCCAGCCGTAGCAGACGTATATTTAGTAGTCGGTTGTAACTGGATAGAGTTATTGTATCCTGTGTTATATGAGATATCTTGATCTGTAGAAATCACACCTAGTCCCAACGGCTGACCAGTAATATTACCAGTGTTTGAAATGTTATATTTAGTGATAAAATCTAGCATTATTTTTGTACCACCAAGAACATTGTCGGTAAGATATTCAAAATACGATGGATCCAACAGATTATACAATGTAAACGACAACTCTACATCAGATCCGGGATTCAATCCATATACAGTATAAGTCAAAAATTGAGAATTATCGGCAGAACCGACATTGACATACATGTTATTCGCATCATCATTTGCTTTACAGAAAGAGTGTATAAGCTTTGGTTGTGCCGTAACAGTAGAATAACCATATTGGCCATCTCCTTTTTGAATTTGACTACCAAGATGAAATACATCATCTACCTTTGTCATATTATCACTAGCCTGACTAGAGAATGCACCACCGATTCCTCCCTGAACAGCATATTCAGGTCCGACAAACATATTCGACTTACAGAGTGTTTTCCAGTCAAGATCTTCACTATACCATCCATCTTCATCCGGAGTCAAAATCGGACAGCATAGATCAGTGCTTGTGTCAAAATCAGTACTAGCAACAACACACTGTGCCGACGACGACACTGCATGAAAAAGTCCAATACTGGATATTAGAGTTAATAAGCCTTTATTCATTATAATCCCTTTTAATCATACTATTATAAGTGCCCTATTATTAGTTAAGATGTGGAATGAGTATAGTTTACACACCAAAACGGCCCAAATTTAATACATTTTTTTGATTTCTGCTCAAATAGAAAATAAATTGTAAGAAAAGAGTGTTGAGGGGCATAAGTAAGTAAGAGACGGCGTGCATACCGTCTCTACAACAATGAGGTTATTTCCCCGAATATATATAAATTCATAATAGTCCGTATCAGGATATATCCAGACATAAAAAAGACGCGCTGGTGTAGCACAAAACACGTGCAGACACGGCATAAAAAAAGAGACGTGCTAACGCAACGTCTCTACGTTGGTGGTCTCACTAGGATTCGAACCTAGGACCCTCTGCTTGTAAGGCAGATGCTCTGAACCAACTGAGCTATAAGACCAATCTAGACTCGCTGACGCGACATCTCTACAATTTTGAACGCACTAACGCGACGTTCCTACGTTGGTGGTCTCACTAGGATTCGAACCTAGGACCCTCTGCTTGTAAGGCAGATGCTCTGAACCAACTGAGCTATAAGACCATTTGAAGTGGTACCACCAGGAATCGAACCGGGGACACAAGGATTTTCAGTCCTTTGCTCTACCAACTGAGCTATGGCACCATTCAGCAACTCTCATTTTTGAATTGCGATGCAAAAGTATAGTTTATTTGCATTTCATCCAAATAAATTTTGGTAAAATTTAAAACTTTTTTCTTATTTCATTGTTTGATAGAAAATTGCGCAACACTCGGATAATGATCGGAATATGTTGCATCCAAGATATCATAACTCAAACAATCGATTTTTTTCTTATCGTAAAGGATATGGTCGATACAGAAATAGAATGGAGATTCACGGAATGTATAGTTATATCCCCAACCCATCTCTTCGTTAGCGACACTCATCCTCTTGCCTTTCACCTTATGGTAGACGTATGAAACAGGGACATCATTAAAGTCGCCACACACCAATACTCTATGGTTTGTGACTGATATCAAACTATCGATATCGTTGGCCATCTGTTCTCTTACGACATAGTTTTCAGCTACTTTTTTATTCAACGAGAAAACCATATTCCTTATTTTGCCCAATAAAAAGCCATGACTTATACTGTCAATCTCCTGCTTTTCTGCAAATGTGATATGATTGCTTGCCAAATGTGCATTTATCATCCTGACCGTATCGTTTCCGACTACAACATCAGAATATATCGCTTTATTGTTACCCTTACCTTTGCTTGCCACCCCACTACCGACTATCTTGAGTCTGGAAAGAGTAACGACACGGTTGTGACTGTCTATTGTCATGTCGCCAACAGTGCTATATGGATATTTGACAAGCAGTTTGCTGAATTCCTTGTCTTCCTTAGCTCTGAAATCGATATATTCTTGCATGCAAATGATATCGGGATCCTCTTTTTCAACCAATCTTGCAATATCCGACGTCGTTATCACACCTTTATAACAAAACGCATACACATTATAGGTGAAAATCTTTAGTGTCTTTGCATTCGGGTCGACTTTAGGAGTCGAGACATTGAAAGGGAATGTATCCCACATGATCGGAAAGCAAACAAGTGTAGGAAGAAGAATCAAAAGCTGTTTCCAGCATCCGAACAACACCATCGCGACCAACCATATAATATAGACAATAAATATCAACGGAAATCCCAATCCCAAATATGATATCGGCATAAATTCTGAAGGTGCGACATACCTGCAGCCCAACGCCCCCAGCATCGAAAAAAGAAGAAGCAACGTCGGCACGGTAAGCAAAATGCCTCTGAGTGCAGAAAAGAACATTTTAATCTTCTGCCATTTTCCGCAAGAATTCTCTTTCTGTTGCTGACAATGAGTCATATCCACTGATTTTAATCTTATCTAAAATATCATCAAGCAATTCCTTTTCTGTCTTGATACGGAAATCTGGATTCTGGTAAGCCACTTTGAACTTCGGCTGATTCTTCTTCGAAATTTTGTCGACAACATTCCAAATCCATGCTGTGATATTCACTCTCTTATTCTTCAACAACCATGCGAAGACAGCTCCTGTTACGACTCCACCAAGATGCGCGAACTGTCCCGCCCAGTTTCCTCCAAGCATGTTGAGCAGGCTAATCACCACATACACAACTGCTATCCACTTTAGCTTGACTCTTCCGATCAACGTCAAATAGATCTCATAATCAGGAGCATAGACAGCCGGTGCGACAATCAGCGCCATTATAGAGGCAGAACATCCGGACAATATGCCCAGCGCATTGCTCAACTCACAGGCAGCGACGAAACATACTCCACCGACTACTGCAGCCAAAAGATAAACGCCGACTAAATCGCGAGTTGTGAAAAACTCCTTGAAGAGTCTACCTGCCATTGAAAGCAACAGGATATTGATTATGAAGTGTATGAAGTTTTCATGAATGAAAGCGTATGTCAGAATCTGCCAGGGATGCGTCAACAGATGCCATCCCGACGACGAAAGGAAGAACCAGCTGTATAGCCAATTCACATCTGCCGTAACAAAACGAAAAATCGCAGATATAGCACACACAGCGACGAATACCACACAGTTGATCGCAATCAGCCATGTCAGCGAATCTCCTCGTCGGAGCATCATCTTTATATCGTCAAATATGCCTGCCACAAAAATATCCTATTACATTAGTCCGCCATAATTGTTGCCGATCTCGCCCTTCTTCTTCCAATAGAGCATCAGGATAAGTCCGAACAACATTCCTCCAAGATGAGCGAAGTGTGCTACTCCAGTAGCTACACCATGTACACCAAGGAACAACTCCAACAATGCGTATCCGACAACCACATATTTAGCCTTCACCGGAATCGGAATGAACATGATGAACATAGCCAAATTCGGGAATATCATACCGAATGCCAATAAGATACCGAACACAGCACCTGAGGCTCCGACTGTTGTAGGTCGACACAATATAGAGTCGGCGTATGCATTCCACTGCTCAACCGAAAGCATGTGTATTCCATCAACATAATATCCTTCCGTCTCAAGAGCTCCACTTGCAGCCAACTCCGAGATTTCACCCGATATCTTACTCAATTGGGTCAACATCGGCCAAAAGTCGATTGTCCAGGTGATCTCCTGTATAATCGCTGCACCCACTCCACAGAATGCATAGTAGATCAAGAATTTCTTGGCACCCATCACCTGCTCCAGCAAGCGTCCGAACATGAACAAAGAGAACATGTTGAAAAGGACATGCGACCAATCCAACGAGTGAAGGAACATGTATGTGAATACCTGTGCAGGATGGAAAGCCGAGCTTTTCCAAAAATGCAAAGAAAAGTAGGAATACCAATCAAAGCTAGGCTGCACCTTATGCGAAACTGTCGCAGCCAACGCAATCAGAATGTTGATTATCAATAAATTTCGCGTCACCGCCACTGACGGGTCATTGAAAAAATTTCTTTCGTTCATAACAGGATATCCTTATTTGCGCGCAAAAATACTAAAATCAATTCATAATTCGTATTACATAATTCATAATTGTTTAGCATTTCAAACTATCTTTGCAAAGAATTTCAATAACAAAGAATGAACAGGGTGAAAAATTTACGTCTAATACTTACAATACTTGCCGTAGCGTTTAGTCTGTCATCACACGCACAAATCAGTTTCGGCGGTCTGCCGTCGGCGATTCAGACACGAGCATTGCGTTCGGCAGAGGAAATACCGTCAATCACCATCACTCCCGACACAACAGAAACAGTAGAAGCCAACCAGTTTGCCTTCAAGACAGATGTAAACATCGACATTGCAAAAGAAGCCTCATCCGTAGTTGACGGAGAGAACATCGTCTACAGATTGATAATCAACAGTGAAAATGCAAAATCCCTAAATCTGATTTTTACCTCCTTGCATCTTCCGGACAACGCGAAGGTCTACCTATTCCGTCCGGACGGAGGAGAAATATACGGAGCCTATACGAACAGATCTTTCTCTGGCGACGTGTTTGCCACGACTCCTGTATCAGGCGACAGCATCATGATTCAGTGTGAAGTGCCAGTTTCGTCTGCCGACTCGTTTTCAGCAACGATATCTGCTGTCAACGTAGGATTCGATGAATTGCGTCTGCTGCCGAACTCAGGCAAAGCCAGCTTTTGCGAAACGGACATGGTCTGCATGGATGAAGCTGTAGAGGACCAGAGCAGATCTGCCTGCCTGATTATCATCAACGGGACAAGATATTGCAGCGGATCACTCATCGCCAGCGACGACGAAACGGCATCATTCGTGTTGACATCGGCTCACTGCCTGAGAGATAACACAAACCGTTTCGACTCCACTCTAGCCAACAAATGTGTATTCTATTTTGGCTACAGCACTTCCATCTGTGAAGCAAGATTCATAAGCAGTTACGAAAAATCTGTTTCTGGCAGCAATGTTGTCAGTTCAAACCACGGGAAAGACATGGCTCTGCTTAAACTTTCACAACGTCCGCCTGTCGACTATATGACTTTCGAAAGCGGATGGAACGTGGAATCGGCGCCACACGGTCCGGTAGTCTGTCTACACCACCCTAACGGCGACCTGTTGAAAATCAGCATCAGCGAAGACGACCCCATGCCGATATCGTTTGAGACGGATGGACTTGTAGGAGATTCTCATTGGAAGATCGAGACATGGGCTGTAGGAGTAACAGAAATCGGTTCTTCCGGTTCACCTCTATATGACAGGAACGGTCTTATCATCGGAGCTCTTTCCGGAGGCAACTCACTATGTACCAACAAAGGAGACGACAAATACTGGCGTCTAAACAATGTCTGGGACGACCCTTCATCAATGCCTAACAGCATCATGTCCGTGCTAGACCCATACCGTTCAGGAATCATACGAATGGAAGGCAAAGAGACAAACGACAACCGCTGCTATCCACTAAGGAACTATCATGAATTTTCCGAATTTGACGAACCATATAAAGAAGGTTACGGATATGCTTCCGGCAAAAACGAATTCGGATTGGAGGAGTTTGCCGAAAAATTCACTTCGCCATACGACAACACAGAAATTCATGGAATCTCATTCATACCGATTTTGGGATCATACAGCACGAAAAATCCCGTCTACCTAAGGATATACTCTGGAGATGAGAAGCCAGAAACGCTGATCTATGAGTCGCCGGTAAAGGTGACAGCAAGGGAATATAAATCCAAAGCTTCCGGATTCTCCACAACAACGGTCAGCAACTGGTCGTACAAGGAAAACTACATACGATTGGATTCTGTCGTCAAGACGGGGAAAACATTCTTCGTCTCATTCTACACTGATTATCAGAAAAATGATTTTGCAATGCTCGCAACCGTTTCAAGCCCCCGAACCGCTTTCTTCAAAAAGAACGGAGAATGGGAATCTTGGGACAACCATCCATTCGACAAAAGCGTAGGCGGACTGCTGATCAATACCGTAGTCAGAGAAGCAGACACCAACAGCGCAGATGAGATTCCGACAAATGCGGCAGTTACCGTATACCCGAATCCCACAAAAGATATAATCAATATCAACTGTACGGAAGAGGTCAAAAACGTCAGTATATTCGGTGTCGACGGTGCAGAATTATTGTACAGCGACGACAAAAAAATTAACGTGAAAGACTTGCCAAAAGGTATTTATTCGGCAGAAATCACAACCGATAAAGGCAAATACCACACAAAATTCATCAAAGAATAGTATTGATTACTTGATTTTTAGTATTTTTAGCGACTCAAACACAATATAATAACATAAATAATAGGGGTAGTATGAAAAGACTGATTACAATATTTGCCATCCTACTTGCAGGAATGGCCGCTAACGCTGAAGTTGCAACCGAAGCATTCACAAGAGTGTTGAATCCAGTATATGCAAAGAATTATTCTGATAATCCGGTTCAGATCGACGCTGAGTTCTACAAACTTGGTTTGCCTAAATTCTATCGTATTCCACCGTTCATGAAGCAAGGCTACTGTATCTTCCAATGCAAGCGTATTGGAGGCGATGAGTCGGAATTGAACACTCTTAACGGAGAGGCATACGGAGAGGTTTTCTTGATCGAGGAATCAAGGAAAGCAGAAATAGAGGCGTTTGCAGCAGGCACAAAACTTACAATCATCGGCAAGACAAAACCATACGCCAACCCATTGGCTTTTGGCAAGGAAGAGGTGTATTTCATTGTGGAGTCGATTTCTCCAATCCAATAAATAAATGAATATCAGACAGGGCATAGCAAAGTGTTTTCTCACTTTGATTTCTCTTGCCGGCGTAACCACTACGCTGGCCGACCCTATATTCCTTGTCTTGAGCAATATCCACCGAGCCCAAAACGGCAATTTCTTCATGTGCGACTTGGAGAACACTGCAAAAATCCAAGTCACAGCAGCCAATAAGGATGCTTTGGATTTAGGCAATATCAATGCCGAAATATATGAAGATTTAGCAGATGTCGGAACTGTATCCAAAGCGCTAAAAGCATATTCCGACGTTGACCCTACCAGAGTCAGCTATACAGTCGACAGAAGAATCTTCAACCCGGAAAACGAGAAGACAGTTTCCAAGACATACTATGTCAGAATCACGCCGGCAGACGGAAGTGCAGGCAGCTGGGTCGAGGAGATCACATTCGATGCCATCCACATCAAGGATATCACTGCTCCTCAATTCGAACCTTATTGTGCCGGGAAAATGCCGTCATCGGTCAGTACGTTCGTCGGCAAATACACGTCCGGCAAATACCATTGGTACGATGAAGATGGCAATGCCCTCGGTCTTTGGGACTACATGAACATCGGCTCTCTGGGTGAAGGCGACCATATTTACAGAGTTGCCATAAAGGATGGCGACTGTTTCAGCAAAGGAGTTGAACTCAAGCTTTCCGTCATCGGAAACGGAGCCGCACATCTAAGCAAATCATACGTAAACTACGGGCCCTCCGATATCAAGAACGGATTCTATACAAAGACCATTCTGGAGCAAGCGTTGGAACAGCACGGGACAGAACTGGTAGACAACAACGAAAACAACTGCGACCTTATCTGGAGAGGTCCGGACGGGAACGTCATAGCCGACTTCGAGAACTATATCCCACCAGTTCCTACCAAGTCGGGCTCTACTATCGACCAATATACAGTCCAGAAAGACTGTGGATGCAGCACTCCTCTCAAGACTACCACACTATATCTTTTGAGATATCTTGTGCCGACACCGACAGTCAGCGACAAAGAATTCTGCGTGGGAGATCTACAAGCAAGCGACGGTTTTGATGCAGAACTCGGTCTGGCTGGCGAGGCAGGAGAAAGCGTGGCAAACTATGCCCTACAATTCAGCAAAAACGCTGATATGAGCGATGCCGTCACTCTTTCTGCAGGAGAGACCCATTTTAATTTTGCATTCGATGTAACCAAAGCTGGCACAACAACATACTACGTACGCCAGCAACAGATAACAGACGATCAATACAGCGTAGTCGTTCCATTCAAAGTTGTTGTAAAGCAACCTGTTGCACCTGCATTGACAAACAAATCCGTATGTGCAAACTCTACACAAAGCGTAGAGCTGTCGTCAATCAGCAATGAAGCCGGCATAATCTGGAGAGACGCTAGCAACAGCATCATAACAGGAAGTGTCAGCACAGTGGAACGCGGAGACATCGTAGTCAGCGCGCAAAAATCGGAAATTGTAAACGGAACTCAGTGCCATAGTGAAATCGCTACTGCCACAATACACGTCGACGCCCTTAATGTGGCGATTTCAGGAGACAACGTTTTGTTGCCAGGCGAAACCGGCAAATCCGAACTTACGATAACAGGCAGCGGCAATCAGACAATCGCATGGAGCAGTAATGTTGCGGGATCCATTATAGGTGATGCCGACAAGAAAGACGTGACCGTCAAGATGGGAGGAACTCCCGTCACTCTTACAGCCGTCGTGAATGACGGAGCGTGCTCAGAAACTGCAAACTGGACGTTCCAAGCAGACCTGTTCGAATGTCCATCCCCTGTTGCCGACAACCTGGAGTTCTGCATCAACGATCCACGCGCAGCAGACGGATTCGACGCGATAATCAAAACTGTGGATGCGTCAGACAACACCTCGCACTACTCTTTGAGTATCAGTAAAAATGCCGACATGAGCGGTGCAATGTCACTATCTGCCGGCGAAACTCACTTCGCATATCCATTAAACGTGTCAGCCACTGGCATACAAACGATATATATCAGGCAAACAGAACTGTCACGTAATCTGTCCGGTCCGATCGTGCCTATGACTATCACCGTAAGTCAGCCGGCCATTCCGTCGACTACTCCTGCATCTTTGTGCCTTAACGATACGAAGGAAATTCAGTTGTCGCAACTAAGCTCAAGTTCAAACTTACAATGGTACGATGCTGATAAAAATGAGTTGACGACAGTCGCTCCAATCAAAAAGAAAGGCACCCACACATTCTATGCAAAAAGATATGAATTAGTGAATGGAGACAAATGCTGGAGTGAACTGGCATCTGTCAATGTCGTGGCGGATTCACTCGGAATGAAGATAAGCGGAGACGATCATCTATGTCCGGGCAAAGACGGAAAGGTCACAGTGTCGGGAGACGGCAATACCACAAGTTTCGACCGCACGACATGGAGCTGCGATTCACCTGAAGCTATATCAAATACGGCATCTTCGACAGTGGACGTAACGATGGGAATCCGCGACTTAACTCTTAGCTGCACAGTTAATACTGGAGTTTGCCAGGCAAGCGGCACTTGGGACATTTCCGTCGGCACAAGTAAAGTAGGAGGAAAAATCCAATTTACAGAAGGCAACAAGGCACGAACATCATCCTCACTGGACAACGTGACATTCAACAGTTGCGGAAACGAAATTGTCGTAGAAGCGACAGTAGAGCACACGTCATCCGACTTTACCGTAAGAAAGGGGAACACAGATCTAGGCACTTATTCGTTTGACGGAAACGTAGCAAGATTCACGATATCAGGAGACGGCTCATATTCCGTAATCTACGCGAACGACTGCGAGACATCATTCTCATTCAACGTCTCGGTAATGACAGCAAGTCCTATTGTGGAAACTACAAAATGGAGCAGTTGCTACGGAGGAGAGATTTCAGCTATAATAAGCAATGTGGATGGATGCAAAGTAACATGGTATAGAGACGAAGAAGAAGTCGTCAAAGACACAAAAACATTGAGGATCAGCAACGTATCCGCTTCCGATATAGGAGAATACACATATACCCTACTATGCGACGGATGTTCATTCATCGGATTTGTTTCTGATAGAGACCCAGACATCTACCCACCATTAAATATTGCCATTTCTCAATCGGCAGACACAATCTGTCAGGGTGATGTAGTAGAAGTCGACATTGAGATATCGCCAAACAGCGACAAGGTATCTTACTCATGGTCAACAGGAAACGATATCGTCACCGCTAACAAAGGGGCATCCGCAACGTTAAAGCCATATACCTCACAGAGCTATAACGTTGTGATCCGCAACGGCGACTGCGCTCAACAGCTAAAGACTGTCGATGTAAATGTCCATCCTCAAATGAACGGAAATATCGAAGCCGGAACAATCATGTGTGAAGGCGATAGCACAACGCTGGATGCCAGTGCATTGGAAGCAGAAAGATACGATTGGGAACACGACCACTCAAATTCCGCAATAATCACAGTTGTGCCTAACGGAGTGGAAAACAAATATTATGTTACCGCTTACCGTGGAAAGTGCATTCTTGAAAAAGAGTTCGTATTGATGGTCGGAGCCACACCGAAATTGGCATCTGTCGACTCTATCGGCCTTGATGACGTACAGATCAACATGTCGTCGGCAGGAGAATATCAATTTATCGTAGACGGAAAATCTACAGCCAAAGATGTCACAGACAATGTGAAATATAATTTAGGTTTTGGCAAACACACGTTGAGCATCATAGACATTGCCGGATGCAAAACCGACACAACCTTCGTTATAACAGAGCCTGAATTTGTCATTCAAAACTTTATAGAGCCAGATAGCGACGGCGATAACGCCACACTAAAGATTCCTGATGCAGTGAAGATCTATCCTAACACTACGATGAGAATCTACAACCGTCATGGCAAACTGTTAACTACACTAAAAGCATCGAATGACGATGAGTGGGACGGAACATACAACGGAATTGCAATGCCTAGCTCCGACTACTGGTACGAATTGAGTATCGATGCCATCGATAAGGTCTATTTCGGACACTTTACTTTGTTGAGGTAATAGTTTCAAGTTTCAGGTTTCAGGTGAGGATGATTGAAAATGACGAATAAACGACACTTTATTCGCCAAAAAGCATAACTTTGCAGAAATTATACACTACAACATTATGAAGGTCGGAATTATTCAGGAGAGCCATACGGCAAACGTAGATTCAAATATCGCTAAACTAACTTCCAAGATAGAGGAGTTGGCAAAGAATGGAGCGGAACTTATTGTGTTGTCCGAGCTACACAACTCGCTCTACTTTTGTCAGGTTGAAGACGTTGACAATTTTGATTTGGCAGAATCTATTCCAGGCAAGTCGACCGACCATTTTTCCGCAGTTGCAAAACGTCTTGGCGTAGTGCTTGTCATCTCTCTATTCGAGAAGCGTGCGACAGGACTTTACCACAACACAGCTGTAGTGCTTGAAAAAGACGGTACAATCGCCGGCAAATATCGAAAGATGCACATTCCTGACGATCCTGCATACTACGAGAAGTTCTACTTCACTCCTGGAGATTTGGGATTTCACCCGATCCAGACATCACTTGGCAAACTTGGTCTAATGGTCTGCTGGGACCAGTGGTATCCAGAAGGAGCAAGACTGATGGCACTAGCCGGAGCAGACATGCTTATCTACCCAACTGCCATCGGTTGGGAGAGCACAGACACTGATGCAGAGAAGGCTCGTCAGCGTGGAGCATGGATGACTGTGCAGCGCGGACACGCAGTAGCAAACGGGCTTCCGGTAGTGACTGTCAACCGTGTCGGCTACGAAGCCGACCCTTCAGGTGTGACAGGCGGAATACAGTTCTGGGGCAGCAGTTTTGTCGCAGGTCCGCAAGGCGAACTTATCTACGAAGGACCTACTGACAAAGAAGACAGCGTAATCATCGATGTCGACATGGAGAGAAGCGAAAATGTGCGCAGAATATGGCCATTCCTACGCGACAGAAGAATTGAAGAGTTCGGCGATCTTTGCCGCAGATTCAGAGACTAACATTTTGAACGCTTGAACGCAATAAGACAATCTATGTATAGACTACTATTATTCATAACTTCGTTACTCATTTCTTTCACTGGGTTTGCTCAGGCCCCGTCGGATTCACTACAGGAAGCACGCAAGGCACAGATAGAAAAAGCACGTGCTGCAGCAAGAGCAAAAGCAGAGGCCAAAGCCGCCGAGCGAGCAAAGATGGAGGCAGAGAAGAAGGCAAAAGCAATGGAGAGCGACAGCAAACCAGAAAAGTCCAAGACTGACGCAGAAACAAAGAAGCAATCTCCTAAAAAAGCAGAGACAGAAAAGGCTGACGCAAAGAAAACCGAAGCAAAGGCTGACGACAAAGCGAAAGAGGAGAAGCCAAAGCGTGAAAAGAGATCTCGTGAAGAGAAGAAAGAAAAGGATAAGAATGCAGATGCACCAAAAAAGGCAGATGCACCAAAGGCAGCAGAACAAAAAGAGGAAAAACCGAAGAAGCCATCAATCAAAGAGCGCAACATGGCCGACACGACTATTGCAAAAAGCAAATACGGACCAGGGACATACGGTTGGCGTGGAAACGTCGGCGCGACAATAGCATGGAGCGACTACGGCAATAGAGAAAACAAAATGGGATTCGACAGCTGGGGATTCGTGTTGAACGGGGGCATGGGCTATAGATTCAACCATATCGGCTATGTCGGTCTGTTGATCGATGTAGAAGCGATCGAGATGCTTGCATTCTCACCGATGGTTGATTTCATAGTTTCCGCACCTACACCTGTTGCTCCATTCGTGGAGTTGACAGCAGGACCTTACTTATCTTACGACGAATATCGCAAATGGGTATTCCAGCCTAGATTCGGATTGTCCTACAGAGGCAAACAAAACAAGATCATGCGTTTCGGATTCGGATTTAGAATATACGACGACGCATTTGATTCAGATTCATTCAATCCACAATACGCAGCAAGCTACTCAATAGAATTCTAAATAAAATGGCACTGCAACTATTCATTATTTTTGCAATGTTGGCATTCGGAGAACTGGTGGTATGGCTGACGGGAGTTCCTATTCCGTCGTCGATCATCGGAATGCTAACACTTACATTTTTGCTCAAGATTGGAGTGATCAAACTCCAGTGGGTGAAGTCGGCAAGCAACGTGCTTACCGGCAACCTTACTTTCTTTTTCATTGCTCCCGGAGTATCGTTGATTCTATACTACGAACTAATTAAAAACCAGTGGATTCCTATCACTGTGTCAATTATAGTCAGCACAATTTTAGTGATGGTAACAACCGTCTGGACATATAAACTTGTCAGAAAACGCAATGGAAATTCTAGAAAATAAATATGTGCTAATCGCCTTGACGTTTGGCGTCTACGCAGTGTCGAAGCACCTTCAGAAGCGTACCAATATTCTATTGCTCAACCCTATTCTGGTAAGCATTGCTGTCATCATCATTTTCTTGAAATTCACAGGAATAGACTACAGCAAATACAAAGAGGCTTCAACAGCCATTGATATCTGGCTTTCACCATGTGTTGTGGCAATGGGAGTACCACTCTACCTACAGTTGGATAACATCAAGAAGCAAATTGTGCCTATACTTGTATCCCAGGTGGTGGGATGTCTGGTCGGGCTTTTCAGCGTCGTCTACATAGCCAAATGGCTTGGAGCGACAGATGAGGTTGTGCTTTCGCTTGCCCCAAAATCAGTCACAACACCAATCGCGATGCAAGTGTCGGAGATGATGGGGGGAATCCCAGCACTCACAGTGTCAGCCGTGGTGATCGCAGGTATCTTTGGCGGAGTGTTCGGATTGAGCATTTTCGGACTTTCAAGAGCCAAGACACCAATCGGAGAGAGCCTTAGCATGGGTACGGCCTCACATGCCGTCGGCACATCAAGAGTGATGGAGATCAGCACACGCTACGGAGCCTACGCAGGTTTAGGTCTATCGCTCAACGGCATCCTGACTGCCATTGTCGCCCCAACGATTTTGAGCTGGATAATGTAGTTATTAACAATTTTCGCAAGTACAAGCAAGGAGTTAAGCACATCAGACTCTGCCTCAATATATAGTTCTTGCCTCCCCTTTGATTCATGGATTGATGTAATCAAAGATACTATTTCAGACGTTAATAGGGAAAGAAGGAATATAGTCGTATGTATGCATAATCTACATCAAAATTTTAAGAACAAAAATACAAAATACATCTCTGACAATTGTATCAATCCAAAAAGAACTGCATCATTTTTATGGCAAATGATGCAATTTATACAATTTGATGCGATTAATATACGAGTTGCCCAAAATCTAACATTAGCTCTTAACAATCCTCATTTTGCAGAAAAATCAAGAAAAACCTTCATAAAAAGAGAAAAAACAGTATTTTTGTGATACAAAGGCTTTTTTCACAGAGATTTTAAAAAAATGAGTATAAGCGGTAAAATATCCATAGCCTTCTGGGCAATCTTTTTGATAGTTGTAGGAGCTATCATCGCAATGTTTGTAGGTATCAAGAACGGTTCGTTCGGACACCTTCCCCCAGTAGAAGAATTACAGAGTCCAAAGAATAAGTTTGCAACTGAGATTTTCTCTAGCGACGGTGTTGTGCTAGGCCGTTATTTCCAGTCAAGCGAAAACCGTGTCTACACTGCATACGAGGACATCTCTCCTAACCTTGTAAACGCTTTGATCGCAACTGAGGATATCCGCTTCAATGAGCACTCAGGTATCGACTTCAGATCATTGTTCCGTGCAATTTTCAAGTCTGTGATCCTTCAGCAGAAGAACTCAGGAGGAGGTTCGACAATCACTCAGCAGCTTGCCAAGTTGCTTTACACAGAGGTGGCAAAGGACAAGATCGAACGTGCTATGCAGAAGCCTACCGAGTGGGTGATCGCCACAAAGCTTGAGAAATACTACACTAAGGAAGAAATCATGACTATGTATCTAAACAAGTTCGACTTCCTTAACAACGCAGTAGGTATCTGCTCGGCTGCTCAAGTATACTTCTCTACGACTCCTGACAAACTTAAGTTGGAGGAGGCAGCATTGCTTGTCGGCATGCTCAAGAACCCTGCACTTTACAACCCTCACCGTGAAAGTCGCTACGACATGTGTCTTGGCCGTCGTAACGTCGTTTTCGGACAGATGGAGAAAGCAGGTTACATTTCCGCTTCTGAGAGAGATTCATTGTCTCAGTTGCCTATCACATTGCATTTCAACAAAGTAGACCACAAAGAAGGTCTTGCTCCATACTTCCGTGAGCATCTAAGAAAGGTGATGACTGCGGATAAACCGGACAAAAAGAAATATCCGAAGTGGGCTCGTCAGAAATACTACGAGGATTCGTTGGCTTGGGCTACAGACCCTCTTTACGGATGGTGCAACAAAAACACAAAGCCTGACGGAACTCCATACAACCTTTACACTGACGGTTTGAAGATCCACACTACTGTCGACTCACGTATGCAGAAGTATGCAGAGGAGTCAATCAGAGAGACTTTGGGTGGATATATCCAGCAGTTGTTCTTCAAAGAGAAGAATGGTCGTAAGACTGCTCCTTACTCAACAAAGACAACAAAGGCACAGAGAGACTCAATGCTTCAGAAGGCAATGCGTCTAACTGACAGATACCAGCGCATGAAGGCTGCAGGTGCTTCAGATGCACAGATCAAGACAGCATTCAACACAAAGGTTCCGATGTCTGTGTTCGATTGGGAGAAGGGATCAAAGGATACTGTCCTTACTCCTCTTGACTCAATCATCTACAATAAGCACTTCCTTAGAAGCGGTATGATGAGTATCGACCCTAAGAACGGTCATGTTAAGGCTTACGTGGGTGGACCTGACTTCCGCTACTTCCAGTATGATATGTGTACAGTCGGTCGTCGTCAGGTAGGTTCGACAATCAAGCCGTTCCTTTACGCTTACGCAATGGAGAACGGCATGAACCCATGTGATGAGGTTGCCAACACTCAGCCATCTGTAAAGGTACAGACAGGAGCAAGAGAGGAAGACTACACAATCTGGCAGCCAAAGAACGTTCCTTACGGCGAGTCGGGCAAGGCTGAGATCGGTCAGATGATCACACTTAAGCGTGGTCTTCAAACTTCCAACAACTGGACTTCCGCAAGAATCATGATGCAATATCATCCAGAAGGTTTCGTGAAGCTTCTTCACTCATTCGGAATCAAAAACCAGGAGATCGAACCAGTTTATTCTCTTTGTCTTGGTGTTTGCGACTTGACAATCGCCGAGATGTGTGGAGCCTATACTGCATTTGCCAACCACGGTATTCAGATCGAGCCTGTCTACGTTGAGAGTATCTTTGACAACAACGGCAACCTATTGGCGACATTCAGTCCACGTATGAAGGAGATTTTCAGCGACGAAACGTCAGAAAAGATGATCTCACTGATGAGAGGCGTTATCGACGGTGGTACCGGACTAAGAATCCGTTCGTCGGCAGCATCATTCAACTTTACAATTCCTTGGGAACCTGGTCATCCGAAGCACGCATATAGAATCGGTTGGGAGACAGAGATGGCCGGTAAGACAGGTACAACTCAGAACAACTCCGACGGTTGGTTCATGGCATTTACACCAGACCTTATCACAGGTGTATGGGTAGGTGGTGAGGACCGTGATATCCACTTCGACAACTTGCGTAACGGACAGGGTTCATCTACAGCGCTTCCTATCTGGGGTGTCTACATGAACAAGGTATTCGACGATGCTTCACTTCACTACGATAGAAAATGTAAGTTCAACGTTAAGGAGTCTTACAACTGCAAGAACCAGAACACTGGTGAGCAGCAGGTCGAGGAGAATGCCGTCGAAGGAATCTTTGAATAATTGGCAATTGTCCAAAATGAGGATTGTTAAGGGCGGAACGCCCTAACCCCCACACCAACGCGAGCTCGGAGAGAGAGCGTTATTTGGACAACTCATATATATTTGCCTTAGCATTTGATTTAAGTTAATGATTAATAATATAGAGACGGGGCATATCCTCGTCTCTATCTATTATAGATTCCCCCATCATGAGTATAAGCGGAAAATTAACAATCATATTTTGGATATTCGTATCAATAATCGTAGGATTCGACGTTAATACAATAATCCAGACAAAGGAATATGCCATGACTGTCGAAGAAATATTTAATTCCAAAGACATGATGGCATACGCCTATGGTTCACGCGATACCAAAAACGCCAGTCGAAGAATCTCCTGTTCATACGATGAAATTCCAAGTTGCGTCGTCAACGCTTTGATTGCAACTGAAGATCCCAATTTCTATGAACATTCCGGAATAGATTTCAAAAACGTCTTCAAAGCGATGTACGATGAAATAGTAAGAGGAAAAAAGACATTCAACCCAACTATCACAGAACAATTAGCAAGGGATATACTAATATTCTCAAAAGTATATCCAGGTGCTCTATTAGATAAGTCAATAGAGCAAAAAATGATAGTAGACATAGAAAAATTCTTTACAAAAAAAGAAATCTTGACTACACATCTAAATACTTTTGACTTTCTCCACAATGCAGTCGGAATCTACAGTGCAGCAGATGTCTATTTCTCCACAACTCCAGACAGATTAAAGACAGAAGAAGCAGCAATGCTTGTCGGTATGATGCAGAATCCTGCATTCTATAATCCAACTCGTGAACGAAGATATGATAAATGTTTGGAGCGACGCAATCACGTGTTGGAGCAGATGGCAAAATACAACTATATAACACCAGTAGAGAAAGACTCTCTTTGCAAACTTCCAATCGTTTTGCATTTCAAAAAGGTAGAAAGAATTAAATAATGCCATCAATAATTTTGCATCCCCATTTACATTATTCCCCATTTTTCCTTATATTTACCAAAACAAAATCATAAACCATAAAATATTGAAGCCATGAAAAACGAAGATAAGCATATTGAATTTATGCAGATGGCGATAGATCTATCTGCTAAGAGCGTGGAGGAAGGCGGTGGTCCATTCGGTGCCGTTATCGTAAATAAAGAGGGTGAGATTATCGCTGCAGCCCACAACTGTGTGACGCTCAACAACGACCCTACTGCACACGCAGAGGTGATGGCAATCAGAGAGGCTTGCCAGAAACTTAAGACTTTCGACCTTAGCGGCTGCACATTGTACGCATCATGCGAACCATGCCCTATGTGTCTGTCGTCAATGTACTGGGCTCACATCGAGCGCTATTTCTACGCCGGCACACAACACGATGCCGCTGAAATCGGTTTTGACGATAAGTTCATCTACGACGAGATTGCTCAGAAACCTAAGGATAGATTCATGAGCAGAAAACAGCTTCTACGTGATGCGACGCTTAAGGTGTTCAACACATGGAAGAACAAGGCAGACAAAATCGAATACTAATCATAAAAAAGGCGTGATGAAAAATCACGCCTTTATTTACTTCCATAGGGCTTCGTAACCCTCTTTCTCCTTCTGCCACTTTTCACAATTTCTTGCTAACTCAGCAGCGTCGGCAAACTTCTTATCTTTACCTTTCTCTTTAGGATCAGTTGTGACTGCCTTGAATTGTGCAGATGCCTTACCGAACTCTTTACTGAAAATATAGTAGAGGCCAAGGTCATAACGGATTGCCGACTCAACCTCTTTATTGATATGTTCGTAGTTAGGTGAACCTACACTGTCGATCGCAGTCTTCAAGATAGCCTCAACCCCATCTGTCTCTCTTCTGAAAGCTTCCTTGTTCCACTCATCTTCCTTAAGATAACCCAAACCGCTCTTCAGTCTGCTTACAGCATCGTTGATTTCAATATATTCAGCTCCGCTTGTGCCACGTTTTTTGGGTCTGGCATAGTAGCAAGTGATGTCTCTTTCCTTAAAAAAGTACGAAGCTCCCAAAAGTCCAGAAACTTTCTTACTGCTATATTCGCCTACTACAGCCTCATACGACATTACCGAAGCATCCTCCTGCACCTTCGCTACTGCTGCTCCTTCGCTCGGCATCCAACCGGAATTGTAATTCTTTCCAAGTTTTACATCCTCCACGTAGATTGAACTTTTATCCGGAAGAGTGATGGCGACATGGAATGAAAACTCAAGATGCATATATGCACAGTAGTACTTAGAAGAGCTGTTCATCGCTGTCGGGATCTGGCCAGGCTTCATTTGTGAAGCTCCAGGCGGATCTGTACGTGTAGGCACAGCAAAATTACCAACCTTTATCTTCGATTTACGTTGCATAGGATTGAACTTGTCCACCGCCATCGGAGTCACAGCCTCAAACTGTGAATACCTGATCAGGAAATCAGCCTCAGCGGGATTATCAGTACGAATGAACGATTCGTTCTGCAACTGGGCAACAGCAGCAGTGAACGTTCCGTCTTCGGCCAACGCTCCATTCTCCACAAGAGCATAAAGCTTTCTGCCCTGAGGCATTTTTAGTTTTGGATAAGCGGACATACTGTACTTGCCGATTGCTTCCGGCTCCGCTTCTTGCGCCGATATCGACATCGACACAGCAGAAAAAACAAGGACTAATATTTTCTTAACCATATCACAAAGTTACTTTCAGGCGACAAAGGTAATAAAAAAATAAATATCAATCATCTACTTATAAACCATGTTGTAATATTTCCTGTTTTCACAACGTAGATTCCGGATGGAACATCAATATGATTCATTCCTTCAGACAACCTCTTTTTCATCACACACCTTCCGTCGACGGTATAGATCTCCACCACTCCACCATCAGTTGCATCGACCACGACTCTTCCGTTGTCGGCATACACATTAAAGGCTTCATTCCCCTTATCAGCCACAGAAGTCGGATTGCAATCCGACTCTCTCAATACCATGTCGGAAACAGTTACCGTCGCAGCAGGATTAGCTCCGAAATCAAATAGGACCTTGACCTGAGACATATCGCACGGTGCTGTCATTCCGGGAAGTACAATATCCTTTTTCTTGCCAGCCTCTACATTATAGTTCTGCAAATCGGCTGTCGGCATGAATGCATTATCGTCCTCACCGTCGTAAACCTTCAACAAAAATCTATTCAACGCCGCATCGCTCTCTATCGTGAAACTCATATCATATTTCACTCCCTTCTTTATCTCGACATCATGGAACGTCAATGAGTACTGAGCTTGCCAACGCTCGAATGTCGGCGACGGAAGCGAAATCTCAAACTTCTTTGCATCACCAGAAGCAGATAGTGTCATTTCATTCCAGTTTGGAGCATAATATCCACCGATTTCTGTCGACTTATCCATCAACATATTGCAGTCGGAATTGTAGGCAAACGTCTCACTCTTCGAATTGTTGTAGAAACGAGACTCAGGATATGCATCGTTATCCTGATAGACGCGGATCCAATCCACCTGCATCGTGCGCGACTTAAAGTCTCCAGTGACATCTCCACCGAATTGACCACCCATAGCAAGATTGAGAATGATGTACTGCGCCTGATGGAAACAAGCCAATCCATTCTCCACCGTCGCAGTGGTAAGATCCATGATATTCACCCTATGGCGAGAGTTGTCCTTCTCGTCGACAATATAAAACTCCGCCTTTTCCGGAGTCCACTCTAGCCCATAAACAAAGAAATCCTCATCCAATCCACGTTTGTATGTCAACGTATTTCCATAGTCGCAGTGAACATATTCCGCATTCGTGCCATTCCAATGCATAGTGGAAACAGTCTCTTGAGGCCTCGAACCTCTCCACTCGCAGATATCGATCTCACCACAATACGGCCAACCTTTCTCCTGATTCTCCCCAAGCATCCAGAATGCAGGCCATACTCCATCGCCACGCTCAGGCAAATGGATACGAGCCTCGACCTTACCATATTTTATCGACACATTGCGTTGTGTGTGAATCTTTGCAGATGTATACAGAATTCTGTCGGACACACTCTTATATGCATCACTGCGCAACGCCACAATATTCAGTTTGGAATCCTTCACAAAAATATTTTCCGCATTTGAAGTGTAATACTCCTGCTCATTGTTGCCCCAACCGTAGCTGCCCCAACCGATATCGTGATTCCAGACGTTGGCATCTAGAGCGCCAAACTCCTCGTTCCACACCAATTTATACTCGGCATGAAGATCAAGGATCGACAACAAAAGCGTAGCAATCACAAATAGTTTACCGAAATTCTGCATCTTAAAATGGATTAAATCGTCGTTGGAAACAAAAATAAGCAAAAGTCTCATATTTTTTTTGCACATTTGTGGCAAGAAAAACAAAAGCACATGAAATTATTTCTCCACATACTGACACTTCTACTGTTTGCACTTCCACTACAAGCAGCTGAAAACTATATAGATGCAGCGAAAAATTTAGCAAAAGCATATTGTCAGAATCCTACGTTGAAGAAGACAGGTGTGAAAACAGCTTCACAATTGCGCTCTGCTTCGGAAGAGGAGCCATCGTACTATATCTTCTCAGACGATGCAACCGACAAATTCTGCATCGTTTCCGCAAATGCCGACAAAGTGTTGGGCTACGGAGACAACTACTCCGACGTGTTGCCGCCACAGCTTCAAGCCGCATTGGATGTCTATGCAGCGTCGACAAAAGCAGTCGACAAATTGAGAAGTGCTGAAACAAGAGAGAATATTCCTTCGTTCATGGACGTTGTCTACAGCACACGTTCCCCATACAACAAATACATTCCAGAGAGAGAAGGTTCCGGACCTCCTGTAGGCTGTGTGCCTGTGTGCTTGGCTCAGATCTGCAAATATTACGAGCATCCTTCGAAACTCTTGAACGACATCCCTGGATATGGCCACTACTCTGCCAAGAATCCTGACATCATCTACCAAATCGAGGGACAGAAAGCAGAAGGCCGCACATACGATTGGAGTCTGATTCTTAACCACTACAAGAAAGACACCACTGAGGCTTTGAACAACGAAATCGCAAAATTGATGTGGGATTGTGCGAGAAGTGTGGAGACAAGATTCGAGCAAGCCGGCAGTGCTGCACTTTCAGAGATGTTCCTATACTCGTTAGTTCACTATTTCGGATACAACAGCGACTCTCTTCAGTATTTGTCAAGAGACTCATATTACCGTGAAGAGTGGCTCGACATCATCCATGAAGAGTTGAGCAAAAAACGTCCTATCTACATGTCGGCAACATCATTTCACCATGGTGGACACGCTTTTATCTGCGACGGATATATGGATGGATATCTGCATATCAACTGGGGTTGGAACGGCACAAGCAACGGCTATTACGACGTAGACATATTTGATTTCAAGCATGATTACGAAAAGGAGCAGACAACTCCCGATAACGGATACTCTTTCTTCCAAGCTATAATAATCGGTATAGAGCCGGGAGAAGGCAAAACGGTAATCAGTCGTCCGGCATCATCTAGTTCAATAGTGCCCGACTCCACAGTCATCATCCCTGACTCCGTGAGAATCATAAACACTACGACTGACATCATAGGCGAATATGCGAAATCAGTTATTACATTAAAGGCTGTGACCGAGACAAAAATACCGGCTGGAAGCATGAAATACTACGCCTTGGCTGTAGTCGCTGACGGAGACACGTTGATGTCGGAAAACCCTGCAGACTTCGTCGAATCGAACGCAAATATCGTATACTTAGACAGATCACTCAAGATGACTGACATCGACAAGGAGATGAGTTTGATCATGATGCAGACCGACACTTTCACAATAGACAAGGATCTCGACAAAAACGAGTGGACTTTATGTGAAGATTTCGAGCCAAACAGATTCAAATTGTCCGACTATACAATCTTCTCGAAAGAGTTGCACATAGACACAATCGTTCATACGACAAACGGATCAAAACATAGGTTTGATATCACTTTCTCTAATCCGACTCCATTCGAGTTCTATGACGACGTCTATTTCATGTTGGAGGAGTACACCACAGGATTGATGTTGAGCATCCCTGCCGGCGGAACAACACAAAAAACCATCGAACATGACATGCCTGAGTTGACAAGCTATATCCAAAGCACTCTTGCCATCATCAAAGACGACAGGATCACTGCAAGATACAATTTCGTGAAGGATACGTTCAGCCACATCTTCTATGGTTTGTCGGCTGAAGACGAATCGACTATCTCGCTTAAGATTCTCAACACCAAAAGCAAGAACTACGACAACACATTCGTTTTGCTTTGTGGAAGCGATAGCGTTTCCAGCCAGACGGCGTCTATAGAACCTGAAAAGGGCGTGCAATTCCTCTTCTCGCTCCCGGCAATCGTTGGCGATACAGATTCCCTGCAGGTGAACTACGCAAATTATTCCGTTTTCGACAAGGATAATACGTTGTTGGGAAAAGTCACTCCGCTAAAATACTATGGCACGATATCCCAATTCTTCGACAAAGACGAGAAAATCATTTCGGTAGAATTGAAGCCGACAGATGTCAATAAAATGAGCAAACTGATCATCGGCGTCACCTCATCGTTGGAGGATGAGAAGTCGTATGAGAAACTGGTATACGAGCCGGAGCCAGGCGAGCAATCAATCTCTATTGCATTTATGTTGAGCAACTATTGCTCTATTGAAAAACCGAAATATATCGGTCTGTGCAAAGAGAACGGTTCATTCTACGCCTACATGGAATTGACTTGGACCAACACTAACGGCATATCCGACATTCTTTCTGACAATCTGTCAATCGTATCTGCGGACGGTGGAATCTGGATCACTTCCGACACAGATATCCCTTCATTGCCTATAGTTGCTGTCGACGGAAAGATTGTGTCGACGATAGGATTGAACCGAGAATCGTCGTTGTTCGTGCCGCTTACAAAGGGCATCTACATCGTAGGAAATCAAAAGGTAATGGTTAAATAAAATTCTCTGTAGAGACGGTGTGCACACCGTCTCTACGTTTTTATCGTTTTCTCTTAAAGAAATCCGTCATCAATTTCGTGCATTCCTCCTCCAGCACACCCGAGGCAACAGTCGTCTTGGGATGCAACGCGTCAGGTGCGAATTTCTGGAATCCACGTTTATCGTCGGAGCTGCCGTACACTACTCTTGCAATCTGACTCCAACCCAACGCACCGGCACACATCACACACGGCTCTACAGTGACGTAGAGCGTGCAATCGGTAAGGTATTTGCCGCCAAGGAAGTCGGCAGCCATCGTGATAGCCTGCATCTCGGCATGGGCTGTCACATCATGGAGAGTCTCTGTAAGATTATGCGCAGATGCGATCACTTTGTCGGCACAAACAATCACAGCACCGATAGGCACCTCGCCTTCAGACATAGCTTTCCTAGCCTCTTTCAAGGCCATCTGCATGAATTTTTCGTCTGTTTGGATTGTTGAAACTGGTGAATCTATCATAGGTTATCTGTCGAATAGAGTCGGAGCCTCAGAATACTGTCTGGCCATGATTTCAGAAAAAACAGTGCGTCTGATAAAATCAGACATAGGGATCTTGTGCTGTTCACAAAACTTGGTAAGAGCCTCATACTCTTTCTCGTTCAGCGCAACAACCACTCTATGGTCTCGTATCAAACTCCTGTTCTTTGGTATTGCCATGTACCCCGTGTTTAGATAGTCTATACACAAAAGTATGAATTAAAATGTAAAAATCAGCCGTTTTGCGTAATTTTGTAAGGTTTTAAGATAACAAAGATGAAACCGATAGATTCCGCAGACTATATACACTCGTTGATCGAGGAGGGTGAACACGTCAACCAGGACTTCAAATTTGAGATTTCAGACGCAAGAAAGATAGCGAAAAGTTTCTCGGCATTCGCCAATACAGAAGGCGGTCGTCTGCTTATCGGCGTAAAGGACAACGGCAAAATATCAGGCGTAAGTTCAGAAGAAGAGGCATACATGGCTGAAGCGGCCGCCAACGTCTACTGTCAGCCGTCGCCTGAATTTGAAATACACCAGCATAAAGTCGACGGGAAAACGGTGCTGGAAGTGATAATCCCGGAGTCGGAAAATAAGCCGATATGCGCCATCGATGAAGAAAACCGCAAATGGGCATACGTCAGAATCGCCGACGAGAATATCCAGGCAACCGCCATTCACCTTGAGATGTGGGAACAGGGCGGAATGCAATACGGAGTGACCATTGAATTCACAGACACAGAGAAAGATCTTCTTAAGGCTATCGAAACCGATTGTTTTTCAATCAATAAATTTGCCAAGACTCACAACATCGACAGACGCGACGTGCAGAAACAAATCGCAAAACTTGTGCGATTCGGAGTATTGGAATACACTTTCGTAGACAGAAAATTCCAATTGTCGTTGTAGTTTTGTACAAAAGTGTCGGAAAAATTGAAAAATTATGTTAAATTTGCGACTCGCAAAAAGTACGTAGCACAAAAAGATGGGATAAATTAACTGCTTCGTACGTTGTTGCATTAGGTAGAAATGAAAATTACAGCATCGATTGTAACTTACATAACTGAGCGCAAGGAATTGCAGAAGTGCATAGATTCAATGTTGGCAGACGGCATTGAATATGTGTACGTTTCCGACAATTCTCCATCCGACGACTTACGTTCGTTCTGCGAGGGGCTTTCGAAAGTGGAATACACCTTCAACAACAAGAATCTTGGTTATGGTGCAGGCCACAACATAGCAATCAGAAAGGCTATTGCTGGAGGCTCAGACTACCATCTTGTAATCAACGCCGACGTTTGCTTCAATACAGGCGTGATTCCGGCAATCACAAAATACATGTCGGAGAACGAAGACGTGGCAATGGTACAGCCTAACGTCCTTTACCCTAATGGCGAGCAACAGTATACAGTACGTATGCTCCCTAATCCGGCCAACTTGATTTTCCGTCGCTTCCTTCCTGACAGTTGGGGAGAGAGCATGAACTACAGATACATGCTGAAGTTCAACGACCACAAGAGCGAGATGAACATTCCTTACCATCACGGATGTTTCATGTTCTTCCGCGTAAAGTGTTTTGAGAAAGTTGGTTTGTTCGACGAAAGATTCTTTCTTTATCCTGAAGATATCGACATCACACGCCGTATGCACAAGCACTACCGTACAATGTTCTGGCCGGGTGCTGTCGTAACTCACAAGCACGGTGCAGCGTCGTACAAGAGCAAGAGAATGCTTCTGATCCACATTAAAAATATGATTAAGTATTTCAACAAGTGGGGTTGGATATTCGACGAGGAAAGAAAAAAATGGAATGCGGAAATTCTTGAAAAATATTCTCCACGAAGTTAATTAGACAATAGATAAAAGGCAGGAGATATAAAGACTAAACAAAAAGACGCGATCGCTCGCGTCTTTTCTTGTATATTAGAAAGCTATTGTTTCAGAAAGCCAAATTGAATCCGACTCCGTTTCCAGTCACTCCGAATCTCAACTCTGCCGAATTCTGAAATCTTGCATTATGCTCTAGATTGTACTCCTTAATCACTTTCTTCATTCTCGCCTTACCCGACGAAAATCTGGCTATACCTGCAGGCACCAAAACGACTCCACCGCATAGACACGACAATGAAACGAATCTATCTGTAGGAGAATCGTTGATGGCAGCGGCAATAGCAATAGGTCCGGATATAAAAGCCAAAGCTGCTCCAGTGATCCACATGACACGGCCTGTACGGAATCGACGCTCATTCTCGACGAAAACATCGTAGTTGTGGCCAAGAAGATCGTATGCCTCCTGCTCTGTCAAGTAGCGTGAATCAAAGGCAAGACCTGACGGCGAATCCCTACGACGAGTCAATGGATAGGAAGCAGGATTCATCTTAACTCTTCTCTCAAACATCACCGGACCAGCCTGTAGAATCATACGTTTCTCACGTACTGGAGCAACATACTCCTGAGGCATCTGGCTCATCTGGTCGGGCAGGTTGAAATCCTCCACGTCGCCATTCTGATATTTGATAGACTCCACTTCAGCCTCATCAAGCAAAAACAAAGGTCCGTCAGGATTATTGAACTTCTTATACTTCACCTTTCCTAAACCAACTTCAGCCACTTTAGCAGCCTCTACTCTACCATTACGAAATCTGATTGTATCTTGCGCAGACGCATACACCGATGCCATCAATGCGACCATAAACAATATGTATCTCTTCATAACATTAAATTTTTCACACTGCAAAATTAGCAGAAACCAAACTTCGGAAAAAACAAAAACATAAAAAAAGGATGCAAATACGTTAATAATGATTAAATGCAAATTCCGAAATAAATACTGCATGTCCGACCCGATTATCATGAAATCCTTTCTGTTTTAGACCTCCTCTGCACGACGGAAAAAGGTGATTCAATGCTGATCAAGATGCAAAACTCCTGTCAGAAATGTTTGCTACACTTATTAAAAAAGGCATGACTGTCGGCAACAATATACCTCCACAAACAAATAATCCCAGAAGCATCGGCTCCCGGGATTATTTTCTATTTAGAGATATTTCTCTTCTTATTTTCTTACCGCACGAATAGGTCTTCCTGCCCAACGAGCTCTATTGGCAACCCATGGCTTTTCCTTATATACATTGCCGTCCTTATAAATAGAATCAAAAGAATACGAATGTATCGTAACATTACTATCCGTAAGAATAGTTGAGCTCCAAAGAAAGATTCTTCCAAATTCACTAATTGTACCTGAAACTGTTGGATACGTTTTTCCATCCAAAAATTCTGTCTTTTCATAACTTCCAGTCAAAGGGATTTTTATATATTTATTTGGATATTTTTTGCTCTTGACCGTATATCCTTCTCCAGATATAGCTCCCCAGTCACATCCACTAATCAATTCCTCAAGCTCCACTTTGGTCGGCATTCTCCAGTCATCTCCCCAATTCTGCGTTGCTGCATCAAATTCAGGGGTTAAATTATTATTACTATCAATGACTTTATTATTTTTTAATGTAGTTGGATTTTTATTCCAAGTATTTACACAATTACTTTCCGAATAATTTTTCCCAGGAGCAGGTTCTATCTCACCCCAAGCATAGTATTCTCCAGGTTCTTCCTCTTTTGTCGCTCCGACATTCATCGTCGCCCACTTTGCTCCGCTTGGCAATCCAAGCTGTAGAGCGACGTGGGTTGGTTTAGATGGCAATACCACCTTCAACACCTCATTGTTTACAGGAGTTATCACATTATTGCATCTTACATAGAAGTGGTACTCATCTCCTTTTTCTGCACTCTTTAATAGTTCATCATAAACATAAAAATTGAATTTGAGAGTTCCGCTGATTACCTTGTCCGCTTGCATAGCAACATATACATCAATCGGCTCATCTTTATCCGCAAACACATGGCTGGGGTCATTTCCCAAAGTGACTGTATAGACGTCGCTCTTATCCAATCCTTCAACCTTCATCATGGAGCTTCCTAGCAACATAACAGGAGCTTTTACCCTAACATGAAGCAGACTCATATTATCTGCTGGAAGAAGTGGTATTGTTGGCTTGTTAGTCAAATCGATGTTTGTGACATTTGCCACCAAATGCTCCCCACAAGTGTTATTCTTCTTCTGGAATTGAGACTTCAAATCTACAGTAGAACCATACGATACTGTTCCCGTCCAGCCAGCGGCATTAGCGATTTCTCCGTAATGGAAAAATAGGGCGTCGTTTCCCTGCATCCCCTTGTACACAAACTCATAATCTCCGACGTAGATTACATCACCTTTCTCCCACACAACAGCTAAATCCTCACCTTCTTCCTTGTAAGTGGCACGAGTGGCGTCGGCCCCAGGAGCTGAAATCAAGATTGAATAACATGGCTCGTCGTCGACAGACATGAAAGAATTCTCGTCTTTGCACGAAGCGAAGATAAGAATCATCATGACATTCAGTATGTATATTAAATTCTTCATAGTTTTTCTCCTTATTTATCTAATAATTTTATCACATCTGGAAAACGACGAGAAAAATATTCTGGCAATATTCCCATACAATATGCTCGACCATTTTCTATTTGCAATAAATTAGTATAAACTTCATTATCGACAGAATTATCGACAAATAAAATTCTATCAAAATACGAATAATGAGCATTTAGATTTTTATAGCCTGCTTTCCACTTCAAATCTATCGTTTCATCATCGACAAAGTGACCTTTGAACTCACATCATATCTCAGAGGTCATGTTCCTTGCCATGTCCTCTCTAAATTCAGAATCGTAAAGAGACGAATATAATTGCAAATAAAGTTTGTCGTAATCAAAAGAAGAAACACCCTCCTTCAAAAAAGACGGTGCAAATGTTGACTTCCCCGATCCGTTACAACCTGCAATTATAGTCAATTCTGCCATTAGTAACCCTTAACTTTTGAATTTGATAGACGCCCTTCCTTTTTGCGAATAGCATAAACTTCACTACGAGGAATCACTTGGCTATTAAGGATTTCTCGAGCTTTACTCATTTGAAGAGAGACTGTCAAACCTGTAATTATCACCTCTGGTCTTGTTGGAACACCTTTCGTCATATCTCTTTTTTTTTTACAAAGATAATATATTTAATGTAATCCCTACCTATTCATCATAGTAGTCATTCTCTTTTCTCTAACCTCTTTTCTCTAAGCTCTCAACTCTAAGCTCTAAGCTACTTCTGCGTCTCACTCCAAGAGATCTCACTCTGCTTTCTCACACAATTCACAAGCAACTCCTGCTTTGTATCGTAGTTTGGCATCACAGAGAAATCTAGCTCGTAACTGCCATTGCGCTCAATTTGTTGGATATCTGTCTTGCTTGTTCCAGTGCCAGTAGAGAATGCCTCTCCATTCTTGATGATGTATTTGGCAAAAAATACCCAGGGGTTAGTTGATTTAGTAGGAGTAGTTATGCCAGAAATATATCTTGCTTTTAGAATATCATTTGATATCATCATATAAGAACTTCCAGCTACTTTCAAAGCTATTCGATTAAACCCATCAAAGTATTGTGGTGATATGGTAAACGAATGACCACTATTTTGTAATTTCGTTTCATAAGCAGGCTGATTAAAGATACTTGCCGTTTTTTCCCCTATATATTTTTTCGTCAATTCACATTCATCTGTATTTAAATTCACTTTACAACTTTGGAATCTTCCGTCATTATAATGCCAAAAAACTCTGTTTCCATATTTATTAGCATCCGTATATGTTCCATATGGTATTTTATCAGGACTGTCCATCCTCAAATCATTGTAAACTATATTATTATCATCAGCACCTAGACAACGATTAAATGTGTTATGATAATCCCCAGCAAACAAGCCATTCCCTTTAGGGTCCAGATTATCACTCCACATTACATAGACATTGTCGTCTTGAAGTTCTTGAACCTGTTGTCCCAAACTCTTGCCTCTATCTACTTTCAAATCATAAGTGTAATATTTTGTAGTCACTTGGGTTTTCTTATCCACTGTTACTGTCTTTGATTGGTTTCCTACCGACTCAAACACATATAGAGATACAGTTTTACTTTCTCCATTTTCAATCATATTGCATTCATGATTGTTAGTTCCACCTAATGCGGCTAAAATATCAAAGTCAACAGTAGCTGAAGAAGGAGCAGTACCATTATAAAAATATTTTGTGCTGGTAGCAAGTGCTTTCTTCAACACAAAATTATCTACATACACTCTGTTTCCTTTTGAACCAATACCATAATATGTATCATCGTAATCAGTCTTTCCCGTAAAATTTCTGAATGTCACCTGCAATCTTGCGCAGACACGCTTCATATGAACATTAAAAACTGTAGATCCTTTTTTCACATCGGATGTTGCCATTGCATTTACTGGCATACCTGTACAATAAGTAGTGACTTCTGTATCTCCTACCTTAAAATTTCCTTCCTTTGGCTTAAATCTGATATTATAAAGGTTTTTCTCTTCTACACTTATATTATGAGTATTGACTAATAGGTTTATTTCATTCATATGAGCTCTTGACAAATATGTAGGATTTTCATTAGGTTTATAACCACAAATTGTCTCATACACATCTGCACTCACATTTCCAAACACATATACCTTAGCTTTCGTATCGTTAATTTTCATGTCTGGAAATATATACTCATAATCTTTCATACCAAAGGATGTAGGATCATCTTTGGTATCATACCACTTATTGCAATGTAGACCATAAACTTTATTACTATTGTCTGTGACAAGAATCACAATATTCTGGAATCGACCTCCATTCTCTGGCATAGCATAGTCAATATTAGCATTATCCCCTGCACGAGTAACCCCGTCTACATCCACACTAACATCAGGAGCCGAGACACACACCTTGAATGATGTCTGTATTGGTTCCCCACTATACTCTGACAACTCATTCTCATCTCCCTGTTCAATATCGTCGTCGCTGCAAGCAAATGAGAATAATCCGAATAGTAATACTATAAAAAACTTGTATATATATTTAACTTTTTTCATTTCAACTCCTCCTCATAAGCATGTTTCTGCCAAGCTTCCACATCAATGTTTACTGCCACTTGATATTCAAAAACTCCAATAGTGTATGTATATTTCACACCTGGTTCCCACGCAGGAATTTTTCCATTTGCTGTCAAATCAATTCTTGCTGTAAGAACTGTTGCAGACGCTTCATCAAAATAGAATTTGATCTCTGCCTGGACATTATGATTAATCTGAGCCTCTTTTATTGTATTTCCAAGCTCAATTTTAATCACCTCGCTTTTGCCAGACAAGGTCTGAGGTATCATAAGCAACCCTGTGCAATAATTCTCAAGCAACGTCGTAGTGGTTGGTATAGTGCTTTTGCTGACATCAGAAAGTTCAGCTGAATATGTAGATAATGTCACATTTCCTCCCGAACCGCCTTTATACTCAACATAAAATTCCTTATCCTTCAACTTGTTGCCGTTTCCATTGCCATGTAGATCTCCATTTCCTACCGCCAATGGAGATCCATCCATATTATAAAAGTCGAAATCATTTAAGATATTCCCTACATTTGCCCCACTATACTCCTGTTGCGCGTATTTCCAATCGCTTCCATCATAAGAAGCTTTTGAAACATAATCCTTTATCTTGAATGAAGTGATTGTTAGCTTTGTTCCCTCTTTCTTCTTGATGTTGAAGTTGACGCATGACAAGATATGGTTCATCTTCAATTCCACCGCCTCGTCGTTCCAAAGGGCGTCGGAATAGGCTCTCGTCTCCTCATTTGACACAAGCATATCCGTGTTATTTCTTGGATCCGAAGCAGACCTATAGTCGTTGAGCATCAAAGCCGTTGATCCAGTTGGAATACCTCCTACAGTGTTATATTCAAATCCATTGGCACACGACTCTCCTTCTGCAGTATTAAAGGTGTTTGGGTAGTAGGCTCTAAATTTATAGAAATAGCCATCCTCCCAATCCTCAAGTGGAGAGGATCCTGTATAATCCCATATTCCCACATCATTTGTGTGACCGTTATTACTAAGAGTCAAGACGTTGATCCCTTTATTCAAAGCGTTGTCTCTAAACACCTGTTCCCAATAATCGGGATGAAAATCCCCATTTAGCATATGAGTCTGATCATGTCTCATTGAAAGCACATAGACATTATTCAAATCTCCCACACTATCAACAAGAGCTCTGGTCACTGGTTTTTGGAATCCATCCTGATAAGGCTTAAAAGTAATCGCACTTCCTTTTGAAGACGACGCTTGTACTGGCTCCTCTATCTCGTCTTTGCACGACGCAAACAAAGCCGGCAACGTCATTGCCAGCATACATTTGATTGTTATGTTATGTAGTCGTACGTCCATCTTTCTAATTAACAATTAATAATTAACGGTTAATAATTGAATTAATTGATTGTAATGTTACCGCTGGCTTCTACAGATGCCCATGGGTTAACCTTTACTGAGAACAATATAGGATTTGATGATTTGAACTCAGATACATCGTCATCACCGTCGCCATCCGAATCCTTGCCAAACTCATCTCTGTCGTCAGCGACACCATCTCCACTAAAGTCTCCTCTGAAACTTGCTGTTGGCAATGTCAAAGTAAAACGGTATGCCTTGCTTGGCTCCCACTCCGGAACATCCTTTCCTAAATCGACAACCAACGTCTTACATCCTTTTATACCTCCTGATGTATACTTATTTATACCTCCAGAAGTGACAACCTTACCATCCGAATCAAGCATCACATTATGATTTCCTTCTCTGTCTGTCTCATAGAAACCACAATTTCCTTTCAACTTCTTGGAATCCTTGTATTCTACTTTGTAATATACACGTATGGCTATCTTACCTTTCTGGGGAATCAATCGGCAATTTTCATTTCTTACAGCATCCTGGCCTCCAGTGGTAAAACCAGCAGCTTTATCATAGTATTTGCAAAGGAATCCTTGACCGGCACCAGTGGCTTTTACCAAAGGTTTTGAAAATGATATATCATTTATTTGTGTATAATTCCACGCTATCATCTGTGATGGCTTGGCACTCGATCCTACCTCTGTTGACTTCTTAAACGAAACCACTCCCTTCGAACCTGCAGAGATAATCTCCACTTTGTTGACAGTGTATATATAGAGATCTTCGTCCGCTCCTACAAATGAAAAATTCACTTTTGAAAGAGCATGGATAAAGTTCAATGGTAACACTCCATTCTCCGGCTTCTCCTCTGCTCTTGCATATGCAACGACCAAATCGTAGTTATTAGCAGCAGTATTCTGAACCGAAAATGATACTTCTTTAGGTGTTTTTGAATTATTCCAACTTGCTCTTACACCATCATTAAATGCATAGAAACTGATTGGATAATCACCACTTGACAACGGCCAATAGTAAGTTTGATCCATTGTATCGAAAATACCATTTTCTTTTTCCAATTTGCCATCTGCAGTGCCTATATTATTACGGGTATCAGCCATGAAGAAATAATCGGTTGAATTAGCTTTCCAAGCCGAAACTTTGAATGCTATTCCGCTATTTTGTTTACTTAAAAAGTCAGCTATTGTAACATCGTTAGCACGTGTTGCTCCAGCCGTATATGTGGAGAAAGAGATAACACTGCTATTTGCATTCCTCTTTTCCGCTACGACATCCTCCTCCACATCTTCCTTGCACGACGCAAACAATGCCGACAATGAAATTGCCAGCCAGCTTAATTTAAACATGTTGAATCGTACAGTTCTCATCATTTCTCTTTTTTCCGACAGCATTTTGTTTCGCAAAAAGCAATCGATTACGTTAACCTTTGGTTGTGTGTCCCCCTTCGGGGACGAATTAATTGATTTACACGCACGTCCGTGCGTCTCTACGAGCGTGTTCGCCAATTATGAATTATGCATTATGAACTATGCATTGTATTAAAGATCGCTTAAATAGACTGGTTATAGAATCTCACTTCTATAACCAATTTTGTTAACGTTATTAAATATATTCAGCAAAGGTGCAGTTTGCACCTTCGCCGAATAATATCTTATTATTTGATTAATAAGTCTTGATTGTGATGTTAGAGTTAAGCTCTGTCTCCTCCCAGTTAGAAACTGTTACAGAGAATCTGATTGGAGTCAACTCATCGAACTCTGAATCGTTTCCATCCAAGTCACCATCCAAGTCGATACCATTTTCTAGTCCATCAGCTACACCATCCTCGTCTCTATCACCAATGAAGTTAACTGTAGGCAATGTCATAGTGAAACGGTATGCCTTTCCAGCCTCCCATGCAGGAATTGTTTCTGTTCCTCCAATATAATCATTAGTACCAAGCTTAACGACTACAGTCTTGCAACCATAGATAGCTGTAGAAGCGTCGAAATCATCCATTCTTTCATGACGTCCGAATTCATCTGTCAATTCATAACCACAGTTACCGATCAACTTACCATTCTTATCCTCAACCTTATAGTAAACACGGATTGCGATTGAATCAGACTGAGGAAGTAGCATGAAGTTCTGATCTTCCATTTCAATCTTAGTATCTGCTGCTACTGGGTTTGTAGGATCTGAATTATCAGCTAGTTTATTAGAAACACCTACTGCATCTGAATAATAAGTGTATAGAACACCCTGATTTGCACCCTCACCATTTACCAAAGCATCTTTACCATTAATCGCTGTGTACTCCCAAGATGCCTTATCAGCCTGAACACCATTTGGTTGATCACCATCATCTGTGCCATTAGCACCCAACTCTGTAGTCTCAGCAAATGATAAGATAGGCATCTTGTCATTTGCTGTATTAGATGCAAGTTCACCAGCAGCGATAACCTCTACCTTATTAATTGTGTACTTGTATTTAGGATTATCACCTACAAATGAGAAGTTTACCTTAGAAAGAGCGTGAGTAAAGTTCAATGGCTGAACTCCCTCTTCTGGCTTTTCTGAAGCCTCAGCAAAAGCGATTACCAAATCCTCCTGAGCCTCAGCAGTCTCCTGAATCTTATACATAACCTTCTGGCAAGAATCATTCAACCACTTAGCAGGAACTGTTAGATTGTTGAATGCACGGAAACGGATTGTGTCAGTTGTTGATAGACGTGGCCACCAGTAAGTATCCTCCACTGTATCAAAAGCTTCATCGATAACTGTACCATCAGCTACAGCACCGTTCTCATACAAAGCGTTATCATCGAAGAACTTCTTACCATCATACCAAGCAGATACCTTGAAACCAGAAGCTATAACCTCAGCAGAAGTAACATCTGTAGCACGAGTACCACCAGCTGTGTAAGTAGAGAAACTCAAAGCCTCTGTGTTAGCTCTGTTAGAACCACCCTTAGAACTAGACTTCTCTGGAGCGAACTCTTCGTCCTGAGAACACGATGCAAGAGCTAAGCTTGCAAGTGCGAAAAAGAAAACTTTTTTCATGTTAATAAATTTTTTAATTGTTTTTTCCTTTTGTTTCTTTTTTACAAATCGATGTCGATATTGATCTCATCCTCCCAATCACTCACCGTGATTTCGAATCCGTTACCTGTTTCGTTCACCTCCACGTCTGGAAGTTCAAGCGGATCCTTAATCTCTATGATCAAATCTAAATCTTTGTCTTCTGTCTCTTTGACCAAACCGCCCACTGGCAAATCGTAGGTCATAACTGTCTCACCGTCGCGAAGCATCACATCCAAATGAAGATAAAGCTCTTCCGGCTGATAAGAATAGCCATCTATCAAGCCGAATGTCTGGAATGATGTCTCCACATATCCTGTGCTATCTGTCTCTGCTTTGCTTTCCCATCCTGTCAACTCATGCGCTGTCATCTCATATTGAGAATGCATCTTGCTGATGTTGTAGGATTTTGCTACACCACTTATTACAGATCTTACAGTGTAAAGGTTTGCGAATCCTTTGAAATGAACCTTCACTCCCATCTTGATGATCGCCGACTTAGTATAGAATATACCGTTGTCGAAACGAGTGTGTGGTGTAAAATCTCTTATGATCTTGTCCTCGTCGATAATCACACCCTCGTGGCAGTCGCTGGCAAACCAGATTGGCTGCTTTGTTGTGAGTGAGTATTCGTCGGCACGCGTTCCGTCTCTTGTGGCTTGAGCTCGAGTAGCACGAGTCTGCACCGCCCAAGGAGAGTTCGAACGTGTCACCCATTCAGCACGTGAGGCTGCGAACCATCGTGATGATTGAGGAATTGTCTCGATCTGTGCCGACGCGTATTTATCCATTCCTCTAAACTGGAGCGACGCGTATTCCATAATAGACTGGTTGAACACAAACACGTTCCAATCACCGTCGTATAGCTTAAGCTCAACATGTTCAAGATCGTTTGTCACCTTCACTACATTCTGCTGCTTGCCCATCTGATCGTAGGCATAAATAGACATTCCTGTAGGAGCAGCACCCTCGTCGAATTCGGCCCAGCGGCTCTGACTCCAGTTGACGTTAATGTCTATTGGCACCAGAGTGTCCCACTCGTCCCAAAGCTGACGTCTGTCGCAAGATGTGGCAATCAACATCAGAAGGATTCCCAACACCGCCGAAACGCTATTTCGTAGCATTGCCACCTCCTTCCTCTATAATTAGGTTACTTGGCTTCTCCACCTTTCTGTGAAGCAAGTATCCTAGGTTAATGTCAAGTTTTGTAGGTCCGAACCATGTGTAGCGTCCGTCGCGCTTCCACACCAAATGGCCATACCTATGTTCATAGTAGCTGTAGTTGGTACGCATCATTCCGACACCGCCACCAAACTGCAATCTCCATCGTTTCTCTTTTCCGAATTGCTTAGCGTAATGAAAAGACGCTCCAGCATTCACACATATCTCACCTTGATATCCTTTCGACTTGAACTCGAAGTCGTAGTATCCCACTCCAGCATACAATCCTATGGCGTATCCTGTAAGCTTAGGTGCATATTCTCTGTCGCCAAGCCAATACTTTCCTTCTAGCTCCCAATAGTTGAGCTGGTAACACCAATTGTCTTTCTTAGCCGAATACCAAGGGAAAACATAAGAGACATTGAAACTCAATTTTCCGATTGGCAACTCAAGGCCAAAATTCGGAGCTCCTATTCCGTCGTAGAATAGATTTGAGTTGACTGCGAACATCGGATGATACTCAGTAATCGTCTGACGTTTCTTCAATCTCTCTGCCTGTGCCTTCGACACCTTCAATGGAGTCATTGAAGAAAGCTCGTCATGAGGTTTTCTCACATAAACAAACACCTCATCTTCATCCTCTGGCAAAGGTTGATCCATTGTAGGGAAAGCTTTCGGAGCCTCTCTCTTCTTGAAATAGACCACAACCTCGCATCGACGCAATTGAGGGAAATACTTCTGTGAAATCTCATTCCACGTCGCACCGCTCTTATCAATTGCCTTAAGCTTAGCCGGGACATCGCCTCCACCATTAATACATTGAAGAACTCTCTCTTTGTTAGCGATATCAGATCGACTCACCTCTTTAGAAAGGTTTTCCCAAATCTGAGGAATAGTCACTTTCGCGTCGAAATGGTTCTCATTATATCTAGGAAGATCGAAATATCTTTTTAGAAAATTAATAGAGTTGTCCAAACGCTTCCATCTCACATTTGAGTTTGCCTCATCCGATCCTTCTGGAGAAACACCAGAGAAAACATCAACTCGTGGCACATAAATGGAATCTGATCTTCTTTGTTCGGACACAGAACGCAATTTATCAAGCATTGCGCTATTACTTGAATAATAAAGATCAATTGCTGAGGAACCTACCTGGAAATAAAATGTGATTTTCGTTGAATCCAAAAAGTCACTGAATCCACCGCTTTTTTGAGCCGCCGCCACAGCAACGTTCAAAAACAGAACCACACAATATGTAATAAATTTCCTGACCAACGTTTATCCTAATATGCCATCAAACCCTCTTTCATCAGCCTCTATCACCTACACATACATCAACTAATAAACAGGCAAAACAGCTATTCACATCTAATATTAAATCAACCTCTCTAACATCAAAACCCTTTGTCTCAAAAACACCGCTAAAGCGCAGTTTTTTCAGAGACGTCGCAAAGGAATAAAAATTTATACACATTAAGCATAGAGAAAAGTCATAAAAATCCTCATTTAACATATTTTTTTACATTTTTTAAGAATTATTCGGTTTTTGCGATGTATTAGAGTACGTTTAGGCCAATATTTATACAAAAATTACCACTTAATTTTATGGATTTAAAATTGCATTTCATCACATCAGGTTCACGATTCGTCACTTGACATCAAAATTCAGCCAAATTATGAATACACATTAATCGTTTATGCATTAATTATTCATGATCTTCCCATTCATCCCATGATGGGCTCGTTAGAGCTTAGTGGGGTTAATCCCATGCATGTTTTTCGTCGATTTCCTCGTTGTATTTTTTGGTAATACGTCTGTTTTCATCTTTTTAACAAAAAAAGCTGTGATCACCTCACAGCCTTTGAAAAATAAAACATGAAAAAAGAATTTACTGTCTGCTATTTAGGCAAAACAGTTATTTCATAACCAATTCTTTTGAATTCTTTTTTGAAATCCTCCAAAGAAGATTTTTTGTTATTGTAGATGATTGTCACTTTTTGATCGGGAACAGATGTCTCAATTGATTTGGTTCCCTTCACGAAACGAATGTTAGACTTGATTTTGTTTTCACATTTAGAACAATGCATGACGGGTTGTGTCGTCACAACTAATGTGTCCAACTGTGAATCTTTTGCGTCGTTTCCTGCAAAAACATCTCCTACAAAGGCACACAGTGCAGGTGCTAAAAATAGTTTTTTCATATCTTTTTAATTAATTTGTTTTTTTCCTAAAGTTAAACCGTAGTCCAGCGTATGCCATGGCTCCGTGAGTGGGGCCCCACACCTGCGTCGCGTCAAACTGATCACTCCAAGGATTATCAGCGGCAATGACAGGATGGCTCATTTTATAAGCTGTCAGGTTTTCTCCTCCGACATATACTGTAAAATGACGGAATTCTCTTGATATTTGTGCCTGCAGCTGGAAAAAGGCAGGATAAGAAGACTGATCATATAATTTGCCTTTTCCGTTAATCTGGCCAGTTATATCAAAATGCCAAATATCAAGTTTTGATTTAAATCCCATTGTAAGCAATCCTTTAATACGGGAGGTTAACGGTTGGGTGTAAAGTATGCCATCGAAAGTAGTGCGGACATCATTGAAGCGGCAGGCTGCGGTCACATCCAGAATTTCTCCAAAAGGATATGTCACATCTAGTTGTACTGTGTGGCTGTAGTTTTTTCCATCCAGATTTTCAAATGATACGGTATAAGCTCCATTCATTCCGTCGACATTCACAACCATACTATTTTGAAAATCAGTAAAATAATATTCTGCATTCACCTCAAGATTTTTATCATGTATAGGGAAGGTAAAATTAGTGGAGAAGCCATAATTCCACGCCTCTTCCTGTTTCATATTTTTTTCAAAGTAGAAGTTTCTGCCAGAGACCAGCAAGTGTGAGTTTTCTGCCAAACAATGTGGTGTTCGTCTTCCTTTTCCCACAGATGCGCGAAAAGTAACCTTTTCCGATGGTGAATATTTGAGGTGGACACGTGGTGTGAAAAATCCATCGAATTTAGAGGAAAAATCCCAGCGCATGCCAGCCATAGCCGTCAGTTTACTGTGCAATTTATATGTGTATTGGGTATATATTCCAGAAACTATTTCCTTGTCGATGGTTTTATCAGACAAGAACAATGATGAGGCTTCATCGTATTTATCACAATTAAGAGATATGCCAGTGGAAAGACTGTGTCTCTCAGAAAAATCTGTCTCATACATAAGTTGGGCATATCCATTTTTTTGAGTGACATCATAGTAGGTGTTTCCAAAATTATTGTCTGCATCATGCCAAGATCCGTGAAGCATAAGGGCGACGGAAGAGTTTTTCTCTGAATTCAAGAACAAGGCATTTTTCCATTGGAATGCGTATCGGTTAGTCTCTATGCCGATACGGTAGAGGGGAATATCATAAATATTTCTGTCAGACTTTATCATGCCGCTTTCTCGTTCGTCGTGAAGAAAATTGAACATAAGTTGGCTTATGAATTTACGGGATATAAAAGCCCATCTGTGGCCGAGATTATATTGACTGTTGCGGGGAATGTCCATGAAATTATCATCGTTGCCGTCATGCTCCATTTGCTGGTTTTCAAAATGGAGAAGCAGGTTGGTCGACAGACGGTCGTTGAGATGAATATTGCCATCTGCGTTTGCCTCATATTTCAAGCTAGAGTTGAGAAACAAATTTCCGTTTATTTCTTCTTCATCCTGAGGTTTCTTGAATTCTATATTAATTTGTCCTGTTGTACTTTCATATCCGTTTTTCACACTTGACGCGCCTTTGCTCACTTGGATGGAACGCATCCATGTGCCGGGGATATAACTGAGTCCGTAAGGGATCGCCGCACCACGAAGGTTCGGGATATTTTCAGTCAGCATCTGGACGTATTTGCCATTTAGACCAAGCAGTTTGATCTGTTTAGCTCCCGTCGCGGCATCACTGTAAGTCGCATCTACTGAGGGGTTTGTTGTGAACGACTCCCCTAAGTTGCAGCAGGCTGCCCTGACGAGTTGGCTTGATCCGATAACTTCGATTTGGTTCACTTTGTCTTTTTTCTCATTTCCACTATATGCTTTGATCACAATCTCGTCCAGATCGACAGAGGAATCAATATCATTGTCTTGTCCGCATACGTATGTGTGAGGTATCGTGAGAAAGAGTGCAAAACTTATAAGTCTTTTTAAATGTATTTTCTTATTCATATATTATGTCTCTTATGTAAAGATAAATAATTGGGAATGGAATTTTAGAACAGGATGAAAATCGATCCATTACACCAATGTTCGTCATGGATGTCTGATTGAGCTGAAATCATCGGGCAGATCGAATTGAAGCCGATTTCTTTGGTATATTCCACATCATTAAGTCTGTGGCCAGAGATATTCATATACTTCAGACGCATTCCAAGGCCACACTTTTTGAAATGGAAGATGTATGTCAGGTCCGCCGCAATCAAGTCGTATTCAGATGCATAGTATGCGTAGGGGGCGAAGCAGGTTTGAAAATCAAGATGTTGGATGCTTGACATTTTTATATCCACATCATATTCGTGCTGTTTGATTTTTTGACGACCCCAGTTGAAGCATGCCGAGAGTTCATGTTTTTTTGCAGACAGTTTATAATCAATACGTGGCAAAAAGACAATATTTTTATTAACTACAGAGAAGTCGTAGAACGAGTTTTTTTCACTTCTGTAGAAATAACCCATGCCGTATTGAAGCCCTATTGTATTGTGTTTGCCGAAAGAGACGGAATATCTGACAGCGTTTAATCCTTGTCGTGTATACAAAGAGTAGTATTGGTTTTCTGCGATTTGCCGATAATCGTAGGTCGACGTTGCGGTGTTTGTTACATATTTTTCAAACACACGTTCGTAGCCTAATCTTTTTTCAAGATTGTTGTCGCTCAACAGTGAGACCACATTGTTTTCGTTGATTTTCCATTTAAATTCGATTTGTGGTGAGAGAGTTGTCGTACGGCTTCCATACGGACTTGTAAAGTCGCTTTCCTCGGCATCCATTTTGTTTATGTCCCATCCTAAATTAATAGTTGTGCATAATTTTTTTTCTGTTGGCGACGCATACGAAAGATGAGATTTGAATCCGTTGATGTAGTACATTCGTGATCTGCCGCCGGAGACGGTGCTCCTTTTATTGTCGTAGAGTCCGAATCCATACAATGTGAAGAAGCGTTGTTGTTCGCCTGGTCTCCAATAGCTGTCGCTCTCATGCTCTTTGTTGCGTAGATATTTGGCTTCCGCCATCAGACGTTGTCCTTTAGGAGAGATATATCCTGCGTTGAAACCAAGCTGAAGGAATGTCGTGTTGTTTTTCAGACGTGGGTCAGTCATTCTGTGGGCCAACTCACCGTCGAATTGGGCAATGACACCGAAATATACCTTTCGGAGTTTCACGCCGTAGCCTCCTTCTATTCCGTAATACTCGAATTTGCTGTCTCCACCTGTTGAGTCGGTCAACGTGTATGGCCAGTAAAGTTCAGGAAAACGCATAGCGCTCCAACTAATTTCTTTGTGTGTTCCCCTTGCATATTGGATAGTTCCGTAAAGCGTGCCATGTTTTCCGAAATTATGGCATCCGTGTCCGAAAAGTCTCCAGTTTTTATAGGCTTTCCCTTCGTAGGGAAGAAAATCTCCGTCTATTTCGCCAGAGCCAACGGAGGTCAGCACGATATTTTGTTTATTATGTTCCGACAGGGCTGAAGCATTTTCAGCATTCATCATTGCATGGTAGACGGGATGAAGCCGTAGCGACGAGGTTATCCTTGAGTCGATAGAGGATGCCACCTCCGTCCATCTGCTTTCTGAGGGAGAAAGAGAGTTGGTTTGCCATTCATATATAGGGGCGTCCTGTCCGTAAATAGGCAAAACGAATGTCGAGAAAATGGCTAATATTGTGTATGATAGTAGTTTTTTGATCATTTTTCTTCTGCTTTTTTAGTTTTTCCGACAGTCATAACCATCTCCATTCCAAAAAAAGGATTGCTCCATTCTCGTTTTGTAGTGGAACTTTTATCACTCACATATTTAGGATGGACATCCAGTATTCCATTGACGAAGAAAGAAAGTTTGACCATGTCGTTTAATTCTTTTGTCGCTTTTATATTCCAGAGGAGATAAATTGGTTTTTTTTCTGTCTCATACTTACTTGTTGTGCTTTGTCTGAGAAGTTGGAACCATTGTGTCTCTTCTTTTGAATAGATTTTTGCCAGTTCTTCTTCAGTCACAGTGTGAGTGAGTCCATTGAAGTCGATGTAGGCGTATGGCACTTTTTTGTATATTCCATCGAAGTTGTCGGTCTTTTGTTCTGTCTGGAACCACACAAGCTGGAAGAAGTTTGTGAAGATGAGTCTGAATTTTGGAATATGGGTGTTAAACCAGAAGTTTGTATTGAATTGCTGTTTTATGGTTTTGCTGTCCAGATCATATAATCCGACGTATGGATACATGCTGTCACCCACTTTGCTGTTTGGATAGAAATAGTCAGGCTGATTAGTGCTATACGTTGTTTTATAATACGCGCCGTTGATTTCCAAGTTTGTTTGAATGGCTTTCAACTTAGGAAAAATCAAACGATATTCGATACCGTTCTTCACAATTTTTTTGCTGTTTTTCACTTGTCTGTATGATGTGAATTCACTGAATGAAGAGGCTACGTAATCCTCCTTGTCGGGTTTTTTGTTGGAAATGTCAGCATCGTCTTTTAGCTGATTGTAGTATGGATACGTCACAGGAGCATAGAAAGTGAAGTATTCGAAACCGCTGTTGCTGAATTCGTGGAAAGCTGTCACGGACAGTTCGAAATCATTGAGTTTAGCGTCGTATCCGACTTCCATTTTTTGGTTTTTGTTTTCTCGGATTTCCTTGTTTGTCGCGTCGTAAATTTGAGTGTAAGTGATCAGATGTCTATAGTCGGGATTGTTTGTGTAAGCGTTCAGCACCCAGAAATCTTTGTATGTTTTGTCGGGATAGAGATAGTCCAAAGTCGGAAGTTTGTTTTCCTCACCGTATCCCAAGCGAAAATTGTTTCTGAATTTTTTGCCAAAGAGATAGCTGAAATTCAAGCGTGGTTCGGTAAGGACTTTATGGTTCAGAGCATAGTCATCGGGAAGATTCAGCATTTCGGTGAGACGTCCACCTGCCTCTAATTTAAATGATTGTGTCGATGTGGGTCTGAAAGTCAGAACAGCTTGCAGATAAGCACCGAACACTTCCAACGCAGGAATGCTCCAGTTGGGGCGTGGACGCATATAGGTGTTGTTGCCAGGGAAAGGAGGCATTTCAGGATTTTCAATCACTGCACCGTCTCCTTTATTTTTGCTTGAATGATAATCCGCGCCGTATTCAAGGTTGAGAATCCATTTTTTATTGAATGATAAACGGCTGTTCAGATTAAGCTGAGTGTAGAAATTGATAGGAGTATTTTCCACATAATAGTCGCTGTAGTACATAGTCGGAAGATAGTAACCTTCGTGTTCACCCTCCTCGTAGGATTTTGGCATACTTTTGGGACTAGCTGTGATCACACAGTAGTGACGGTCTATTCTGTCGTCGACGCGATTGAGAGAGTTGATCCATTCGATATTATCGATCCAAGCCAAGCCAAGATTCAGTTTGCCTTTCACCATAAGGTCTGTTTTGTTGTAGTCAGCCTTATAAGTCTCGTTGTATTCGTAGGTAAGCTCATCCTTTTTCATTTTATTGGCAGAAATGGTCTGGGCAATTTTTGCGTCCAAATCCAACGAATAGCTATCGCCCAATTTGAATTTGTTGTTGTAATAAGTTTGGGCGGTGATACGTGTGAATTTATCCATCTCGTCACGTATATCATCCACTGCGTGCAGATAGTCAGCGCCTGCATAAAGAGTTCCGGCTTTATCTCCAAGTTTAAAACCTTTTCCAGCGTAGACAAGTTTGTTTTTCAGGTCCAGTTTAGTTCTGATGCGCAAAGGAGAGACTCCCATTTTGGAGTTCACTTTAATCATTCCGCTCGACAGATTGCCATAACGTGGCGAACTGATACCTTTTGTGTATTCGATGCTGTGGATATGGTCGGTGGAGACATATCTGAGGTCGGAGCCGGAGTTGATGCTCGAACGGTTTTTGATTTGGTTGTCACCGCCTGATCCATCACCTCTGTTTGATGTCACACCTACCATCTGTGTACGTAATCCGTCGGAAGTTTGTGGCACACCGTCGGAAGTCAGACCGATTCCTAAAGATGTATTCTGGTCGCTTCCAGCCTGACGGTTTGAGTTGAGGGAAAATCCAGTAAGTGCGTTTTGCTGATAAAGGTTTCCAGGCAGCAGAATCATGACATCAGAAAGCGAAACAGGTTGGACATATTCGATAGCTGTTTCGTTCACTTCCAATTTATTGCGTTGGGCTTGTTTGGCCATCACGGTGACTTGCTCTAATTCGTAGACGGCATTTTTCAGTCTGATGTTTATGTTTATATCCTCGTTTGCCACAGTGACGGTTTTCTTTGCGTCGACGTAGCCAAGATTTTGAGTTTCAATTTTATAAGTTCCTACTGGTATGCGTTTGAATTCAAAATGTCCGTTTTCATCGGCCACTGTATTCATTTGTAGTTCATCGATAGAAACGTATGCGAATGGGATAGGACCATCGTTGGATGTGATGTTTCCGCTTATTTTGAAGTATTTGTTATGGACGTTGCCATTTTCTATGGCTTGAGAAAAGGCGTTGAGCAGAGATCCAAAAAGAAATAGGAAGCTCAATGTAAGTATTTCAAATGTTTTGTAATTCGACATTATATCAATAGTCTTTTTGAAAAATCCGGGATGAAACATGTATTCATCCCGGATTAGAAGTAGTTGAAAAAATGGTATTTACATCCCTGAGTAAAAAACTCAGATTATTTTCTCCATCCTTCTGGATAACCGACATAATCTTTGTGAGGCGAAAGAATTTCGCAGTCAACAGAAGAGTCGTTAGTGTCGGCGTATCCGTCTTTGTCGTTTCCTTTACGTTTCACAAGTAAACCACTGTGGCATCCCTTTACCAACTGCTCTCCACGGTCAACAGTTTGAGGAAGAGGATTTGTCACGATACCAGAAGGGATGTGACCTGTTGTGATACCGTCAAGGATCATAGAAGTAGGGACACTCAACATTTTGATTTCTACGTTGTTGTTTTCTTTATCCTGTACTGTGGCAACACCTGAGTGTTCTGCGAAGAATGCGTCAAGTGTCTCCTGATTGCCGTTCTTCAACTTGAATATGAAAGCATTGTAGAAACCTCTTGGATGCTGGTAGAAACCACCGATTCCGCCAAGGTCATCCTCTGCAGGATAAATTTCCTTCACATTAGGAACGTTTGGATTATCTACGTCGCTTGTATAAAGTTGTGGATCATAGATTTCGTAGTCGGCTCCACTCAAGTCGATGGCATTGTCGTATGTGTATCCGTCCCATCCAATAGTGTCGACCTTTACGCTCTCAACACTTCCATCAGCTGCAAAAGTAGTATCACGCTTTACTATAGGGTCCTTTCCTTCTGTAGCAGTGTGGTTGATAGCTGTGAAGGCGATGACAATCTTGTCGTGAGGCTTAACAGGAACATCGTAACCTGAACCTGGGATCACAATGATTCCGTGAACAGGCACTAAGTTTTTACCATAAAACTCATCGTACCAGCTTTCCTTTTCTGTGCATGAAGCTTGCATTGTACAACCTACGGCAAGACCATCAGCGTAAAGCACTTTGTCTGTAGGGTTGTAGAGCACCATAAACTGGTCTGGGTGCATCATTCTTCCTCCGTTTCTTTCACCGTTGAAGAAAAGTTCTGAGAAGATGAACTGATAATCGCTTGAATTAGCAACAGTTGCGATGATTTTTGCCTCAATCTGCTGATTTTCCGACTTAATTGTCACATTCTGTTGTCTCAAGAAGATAATCTTACCGTCGACATCTTTTTCCATAGAGATATCGTATGTTCCGACAGGGACGTTGACATCAAGAGAAAGGTATCCGTCTGCATCCAATTCTGGAACATCGAAAGTGTAAACGTCTTTTGAGTTTACGTTTGTGAAGGTAACCTTTGCTCCAGCCAAAGCCTTGATATCTTTTGCAGATATTGCGTCGGCAACATCAGGTGAAATGTTTAGTGTAGACTTGATTGTTGATTCTGCTTTCTCCTCGTCGTCTTCACACGCAGTGAATCCGAGAGAAAGTGACATTACTCCCGCTAACGCAAGAAATCTAAAATTTTTTTTCATTTGAATTCTATAGTTGATGTTTAATTGGTTGTTTCAAAAATTTTGACACAATAATCCCCCTGGAGTCCCCTTCCTATCTTGTCAGTCGTACAACTTAAAAGAATTGAAAGGGATTCCTTTGTTTAATTCAAAAATATCAATGATTGTCAGGGGGATAGATGGGATTATTCCATTACTTCGAATGTCTGTGCCTCTACGTAATAAGTTGGATAGTAGTCTTTTTGATTATATTCCATCCATTTCTTCATCTCACTGTAATCCTTGCTCTTGCTACAGTGTTTGTGTTCACTTTCGCTCTCCTCTTTTTTTGCACTGCAACATGATTTCTGTTCGCTTGCTGCTGCTTCAGCCTGTTTTGCTTCAAATGCTGCTATCATCTCTTTAGTGATTCTGTTTTCTTTCACCACACCGATGTATTTCACGTTTTTGCCTGTCAGTTCTTGGCTAAATTTGCCAATCTCATCGTTAGCAAATACTGTCAAAGAAACTTCAGACTCATCGTTGTCAGCCAATTGACATTTTTTACCAGAACAGTGACATACTTTTTTCACAAAACCGCGTACGGCAACTTCTTTGCCAAGATATGAATCACCTTTTGCTGACACTTCTGAGGGAAACAGCATTTCCATTCCTTTATTTTTGCAACACTCTGGCACATTGTCGGAAGACGTTGCTTCATTACCTTTGTTTTTACAGCATGCTGGCACCTCGTCAGATGAAGTAGACTCATTACTCTTTTTTTCTGAATTTCCGCAAGAGAATAGGAAAGCGGAAAGCACGATCATTAAAAATTTACGTTTCATTTTTTATTTTTTTTTTACGCTGCAAAGGTATCCTAATGTTAAAAAACATGAAATTCCCAAATTTAGGTATTCTGTAGGATGACCCTTGTGAAAGCCTAAAAAACATTTCACATTTATCATTCATCATTTATTTTGCATTCATTATATAATAAGGTCGCCACTATATTTTTATTTCAGTGTTTGAAGGTGCTGGTGATGTTCTCTTGGGAAAAGGGAGCAAGTTCACCTTACTGAACATTCCTTTCAAGTACAACAGTAGGGTGAAGTTTATACCATTCCCATTTGTTTTGAACAGAAGAACAGAGCCTGATAATACCCAATACGACAATTTCATAAAGTCGGTAGCTGATATTCTCAGATTTGTAAGTGGAAAGACTCTTATGGTTATCTGGAAAGATTTCAAGACAACGGAGGTTTTGTCAGAAATTCCAAATGACAAATATACCGAAAAACTGAAAGAAAGTCTGATTTCTTCCGGTATTCCTGAATCAGCTTTTTCTGTTACCTACTATGGGGCTGCAGACACGAAGTCTTGTAATGACTACCGTGAATATGAGAATATAATACTTGCTGGAAGATGGATTCTAGGGAAAACTGTAGTCAGGAAGTTAGAAACTGCTTTCTTAAAAGGGGTTGGAAAAAAGGGGTGGAACTTAAAAAAGAAATCTCCCAACATATTGAAATTCAATAAGTTAGGAGATATGTTGGTGATCGGGAAGGGATTCGAACCCTTGACCCACAGCTTAGAAGGCTGTTGCTCTATCCAGCTGAGCTACCCGACCTACCTTAACTGCTTTCTTTCAAAAGCGATGCAAAAGTATGTATTTCTCAACACATAACCAAAATTTGCACCATTTTTTTTAAGAAAATATTGAAAAATGCGGAATTTGAACCTTCATTTCGCATTCCGCATTTATAATTTCTCATTTAATCTACTATCTCGCCGATCAATGTCGCTGATGTAGTCTGCAGCACCTTAACGTGGACTATATCGCCGACCTTCGCGTCGCCCTTAGGGAATACCGCCACCTTATTCTGCTGTGTACGCCCGAATAATTGATCCGCGCTTCTCTTGCTTCTTCCCTCGACTAGCACCTCGAAGACCTTGCCTAGGTCACGCTCATTGCTGATCGCTGATAGTCGTGTCTGATTCTCGATGATCTCGTTCAAACGGCGGATCTTGACCTCCTCCGAGATATTGTCAGGCAAGAATTTGGATGCGTATGTGCCTGGTCGCTCCGAATACTTGAACATGAAGGCCGAATCAAACACAACCTCGTCCATTAAGGAAAGTGTCTGCTTGTGATCCTCCTCTGTCTCGCCGTGGAATCCGCAGAAGATGTCGGTAGTGATACCGCAATCTGGAATAATGCGACGGATGGCAGCGATTCTCTCCAAGAACCATTCTCGTGTATATTTTCTGTTCATTGCTTTCAACACCTCCGAACTTCCGCTCTGCACGGCAAGATGGATATGTCGACATACGTTGTCCCACTTGGCGATCGCATGAAGGATGTCGTCTGTCATATCCTTTGGATGCGACGTTGTGAAACGGATACGCATTTTCGGGAACTTCTCAGCGATGATTTCAAGTAGCTGGGCAAATGTCGTTACGTTTTCGTTCTCGTCGACAAAACGATAAGAATTGACATTCTGGCCAAGCAGGATCACCTCCTTGAATCCCTTTTCACTAAGATCGTTGACTTCATTGAGAATACTGTCGACAGCACGGCTTCTCTCGCGTCCACGAGTGTACGGCACGATGCAGTATGAGCAGAAATTGTTGCAGCCACGCATGATCGATACATAACCAGATATACGACTATGTCCGATTCTTGCAGGAATGACGTTGCGGTAAGTCTCTGTAGTAGAAAGATCTACATTGATAGCCTTCTCTCCCGCCTCCACGCTAGAGATCAAGTTAGGAAGGTCGAGATAGGAATCCGGTCCACACACAAGGTCGACAACACCCGTCTGAAGTAACTCCTCCTTCATTCTCTCAGCCATACAGCCGATGATTCCGATGATCACCGTGCGCTTGGCATCACGCTTCAACGACTGGAAATACTGGATACGTGAGTGGATCTTCTGCTCCGCGTTGTCACGGATGGAACAAGTGTTGGCAAACACGGCGTCTGCCTCGGCTATATCCTCAGTGATTTCGTAGCCTACTGTCTGCATGATTGCAGCCACAACTTCGGTATCTGCCACGTTCATCTGGCAACCGTAAGTCTCAATAAAAAGTTTTTTTGTCGCAGATTTAGAGTCTGTTTTCATCTTTTATATATTAAAATTGTTGCAAAGATACTCATCTTCGTTTATTTTTGTATTTATTTAGAAGAAATAGATTTTCAAATGAGTACAGAAATAGAAGTAAAGTCGGAATCGACTAAGAAGAACAAGAAGAAAAACAAAGAGCCATTTTTCAAGAGATTCATCAAGAATCCATTGGTAATCAGCATACTTGCTTGTATCATCATCATATTCATCGGTTTTGTCTGGGTGACAAGTTGGCTTGACGGCTACACTAATCATGGCAAGGAGATCGAGACTCCTGACTTGAACGGCATGACTGAAAAGGAAGGTGGCGAGATTCTTAGCATCCGCGGATTGACATACGAGGTGATCGACTCCATGTACGTGAAGGGCATGAAGCCGGGCGCTATTGTCGACCAGGTGCCGAAAGCTGGCGCCAAGGTTAAGGAAGGTCGCAAGATCTACGTTAAGATTCAGGCATACAGCGCAAAGAAGGTTTCTCTTCCAGAGGTGCGCGAAGGTTCTGCACGTCAGGCTGAAAACTTGTTGACAAGCGTAGGTTTGAAAGTAAGCAGTTTGGAGTATGTACCGTCGGAGCAGAGCGGAAACGTGATCGAGGTTAAGTTTCACGACAAGATCATCACTCCCAACACTCAGTTGATAGAGGGATCGGCAGTAACATTGGTTATCGGACGCGGTTTGTCGAACCAGGAGATCAACGTGACTAGTTTCCGTGGTCTTACTCTTGAAAGAGCAAGAAACGAAGCTCACGAGAGAGATTTGAACATCGGCGCAATCTCATACGATAAGGGAATGTCGGACGACGACAAGGCGAAAGCAGTGGTCTACAAGCAGACTCCGATCACAGGTAAGGTTGTCCCTGCAGGCACTCGCGTCGACCTTTACTTGACACTTGAAAAGGAGAAGCTAGAGGAACCAGAAGAGATATTCAAGGACGAGACTGTTCAGGATTCTGTGCCTGATAGCGGCGACGGACTTTGGAACTAATCATATAAAGACCCCGCAAAAGGGGATTTGCAACAGTATTTAACAAAAAAACGGAAAATGGAAGCCGGAAGCGAATGCAATTGAACACTTGTGGGGATTCATTAAGTCTTTAGATAGCGTACAATACTATTCCGCATTATCCGCAGGCATGGACTGTGTAGTTACTCGCAACAAAAAAGATTTTGAAAATTAGATATTCCATTATATACTTCTGACGAATTTCTAAATCTATTGGATATCGAATACTAATTAAAAATGCAAGAAGACGAAATCGAAGATATAGAGATAATCCAGGACGGGGAATCTCCGGAAGCAGAACTTGGCAACGACGGCCAGCTTCACGAGCATTTCCACTTCAGTGTGCCTGAAGGCAAAAAGATGGTGCGTATCGACAAATTCCTGGTCGGTGTGATGCCGCATGTGTCGCGTAATCGTATACAGATGGCAGCCGACTGCCAGACCATCCTTGCCAACGGCAAACCGGTGAAGTCGAGCTATAAGGTGAAGCCAAATGACGAGATTTCCGTCATGCTTTCCTATCCACCGTCGGATTTCACTATCATTCCTCAGGATATTCCAATCAATATTGTTTATGAAGACAAGGATGTGGTGTTGGTAAACAAGACTGCCGGCATGGTGGTGCATCCTGGTTTCGGTAATTTCCAAGGCACATTGCTTAACGCTCTTGCATGGCATTTGAAGGATGATCCCGACTACGACACTACAGACCCGCGTCTAGGTCTCGTACACCGTATCGACAAGGACACTTCCGGCCTACTTATCATTGCAAAGAACGACGACGCGAAGAGCGATCTAGGAAAGCAGTTTTTCAATAAGACTACTCGTCGACGCTATAATGCTCTAGTTTGGGGTAACGTGGAGAAGGATGAGGGTACAATCGATGCCGATATCGCTCGTGATCCCAAAGATAGAATGTTGTTCACCACTTTCCCAAATGGAGAAAATCCGTCTGCCAAACATGCGGTGACTCACTATAAGGTATTGGAAAGATTCGGTTATGTTACTTTAGTAGAGTGTATTCTTGAGACAGGCCGTACACATCAGATCCGTGTACACATGAAGCATATCGGCCACACTCTGTTTGCCGACGAAAGATATGGTGGCATGGAGATTTTGCGTGGTGAACGCACATCAAACTACCGTAAGTTTGTCAGCAACTGTTTCGCTATCTGTCCTCGTCAAGCACTACACGCCAAGACTCTAGGATTCCGTCATCCACGCACAGGCGAGGAGATGGATTTCGATTCCACAATTCCTAGCGACATGAGAGCATTGCTGGAAAAATGGAGGAATTTCCACCAGAACCACCAGTATTAATGTAAGATGTAAGAGGGATAAACTCAAACGGGGTGATACAATTAAAGCCTAAGGTAAACGCAGCGCAACCCTAGGATTACAGAGTTAAAAAACGCAGGCAATATAAATTGTCTGCGTTTTATTTATCTATATGATAAGTGGTCGATTATGACAACACACCGATAATCATACCCATAACCATCTGGTTAGATACGATCTGATTAAGTTTTTCTTCCATATCTGCAGCTGCAGCAGGATCCTTCAAATTAACACCCTCGATGAATCCTGACTTCCAATCCTTATCATCCTTCTTAGAATCCCAAGCCAAGATAATAGACATCAACTCACCCTTTTGGTTAGAATCAAGACCCGTAACGACGGACATCATCGCATACATGCCTTCTGTAGTAGAGAAATCAAGATCCGTCATATACTTATAGTATAGGTCGTTGCACAATTTCTCGTGAGTCTTACCCTCTTCTAGACCAGCCTTCTTGCCGTCGCCATAGCCATCAGTACCCTTGAAATACTCGTTGGCGATCTCCAATAGGATATCCTTGTCCAACTCATCCATAACGATGCCTTCCGCCTCAATCTTGCTGATTGTGTTCTCGATAAGCTCAACAGTTTTCTCCTTCTCTTCTTCTGTTGCCTGACCTAGGAATGAATCCTTCCACTCTTTGTTATCCTTATTCTTGTTGTACTCCACAAGTGTCTCAGCCAATGTCTCGATCTGAGCTGAGGTCATCTGTGTAGCCTGTTTTAGAAGTGAAGACTCTTCCTCGATATCAATCTTAGCCACAACTTCCTTCATTGACTCACCCAACTTTTCTGGTTGAGTTGCTGGAGCGTCCTGCTTCTGATCTTCAGGCTTGTTAGTATCCTTATTACCATTCTGCTCCTGAGGATTCTGTTCCTCCTCGTCATCACTACATGATGCAGTACCCATAGAAAAAGCGCAGCCAATAGCTAGCACTACCCAAAAATTTCTTAGTTTTATCATAGTCCCTATTTAAAATATACTACCTACCACAGCGTTATGCCATAGCTGGTAGCAAATATATTCCATTATCTTCAAATAACAAATTACTTAGTGGAAATTAACTCCTTCCAAGCAAGATTTTCTTCACCTCATGAAGTTTGTTCAACGCTTCAAGCGGAGTAAGATTATCAATATCTATTGTCAGAATCTCGTCGCGCACCTGAGAAAGAGTAGGATCGTCAAGCTGGAAAATGCTCAATTGTGTGCCGACCGGAACCTTTGGCTCTGTCGCTTTCTTGATCTTCTCAGTAGTGACATCCGTATCCTTATGCTGCTCTTCAAGACGATGAAGAATCTCATTCGCCCTCTCGACTACAGACGCAGGCATACCTGCCAATTTTGCAACGTGGATACCGAAACTATGTTCACTTCCACCCTCTTTCAACTTACGTAGGAATATCACCTTACCCTCTGCCTCACGTACCGACACATTGTAGTTTTTCACACGCTCGAATGTGTTTTCCATCTCGTTAAGCTCATGATAGTGAGTGGCAAACAGAGTCTTTGGATTTGCCTTAGGATTCTCGTGAAGATGCTCCACGATTGCCCAAGCGATCGAAATACCGTCGTAAGTGGAAGTTCCACGACCCAACTCGTCGAATAGGACAAGCGAACGGTCGGTGATATTGTTGATGATGCTCGACGCCTCTGTCATCTCCACCATGAATGTAGATTCACCCATAGAGATGTTATCCGATGCTCCGACACGTGTGAAGATCTTATCCACCACACCGATGTGAGCACTGTCGGCAGGAACGAAGCATCCGATCTGAGCCAACACCACAATCAACGCAGTCTGACGAAGCAAAGCCGACTTACCGGCCATGTTAGGTCCGGTGATCATCATGATCTGCTTCTTCTCATTGTCAAGCTCCACACTATTGGCGATATACGGGCTGTCAATCGGCAACTGACGCTCAATCACCGGATGTCGACCTTCACGAATATCGATGACAAGGCTATCGTCGACAATAGGACGAACATATTTATATTTTTCCGAGATGCTCACAAACGACATCAAGCAGTCGAGCTGCGCAATGATGGAAGTATCTGTTTGTACAGGAGAGATATATTCGGCAAGTTCATCTACCAACTCCGTGAACAATTTAGTCTCTAACGGAATGATCATCTCTTCTGCCTTAGTGATCTTTGCCTCAAGCTCCTTCAATTCAGGCGTGATATAGCGTTCAGCACCTGTCAACGTCTGCTTACGTATCCACTCCTGCGGCACCTTATCCTTATGAGTGTTGCGCACCTCAAGATAGTAGCCGAACACATTGTTGTAACCGACCTTAAGTGTCGAGATTCCAGTGCGTTCAATCTCCTGATCCTGGATCTGCAACAACACATCCTTACTATTGGTAGATATACGTCGCCAACTATCAAGATCCTCATTATAGCCTGGAGCTATCACCCCACCCTTTGACAACAACGCAGGAGGGTTTGGCACGATCATCGCGTCGATCTTAGCACAGATATGCTCGCAAGTATTAAGTCGTTCGGCCATACCCTGAAGATTGACATTGCTGCTCTGAGCACATGCCGCCTTGATTGGAGCAACCATCTTCAACGCAGAACAAAGAGCCAACACATCACGTGGATTAGCACGTTTTGCCGCGACTTTAGAAACGATACGCTCCATATCACCGATCTGAGGCAAACACTCGTTAAGAAGCGAACGAAGATCCTTCTCCTGGAAAAGAGTCTCAACAATCTCATGACGCTCCACAATCGGAGTCACCTCCTTAAGAGGCTGAGCCAACCAACGCATCATCTGACGTGAGCCCATCGGTGTCATTGTCTCGTTGATAGTGCCAAGAAGCGAGCGTTGGTTTTCATCGTACGACGAAGGGAAAAGTTCAAGATTACGCACTGTAAAGCGGTCCATCCAAACATATTTCTCCTCCTCGATACGCCTGATAGAGTTGACGTGACTGATATTTTTATGCTGAGTATAATCGAGATAGTGAAGGATTGCACCGGCAGCCACCTGACCAACCTGAAGATTCTCGACACCGAATCCCTTTAACGACGAAGTGTTGAAATGGGCAAGCAGTTTGCCACGGGCACTGTCTGGAGTGAAAGCCCAATCGTCAAGTTCATTGACTAGATAGTGCTTTGAGAATGTATCCTCGAAATCACGTCTGCTTCCTCTCTCGATTAGGATTTCCTTCGGAGTGTAGACAGAAAGCAGTTTGTCGACATAATCCTGTTTGCCTTGAGAAAGCAAGTATTCACCTGTGGAAATATCAAGGAAAGAGACACCGAAGATGTCCTTAGACTTCTTATCCTCACTACGACATACGGCACATAGGAAGTTGTTTTCACGTGGGTCAAGAATATTCTCACTCATTGTGACACCCGGAGTAGAAAGCTCCGTGATACCACGCTTCACAAGACCTTTAGCTAATTTAGGATCTTCAAGCTGGTCGCAGATAGCAACACGATAGCCATGTCTGACCAACTTAGGCAGATAAGTGTCGAGAGCGTGATGAGGGAAACCGGCAAGAGGCATTTCACCCGAACTGCCACCGTTGTTGCGTTTAGTAAGCGTGATGCCGAGAGCCTCAGACGCTTTGATTGCGTCGTCGCCAAAAGTCTCATAGAAATCTCCTACACGAAATAGGAGTATTGCATCAGGATACTGTGATTTATATTCGGAATATTGCCTCATTAAAGGCGTTTCGCTCTTCCCTGCCACGTCTTTTTGAATTAAGTTTTGAATATATGCAAAGTTACCCAAAATCCGTCGAATAGCGTAGTCGCTAATGAAATAGATATTAACAAAAAGAGACGCCACAAAGTGACGTCCCTACGACAAACTGATTATTAGCTATTATTTACAAGTAGAGATAGGAGCCTGGTAGAATTCTCTATCTGGATAACCCCATTTTGTCATGCGCCACATACCTCCATTGTTGTCCTTTGGCACGATACGAAGATTGTCGACCGCAATATATGGTTGGTTATCCGACGTAGGCTGATCATATAAATCATAAACCATGCCTATACTTTGAATCATCTTAGATCTCTTTCCTAAAAGGTTTTCTCTAAGTTCATCACCATACTTATCAAAGAAAGGAAGACCATTCTCATCGTCTCCATACGCTGTATACGGACTATCTGTACCTTCCGGATCAACAATTACACGATTATTCTGAGCAGAGCACAGATAATTCTTAGTCTGGAAGTTATATTTAATCTCATCCATAGGAATCGTAATAGTCATCCAATCACCTCCTGATGTCCAAGGATAAGCTCTATCTATAGCTTCCTCCCATTCTCCATTCACGTTTCTAGCAAAATAAACTCTGGATGGTTGCCAGAAGGCACAATATGCTCTTGACTCCACAAAGTCACTAACAAAGAACCCAATTACCAATCCATTGCCAATCATTGGAGATTCTTCAGATACGAATACCTCAAACTTGATGACATAATCGTTGAAATCTGTTTCTCCATTAACAATAGATTCTGAGAAAACACCGAATGGAGTCGGATATTTAGGAGTCAAACTATCCATTACAGCAGTCTCACTCTTTGATTCATAAGTCCACGAAGTAAATTCCTGACTCCAGAAAATTGAGAAATCTCCATTGGTATTCTCAGACTTGAAGTAAGTCTTTGCCACTTCATCTCTTTCTTCCCACTTAACGTAGTCATCAGTATTATAATCATAAAATCCTTGATCAGGTCTTTGACCGATAAACTTATTCAAATAATCCTCATCGTCATGAGTGATAAGCATATTTCTTGTGTCACGATAGATGAATTCAGACAAAGACTCACCGTTTGCGTTCTCAAACAAGATGTGTCCTCCGTCTGCCACTCCTGCAGGAATCTTTATGACAGCATCATAGTCACTCAAAAGTTCAATTGTTCCATCTTCAGTCGACGCCTCAATTGTGTAATCCTTACCATCCCAGAATTTAGCTTTCAATGGAGCGAATAGGCTGTTACCACGAATTCTCATAGTCTTTACAGCAAATTCGTTGTCACACATGCTGACGCAAGGAGGTGATGGCAGATTCGAGTCACCATTGTCATCATTGTCGCCATTGTCGCCTGGGACTGCATCTTCTCTAAAGGTAACATTGACCACATCATCGATGTCGTATTCAACAACTGTACCGTCTGACTTGTTTACCATCATGTATGTGGCAGCATAAGAACTTAACCCTAGCGTAGAAAGGGCTAAAATTGGTATTAGTCTCTTTTTCATATAGTAGAATTTTTATTTGCGAATGATTTTGAATGACTTGCCTGAAACGGAAAGTACATATACTCCTTTAATAGTAGGTAGATTAACAGTAGCAACACCGCTAGCATCTGCATTTACCGAAAAAATCTTCTGACCTGCAGTCGAAACAAGAGTAACAAGAGATGACGGTTCAACATTCAACACCTTAATTGTCTGTTCATCTACTCCAACAATTCTGATTTCCTTTGATCCAAGCTGATCTACAGCATCTGCAGACGAAAATGAAAAATGATAATCTTTGACTCCGCTGATAGAATAGGATGTTGTAGGATTTCCGTTAACAACGAGTTCACCTGTGTCAAACGTAAGTACAGGATTATCAGCGATTAAGAAACTGTATTTGTCTCCTGTCAACAATTCGACAGTCAAATACTTTCTTGGAGATGCGAAAAGTGAAAGGGCACTTAACGACAGTCCCATCAAAACGAACAATACTTTTTTAATCTTCATATTTAAAACAGTCTAGAAATTTGCTAGTTGATAAGACAATAAAATAATACCGTACCAAACAATATTAGCAGAGCAATTTTATTGAATTAGAAAAATAAAGGATAACACTTTTTCAAAACAGATATGTAAAGACAATTGACGCCATAATATGACAACAACATACATAATTTCATATCCAAAAATTCCTCTTTCCTCCGGTTCAAAAATATAAATTATTTGAAAAAAATGCAACAAAAAGCTTTTTTTCATAAAAAAACGGCATACAATAGAGAAAAAACATTAAAATTTTGCAGAAAATTGGAAAAATCAGCGCGTCTTTCAGGTTTAAGGTGCGACAACCGTGGAACGGTTGTCCTGCCAGCCCACGGTTGGTCTCGACGAAGCGACAGCGGGCCATCCCTTCAAACCGTGTGATCCGTGTTAGGAAATTTTCCGGACCATTACCGGAAATTTCACGTTCAAATCCAATAATCAGCGCCGGAAACCCAAAACAAAAAAAGGAGTCAACCATTTCTGATTGACTCCTGAAAGCGGCGGCTACCTACTCTCCCGAAATTCAGTACCATCGGCGATAGCGAGCTTAACTTCTCTGTTCGGAATGGGAAGAGGTGGGACCTCGCTGCCATAACCACCTTAATGCCTTATGACTTTTGACTATGCGAAAGA
>JAZQQY010000037.1:0-77636 GCA_045629285.1 Paludibacteraceae bacterium | reverse complement strand
TGGACAGAGAATCTTAAAAAACCAAGATAGTCAATACCTTCTTCCCTACAAAACTCTGGCATAGCCTTGCCACTGTGTAGGTATTTCGCATAAAGGAAAATATAGGAGTTGTCAGCCTTTTTTCTCCTCGGCTTCTTTTCTGCAAAATCATTCATTATAAAGCTTTTTAATTTTTGCCTCAAATTTAAGATTCTGAATGATAGGCATCAATGTGCTTTTACCGAACGGTTACCTGATAAATGCCCCATTTGTTTCAGGTTTCAAGTTTCAGGATTTTGTATTTACCAATTGCTTATTGAAATTATCATGTTCAAATTCGGTTCGTATATGTAATTATAGAATTAGATTATATTTAAACGAAGCTGTAGAATCAAAGATTGAAGCATATTAATTGATATAATTAAATATTTATCATTGTAAACATTTGAATCTTTTGTTAAAATATATTAATTTTGCACCTGTTATGAAGTGAGTAATGCTCCACTTTATTTGATGAATTTTTTGTATGAAATTGTATGAGTAAGTTTATGAAAGCGAAAGTTGTTGTATCTTCAATGCTATCGTTGTTGTTTATTTCTGTTAATTGTCAAGCGCGTCCTAAAGGTGCTACACCAGCAGTCATTTCAACTGCAAAATCAACAAAATCTGTTCACGAATGGGTTGATTTGGGTTTGCCAAGCGGAACTAAATGGGCAACAACAAATGTAGGTGCTAATCAGCCGTACGAATCGGGTTGGTTTTTCCTTTGGTCCGAAACAAGAAAAAATGATAAGTTGCATAAGGCTTCTGTTGAAAATAAAGGTATCAACGATCTTTCAAAACTTGGTGTGATTGACGGTTATCACAATCTTAAGCCATCATACGATGCAGCAAGCGCAAATTGGGGCTCAGAATGGAGAATGCCGACTTCTGATGAGATCGATGAACTTCTTACTTTGGAGAATGAATGGACAACAATCAACGGTGTTGAAGGTCGTCAGTTTAAGGGAAAGAATGGTAAGAGTCTTTTCATTCCTGCAAATGGTAGCCAGACTACACAAGGCGTAAGCAATGTCGGCAAATTTGGTTATATTCTCTCTTCTAATGCAAATAAAGACGCTTCTTTGGTCAACGTGTTGAGCGTGGGTCAGAAGAGCACAAAGAATCTTTTGGGTTGGCGTACTAGTGGTTATGCAGTTCGCCCGGTAAGACGATAAATATCATTTTCATTCATAAAGTCATTTTGTCATTTTTATTTGGCGACGCCTAATGGTGTCGCTTCTTTATTTCACCAGGGCCATATCATTTTCTCAAAGAATTCTTCTGTTGAATTAAGAGGTATAGCTTCATCATTGGCGATAAATTGGTTGCACTTCTCATCTGCGTCGTCGCTATATACGTAAGCGAATGCATCACGGTTATAGTCGATTGCTTTTCCTATATATAATCCCGATCCGTTTCCATTTTTTGCCTGCGCGACGACAACAGCATCAGACATCCCGACTATGATGCGGTTTCTCTGTTCGTAGATTTTCTCACCGTAGCCAGAATGAAAACTGTTTTCTGATATCACGCAAGATGCCGATTTTATCCTTTTTGCGACGTTGCTATCGTATAAGTGGCCAAATCCGTGTGGAATTACACAAACTGTGTAAAAGCCTAGTTTATTTGCAAAATTAAGAACCATTGAGTCTACACCTGAAGCAATGCCTGCAACGATCACCAATTTGTCCTTGTATGGTATAAGAAATTCAAGCAGATCATGGATGTGTCTCTCTCCCCTTTTGTCGGCTTTTCTTGATCCTACGATTGACAATGCATATTTGCGATTAACGTCAAGTTTTCCTTTGTAGAATAAGGCAAGAGGATGGTCTGGACAATGGTTCAGACGGAATGGAAAATCCGAATTTGTTGCGAATGCAGTTTCTATTTTATTGATATGCATCAGTTCGCACTCTTTATCGGCAATTTTGAGATAATTATCCAGCAGATGGCCTGATAATTTGGGAATACTACACGTCGACTGATAAGGATTAAAAATAACCTCTGCACTACCCTTCTCCTCTAAGATTCTGATTTTTTGATATGCTGTAAGCTCCTTCACGAAAGATAGAGCAAGCAAATAGAAATGTTCATCTGTATAATCCATTTTCCTGTACTGTTAAAATTTATATTACGATGTGGCGACAGATTGGGTTCCGTCGCCAAAATCTATTAACCAAAAATAACTAATAATATCGAAGCTAATAGTAGATAAACCGATACGAGATAAAAGGAAATACGAGGTATTAAATAATCACGCCATAGATCCATATCTTGTATAGTGTATTGGGTTTTTATTCTCGCTTTTTCTTTAAAAGTCACAAAGATTGCAACAGCTATCGCCGTAATGATCATTATCAAATTATATGTTGTTGATTCAAATATACTATCGATTTTACCTTTAGAAAAGGTCAAAATCAAAGCAGCAATTCCAAGTACCCAGTAGAATATCCATTTATAGCTGATATTTTTCGACTTGCCTTCTTCTGCATCCATCTCCTCTTGGGATTTTCCGAATAAAGCGACGTCTCTCTCATGGTTTTCTTGGATAATCTCCATATCTGTTTTTCCTTGAAATTTATGAAGACGTTTTATCTCTTTTGTTGTAACTTCATCGATTCTGGGTTGAAGGATAGTTTTGATGACATCTCCCTTTTTCCAATAAGTATATTCTTTTCTTGAGATTTGTCCATAGATAAGTGTGTTTGTATAATCGTAGAAATAAGCGTAATAATAGTGACTTGTACTATTTTTACTTCTTTTTGTGACATGCTCAGTTTTTACGATTCTTGCAGTATAGCTAAGTTTGGGGTTAGCAAAGAACGTGCAGTCTAAGAAGATGACACTCAGACAATGAGTTATATATAGTGCCAACCATATAAAGAAGCATCCTATTAAATAGATTATTAGGTTTTCGGAAATTATCCCAAACTTCTGTATATAGTAAACGGTGAAAATAGCTATAGGAACTATAGACAGCATAGATGGATAATTGCTATATATTCTATCGTCTGTTGTATTAGATGTTAGTGTTGCTCCTAACGCAATAAAGCCAAAAATACACAAACCCCAAAGGCAACCGGTTTGAGGCCCAAAGTAGAATACGACAAATGCGATAGTACAAATCAGAACGAAAGTGAGGTATTTGGAATACTTATCTACTTTCTCTTTATTCTGAACACATTTTTCCTGAAATTCTTCAAATGTCATAATTATTTGTTTTTATTCTGGTAACATACAATATTTTTCCGAGACAGCACCTAACGCTCCTTGAGTAAAGACAACAATTACAGAGTCTCTAATATCATGAAATTGTTCCCTATTTACCTTCATTGATCTATTTTCTCCATTGGGGCGAGTATAATCAATATGATATGAAGTAGATCTGCCATTACGTCTACATTTCTTCTCTTTTATATAACATTTCTCCTGAAAAAATGATGTAGGAGAAACTGCGTAATTATTAATTAAAGTCAGTATTGTTCCAATAAGTAAAGTAGAAGAAATGAAATAAACAAGACAACGTGGATAAAGATAGTCTTTCCATAATTCAATATCTTCTATTGAATGTGTTTTTGATCCTTTATAATATTCAAAAATACTGACTATTGCCGCTGTTAGTATACCACAAATAAAGATTATACCAAAAATTATCGGACTACATATAACCTTGAAATTATAACCAATAAGATATATTGCCATCAATAAAAAAATTGGAAATACAGCTATACACCAAGCAATCAGACTGAAATTTTTTTCATCCCTTAATCTATCTTTGATCATGAAGTTAATATCTTTTTCAGAACCTTTTTCCTCTGCCAATTCAAGTTGTGATTGTCCGAACAATTTCACTTTCTCTGCATGTTCTTCCCTAAGGATTTCCATATCTGTTTTTCCTTCGAAAGAACCCATTTTATTTACACTGCAGATTTTAATTGTGTCTACTCGAGGCTGAAGTGTTATTTCAATCGCATCTCTAGGATTCCAAAATAGTGCTTCTTTTTCTTTGATTTCTGCTTTATTCTTGAAATTTGTATAATCATAGAAATGGACATAATATGAATAGGATGATTTATTATATTCTATATGATTTATTCTAGCTGTGTATTTGTATTTGGGATTTCTAAAGATTGTCACATCAAGAGTCTTGATTACAAAGCAATGAATTAAGAAACTTAGTGTCCATGTCAATAAAGCAATAACAATAGCTATGTAAATAAACGAAGCAGAAAGTATCCCTTCGTCTAACAAAGATGTTTTGAGATATACTGCTAATACTACGACAGGAGTCGCAAAATATGACAATATAGCTGGGAATCGACTGAAAATACTGTCTAAATCTGGGCGACTAATTAATGCTACACAGGTTCCTATAATAAAGCTACAGATCAATCCTAGGATGACAGGTAATGTGAATCCTATAGTATGCATTATGGCACAGATAGTAACGATAATAATCGTAGAGAATATCTTTGAGTATTTGTCTATTTTCTCTTTATTCCTATAACATATTTCATCCAATTCCTCAATATTCATAGCACTAAATGCTTTTAAATGTCTGTGAAATTTATGTTATTTATCGACGATATTTCCTTTCACTGCCTGTTTTACTCCCAAAGCTCCTCTTGTGAAAGTCACCTCAATTTCCTGTCCTGGAGTTGAATTGATATAATCTAGTCTTGACACCTGTACATTCTCATCGTAATATGTCTCTGTATCTGTGTATATAAGGTTATACATTTTCCAGCCATGAGCATTTTTCTCTACCTTACCCTTCTTTTGAATCTTATACTTTTGAGTGAAAGTCTGCCCATCCTTTGGGCCAAAATGATCGTAGTGTACCAACGCTCCGTTAATGAACAGACACATTGCGGATACATATAGAATTGTTCTAGGAAACAAATAATCCCTCCATCGTTTAATCGTAATGATATCGTTTTCTTTGACAAAACTATTAAACTCTATATACATTAGAAATATTGCCAAACTAAAACTGATTATATATTCAACTATGTATATCTCTTTCACTTTTGCCACTTGTGCAAAATTATAGTTCAATGAATACATGCTACTGAATCCTAATATTACCAACAAAGCGAACAACCACCATACTTTCTTTGCCAAAATGCTGGTAAATTTGAAGAACATTGCGTTTCTTTCTTTTGCAACAGCTTTCGTATCAAACTCTTGTTTGTCAGAAAAACGATATTTGTGTAAGACTTCAATGTCAGTCAACTCGGTGAAATTTTCTTCCTTTTTAATACTTTTGACTACAACTCCGTCTATTCTCGGTTGAATGGATATGTTTATGACATCATCTACGTTCAAAGAAATGAACGTGTCTCTGTCGACGTCTTGACTATTTCGTTCTGATGTGTAATCATAAAAAAATACTCTGTAGATATTAGTGTCCTCATCTAATGCAATGACTTTCTTCTCGTCGACTTTGGTCGTAAGCGATATCTTTAGATTTTTGTAGACGAGACGGTCAAGTATAAAAATTGCGGCTGTATGGGTAATGAATGTTATGGTCCATATCATCATCGATCCCAATGCCCATTTCCACATCGATATCGGTGAAATGCCATGGTGGAAAAATGAAGTGAAAATGGCTAGGTATATTGTCATCAATACAACAAATATCATACTGAATATACCAGGGAATTTGCTGTATAGTCTGTCGATTGGTCTGGAAATCAAAAGAGGCAATGCAAACCCCAACATGATTAGGAATGCGATTGTACATCCGATAGTCGCATCTTTGAAATCAAAGAAACAGAAACAAAGGCCACCTAGCAACAAAATTGTTGTTGTCAGGGTAACTGCTGAGGATTCTACTTTATTCCTGTTGAACTGGACACATGTTTCAATATCTTCGACTCTTACAAGATTCATTCTATTCTAACGCAATTATTTTTTTAGAATATAGTGTTTGTTGATGTTCAATAATACAATACTTAAGCAAAATATTTTGCTGTAGCGATACCTGCTATGCATGATAATATGCAAACAACAACACTGGAAACTGCATACAGGCCTGCCATGCTGAAATCACCTTTCTCTATCAGATTGACTGTCTCTAAAGAGAATGTCGAGAATGTGGTGAAACCGCCGCAGAAACCAACCCTAAGCAGTAGTGATAACCTGTCGTCAATACCTTTTATATCTGCTACTCCGGCAATAACTCCGATTATGAAAGATCCGGCAACGTTGGCAATCAATGTTTTGAAGGGAAATGCCGTCGACACGGGTAGATAGTTCAACGAATATCTTAAAATCGCGCCGAGTGCACCTCCTATCGCAACGTATACAAAGTTCATAATATTACTGTTTTACAGTAGTTGCTCCCTTTGCAATCATGATGAACGGATAGATGAACTCCACCATCCACGACTGAGAATAACCAAGTTTATTGACATTCTCACGAAGACGAGTAGCCGCCATCTTTGCATCTAGTTTATCCCAATCGTTCTTCTCCATCAAATCCCTTACTCCATCCACTACGACCTTTTTGATCATACCGTCGAAGTACTTAGGCATCTGAAGTTTCCAACCAAGGTGTGTTGTAAGAAGCTGTACGAAATCCTGTACAAATCCCTGGAATATAACGAAAAAACTATTTACTTGCTGAAGATTCTTACAGTTCTTTGTGATTGAACGGTTGATTGTCTTAAAGAAATCCTCGCTCAAACCGTAGTTTGCCATAAGCATTTTTCTAGCTTCGATTCTTTCTCCAAGACCAAGCTTTCCGTTTTGAGTTGGCACTTTGCATGCAACTTTGAATGCTCTCAAGTCTGGCATCTGATTGATATTGGAGATACCAAAAGTCTCTGCTACAAAAGCCTGAATATATACGCGGATCAAAGAGATGTAGTCTTCCTCATTCTTCTGGATTTCAGCCTGCTTATCTTCGCCCTTCTTTTTCAAACCGTCTAGTAGACCCATTATATACGTAGTTAATAGTTAATAATGAAGAATTAAGAATTGGAGTTTGACCGAATTCTAATTCAATATATGGAGACGCTGGATAGCGCCGTCTGTTTCGATTTTGGATGTCTTAGGAAAGACATATAAAAAGGAGACGGGAATACCGCCTCCTCTAGCTTTATTATTTCTTTACACAAAGTGCGTTGTTTAGTGCGACTACAGCCTTAGAGTAATCGCCTCTTTCAATAACGAACTGCATGTTGACCTGACGTAGCGACTGAGCGAAGCAATCGATATTAACGCCAGAATCAGACAATGCCTGAGCTGCCTTGCAAAGGATACCTGGGTGAGCGATGTTTGTACCGATACAGCAAACGATTGCTGACTCCTTAACGACAACCTCGTAGAATGTCTCCTGAAGTTCCTTGATAAGCTCCTTGCTCTTTGGCTTGTCCCATACCACCATTGTGATACAGTTAGCGTTTGTAGTCTTCAAGATGTAGCTTATACCGTGCTTTGCAAATACCTGCATGACTTTCAAGTCGTAACCAACCTCACCTACCATCATTGGATCGTGAACCTCGATAGCCAAAACCTTATCTGTACCAGAAACGATCTCTACCTTAGTCTCCTTGCTGATGTAGTTCTTAGAGATAAGTGTTCCTGGGTGTTCAGGCTCGAATGTATTCTTGATACGGATGTTGATGCCGGCAAGCTCAAGCGGCTTGGCTGCCTTAGGGTGGATAGCCTCCATACCTACATCTGCAAGCTGGTCGGCTACCATAAAGTTAGTGTTACCTACAACGATGCTGTTTTCTGTACCAACAAGCTTAGGATCAGCACTTGATAGGTGGAACTCCTTATGAATAATAGCTTCGTCAGCCTTAACCTCAACTGCAATCTTAGAGAATGTTACCTCCGAGTAACCACGGTCGAATGCACGCATGATACCCTCGATACCCTTAGTATAACCAGTGGCGATACAAAGAGTTTTGCTGAAGTCGATGCCAGAAAACTCCTTCTTGATACGCTCATCGATTGTTAGAGCCTCGCTATCATTGAAACCGCAAAGGTCGACGAATGTAGCGTTGATACCGTTGTTCTGGCAGATGTTTACAGAGTTGAAAGCAGAGTGTGCCTCACCGATTGAAGAAAGGATCTCACGTGCTGCCAAGAAGATGTTAGCCTTGTTAACGTAACCTGAACCTGCTACGTTGTGCATGCTGTAAAGATAATTCTTAGCCTGCTGGATTCTATCCTTGATAAACTTGTCTGCAACCTCCTGATCAAGCTTGATGTTTGCGAAACCACGGTTAAGCTCGATTAGCTTGTCGCACAACTCGTCAAGAGCTCCGCTGTAATCACCGTCTTCAACAAACTTCACATAGATACCAGGAGCTCCTGTTTTCTTATGCTCAAGCAACCAGTTTGTAACATTGTTGTAAGCAGAAACGACTAGGATTCTGTTATACAACTCACTTGCACTTCTCTTTCCTTTGATTATGTTCGCCAATACATCCTGGAACTGACTCATGGATGTACCGCCAATTTTCTCTACTGTAAGCATTTTAAATAAAATTGTACAAATTTTAGCGCAAAATTAAGCATTTTCTCAAGAACTCAATTAATTTACATGCAAAATATAAAATTTTCAAGTCTTTTGATGGCTCATATAGAAAACATTTACAAATTTGTAGATGTAATTAATCATTTAGACGTTTACAAAACTAATCTATTGCTTATGCCCCAAAAGATATTTTATATAGTAGCGATTCTTTATATCATCAGTTTAATCCTACCATTTATACTTTCAAAGGCTGGGTATGACCGTGATTTAACTCAGGCTGGTTTGCATTGGTTTGTTATTTTACTCTTCCCTTGGATAATACCCATGGTTGTTCTCTTTGTGCGACTAATAAAGGGATATAAAGTAGATTTGCTATACTATTTAGTTATCGTGCCAGTTTCCTTGTTGTTATTATTGGAAATCGTTCCTTTGTTGGAATTTTTGGAAAGGGTTATTGGATAACTTAAAAATTGGCAATTATATAGTAAACTCCATTTGGAATTTAGTTTGTGAATTGTATGGTTACAATAATATTGACTTCTTTAACAAACACAATTCAGAAAAAGACGATAATGGTAGAACATTGCAAATGTTTTGTTAAGATATAGCCATTTTTATGGCGATCGTTTTTTTAATGTTAAAAGTAGAAATATGACACATTTGATACAATTTTTGAAAATAGTTGATAAAATTGTTGCTGAATAACATAAAAGAGTGTAATTTTGCACTTCGATAATGTATGTTTAATATACAAATTAGAAAAAGAAAAATGAATCAAGTTTCAGATCGTTTGGCTGCAATGTCGCCATCAGCGACTTTGGCTATGTCTCAGAAGAGCAGTGAGTTGAAAGCTCAGGGTGTAGATGTCATCAACCTTAGTGTAGGAGAGCCAGATTTCACCACCCCAACCCACATCAAGGAGGCTGCTAAGAAGGCTATTGACGACAATTTTTCTTTTTATTCTCCTGTAACTGGTTACGCTTCACTAAGAAACGCAATCTGTCAAAAGCTTAAGAATGAGAATAATCTTGAGTTTACTCCAGATCAGATCGTTTGTTCAAACGGTGCTAAGCAGTCAGTTTGTAACGTTATCCTTTCTATCATCAGCAAGGGTGACGAGGTTATCGTTCCTGCTCCATACTGGGTTAGCTACATCGAGATGGTTAAGCTAGCTGAGGGTACAAACGTAATCGTAGAGGCTGGTCTAGATCAGAACTTCAAGATTACTGCAGAGCAGCTTGAGAAGGCAATCACTCCAAAGACAAAGGGTCTTATCCTTTGTTCTCCATCAAACCCAACAGGTGCTGTTTATTCTAAGTCGGAGCTAGAGGCTTTGGCAAAGGTTATCGAGAAGCATCCAAACGTCATCGTTATCGCAGACGAGATTTACGAGCACATCAACTACGTTGGAAAGCACGAGAGCATCGCACAGTTTGAGAGCATCCGCGACCGTGTCGTTATCATCAATGGTGTTTCTAAGGGATATGCAATGACAGGATGGCGTCTTGGTTGGATCGCAGCTCCACTTTGGATTGCAAAGGCTTGTTCTAAGCTTCAGGGTCAGTATACATCAGGTCCTTCTTCAATCGCACAGAAGGCTTCTGAGGCAGCTTATCTAGGAGATCAGACATGTGTTGAGACAATGCGTCAGGCATTCGAAAGACGTCGTGACTTGGTTATCTCATTGGTTAAGGAGATCAACGGTTTGAAGGTTACTGTTCCAGACGGTGCTTTCTACGTATTCCCTGAGTGCAAGAGCTTCTTCGGTAAGAAGACTCCTAAGGGTGATGTAATTGCTAATGCAAACGACTTGGCTATGTACATCCTAATGGAAGGTCACGTTGCTTGTGTATCTGGTGATGCATTCGGTGATAAGGATTGTATTCGTATGTCGTACGCAACTTCTGAAGACAACATCAAGGAGGCTTTCCGTCGTATCAAGGAGTGTCTTGAGAAGATTAAGTAATTGAATCTTATTTCATTAAATATTAGAGGGATGCGATAGAATCGTATCTCTCTATTTTTTATCAAAATACCTTTGTCGTTTTGATAAGTAGCATAGATTTTGAAGTTTTTCTATTGTATGATAGAAATTATTTTTATCTTTGCAAACAAACATTTTTATGATAACTTATTGATTGTTGAGATAATATGCATAGTTTGGGCCTTAAATTACTTTTTATATTCTTGTGGATTGGTAACGATTTACATGCTTTTGCTGAAATACCGGAATCTGGTTTAATAGCTCATGCATGTGGTGCGACTGATGATGGCTATAAATATACCAATTGCAAGGAATCGTTGCTAAAATCATTGGATCTTGGTTTTAAATTTATAGAAATTGATCTTGGTTTTACGTCAGACAGTGAATTGGTATTGCTTCATCATTGGGATCATTTCAATACGAAACTTACTGATAACTATGAATTAGGAGATACTGCTCAATCTTTGAAATCGTTCTTAAATCAAAAGATTTATGGAAAATACACCCCCCTTTCAATTCATGAATTTCTGGATATAGTAAAAGATAAGGATGTTGTAATTGTCACTGATAAAATATCTGATCCGGAAGTGATAGATCGATATTTTTCAGATTATAAAGACAGATTGTTGATTGAAGCTTTTACAATAGAAGATTTCAATAATTTGAAGAAACTTGGCTATACACCTATGTATTCCGAGTATACGAGTTCAACTGATATTTTTTGTGAATCGTTGATCAACATGATTGAAGGAAATCCTCCATTAGACTTTATAACTCTTCAAATTAAAGACGAAAATACAGATTTTTATTACATTATGAGTGAACTTAGATGTCTTCAGAATTTGAAGATTGCTAGTTTCTCTACTAACTTACCTGAGTTCATCAACGAGCATCTAGGTAAGGATATGGATTATATATATACAGACGAGATTAAGCCATGAAAAGTTTTATAAAAATTATATTTACAGTATTCCTTGCATGGATTTCTTTTTCTGACGCATTATCTTTTTCTTTCAATGGAAACGGTACTAGTTCTGATCCATTTAAAATAAAAACTGTGCAGAATTTGCGAGAATTGTCGGATTCTGTTAATAATGGCAATTCCTGTGACAATTTATATTTCTTGCAGGAAGAAAATATTTTAATGCCATTAGATTCAACTGGTTGGATAGCTATAGGCTCATTAAAAAATAAATTTCAAGGAATTTATGATGGTAATGGAAAATCAATTCATAATCTTTTCCTTAATACCACTCCAAGTTCACAATGTGGATTGTTCGGATGTTTAGGCCAATATGGAAAGATTAAGAATCTTACTATTGACAATATTAGGTCTTTAGGCATTCATTCGATTGCAGGTTCTGTTTGTGCTATTAACGAAGGTATCGTTGAAAACTGTAGCTCGAAAAATGGTTCGTTAACGTGCAATAAGTTGACTGGAGGAATTGTCGGCTTAAATATCGGCAAGGTAGAATCGTGTGTAAATTATAATAAAATTTACGGTAATTACTTAATTGGAGGTATTGTCGGTTATAATTACGGAGAAGTCTCTAACTGTAATAATTCGGGACGTATTGGAGGTGACAATGGAGCCGGTGGTATTGTCGGTTACAATGGTGGTTTTAATGGCGGATATTTCTGTCGCGATTCAGTAGAGTTCATGTTCTCAACGATTACGAGTTGCATTAACACAGCAAAGATTTACGGTGAATTCTATACCGGAGGTATTACGGGAAGAAATGATGGTACTTTAACTCTATGTATGAATTATGGAAACATTTTTTCTGATGAATATGCAGGAGGTATTGCCGGCGCCAATGGCAATACAAACGATGTAGCTTCATTGATTCGTTATTGTATCAATAGAGGAGATGTTAATGCATCCAAGAATATGTCAGCCGGTATTTCTGGATTTAATCTAGAAAATGGAACAATAGTCGATGCTGTCAATTTAGGAAATGTGTTTATTGCCGATATAGAAACAGGAAATTCATTGGTTTACATCAATGAAGGATTTGTAGGCAATTCATATTGGATAGAAAATTCAAGTGAACCTGTATATTCTAACTATGGTACAATTGATTCCATATTTTGTTTTGATTATTGCAATAATATGATCGATTCTAGCATGTCATTCAGTAAGGTAGATTCCTTATTCTATTTATTTGGAGATACATTGCTCCCGGTTGATTGCAACAAACATATTTATCAGGATTATATCTCGGATTCTCACTTGAATGACAGTGCCTTTTTTGATATCGTTTATAGATATGGGGAGTATTATGCAATATCTGATATTGGACAAATTGTAGAAATTTATGATGGCATTGGACGATTTGTTCAAAAATTCAGTATCGATAGATATTTGCCTAGAAAACTAACTTTGAAAAAAGGTATATATATAATTAACGGTAAGAAACAAATTATTTACTAGCATAATACTTATCATAAGAGGTCCTGTAGGCATTGTTCTTCAGGACTTTATTTATCTTCTTAAAGAATAATTTGCAGTATTGAAGCAAAGATTCTAATTTTGTATTGTTAGTCAATTAAATTATTGTTTTAGAAATGAAGGAGGAAGTATTACAGTACATTTGGAAGCATCGTCTTTATCAGGAACCACTAATTACAACAGATGGTAAAGATGTGCAAATCATTAATCCTGGAATGCACAATCAATCGGCTGGTCCGGATTTTTTCAATGCGACAGTCAGAATAGGTAATCTTACTTGGGCCGGTAATGTTGAGTTGCACGTAAAATCTTCAGATTGGAAAAGACATAATCATGATGTCGACGGCAGATACGATAATGTCATTCTTCATGTGGTCAGCGATGCAGACGAAGAGATCATGCGTAAGGATAGATCACTGATTCCGACGGTAGTGCTTAAGATATCGGAAAGAGCATCCAAGGTAGCCCAGGACCTTGCGATGTCGCCAGCAGATATAAAATGCTCGCAATATTGGCGACCAGAATTTGTGTCTGATATCCGTCTGAGATTTAGCTCTTTATTGTTTGAAAGGATGGAGCGACGAGCCGAGATTCTGCTTCAAAATATCAATAATATGAAGACGACGTGGGATGAGATACTATATATTCTTGTCTGTCGTACTATGGGAGGAAATGTAAACCAGCAACCGTTTGAGACACTTGCCCAGCGAGTGCCGTTGGACATTATCGGGAAAAAAGCAGATGAAGAATACAAGATAGAAGCCCTACTCTACGGAGCCGCAGGAATGCTTGACGAAGGTGACGATGATTACACAAATCGTCTACGTCTTTTCTACAAATCTGCTGCAGCTACATTTGATATCAAGAGGTTGACAGGAACTGAATGGAAGTACAGCAAGATGCGTCCACCATCATTCCCTACCATCAGAATTTCGCAGATTTCTCAGCTGTTGTTTCGTCGGCTTAGAATGTTCACACATATCATCGATAGTTGTGATATCGATGATATCAAGAAGATGTTTGAAGTAGAAGTTTCTGACTATTGGCTTACACACTACAAATTCGGGAAAGAGAGTAAAGCCAGAAAGAAAGAGATTGGCACTGAGATGCAAAATGCACTGATAATCAATGCCGTCGCACCGGTAATATTTGCTTACGGAGTTCAAAATAACGATCAAGGGAAGAAAGAATGGGCGATAGAAATTTTAGAGACTGTTCCTTCTGAAATCAACAATATAACAAGATCCTGGGCAGAATTGGGCATAGAAGCCAGAGATGCATCCGAGAGTCAGGCCTTGATAGAATTGAGAAAAAACTATTGCGACAAGAGCAATTGTCTTAGATGTTCAATATGCAGAAAAGTAATGAAATATTGATTTTATGTTTAAAAACAAATTTAATAGAACGTCAAACAGATTTTATATTAAATTGTTTTCACTATATTTGCAGATAGAATAAGTAAAAAGAAATGAGCGGCGTAGTTATAATACCGACATACAATGAGAAAGAAAATGTGGAAAACATTTGTAGAGCAGTCTTTGAATTGCCTGAAAATTTCCATGTATTGATCATTGACGACGGTTCTCCTGATGGCACAGCTAACATCGTTAAGAAGATGATGCAGGAGGAGTTTTCTGATAGACTTTTCATTATTGAAAGATCAGGAAAACTTGGTTTGGGTACAGCATATCTTACTGGTTTCAAGTGGGCTATTGAGAAAAAGTATGATTTCATATTTGAGATGGATGCTGACTTCTCACACAATCCTCTTGACTTAAGAAAGCTATATAAAGCCTGCAATGAAGAAGGTGCTGATGTTGCGATTGGATCGCGCTATGTCACTGGAGTGAATGTGGTGAATTGGCCTATCGGACGAGTATTGATGTCGTATTTTGCATCGAAATATGTAAGAATAGTCACTGGAATGAACATCCACGACACTACAGCGGGATTCAAATGTTATCGACGCGAGGTGTTGGAGACAATCGGTTTGGATACAATCAAGCTTAAGGGCTACGGTTTCCAGATTGAGATGAAATACACAGCTTACAAATGCGGATTTACAGTCAAAGAAGTTCCAATCATCTTTATCAACCGTGTATTAGGAACATCTAAGATGTCCGGAGGTATTTTCGGTGAGGCATTGTTCGGTGTGATTGGATTGCGTCTTCGCAGCCTATTCAAGAAATATCCGCAGAAGAAATCAAATTAGGAAAAACTATTTTAAGATATGAGTACAATATTGATCAAGGATGCCAAGATTATTAACGACGGCACCTCATATAAAGGATCTCTACTTATAGAAGGTGAGAAGATTTCCAAGATTTTCAGAGACAATATTCCTGACAGTGTATTGAAGAGCGCCACTGTCATTGATGCAGACGGCAAGTGGGTTTTGCCGGGTGTTATTGATACACACGTTCACTTCCGTGAGCCAGGTTTGACAGAGAAGGGTGATTTTGCTAGCGAGAGCCGTGCTGCTGTGGCTGGTGGTGTCACAACTGTTTTCGATATGCCTAACACAAATCCTCAGACAACAACAATCGAGGCATTGGAGTCGAAGGCAAAGATCGCAAGCGAGAAATGTTTGGCCAACTACGGTCTATATATCGGTGCTACAAATGAAAATGTAGACGTAATCAAGAATCTAGATCCAAAGTCTGTTGCAGGAGTTAAGATCTTCATGGGTATCAGCACTGGCGGAATGCTTGTAAACTCCAAGCAGAGCCTAGAGGATATCTTTGCTTCGGCTAAGGTGCCTGTTGTAACTCACAATGAGGACGAGGCTATGATCAAGGCTAACACTGAAGAGTGGAAGAAGAAGTTCCCAGAAGGACAAATTCCAATCTCGGAGCACATGAACATACGTTCTTCTGACGCATGTTACAAGTGTACTTCTTACGTGATCGATTTGGCAAAGAAGTATGGTACTCAGCTTCACGTGCTTCACCTATCTACTAAGAAAGAGATTGCGTTGTTCGAGCGTAATGTTGACATCGACAATAAGAAGATCACTGCAGAGGTTTGTCCTAACTACCTATGGTTCGATGAGACTGACTATGAGCGTCTAGGTGCTAAGATCAAGTGTAATCCAGCTATCAAGAAGGAGAAGAGCCGTGAAAACTTGCTTCAGGGTCTTGAGCAGGGAAGCATCGATACTGTTGCTTCAGACCACTCCCCTCACCTATTGAGCCAGAAGGAAGGTGATGCTTTGACAGCAACTTCAGGTATTCCAAGCATTCAGTATACTCTTCCTATGATGCTTCAGCTTGCTAAGAAGGGTAACTTCACTCGTGAGCAGGTGGTTGAGAAGATGTGTCACAATCCAGCTAAGATCTTTAAGATCGAGAAGCGTGGATTCATCAGAAAAGGTTACTATGCTGACCTTGTGATCGTATCACCAGATGATCCATACACAATCGAGGAGAAAGACTTGCTTTACAAGTGCGGTTGGTCGCCAATGGTAGGTGAGCAGTTGCAGTACAAAGTTACTCAGACTTTCGTTAACGGTAATCTTGTTTTCGATGAGGGCAAGATCAACGATTCTAAGAAGGGTCAGAGAGTAAGCTTTGACAGATAAGCTGAGATAAATCTTGTTTATTATATTATCAAACTAATGCGAAATGAAAAAGAGATTAACGTATAACGAATTTAGAATGTTGCGCGACAATCTTCCCCATGGAGCTATCGACAACATCGCTGTTCGTTTGGGAATCACTGCTGATGAAGTAAGACATTACTTCCATGCTTCGGCAGAAGACGGAGTGCCAACTATCACTGGTCTTCATCATGAAGAGGGTCCGGATGGTGGATTTGTAGAACTGGATGATTCCATAATTCTCGATGCCGCATTAGAATTGATACATAAGCAATAAAACTCAAACCCTTCTTGGCAATATTTGCTGAGAAGGGTTTGTTTGTAGAATGTAAGATGTATGATGTATGAAGTATTATAATGATGCTTTGCTAATTATTGACTTTCAATTCTTTATTCTTAACTTTTTATTCTTAATTTAAGCGAGGAGTGTCTATTAGAATTGTCTTTACTTTAATTTTGACATTGTGGTTTTCCATCGCAAATGCCGAGGTTATGCATACCGAGAAATATTCGGAGCACAACAGCGGTCTGCCTGCTATGGCTACAGGTGTCGCAAAAGGTAAAGATGGTTTTGTATGGGTGTCTACTCTTGATGGAATATGTAGGTTTGATGGTTACGAATTCAAAACATATCGTGCTAATCCGTCTGATTTCCAAACTTCCATCAGTAATCAGTTTACAAAGATCCTTTGTATAGACAATACTAAGTTTGCATTATTGAACAATAACGGTCAGGCATTCTTGTTTTCTACAAAAGATAAGAGCTTCAGACTTTATCCTTCGCCCGAACGTTTCAATGCAGCTGATTTTGTTTATTTGACCGATATCGACCTTGATGCTGAAAAAAATCTTTATCTGATTTCTCCGACTAAACTTCTAAAAATTCCTTTTAATCAAGAAAATGAAGTCGACGGTGGTGATCCAAGACTACTTAACGTCAATACTTATTACGCAACCGATACGGTTGGTGTAAGCTGGAATATCGAAGGAGGTGCTTTAATCAAGAAGGTTGAGGGCAACCCGTCGTTCAATCGCCAGAACATTACATCCGAAGATTCGTATTCTTTGTATAATGATGTGGTTTGCACTGCTACCGATGCAGATGGAAATGTTTGGATTGCATTACAGAGTTCTGAGGTGGCAATCATGTCGCCAAGTGGAAATGTAAAGTTTTTGTCGGAAAGTGGCTCTACAGAGAGTTTTCACACAAGATTTGATAAGATTAACACTATTGAGGTAAGTCGACAAGGAAGTGTATGGTTAGGTGGAGATAATGGTATCTACAGACTTAAAAAGGATGGTGGCAAGTATAAAATCACTAATTTTGAGAAGAGAAACTGTATAGTGACAGATATTCTTGAGGATTCACGCAGGAATCTTTGGGTTGCAACAGAGAGAAAAGGTTTGATGTTGCTTGTTGAATCAGAAAAGGATAGTTTCATTACAATGGAGAATGAGTGGAAATTCTCTTATCCTCCTACTCTATTCAAAATCAATTGTTTGTACGAAGATTACCAAGGAGTCATCTGGTTGGGGTCTCCCGACGGTATCACATTGCTTGACACCAGATTCGATAATCCTAAGGATATCAAATTCTTCTTTTATGATTCAGAAACTACCAATCTTCAGTATTCATACGTGACAGATATAGCTGAGGATGATGAACATAAGATCTGGATATCAACTTTCGGTGGTGGTATATATTTCTGTGAAAGCGACCGTATGCTTGGAGTTCCGCTTGAACTCCAGAAGATGGATCTAAAGAAGGAACAGTTGGATTCAGAGATCGTTTTAGCTCTATACCCTACTAAGAATTCCAAAATCTGTGTTTTGACACAGAGAGCATTTGTTGTAATCAACAGTAAAGGAAATAAATCGCAATATTTCAACTTCGGTAACGGAGCGATTCTTCGTAGCCACTCTATCAGGAGACATTCTAATGACATGGTTACGATTGCGTCTAACCTTGGGTTCTATATGGTCAACACTTCTGAATTGCATCAGATTGACTATGAGCCTTCAATCATTTTGTCGGAATTCAAATTCATGAAGAGAAACGATGACGATGAAAAAGTGACGGATATCAATAATATTTCAACTGTATTGTTGGAGCACGACAATAAAGATTTCTCAATCCGTTTCGGAAGTACAGATTATCGTTCCGAGAAACAGGTCCGTTATGCATACCGACTCTATCCGTTCAGTGAAAAATGGACTTATACGAACGAGCCTGTTGCGTCTTATACTAATATCCCTTACGGCAAGTATGAGTTGACATTCAAATGTACTAATAGTGATGGAAACTGGAGTAGCCATGAAAGAACGCTGAATATCACCGTTCTTCCATCTGACTGGGAGACGCCGATCGCTTATTTCCTATATTTCTTGATTCTTTGTGCTGTTATTGCAGGAATCGTATTTGCCTATACACGTTTCTATCGTTTACGTACGAAAATGGCGCTTGATGCTGAATTAAATGAGGAGAAGATGAGATTCTTTACTGATATTTCTCATGAAATACGTACTCCGTTAACGTTGATTTCTGCACCGATAGAAAAGTTGAGCTCTAGTAAATCGTTGACTGAGGATGAGCAGAAACTAGTCAGTGTAATGAACAAGAATGCTCAACGAATGACGAAGATGATTGATCAGCTTCTTGATTTCAGTAAGTTCTCTTCCCATCATATAGAGTTGAATCTTCATAAATTCAAGATCTCTGATATATTTGACAGTTTGTATAAGACATTTCAGTCAAAAGCTCAAGATAAGAATATCACGCTTTCTTTCTCCAATAATGTAGGCGACGCACCTATTATCGCCGACTATGATAAGATGGAGACCGTGATGATCAATCTTGTCTCTAATGCGATGAAGTTCACTCCAGCTGATGGCAATATCATTGTCGGAGCAAATGCATCAGGTGACAATCTTGTCTTGACTGTTGCTGACAATGGTTGTGGAATCGACAAGAAGGAGTTGTCTACAATCTTCAACAGATTCATGACAAACAGCCACAATATGGAGCAAGGTAAAGGCATAGGACTTTCCATTGTAAAGGAGATTGTGGACAAACATGGTGGAAGGATAAGTGTCGACAGCGAGAGAGGAAAAGGCTCTAAGTTTACAGTGACTATTCCGATGAGCAACGACTCTTATATTGAGCGAGATTTCTACGACGAGAGTCCCCTACAAACTAACGTTGCCACTTCGCATAGTAATTACACTATTCAGATCAATGAGGACAATGCCGAGTTGCGACGCTTCATCGTGGATACTTTAGCAGGAAATTACGAAATAATTGAGGCTGAAGATGGTAAGATTGGAGTGGAAAAGACAAAAGAAAAACTCCCTGATCTTGTCATTACGGATATCATGATGCCGAACATGAATGGACGAGAATATTGTGCTGAAATCAAGCAGTGTGCTGAGACTTCCCATATTCCTGTTGTGATGTTGACAGCTAAAACCGACATGCAGAGTAAGCTTGATCTGCTTGCAATCGGTGCGACTGATTATATTACCAAGCCGTTCAGCATGGAGTATCTTAAAGCCAGAATCGCCAATATCATAGCCGAAAGAGAGATGCTCCAACGCTTGTATCAGAAGTCGTTAATCGATGAAGATAAGAACATTGTAGTTGAACAGAAAGATGCAGAGACTCCTGAGATGCGTGAGGCTGCAAAGATCATCGAGGCTGTGAATAAGATCCTTCCTGATTTCGATGCGACTGTAGATTCGTTGGCAGAGGAGTTGATGATATCCCGCACTGCCCTATCTGCCAAGTGTAAGACCTATTTCAGTTTGACTCCAAACGAGGTCATACGTGATGTGAGATTACGTAAGGCAGTTGAGTTGATGAAGGATCCAGATATGAATATCCAACAGATTGCCATTGAAGTAGGAATCTCCGACCAAAGATATTTCTCACGCGTCTTCAAGCAGAAATATGGAGTCACGCCGAGTGAGTTTAGGAATAAGGAGAAATGATAGATATGTCGGCATTAGTCACTCCAATCTGAAGCAACTTCTGTACCCAATTAGGACTCAAGAGAGACAATTTCACCTCAGTCACACCTTTGGGAAGTTTGACATGGGCTTTTCTCTCTACCATGGCACCTTTGGGATACACTGTCACATTGTTGATTGTGGAAGGGCAGTTTGCCGTATCTGCAAAGGCATTGAACGATAAAGCGCCACTCAGAAGACAAAGCAACAGATTTTGTTTATGGTTGTGTTTGGTCATGTTTTTTTAATTTTGCATAAAAATATAATTGTATGGACAACATAGAAGTGATGCGAGGAGAATCCGAATGGCAGAGAGCTGGAGCCTATTCGGTCAGGATTCAAGGCATGAACCGTCAACATAAGATACCATTAAGAGAGGAATTCGACGAGCACGATTGTGATGGTACAAGATATATAATCTTGCTCAACGACGGATATCCCGTCGCCACTTGCCGCTTTTATGAGATTGATCCAGAATCCGTTACAGTAGGTCGTGTGGTTGTACTTCCGGAATATAGAGGGCTTCATTTAGGCAATAGAGTAATAGCAGAAGCTGAACAATGGATTCGCGAATTGGGTTACAGTCGAATTGAAATAGAGAGTCGTACCGTCGCTATTGATTTCTATAAGAAGAACGGCTTTAAGTCAATCAATGAGGAGGTCGTGAAAAGCGGCTGTTTCGACTGCGTGAAAATGGAAAAACGGCTTTGAAATGCAAATGTAGAGGTTTGTGTAATATTGGTAAATACTTATTTTTTATGATTTTGGGACATGATTTGACACTCCCATAAAAAAAACACTTTGCCCAACCAAGGCAAAGTGGATTATGTTTTTGTCAAAATACGATTTCAATCAATCGTCGTCATCTTCTTCCTTGATGCCGTATAGCTCACGAAGAGTTGCGAATTTAGTTTCAATCTCCTTCAAAATTTCGTGTGGATCTGAACTCTGTGCTAATGTAGGTTCTCCGTAATGAACAACTGCATTGTATGGCAATGGAACAACGGTTCCCTTAGGCAGTGATTTTCCCATACCTGTCATGAAGACCGGAACGTACTTCAATTCTGGACGTTGAGCTAAAAGTCGACCTATACCCGACTTCATCTTAGCCATCTGTTCCGGCAATCCACGTGTACCTTCAGGGAATATGATCAATGAGTAACCTTCGTCGATAGCGTCGACCATCAGTTGGATCGGGTCAACGTCGGCATTCTGTTTGTCCTCTTTCTTTCGTCTGATTAACAGCGTATTGATAAAGTATCTGCTGAAAGAAGCCTTGAATTTTGTATTTCCCCAATAGTCTTGTGCTGCAACAGGTCTAACCTTCCACAACAAGTCTCCAGGAAGTGACGACATAAGGCTTAGCGTATCAAGGTGGCTATTATGGTTGGCCACGATGACAAACTGTTTTTCTTTCTTTAAGAAATCACAATCAGTGAAATGAACTCCTACAAAGAGTTGAAGAAACCATCTGCTAATTCCTTTATAGATGATTTTCATTACTGTTGGTTGTAGAAATTTCTTCTCCATTTCTTATAGATGTGGGTATGACAAGAAATAAATCAAGTGGAAAAATACCAATGCTGTGTAAGATAGCGAATCAATACGGTCGAAGATACCACCATGTCCTGGAATAGTATCACCCATATCCTTGACTCCCTTATCACGTTTGATTGCTGAAATCACGACGTCGCCACAGAATCCTGAGATTGCGATGACTGCACTTACCATGATTGCGTAATAATCTGGAAGTGGAGTTAGGAAACGCATGAAGTATCCGATGATAGTAGTGCTGATCACACCGCCGATAAATCCTTCCCAAGTCTTGTTTGGACTCACCTTCGGAAGAATCTTATGCTTTCCGAAGGTCTTGCCCCAGCAGAACTGCATAACGTCGTTCAACTCGGTCAAAACTACCAAGAACAGCAACAATCCACGTCCGCCTGCATTACACTCCACTGTGATCTGATTTGGATCCGGTGAAGGCAACGAAAGAAGGAATGCAAGATGGCTGATTCCGAATACAGAAAGCATCAACACCCACTGAAGCATCGCCATTGATTTTGTGATGCGGTGTGTATCTTCTCTGATAACCAATATCATAGGCAAAACCAAGAACATGATTACCGGAATGAAGATGATGAAACATCCGTACCATCCGACGTATGCCAATATGTATTGGATTGGAATAGCTAAGAAAGCTAGGAACAACGCACCTCTATCCGAATCACGGAATCCAAGAACAGAATAAAGTTCACGGAATGCGAAGAATGACAAGCAAGCTAGGAAGCAGTATGCCACTACATTGTTGATGAATACTGCGGAGAAGAATATTCCACACATTATCCACCAAGACTTTGTGCGGGCAATGATCTCGTCTATCTTAGCCTGAGGCTTGAAAAATTTTACTGCTGCTAGAATTAAAGATGCGACTGTCAAGACAATCAAAATTCCGCAGATAACCTGAATTACTTCTGCACTTAGATCAGGAAAAAGCCAACTAACTACCTCTTTCATTATTGTTCTGCGTGAGTCATTTTATACAAACGGTTGATCAAAGTCGCTACAAGACCGATGTTCATAATGATCAAAGCAACTAAGAACACGATGCTGTCGTAACCGAAGTAAGCAGCAACTGCAGCTGCCAATGATGCTCCAGTTAACAATGCCATACGGTGCTGTTTAGCCATAGGTCCATTGAAATAGTGATTGTGTGTCTTGTAAGCTCCAATCCAACGGAAATATGCAGTCATGATCGCCAACACAGCAGCCAACCAACCTAATTCAACACCGATTCCACCAGCCACATAACCTACTGGTACAATGAAGAATGCGTCTGCAAAACGGTCTGGCATGTCGTTGTAAAGATCACCGTTAGGTGTTCGTTTTCCTCCTTCCACTGCAACCATTCCGTCGAACAGATTACATAGCAAACGAGCCTGTACACATGCAGGGAAAAGTATGTATGCGATGTATTTATTCAAACCGAAATAAAGTGAACTCAGCAAAAGTGCACATCCCACAATCGAAAAGAATACACTCATCATGGAGATCTGGTTAGGTTCAACTCCGCTGACAGTAAGTTTATGAGCGATTGCTGCAGCCCAATTTGTGTCACGAGAAGCAATTTCACGACGTCCGTCAACCTCTTGCTTCTTATTTTCTACATTATTTTCCATTTCAATCTTTTTTCTAATTTTATGCAAAAGTAATAAAAAATATATGGAACCCAAGATTACGGAAATTTTCCAATCTTGTTTTCTAAATTTTTGTTAAATTTGCCATTGTAAATTATCAATGATGGTAGATTTTTGCAAAATATTTGAAGATAAGAGTATAAAAATGGTATCCGATATTGCAGAAAGTCTTGGTATTGAGGCTTTTGTAGTAGGAGGATACGTAAGAGACCTAATTCTTGGAAGACCTAGCAAGGACATTGATGTTCTTACAATCGGTAAGGATTCCAGCGAAATATTAAGCACGGCAGTAAAGAACAAGATCGGTAAATATGCCCATCTTTCTGTTTTCAAGTCATACGGAACTGCTCAGGTGAAATGGGGAAAAAATGAACTTGAATTTGTAACTGCAAGAAAAGAAAGCTACCGTCACGATAGTAGAAACCCTGAATGTGAACCAGGTACACTTGAAGACGACCTTACACGTCGCGATTTTACTTTGAATGCAATGTGTATTCGTCTATCATGTGGTCAGAAGGGTGAATTGATTGACTTGTTCAACGGTTATTCCGACCTACAGAATAAGATACTTCGTACTCCATGTGATCCAGTCATCACTTTTTCAGATGATCCGCTTCGCATGATGAGATGTGTAAGATTCGCGTCGACTCTTGAGATGTACATTGAAGAAAACACCTACAATGCCATTGTTAAGGATAGCGACAGAATCAAGATCATCTCAATGGAGAGAGTGAAGGATGAGCTTGTGAAAATCATGAAGAGTCCACGTCCGAGCGTCGGCCTTTACCACATGCTCAACACAGGTTTGATGAAACAGGTTCTTCCTGAGATCAGTGCTCTTTCCGGCATTGAGACTCGCGATGGAAAAGGACACAAGGATAATTTCCACCACACTATGCAGGTTGTCGACTCAACAGCTAAGGAGAGCGACAACGAATGGTTGAGAATCGCAGCGTTGCTTCACGATATCGGTAAACCTAAATGCAAAAAGTGGGAAGATGGTCATGGATGGAGTTTCCACGGTCATGAATATGTCGGCACGAAGATGGTGCCTAAGATATTCAAGAAATTGACTCTTTCACTTGGAAACGAGATGGCATACGTGCAGAAACTTGTGTTGCTTCACATGCGTCCGATCAACCTGATTGAAGATGATATCACCGACAGTGCGATTCGTCGACTTCTATTTGAGGCAGGAGACTATATCGATGATCTGATGATTCTTTGTCATGCGGATATCACTTCCAATAATGCTTTGAAACGTGAACGATTCCATAAGAATTACGAGAATCTGCGTGAGAAGATGAAGGAAATCGAGGAAAAGGATCATATACGAATGTTCCAACCTCCGGTTTCAGGCGATGAAATCATGTCTACATTCAACCTTCCTCCTTGCCGACAGGTAGGTGAAATTAAGGAAAGGTTGAAAGATGCTATATTAGACGGAATTATTCCGAACGACCGCAATGCTGCGCTAGATTTAATGAATAAGATTGCGAGTGAAATGGGATTGACATCGTAATACTTAAAAAAAGGGCGATGAAAATTGGGCAGATAAAAACAAAATTGATAGAATTTCGCATTTGTAAAAGCAAATGCGTAGCTATTACTGTTGCCACATCGCTTCTATGCAGCACAACAGGTTGTAAAGACGAGTTCGAATCTAATACTCCGTCTACCCTATCCCAAACTGAAGTTTTTGATGCTGCTCCACTAGCTTTACAAGCCTTGAATGGTGTTTATGTAAGATTGACATCGGGTAATCTGTACGGAAAGAAATTGTCGTATTATCTAAGCTTGAATTCCGATACTGAATGTATCAGTGGTGATACTGACAATGGTCGACGTGCAATCGCTAGATATGTCGCTACTCCTTATAATACCGAACTGAAATCAGTTTGGGAATCACTTTATATTGCCATCAGAGAGGCGAACAATTTCATAGAAGGAGTAAACAGCAGTAGTGTCGTTGCATCTTCTTCCAATGATAAGAAAAAGATTTTAGGATATAAGGGAGAGGCTCTTACAATCAGAGCCCTACTCTATTTCGAGCTTGTTCGTTCGTGGGGAGATGTTCCGTTTATCGTCGACGCGAATTCAGACTACAGAGTCAACACCAATCGTAAGAAAATCCTGAATCATATATTAAAAGATTTGGACGAAGCCATTGATTTGCTTCCTGAAACATCTACTACTCCGTCGAGAATATCAAAGGATGCTGCTAGATCTTTGGGCGCAAGAATAGCTCTTTATCGTGCTGGCTATCACATGGAGGATGGACATAAGATCGCTCCTTCTGACCGTAATGATTACATTGAAATGGCTAAAGATTGGTGTAAGGATGTTATTGACGGTGGACATTACTCTTTGGAATCGGATTATGAGCAGATCTTCCGCAAGATAATGTCATATAAGAATAGCGAGGAGATTATCTTTGAGATTCCGATGTCAAAAGGAAACAGTGGTGAGCTTGGCTACTTTGTTGGAAAGAAACATGCTGATGGTTCTCCTTATGGTTCCAGCGAGTGTGGTGTGCTTGTTCCTGCTTCGCACTTCCATAAGTATAATCATTTCGATACTCGTCGCGACGTGTCACTTTCTTTGACTCAGTATGAAAGTTCAGGAAAAGAGAAGGTTGTATCGCCAAACAATATCTCAATCGGTAAATTCCGTCGTGAATGGCTAGTTCCTGTAATAACAGGAAAACAGAAGTATTCAGGAGTCGATTTGCCTGTGATCAGATATGCAGACGTACTTTTGATGTACGCTGAGTGTGAGACAGAGTTGTCGCATAGTGTAACTGGTGAGGCAATAGAAGCATTGAAAGCCGTAAGAAACCGTGCATTTGCCGGCGCTCCGGATTCTGTTTTGGCAGTTGATGTCGACAGATATCTGGCTAAAATCGATGATTATGACGAGATGACTCAGGCAATCCGTGATGAGCGTGCATTTGAGTTTACGGCTGAGATGATTCGCAAGTACGATTTGAAACGTTGGGGAATCTTGCAGCAGACTCTTGATAGCTGTAAATCAGATTTACGTAAGATTCTTGTGTCTGAAGCTCCATTCAATGATATCCCTGATAAGTTGGTGTGGTATGTCGACGATGACAATGAACATGCAAAGATTGCCACTACTGATAACTATGAATTTGATCCTACATTTGACTTCGATCGTACCGTGAAGACAACAAAATGGAAGACCGCCATCACAGAAGATTTTATCAAAAGAATGTGTGAGGCAATTGATGATATTCCATACGATCTTCCAATCCCTGAAGAATAAGTTAAATACGGAATCAGGAATGCCAAATGCTGAGTTTATTTAGCTTTTAGTATTATCTCAATTGAAAGTCCCCCACCAGGTGTTATAGATGCTGTTGCGCTTCCTCCGTATTGGATAGCGATATTCTTTACGATGGCAAGTCCCAAGCCTGTTCCTCCAAGTCGACGTGAACGTCCTTTATCCAGACGATAGAATCTTTCGAACAGATGAGGTAGATGTTCGTACGGCACTCCCACTCCATTATCAATCAACATGAATGTGTAGCTATCATACGATTGAGTGGCTTTTACTTCAAAATATGTCGCTTCATTTGCGTATGCCAAAACATTGTTGAATATATTTCTGAATAGAGAGTATATGTGTGCTTGATCGCCTTGAAGAGGAAGATGTTCGGGCAATGACATACGAAGTTCCAAATTCCTATCCTCAAATTGAGGCATAGTCTCGTCAGCAATCTGATTCAAAATATCCACGACATCAATCATAGTAGTCGAGCGTTTGAATACTGTGTTGTCCAGCTGAGAAAGCATACTCATGTCGGCAAGCAAACTTGTCATTCTTTTGCTTTGTGAAAAACAGCGATCGATAAACTCTTTTTTCTTGGCTTCTGGCAATGTAGGATTCTCCACAAGTGTCTCCAGATAGCCGTGGATTGTGGCTGCAGGAGTTTTTAACTCATGAGCGGCATTCTCTGTTAGTTGACGTTTTATACGTTGTTTTTCCTGCTCGCTGAATCTTAATCTGACACGGAAATAGAGCACTCCACCCACTAGCAACAAAATACCGGCAGTATAATATAAGAATGTATAGTCACGCTCAAGGCTGGCAGTCAACGGCACAGAATATTGCACTGCAGAACGGATAATCTCAGCTCTTTCAGGAAAGTAAGTTGCAGAATAGAAGTAGATTTCACCGTTGGAATCGGATCTACGTTTGATATCGTATCCGGTTCCGTTCTTCAAAGCCTCCTGAACCTCCTTTCGGCTCAAGTGGTTGCTCATCTCTGTAAGATTTTCATTGCTATCATAGATTACATTACCATGTTTATCGATAACAGTCACACGGATGGTATTGACATCACGTATAAAATTGACACCGTTGGGAATCGGGGATCTTTCCTCCAAGTCGTTGATATTGTGGTTTCGTATACGGTTGACACGATAATTGTTGAGCTGCAATTGTGCGTGAAGGATATCGCAACGAAACTCCCTGTCTCTTTTATTCTCATGAAAACCGTACATGATTGTAATCACTACGACAAGTAGTGTCGCAATGATAAAGATGGTATTTGCAGGTCTCTTATTATTCATTTTTCAAACAAATAGCCGTAACCAAATCTGGTTCTGATATGTTCTCCGTATTTACCGATTTTCTTACGGATTCGTGTTATGTTAACGTCGACGGTACGGTCGAGTACAACGGTGTCGCCAGGCCAAACAGTCTCTAAAATCTTATCTCTAGAGAATACTTGACCAGGAGAAGAAAGTAGCAATGCTAGAAGTTCAAATTCTAGTTTTGTGAAAGCTACATCATTTCCGTCGACATGACACTCCTTTCGATTAAGATCCATCACAATACCCTCATATCTGATGATTCTATTTCCATTGTCTACACTATTATCATGAGGTTGAGCGCGACGCAATACAGCCTTTACCCTAGCCTTCACTTCGCTGATACGGAACGGTTTGCAGATATAGTCGTCGCTACCTAGGTTGAATCCTGTAAGCATATCAGACTCAGCTGTTTTTGCAGTACAGAAAATAATAGGAATACCGCTTGTGTGGTCGTTTGATTTCAACTCTTTAGCCCATTCGAATCCTGACTTTGGAGTCATCATCACGTCAAGCAAAATCAAATCAGGAAGAGGATCCGACAATTCGTATGGACCTTCACTCGTTTCGACGGAATAGCCTTCCATCTCAAGATTGAAACGGAGAATTTCCAATATATCTGGTTCATCGTCTACAATAAGAATCCTTTTTTCCATCATGTTCTGCTCAATTTGTTTTTATCTTGTATAGACGGTAAGCACATCGTCTTTACGGATTATGTATGCCATCATTTCGTCTGCAAATTTATAAATAGAGTTTATATGTTATTCATGATAGACCTTTATAATCCAAAATTTAACAACATTGTAACACCTCCGTCCTTCTTCACAAATTTGTAATACTGATGTAACGACTCTGTAATACTATGGCAATTCCTTTGCAGTGTCAATGGGAAATGACAGTGATTCCTGTCGACAAAATTTGTTTGTAGCGAAACTAATGATACGTTTTATATGGAAACTTCAACGTCGGAACAATCAGAATGTTAAACGGATCTGTATCGGAAGAGACTATAGAGGAGATGAAAGAAAGTGTCAAGTCGATGACAAACGGTTTTGACGACATTCTGATTATCGGTTCAGGTGGGAATATCAACAAACTCTATCGTCTTGCGCCAAAGAAGGAAAAAGAGAAGGAAGTATTGTTGACAAGCACCCTCAGCAGATTATATTCGGAATTGTCTCCGCTTAGTGTGGAAGAGCGTATGCAAAAATATGATCTTAGGGAAGATAGAGCCGATGTGATTGTTCCTGCATCCGAACTGTTCCTTATGGTAGCTGAGCTGACCAAGTCGGATAAGATTATCGTGCCGACATTAGGTTTGGCAGACGGAATCATCAACGAATTATCTGAAAAAGCTATTTTGTAATCAACGTTGTCCCCAAAAAATGCAAGAGGTTGTATCAAAACGTCATTTTGATACAACCTCTTATTTTTTACATCTTACATTAACTAAATTCTCGTCTGTCTTGCCTTACTCTGCACCACATTCAAGACGTAGTCGCCAAGAGATTCAAGACCGTTGATGAAGTCGATGTAGAATGCTCCAAGTTTGTAATCGTACTGACCTGCAGCAAGATTCTCCGTGTTCTCATTACGAAGGTTTTGACGCAATGCATTGATTTCGTCCTCTAGCTGGTAGCTGCGTGAGATATCATGACCTTCTCCTTCTGGTTTACGCAATGTCTCAAGCATGAATGACAATGCCTTGCCTGCAAGCTGCTCCATTGTCTTGATCTTCTGAAGCTGACCTTCTGTGAAGTGCTCCTTACAATTCTCTCGTTTATTCTTCAGTGTACGTGCAAGGTTGTAGCAGCAGTCGCCGATACTCTCCAAATCATCTACCTCACGAAGTAATCTTTGTACCTGTCGTTTACCATCGTCTGACAATCGACCTTCACTCACCTGCTGTAGGTAGTGAGCGATTTCATACTCCATATTATCTGTGATTCCTTCGTATCTCTCTACTTTCTGGAACAATACTGTGAAATCTGATTCTTTTTCTATTCCATGCATTGATAGAACGTAGTTGTATGCCTTCTGACAACGCTCTCCCATCAAGACAATCTCCTTACGAGCCTGAAGAATTGAAAGCTCTGCTGTTGAAAGCAAACCTCCTGAGATATATTTCAATCCATGATCTTCCTTCTCTTCCTTCATCGGCAATACACGACATACGATCATCTCGATCTGTTTTACAAATCCAATTAACAATATTGTATTGAAGATGTTGAATGCAGTATGGAACATTGAAAGTTTGAACAAATCGTTGCCAGGTTCTTTCATCACATCGCTAACAAACCAGCTTACTGCATCGCAGAATGGGTAGAACAATATCAACACTACAACAACACCGAATACATTGAAGAACATGTGAGCCAATGCTGCTCGACGTGCCTGTGTGCCGGCTGTCACGGATGCCATCACCGCAGTGATAGTCGTACCGATATTCTGACCCATCGCAAGTGCTGCAGCCTGTTCTAGTCCGAATCCAGGGATGTGCATATCGAATAGCATCAATGTGATAGCCATTGTTGCTGCTGAAGCCTGAACCAACATTGTAACCAACGCTCCGACCAACACAAACAAAAGGATTGTGAAGAAGCCTCCGTTTGCTACGTGGGCTAGCAAATTGGCAACAATCGATCCGATATTAAGATCGTTGGCTGACTGCTGTAGGAAACTCAATCCCATGAAAAGGAATGCGAAACCAAACAAGAACTCTCCAATTGATTTGCGCTTACTGTTACCTCCGAAGAACAATGGAACACCGATCGCAATAAGTGGCAATGATAATGCCGCGATATTGACCTTGAATCCGATGGCCGAGATAATCCAGGCTGTTACTGTGGTACCGACGTTGGCACCCATGATAACGCCAATTGCCTGTCTTAGATTCATCAAACCAGCGTTGACGAATGAAACTACCATGACGGTAGTGGCTGATGAAGACTGTATGAGTGCTGTGATTAATATTCCAGTAAAAACACCCATAAAACGGTTGCGGGTCATTGCGGCCAAAATGTTACGAAGTCGGTCGCCCGCAAACTTTTCTAGTCCCTCACTCATTGTTTTCATTCCGAATAGGAACAAACCTAATGAACCGACTAGGGACAAAAGATTAATAAATGTATCCACAATACTAAGTGTTTGAATTTACACATTGCAAAAATATTTCAAGTTTGTTACATAGTTGTTACAAACTTGTGAAGATTTGTAATGACCGTCGTTTGCAACATCTTCTTAACAAAGATGCAACATCTTTGAAATATCGTCTCATGAATTTTGCAGTAACAAATTAAAATGTAAAAATATGGATTTAGAAAAAGCAAAGAAGATTCAGCGGTATTATGATTATTTCCGTTGGACAATGATTGTCGCAATTTTTATATGGGTATTATTAACTATTTGATATAAGTATGAATACAGTGTTTATTGGAATCATAGTATTCCTGATTGTGCTGGCCGTTTTCGACCTTGCAGTCGGTGTTAGCAATGATGCGGTGAATTTTCTCAACTCCGCTATCGGAGCCAAAGTTGCAAAGTATCGTACAATCGTATTGATTGCTGCAGTAGGTGTTTTTGCTGGTGCCGCATTGAGTAACGGAATGATGGATGTTGCTCGTCACGGCATTATGACGCCTGAGTATTTCTCATTCTATGATGTGATCTGCGTCTTTCTTGCTGTCATGGTGACGGATGTTCTCCTGCTGGATGTTTTCAATACGTTAGGAATGCCTACATCCACAACTGTCAGCATGGTTTTTGAGCTTCTTGGTGGTGCGTTTGCTATCGCTTTGCTTAAGATAATCAAAGGTGAGACTATGGCAGATGGCACTTTATTGTCGTTGGGAGACTTGTTGAATACGGAGAAAGCCATCAGCGTGATACTTGGAATCTTCCTTAGTGTTGCAATCGCATTTATTATAGGATCTTTGATTCAGTGGATTGCACGTATGGTGTTTACTTTCTCGTATAGGGTAAATGGCAAGTCGACTTCTTACGACGGTGACATGGGAGGCTTGACTAGCTGTTCATTGAAGATCGGTATTTTCGGTGGTATTGCAGTGACTAGCATCATCTGGTTTTTGCTTATCAACGGTCTTAAAGGCAGCAGTTTCATGACTGCCGACGTCAAGGCGATGATCAATGAAAACACATGGTTTATCATCGGTGGTGGTCTGCTTATCTTCTCTGTCATCATGACGATTGCCAGTGCATTCAAATTACCGGTTTTGAAATTCGTGATTTTGCTTGGCACATTTGCCTTGGCGATGGCTTTTGCCGGCAACGACCTTGTAAACTTTGTGGGTGTGCCGTTGACAGGTTTGGAGGCATACCTTGATTTCTCAGCCAACGGTGCTGGCGATCCAGAGCGTTTCTTGATGAAATCGTTGATGGGGAGTGCTCAGACTCCTACTCTATTCCTTGTCATTGCAGGTGTACTTATGGTGTTGTCGCTTATCTTCTCAAAGAAGGCTCAGAATGTGACAAAGACAGAGATCGGTTTGGGCCGTCAGAACGAAGAGGATCAGATGTTTGGCTCGTCAGCTGTGGTTCGTACTATTGTCCGCACTTCGTCAAGAATAGCTGAAGGTATTTCTAAAATCGTTCCTGCACCAGTCGGAAAATGGATCGACTCAAGATTCAATAGCGACGCGATGGTTCTTCCTGAAGACGCAGCTTTCGACCAGGTTCGTGCTGCCATCAACCTTGTAGTCGCAGGATTGTTGGTTGCTATCGGCACAAGCATGAAGCTTCCATTGTCGACAACCTACGTCACATTTATGGTGGCGATGGGAACAAGTTTGGCGGACAGAGCATGGAGCCGTGAGAGTGCGGTATTCCGTATCACAGGAGTGTTGAGTGTCATCGGTGGATGGTTTATCACAGCTGGTGTCGCCTTCATCGCAAGCTACATCATCACAAATGGCCTGTTCTTTGGTGGGTATATAGTAATGGGATTGGCGATCGTACTTGCTATCTTCTTGATTGTCAGAAGTAATTTGAAAGTCAAGATAGTTGATAAGGAAGACGATTCAATATTCAAGCAGATTATCAGGACACGTGATAAAAATGTGATTTGGGAGCTGCTATGTGAGCATATCCGCAAAGGAAATGCTGATCGTCTACAATTCGTAGTTGAAGCATACCGTAGTGCTACAAATGGCTTCTTGTATGAGAAGTATAAACTGTTGAAGCATGGAACTACCCGTATAGATGAGGAGCGCAAGGAGCTTAAACGTCAGCGTCGACGTGAAATCATAGCCATGCGTCGACTTGATCCGCTAATGGTGATCCAGCGCAACACTTGGTATTTCCTTGGCATTAACTCTTGTCAGCAGATGCTTTACTGCATGAAACGAATCAACGATCCGTTGAGAGAGCATGTCGGCAATAACTTTGCTCCGCTTCCTACAGAGTATCACGCTCAATTCATAGTGATGAGAGATAATGTCATAAATCTGTTTAATGAGACACATGCCATGCTTCAAAGTGGAGATTTCTCAGATGCAAACACTATCAGAGAGAAATGTATGGCATTGCAAGGACAGATTTCCAGGGATCGCAAAAAAGTGTTGGATGCTATCAACGAAGGTAGCCATAACATCAATACTCAACTCCTTACCGTCCACGTCCTCCAGGAATCGCAGGCATTGCTTAGCTGTCTACGCCACATGATCCGAGGCATGAATAAGTTTGCTGGAGACGAAGCGTAAACTCCAAAATTCATTGTTTTATAGAGAGAGGCTGCATCAAAATGAAGATTTTGCTGCAGCCTCTTGCCTATCTATTTTAGTTCTCCCAAAACTTCATCCTTACTTCGACCTTGGCCTTCCAAGCGGAACGCTTTGGGCAACCTATAATGTCGGGGCTACCAAGCCGGAGGAGTTTGGCTACTACTTCGCATGGGGCGAGACTGAGCCGAAGGAGGTGTTCAACTGGATCACCTACAAGTATGCGACTTCACGTGGAGAAATGCTACTACTGGTCGTCTTCGCTCTACAAGGACCGCGCCCGCTACTTGAACTTCGACATGGAGGAAGACAAATGGATCAACTACTTCCGTGGCTATGGGTTCCCTGTGCGCGCGGTGCGTGCCAAGAATTAGTTTAGTTTTGTCAATATACATCTGCTTTCTTGATATCAATTCTTTGAAGTCAAATGTTAAATCTCCCACATGTCGCTCATTGCTTTTCTTGGCAAAGCATCAATCTTGACTCCCTCAGTCACGAATTTCTTGGAATGATTCAAAGCAGTGGTTGGATCATTGGAATTGGCTGAAATATGCGCCAGATGAATATGCTTCACTCTACCCTTTCTGCATGCAAAATCCACTATTTCACCAGTCTGGACATTCGACAAGTGACCGTTGTCGGAGTCGATTCTGCCACGTAGGAATGCGGTATATGAACTGACCTGCAACAATGTGTGGCTATAGTTTGATTCTATAATCAAATGGTCAGAGATTTTCACTGCCTCCATAAGCTCATCTGTCGCCTTACCTAAGTCTGTGGCCAACGTTAGAATCTTGTCGCCCAACTTCACTCTATAAGCATGACAATCGCGAGTGTCGTGAGTGACAGGCATCGGCAAAAGAGAGAAGTCTCCGATCTCAAACTCAGTATGTGATTCCACTTCTCTCCACAAAGCACGGTCAACTTCTCTGCCTGTATTCCTTTCCAAATCTTGTAGTGTGGATTTTGTGCAGTATAGAGGCAAGTTGTGACGGTATACCAATGTCGGAACACCTTTGGTATGGTCGCGGTGTGAATGAGTGAGTACAACACCTTTTATGGAAGATAATTCCACACCGATTTCAGCCAAAAGCTCTTTGATGCGTTTGACTGTCAAACCAGCGTCGATCAGGAATCTTGTATCTCCGTCCTCAAATAAATAGCAATTGCCGCTTGATGACGATGCTAGTGATATATATCTCATTAGAGATTAATAGTTAATGATTAATAGTTAATAATTAGAGCCGTACTCCAGCACAGTTCCAACCTACCACATCAGTTTCCCCTATAGTGGCGGAGGGGACTAGATTAAATCCAAAGCCATTTCAGTCGACATTTTCGCCATATCCAGAGTGCCGGTCGCTACGTCTCTCTTCTTTTTGGCCAGATTGAAAATCTTCTCGTCTATACTGTCTTTCAAAAGCAGATGATACGACGTGACTGGTTTTGTCTGGCCGCTACGATGCGCTCTGGCTGTAGCTTGATCTGTGAGCTGTGGATTATACCACTGCTCGGCATGAATCACGTATGATGCTGCAGTAAGGTTGAGACCAGTTCCACCCTTTTGATAAGTGCTGAGCAAAGCAGTCACGCTCTCGTCGTTTTGGAATTTATCTAGTACTTGGTCTGGATTTCTTGTTTCACCCGTGAATGTCAGCGCAGAAATGCCTGCCGACTCCAATTCTTCTGCAAGATAGTCAAAATATGTGGAAAAAGTGGCAAAAATTATCACTTTATGATGTTCCTCTCGCAATACTTTAAGGAAGTCGATGATCCATCGTGTCTTAGGATTATCTGTATTGTAGCCTTCATCATACATCTTCGGATGCAATGCAAGTTTACGCAATCGGATCAAAGCAGTCAATGCTTTTACTCCTGAATCTGCAGATTTGATGATCTTCATCACTTCATTGCGTGCGGCACTCTTTTCAATCTCATAAAGCCTTGACTGCTCGTCATCCATATCAAGTGATATGACGATTTCCGACAGTTGCGGCAGATCTCCAAGAACCTCATTTCTTGTTCTTCGCAAAGTATGCGGCGCGATGATTCTTCCGATGGCTTCGCGTGACTTTGCTGAAATTTCGTCGCCCTTCAGATACATCTTCTTGAATTCGGAAAGCGTACCGAGAAGATATGGATTGACTATCGCAAATTGTGAATGCAGGTCGACGATGCTGTTTTCGATCGGTGTGCCTGATAATCCGACGGTGAAATGGGGCTTGATGCCTCGCATTGACTGATGAAATTTTGTGTTGGCATTCTTCAGTTTGTGACTCTCGTCGATCACCATTGTCTCAGGCATCATTCCGTTGAATAAGGCTTCATCTTTCTGAAGCACATTGCTTGATACCAACACTATATCATACGATTTGAAGACTGTTTTAAGATCCTTTTTTCTGTCTTTTCCTGCATGGGTATATACGGTAAGCGATGGGCAGAATTTGTCTAGCTCTCGTCTCCAGTTTGTCAGTAGCGACGCTGGGACGACCACCAACGATGCCTGGATCCGTTTGATATCCTCGTCATTAGTGGCTGGTTTATTTTCTGTCGTCGCTGGTGCAGGGACATCATCAAAAAGTGACAATTGCACCATCTGAGACGTATCTGCAAAAGGTGTCTTTATCTCCTGCTGATTCTTCCTTCTCTCCACGCTTTCTCGATGCACATACGCTAACATCGCAATCGCCTGCAATGTTTTGCCGAGGCCCATGTCGTCAAGCAAAATGCAGCCGATAGTCGAGACATAATGATTTACAAGGAAATCAAAACCTGTTTTCTGATAGCTTCGTAATGTGGCATTAAGGAAATCCGGCAGCTCGACTTTGACATTGGTCAATTCCGGCAACTCCCTTTTCTCAATGATAGTTTCCAACAATGCAGTCTTTGAACGATGGATTTTCAAATCATCGCTTGTGGAAGTTGATGCCAAATTTGCCAAGTCGGCATAGGTCGTAAACCATATATCCGGAATGACGAAATACCTTCCATCTTCGAAAGAGAAGATATGTTCACCACTCTTTATCATCATCGCGATATCCTTGAATCGGATACGCTCATCTCCAACTTCGACATACATCTTGAGATCATACCAGTCGCCCAATACATCGTGGCGATAAACCAACTTCGGCTCAAGTGGTATGAAATTCGGAGCTTCTATTTCTACGCGGTCTATCAGACCTTCGTAGTCTGTAATCCACTGATATATATTATAATCTGCGTTGCTGTCTTCATACGTCAACACATCTTCCGACAATGTTAAACCTGTCTCCAACACATTATTGAGAATCTGACTCTCCATCTTGGAGTTTCTCTCTATAATGTAGAATTTGGGTTTGTTATCGATAATTCTGGAATACTCAATTCCTCTCTTGGCATTATCAGGTCTGTAGGAGAATAAATTGTCGTTGTCTCGGTATTCAAACTGTGTTTGCAAAACAGCAGTGTTTGAAATGGCACGATTAAGTGTCAGTCTCAATACTGGCTCAACAGTTATGATTTCTGAGTCTATACCATCAAGAATCACATCGAAGTTTGCCAATTTGTCGGCAATGAAACTTTGGCAATATCTCTCTACATTCTCAGTCTTGATTTCAATCTGTTCTTTTTCAAAGAATGGATTTATCAAAGATGATTTGGCATTCTCGAACACCAACATTCGTGAACCGTAAGTATAGGCGTATGTCTCAAGCATGAACACTGCTATACATGGATTCGTGCAAACCACTTTAACATCCTTCTTTTCTATGCTTCCCAGTGGTATCGTTTGACCGGAATGCGAGATACTTAAACTGTAGCTGATTCCTTTATCGGCAGTGTACGTGAATTTAGGATGCACAAATGATTTCTCATCTGTGATTTTGAAGAAATCATAAGGAAGAATACGCTTGGCATGTGGTTGACGCACGGCAAGACGAATGTCGTTCCTGTCGCTCAATATAGAATAGATGCTCTTTGCCTGTGCATCCACATAATTGATTATCTTGGCGAATATTGATTCGTTGCGACGTAGATTGGACTTATCCTCATAGCTCATTTTCATTTTAGTCATCTCTGTGTTGTAGACAGAAATAGAATAGACCGATTTTTTGATGAAGAGTTTGAAGATATTCTCCGGTTGACAATTAGTAGTTTTGTGGACAAGTTGTTTCTCTTCATCACCAAGCATAGCGAGTGCTTCGTCACCGTCGCTAATGATGCGGACAATGTCGAATGAACCGTCGCCATTCTCTTTCAGCAATGCACATTGGAAAATGCCGTCGAAGAATTGGTCAGAAGAAACTAGAACTGCAAATGTCATTATTTATTGTAATGTGGTCCTTTCCACCACAATTTTTCGCCTTCTATAAATAGACCTTTCTCTATATTGTTACTGTAAATCATACCGGTGCCGAGACCTTGCGGAATGTTGACACCGATCGTAGACGACCATTGAGCAATAGACAACAATCCTACGTTGCTTTCCAAAGCTGATGTCGCCCAATATCCGATTCCACGCTCCTTCGCAGTTTTGATCCATGAATTTGCTCCGCTGATTCCGCCGCAAAGAGTTGGTTTCAAAATTACGTATTTAGGTTTTATCGTGTCAAGCAATTTAGCCATTTCATCTTCACTCTTCGTGCCGATCAACGACTCGTCAAGTGCTATATCCACCCTACTCTTGGCACAGCAACGAGTCAAACCGTCGACATCAGCCACTTTGACCGGCTGCTCGATAGAATGGATATTCAGTGAATGTAGCACAGGCTCCACCTCATTCAGGTAGAAATCGGGAGTGTAGGCACAATTCGCGTCGACACGGATAGTGATATCCTTGAATTCAGCGCGCATCGCCTTAAGAAGATCCATCTCCCTATTGAAATCCTTGCTGCCTATTTTGAATTTCAAACAGCGAAATCCCAAATCGTATTTTTCTCTAGCGCGACGTAGCATAACATCGATCTCTCCCATCCATACGAGTCCGTTGATTCTGATGCCGTCTTCGCCTTTGCAGAACGGAGTATCGAACATTTTCTCACCTCCATTCTTCATCTGCATCTCTGCACATTCAAATGCAAATCTGACAGATGAAAGGTTGGTGAAATCTATCTTGCTTAAATCGCCGTGCAGATTATATTCTTCAGCTTTTTTACGAACAATACTCTCTAATCCATCACCATATTCCGGACTCAATCCATACAACGGTGCACACTCTCCTGTACCACGATTGCCGTTGTTGTCGGTAATCGTGACATAAAATACAGTGTGATCGTCAAGTGAACCACGTGATGTGTAGACTCGCTCGTTGAAGAGGAGTTTGTAGGGTGTTATTGTAATTTTATTATTCATAGAATTCGTCATCTAACGGCTCATTCGTTAAAATGGAATAACCTTTCGGCTCAGCCGGAAAATCTTTTTTTTATGATGTTCTTGCTGATTATTCACATATCTTTTAATAGAATATGGACATGATCCTCTACTCCATTGGCTGCGATGATTGTCGCATTGTATTTCTCAGCTATATTTCTAAAAAAACTGAATACAACTGGTCTGATGATCAACAAAAATTGAATCTCTATATTTGGTAGAGAATACAATATGGTAATATAACGATGTAAATGAACCCATTTTTTTGTATTGTTAATAATAATTTTATTTTCCCTCTCCCTATGGTAGGACAAACAAAGTATGTCCTTAACCATAGGCTATTTTTAACCGTTTCACAGTATTTTGACAATGCACCAACGTCGGAATTATAAACCTACCGTATGCGTTGTTGGATGTATAATTCACGGAAATTTCGGATATTTAGAGAAATCAGGTTTTCTCTTTTCCAAAAATGCTTTGGAACCTTCGTGTGCCTCGTCAAGGTTGTAGTACAGCATCGTCATGTCGCCGGCAAACTCCTGGATTCCAGCCTGACCGTCTAGCTCGGCATTCAATCCACGCTTGATCATACGCAATGCAAGTGGAGACAACTCCATCATCTTTTCTGCCCACTCTACGTATGCGTCTTCCAACTCTTCCAATTTGACTACTCTGTTCACCAATCCCCAATCCAAAGCTTGCTGTGCTGTGTATTGCTGGCAAAGGAACCAGATCTCACGTGTGCGCTTCTGACCGATCACTGATGCCATGTAGGATGAACCGAAACCTGCATCGAAACTGCCGACGCGTGGACCTGTCTGGCCGAATTTAGCATTCTCAGAGGCGATTGTAAGGTCGCAGACTACGTGCAATACATGTCCTCCACCGATGGCGAAACCGTTGACTGCGGCAATGACTGGTTTTGGTAGACTGCGGATCTGCTTCTGCACATCTAGCACCGACAAACGTGGCACTCCACCTTCGTCGATATATCCTCCCTTACCCTTACAGTGCATATCGCCACCGGCGCAGAAGGCTACGTCGCCAGCACCTGTCAAAACGACTACATTAATATCTGCGTGCTCACGGCATATTGCCAAAGCGTCCGACATCTCGGCTGTAGTAAGCGGAGTGAATGCATTACGGTAACGCTCTCTGTTGATTGTGATACGGGCGATTCCTTTGTAGAAATCAAATAGGATTTCCTTATATTCCTTGATTGTTGTCCAATTTCTCATCTTATCGATATTAACCGCCTAAAAGCGTAATGTTTTGTATTTTAACGTTAATTACCATTAATTACCCATAGATTTGAGATTCAGTGAATCGATGAATGAATAATTAATGGCAATTAATGTTGTTATTGAATTGTTATCCTACACGTGAAATCTTTGCTCCTAGAGCCTTCAAACGTACATCAATTTGTTCGTATCCTCTGTCGATCTGCTCGATATTCGAGATCGTACTCTCTCCTTCTGCACTCAATGCTGCAATCAACAATGCGATTCCGGCACGGATATCTGGAGACGACATCTTGGCTCCACGTAGTTTACCGTTCTTGCCAAGTCCGATCACTGTCGCTCTATGTGGGTCGCAAAGGATGATCTGGGCTCCCATATCAATTAGCTTATCCACGAAGAACAGACGGCTCTCGAACATCTTCTGATGAATCAAAACGCTTCCCTCTGCCATCACTGCAACCACAAGGAATACAGATAGCAAATCCGGTGTCAATCCTGGCCATGGAGCATCGGCAAGAGTCAAAATACCACCGTCTATGAATTTGTCGATAACCATCGGTTTTGAACCGTGAACGATGATATCATCACCCGAAACCTCCAAATCAATACCGACTTTCTTGAATGTCGACGGAATGATTCCCAAATCAGGCATACTGACATTCTTGATTCTGATTTCCGACTTTGTCATCGCAGCCATGCCGATGAAACTTCCTACCTCGATCATATCCGGTAGCAGACGGTGCTTGCATCCGTTAAGTTTTTCAACTCCTTCGATAGTAAGCAAATTGGAACCGATTCCTGAGATCTTTGCTCCCATGTTCACAAGCATCTTACAAAGCTGCTGGACGTATGGCTCACATGCAGCATTATAAAGAGTCGTAGTGCCTTTGGCAAGAACAGCAGCCATTACGATATTGGCTGTACCTGTCACGGACGCCTCCTCAAGAAGCATATACTTGCCATTCAAGCCATTCTTTGTGCCGACTCGATAAAGGGAACCTTCTGCTTCGTAATTAAACTCCGCACCTAGCTCGATCAAACCGTGGAAATGGGTATCCAAACGACGTCGGCCGATCTTGTCGCCACCAGGCTGAGGGATGATAGCCTTTCCGAAACGTGCTAGAAGTGGACCGATAAGCATCACCGAACCACGAAGCATTGTACACGACTTGGCAAACTCCTCAGTTTCAATATAGTCAAGATTTACGTTTGAGGCACAGAAAATATAAGTGTCCTTGCTAATCTTTCTTACACTTACGCCAAGGTTGATTAGCAACTGAATTAGGTTGTTGACATCAAGGATATCAGGCACATTGCTGATTTCGATTTCTCCTTCAGATAACAATGTGGCGCAGATTACCTGTAATGCCTCGTTTTTTGCGCCAGCCGGAGTTATATCTCCAGATAGACGGTTGCCGCCTTCAATTACAAATTTTGCCATTATTTAGATTTAGTTCTTTGTTTTGTCTTTGTCTTTGTTTTTCTTACAGACCATCCGAAAGTGCCTATCATATCACCCAACGTATAGTATTCACCGTGTGAGTAAGCGATAAGGTCGGCTTTGTCAAGCTCGAATCTTCCCGATGTCTTGTCGATGTACTTGTCGTCGGCCAACACATTCACCACATCGGCGATAAACATGTCGTGGCTGCCAAGTTTCACTATCTCACGAACCTTACATTCAATTGAAAGTGGAGATTCCTCTACGTAGACAGAATTGATCACAGCTGTCTTTTGCGGTGTGAGATGAGCCTCCTTAAACTTGTCATAATCCCTACCCGATCTTACGCCGCACCAGTCGGTGGCTTTGGCGATGGATCTGGAAGTAAGGTTGATTACAAACTCACCTGTACGCTTAATTATCTCGTAGCTGTGTCGCTCCGGACGAATCGAGACGTAGCACATTGGAGGATTTGTACAAATTGTGCCAACCCAACTTGCTGTGAAGACGTTGTAACTTTCGGCGTCGTCGCCACAGGAAATCAGTGCGGCTGGCACTGGATATATCATATTGCCTGGCTTGAATGTCAGTTTCATTACAATACAACGATATCCTCTACGTCAACTGTTTTCTCGCAATAGTGGCAGACATAAGTCTCTGCCGATGGGTGAAGCTGACGGAATTTAGACTTCATCGGTTCGTTGTTAGTGATGCACTTAGGATTCAAGCACTTCACAACGCCGACAACCTCCTGTGGATAGCTAAGCGTCATCTTCTCTACCACCTTATAGTCGCGGATGATGTTGATTTTTGCGTGAGGAGCGATAAGAGCCACCTTGTTCACCTCATTCTGCTCCAAGAATTTCTCAGAAATCTTAATGATAGCCTTCTTGCCTAGTTTGGCACTGTCAAGGTTGTAGCCGAAAGTGATCTGACTACAAGTATTCTTAAGGTTAAGAATAGCGATCACCTTGAAAAGTTTGTCGGAAGGTATATGGTCGATCACTGTACCCTCCTTGAGAGCAGCGACCTTTAGTTCTTTATTGTCAATAGTCATCGTAGCAAAATTAGATTAAACCAAGAGCGTCACAAATAACAGCCTGACGTGCATACATGCCGTTTTTAGCCTGTTGGAAGTAGTAAGCCTGAGGTGTATCGTCGACATCATTAGCAATCTCGCCGACGCGAGGAAGCGGGTGAAGCACCTTCATGTCTGGACGAGTGTGCTCAAGCATAGAAGCGCAAAGAGTGTAAACATTCTTCACTCTCTCGTATTCCATCAAGTCAGAGAAACGCTCCTTCTGCACTCTTGTCATATATAAAATATCAGTATTGCCGATCACATCCTGCGACAACTCCTTCAAATCCTGGAATGGGATATTATTCTGTTGGCAGAACAATTTATACTTGTCTGGCATAGCCAACTCATTAGGAGCAACGAAATTGAAAGTTGGTGAGAAGTGCGACATTGCCATCAAAAGGGAGTGAACTGTACGACCGTACTTCAAATCGCCAACCATAGTGATATTGATATCATTAAGTCTACCCTGAGTCTGCTGGATAGTGAAAAGGTCGAGCATAGTCTGAGTTGGATGCTGATTAGCACCGTCGCCAGCATTGATAATAGGAACATCAGTGACCTCAGAAGCATATCTTGCAGCTCCTTCGATATGGTGACGCATCACAATCACGTCAGCGTAGTTGCTCACCATCTTGATAGTATCCTTAAGAGTCTCACCCTTCGAAGTGCTGGAAGTAGCGGCGTCGCTGAAACCAATCACTCTTGCACCAAGACGGTTGGCAGCAGTCTCGAAACTCAAACGTGTACGAGTAGAAGGCTCAAAGAAAAGAGTAGCCACGACCTTACCGTGCAATATCTGTTGATTGGGGTTCTTCTCAAACTCTTTAGCGGCAGACAATACTCTCAAGATATCATCCTTGCTATAGTCTGTAATAGAAACCAAACTTTTACCTTTCATTGTATGACTTATTGAAATTATACGATGCTAAATCACAATGATTTATTGCCATTGTAAATCAGCAATCTAGCCCGTTATGTTTTTAATTCTAAGTTTAACTAAGCAAAGTTAATAAAAAATTTTTAATCCACGATGATTTTGACGAAAACGAAAATGGGAGTTTTTCTAATTGGGAATTAAAAATTGCGGTTGTCCTGAAAATAAGATTGCAAAGGGCCGCATACTTAAGTGTCGCGAGCCAGTGTGTTGGGCAACTCCTAATATAACAATCTTCAATATTTCAAAAAAATTATCATTACATTTGCATTGAAATAAGTTTAGTCAATTGAAATAAGTTTAGTCAATTTTGATTAGACACAGTATAAAAACAAATTAAACAGTTACAAAACATGGGCAAATTCATTGATTTGCGATGCGATTTCGGGTTCAAGTATTGCATGTCCGACCCGATAATCATGAGGTCATTTCTAAATGCTATTTTAGATGGAGATGAGGACAAAATCACAAAAGTGAAGTTTCAGAATGTGGAGATGCCAGCCACTCTAAAAGAGAGACGAGGCGTGACATTCGATCTTTACTGCACCACAAACAAAGGGGATTCCATTTTGATTGAGATGCAGAACTCCTGCCAGAAGTTTTTCAAAACCAGGGCAAACTTTTACGTCTATAAGCTTATGGACAGCAAAATCAAGAGAGGCTTGTCGTGGAGAAAGATGAAAAAAGATATTCCAAAGATCATCGGAATCTTCATTATGGGGAAGACAACAGCAGGAATCGACAAGGTTGTGACCAGGACTGCGGAGTGTGATTTAGATACAGGAGCTCTATTTTGGGACAGACATCGAAAATATTTTATAAATTTGCAGAAATTCAAGTTTGATGGAGTCAACATCACACTGAAGGATATCTGGCTTTACAGTTTCAAAAATTTAGGAAGTATGGAAAATATCGACTCATCAGTATACGAAAGAGCAGACAAAGGACTTCTCCGTTTGATCGAGAAGGCAAGAGTCGGAGCGCTTTCTGCAAAAGATCAGATGCTTTATGAGGCGAGCATGAAGATGCTTGAAGATGAGGAGCCAACCTATGAAGAAGGCTTGAAAGAGGGCAGAAAGGAAGGTAGAGAAGAAGGTGCTAATGATAAGGCAATCCAGATCGCCACAGATATGAAAAGAAAGGGGCTTGATGCCGCCTTGATTCATGAACTGACTCATCTCACATTTGAAGAGATTGAGAATCTATAGGAAGTGAGATTAGAGCTTAATGCTTAGAGCAGAGACGGGGCATGTCCCGTCTCTGCAAAAATTCAGCATTTCATTTAATATTTAATTAAATTGTCCCCATCCAACGCAAGCCAGAGAACGAGCGTATAAAAAGCGTGTATTGTCAATTCGTATAAATAATTTCTTTGGAGAGAATTGACAATTTCGCTAAACATTTGTTTTATAGCTATATATAACAAATTATTGAAAATAATTCATTTTTTACCTACCCATTTTTCTGTTTTATTCGTTTTATAAGTGTACTAAACAGTTAAAATTATGATTGAATTAACAGAAGAAGACTACAAGCAAGAATACCGTTTGTACAAACACGAAGAGACAGACAAAATATGGTGGGTGGATAATGTAGACTATATTGGAGAATATATGTTCACATTTGACAAGAAAACTGTCTACCATTTGTTTGGTGATTATCCCAACAAACTTACTAAAGAGCAAAAAGAATTGTTTGACAAAGAAAATCCTTATTGGGTAGAATTTTTTGAGGGGAAATAGCAATGCTAACTTCTTAATTTTTAGAGAAATTTACATATTTCAAACGATTTTTGGATCATTTTATAAAATTCGTGATTAAATATTTTGAAAAGTGTAAAATGGTTGGCAAATTTGCCTGATGGAGAATCTACTCTTTTAGTCTGGTTTGGGAGAGCAGATTGAGAATATTGAAGAACCTAAGATATAAATTATGACAAACGAAGAAATTATAACAGCGACTCTAGAAGAGTTAGCCAAAGAACCTGATTGGCAGATTCGCTATGCTAAGTATGCAGATGACATACTTAAGAATCAGGATCATTACATAAAAATGTCCCATAAAGCGAATATATCATTTCCACTTTCAGCTTACACAACAATCACTAAAATGAAAAGTAGTGGTTGTGAATATGACATTCGTTATCTGGGAGAAAGTATTGGAACACTATCTATCAAGCAAGATGGAGAAAGAAAATTCAAATACTCAAAAGGATATACAGATTTGCAACAGAAAAGAGGTTATGACAATTTGCCTAACCTAGATGATGAGGAAAAATGGGATAGTGATAACATGACTCTTTGCCGTTCGATTCTTAAATCAACTAATGTGCATGAAGCAAAAACACATTCTCCAGAACACAAATGTGAGAATCTTCTTCTTCGAGAATTTTCAAAAAACAAATCTGAAGAAAAATCTTTGCTACATATACAACCTGTAAAGTTTGGAGGAAAATTCGTACAGTTCACGACAAATCTTTCTGCATCACACAAAAATGAAGTTTCATATAGTAAGAAAGGAGGCGGCATAGACATCTTGGCTCGTGCTGGAGTTGGAGCTAATTCACATCTTTGTGTATTTGAACTTAAGGATGAAAACCATAAGTCCGAATCTATGGAAGTAGTTTTGCAACAAGCTCTGAGTTATGCTGTATTTCTTGCTCAACTACTTGACAATACAAATTCGAAAAACTGGTGGAAAGTCTTAGGGTATAAAGGAGACACTGAACCTAAACATGTCATTGATGTAGTTGGACTTATGCCCAAAGGAACCGAGTCGAGATGCAAAGAAGAATATCAAGTCGGAACTTTTACACTTAGAATGCGTACAATGTATTTTGATAAAGATGCTTTATATAAACAAGAAAAATTTGAGTTTTCTGGATCATTTATAAATGAATTAAATAATCATAACCACTAAACTGATGAACACACACACCAAATACCAATTAGATCAAGCTGCAAAACAGATTGCTCTAATCGAAACTCATTCTCCAATTTTCTATGGTGCAAAAAATGGAGGATTGGTATTTGACAAACCAAGTAAAAAACTATTAGTACAAGAAGATCGTAATCTTAATCTCTTCCATGAGATACGAGAAGACGCTATCAAATACATGAAGGAGAATGGTATTCAATGGTGGAAAATAGGCAGAGAATCAAAGGATGGAGTTCCTACTCATATCTTGTCTTCGCAGGTAAGTTGTCTCAATCATCTGTTCGCAATTCGCATGAATGAAGATGCTATAAAATCAATTCTATATCGTGCGACAGGAATGTGTTTTGACACAATCTTACCTGCTCTTGACGGGAATGGTTTGATAGAATTTGAGTTTACTCATGACAATAGATTACTCCTTGGAGAAGACGATCATGGAGCGCGTCGAGGATCATTGTGTACCTCGATAGATGCTTTGATTAGAGTTAAAAAGGGTAATGACATCTATCTGATTCCAATTGAATGGAAATACACAGAGAGTTATGTTCCAAAGGATAAAACCAACCCTACTCGATTGAAAAGATACGCAACTCTTATTGAGAAATCAGAACAGTTGATTACTCCACATGATGGTGTTGCACATTCCATCTACATGCAAGAACCTCAATACGAATTGATGCGACAAACATTACTTGTAGAACAGATGATTCGTAATGGAGAAGCCACAAAATTTATCCACATCAATGTGATTCCAAATGGCAATACAGACTTGCGTCGACAAGTTGAAACCAATTATATTTCGAATCTAAATGACAAAAGTCTGTTTGTTTGTATTGATCCGCAAGAACTATTGGAGCCGCTATGTGAAGAGCCGTTCACTAAAGATAAGAATATCAATGATTTGATTAATTACCTAAGTACACGATATTGGAATTAATTAAGAGAAATCTACTCAAAATATAAAGGTGATTATATAGCTGTTGTCCAAAAAGAGGATTGCAAAGGGCGGGATGCCATTGCCTCCCGACAACGCAAGCCAGAGAACGAGCGTATATAAAGCATGTGTTGTACAATTCGGATATAATTATCTTATATTAGCTTAATTAATTTCAAATATAGTTCTTTCCCAACAGATTGAGTTTCTGCGGTATGTTGTTAGTACCAATTATAGTACAGTTCAGTGCTATCATTAGAAATTGTTATACCGAATTTCTCTGGGTCCCCATCAATGCACTTCAACCAGTCTATATTATCTTGGTGTTCAATGACATGAGGAGCATCGAGCAATTCATTTAACTCGTAATTCATAATCCATTTAAAATTGTTGCTTTCCTTTTTGAACCAGTCTATAAGTTCCTTTTCGTTCTTCCAACTCTCTTTAGAAGTGTTGTATGCAATCAAATTGAAATTTTGCCAAGCAGGAACACACCCGTTATCGCTACAGCCTCCGTGTCTTATGATTTTGCATTTATAACCTTCGGCTGAAGTGTACACTAATTCATATTTTGATTGACTGATAAGCCTGTCTGAATAGTTTTTGCTATTAAGTAGAATGTCTTCCACTGGTATTTTGAAGCACTCATCAGTAGAATCGTCAATACTTGACAGGTCGTGATCTTCAGGAATTTCTATTTCATGAGCCTTCCCTCTATTTGACAAAGAGTCTGTTATTTGGGTTGTGCTGTCTATTGGACGCGTACTGTAGTTTGTTTCTGTTTGCTCTTTGGAAGTTGTAATGTTAGAGCATGCAGACATCAGAAATATACTGCAAATAATAGCAGAGAAATTAATTTTATTCATTATAAAGCTCATTATTTATGAAAAAAGCTTAATTGAAATCCCGAGACATAAGGTTTCTCGGATTCCTATATGTCATAATTATTCACATAAATTTGGTGTTTATATAACATTGGATTATGACAAAGACAAAGATAAATAAAGAACGAAATGCAAACAAAATAAAAGAATGAAATGTAAACAAATAATAATCCTCTGCCTCCATTTTGCACACCTCTCCCCTATCTTCGCAACTGAAATCTTAAAGTAGTAATTGTAGGACGCAGAGTCCAAATATAATAAGCAATCAGTGTGTAATTCTAATTATCATTATTTTACAAAAACTTAAGACAATTAAGCAACAAAGAATTAATGATAATAAAAAAAACTCACTATATTTGCGTACTGAAACAGAATTTGAATTTTACCAAACAAAGAATTTATGGGCAAAATTATAGCAGTAGTAAATCAAAAGGGCGGTGTTGGAAAAACAACAACGACTGTGAATCTTGGCGCTTGCCTTGCTTCACTTGACAAAAAAGTACTTATAATTGATGCGGACCCTCAGGCTAATGCGTCTTCAGGTTTAGGTTTGGATATCTCTGAACTTAACAACACTATCTATGAGTGTATGTTGGATGGTGCTGATCCTAAGGCTGGTGTCCAGAATACAAACCTTGATTGCTTGAAAATATTGCCGTCTCACATCGACCTTGTCGGTGCTGAAATTGAATTGTTGCAGGTTGAGGAAAGAGAAAGTGTGTTGAAGAAGGTATTGGCTGATATCAAGAATGATTACGACTTTATCCTTATCGACTGCTCTCCTTCTCTTGGTTTGGTTACTGTGAATGCCCTAACAGCAGCCGACTCGGTCCTTATCCCTGTCCAGGCGGAGTATTTTGCTCTTGAAGGTATCGCTAAATTGGTAAATACAATGCAGATTGTCAAGAAGAAGCTTAACCCTTCTCTTTCAATCGAAGGCTTCTTGATCACTATGTACGATCCACGTGCTAGATTGGGCCGTCAGGTTATCGAGGAGATCACTCGCTACTTCGGTGAGATGACATTCCAGACTGTAATCAATAGAAATGTGAAGTTGGCAGAGGCTCCTAGCTTCGGTCAGAGCATTATTGAATACGATATCGAAAGTAAGGGTGCTCAGAACTATATGCAGTTCACTCAGGAGTTCCTTGCTCGTAATGCTTCTAAAACTTATTCTGGAGAACTAAAATAACGACTGATGCTTAACAACAAGAATAAACAGGGTTTGGGTGGCAAGTCGGCTCTAGGTAAGGGTCTTGGGGCTCTTTTGGGCGACAAGAATATGCCTGAGGAGAAAAAGGCTGAGGTCGAAGAGAAAATTGAAAACCTAAAGGGTTCTTCTTCTCTTGAGGAGATCTCTTTGGATCTTATCGAGGCTAATCCCGACCAGCCACGTCGCGAGTTCGACTCTGAAAAGATGCAGGAACTTGCTGATTCCATCAAGCAGATTGGTGTGATTCAGGCTATTACTGTTCGTAAGATCGGCGACAAATATCAGATTATATCCGGTGAGCGTCGTTACAGAGCTTCCAAACTTGCAGGTTGCGCTACTATTCCAGCCTATATCAAGAATATCTCCGACACAGAGATGCAGGAGATGGCTCTTGTGGAGAATATCCAGCGAGAGGATCTGAATGCTGTAGAAATTGCAATGGCTTATCAGAATTTGATGCAGGTTTGCGACTACACTCAGGAACAGGTCAGCGAGAGAGTCGGTAAGAACAGGTCAACTGTCACTAACTACCTTCGTATCCTTCGTCTTCCAGCACCTGTTCAGGTTGGTTTGAAGGAGCGTAAGATTGAGATGGGTCACGCTCGTGCCCTACTTGGTCTTGAGGACGAGAGTGAAATCATACAGGCTTATCAAAAGGTTGCACGCGACTGTATGTCTGTTAGAAAGACAGAGCAGATGGTGCAGGATTTGAAAGCTAAGAAATTTGATACAGATCCAGTTACTCCTTCAAAGGACAACAAGCAGTTGCCTGAGGAGTACGAGATATTGAGAAATCGTTTGCAGAATATCTTCAATAAGAAATCTGAGTTGGTTCGCAACAATAAAGGTCAGGGTAAAATTACAATCCCTTTCACAAGCGACGACGAACTTGAGAAGATTATGGAGGTGTTCGACAGCATTCAGAGAGGAGAATAAGTTGGAGACAACAAAAAGAGTAATATTAGCATTTATTTTGGTCATTGCAAATTGCGTATCTGCATTTTGCAATGATTCTGTTGTTTCTGCAAGCGAAGACACTTTATATAAAGCTGACACTATTGCTTCGCAGACAAATGATGCTGTGGATACTGTAAAATCGGTCGTTTCTAATGTCGACGACGTGGTAGTATTGGATTCTACATACGCATTCCAACTTGAGGATAATGGAGAAGTAGAGCCATTGTCGAAGAAAAAGAAATCAAGAAAAAGACCTAACGAAGAGTATTGGATGCCCAACCCTACCAAGGCTATGTGGTATTCTCTTCTTGTTCCGGGTATGGGACAGATTTACAACCGATCTTATTGGAAAGTGCCTTTGATCTACGGTCTTGGCGTAGGAAGCTTTTATGTTGTCTCTTTCCAGGGACGAATGTATAAGGAGTACTCTGCCGCCTACTTCTCTTTAGTCGACAATGATCCCAAAACACGTGATTATGATCCTATTTTCGAAGGATTGGGAAAGGTTGACGACAGTTGGAAGAAGACCGTGCTAGAGAGAAAGATGAACACTTACAGAAGATACCGTGACATGTGTATCTTTGCATCTGTTTTGCTGTATGTGGCAAATGCTTTGGATGCATTTGTGGATGCCCATCTTTACGACTTTTCGATCAGTGAGGATTTGTCTTTGAATATTCAACCAGAAATAAAATACGACGAACATTTTGCAACTGTGAATCCGTCCCAGCCACAGCTCGGCCTAAAATTCACACTTAATTTTGGAAGATTAAAATGATCAAGAAATTACTTTCCGTTGTTGCAGCCATTACCTTCAACTCTTTATTAAACATATCATACGCTGCAGCTGATAACAATGATAATGAGGAAGTTATTGAGGCGGAAAACAATGAAAATGATGACGACGATGATGCAATAGCTCTTCCTGTCGACTCGACGATTGCACAAAAGGATACTGTAGATTGTGACGAAATCAAGGATGTCGCTTGCCTTCACGTACCTGAAGCAATGGAAATCAGTTTGGATAGTTTGATTAGCGTATATCGCAAGAATTATCTTCAGTCGGATTGTGTTACCGACTCTATCGGCGAGGTTTTGGCCGACAGTGTCTACATCGAAAGATTGAAGGCGATTCCGTCGATTATGGAGATGAACTATAATAATATCGTTAAGAGATACATTGAGCTATATACTGTGAAGAAAAGAAAACAGGTCGAGTATATGCTTGGTATCGGTAAATACTACTTCCCTATCTTTGAGGATGTTCTTGACAGCGAGCAGATGCCTATCGAGTTGAAGTATCTTCCTGTCATTGAGTCGGCACTTAATCCACGTGCGTTCTCGAGAGCCGGTGCATCTGGTTTGTGGCAGTTCATGTTCTCTACAGGAAAGATGTATGGACTTGACGGAAACAGTCTGGTTGATGAGCGTCGCGATCCCTTCAAGGCGACTCATGCCGCCGCTAAATATTTGAAGAATCTATACGGTATCTACAAGGATTGGTCGCTTGTGATTGCGGCATACAATTGTGGGCCGGGTAATGTGAATAAGGCAATCCGTCGTTCGGGTGGCAAACGAGATTATTGGGCTATCTACCCTTTCCTACCACGTGAAACAAGAGGTTATGTGCCAGCTTTTATCGCTGCGACATATACTATGACATACTACTCGGAACATAAGATTTGTCCTGCAAATATCCAGTTTCCACTTGCCAGCGACACTGTCCATACCACAAAGCGTATGAGTCTACAGCAGATTGCGGCCATTCTTGGTCAGGATGTGGAAGTCTTGAGAAATCTTAACCCTCAGTATCGACGCGACATCATTCCGGGTTCAAAGGAGTATACGGTTTGTTTGCCAAGCTCGGCAGTCAACGGATTCATTGAGCACGAAGATACCATCGCCAACTACAAAAAGGAGGAGTTGTGTCCACAGCGCATTCAAGTCGAACCAGCCTACGGTAAGGGCTATTATGGTGGTCCAAGCAATGGAAAATACTATAGAGTTCGTCAGGGCGATACACTTGGAGCTATTGCACGTCGCAACAGAGTCAGTGTAGCTACTTTGAAGAGATGGAACAATCTTCGTTCAGATAGACTTTCTATAGGTCAGAGATTGATTGTAAAATAATCAGAAAGTATAATTTATGTAGAGACGTCGCGTCAGCGCGTCTCTTATTATTTTCATTTTTTTCAAACATTACATCAAAACAATGATAAGCAACGATTTTTCTGGACCAAGATATCCCAAGAAGTCAGTGTCAAATAAAGTCAGCATTATTCTTTGTTTGCTTTTGTTATTTGGTTGCATTTATATACTACCAATGTTTGTAAATGTAGCAGGTTTTTTTATCGGATTGGGATTATTCTTTTATATTGGATTTATGGATAACAAATCTCAACACAAGGAGTATATTAAAAACTACAATAAACATAAAACCGAATTTACCGAAGAAGGTAAAATGCGTTTTGTACATGAAGAATGTAATCTACATCCAGGTCAAAAGACTCAATATGTTGATTTAGGAATACGTATGCTTGCCATGTTTGCCAAAATCAATAATGGTGTCACCGAGAGTGAATTAGAGATCATCTATGACTATATCAGTAAACAGGATTGTTTGAGTGAAAAGCACAAGAAGAATTTGAAGATCTACCTTGAACAAGATTATGTTTTGGAGGACCTTGCCTATGCTGCGTATTGGTTTCATGAAACAGTCTATGATTTCACCACATTCGGTTGTGAGATCCTTTTGGAAAGAATGTTTCAGATGGGATATTCAGATGGCGAATTCTCTTATGAGGAGATGCTGTTCACACGAAAAGCCGCATACCATATGTATATTACAGAAAAGGAATACAAAAAGATCTTGATGGAGTATATCAAGCACACTGGGGAGGAGAATCCTTTGGCAAGATATGCCGAACAGAGCAAGCAAGAAGCCATCAGAAGAGACGGTGGCTACTGGTACCGTGATCGTAAAGGTCAGAGACAATGGATGCAGTTCTAGTGTCAATTGGAACTATTACCCCACCAACACCGCATTGTGGATTGTATCCACGTACTTTGCAAGTGGCATCATATACTCTGTTCCGAAGTATTCCAAGCCTGACGCAAACGGGTCTTCGTTCACTACGATTTCTTTTGTGATGTCGCCGTTCTCGCAGACGTATGTGAGGATTGATTTGATAAACTCCTCCTGCTCATAATTCAACTCGCTTGCAGAGATTAGTTCACTGAATCTCTTGACTGCTTTATCTCGGTCAACACCGATTATGCTTCGGATAAAGATGGCTACGTTTGGTCCACACATCTTGCCGTCGGTGTACTTGTCGTAGTCTTCCTTACTACCAAGTTCCTTCCACATTATTCGCTCCAACTCCACCACATCCTCACTTGTCAACTGCTCAATGTTGATTATCTTCTGCAATACTGGCAGGTCTCGATTCTCTGCCAAGAAATCAAACACTTTCTGTTTGTAGGAGACTGCAGGTGTTATTCCGTCGCTTACTCCTTCATCTGTCACAACGTCGTCGATATTGACAACAAACCAACGTCCTTCGTCAGTCAGGAATTTCAACAGCTCACGAATCTCCTCACGAACTTTCTCATACCATTGCAAGTCTGCATTATCCCAAGCTACATCATTAAGCACTTCGTTCAATATCGCTTTCTTCTTCTGAACCGCAGGTAGTGTGGCTTTCTTGGTCAACAACGTGTGTGCTATCGTCTGAACAGAATTCTTTTGTCTCGCACACTTCGTCTTGCCATCTAGATATGCCAACTCTATTGTCAGCATTAGCAAATCAAATTTCTTTGCACTCTCGTCTGCTTTGTTCTTCGGAATTAACGGTGAAATGTCGTCCTTCAATGAATCGACATCACTCATTGACAAGCATAGCCATGTCTCATCCTCACGGAAATGACACACCTCTTTCCATTTTGTTCTGACGGAGATATGCGTGTCTGACAGAACATTGACTGCACTACGCAACTGATTCTTGATGTCATCGTGCAAACTCTTGGTGTATGCGTCGTCCTGATATTCCTGTGCCTGCAGATAATATGCTATGTCGGAACGTAATCTGAATATTCTCTCGGTCAACGAGATTGTTGGTTTGGCTTCAGTACCTTCTCCTCCTTCTCCGAAATAGTCAAGGTTGCCACACCAGTCGAAGATGTAGAAACATTCTTTGTCTTTGCCTGGTCCGAATAGGTCTTTGCACAATCTAGTTCCACGACCTACCATCTGCATAAACTTGATTTTGCTTCGGATTCGTTTGAAGAAGACCAAATTCAAAACTTCGGGGACATCAATTCCTGTGTCGAGCATATCAACCGAAACGGCTATCTGAGGCTCTTGATTCTTGTCTCCAAACTTATCTATCAAATCATCTGCGTATGTGACGTAGTTGTCAATCAACGCACAGTAGTCGGGTCCATATTCAGGGAAGAGTTTGTTGAATTTCTCAACAATCATCTCTGCGTGACGGTGGTTGTAGGCGAAGATGACGGTTTTTCCAATCTCCTCGCTACCTTTTATCTTCAATCCGTTCTTCATCAAGTCCTGCAGAACTTGTGAGATGGTGTCTTCATTGAAGATATAGTTGAATATTTCATCAGACTCGATGTCTCTCTTGTTCTCTCCATCGAGTGCATATTTTATTTTCTCGTACTCATAAACCTTCTCCAACTGCTTTCTCTCGTCGTCGGATAGGTCTGCATACTTGATACCATCAGACATTATCTTTGAACCTCGTTTCAGACCTTTGTAGTTTACAAGATAACCGTCTGCAACAGCCTCTGCCAACTCGTATGCAAAGTTTGGCTCTCCTTGCTCCATCTCGAATATTTCGTAGGTGCTTCGGTCTACTTCATCTCTAGGAGTAGCAGTCAAGCCAATCAACAAACTGTCGAAATAGTTGAAGATTGCTCCATACTTACCAAAGATACTACGATGTGCCTCGTCAATAATGATAAGGTCAAACCTGCCGACGGAGAAGGTTTTGTCTTCCGTGTCGATATGGTTAATCATAGTCTGATATGTGGAGAAGGTCAAGCGAGCGTTCAAATCGTGCTCGTTGTCATCACTCAAAACGCAAGTAGTTGTGGATGGCATCAACTTGACAAAGTTCTTGTGTGCCTGGCTTACCAATGATGTACGGTCAGCAAGGAACAATGCGTTCTTTACCCACTCGTTGCGAGTAAGAATATCAACCAAGGATATTGCGACACGGGTCTTTCCCGTACCTGTTGCCATAACAAGCAATCCACGTCTGTGCTTCTTGTTGTAATGCTCGCAAACTGCCTTGATTGCCATCTTCTGATAATCACGGTCTGTGATATTCTCCTTTACCTTGAAATCGTTTATATCGTGTCTGCTACGCTTCTGAATCATCAGTTCAAGGTCGCCCGCAGTATGGAAACTGTATAGTCGACGTGGTGGATAACCAAGACCGTCTATGATATAAGTTTCAAATCCGTTGGTATAATAGATGACGGGGCGTACTCCATACTTCGCCTCCAGGCAATCGGCATAGAGTTCAGCCTGATGCTTTCCTGCGTCTGGTGATTTTGACGTGCGTTTAGCCTCGACCACAGCAAGAGGTTTGCCGTTGCCACCGAACAGCACATAATCTGCATAGCCCTTTTTGCTTGCAGTAGGCATTCCGTCGACTTCAATCTCAATACATGCTTTTAGTGGCTGAATCAATCCCTTTTTCTCTAAGACAATCCAGCCAGCCTCTCTTAGCATCAAGTCGATATACTGTTTGCGAGTTTCTGCTTCCGACAGGTCAGCCATATCCAACTCCACAACAGGAGTTGTTGACTCAACTGCATCCTTGTCTGCCTTTACGACAATAGCATCATCCTCGCTCACCTTTATTTCAGTCGGTGGAGTGACGTGGATTCCTGCTTTCTCTGGAATAAGAGACTTGTCAAAAGGTTTGACAGACGGGATGACGTCCAGTTTCAGTAGGATTGCACCGACTACATTATAGATATTCAGTAAGCAGAAGAACGACTCCTGCTTCGTGACCTTCATAGCGTGAGCACCTAGATTGCCGACCTTACGGATATAGTGAATCGCTTTCAGCACCTTTTCTTCTCCGATGAAAGATGTGAACGTCTCATCCTCAATCAACTGGAACAATGATGTACGTTCAGGAACGGCGATTCCCTTCATCACATAAAGTTCACGCACCATATATTCCAAGGCACGACGGGCGTTGAACGCACTCATCTCTGGGTCGCTCACTTGGGTTTCCTCTGCCGAAGAACAAAAATGGTAAAGGTCGTCAAACCCTAATTCCTTTATGTAGTCGAAATTACGCATAGTCCTAAATATCAGTTGCTAAAGAATGACTTTCAACAAATATAATGTTTTTTCTGCCGATAAAATAATAGGATGATGCATTTTTTTCTATAAATCCGCCCACGGTTGGCAGACCGTCTGCGACGCTCTGCCAACCATGGCCTATTTAGGAGAACCGTGTCCACGGTTCGTATTTCGTTATTGAATTGCCCAAAGAGGCAGGTTGTCGAAATGCTCCTGCTGGATATATGGCAGCATTGAATATCTTATACCACGTATTTCAGGATTGTTTTTTAGAAATTCAGATAAGGAGTTGGCCCGTACATTACCTTCTGCCTTTACTTCGATAGGGACAGGTTTGCCCTCTTTCTGTACTAAAAAGTCAATTTCGAGTCGTGAGTTTTCCGCACTGTGATAATAAATCGAACCCTCATCACGGCTCACCATCTGTTGAAGCACATATTGTTCTGTGAAACCTCCTTTGTACTCTTTTATTGCGTCGTCACTTACCAACATCTGTGAAGCAGGGATTTCTGCCAGAGCTCCAAGCAATCCGCAATCACACAAAAACAACTTGAAAGCAGAGAAATCCTCGTATGCTTTCAACGGCATTTTGATTGCTTTGCATCTGTTGACTTTATATACAAGTCCCGCATCCACAAGCCATTGGATAGCCATCTCGAATTCTTTTGCGCGACCGCCTTCTTTCAGTACACCATAGATGAATTTCTTATTCTCCTTAAAAAGTTGAGCCGGGATGCCTTGCCAGACCATATTGACTCTTGGAATATCCGTTTTTGAGACATGCTTAGAGAAATCTCTTGAATAGTCAAACAAAATTTGAGTCTGAATAGAACGAACTTCTTGAAGACCTTCTTTCTCAACATAAGCCAGTACGGCAGCCGGCATTCCACCGACAAAGTAGTATTGGCGGAGAAATTTTTCGTAAGTGTCCTTTAGTGTATTTATTGAATCATAATCTTTTCCGTTTAGAATATCTACGAGTCTTTCCTGTTTGTTGGCAATCAAAAATTCTTCGAAATTCATCGGGAAAATACGAATCATATCCACTTTACCTACGGGAAATGAATTGCCTTGATGAAGAGATATGCCAAGCAGAGAGCCTGCCACGGCTATATGAAGGTCTGGAGCATCTTCATAAAAGAATTTCAGGCATTCAAGGATACGGGGCGACGACTGAATTTCATCAAGAATAATAAGCGTTTTCTCAGGGCGAATGTCTTTCCCTATACGTGCGCCAAGTTGCAGTATTATGCGTTCTATATCAAAATTGGCAGAAAAGATTTTAGATATTTCCTCGTCTTTGTCGCACATGAAATAAGCAACATCCTCATAGTATCGTTTGCCAAATTCCTTCAATAGCCAAGTCTTGCCGACCTGTCTGGCTCCGTTCAGAATGAGTGGCTTTCTGTTCTTTTTCTCTTTCCACTCCACCAACTTGTTCATTATCAGTCTTTCCATCCGATTCTATCCTTTGTGACCGAAGCAAAATTACACTTTTTTGCAGATAAATTTGGGAAACCTTACACTTTTTTGCAGATAAATCGGATAGATTTTACACTTTTTTGCAGATAATCACGCCAAATGCCACATCAAAATCACGCCAAACGTCACATTTGACGATAATTATTGGGGCTCATCATCCCCCTTTAGGGGGAACGAGGGGGCTAATCAAACCAATAGTCCATTCTTGCGTTGAACAAAGTCTCAGCCTCCTGCAACGCCTTCTTTGTCTCCGACTTCATATTCTCTATTGCTTCTATCTTTGAGGCAAATTGTTGCTGGAGAGGGAGTGGGGGAATGAAGAACGGTATTTGCTCAAGGATTCCTTTGGTAATTATATGTTTCATTCCAGAAGTTGCAAAACTTTGAATATAGTTGCTTGCAATATTAAAAAGCATATACAGGAACAACGTGTCTGTTATTATTTTGTTTGGAATCACAGCATTAATTTGTTGGTTAAAAGCTGTCTGACATCGTGTAATACAAGATTTGCCTAATGATGAAAGGCTTCCTGCTATACATGCCATCAAAATACAATCCTTTTCTACTATCCTGCCTTTTTCTGCTCCTTTTTCTGATAAAAACTCTTCTGCCATTGAAGGATACAAAACACCTCTTTCTATATTATCTGTTTTTATCCACTCGATAAAATTAGAGTTGTAATATTCCTTGACTGAACGTGAAGGCGTATTTCCAGTTACTATTTTTGTTACCTCACCCAACTTCTTCACATCCCAACCCTTATCATTCTTGACAGGGTCGCCAAACATATCATAGAAGATAGACTGTTCCAACGCATCGTAATCTTTAAGCGTCTCCTTGCAGTCTGCTATGATTTTTGACAGCGAATCTAGTTCGGAAACTATGGATTGCTGTGTGGGGAGAGGGGGAACGGGGATGGAAAATTTTGAGTAATCCTTGAAATAAATATGAGGAATGGCTGCACCTGTGACCAAGCTAGACAAATCCAAACTTTGCAACAAATACATTAAAAATTTGATGTCACAATTTTGTTTTGGATAAATGTACTGCATTGTGCCAACTAATGAAGATTTTGCAGGGTAAATATTTACCCTGCCACAACCAGAACCATCTTTAACAATTCCAATATACGGTGTTTCATTATGATAAAAATCAATATCCTTAACATATCCTGATGCACCGAATAAAGCATATTCACCAATATTATCCTCAATCTTGTTCAGTGATATGTTTGATGAACCTTTGTCGCAGATGTCTCCCAACTTTTTATATTCCCAATCGTGCTTCATATTACAAGAATTATTCGTTATTTTTTAACCATTGCAACAAAATTTCCTTTGATGGAAGTTGAAGCATATATGTTGATACAAACACATTTTCGTCAATGCCAGGAGACGCATACTCCACCATCTCTTTTCCTGCCTTTGAACAAAGCAATATGCCAATTGGCGGATTGTCGCCTGGATTCATAAAATTCTTCTTGTAATAGTTGACGTACATATTGAGCTGAGCCAAGTCGGAATATTCCAACTCTCCCATCTTCAATTCCACAATCACACCACAATGCAACACACGATTATAGAACAATAGGTCGTAGAAGAAATATTTATCGTCAATCAAAATTCTTTTTTGCCTTGCCTCAAAACAGAATCCATTGCCTAATTCAAGCAAGAATTCTTGCAAATGGTCTGTTAAAGCATTCTCTAAATCACTCTCCTCTACGACTTCTTTTCCTTTTAACCCCAAGAACTCAAATGTATATGGCGAACGTATGATGTCAGTCAAGTTTGTTTGCTCAGCATCGGTGTTTGCTAATGCCACTACAGCGTCCTTGTTCTGACTTATACCAGTACGAAAATATAGTTGACTATCAATCTGTCGTTTAAGTTCACGCTTGCTCCAAACTCCCTTTATTGCCTCAATCTCATAAAAAGCTCTTTCCAATGGGTCGTCAATGTTTACCAGTTGAATTAGATGGGAATACGACAGCAAACTGAAGATTTTGTCTGGAGCTACAATATCTTGAATTTCTGAATTAGTGATTTTTGAGTCATTCTCCAATTTGGCAACCAGTGGTTGCCCAATTATATTTGATTCATTTTCACGTAATTGCAATTGGCTAACCAGTGGTTGGCTTATTGTAGATAATCCATGAAGATAGCGCGAAATGCAAACTTTTAATTCAGGGAATGCATTGTAAAATTGCCTATACAATTTTAGATTACCATACGAAAGTCCATCTTCTTTTAATTTAGAGGCTAACGATTGAAGTACTTTATCTCCGTACGTCGCACGGTCTTCTCCATTCTGCTCATAATTGACTATATAATATCCAATAAGCCAATTTCTGGCAGTGACACATTTGTTGATTGCTTTTGCAGCGTTATCTCGTAATGTGACGTTTATAGTCTGTATGTTTTGAGCAAGATTGTTTAATTTCATACCTACTACAGCAATTTAGTTCTAAACTCCACCAAAGCAGATTGGATATTGTTTACACGCTCCTCAATGCGTCCAAGTATAACGGATGGCTCTTCATACACAACTGCCTCTCGCTCAACCTCCTTGTATTTGTTGATTGACAAGTCGTAGTCTTTCTCACGGATTTCCTCAACAGGAACTAGGAAAGACTGGTCTTTGCGTGTGCGACCTTCCTCGCCTTCAAGGTTGTTGAAACGTGCGATGATGTCAGGAATATCGTTCTCTGTACATTCTGTACGCTTTTGGTCAAGTGTATATCCGTCGGCACGCATATCGTAAAACCAAACCTTGTCTGTTCCACCGTCGTTGGTCTTTGTGAATATCAAGATGGCAGTTGACACACCAGAATATGGCTGGAACACACCACTCGGCATTGAAATGACAGCCTTCAACTGCTGATGGTCAATCAATTCTTGTCTGATAGACTTGTGTCCTGTGCTGTTTCCAAACAACACTCCGTCTGGAACAATGCTTGCACAACGTCCTCCTAACTGCAACATTCTGACGAATAGTGCGACGAACAACAATTCCGTCTTCTTGGTCTTAGTGATTGCCAACAAACTTTTGCTTATTGATTCGTTGTCGAGACTGCCTGCAAACGGAGGATTCGCCAAGCATAGAGTATATTTGCTTTCGTCTGTGTTGTCAGATGATAAAGAGTCCTGATATTTGATACAAGGGTTGTCAACATCGTGAAGCATAAGGTTCATAGCACCGATACGGAGCATAGTCTGGTCGGTGTCGAAGCCGTGAAGCATATCATTCTTGTAATGCTCCTTGTTCTCCTTCTTCAACAACTCCTTTTTGTAATTCTCCTTGATATATTTGGCACTCTCCGTGATGAAGCCAGCCGAACCCATAGCAGGGTCGCAGATAGTGTCTTCCAAAGTAGGCTTCATCAGTTCCACCATCATACGGATAATATGGCGAGGCGTTCTGAACTGACCGTTATTGCCCGACGCAGCCATCTTGCCAAGTATGTACTCATACACGTCGCCCATCACATCACGGTTGTTCATATCTAGAGCATCAATGCCCTCGACAATCTTGGTCAATGTTCGTGCGTTAGGGATAAGGAAAGTGGCGGAGTCCATAAAACGGCTGTAGGCAGAATCCTTGCCTTCGCCAAGGTTTTTGATAAAGACAAAGACATCCTTGCTGATTAGGGAGAACATAGATTCAGGCTCTTTGTTCTTGAAGATATTCCAACGCAGGCTCTCGTATGGCACATCCTTGTCAGTTTCAGGATTATGCCACACACCATCCTTGAAAGTAGGGTCTTTGACTTCCACACCGAAAGCATTGGCATTCACCTCTTTAGTTCGTTGAGCGTCATCCAACATTTTCATAAAGAAAAGGTAGGTCATCTGCTCAAGGATAGTGATACTGTTTGTTATACCACCAGTCCAAAACGTATCCCAAATCTGGTCGATACGTGTCTTTATCTCGCCTGTAATCATTATCTAATTCTATATATCAACCCAAATAAAGGCTGATTATTATCCTTTTATCAGTTTATCAGGGTATAAAATTAAATAATGCAATACGTCAAACAAAGAAAAAGATAAACAAATTCAAATTTTTCTTTTATTCCACATCCTTATCATATACGGATGTGGCCATATATTTCTTATAAGCAGGCCATGGTAGCCAAAACGATTCACGTTTTGCCAACCATGGCCTAATAGTATTTACTTCAAAATGGCTCCTGCTACTGAAGCTTGCGGATACATTGCGCCGTTTTCAGTCAATTTGATGCCTATTTTGTCGAATGGTATCACTTTGGCTAGGCGGAAGATGTCTTGCTGCTCAGGCCACATCGGATAGCCGACTGCCGGGCGTATGCCTGTCCAGCTGTGAGGCAAAAGTTGCTTTGCAAGATATTGGTTTCCAGCCTCTACAAGTCTATCTGCAAGTGATTGGGCAAGCAAGGCTTCGTAGCTGTCGTCGCCCTTCTTTAGTTCCTCGATATGGCTGATGAACGGCTCTGAGATTGTCGCCGCAAAGAATCCGATCACGTCGTTCTTCTCCTTTATATGAAGGCAAATCGGAGCCGACGCATCGCACAATTGCAAAGTCTCGTTTTCTTTCTTGATCTTCAAGCCATCCTTGTCAACGAAAGCCGGATAGAACGATTCTAAGGAATTGATACCGAAGCCTGGCATCTTCTGCAGTCTATCCAAAAGATTTTCAGCATCTTCACGTAGTGATTTGGCTTCATCGCTGCCGTCTGTCACTCTCCAGACACGGTAGAAATATCTCCAGTCGATGATCGGTCTCACCTCAGAAAGCGCGATCAAATCGTGGATTTTCTCACCAAAGTATGGTGGCTCAACTGTCTTTTCCACCTCCTTTTTCTCCGGAGCCGGAATGATATGTGGGTCGGCAGGTGCTTTCTCATCCTTGCCGCTATTATAGTCGTCACGCAATTTCTGCTGATAGTCTTTGATCTCTGCAATAAATGCGTCGCGAGAATCTGAAAGTAGTTTTGATACGACGACAGGATTCTGTGCCGCATCCGACGCACGTAGCACTACACCATTCGGATATAGTGGCGCCATCTTGAGCGCAGTGTGAAGATCGGAAGTTGTTGCACCGCCTACGATTAGCGGAATTGTCAAACCAGCCTCCTGCATCATCTTGGCTACTGTACACATCTCCTCAAGCGACGGTGTGATCAATCCGCTCAAGCAGACCACATCACATTTTTCCTCGATGGCTGTCTTGATGATATCCTCAGGCGGCACCATCACGCCAAGATCAGTCACGCTGTAACCGTTACATGTAAGCACTACGCCGACGATATTTTTGCCGATGTCGTGTACGTCGCCCTTCACTGTGGCAATGACAAGTTTGCCTGCCGAATGTGCGTCGCCATCCGATTTAGTGATATATGGATTTAGGATCGACACCGCCTGCTTCATCGTGCGTGCAGTCTTCACCACCTGAGGCAAGAACATCTTTCCTTCTCCGAAACGCTGGCCCACTTCATTCATTCCTTCCATCAACGGTCCCTCGATGATCTTCAAGGCAGAACCGTATTTTGTCATTGCCTCCTCAAGGTCTGGCTTCAGAGTGGAACCGTTTCCTGTGATCAAGGCCTGACGCAGACGCTCATCGCAAGTTGTAGCGACAGGAGCAGCCGCTGGAGCAGGTGCAGCAACAGTCGCACCGCCCAATTTCTGTGCTTTTTCAGCCTCTTTTCTTAGTCGGATTTCGTCGGCAAGGGCAATCAAAAGTTCAGTTGCCTCCTCATCACGACGTGTGAACAAGACGCCACGTATAGCAAGGCGCAAAGCCTCTGGAACGCTCGCACTCGGCATCATTGTCGACGGGTTAAGAATCGCCATATCCATTCCACGCTGTGTGGCTTCGTCAAGGAATACGGTGTGCATTGCCTCACGTACGAAGTTGTTTCCACGGAATGCGAACGACAAGTTGCTCAATCCACCTGATACTCTTGCACCTGGCAAGTTGGCGTGAATCCACTCAGCTGCACGCACGAAGTCGTTACCGTAGTCGAAATGCTCCGACATACCAGTCGCCACGGTCAAGACATTTGGATCGAAGATGATATCACCAGCTGGGAAATCAAGTTTTTCACGAAGCATACGGTATGCTCTTCCACAGATTTCGATTTTTCTGTCGTATGATGTCGCCTGACCCTCCTCGTCGAAAGCCATGACAATCACAGCAGCTCCGAATTGACGGATCACACGTGCATGATCCAGGAACTTTTCCTCACCCTCCTTCAAAGAGATAGAGTTTACAATACATTTTCCCTGAGTCCACTTCAATGCCTCCTCTATCACCTCGAAACGGGATGAATCAAGCATCAAAGGAAGTTTGGCAATCTCAGGATCGGACGCAATCAGACGCACAAAGTGGGACATCTCCACCTTAGCATCAAGCAGACCGTCGTCCATATTTATATCAATGACATTAGCACCGCCTTCCACCTGTTTGCGGGCGATTTCAAGTGCCTCGTCATAACATTTTTCATTGATTAGTTTCAAGAACTTGCGTGAACCAGCCACGTTGCAACGCTCACCAATCTTTAGGAATTTGTCATCCTCAGGAAGAGCGGCGACTGAAAGCGGTTCAAGACCAGACAACACAAGATTATTGACATCTATAGTGTTGACTTTGTGTATCTTGGCATGACCTTTCTGCACCTCCTCGTTGATAGCGGCGATATGATCAGGAGTCGTACCACAACAACCACCGATGATGTTTAGCAAACCCTCATCGAAGAATGGAGCCAACTCGCTACGCATCTTTATTGGTGTGTCGACATACTTGCCAAGAGCGTTTGGAAGTCCAGCGTTTGGATGGCAGCTCACGTAGCAAGGGGCAACCGCACAGATTCTGCGCAGGTATGGCAAGAGAGCCTCTGCACCAAGTCCACAATTCAAACCGATGCTCAACAACGGAGCGTGGGAAACACTAGCTATGAAGGCCTCGATTGTCTGGCCCGACAAAGAACGGCCGCTATTATCGCTGATGGTAAGTGAAACCATAAGCTCCACACGTCGACCCATCTTCTGCATAGCTTTTTCAGCCGCGTAGAGAGCCGCTTTGGAGTTTTGAGTATCAAATATCGTTTCAATAAGGAAAGCGTCTACTCCACCCTCAATCAATGCCGACATCTGCTCCTCGTATGCGTTGACTAGTTCATCGAAAGAGATTGAGCGAGCTGCAGGATCATCTGCATTCTCCGACATAGAAAGCATCTTACCTGTAGGTCCGATTGAGCCAGCCACAAAACGAGGGCGGTCAGGAGTGATGGCAGTCATTCTGTCAGCCTCCGCACGAGCAAGTTTAGCAGCGGCAAGGTTCATCTCCTTGATTTTGTCCTGCATACCGTATTCAGCCTGCGAGATACGTTGTGCACCGAAGGAACAAGTGGAGACAATATCGGCACCCGACTCAAGATAACCACGATGAATCTTAGCAATCACTTCAGGATTTTCCATTGGAAGAGCATCGTTGTTGCCCTGGATTCCACATGCCTGGATCATTGTGCCGTATCCGCCGTCGAGGATAAGGATTCTATTTTGGAGTTGTTTTCTCATTGGAATTTTCATAATTACGGGAGGGGTTGAAACTCTCCCCTACGGAACCCCGTTATATACTTGTAGGGGCAGGTTTCAAACCTGCCCGCATATAATATCTATTTAGAATATTTCTTTTGCGACGCGAGACACAGAATCAGACGCCATCAGAGTATAGAAATGTAGGTTGTTGACGCCGTGAGCAATAAGATCACGACACTGCTCCAAACACCACTCTACACCAACTTCCTTAGCCTCCTCGTCTGTCTTACACTTAGCTAGTTCGTTAGCAAATGGTTCAGGAATATCAGTATGGAAAACCTTAGGCAATACATTCAACTGGTTGCGAAGCACTACAGGTTTGATACCTGGGATGATAGGAACAGTGATTCCTGCGGCACGAGCCTTGTCGACGAAATCATAGTATTTCTGATTATCGAAGAACATCTGAGTCACAAGGTACTGAGCACCATTCTTTACCTTCTCCACTGCGATACGCAAGTCGGAATTAGGGTTTGGAGCCTCCTCATGCTTCTCAGGATAGCAAGCCATTCCGTAAGAGAACGGCACTTCAATACCATCGATTTTATCACCGTAGATATCGACACCGTTGTTGAAATCATTAACCTGCTTCTGCAAGTCGACAGCAAAGTCATTATAAAGATGTTCCTGACCAGCAGGTACAGTCACATTCTTGCAATCACCACGAAGTAGCAATAGATTATGAATGCCTAGGAAATTAAGGTCAAGAAGAGCATATTCAGTCTCCTCCTTAGTGAATCCTTTACAAATAATATGAGGCACAGCCTGAATGCCATATTTATTCTGAATTGCAGCAGCAATAGCAACAGTACCAGGTCGACGCAACACCATACTTCTTTTTAGCAATCCGTCTGCCTGTGGACGATAGATGGCTTCACTATGGTGCGACGTGATGTTGATATACTTAGGATCAAACTCACGCAGTTTATCAACTATCTTATATACTCTGTCGATTCCGTTACCCTTAAGCGGTGGAAGAATCTCAAATGAGAATACTGGTTTCTGTGTATTAGTGACAAAATTCTGAACTGTCATATTATCTTGCTATTTTCGTTTATTTTCATTCTTTGGTTTGCAAAAGTATGAATATTAGAAAAATCATGCAAATTTTAGCCTCAAACAAAGAATAAAATGAAGCATTATCTACATTTTGAAGAATAAAATTCTGCAAACAAACAGAATACTTGCTTGATTGCAGAAAAAAATATAGACTATTTTCTTTAAATTGACAGACGATAATAGAACAATGGGGTTTTCATTAATAATGACAACGCTAACGAATGCAAACAGACTTTTTGTCAAAATCGTTGATTTTCCTTAATTTTGTAAAACAATTAAATAAATGGGAAAACTAAAGAACCTGACACGGATTTGCTATTTCTATCTCATTCTTCACTAAAAAATTGGTGTTCTGGTTGGAACAGAAATATAAAGCTTGGAGAAGAAATCGAGAGTTGAAAAAACAGAACACAATAATTCCGACGATTCTAACAGTAATGGAATCTCTATTTCGGATGTTAAAATCGATGAGACTTTGATAATACTGAGAATATAAACAAATAACAAAAAGAGATGAAGAATATTTTAATTACAATTTTGACTATGGTAATATCATTTGGAGCTACAGCGCAGCAAAAGAAAGCTCTTGTTGCCTATTTCTCTGCTACAGGGACAACTGAGTCGGTAGCAAAACAGATTGCAGAGGCTGCAAAAGCCGATATTTATGAGATTAAGCCAACTGTGAAATACTCTTCCGCAGACCTTGATTGGCATGACAAGAATAGTCGTTCATCGGTTGAGATGAACGACAAAAAGTCTCGTCCTGAAATGGATGGCAATGTCTCAAACATCAGCCAATATGATACTATCTATATTGGTTTCCCTATCTGGTGGTATGTAGCACCTCATATCATCAATACATTTATTGAATCTAATGATCTAAGTGGCAAAACTATTATTCCATTCGCTACTTCAGGAGGAAGTTCAATCAAAGGTTCTGTGAAAGCCTTCAGAGAAGATTACCCTAATCTTAATTTCAATGATGGTATGCTTCTCAACAACCCTAAAAAAAATGACATCGAAAAATTCTTGAAATAGTATAATGATGAAAACCATACTTTTCCTCCATGGATTCTTTGCTAGTGGAAGCTGTATTCCTGCATTAGCTTTGAAAGAAGCTTTTGGTGAATCAGTACGTGTTCTCACGCCAGATCTTCCAATCCATCCTAAAAAAGCATTGGAATTCATCCATAAGATTTGCGATAAAGAGAATCCAGACTTGATCGTTGGAAATAGTTGTGGTTCATTCTATGCACAGATATTGGCTCCAATTGTTGGCATTCCGGCTCTACTTGGCAATCCTCATTTCAAAATGACAGAATTTCTTAAAGAACGTGTCGGAGCACATCAATATAAAAGTCCACGTGCAGATGGAAAACAAGATTTTATTATTGACGATGAATTGATTGCTGAGTTTGCGGAGATCGAAAATGAACAGTTCAATTTCACGACTCCGTATTTCAAGGGTAAAGTGTGGGGAATATTTGGTGAGAATGATACACTAGCTCATTTTGAACCATTGTTTGCCGAGAAATATAGTAAAGTGTTTCATTTTCCAGGAGCTCACACCCCTACTGCAGAAGAAGTCAAAGCCTATCATGTTCCGATCATTAACGAAATGCTGACATCTTTTGTCAAACGTGAGGTTCGCTTTTTCCAACATTTTAAAGGAGGCAAGTATAAATTCATCAGAACTGCTTACGACTCCGAAACTCAAGAACGAATGGTTGTATATCAGGCTTTATATGGAGACGAAGCTTACTGGGTGCGACCAGAAAAGATGTTTTTCGAGAAAGTCACAAGAGAAGGAAAGACATTCAATCGTTTCACAGAAATCACTGAGTGATATTAGTATAAGGAGCTACAGGAGCAGTAGGCAGAGATTTGACAGAATTATTGTTGAATGATAATTTGAGAATACTTAAGTCATATTTTGATAATATTTGACAATAGAAAAAGTTGTTTTTCAACATAAAATCTGTACTTTTGTAAAGTTAAATTTATAAATTAAAAGGGTATATAATATGAATGACTCATTGGCAACAACTGTTGCAGACACAGTATCAAAGGCAGCACAGGCTGCTGAAATGCTTACAACACAAGGGTTGAGCAAATCAAAGTATGACGAAGCTCTACAGGTTTTGGTAAAGGAAGGCACAGAATTGGCCATCAACTTTGCCGTTAAGGTTGTAATAGCAGTTTTGGTTTTCACTATCGGAAAGTGGATAGTTGGAAAAATCAACAAAGGAGTGGCAAGACTTATGGAGAAAAAGGAAGTCGAGCCTTCCCTATCTTCATTCTTGAAGAGTGTTATTAATGTGGTGTTGATGTTCATCCTAATCATCGCAATCATCGGTATTCTAGGTATTGAGACATCTTCATTCGTAGCACTATTTGCATCTGCCGGTGTTGCAATCGGTATGGCATTGAGCGGAACATTGCAGAACTTTGCAGGTGGTGTCATGATTTTGCTGTTCAAGCCATTCAAGATCGGTGATTTGATCGAAGCTCAGGGACAGACTGGTGTAGTAAAAGAGATTCAGATTTTCAACACACTTCTATCTACTGTAGATAATAAGATTATCATTATTCCAAACGGTGGGCTTTCGACTGGAACAACAATTAACTACTCTAAGATGCCTTTGCGTCGTGTCGACTTCACTTTCGGCATCGCTTACGGTGAAAGCTACGAGAATGCAAAGAATGTAATCATGGATCTTATCAATGCAGACGAGAAGATCCTTAAGGATCCAGCTCCATTCATCGGTTTGGTTAACCTAGGCGATAGTTCAGTTGATTTGACAGTTCGTGTATGGTGTGAGGGAGCTAACTACTGGGATGTGTTCTTCAATATGAATGAGAAAGTTTACAAGACATTCACAGAGAAAGGCATCAACATTCCTTTCCCTCAGATGGATGTTCACGTCAAGAACAAATAATATATTTCGTAAAGACGGTCCTATACGACCAACATATTCAGAGACGGTTCTACACGACCGTCTCTTTTTGTTTTATATTTTTTCTCTTTTCCTCACGAAATCAAATATCATAATGAATCTTTGCAAAGATAGATTATATGGATATTATGTCAAATTATTAAAAGATTCCCTAAAAATAGACTATATTGTAGAAGATTGGGGTACCATGCACATTTTGACATTTTGTACCAATAAGGGGAGAATGTGGTAAAAAGCTAAAGAAAAAAGGACAATAAGGTTGTTAACAAAAGTTAAAGTCGGCTGGATTGGGAATAATTCACGGATAGAATTTTATATTTGAAAGAGTAAAAGGAAAGAATAATTAGGAGTATTAACCCAAAAAAGGATTTTATATGGGACTAAAAATGAGAATTCTAGCGTTCCCGATAGAGAGCAAAAGCCCGGTGGAAAGCATGCTTTTTCTTGCAGCACTTAAGAGCAAATTATCAAAGATATTTTGTAAAACAAGTGTCCTCTTTTATAGAGAACACTTGTTGCTTGATTAATTGTTTCTAAATGTCATTAGAATATAATTGTAAAATTCTCAAGGTAACAAGTTGTTTTATTATTTGTTTTTGAATTATGGAGATGACTGTTGATTTGATAGATAAAAAGTATTATAAATATTTAATATTTGAATTAATGATGAGTATGCCTGTTCTTATTATTAGTATTTTTTATTGTGCACCATCATTTTATACAAGATATGGTTCTGATATAATAACTTTGATTTTTTCTGAAATTTTCATGCTGTTTTTATTGAATTTCCTTTTTTTTTCGGAAATGAGTCAATTTTGGATTGTCTATCAAAAATTTAAGCATTCTAAACTTATATTTAATGAAAATAGTGTTATGTTTGATAATGATCATCATAATAAAATTATATTAAGGGAAGACATTTATAGAATAGAGATTTATGAGGATTATAATTATTTGTCTTTTTTAGGTAGCCTGTTAAAAATTTATTATGGCAAGCATGGTGAATTCATATTTGTATATCAAGCATATGACACTGATTTACTAAGTGAATTGTTTTATGATAAAATTGATTTAGTTTATAAAAAATCATTTTTACCTTATTTCTCGCTAATTAACTACAAGTCGACAAATTTAGTTGATTGATGAATAAAATTCGACAAAGGAAATTGAACGTCTGTGACACTTTGCAATCTTGTCTGTCATGATAACCGTTTTCATGGTAAGACATTGTGCTATCGTGGAACGGTTGTATTCATAGGCCATGGTTGACCAAATGCCGTAGGCATTGGGCTACCGTGGCCGGCAATGGACGTACGAGTGCAATCCGTGTTCGATAATTTTATGAATCGATTGTCTTCAATGCGTCGTCGAAACGAGACATCGCCAATTGAATTGAATTTCGAGTCAATATTGCGTCTATGTCTGTAGGATCAAGTTTTATAGCTTTGTCGGTTGGCACAAGAGCATCTTCGTATTTTCCTACGCTGGCGAGTAAATCAGCCTTGCCCATGTAATTTCTTTAGGAGCCACTTCCTTTTCTCTTGTAAAAGCGGGAAAAGAAGAGATAGTCAGTAGGGTTATCAAAAATAGTTTTTTCATGGGAATAACGGAATAAATTTCATTTTATCAATTGTTTGTCTTCTCCACATAATCCCACAAGATTACAAGAGCCTATCAATCCTCCTTTTGTCGCGACTTTGAACATGCCATATCGTGCGTGGGCATATTTTTCTCCCGTACCTTCCTGGAAGAAATAACTGTCGGTTCCGAAGTAGACATATTTCTCCCATACACTTTTGCCTGTTTCGTAGCGAAGAAGTATTTCGTTCTCATGTAATCCGTTTTCTGAATCAGTCAGTCTTACAAAATGTCCTACATTGTTATCATCCAAACGTGCCACACAATATTTGCCCGTCTCTCCGTCGTTGCTAATTATATCTTCAAAATCTTTGGTCATATCCCAACGAGACCTATGCCCTATTTGATCTCCCAGACTGAATCGCAGTGCCATATAGTCGCCCTGCATTATAGAGCGAGGGTCGACGGGACGAAGCTCCAGCAAAACCGTTTTTCCATCATTGAGGATGCTTTCGTTTTTTATGATATTGAAGAAAAAGAATCCTAAAACCAACAACATGTTGGCTGATATGATATATAATTTCAATTTGCTCATTTTGCCAATTTTTTAATGAAATAGAATAAAGATAGGAAGACGATGCCACTTGCCATCAGCAGGTAGGATTTATAAATCAACGTGATGTTCAAATCATAGTAGAATATGCTAAGTGCAAAAATCATGAAAAGGCCGCAGATGGCCACGCCGAAATAGTCCAAAACTGTGTATGTAAGAACAAGCCCTAACGTCGCAAGAGCCATCTCTGGTGAGATACAAGATGCGACGCATCCCAAGAAGATGAGTCCAATGCTCCAGGCAAATTTTTGAGTGTCTTTCACCTGTTTTGACAATAGCTTATATGCCACCACAAATGTGAATGTCGCACAGATTATAGATCCTACTATACCGTTAAAGGAAAATAAATCACTTCCTAATATGGTCTCTATGTAACCGATCATGGCAGAGGCACGTGCATAACCGATTGCTGTCACTATTGTACAAAAGCGAATTGTCGGGATATATTGTGCGTAGATGTTCTCTTTGTCGAACTTATCCGCATCATACATAATGGTAAGTCCATATACCGCAAGAAGGATGACAGCATAAAAAAAGAAAATATAATGAATAAATATAGAGTGATCAATATTCTTTAAGTCTATGAAAACAAGTGGAATAAGAGCAAAAATAGCAAGCAGAAAAATTTGTCTCATGAGATGGTTGCGACAAAAAATCCATGCTATTGCCAGGACAAGGATGTTTAAGAAAATTATAACTTCGACATTATCAATTTTGAAAAAGCCAATGTTTATAAGAAAATGGCCGATAAGACACAGAGGGTAAGCAACTGAAAGAATCAGCTTTTCATTGTCAATCACCCTTGTCATATATGTGGCACCTGCTGTCATACATATTCCAAAGCAGGAGATAAAGCATTCATCCGCATTTGTAAACAGTAGGGCAAAGAATCCAAGCATTGAGCTCATTGAAATTAGCCCGCCGAAGAAGAATAGTATTTTAAGAGGCCATGTCAGTTTTGTGCCTTCTGTAAAATCGATTTTATCTGTAAATTCCATAGTATTCTTTTTTGAAAGTTCTTATTTGTCAATATGAATCTCAGTGTCATCTTGGATCTCTTTGTTGAGAGTCTCAGATTCCCACTCTTTCTTTTTGTCTATGATATGTTTGCCTAAAAAGTAAATGCCAGCCATGAAAGGAAGCGTAATGAAAAACATAGAATCAAAATCATCTATTATTTTGATGAATAATTCATATGCCAACACTAGTATTCCTGTGCAAAATATAGAATAAATTGCCAGATTTTTCTTTTGTAGGGAGTATATGCATGAAAGCGCGTACACCACAATGCTGACCAACAGACCCAATACACCTACAATCCTGTCGTTTCTTTCAAAGATGAAAATGGATATCTCTATCACTGATATAACAGTTAATATGCAAACAAACAATGTCATGAACCATTTCGGAGCGACACTTTTGTTTGGAATAAATTTAGGTGAAAATTCAAAGAATGCCGTGAAGACGGTAAGAATCACCAAATAGTCGGTGAGGGCAAAGTCGACAGACGGATGCAATCCGTAGGTAAGCAAGACCAACCCTATGAAGAAAATCCACAATGGATAGAAGTCTGCCACCGCCACCCAAACGACAATGCACAATGCCCAACTTAAAAATAGCAGGTAGCTGTCGGCTCCCGTCTGATACACTTGACCATACACAGCTAAGAAGGCTCCGACCAATATGCACATCGCAAAAATTGTGATGTTGCGTATCCAATCACGCATCGGCACTTTCACCACGGTGACGAATGTCGTCAACAGAAGTCCCATTACAACACCCATCTTTGCGAAGCGATGTAGTCCATCCCAGTTGTATGCAAAAAAGAATATGATTCCGCTCAACAGGAACCCAGCTCCAAGTGTGAGCGTCAATATTTCCGAGAATTTCAGCCATTTCTCTCCATCTGCCCTTTTTATAGATGGCGAACTGATCGCACTATTATTTTCCATATTAGAACTTGTTTTATATGTTTTGGGCAAAAATAGGGAATTAAAATCTTCCGCACCAACAATTGTCTCATATTTAAATTTCATTAACTTAATTTTGTTGTTTGATAATGTTTCCTGAATTGACCATAATGGATAATGTGCTCAAATCGGCTTCGGCGACATGAGTTTGAGCACTTTTGAGCTCAGTCGCTTATGAATGCGACAACCAATTAGACAAGGTATTTCCTGTCTAAGTAGAAGGGATGTTAATTATCCGGCCACGGTAGATGAGGTTGCTACGCCGTTTCCCTGAAAGGGATAAGCATATCAGCCCAGGGCAAAGCGCAGCGACACCCTGGGTCTGCGATATCCCCGTGCAATTCTACGCCCTGAAGGGACAATTGACAAACGAGTCGCTACCGTGGGCGGAAGGGAGATTTGAATGTTAAGGTAAGTTAACTATGGTCTGGAATATGAAAAATCGAGGATAAAGCACTACATTTGTGGCGATAAAAGCAAAAAATCATTCAAAATCATTAAGAAATAAAAATGAAACGTTCCCGAAGGGAACGCATAACTGAAAGTTAACGTAACCGATTGTCATTTGCGAAGCAAACGACTGTCGGATAAAAGAGAAATAATATGAAAAAACAATTACTAGCAACATTAGGTGTAGGTGCAATAGGAATCGCATCATACGTCGCGACCTTCATGCAGGTGAAGACAAACGACGGCAAAATAGTGAAATTTGATGTGGAAGATGTGACAGAGGTGGATTTTATGACCGAGGAAATTATCCCTTCAGACACAACACCAGTAATCCCTTCAGACACATCATCATCTATCCACTCCTACATTGACCTTGGACTTCCAAGCGGCACTCTATGGGCCACATACAACGTTGGTGCAACCAAACCTGAACAATATGGCGACTATTTCGCATGGGGCGAGACTGAGCCGAAAGAGGTTTATGCCGACTCAACATCCAAATGGTTTAATGCCGATTCTAAAATTTATACAAAGTATAATTCAGAAGATGGATTGACAACACTTCTCCCCGAGGATGACGCGGCGACAGCCAACTGGGGATCAGAGTGGCGCATGCCGACAAACGAGGAGCAGAGAGAGCTTTTGGATGAGTGCTATGTGGTATGGACAGACAGCTACAATGGAAGAGAAGTGAGAGGAATCATAGTATATAAGGCAAAGAGTGCGGAAGACAAAGGCGAGTTTGTGGGAAGCTGGCAGACTCCGTCAGAAGACTACAGCACATCCGACTCCCATGTCTTTTTCCCTGCCGCTGGATACCGCGACGGTTCGGATGTCAGCAGTGTGGGCTACTACGGCTACAATTGGTCGTCTTCGCTCAACGAGGGGCGCGAGGGCCTCGCTCGCTACTTGTTCTTCAATGAGGAGGGCGCCTACTGGGACTACGGCTACGACCGCGACGGTGGGTTCCCAGTGCGTGCGGTTCGCGCTCAGAAATAGCATCCTTGCCCAAATATCCCCTAAAAGGTACGCAACCCAATATCCTTTGGTGTGAGAGGCGCGTGCTGTGATGTGCCCCGACGGTACAGCACGGGTGCCACTCCGGCAAAGGATTAATTTTTTTAGATTATGGCAACAATAAGCGAGATATTTACAATAGAGCATGGCAGGGAGTCGTACGACGGTCGTCTTAGCTCAACGAGAAGAACGAGAACAACGCTCGCAACTTGAACTTCCTCGAGGAGGGAGTCTACTGGCGCAACTTCGACCGCAGCGATGGGTTCCCTGTGCGCGCGGTTGCAAACAAAGTTACTACATCAGACAATCAAACCAATACATCAAATATCATCAGCAACGCAGCACTTGAAGTTTATGCTGAAAACGGCACCATCCACGTCGCCAATGCACAGCCAAACATGAAGATTCAGGTGTTTGATATGAACGGAAAGACGGTGGCTTCTGTCACAACCGATGCTGATGGAAGTGCGGAGATTATGCTATCAGCTTCGAAAGGTGTATATGTGGTGAGTGACGATAACCAATCATTATCATTTGACTGCAAATCACAATTGATAACAGTAAAACAGTCTTTAATTGTAGACGTCAAAAACAAATAGTTTTTCTATCTCGATTCCATAAGTTTATTTGTATTTTTCCAAACTATAAGCTTAAAAACTAAAATGGGTAACCAAACACCTAAAAATGACATTAAAGTCATCCATTTAGAAAGAAGCAATAGAAAAATAAAAGGTATACATTCCAAGCAAGAAAAAAAAATTGATATAAAAAGCAAATCAATTAGTTGCAATAAAAATTCGTTATTAGACATTTCTTTTAGTTTAAAGAAAAGGCAATAAACTATTGTCAAAGACAAACAAGATGCAAATATACCAAGCTCAAACTCAAAAAAATGTTTAGCAGTTAAAAAATCAAAATAATACAAAGCTAATGACTCCCAAACAAAAGAAAATATAAATTGGGACATAATCAATTTAGTTTTTGAAATTTGGTTCATAATATTAATCTATTTTAACCGAAAATGTCCCTTCTTTTTTGTTTTCAATAGGACCATTTACTTTCAAATTGTTATAAAATCTCTTTAAGTAAAAAAACAAAGTTTTTGCTATGGCATTGGCTTCTTCCCTAAAACCATCCTCACTATAATAAGCATTTACTCTAGATCCGTCTTATGTCCACCGGTGCGCGCCACTCACATCAAAGGATATTGGGTTGCGTACCTTTTAGGGGATATTTGGGCAAGGATGCTATTTCTGAGCGCGAACCGCACGCACTGGGAACCCACTGAAGCGGTAGTCGCAGCGGTCCCAGTAGGCGCGCTTCTCATCGAAGTACAAGAAGCGAGCGCTGCCCCCGTACTTCTCGCTTAGCGAAGACGACCAATAGTAGCCGTAGCTGCCCACACTGCGGACACCCGAACCGTTGCGGTTTCCAGCGGCAGGGAAAAAGACATGGGAGTCGGATGTGCTGTAGTCTTCTGACGGAGTCTGCCAGCTTCCCACAAACTCGCCTTTGTCTTC
>JAZQQY010000036.1:0-41112 GCA_045629285.1 Paludibacteraceae bacterium | reverse complement strand
TGCATACGCGTTACTCACCCGTGCGCCGGTCGTCAGCGGGAGCAAGCTCCCCTGTTACCCCTCGACTTGCATGTGTTAGGCCTCTCGCTAGCGTTCATCCTGAGCCAGGATCAAACTCTCCGTTGTATGAATTGTTTTTTTTTAGTTTTTCTCAGATCTTGCGCTTATTTAGAACCTCTTGTGTTTAACATATATTTCTATATGTCCCGTTCTTCCTCGTAAATTGCAAATGCTTTCAAAGATCGTTGTCTTCTGGCGTCTCACCCTCTCTTGGGGAGCTTGTTTTATGTCTTTGTTTTCGTTTGGAGTAGCGTTCCTTCCCGAAAGCGAGTGCAAAAGTATAGCAGATTTCGGTACTGTGCAAGCGTTTTAGGAATTATTTTTTAGAAATGTTCGTAATATGCTGAAAAACACACAAATAAATTTTGGAGATTTTTGGGAGGTTTCCGGAGCTTCGCGCTGTTTTGACGGTCTTGCACAAATGGGAATCATGAAATACCTGAAAAATGTGTCGGTATCTGGCCACTGATCTGGGCAAAAAAAAGAGACGCTGCATCGCAACGTCTCTACAAGATATAATCGTCTGTAACGAATTACTTCTTAATCTGTGGTGTCTGCTGAGGACCAGCAGCCTGGCTCATGTCACAGTTACCTGTGAACTTAGCGTTAGGCTCAACTGACAATACCTTTGTCTTGATCTCACCCTCTACCTTTGAAGTTGCTTTCAAGTGAAGAGCCTCAGTAACTACAAGCTTACCTGTAAACTTACCTAGAATCTCCGCATTAATACACTCCAATGTGCCTTCCATAGCACCGTTCTGTCCAATAATAACCTTTCCTCTACACTTAAGTGTTCCGTTAATCTGCCCGTCCAAACGGAAGTTTGTGTCAGAAGTGATGTCGCCTGTCATCTTTGTTCCAGCCGCAATAATATTATACTGCGAGCTTTGGCTTTCTGTTTCTTTTGACATAAATTTTCTGGTTTATATCAGGGTCCGTATCTAAATTATCAAAATCCTGGAGGCACCCAGCCAGATGTCTCTATCGAATTAATACAAAATCCCCTAGTGTTAAACTTCTATTAAAATGCTGATTTAAACTGCTCAAGGAATCTTACGTCGTTCTCAGAGAACATACGCAAATCCTTGACTCTGTACTTCAAGTTTGTAATACGCTCAACTCCTAGTCCGAACGCATAACCTGAATATACCTTGCTGTCGATACCACATGCCTCCAACACTGCTGGATCCACCATACCGCAACCAAGGATCTCTACCCATCCTGTGTTCTTACAGAATGCGCAACCCTCTCCGCCACAGATGTTACATGAGATATCCATCTCTGCACTTGGCTCTGTGAATGGGAAATATGACGGGCGCAAACGAATCTGTGTCTGCTCTCCGAACATCTCCTTAGCAAAGTATAGCAATGCCTGCTTCAAGTCGGCAAATGAAATATTCTTATCGATGTACAAACCTTCTACCTGGTGGAAGAAACAGTGAGCACGATATGAAATAGCCTCGTTACGGTAAACACGGCCTGGGCAAAGCACACGGATAGGTGGTTGCTGGCTTGTCATCACGCGCGACTGCACTGATGATGTATGTGTACGAAGCAATACATCTGGATCACGTGTAATGAAGAATGTATCCTGCATATCGCGTGCCGGGTGCTCTGGTGGGAAGTTAAGAGCCGAGAACACATGCCAATCGTCCTCTACTTCCGGACCCTCCGCGATAGAGAAACCGATACGTGAGAAAATATCTACGATTTCATTCTTTACCAATGATAGCGGATGACGTGTACCAACCTCAATTGCATCTGGAGTACGTGTCACATCCGGAGCATCAGCCTGTGCCTGCTGAGCATCAAACTCAGCCTTCATCTCTGCGATACGCTCAGTAGCCTTTGTCTTCAACTCGTTCAAAAGACCACCAATCTCTCTCTTCTGCTCTGCCGCTACATTCTTGAAATCGTTGAACAACGAAGAAATCTCTCCCTTCTTGCTCAAATATTTGATTCTAAGTGCCTCCAACTGCTCTGCATTCTCAGCAGTAAGCTTGGAAACCTCCTCAAGAAGTTCACTTATTCTATCTTTCATTTTATTCTATATTTTTCATTTTTCTTACTTCATTGCAGACATCGTCATAAATGCCGCCAGGAACAAAGAATCTCACATCCCTGCCCTTCTCTATTGATTCTCTGATGAATGTCGACGAGACTTCTATAATAGGAGTCTCTATTCTGCTCATATTATTATATGGCAATTCATCTGTGTAGCCTCGACGCGGATATACCATGACGTGGTACTTTTCAAGAATCTTATCGTAGTTGCGCCAACGGTGGAAGACCTCTACATTGTCTGCCCCCATCAACAGGATATACTCATGTTCAGGATGCTCCTTGCTCAAGTATTCCAACGTATCGTATGTATACGACGGGATCGGCAGCCCAAACTCTACGTCTGAAACCTCGATCTTATTATATCCCTCCACTGCCTTACGAAGAAGATTCAATCTCACTTCATTAGGTAGCAGTGTGTTGCCTGCCTTCAGCGGATTCAATGGCGACACTACCATCACCACCTTATCTACATCTCCATATTCCGCCACATAATTTGCCAAAGCAATATGACCGATATGGACTGGATTGAATGAGCCGAAAAACAATGCAATCTTCATCCGCGTCTATACATGTATAGTAAAGGATTACGCCTCCAAATATTCACGAACTACCTTCTCAATATCTGCCTTTGCCTTCTCCAAGTCGTCGTTGATGACTACCTTGTCGAACTTCTCAGCAAATGTCAGCTCGAATGCAGCACGCTCGATTCTCTTCTCAATCACCTCAGGAGCATCAGTCGCACGACCGACTAGACGTGCACGCAATGCCTCGATGCTAGGTGGCTGGATGAAAACCGACATTGCTCTGTCGCCGTAGAATTTCTTGATATTCATTCCTCCCTTCACGTCGACATCAAATAGAGCAACCTTTCCAGCTTTGATGATTCGATCCACCTCACTCTTCAAAGTGCCGTAGAACTTATCCGTGTAGACTTCCTCATACTCAAGGAACTCGTCATTAGCAATTTTCTGCTTGAATTCTTCTGGTGTAAGGAAATAATACTCCACTCCATTCTGCTCTGTTCCGCGAGGAGCGCGGCTTGTTGCTGAGATTGAAAACTCAAACACGTCCATTTTGCTCATCAAATGGTTGATGAGTGTGCTCTTGCCTGAACCAGACGGTGCGGAAAATATAATGATTTTGTCTTTATTCATACTCATATATTATAGTACGTTAAGAACCTGCTCCTTGATCTGCTCAAGTTCGTCCTTCATCTTCACTACAATCATCTGCATCTCAGCCTGGTTTGACTTCGATCCAAGAGTGTTGATTTCGCGACCCATCTCCTGAGCAATGAATCCAAGTTTCTTACCGATTGACTCGTCCTTCATTGCCATTGTCTCGTAGAAGCAGTTGATGTGGTGACGTAGACGATTCTTCTCCTCGCTAACGTCCAACTTCTCGATATAGAAAATCATCTCCTGCTCGAAACGGTTCTGATCAACCTCCACATTCACAGCAGCAAGATTCTCGCGGATTCTGTTCTTGATATTCTCGACACGGCTCTTCTCAAATGGCTCTACGCTCTGAAGCAAAGCAGAGATTGCCTCCAAATTCTTCACGAACACATTCTTCAAAGAAACACCTTCCGACTTTCTGTAGTCAACGATCTTCTTCAATGCCTCTTCAACGACCTTCTTTGCAGCATCCCACTCAGCCTCATCAATCTCAGCTAGCTCGTTCTGCATCACGTCAGGCATACGAAGAAGAAGTGTCATCCAATCTGCAGGTTCTGATACTCCAAGTTCACTTGCAGCCTCAGTGATCTGACGCTTGTATGAAGTCAAAACAGACTTATTGATTTTGTTTGAAGACTCTGCATCCTTAGACTCAACAAACATCATGAAATCAACCTTACCTCTTGAAAGAGCGTTGCCAATCATTGTGCGAAGCTCAATCTCCTTCTCCTTGTATACAGAGGGCATACGTACCGACAGGTCAAGCTGCTTGCTGTTAAGCGACTTGATCTCAACGATGAATCTTTTCTTACCATATTCACCGATTGCACGGCCAAACCCGGTCATCGACAATACCATAATCTCAATTTTTTCACTAAAATTAAGGCAAAAATAACTTTTTAATTTCTTTAAGTGAACTAATTTGTGTATAAAGTGTACTTTTGTTAAAAAAATATCACGGAATTATGGCTACAATCATAAATATCGAGACATCAACATCGTCATGTTCGCTTTCTTTGGCGTCAAACGGAAAGATTTTGTTCTCGGCGTGCGACCCAACTGGCATGAACCACGCAAAACTTCTTGGCGGATATGCAAAAGAGGCTGAAGATGTATTGAAAAAGAACAATCTGCATCTTGACGCCGTATGCGTGAGCAAAGGTCCAGGCTCATACACTGGGTTGAGAATCGGTGTCTCTATGGCTAAAGGATTATGTTTCGGTGCCGACGCAAAACTTATTGCGGTTGACACACTTGCATTGATAGCCCACACTGCAATCAAATCAGGAAACGTGCCTGCCGACGCATTGGTTTGCCCTATGATCGATGCACGAAGAATGGAGGTTTACGCTTCTTTCTTCGACGCAAAATTGAATCAGGTTCGTGAGACATCCGCTGACATAATCGATGAAAATTCATACGTTGACTTCCTTGCCAACAAGACTGTCTGCTTCTGCGGAAACGGTTCGGACAAGTGCAAAAGTGTTTTGACTGGCGCAAACGCAAAGTTTGTCGACAACATCCTTCCTCTAGCCGAAAATATGGTTGATCTTAGCGAAAAACTATATGCAGAGCAGAAATTTGAAGATGTAGCCTACTTCGAGCCTGAATACGTGAAGGAATTCGTGGCAACTGTCGCAAAAAACAAAGTTTTGGGATAATTCCTAATTAGGCTTGCAAAGGGCAACTGCCCTTGCCCCACTACGCGAGTCCGTAGGACGAGCGTCATAAATTAAAGATTTAAGAGAAAGAAGAATGATTGAAAAAAACTACAATAAATCAGACTACACAGATGTTGAATCGCCATGCTACGTTGTAAGCGAGAAGCATCTGCGTGCCAACTTGAGCCTCATCAAGTCGGTGGCAGAGAGTGCCGGAGTGGAAATCATCATGGCATTCAAGGCCTTCGCTTTGTGGAAAGTTTTCCCGATCGTGCGTGAATATATCGGTTGCACTACAGCCAGTTCACTTTCGGAAGCCAGCCTTGCTGTCGACGAGATGAAGAATCTTGCTCACACTTACGCTCCAGTCTACACAGATAAGGAATTTGATGAGATCGCGAAATGTTCGTCACACATCACTTTCAATAGCATCGCTCAATTCGAGAAATATAAAAATCGACTTGTTGTCGACGGTAGAAAGATCTCGGCTGGAGTGCGTATCAATCCTGAATACTCGGCTGTCGAGACTGACCTATACAACCCTTGTGCGCCAGGCAGTCGACTTGGAGTGACACTAGAGAATCTTAAGAAAGCCGATCTAACAGGCATCGACGGATTCCATTGCCACACTTTGTGTGAGAGCACATCGTATGAGCTTGAGAAGACATTGAAAATCATAGAAGAGAGATTCGGCGAATTCCTGCCTAAAATCAAGTGGCTTAACATGGGTGGCGGCCACCTGATGACTCGTGTCGACTACGATACAGACCATTTGATTTCTGTGCTAAAGGCATTCAAAAGTCGTCATCCACACCTTCACATCATCCTTGAACCAGGCAGTGCTTTTGCTTGGCAGACTGGTGAACTTGTGGCTGAGGTGCAGGATATCGTGGAGAATGGCGGAATCAAGACTGCCATCCTTGACGTTTCGTTTGCATGCCACATGCCCGACTGCTTGGAGATGCCGTACAAACCAACTATTTTGGGTGAGGTGGAAGATAGAAGCACTCCATACGTCTACCGTATGGGAGGCAACAGTTGCTTGAGCGGAGATTTCTATTCTGATTGGACATTCGACCATGAATTGAAAGTCGGAGAAAAGATCATCTTCATGGATATGAACCACTACACAACTGTGAAGACAACGATGTTCAACGGAATCACACACCCGTCGATCGCTCTACGCAAATTGAACGGAGAGTTGGAATTGTTAAGAAAATACACTTACGCCGACTACAAGAGCAGAATGGCGTAAACGAACATTTGAGATAAAATTTTAGGGGCGGATTTAATGATCCGCCCCTATTTTTATTTCTGTGAATTTCACTCCCAAAGAAGCACTATCTACAATCAATGGCTTAATATATTGATTTAATCATAGACTATTTTTCGCGAAAGTAACGGTTCCAAACAAAACATTGCATCTTTCTACAATTTTTCAAACAAAAAAGTGGTATGATACTATAAACAAAACGATGATATTAATAAAAAAAGAGACGTCGTATACTCCGTCTCTGCAGTGTTTTGTGGCTCGCTTGGGGCTCGAACCCAAGACCCCATCCTTAAAAGGGATGTGCTCTACCAGCTGAGCTAGCGAACCATCGGTCTTAAAACCGGGTACAAAAGTAATGCTTTTTTTTGAATTTGCAAATTATTCGACGCTAAATGTGGACTTTGCCAGGCTTTACGCCACCAAAACAAGTCTTATCTGTCTTTTTTGATAATCTTTTCAATCAAATTCGACGGGACGGTAGTGCGTGGAATCTTCATCTTGAACCATCTGCTCAACGGGAATTCAAAACCGATGCCATGCATATAATTGTAGGTTGCAAAACGAAGTCCTTCACCCATCAATTCACTATCGTAGTCCAACTCCTCTTCAAACGGAATCTCATTATTGCAGAACGGATTCTTTGCACACTTGACTTTAGTAACTCCGAAATCTTTTGGATTCTGTCCGCTTGGGCTATGCACCGTCATGGCATAACGATGCCAGAATGCAGAGTGAACCAATCCATTGGCAAAGAGTTGGCGTACAACCTCAAGTGCATCTATACACTCCTGGAAGGTCTCCGTAGGGAAGCCATACATCAGGTAGGTGTGGACCATGATGCCAGCATCGGTCAAATGTTTGCAGGCCAACGTAGTCTGCTCGATCGTAACTCCCTTATTCATCAGTTTTAGCAGGCGGTCACTTGCAACCTCCAAACCTCCGCTGGCTGCAATCATACCACTCTCCGAAAGTAGTTCACACAATTCCGCAGTATAGGTTTTGTCGAAACGGATATTTCCCCAATAGCTGACAGTCAGTTTTCTTTTCTTAAGTTCAAGAGCCACCTCTTTAAGTAATCTTGGCGGCATAGCCTCATCTGTGAAATGAAATCCACTCTCATCCGTCTGAGCCATAATGCTTGCCATACGATCCACCACAAGCGATGCGCTCGGAGCATCATAACGACGGATATAATCAAGAGTCACGTCGCAGAAAGCACACTTAGCCCAATAGCAACCGTGAGCCATCACGAGCTTGTTCCAACGTCCGCTCTGCCATAGAGTATGCATCGGATTGCTTCCTTCAGTCGTAGAAATATATAGATCTAGTTTCAATCCACTGAAATCAGGGATACCTGTATCTGCAAAACGCACATTTTCCTGATCATTTCCGCTGTAGACAATCTTCTTATTGGAATCAAGATAATAAGTTCTAACCAACTTATCTGCACCGATTTTTCCTTCAAGATAGTCGTAAAGACGCATCAACGGCATTTCTCCGTCGTCGAGAGTCATATAGTCGACATAATTGAAAAATCTGGCATCTGAGATCTGGCGGAGTTCGGTGTTAGGATAGCCTCCACCGGCAGTCACTATGATTTCGGGATAGTTCTTTTTGATGTACTGTGCACAACGTAGTGCCGCATACAAACATCCAGGGAATGGAATGGAAAGTCCAATCAACTGAGGATTGCAAGCTTTGATTTTTTCATCCAACAACTCAAGCATCCACTCATCAGTAAGATACAACGGAGCCTGGAGCGACTTTTCAACCTTATCAAACTTAGGAGCGTAACTTCCAAGATGTTCGGCATAACGGACAAGGTCGAAATGAGGAGATACCATCTCTCGGATATAGTCGGCAACATCCTCGATATATTTGGTTGCAAGATAACGAGCCTCATCGCTCTTTCCTGCAAGGCCGAATGCCATCTCAGTGTCGATCAGATTCTCAAAACGAGGACCTTCCGGCAACAACGTGTGGCTGGCAATTCTTCCGGCGATAGTCTGTTCCTTACCACGAAGGAATCGCATCACCGTGTCGACGCAGTTGATATAATCCTCACGACCGTCAAAGATAAACTGCATCGCCTCATTCTTAGGTTTTCTTGCACTATAATCGAATATTGCAGTCAAACCATTTCGGCAATAGATGCGGTCGACGAGCTCAATACCTAGATCCATCTGATCCACCTGATGTCCAAGAGTATTTAAGAACCCCTTAAGCACCATAGTAGCAGGATACGGAGTATTGAGTTGTGTAAGCGGTGGCGTAATGAGTAGTACTTTCATGCTGCGTCATTTATTAAAAAAGGGACGCGGAAATGAATTCGCGTCCCTATATATCATAAAGATATTTTGCAAAAACGATTACTCAGTATTATACTAGGTAGTTCTCGCTGATAGACTCGTTGTCAAGCACGCGGCGGATTGTGTCGGCGAACAATGGAGCTACGCTCAACGCCTTTGCCTTCTTGCAAGACTTAGTGAATGGAATAGAGTTAGTGAAAATGATCTCCTCCAAGCTTGATTCCATAACACGAGTAGAAGCAGGATCACTCATGACAGGGTGTGAAACGATAGCACGAACACTCTTTGCTCCACCGTTAGTCATAAGGTCAGCAGCCTTAGTTAGAGTACCAGCTGTATCAACCATATCGTCAAGGATGATAACGTTTCTACCCTTAACATCACCGATGATTGTCATCTCGCTAACAACGTTGGCCTTCTCACGGCTCTTGTGACAAAGTACCATTGGCACACCAAGATACTTAGCGTAAGAGTTAGCTCTCTTAGAACCACCGACGTCTGGAGAAGCGATAGTAAGATCCTCAAGCTTCATGCTCTGGATGTAAGGCAAGAAGATAGAAGATGCATATAGATGGTCAACTGGAATGTTGAAGAAACCTTGAATCTGATCTGCGTGAAGGTCCATAGTGATAAGGCGATCGATACCAGCAGTAGCAAGCATATCAGCAACTAGCTTAGCACCGATAGCGACTCTTGGCTTATCCTTTCTGTCCTGACGAGCCCAACCGAAGTAAGGGATTACAGCAACGATCTTATAAGCAGAAGCACGCTTAGCAGCGTCTACCATAAGAAGAAGCTCCATCAAATTGTCAGCATTTGGGAATGTAGACTGAACGATAAACACATAGTTGCCACGAATACTCTCTTCGTAGCTTACACCAAATTCACCGTCAGCAAAGTGCTGTACATTGCACTTACCAAGCGGACAACCAAGTTGTGCGCAAATCTCCTCTGCAAGATACTTACTGTTCGTACCAGAGAAAACTTTAAAAGGTCTGTTCTCCATTGTTTTTTAGTTGTTTTTGTTGTTGCCACAAAATTACTTCTTTTTTGGATTGGATGTTCTTTTTTCAGCCGTTTTTTGCAAAAAATTGTGTTTTTCAGCATAAGAACTTATCAACAACTATTTTCCTTAAATTGTGGATATCGTAGAGACATTGCGCGAAACGTCCCTACATGTATGAATTTCATTGGGCAAATCTCCCAATTTTTAAGTACATTTGCAGAAACAAAAGACGACACTACATACGATGAATAATTTCATACAGAACACAACCATATACGGCAATACATTCAGCCAATGGCTGATGGCCATTCTCTACCTGGCAGGTGGAGTCTCTCTTGCCAAATTGACTTATTGGTTCATCCGAAAATTCGTAAAACGACTTACACGCAAAACAAAAACGCAGCTTGACGACATTTTGATTGACAAGTGTGAGGAGCCATTCGTGTTTGCCATCGCGCTGTTCGGCAGCTACCTTGCCGTGAAAGAGCTTACATTACCTGAGGTCATAACAGGATGGTCGTCCAAGATCTATACATTCCTTGTCATCATCAACGCTACTTGGTTCATAGCACGAACTGCCATATCGCTGATGGAGACTTACATCCGTCCGAAGATGCAAAACTCAAAGGACATGGACAAACAGGTATATCCTATTCTTCGTAAATCTGCAGCGACTTTCATCTGGGGTGTAGGAACAGTCATGGCTCTCAACAATGCAGGATATGACATCACGGCAATGATTGCCGGACTTGGAATCGGAGGTTTGGCTCTTGCCATGGCTGCTCAGGATTCCGTATCCAATTTCTTCGGAGGATTCACAATTTTCACCGACCACCCTTTCAAGGCTGGCGACAGAATCAGCATCAACGGTTATGCAGGAACCGTATGTGAAATTGGTATGCGTTCGTTCCGCCTTAAGACTTACGACAAGACAGAAATCGTGATTCCAAACTCTCAGGTGACAAACAGCATCATCGAAAACATCTCAAGAGCTCCAGCAAAGAAAATCATTCTTGAGTTGGGATTGACTTACGACACTCCACCAGAGAAAATGGAGGAGGCTCAAAAGATATTGAAGGAGATTGTAAAAGAGACTCCGGATGCGACTAAACCGGAAACGTACTTCCTTTCATTTGGCGACTTTTCTCTTGGCATCCGTTTCATCTACTACATCAACCATAAAAAGACTATCAACAAAAACGGCAAAGATATTCAGGTTGATGTTGACAAGCTACAGGTGCAGAACGACGTGAATATGGCGATACTTCGACAATTCAACGAAGCAGGTTTGAACTTTGCATTCCCATCGCAAACGGTGTATATGGGGAAATGAGAGAGGCACGGCAAACGTTATTCTACAATCAAATGATATAGCCACACGCACAAAGCAATTATTCCAACGGCAATAAGACAACCTAAAAGTTCTCCTATTACATCACCTAAAAATTCGAGGAGATATCTTTTGATATATGACATAATATTGGGCTTTAGATATCATTCGCACGTGGGACCACTGCTTCATTTGACTTTCCCTCATCTCTTCTCGCAAACAAATTAGCCAAAATCGTTCCTGAAATTGAATGCCAAGCGCAAGAGATGGCACAAGGAACAATACTTAACGGATTTGTAGCCATGAAGAATGTCGACGACAATACTGTGGCAAGTCCTGCGTTCTGCATTCCTACCTCGATTGAGACAGTACGTTTCTTTGCCTTGGAGAATTTGAATAGTGTGCCGATGCTATAACCAAGTATATATCCTAATGTGTTGTGGCTGAACACTACTGCGAATGTCAACGCCAATAATTCCAATCCGCCGTTGACAATGTGCGGATGTACGGCTGAAATCACGCCTCCTACGATACAAGCCAAACCAAAAACTGAGAATACGGGCATCGCTTTCTTTGTCTCCTCAAACTTCTCATTTCCTCCGTAGAAATGGTTGACAGCAAAACCGATCGCAACTGGCAGGATTGTAACGTAGAGAATATTCAAGAACATGCTCGGAGCATCCACGTCGACTCTCTCTCCTGCCAGCATAAGCACAAGGAATGGTGTGGCGACAGGAGCCAATAAAGTCGATACCGTTGTCATACCGACTGAAAAAGCGACGTCGCCCTTGCAGAGATAACTCATGATATTCGACGACACTCCTCCCGGACAACATCCCACAAGAATAATTCCAATCGCAAGCTGATTATCCAAACCATAGAGTTTGCAAAGAGTGTATGCCACCAAAGGCATAACTGTAAACTGTGCGTATGTTCCGATCAATATATCCACAGGACGCGAAAGAAGAATCCTGAAATCATTCAACGACAGTGTCAATCCCATCGTCAACATGATGAATCCAAGAATCAAAGTTTGAGTCAAACCGTGAACCCAAGTGAACAAATCCGGCACGAAAATAGTGATGATGGCAATCAAAATGATGAATGCCGAAGTATGTTTCGTCATAAAGTCGACGAACGAACGGAATGCTTTATTTCCCATTATTTTATCCTTTTCTCAACACATTGATATGCAAAAACACTGAACACGACAATCATAAGCAAGCAGACAATCGTCATCACCGGAGCGCTCAACTGATCCTTGAAAAGAATCAAAGCATAGTTGAATCCGACAGCGTGAAGCAAGTATATAGAATAACTATAGTTTCCTACTACAGAAAGAGCTTTCAACGACTTACCTGTGACATTAAAGATCACAAATAGAATAGTGCCTACACAGTATGTAAAGAAGTAACGATACCATGTCTCCTGATGTTCAGTCGCAAAATTGTAAGCCATCACAGTGATTGGAATCAACGCAATTATGAAAGTCGCATAAAGACGCCATTGTGTCTTTTTCGAGAATACTCCATCGTCGCTCATTCTTGTAAAATAGCCAAGCAACGATGTGATGGCAAGCAAAGGAAGAGCTACTGGCAACTTGATTTGCGCATAGCCACGAGCAGCCGCCATCAGGATTGTGGCGACGACGGTAGCGATGAATAGTCCAGTGACCGCCTTCTCGTCATCAAGCTTCTTTCTGAATATAGTGAACATTCCACAGATCATCAATTCAATCGGCAAAGTCCAATAGCAACCGAGGATATCCTGCTGACGGAAGAACATCTGAAGCATAGTGAAATTGGCTGCGATAGCCTTCCATGAAAAATCGTCCTTCAGAATATGAGTCGCCGCAAATGAATATGAACTTGCCAGAAAGAAGATTGCACAAATTATAGAAAACCAATATGTAGGATAAAGACGTTTTATTCTACCCCACCAGAAATCTTTAGGAGACTTCTTCTTCACACTAACCACGAAATATCCGCAAAGGAAAAAGAATATGCTCACACCGATCTTTCCAGCGTCAAGCACATCAACAGTCATAAAACTACAAAAGGAGTTTTCTACTCCGTAAACTTCTTGGATAGCGAGCCACAGATGACAGAACACCACCAAAAGTGCTCCTATACCTCTCAAACCTTGAGCCCACTCCAGTTTTTTCTTCTCTACTACTGCCATTAGTCTAAATGCTAAATGCTAAATGCAAAGTGCAAAATTATAAATAAATGTGAAATGATGAATCATAAGTGTGAAATGGAGAATAAAAAAGAGACGCGATAATCTCGCGTCTCTCAATTTCATTAAACGTATTTATAAACTTTATTTCATTACGAAACTTACAGGCAATGTAAACTTGCATCTAACTGCCTTGCCTCCCATCTTTCCGGGAGTCCAGTTTTGCATGCTTGAAACTACGCGGACAGCCTCAGCATCCAATCTTTCATCTACTGGCTTAAGCACTGTGACATTGCAGATTGAGCCATCAGTGTTGACAACGAATTGTACGAATACACGACCCTGGATTCCCATCTCCTGACAAGCTGCCGGATATTTGATATGCTTCATCAAAAACTCCATCATTGCCTTAGGTCCACCAGGATATGCAGGCTGAACCTCTGCACGATCTACGACAGGATCCTCATCTACAACATCAATCGGAAGTTCATCGATTACCAACGGAGCTACTGGATCATCCTCATCAGGAATCACAAAATCATAATCAGGAACAGCCGCCGTAGTTGTTTTGATAATTGTAGGAAGTGTTCTTGGAGACATTCTCTCTGCTGGTGCAGGAGGAGTTTCCGGTTTCTGTATTGTAATAGGGACAATTGTCTCTACATAGTTATCTATAGTGGATGGAGCAACTTCGCGCTTTGTAACCGAAGTCGAAGACCACTCAAATACAATAAATAAGAATCCCAATGCGACAACTAGGCCCATCAATAGGAACTCGAACGATTTGTTTTCAAGACTAGCGCTTGAAGTTTTTTTGATTTCCATAGCAGTAACATTTAAAAGGTTAATACTGTTGTTTGATTTTTCTAATAGTGATTTGAACTTTGTCGTCCTAATCTCTGGGAGCTAAAGTAGGACAAGAAACAATACATTGTTACACTAAAATGCTGATTTTGAGTGAAATTATGTCCACAAACATATTAATTTACGCTCTTATGTGATAAAATTTACGCTCTTCCCATTTTTTGACTGATGGCAACAAAAATATTCGTTTCCAACACCATACGATTTTACGTCAAAAAATCCGATTCCATGAGAAATATGCTTGCATTTTTTCGTGGTGTCGGCAACGAGATAATATCTTGAACCTGACCGTTTCCACGGTCTCGTATGTGTTTTATGTGATCTCTTAAAGTAAACCTCATAAACAAAAAAAGAGCGATGACTTCTCATCGCTCTTTTTTTATCTTGTCTAATATAATTAACTTGCAAGACGGAAGAATACAGGCAACTGGAACTTCGAACGTACCTTTCTACCCTGCTGCTCACCTGGAGACCATGCTGGCATAGACTTAACCACACGTACAGCCTCAGCATCAAGTTTCTCGTGTACACCACGGATAACCTCTACATTCTGGATTGTACCGTCCTTGTTAACAACGAATGATACGATAACACGACCCTGAATACCTGACTCCTGACAAGCTGCTGGATACTTGATGTTCTTCATCAAATACTCCATCATCGCCTTCTGTCCACCTGGGAATGAAGGAGCCTTCTCTACACGCATGAAGATTTCCTCCTCTTCAACCTCTTCTGGACCATTATCTACTGGAGCCATTTCCTTGACAGCCTCACCAGTTTCCTCAGAAGATGCCAATTCAATTTCCTTAGTCTCTACTGTGTTCTCTACCACCTTGATCTCTGGTGCGACTACTGGCGGTGGAGCTGCAGCTGCAGGTGGTGGCGGCGGAACGTCTTTCTGGACAGTCACCTCCATCATCTCCTCCTCTTCAAAGATGGCCTGAGCATCGCTTGTATCAATCTTCTTAACGTCTGTTGTTGTCCATTCGAAGATGATAAAAAGGAAGCCCAAAGCAACAACGAGTCCCATCAAAAGAAAGTCATGCGACTTATTCTCTAGGCTCGCGCTAGCGGATTTTTTTACTTCCATTTCTATTTAATAAATTTCGTTAATATTCTATCCTTTATACAAAGTACCGAGCAAAAATAATGAATTATTTGCTTTATTGCTCATTTTCTGCAAAGTTTTTTTAACAATCAACCACAAAAATGCGAAAATCAAGCAGACATAAATTATCATATCTCGACATTGCCCTTCCACACAGCAGATTAGTCTACATTACTGTTGCATTTTGAGTAACGCAACATCTGCTCTGCATAGCCTTCCTTGTAGTCGACCTTCACGTCGACAGGCTGACCATCCTTCTCAATCAACTCGTATGTAGGATTTACAAAACCTTTGTATGGGGAGATATTCAACTTGGCATATCTATCTTTGATCTCCTTGTGTAGTTCCGGATCAATATTTACTGCATAATTCTCAACCAACTTTCTTGCCTCATCGAAATCTCCTTCCGACTTGATTCGCTGGATCTCCGCAAGAAGGTTGCCAAACAAGCCTCTCAACTTGTCATAGTCGTTGATCTTGACGTATGTCTTGCCTCCTCGCTTCTCCAGCTCCACTACCTTATCCGCAGCTCCCTTCTCGTAAACCCAATGTGCAATCAACGCACGGTTGCGCATGTGTGCCTCCTCTATCTGGTCGCCAAGGTTGATGCGTACAAGCTGTGTCATCAAGCCGTTCATCAAATAAGTGTAGTATTCTGCCTTATAAGCATCTGCCGACGGTAACAATCCCAACTCTACCATCTTTGCATCGGCGGCATAGTAAAGTCCGAACAGATCGGCTCTAGCCTCCTCTATTGTTGCTCCGTATGCTTTCAATGCATCCTGGCTAACGCCGGGCAACAACTGTCCGCTACCATGACCTAGACACTCGTGCAAATCTGTATGGATATTATCTGTAATGTAGCCATACTTTTCAATCATCTCTCTGTCGGCATCTGAATCCACGAATTCCTCTTTGAATCCGTTGCCCTTAGCGGCCTGATCGTAAGCATAAGTGATGTTTTCGATTGTAACCGACTTTGATCCGTATGTTTCACGAATCCAGTTAGCATTAGGAAGATTTATTCCGATTGGTGTAGCTGGATAACAGTCGCCAGCCAATATTGCAGTAGTGATAACCTTTGCAGTAACTCCCTTGCACTCTTTCTTCTTAAATCTCTTGTCAACTGGAGAGTTGTCTTCAAACCACTGTGCATTCTCACTCAACACTTCAGTTCGCTTTGTCGCCTGCTCATTCTTGAAGTTCACAATCGACTCCCAACTTGCTTTCAAGCCAAGTGGATCTCCGTATGTCTCGATGAAACCGTTGACGAAATCAATCTTCGATGTAGAATCAGCCACCCAAGCAATGCTGTACTCATCGAATTTCTTCAAATCGCCAGTATTATAGAACTCGATCAAAAGTTCAATCACCCTCTTCTGCTTATCATTCTCAGCATAAGGAAGAGCATCCTTCAAATGCCCGACGATCTTATCGATGACCTTGCCATACATTCCGCCAGACTTCCAGACCTTCTCCACTAGCTTGCCAGCCTCATCCTTCGTAAGCAATGAATTCAATCCGTATGAGATTGGCGACTTATCTGTAGCATCACGCATAGCATCGTAGAACTTCTCCACTTCCGCCTGAGTAACGCCATCGTAATAATGGTTAGCCGATGTAGCAATCAAGTCCTGACCGTCAGCCTGGTTAACTCGTTTTGCATAAAGAGCAGGGTCGAACATCACGTCGACAAGCAGTGCCTTTTTTTCTGATAGTCTATCACCTGCGACATTTGCAAGCAACCCCGTCAACTTATTTTCATCCAACTTATCAAGGCAAGAATTGAAGAAATCTTTTGAGAAATCAGGCAAGAATTTGTCGCAAGAATAATGATGGTGAATACCATTAGAAAACCATACTCGCTTCAAATATTTCTCCAGTGCAGCAAACTCCGACGCATTTTCTGCACCGACCTTTTCAGTGTAGATTGTCTCCAAAATGCGACGTATAGGCAAATTGAATTTGCAGTTCTGATCAAAAAGGATATCGCGTCCCTCCTCCGCAGCAAGCGAAAGATGATAGATTAGCAATTTCTGATTTAAAGAAAGCGACTCGAATTCAGGCACCTGATAACGCAATATCTGAAGATCGTAGAATTTCTCCACGTCATATTTGAAATCCATTTCCATATCTGATGTTTTGTTTTCCTCTTTATTTCCGCACGCCGTCAAAGCTGCCGACGCGATGATACTAAAAATTATTTTTCTCATTAGTCTTTATTTCTTACATCAACATTATCGTTGAAATACCATTTTCCTTCACGAAGATTGTAAGTGTCATAAGTGAAATCCGGGCCATAGTACGAACGGAGATCCGTAAACATCATACTTTCAGGCACTAGATGATCGAATACAATCATTTTAGCGGCATCATCATAATTCAACGCCATTTTACCCTCAGCGCTAAATTCGAAAACGTGACGGCTCCATGTCTGTCGACCTTTCTTCTTCAAAACCTGTTTTCCGAACGACGCTCTGCCCGATCCATCCACACGAAGGACCTCAATCAACTTGTAATGAGTAATCGACGACAACCCAGCCCAACCAAGCATGACATAGTAATTGTCGCGACGATACTTCACATGGGCAATCTTATAGTAAAGTGCTCCATACCAATTGTGACGCTGGATTCGTTCAGTTGGTTGCGGCAGAAACGGAGACTTTTTGATGGTAAGAGCATCTACACGCGATCCCTTTCTAAGTTTTGTCTGGACTACAGTTCCATAATAGTAGCTTTTGTCAGAAAGTTGAAAAGCCCACGAATAGATGCAGACCTTTTTGTCGTCAGACATCACACGTCCCATCTCCTTATAGTTGTCAAAAGTTGGAGCAAATGTCTTATTTTTCTTCAAACTGTCAATCAAAATCTTCTCGGCACTTTTGCTAATCGCAATCTTTTGGGCATCAGCCAAAGTATCGCTTTTGAGTTGAGCGAAGATCTCATGAAGTCTGTCTTCCGCAAACATTGTCTGACAGAAACAAACCATCAACAGCATATTAATAATTCTGCGAAACATAGGCAATAAATTATCCAGTTAAATCGACTGATCAAAGTCATTTTATATGCAGAGACAAAGCATCGCATGTCTTTACATATTCATGAAATCACCACAAATATACAAACTTTTTGACATGCTGTCCGCATATAAAACAAAAAAGGCAGACCGTGAAGTCCACCTTTTATATTGTGATGCATTTCTGCAAAACTATCGCTTGATAACTAGGCGACGAACAGAAGTTTCGCCGGCACATTCAACGATTACCTGATAATCACCAGGAGCAAGATCCTTAACATTGATATTGATCTTACCACTCTGTGTTGACTGCTGAATAGCCTCAGCTACGACCTTACCAGAACGTGACACGATCGATACGTTGGCACGAGAACCTGTCTTGTCATCAATGTTAACATCAAAGTTGAACATTGTTGGATTTGGCGATAGATATACATTATCTCTCCAATGCACATTTCCAGTTGCATAGCTGAATGTGAAAGGAATACCATAATCCACGTTCCAATTACCGCTTGGATCCTGAGTACGGATATACAATGTATGGTTACCTTCTCTCATTGAACCAGTGTTGATCTGAAAACCAACGCTAGAACCGAAGAAAGAAGCTGCCTTTCCGTTACCTTCTCCTGGGTCCTTGTCAATATAGAACTCAGCACGCTTCATCTGGCCAACGATTGGAAGGTAGACGTATGGAGTGCTGAATGGAGATGTCCAAGTGTTATTATTAGACAATGCTCTTGAGTACAACTCATGGAAACCTGGCTGCAACTTAGACAAATCGTTTTCGTTGATTACGATTGCTGCAGTAGCATCTGCCGCAGTCTCTACAAACTTACCCTTACCTTCACCTGGATCAACATCAAAGAAATACTCAGAACCGACGATCTCAGAACTCTTCTCGAACATCGTTACAGGAATAGCCACACAATGCGACCATCCATCATAGTTCTTACCTCTTACGTATAGAGTATGGAAACCGTTATTCAGATTTCTAACCTTAGCCTTGAACTTGATAGTGCCGTTTGTAGTGACACCAGCCTTATAACCCTTGCCAAAACCAGGATCCTCGTCAAAAAAATACTCAGTAGTAATCACTTCAGCAAATGCACTAGACATTGCAATTGCTACGGCATATATAGATGCAAATATCTTTTTCATGATTATTTCTCCAATTTATATTTGATTGTAACCTCAAGACCAACGCTTTGGTTAGCCTCGTTTGCTGCAACATAGCTCTCGATTACAGGTGTATCCTGCAAACCACTTGTCACATAAGGCATTGCACCACCGTAAGCTCCGACTTGATCGCCATCAGACGCCATGTCAAAAAGTTTACTTGTCTCCTTAATCTTATAATTGCAGTCTCTTGAGAAATCTGGATTTGTCATCTCCGGACGATAGTCGCCGTTGTAGTTATTCAAGAACGAGCAAGTATTTGTTCTTGACTTCTTAAGGTCGTAGTTCATCACATTCTCGATCAATGTACAGAATCTTAGGTTGTATACACCACCGAATCTGTTGAACTTACCGAATGTATTGCGCTCAATACGGGCTCTTTCCATACTGCTCACAACGCCACAGATAATATTGTTTGAGATATTGACATTCTGAGGAAAACCGTTACCCTGAATATTACCTACGATGAAATTCTGACGAAGAATACATCCGTTTACTGTATCAGCAACCTCAACAGCAGTCTGTGAACCTGCCAAAATTTGACATTTCGCAATCGTACACTCATTTCCGAAAATTTCTACGTTATTTAGAACCAATCCGGAAAGTGTAACCTTATTGCTATAGATACGCAGTGGACTAGCGATGAAACTCTCGCCCATAGCGTAGTTCACAACATTATTTTCCTTGTATAGGTATCCAGGGCCGACGATTGTTATTGGCTTTGTGATTCTGATTGGGTCAAAACCGTAAGCATCACCAGGACCGTATTCTGTACTAGATGCCTCAAGATAAATTGTGTCGCCAGCGGCACAGTCCATTAGCGCATTCTCAAGTGTGCTATACTCTGCACTAACCTCAGGAGCATTACATACTCGCTTGATTCTCGCATGCGATGCCATCGTTAGCAAGAAGGACCCAACTATTAATAATACTAATTTCTTCATTGCAATAATTTTCGTTTTGCCAATATATCTGCAAATTTGTATAAAAAAAGTCACATTTCTATATATTTCAGCAAGAATATATTAACAATTCTATCTTTTATTCAAATTTATTCGTAATAATAACCCAAAATTGCGACAAAAACAATCATAAAAAACACGATAGCATAAATCATACTTAAATCTATCATGTAATCAAGACGAATTTTGCTCTTATACATGTGAAAAAATAGGCCAAATGCTAACGGAGCAATCGTAAATAGGAAATAGTTGATAGCTGTCGACGAGAGATATGCCGTCGACTCAAGAGCGACTTTCCCACAGCCAAACACAGCCAAAATCGCGACAATATAGCATACTGTTTTTGCGACTGTATGACCATAAACAATCGGCAACGAATGACACTCCATCTCGCGCTCGCCTTTCTCCTCAATCATGGCTCGGATAATGTCGACAACGACTACCCATGCTGCCAAAAGCACACCGAATACAGCCACTTTCTTCAAGACATTAAGAAGAATTGCAGACGTTTGAGGCATCATGCCGTAAACTGCATTAACAAACCAATTGTCATACAGACAGATGATTATCGGAATCATCGCCACAGCGACAGCCAACATCAAACTACCCAAAGCCCATGTACGTTTATAGCTCGACGAATAGAACCATAAAAGTCCGATAACAGCCACAAATATGAAGAAATAATCAAATGCCGACGCAATATAGCTCAATACCAATGCACACACCAAAGCGACTGCTGTAACACCGACGTACAAACTGAAAATCGTATCGCGTGACACAAACAAGTCGACCAACCGCGTGATAGGCCTGTTGATTCTATCTATCTTGACATCAAAATAATCATTCACAAAGAATCCTCCCAAAGCAATGCAAACAGTTGCAACAACGCATAAAATCAACGGAAGCGTACCCATCTGAGGCTCTCCGTCTGCATGTTTGATCATTGGCACAAAAATCGAATAGTGCGTCACAAGCTGTATTGCCGCGACCAAAATCAAAAGCGGCAAACGAGTGAATTTAATTATATTAGTCAAAGTCTTCATCAACCGATCTCATTTATGACATTGTAAAGCATGTATGTAAGATAGATACCTACAAGTATCAATCCTTCTCCTCTCACAACCTTTCTGTCTGTAATACAGAATACATACGCAAGGATGCACACTCCCATGTTAATTCCACAATCTATCAAAGTGGCATTAAGATTTGATTCTCCAATCTCAATCGGCGAAATCAAACCTGAAATACCCAAAATACATAGCACATTGAAAATGTTTGATCCGATCACATTTCCCATCGCCATATCATTCTTACCTTTCTTTGATGCTGTGATCGAAGTGACAAGTTCAGGCAATGAAGTTCCAATGGCACAAATAGTGAAACCGATGAGCTTTTCACTCATTCCTACTAGGTTTCCAATAAACTTTGCCGCATTAACAACCAAATCTCCACCAACAACAATCGCTACTGCACCTCCAATTATGTACACAATTACCTTCCATACAGGAAGATCCTCTTCCTCAGCTTCCTCTAATTCAGGATCATTCTCTTGTTCCTTCTTTGTCTCAATGATCGCCCAAACAATATATCCGATAAGCAAAGTGACAAAAATACCTGCCTCTACTCTACTGACATCAGCATCAGACATCAAAAATACAGACAACAACAGAATTCCTGCAATAGACACAGGATAATCACGACGAAGCAATGTCTTAGTTACTGCAATTGGTTTGATTGCCGCACAAACTCCAAGGACAACCATCAAATTGAAAAAGTTTGATCCCAGCACATTACCGATAGCTAATGAATTGGATCCTGATGTAGCAGCCGTGATGCTTACCGCCAACTCCGGAGCACTCGTACCCATTGCACAGATTGTCAACCCAACAATGAAAGCCGGAATATTAAATTTCTTAGCTAAACTAGAAGCTCCGTCGACAAAAAAATCAGCGCCTTTGATCAAAACCACAAACCCTACCAAAAGTAGAGTGATATTCGTAAATAATTCCATAATCAATTTATTACCAGCCAAATGCGGCTTTATCATCCATCCATTTACCCTGAGCCTTCATGACTTGCTCAATCACATCTCTACCACATCCTTCGCCTGCCTTTTTAGAAGAGACATAACAACTGATCGCCTTAATCTCTGGCGAGGCATCGGCTGGACAACATGGGAAGCCACACTCCTTCATCACCTCATAATCAGGTATGTCGTCGCCCATATACATCACCTCGGCTGCAGACAGATTATTATTCTCAAGAAAATCGTGGAAGTCCTTGATTTTCACTGCAGACGCCATATAAACATCCTTGATGCCCAAGCCTAAAAATCTCTTTTTCACAGCCTCTGTCTTACCGCCTGTGATAATAGCAAGAGTATAGCCTTTCTTCACTGCATACTGCATTGCATAACCGTCCTTAATGTTCACCATACGCATAGGCTCACCATTAGGATGAAGCGGAACAGTATTGGCAGACAACACTCCGTCGACATCAAAAACGAACGCTTTGATTTTATCAAGATTCTCTTTGAAATTCATCTCTATATTTTTGTATGTTTTGGCTGACAAGACGATAAATCTCTAATTCAACATCATTCCCATCAGCCATAAGTCCTTTTTCCTGTTTGTTCATCACGGCCTCATCACTTCTCACTGCAGGACCTGTCTGTGCTGCGACTGGATTCATCTCCATCACCTTTTGGGCAGTTTCCTGAATCAAAGGGACAAGGATTTCAAATGGCAAACCGTTTTTCTCCATCAGTTTGTTAGCTATCGCGTACATGTGGTTTGCAAAATTGCTTGCAAAGACTGCTGCCGGATGCAAAGCATTGCGTTGCTTGGTCGTAGCGTCATAACATCTGTCAGACACTGTAGCCACCAACCCCCTAAGTATCTCTAATGTCGACGGCATTGTCGCCTCAATTAAAAATGGAGTATGCGACAAATCCACTGCTCTCTGCTTTGAAAAGCTCTGCACTGGATATACGACTCCACAATTAGGGAACACGCTAGACAAACCATCCTCGCCATCCATTGCCAATGCACCAGCAGTATGCACAACAATCTTGTCAGCGACATCGTTACTGGAGGACACAATATGATCACGTAGTGAACGCCAGGTCGCAAGCTGAGCCGAATCTTTAACGCTGCATACATAGATGTCGGCATTCACGTCGACATCTTTGATATCAGAACAATAGCCACACGACAATTTCTCTGCAAGCGATTTTGCATTTTCAGCTGTAGGGCTATACACCTGAACAACCTCATTCAACGCAGAACGATTCAACGCCTGCGAGAGATGTGTCGCAACATTTCCACTTCCGAGAAAAACGATTTTCATCAGAAACTAGTCTACTTGTTAGAACTTGCCCTTGTGGATACGATCCAATTTTAATTTTGACTGATCAAACGGAGCCTTCTCCTCTCCCTTGTGACCAAGAGCGATAATACACTCAGCACGCAAACCGTCAGGAATATTCAACAACGACTTCAAAACATTTTCAGTAGTCTCACCGTCGTTATTCATTCTATTTCTTACCTGTACCCAACAAGACCCAATACCTAGACTTTCTGCCATAAGCTGGATATAAGAAGCTGCAATTGAAGCATCCTCAACCCACACGTCGCTCTTTTCCTCCTCTGCAAGCACAATGATTGCCATCTTTGCACCAGAGACGAAAGCACTACCCATCTGACGAGATTCAGAGATAACCTGAAGGTCATTCTTATCCTCTACAACTACAAAATGCCAAGGAGTACATCTCTTTGACGATGGAGCCATCAAAGCAGCCTTCAAAATCAAATCTAGCTTTTCCTGCTCGATAGGCTGGTCTGTAAACTTACGAGTACTTCTTCTTTCTGTTATGATATCAATTAGTTCTCTCATATCTTTCATATTTATTCTGCGACCATGTGGCCGTTCATTAATTCATATTTTACCTGAAAATCTTTATGGGCATTCATAGCATTTATCAACGACTCCTGAGCTTTAGTAGTAAAACTAGACTTGATAAGTTCAAGTTCAACAGCCTGCTCTTCTACCAAAGAATCTGCAGTTGCCAACTGTGCAAATCTATCGAAAGAGCCGTTCATAAAATTGTCGGAATACAAATCCACAAAATCAACAATCGGATTTATCAATGACGAATCCTGACGGAAAGGTCCGACAACGATCAATGCATTCTTAACCACCTTCATATTCGCTACCATGTCAGCGACACCAGTTGTATCGTTCGACTGAATTTTCGCATCAATCTTTGTTGTAGAAACCACAACTCCATTGAAAACGTCATTCAACTGAGTATAGTAGTCGGCAGGAACATCCATACACGATACCATTCCTAACGTTGCAGCGAACGACAAAACAATCTGTTTGATCTTCATAGCTTGTAAAAATAAAAAACCTGCAACACAGAAATCTGAATTGCAGGCTATACCATTTTTTAGAATTCTGCGGAACGTGGAGTTCTTGGGAAAGGAATCACGTCGCGGATGTTTGTCATACCAGTTACAAATAGCAACAAACGCTCGAATCCAAGGCCGAAACCTGAGTGAGGGCAAGAGCCGAACTTACGAGTATCAAGATACCACCACATATCCTTCATTGGGATATTTAGCTCATTGATTCTTGCAAGCAACTTATCATAGTCAGCCTCACGCTCTGAACCTCCGATGATTTCACCGATAGTAGGGAATAGCACGTCCATTGCGCGAACTGTCTTGCCATCCTCATTCTGCTTCATATAGAATGCCTTGATCTCCTTTGGATAGTCAGTCAAGATAACCGGGTTCTTGAAGTGCTCCTCAACCAAGTAACGTTCATGCTCAGAAGCAAGATCGCAACCCCAATATACAGGGAACTCAAACTTCTTACCTTTAGCGATAGCCTCTTCAAGGATCTTAATACCCTCAGTATATGGAAGACGAGTAAATGGAGCCTTCAACACACTCTCCAATCTCTCGATCAATCCCTTATCGATCATTTGGTTCAAGAATGCGATATCATCCTTACAGTTGTCCAAAGCCCACTGTACACAGTATTTGATGAACTCCTCAGCCAAATCCATGTTGTCGTAAAGATCGTTGAATGCAACCTCTGGCTCAATCATCCAGAACTCAGCCAAGTGACGTGGAGTGTTTGAGTTTTCAGCACGGAATGTAGGGCCGAAAGTATAGATAGAACCAAGAGCAGTAGCAGCAAGCTCACCCTCAAGCTGACCTGACACAGTCAAGCTGGCCATTTTACCGAAGAAATCATCATCGTAAATGATGCTACCATTCTCGTCTTTCTTCAAATCGTAAAGATTCTTTGTAGTAACCTGGAACATCTGACCAGCACCCTCACAGTCAGAAGCTGTGATGATAGGAGTGTGGAAATAGAAGAATCCCTTATCGTGGAAGAACTTGTGAATAGCGATCGCCATGTTGTGACGGATACGGAATACAGCACCGAAAGTATTTGTACGAGGACGAAGGTGAGCAATTTCACGCAAGAACTCCATCGAACAACCCTTCTTCTGCAATGGGTATTCATTCACGTCAGCCTTACCATAGATCTCGATGCTCTTTGCAAGAATCTCAACTGTCTGGCCAGCACCCTGCGACTCAACTAAAGTACCGATACAGCTAATACACGCACCTGTAGTAATATCTTTCAAGATATTTTCGTCGATAGCGCCAGCATCTACAACTAGCTGAATATTTTTGATAGTCGAACCGTCATTCAAAGCGATGAAGCTTACATTCTTGTTACCACGCTTTGTACGAACCCAACCTTTAACGTTTATCTCAGATCCATAGTTTGTCAACCCTAAGGCGTCTACTATTTTAGTTCTCTTTATGCCCATAATTTAATTATCGTTTAATGCTTACAAAATTATATGATTTTTATGTATATGCAAAATTTCTTAAAAGGTAAATTCATTACCATCGTTGCCTAAAAAAGTATTCTCAAATATTGGTTTTGCCTCCTCTAAAAATGATTTTCTATCTCTATATCTAGCAGAAAAGTGACCGATAACAAGTTTTTTTGCACCAGCAAGCAAAGCTATTCTTGCAGCATCTGAAGCAGTAGAGTGAGATGTCTGTTTTGCACGAGCCTTATCCTTTTCTAGAAAGGTTGCTTCGTGAAACAATAGATCAACGTCCTTAATAATCGGTATCACCTTTTCTGTATATGCAGTATCAGAAAGATATGCAAAACTCTTCTGTGGCGACGGAGGCAAAGTCAAAACGCTGTTAGGCACAATCGTTCCATCCGGGGTCACATAATCTTTACCAGAAAGGATATATTTGTACTGTTCAATTGGAATATTATAGAATTTAGCCTTATCAGCCTTCAGATGTCTACGGTGAGGTCTTTCTCGGAAGAGAAAACCAGATGTCGGAATAGAATGTTTCAATGGAATAGAAACAACTTCCATCTTATCATTTTCATATATTACATCACTTGAAAAAGGAGAAAAAGTTTCAAACTTCACCTCAAAATGAAGATAATTGCAAAAAAAGTCGAGTTGTGGACGCAAAGCTTCTTCCAACCCTTTATGAGAATGTATCGTTATATCATTTCTTCTTCCAAGAAGGTCAAGTGTAGAGATAAGGCCTATCAATCCAAAGCAATGGTCACCATGAAGATGAGAAATGAAAATATGATTCATTCTAGAATGGTTGACACAATAGTGACGCAAAGCCTGTTGTGTATTCTCTCCACAGTCAATTAGAAACGTCTTTGAATTCATTTCCAAAGCATAAGAGGATTGGTTCATCTTAAGTGATGGCAATGCTGCACAAGAACCTAATATTTTAAGTGAATTATCTTCCATCTAAACCTAAAAAAAAGAGGCACACCTTAACGATGTGCCTCCTATTAGTATAACTTCAAACTTATTCTTACTTAGAGAAAAGCTCGATTTCTACACGACGGTTCTTAGCACGACCTGCAAGTGTAGAGTTAGAAGCAACTGGGTTAGCTGAACCGTAACCCTGAGACTGGATGTTAGCAGCAGAAACTCCCTTGTTGATCAAGTAGTTCTTAACTGAAGCTGCACGATCCTTAGACAACTGAAGGTTCTTAGCTGCGTTACCTGAGTTATCAGTGTAACCCTTAAGAGTTACAGACCACTCTGGGTGAGACTTAAGCAACATAGCAAGACCGTCTAGAGAAGAGTAAGAAGACTGCTTGATGATAGCCTTTGCTGACTCAAACTCAAGCTGAGCGAATGCAGTCTTGATGATCTCGTCCTCCTCCTTAGTTGGAACGTAACGAACTGGCTCACGAGTAGCTCTGATATGAGAATCTAGAGAGTCCTGAGTGAACTTGATCTGCTGCTGTAGCTTGTTGATAGCAACGTTCTGGTTAACGATCTGCTCCTCAAGCTTTGCAGTAAGCTCCTCACACTGACGCTTCTGCTCCTCAAGAATTGGAGTCAAATCAGGAACATCACACTTAGGAGCGTAGTCTACCCAAGCAATGTTACGGACATTACGATCACCACCGAACTTGTAACGTACCTCAAGGTTAGCACCGAAAGTTAGGTGACCACCAGCAGGGTAACACTGACGCAAACGGTACATTGTAGTTCCCTCCAAACCAATAGCAAAGTACTTACTTACGTTATACTCAATCTGACCAGCACCGTATACACCAAGTACGAACTTGCTGTCATCCTCAATTAGTGTAGAGTTCTCCCAAACACCGATTGTTCCAACAAGACCTGGATTTACATAAACGTTAAGCTTCTGCAATCCCATGCTTCTATATGGAGCAACGATATTTGACAAATTGAATGAAGAGTGAAGAATGATGTCGTGGTTAACTGCATCGTAAGTCTCCTGATTGTTCATTGCATACATGTACTGCAAGCCAAGACCCCAACGAGGGTTGAATGTAGCCTCTGTAAACACACCGAACTGACCATTGATTGTACCTTTAAGAGTACGGTCAAACTCAGCAATTGGAGCCCAACGCAAATAATTGACACCACCCTTAAGACCGGCAGACCAGTGGCAGATTCCCTTTGCTGCAGATGAATCTGCAGTTGCCTCTTCCTGAGCGAAAGCATTACCAGCAAGTGTTGCTGCTGCTGCTAAAGCTAAAAATTTCTTTGACATTTTTTATAAGTTAAAATTAGACATTATTTACTTTCCAAGCTGATTCTTCAAAGCAGCCAACTGCTCGATATCACCAAGAGTTGTCTTCTCCAAAGTAGTTGCAGCTACTGTTTCATTTTTCTTAGAAGTTTTTTTCTTCTTGAAATCCTTCTTCTCTTCTGCAGCACCATCCTCGAATGTTCTGCTGTGAGAAACGATGATTCTCTTAGACTCCTTGTTGAACTCAAGAACCTTGAACTGAAGCTTCTCCTCAACCTTAGCTACTGAACCATCCTCCTTAGTCAAGTGCTTAGGAGTGCAGAAACCTTCAACACCGTAAGGCAACATAACGATTGCACCCTTGTCTACGATCTCTGTGATTGTACCCTCGTGTACTGAACCCTCTGTGAAGATTGTCTCAAATACATCCCAAGGATTATCCTCAAGCTGCTTGTGACCTAGGCTCAAACGACGGTTCTCCTTGTCGATCTCCAATACCTGAACCTCGATATCTGCACCGATAGTTGTGAACTCTGATGGGTGCTTTACCTTCTTTGTCCAAGATAGGTCAGAGATGTGGATCAAACCATCAACTCCCTCCTCGATCTCAACAAATACACCGAAGTTAGTGAAGTTACGAACCTTAGCTGTGTGCTTTGTACCTACAGCGTACTTAGTGTCGATTGCCTCCCAAGGATCTGCCTTAAGCTGCTTAACACCCAAGCTCATCTTTCTCTGCTCACGATCCAATGTCAATACTACAGCCTCAACTGTATCACCTACTGACAAGAAATCCTGTGCGCTTCTCAAGTGCTGGCTCCATGACATCTCTGATACGTGGATTAGACCCTCAACACCTGGAGCGATCTCTACGAATGCACCGTAATCAGTCATAACGACTACCTTACCCTGAACCTTGTCGCCAACCTTCAAGTCTGACTTCAAGCCATCCCATGGATGAGGAGTAAGCTGCTTCAAACCTAGAGCGATTCTCTTCTTGTCGTTATCAAAGTCAAGGATAACAACATTGATCTTCTGATCTAGCTCAACAACCTCCTTAGGATCGTTTACGCGACCCCATGAAAGGTCTGTAATGTGGATAAGACCATCTACGCCACCAAGATCGATGAATACACCGTATGATGTGATGTTCTTAACTGTTCCCTCAAGAACCTGACCCTTCTCCAACTTAGAGATGATCTGAGACTTCTGCTGCTCAAGCTCAGCCTCGATAAGAGCCTTGTGAGAAACTACTACATTCTTGAACTCGTGGTTGATCTTAACAACCTTGAATTCCATAGTCTTTCCAACGAATACATCGTAATCGCGGATAGGCTTAACGTCAATCTGAGAACCTGGCAAGAATGCCTCGATGCCGAATACGTCAACGATCATACCACCCTTAGTTCTGCACTTGATATATCCCTTGATAATTTCGTCCTTCTCCAATGCCTCGTTAACACGATCCCATGAACGTGCTGCACGTGCCTTGCGGTGAGAAAGATTCAACTGTCCTTTCTTGTCCTCCTGGTTTTCAATGTAAACCTCTACCTCGTCACCAATCTTCAAATCTGGATTGTAACGGAATTCGTTAGTAGAAACGATACCATCTGACTTTCCACCTACGTTCACTACGACCTCTCTCTTGTTCAAAGAGATTACTTTACCAATAACAACCTCGTTGTCCTTGATAGAGTTAAGAGTCTGGTCGTACTTTGACTCTTGCTCCTGACGAGTTGCAGCTGACAAGCTCTCGCCATTCTTGTAGCCTTCCCAGTCGAAATCCTCCATAGGAGCTACGTTCTTAGTTAATTCACTCATTTTGTTTAGTTATACAATTAGTCGTTAGACATTATATATAGTAATATCGGTACAAAATTACAACTTATTTTCTATTATTCAACATATCTATTCATATTTTTTGATTTCGCACAACTGATTGTTGATAAAATGTGTCATATTTTCATGACAAATCAATCTCAGACTATGCATTGCTCGAGTACATGCAATATATAGCAAACTTTTATCCATTTCGTCTTTATAGTTGCCCTCTGTTGCATTAGGTATCACAACTTCATCAAATTCAAGTCCCTTTGCCATGTGCGAAGTCGTAACAACTATTCCATTCGTAAATGCCTGGCATCCACTAACAAGCAACGTTGCTCTTTTCTGCAACTCTCCCAATGTATCAAAAAATGCAATAGCGTCTTTTTCTATTTTAAATATGTATGCCGTCGACGTCGGATTGTTCACATCTGCATCGGATATCATCTTTTGCATCAACTTGTTTTCTTCTTCTTTCGTAGGGACTTCTATCAATTGAGGCTTTTCCGTATGACGTTCAACAACTTCAAGCTCAGAATTTCCGGAAATGCTCTTTGCCAATTCAGTAATTTCATATCCGGAACGATAACTCTTATTGAGCTTCATAATCTCTGCCTTATACAATGCCTTTCGGATATCGTCAGCCGTAGTCGAGCTATACGGATTCACATTCTGCGCCGCATCACCAAGGATAGTTTTCTTGCAGGGGAATATCTTGGATAACAAACGATACTGTACAGGAGAATAATCCTGCATTTCATCAACCAACAAATGCTTGACTTTGCTTTTGGTCTTGACTCCCTCAAGCGAAATCTTCAGATAAATCAGAGGGGCGACGTCAGCATACTCCATCTTCTTATCTTTTGTCTTCTTCAAATACTCGGGCTTGCCTAGCCACTCAAACATCTCTTTGTAGACAGCTGCATCCGAACCTAATTTAAGCATTTTCTTCAAATCGGCTCGTATCTTCCTCATCTCCTCTGTTGTCAGAACTCGACGGAATGAGATTTTAAATTCATTCCTGATGTCATTGGCAATCATATCCAAACGCTGACGGATCGGAAGCCTGTCATGCGAATGGAATTTTTCCAATATCCACTCTTTTGCAACAGGGATTATGCCGACAACGATATCTTCAGGTTGGAAACAAGTATTCTCAAGATGCACAAGATATTTATCCAACAGTTGGACAAATTCAAATGTTGCCTTGAACTTTGTGCGCTCAATAGTCGCAGCATTCTTATTTTCAAGCAAATCATTTACTTGCTCAAAGAACGTCTGGAATTTCACTTTTCCTTCCAACATATCAGAAAGAAGTTCCTCCATTCCGCACTCCTTGATCGTCTCCTCTCCCAATTCCGGCAACACATTAGATATATAGTCGGCAAAAACCTTATTAGGTGAAATGATCAAGATATCGTCCGAAGTGATCTGTCCTTTGAATCTATACAATATGTAAGCCACACGGTGAAGTGCAATTGAGGTCTTACCCGAACCAGCGACACCTTGGATAATAAGATTGTGCGACTCTTCATCACGGATGATGGCATTTTGCTCTCGCTGGATAGTAGCAACAATGTTTTTCATTCGCTCATCAGAAGTTGAACTCAACTCCTTTTGAAGAACTTCATCATCAATATTTATGCTATTCTGAATCATAAACTCCATAATGGAGTTGCGGATTCTAAACTGGCGCTTGAACTCAATTTCACCATCAATCCTTCCACTTGGCGATTCATAAAATGCCTTACCGAAATCAAAGTCATAAAACATTGTAGAAATAGGAGCACGCCAATCGTGGATAAGATTCTTTTTATTTTTTGAATCATACAAGGAATGGATACCGACATACAAAGGAGTCGCAGATTCTTCTCCGTCAGCTCGGAAATCAATTCTTCCGAAATACGGCACAAGCTTCATCCTTTTTAGACGACGCTTGGTATTATCCATCTCCTCTGCACTCATTGCAGCCTGAGTCACAAAATTTCTAGTTGCACTTTTCTCAGCACGGTCAAGCTCAGACAGATTTTCCCACAAATATTCCTTGAACGCCTTCATATCTTTCACCTGTTGGTGGATAAAGGCATCTATACCCAGAATCATATCATCAATAAATCCCAGTACCGACTTTAAATATTGTCGTTCATCCGCTTCTGTTGGGTTTAGCATAGTCGCAAATTCATTATATTAATTGTCCAAAATCAGAAGGAATCAGCATAAGTGCGACCTTCTCATCTGCAAAATTAGACAATCCACATACAATCGCAAAAAAGAATGAGCACTCATATATGAATGAGCGCTCAAATTTATAGTCAATCCTCAGACTGACGTCTTTCAATACCGTTTTCCTTGTTGACTCTATCTATAAATGAAGTCACTTCAGACAAACCGTTTGCAAACTTATCAAAATCCTCTTTGTAAAGGAAAATCTTATGCTTTTCAAACGACACTTGAGACTCATCGTCTCCAACTTTCTTCTTGCTCTCGGTGATTGCAAGAAACAATTCACCTCTACGATTCTTCTTTACATCAAAATAGTAGATTCTCTTTCCCGCCTTAACCGCTTTGGAAAAAACAATTTCTAAATCGTTTTTGTCCTTGAAATCCTTATTCTCTTCCATATCATAAAATATCTGATGCAAAGTTAAACCATTGCAAAAACAACCAAAAAATTATGAATATTTTTTTTATATCATTTGTGAAAAAATGTAAAAATATAAAGTTTAATTGGATAGACACTTACAATATGTCTACATACGACCTAAAAATAGAATTAAAATTCAATCTTGACACATATATAATAAACGTATGCAATTTCACTTTTTGCAAAAACTAATTGTAAGTTCGCTATACAAAAGTTATCTTTGCCGCGTTTTAAATAAGACTACATTTGTAAGTAGAGAAAAAATGGTAAAAATTACATTCCCAGACGGTTCCGTTCGTGAATTTGAGAGCGGCGTCACAGGTTATCAGATCGCAGAGAGTATCTCTTCACGCTTGGCACAGGACGTGTTGGCCATCAGCGTAAACGGAGAGACAAGAGACTTGAACCGCGCCATCAACGAAGATGCGGCAATCAAGTTGTTCAAGTTTGAAGACGAAGAGGGTAAGCACACATTCTGGCACACATCTGCCCACTTGATGGCACAGGCTATTCAGATGCTTTATCCAAACGCAAAATTCGGTATCGGACCAGCTATTGAAAACGGTTTCTATTACGACATCGACTTCGGTGAAGTTACTTTGAAAGAGTCGGACTTCGCAGCTATTGAGAAGAAGATGATGGATATCGTTGCAACTAAGCAGACTCTTACTCGCGTCGACATTTCAAAGGCAGACGCATTGAAAATGTTCGAGCAGAGAGGTGAGGTATATAAGACAGAGTTGATCAGCGAGTTGGAAGACGGAAAGATCACTCTATATGAGCAGGGAAGCTTCACAGACCTTTGCCGTGGACCACACTTGAAAGATGTATCTCCAATCAAAGCAGTTAAGATTACTTCACTTGCCGGAGCATATTGGAGAGGTGATGAGAAGAGAAAGCAGCTAACTCGTCTATACGCTATCACATTCCCTAAGAAAAAGATGCTTGACGAGTATCTTGAGCTTTTGGAGGAGGCGAAGAAGCGTGACCACAGAAAGATCGGCAAGGAGATGGATTTGTTCATGTTCACAGACATGGTGGGCAAGGGTCTTCCAATGTGGCTTCCAAAGGGAACAGCGCTTCGCTTGCGTCTTGAGGAGATGCTAAAGAAGATTCAGAAGAGATTCGGTTACCAGCAGGTAATGACTCCACATATCGGAAACAAGAACCTATACGTGACTTCAGGACACTGGGATCACTACGGTGAGGATAGCTTCCGACCAATCGAGACTCCAGAAGAGGGAGAGGTTTACATGCTTAAGCCAATGAACTGCCCTCACCACTGTATGATCTTCAAATACCAGCCTCGTTCATACCGTGACCTTCCTTTGCGTCTTGCAGAGTTCGGTACTGTATATAGATATGAGCAGAGCGGTGAGCTTCACGGATTGACTCGTGTACGTTCATTCACTCAGGACGACGCTCACTTGTTCGTTCGTCCAGACCAGGTAAAAGAGGAGTTCATGCGTGTTATGGACATCATCGGAATCATCTTCAAGGCTTTGAACTTTAATAACTTTGAAGCTCAGATTTCATTGAGAGATCCGAACAACACTACTAAATATGTAGGAACAGAGGAGAACTGGAACAAGGCAGAGCAGTCTATCATTGAGGCTTGTAAGGAGAAGAATATGCCAGCTCGCGTAGAATACGGAGAGGCTGCATTCTACGGACCAAAGCTTGACTTCATGGTGAAGGATGCACTAGGACGCCGTTGGCAGCTAGGTACAATCCAGGTCGACTACAACTTGCCAGAAAGATTCGGTCTTGAGTACACAGGTGAGGATGGACAGAAGCACCGTCCGGTAATGATCCACCGTGCACCATTCGGTTCAATGGAGAGATTCGTTGCCGTGTTGATCGAGCACACTGCAGGTAAGTTCCCATTGTGGTTGACTCCAGATCAGGTTGCTATTCTTCCAATCAGCGAGAAGTACAACGACTACGCAAGAAAAGTTCAGGCTTACTTGGACACTAAGGATGTTAGAGCAATCGTTGACGACAGAAACGAGAAAATCGGAAGAAAGATCCGTGATAATGAGCTTAAGCACATCCCTTACATGTTGATTGTTGGAGAGAAAGAAGCAGAAAATGATGAAGTTTCTGTAAGAAAACAGGGCGAAGGTGATAAAGGTTCAATTAAATTTACTACATTTGCCGAGAATTTGAATGCAGAAGTGGCTCAAATGTTGAGCGAATTCTAAATTTCAAATTGATAACTAGATAATTAATAACTATTTAAGGAGGATATTGCTATCGCAACTCAACCATTTTTCAAAAAGCCAAAACCAGCTGATTCGGCTGCTGCAGGCAACAGACCCGCACCAAGTCCTAAAGAGAAGGACGCAAAGGGTCCACAGAAAGACCAGGCTCACAAAATAAACGAAGAAATTCGTGCTAAAGAAGTTCGTTTGGTGGGTGACAACGTCGAGCAGGGTGTATTTCCATTGGAAAAAGCACTTCAGATTGCTGACGAATTGGAGCTTGACCTAGTTGAGATTTCACCAAATGCAGAACCACCTGTTTGTAAAGTTATTGATTATCAAAAATTCCTATATCAGCAGAAGAAGCGTGAGAAGGAATTAAAGTCAAAGCAGGTGAAGGTTGTAGTCAAGGAAATTAGATTCGGTCCTCAAACTGATGATCATGACTACGAATTCAAGCTTCGCCATGCAATTGAATTCTTGAAAGAGGGAGCCAAGATTAAGGCATTCGTATTCTTCAAGGGACGTTCTATTCTTTTCAAGGAGCAAGGAGAGGTATTGCTACTTCGCTTTGCAAACGACTTGGAAGAGTACGGAAAGGTAGATCAGATGCCATTACTTGAAGGTAAGAGAATGATCATCACGCTTTCTCCTAAGAAAAAGGCCAAGTAAAAATACTAGGTATAAAGGTTAATTAAAAATTAAAAAAATGCCAAAAGTTAAGACTAATTCCGGTGCCAAAAAAAGATTTCTTCTTACCGGATCAGGAAAGATCAAAAGAAAGCACGCTTACAAGCGTCACATTTTGACAAAGAAGACAAAGAAGCAGAAGCTTAATCTAACTCACGATGCAATCGTAGCATCTTGTGACGTTAAGGAGGTAAAGGATTTGCTAAATCTTAGATAAATCTGAGTTATCAGGTAAACTAAGAATATTTGTCGCAAACAAAAATTTTTAATTTATTAAACAGAGTTGATAGCCATAAAGTTCTCATAAAGAGGCGCTATTGCTCACAAAACTAAAAAAAATGCCAAGATCAGTCAATCACGTTGCTTCAAGAGCAAAGAGAAAGAGAATTCTAAAGCTTACAAGAGGTTACTACGGAGCTAGAAAGAACGTTTGGACGGTAGCAAAGAACACTTGGGAGAAAGGTTTGACATATGCTTACCGTGACCGTAAGAACAAGAAGCGTAACTTCCGTGGCCTATGGATCCAGAGAATTAACGCTGCTGCAAGACTAGAGGGTCTTTCATACTCAAAGCTTATGGGTGCTATCCACAAGGCTGGCATCGAGATGAACCGTAAGGTGCTAGCAGATTTGGCTATGAACCAGCCTGAAGCTTTCAAGGCTGTTGTAGCTAAGGTAAAGTAATATTGAATGCTTTCAATTGATAAAACTGATGTCGATTTTCGGCATCAGTTTTTTTTATTTAATTTTACCCCCAATTATATATCTGTAATAACCATGAAAAAGAGCATATTTCTTCTTCTGTCGTTGGTTTCATCATATTCCGCATTCTCCAATGTGGTGATTAACGAAATATTGGCATCAAACAATGGAATCAACACAGATCCAGACTACAACGAATACGCAGATTGGGTAGAATTATTCAATAATGGCAAAGACACTGTCGACTTAAGTGGATACTTTTTGACAGATAATCTAGACGATCCAACAAAATTCACATTCCCTGTTGGAACTAAAATCGCGCCCAATGCCCAAATAATGATATGGTGCGACGGAAATGACTCCGGACTACACACCAGTTTCAAGCTGTCCGCAGACGGAGAGGAACTAGGGCTTTTTGATTCAAAACAGACTCTACTCGACTCTGTGACATTCGGGCCTCAATACATAGACATCTCTTTTGGTAGAACAGTAGACGGTTCTTCATTCAGATATTTTAAGGAGCCAACTCCAAACGAAGCAAATACGACTAAAGGTTACATTGGAAAGGCAAATCAACCGATGATCCTGACTCAAGGTGGATTCTACACATCTTCTGTTGATGTTGAAATCACAAACGATTTAGGTGGAGAGGTAAGATATACAACTGACGGAACAGAACCGACAGAGACTTCCGCCCTTTACGAAAGTCCAATAAATCTCACAAAGACGACAGTCGTCAGAGCACGTATTTTCGACGGTGAAAAAATGCCAGGCAACGTAATGACTGCATCATATTTCATTGACGATGCTTTCAAAGGGCATGACCTACCTATCGTTTCTATTGCGACCGATCCACGCAATTTTTGGGATTCAACAATTGGAATTTACACTCAAGATTTCAAACCAGAATGGGAAATACCGGTAAACATTGAAATGTTCGAAAATAACGGTAGCGACAGAGCAAAGTTCAATTCTCCTGCAGGAGTGAAGATAAACGGACTTGCAGCATGGCAACTACCACAAAAAATGCTAGGCGTATACTTCAAGAAGAAACATGGAGAAAGTAAACTAGAAACAAAACTATTCCATGACGACAACCGTTCTTCTTTCAAAAATTTTTCTCTACGTGCATCAGGGACAGACTGGTGCAATACATTGATACGAGATGGTCTAGGTCAACAAGCATGCAGAAAAGCAGGTGTAGGCTTTGGATTGATGGCATTCCGTCCTTCTGTCGTCTATGTAAATGGAGAATTTTTAGGAATCCACAATATCAGAGAGAAAGTTGATGCTGATTATATTGCTCAACATTACGGATTGGCATCCAGCGAATTCGACATGATAGAAAATTGGAACTCTATTGAAAACGGATCTCTGGATTCGTGGATAGATCTAATTTATCTATATACCAAAGACCTTTCTGTCGAAGAAAACTACGCAGCCGTTGAAGAGAAAATAGACATAGAAAACTTTACTGATTTTGCGATTACTGAGATATATTCATTAAATCGTTCTCTAGACCACAATCTAATGGCATGGAAACCAAAACATGATGGAAAGTGGAACTGGATTCTTATGGATCTTGATAGAGGATTCTTCCTAAACTCATGGGTTCCTATGTCATACTTTGTTAATCAAGAGCATTGGCCATTGCAAAACCTTCTTGCTAACGACAACTATAAGAAATATTTTGCACAAAGAATGGCAGACAGACTATTTGCGTCATTCAATCCAGACGACATGGTTGCACAAACATATCAGCATAAAGCTGACATTGATCCTTTGATAGACAAGCATTTGGAAAGATGGAAAGGCACTACATCTGACTGGGGTAATGCAATAGCCGATCGTGCAACCTGGGAAAACGAAATAGAAAAGATAGTGGAATATCTTCGAGCATGTCCTGCTATGCTTCTTAATGAACTACATTGGCATTACAACGTCAATGTATCTAAAATGCTTTCTTTCCATTCAGAAGGCAACGCATTAAACGAATGGTCTTTTAACGGTTTGAAATCAGATCTAAAGAATATTTCTGGACTATATCCAGAAGGTCTTGATATCAAGATTGAAGCAAAACACAAAGATGGCTATAACTTTGTAGGTTGGAAGAAGAATACTGTCGCCAATATAATCTCTAAAGAAGATACCTGGAAATTCTTTGACAAAGGTACAGATCAAGGTTCAGCTTGGAAAGAGAACGATTTCAACGACTCTGAGTGGATTGATAGAACAATTAAAGAATTCACCATCCCAGAAAACACTTCGAATCGTGCTACTTTCTATTACAGGAAACACGTGACATTAGATTCTACAACTATTGCAGATATCATTTCCGCTAAAATCAATATTCTTCGTCAAAATGGAGGTATTGTATGGATCAATGGAAAAGAGGCTATCAGAACGAATATGCCTTTAGGAGAGATAAATTATAACACAGAATGTCTTATGACCGCAGATACAACAGGTCGTAACGCATACGTTCCATTCTCTTTCGATCCATCGCTATTGAGAACTGGCGATAATGTGATTGCCGTTGAACTTCATCATCTACGCAAAAAATCAGTAGAGAAAATCTTCGACATGGAGTTGGTGTTAGAGACCGCAGGTAAGGAATTTATTGAAACATCACCGATTCTTGAGTTTACAATGGATGGACATGCAAGCTACACCGCTGCATTTGAGAAAACAACCAATTGTGTTGTACCAGACTCTATTCTTGAGGACATGACTCTTTCAAAAGAGTGTTCTCCATATATCGCACCTGAAAACGTATATGTAGCAAAAGGAGTAAGACTAACTATTGAACCAGGAGTTGTGGTTAATGTATCTCCAAATGTGAATTTCTATGTAAATGGAGCTATGACTGTCGATGGTACAGCTACTGACAGTATCCTATTCCAGTTGAATCCTGCATACGACGCAGAAACAGAGCAATGGGGAGCAATCAACTTCATCCACACTGGCGACATGAAAAGCACTTTCAAATATGTTGAGATCAAAAATGCATCCAACGGACCAGGCGAATACAACTGTGTAGCCGCAATTTCTGGTTTTGATACTGATTTGAATATTGACCATGTCAAGATCGTCGACATCAACGCAAATCCGATTGCACTACGCTACGGTTCAATGGTGGTGACAAACAGTGTTCTTCATTCCAACATCACAGGAGACCTGATAAATATCAAATATGGAAAAGGACGCGTAGAGAATACAGAATTTATCGGTAATGATATGCCAGATTCTGACGCCATTGATTATGATGGTGTTGACAACGGTATTATCCGCAACTGTACAATTCGTCACTTACTTGGAGATAACAGTGATGCGATTGACCTTGGCGAGCAGGCTCATAATGTTGTTGTCGACAGCATAATGGTGTTTAACATTACAGACAAAGGAATCTCAGTCGGTCAGAGATCAAATGTAATACTTTCCAATTCGACATTTATCCAAACAAATCTTGGAGTTGGAGTAAAAGACTCATGCAGCATTTATGTTGACCACTGTACATTCTATGCAGTTGCTAATCCAATTGCTTGCTACGAAAAGGTTGAAGGTCGTGGAGGTGGTAATGCCACTGTCAGAAACTCTATCATCTCTAACAGCTACGATATGACCGTACTTTGCGATGAAAGATCACACGTTGATCTTAAAAACAACATATACGATACAGACACCATATCTGCAGCAAACGGAAACATCTTTGATTCACCTGAATTTAAATCTGCAGCCGAGTTCTTGATCACGACTCCAGATAGCAAGTACGGTTCAAATTTCTTGCCTATCGTACCTGAAATAGAGCCAGTAATATCAGAGATATGCTATGCTCCAAATGTAGAGGAAGGACAAAGCGAATATATAAAGCTATATAATCCAGGCGACACCAAATTAGATATTTCAGGCTACGTAATCAATAAAGGAATCACCTTCACATTCCCTAAGAATGCGATAATCGAGTCAAAGTCGTCAGTCATAGTCGCTAAGTCATCTATATCATTTTCAAAGGCAAAAGAGCCAGTTTACGAGTGGGAAAAAGGTAATTTGGCAAATGAAGGAGAATCTATCCGTATTACCAAACCAAACGGAATTGTTGTTGACCAAGTGACATATAGCACATCGGCTCCGTGGCCTGAGATTGACACTACTGACGCCAAGAACGTATTGACACTTACGACCCCATTGGCAGCAAATAATTGGGCTAAAAACTGGAGTTTAACATATTACACTAGCGAGATTAAAGACACAGATGCCGTCACAGTCACTAAAATGTATTACAATCATCAAACAAGAACTGCGACATTCAGTCTTGAGTCAAAAACTGCAGTAGTCCGAATTTACACAGCAACAGGAGTTCTACTTGAAGAAAGAACCATTTCAAACGGGCAATCCATTTCTCTAAAAGGATATCCGACATCTGTTTTATTCATTTCAATAGACAACAAGATCTATAAGGTACTTTAATTCAAAAAAGGCTGCACCAAAATGAAAATTTTGATGCAGCCATTGTTATGATGCAACTATTGTATTCAGAATCAGTTGGCACACACTATCCAATTTACTATAAAACTTATTTACGTAGTCAACATTTTTTTAGTTATAATATCAGCCAGTTTCTCTGATTGAATTAGCCCCGACGTTACATTTAGCCCACCTCAATCCACTCGGCAATCCCAGATCCACATAAACACGTCCATTTTTATCCATTTCCTCCGTTGTGGCCGGATGCTCCATCACGGCATTCGAATCGTCAATATACGAGTTT
>JAZQQY010000035.1:0-253177 GCA_045629285.1 Paludibacteraceae bacterium | reverse complement strand
ATGAGCGATACGCTCGCGGAAATCTACTGAACTACGACGGATGATTCCATGAACTTCATAACCTTTCTCCAAAAGGAATTCTGATAGGTAGCTACCGTCCTGACCAGTAACACCTGTGATTAGGGCAACTTTTTTGCTCATAATTCTTTTTTTTAGGTAATAGGTAAAAGGTAATAGATTGCCATTCCCTTTTGCCATCACCTGTTATTTTACATTTTTTATATTCAGTTTTTTAATAGCGGACGCAAGCATTCGAGTGATTTCATTACAATCGTTTGATATGTCATCTGCCTCTTACCTTTTACCTTCCTCCGCAATCCTCTTCAAACTCTCCTCCAAGCTTACCAACTGATAGTCAAAATCCATCTTTGACATTTCCGGATCGTAATAGTAAGTAGCGAACATCTTATTGATTGGTTGAAGCACGAAGCTTCCCAACCAAACACATGGATTTAGGAGTTTTGTGATCCAAATGCCGTGATTGGCATTCTTAGCAAAGAATCTGATGATTTCAACTGTATCGCTCAGCTCCTTATTCTGAGGATAGAACGTACCTTCAAGTTGATGGTTGATAGCTTGGTATACGAACTCAGCAAGATTGTCGATATAAAGCATTGAGCGCTTGTTGTGCCAAGCCGGGAATAGGGGAGTCTTGGTTGCCAATTTTGCCAAACGAGGAAAATTACCCTTTGCTCCGATACCATAGATCATAGGTGGACGAAGAATACATAGTTTCATGTTTCTGGTTTCAGGTTTCAAGTTTTCTTGGTCATCCCCACTTGAAACTTGAAACTTGGAACTTGAAACCAATTCCCACAATCCTTTTTCTGCCTGCAGCTTCGAATCTCCATAAAATCCATTTGGATTTTCCTTTGTATCCTTCGTCAACACCTCCGTCTTCAGACTCTGGCTCTCATGGAACACGATCTGGCTCGACATGAAGATAAACTGCTTGACGCCACACTCCTGTGCATGCTTGGCGATCTCAACAGTCAGATCACGATTGACCTTATAGTACAACGCCTCCATCTTAGGATCCGCATTGACGTGAGCAATTCCAGCCACGTGATAAACTACGTCGTACTTAGTAAAATCAGCTTGCTTCCAAGCATCATTCATCGTGTCGACAGCATCGATAGTGTAGCTGCTATCTTTTGCCAATATATATTTTCTGACCGACTCGCCGACGTATGAGCCTGCACCAGTGATTAAGACTCTCATCTTATGTTAATGATTTGTTTTGCTATCTAGAAAACATAGCATAAGTAACTAAAATATTATTTTGTGAATATCAGTTCAAATACCTTTACGAAATATTTCAAAAACAATAGCGGCATGCAAGTCCAGATGCCATTTTCCTTACATGCACGGACAATTTCACGATTTAATGTGATATTACTTTTGATTCCGTCTGTGCTTCTTCCCCCTGTGCGCATCTTCATGAAATCCAATGGCACATATTTGGCTTTAACCTTATTTGTATAGAGATGACGGATTAGCAATTCATAATCAGCTGCGATATGATAATCGTACTGGTAGTAGCCGTACTTCTCAAAATTCTCTTTTTTCTCAAAGAACGACGGGTGAGCTGGCATAAAACCGAAACGGAATCTCCATGGAGCCCAATTCTTGCTGCTATAGTAGCGCACCGTCTTCTCAAGATTATCAGGATTCACAAAGCGAACGTCGCCATAGATGGCTTCTGAACCGTCGGCAAAGGCCTCCGCAATCTTTGTGAAGATATCTGTCCTATGATAGAAATCGTCTGAGTTGATGATGCCCACGACGTCGCCAGTAGCCATACGGATACCTTTATTAATGCCGTCGTACATGCCCTTGTCTTTCTCTGAAATCCAGCGCATACGACCTTCAAATAAAGGCTCGTATCTCTTAATGATGTCGACGGTACCGTCTTTTGAGCCACCGTCGACCACCAGATACTCATAGTCCTTATACTCCTGACACAACACACTCTTGATGGTATCCTCAACAGTCTTCTCACTGTTGAAGGTGACAGTCACTACACTTATTTTCATGATATGTTTTTTGCTATTCTTTACTGTTACCTTACCTAGATCCTTATCCTTGATTTATTGTTACACGCACATCCGTGCGTCTCTACGAGAGGAATCGCTAAATCTCTCATCTCTCCTCAATCACCCTCTCCTTCACTTTCACCGCCGGATTTCCTCTATAAATTCCATAGACATCCAGATCATGAGAGGCGACGCTACCCACACACAACATAGAATATGGATTCATCGTCACGCCCTGGCAGACAGTGCATTGAGCCCCTACCCACGCACCTTCTTGTATATTGATTTCCTTGACCATTAGGTCGAACGTCGGTTTCTTGAAATTATGGTTTCCACAAAGGATAAGAGCTCCTTGACTGATACATACGTTTGATCCTATCTTGACTTTCACAAGATTATCAATCCACACGTTCTCACCAATCCACGCATAATCACCAATCTCAAGATTCCACGGATACTTGATATTCACGCTTGGCTTGATTACAACCCCTTTGCCTATCTTCGCTCCGAATGCTCTTAACACTTTCACTTTCAATCCGCTTATCGGATTCCACCCGTTCTTGATGAAAAGGAGATTGCAGAAATACCAAAGCAATCGAGTGATAGCATTTCCTCCGGGATTATACCAGGAATTATTGAATTGGGATAGGTCAGTTTTATTCATGACTAATTTTATTCATTACAAAATTTGGTTTGTTTCCTCCATTTAATATCCACTCATACAAAAACATTGTCTTCTTCGCTACTGAGCGGTAATTAAAATTTTCATTCACCAACTTGCTTCCTCTCTGACCCATTTCATAAAGATCTTCCGCTGACATTGACATAGCTTCTCGAAGAGCTTTTGTCAAATTATCTACATTCAAATCTATGCACCAACCAGTCTTCTTTTCATTGCCAAGAATATCAAGAGAAGCTCCCATTGTTGAGCAATCTCCATTCAACAATTGCCAAGGTGTACCATTGGTAGTAATTGCAGGGACGCCACAACTCATTGCCTCGGCAATCACCATTCCGAAATTCTCACTATACGACGGCAGACAGAAAAGAGACGATTCTTGATATAGTTTTGTCTTTGCTTCTCCGAATACTGGAGGCAAAATCTTTACACAATCCTGCATTCCCAAACCATCTACTTTCTTCTTGAGACTATCTATGTATTCATCTTCTCCATTACCAACAATCACAACACTCCAGTCCTTAAAATCTAAACTCTCATCCCTAATCATCTTGAATGCATCAATCAACAATTCTATTCCTTTTTTCTCATGAATTCTACTCAAAAATAGAATTTGTTTCTTTACTCCATCGATTGAAGTTCTGCATGCATATCCATCAGTTTCAATACCATTAGGGATTACTGACATAGGGACATTAACACCTAGATTACGCACATGCTCAGCTTCCATTTCTGCAGTAGTAAATATACAAGATGCATCTTGAAGATCTTTCTTTTGATATAACATCATTGCCAATTTCTTTTTCCATTTACTTTGAGAAAGGCTCCATGGCTCCAACATACCTCTAGGAGAGACAAGATATGGGATATGAAGTTTTTGTGCTATTTTAGATAATTGATGGTATTCAGGATTCCAAATACTTTGCAAATGAATAATATCAAACTTTTCTGACAATACATAATCCTCTAGGTCTTTTGAAGAAAATCCTTTTTCAAAAACCTTAAACTTAGCATTTGTTCCTTCAAGAGCATGAACATTCATATTGTCGGAACGAATTGTCATTAAAGTAATATCAACATTTTCTTGAGCCAATCCTTTTACCAACATAGGGACACTTCTTGCCGGACCTCCATAATTGAGGTCGAGACTAATCATAAATGTCAGTATTTTCATTTATGCAATAATGATTTAAAGAATACCAGTATGCTATCGCTATAAAAGGCATCATACCAGTTATAATATTGCCTCCCAACATACAATACATTGTATTTCCAATTAAAGTTGCAATTCCAGCAACAAAGAAATAAAATGGTTCATTTTCTCCATTTCTTAGTTTAATTTTAATCCGATTGTATATTTTATATAAAAAACGCAAAAGATAAATAAAATAAAAATACCCTATAAATCCAAAATCTACGAGATTTAAAACAAGCCCAGATTGAACTGGATTAAACCCTCTATCAAATGCCAACCCTTCAGAATGGAAAGAATAAAGACCAGCTCCATATCCCAATATCCACGTAAATATGTTTTCTTTCCAGAATTGATCCAAAATCAATGTTTCCATTCGACCATCTTCCAACTCAGTTTCTGCTCTTCCAAACGACCTTTCATAGAATGATTTCACAAAATTTTCGGACTCACTATCTAAGAAATATACAATAAAAGCAATCGAAAATATGACAATTAGTATCAAAATTATCTTTTTATTTAATGACAGATTAATTCCGCTATTTGAAATCAAAAATAAAACCACCAACATTCCCAATGCAGATTCTATAAAAGCAGCAGAAGAATAAGTGTTCAATAGGATAAATGCAGCACATAATAAAATCAATAAATCATATTTCTTTTTTCTAGAACCATCAAATACCTTTACAAACATTGCAAGAATAAAAGGAGCTATATAAAAAGCCATATTCTTAGGCTCACCACAAAATCCATATATACGCGTGACCACAGAATTTCCGAACTGAGATTGAGCAATTTCATTAGATGTACCTACATCTCTAAATATTGGTGCAAACGGAATGCCTAAAGAAACAAATGTATAATGAACAAGTCCTATAATAATTGTAGTTATTAAAGCATGTTTGTAAATAGAAAACATCTTTTCCCCCTCATCTGTAGGCAGATATTTAACAAAGAAAAGAGGTACAAATCCCAACAAATATGTTATATTTTGCATAAACAATCGCATAAATGCTTTTTCTGATCCTATATTCAATAATCCACACAAAGAACTAATTAAAAGAACAAAAATAAAACTAGCAAAAAGAGTTTTAATATCCTTTCGTGAATTTATCGAATTGCTTCTGGAAAATAATGTCCACAACATTCCAATAGATACAATTTTATAAGGATTCCATGCCGTTAAAAAATACATTGAACAATTTTGAAATGGAAATGAAAAAAAATATAGCCCCATTAAATCTACATATTTACGCTTATAAGCGAAATATATTGTTAATATAGGGAATATGGCAAATATAGAATATCTAAGCAGTTCCCAATTCATATACTATATTTGTTGATTATCTGACTATATTTTTCAGCTGCACTTTTGTATGTAAACTTCTTTGCATAACCTTTCAATGAATTTGCAATAGAAAATTTATCAATTTCATTCAACTTGCCAAAAGCATCTTCTATTTCTTCAATGCTATTTGGATTAAATAATACAGAATAACCTCCAGATACCTCAGGAAGAGAGGTTATATCGGAACAAGCGACAGGAATACCTTGGGAAAAAGCTTCAACTACTGGTAGACCAAAACCTTCATAATAGGACGGGAATATCAAACCTTGACTATTTGCGACAATTGTTTTTAGAATATAGTTATCTACAAATTCCGAATAAAGTATGTTGTCATCATTGGATATGATTCCCTTTATATGTTGCATATGATCTGCTATTCCTCCAACAAGGAGTAACTTAGGTAGATCAAAATGCTTTTTCTTTGCATTCTGATAAGCAAGAATAAGGTTGTCAATATTCTTACGTCTTGATATCATTCCCCACCAAATAAAATATTTCTCTTTCTTCAATGTTTCCACATAATCATTGGTGTCGTACCTATCATCCGTCCAAAAATTATCTATTCCATTCAAAACAACATCAAAAGTGCATTTTATGTTATTAAATGTATCACAAATATCATTTTTAGTAAACTGAGATATTGGTACTACATGCATATTCTTTCTAAAATAAAATGGTTTTGCCCACATATTCTGAATTTTCATAATTCGAGCATGTGGTATGCTCGCCTGATTCCTAAGAATTGAAAGGTCTGTCACACAACAAATTTGTGGACCTTTGAACGATGGAATATACTCTAAATAACCAGGATTTAGAAAACAATCATAAGATGTATCCAAATTCCAATAATCCGCTAATGTTAATAATCTACTTAATGCTACATGCTTACTTGACGCATTAAAATATTGAACTTCTACATTAGATTCCTGATGAAGTTCATCATAAAAATATTTTAGGCTATTGGGAGTAGGTCTTTTAGAATAAAAAAGGACAAACTTGTCATTTCGTCTCAATCTAACTAATTCAAGGAACATTCCTCGAACAGGAAAACCACTTGTAAATGTACTAAAACAATCTGCAGAAACGGCAATTTTCATATTAATTATATTTTTTTTTGTAAAGAATCCTTGATAATTTTAAAAGTATAATTCTTCCATATCTTAAAGGGCACTTTAAAGTTGCCAGAATCAAATACTTCGCCACATTACTATTCGGAGTATAATATTGAATGAAATCCTGCTTAAATTCAAGAATTGAATTCAAAAGAACATCTTCGTTTGTTTTATCTGACTGTAACAATGCAATTGCGATGTGACAAAGTGCGACATCTGTATATGCTCTTTTCTTGTAAGCAATATTCTCAATATGATACTGTTGCAACAAGATTTTTGTTTGTTTTAACATTTTTACACCTGCTTCATATATTTTGAGAGGATTATGTTTTTTACTACTTAAACTCATCTTATTCTCTTCATGTCGATAATGATACGACATTATATCCGTTGTGGCGAAATCTGATACATGCATCAGATACTGAAACACGAATAAATGATCTTCATGAAAAGAAAGACTTGTGTCAAAACGAATATTATATTGATTCAGGATTCTTTTATTAAACATTTTTGCATACGGTAATCCGTTTTGTAAAATTGAATATTTTGCTATGAAAACACCCAAATTGTCTATAGAATCACAATATACATTCGGATAAGAAAAAGCTGTCGTTTTTCTCTCACTCTGTATATATTCATTTATTACTCCAGAATAACATATTGAAGTTTCTGACTTTATATTTTTTATTAATTGTTCCAAATATTCAGGATCAACCCAATCATCACTGTCTATGAAAAACAACCAATCACTAGAAGCTTCTTCAATTCCTTTATTTCTAGCAGAACTTACACCTCCATTAGAAACATGAAAAACTTTGACACGACTATCAATATTCGCATATCTATCACAAATGAGGCCAGAATTATCAATGGAACCATCATCCACTAATATTAACTCAAAACTTACATATGACTGATTCAATATACTGTCTATACATTTCTCGATATAACTCTCTACATTATAAACCGGAATTATGATCGAGATATTTTTAATTTCTTTATCCATTGTTTAATATAATACAATAAATTAAGTGCGTTCGACAATCCAATTAACGAACAAAGAAATTTTATAGGATAAGACGGTTTGGGATGAAATGCTTTAACTCCAAGTTGTTCTATTTCACTTTCAGCCTCTTTAAAAAACGGAGATTTAGGCGAAACGCTACACATAACTAGAGCATAACATCTTGCTAAGGCTTTACGGGATTGCTTTGTATCTAGTTTGTTAAGCAAAACGGTCTTATATGTTTTATAACTTTGCAAAACTGATTTAATTTTTTTTTCTGAATAAATATTTGCAGTACTGATAGAATCATGCCCTCTACGATAATACAACAAAGATTCTTCAACGAACAAAATTCTACTTGCATTTCCAACTATACGACAAAAAAACTCACCGTCCTGATTCTTAGCAAGACTTTCATTCCATTTCCCTGTTTTTTCAATGATTTCTCTACTACACAAATAACATGAAGTTTGAAAATACCCACCCGTTGACCATATGTCAACTAACATTTGAATAGGTTCTTCATAGTCATGATAATAAGACCTATTTTCAAAAAAGACATCAGTAGTATTAACAAACTCCTGCCATGGTCCCAATGAGATGATACTTTTATCCTCAACAGAAATAAGAGATTGTATTTGTTTTTCGATTTTTTCTGTACCAAGAATGTCATCTGCATCTAAATATAGAATATAATCTCCACTACTTAATTCAAAAGCAAAATTCCTTGCTCTACATGCTCCCAAATTTGGTTGTGAATAGACTTTTACTTGCGAATGCTTAGTAGCATAATCAACTACTACTTCTAGAGATCTATCCGTACTACCATCATTTACAACAATTACTTCAATATTTTTATACGTTTGAGAAATACAACTCTCTAAAGTTTCAATAATATACAGTTCCGAATTATAGAGAGGGACAAGAATTGAGACAAGAGGATTACAAATTTCTTTTTTACTCATATTATTGTGAAATTGAGTGTGCAAAGTATTTTCGTAAATTATCAGAATTAAAATGCTGCGACCACCGCTTATGAGCATTTTGTCTTAGTTGATTATATTGATCTGGATTATCAACATAATAATTTATCGAAGCAAAGAGAGTTTCGCATGTCGGATTTTTTTCTAAACAAATACCACTATCACTTCCTATGACCTCTGGCAAACCTCCAACATTTGATACTATTCCTGGAATTCCGTATGACATCATTTCACAAATTGTAAGTCCAAATCCTTCACTTTCACTCAACATTATTCCCCAATCAACATGTTCTTCAGTAAGAATTTTTTGAAACTTATCATTCTTTAATGCACCCCTTAATTCAATGGAAAAATTGGAAGGTAATCCTTTTTGAATTTCGTTTTCAATAGACGTTCTATCTTCTCCATCGCCAACGACAATCCAACTCAATTTCTTTCTTGGATATCTAATAGCTAAACCTGCCAGTAAAGAAAGAGTCATTGGCAAACGCTTGACATGATGCATTCTTGCACAAGATAAGAAAACTATCTCGTCTGGATTACCAATTTGAGGATTCAATCCATCAAAATCCTTACTGCAACCAAGATATGAAACGGATATTTTATCTTTCCATTGAGGATATTTAGAGCATAAATAATCAGAACCACACTTAGAACACGCCCAAACATGCTGTATTTTACTAAAAGTATAGTCTCTTATATAGTAAGACCGATAAGTAACCCTGTCATCGAACATATCAATGCCATGAGCCCTACTATAAAATGAGATTTTATATTTTTCAGATAAAATAGCTAATGCTAAAGTAGCCTCCATAAACCAAAAACTATAAAAGACTGTGTTCTCTGGATCTACATCCCCTTTAATTATCAGATTCTCTATATAGTCAGCATAAAACTTGGCTTTTCTTACATATCTAAGCATAGAAAATAGTTTTTGCTTTTTAGTTATAATGTTAATATCTGAGAACAGAGATCGAATCGCAACACTTTGTTTTATCCAATTTAATAGTTGGAAAGATGATGCTATCTTATAATTATCTGCACAATAAGGATCAACATACACATTCTCCATGTCTATAAAACTTGTAGAATTTTTAGAATACCTATTTCCTGGAATAATAATAATTCTATTGAAGGAATCTTTAAGATAAGGAATTTCCTTTTTTATAAAGGGAGTTTCAGTAATTCCACCTAAAGGAAATGAATCTGTAATAAATACTAAGTCTTTCATATCTCTAACAATAAAGGTTTCTACCTAAAAATGCAGTTGTAAATATTCTATTGTCAGACGGCACTCTATTTAGCATTGCCGCATCATGAAAATTTACGCCACCATCATGTAGGACAATCCGCAAACCTTTACTCATTGCATATGTAGCCACATCTATATCCCAGTCAGCCGGTTTTCCAAAAGGAAAAGCTATAACAGGAATAAAGGACGGATGTTTGGAAACAATTTCTAAATTTGAATCAATATTCATTTTGTTCCAATCCTTAGACATCATTCCAAAACGCTGATGCTCAGCACCATGAAGCCCTATTGTCACTAATGAAGAATTTATGCTAAACAATTGTTCTGTAGTGAGATATTTACACAAATTCAGTTGTTTCCCGTTGTGATATTTTTCTGCCAATCTCATTTCCTTCTGGTACTCTACTGGATTGCATGTATTTCTCAAAATAGATATTGCATGTTTCACATCGTCTGGCGTCTCATTTTGCCTTGTTTGATTATAAATCTTAGCGTCCACCCAACTATACTTAGCATCATCCAAATATGCACTATTTATAAACAATGTACATGGAATACTAAAAGACTCCAAAACAGGCAAGATCTCCAACAATGAGGAATCTCCATCGTCAAAAGTCAAAACAGCATAGTTTTTATCAATTCTTCCATTATGTAAGATTTCAAGTGCTTTAGGTAGGGGAATAAATTCATAATACCTCATTAGTCTTATTATGGAATTCTTAAATTTTTCCAACTGAGTCCATGTATCTCGATTATGAATATCTGGATTATATACACTGCTCACTTGATGATAGTTAAATATCGTAACACTATGCTTCACTCTAGAAACATAGTGGAATATAATGGAATTAATTAAGTTATGAATGTTTTTATGCATATTATAATCACGCTACATGCAATTGCCTTAATATTCTTTTGTATAAAAAGGCCATTTTTATACTAATAAATGCAATATCAAAATATATGGTTGTCGTAATTTGAGGATATCTTTTAACAATTGCCTTAAAGAAGCTACGATAATTCTTCTGGACTTCTGCATGTCCTACAGCACCAATAGTAATAACAAATGTAAAGAATTCTTTTACACAGTTCTCTATAATACGATTCTTCATATTCGTACTTATATCAATGTATTCTTGAATATATTCAATCATATATATAGCAACCCGTAAATTATCGGTTATTACATCAAAATTTAGCTGAGAGTTAATTAATGATTTTGGATTGACAATATAGTGATATAGTGGAGTTTTTAACACAGCTATACTGGGATTGTGTGACAAATATTGCAGTATGAACGCATGATCTTCAGAAAGTCGAATACCAACAGGGCACAAACATCGATACTTTATAATCAGACTCTTTTTATAAAGATAATTCCACATGGATTGTTTGTACGATTGCATTAAAACAACCCATCCACCATTCTCATAAAACTTCTCTGGTACGAATGTAGACAATAAATTCCCATTAATATCTTCCTTTGTATTCCCAAAAACAATCATGTCTGCATCACTATTTGCAATAGTATTATCGACTTCGGATAACCAATTGTCAGAAACATAGTCATCGGGATCAACGAAAGCAATCCAATCTCCATTCACTTTCTCAATTCCTAGGTTACGAGCAGAGCTTACACCCCCATTCTTTTTGTGGTAAACCTGAATTCGAGAGTCTGTCCTCGCATACTCTTCACAAATAACACCTGAATTGTCAGGTGATCCATCATCGATTAGCAGGAGTTCCCAATCTTGATATGTTTGAGTGATAACAGAGTCAATACATCGTCGAAGATATTTCTCAGCATTGTATATAGGAACTATTATTGAAATAATTGGATGTTTGACACTCATATGACATTAATTTAACTTTCATTTTTTAGTCAAAAGATTCTTTGACTGGCTTATTTTTTGTATATTTTATTATGAAACATATTTGACAATTTACGCTTAAAAACGTCAAGTAAAACACGAAAACAAAGAAAAAATGCACTATACAATACTCTTGGATTATACTTTTTTATAACTTTAACAAGTTCCTTATTTGGACGTTCACCTCTTAGATATCCAATTATATTATCAGAAAACTCTTTTTCTGAACATTTTTTCATTGTTTCTAAGGCCTCTTTGTCTCCAGTAATTTTTGCCAACCCATAATTTATATCCATACAAAGAGCAAGAGACATGCTGTTGGATACTCCCTCTGGATTTTTTCTATAAACAGACATGCATTCAGAAATACCATAAACTTTTCCTGCAACTGAAGATGCAATAAAATAGCAAATATCTAAGCATCTGTCTTTAGTAAGATCCTTAAAAATCTGTGTGTTAAGTAAAGAAATTCTTAACATTACCGAGCCAAAAGGCAACTGCCATTTTTCGAAAATCATTGCTGTTGAAAAAATCCCAGTTGCGAAATTTTTCATAATCTTATCTGGCATTGTCGAATCCTGATATTTGACAATGGCATTATGAAAAGTCAGCATATATTCCGAATTACTATCAAGAATATCCACTTGTTTTTTCAACTTCTTTGGCTCTATCCAATAGTCATCTCCCTCACAAAATGCTTCATATTCACATTTTTCTCTCCATTCAGAAATATATTGCCATTTCTTGAAATTCTGATTCTTTGAGTAAAGATTTTCTTTCAAAAAAAGTACCGTGAAATAACAGTTTTTATTTGTTATATGTTGAGCATAAAACACTTCCGCATAGGCTGTATCATAATGCTTACTTACATTAGAATCCTCTAAAACAAAATTCTCTAGCAAGTATTTTCTAATAACTTCTTGTTCTCCATCTGTTGATGCATCATCAACTACACAACAAACAAATGGAAAATCTGTTTGTTGCATACAAAATCCATTTAGAGCATCTGTAATATAATTGGATTGATTATATGTAAAACAACGTACACAAACCTTAAATTCAGGATATTTCATATTGCTTAAATAAAATTATTTTTAACGGAGAAATTTAGCATGATCACACATCATGCAAACACATACAAAGTTTTAATAAGAAAAAAAATCAAATGAAAAAACATTAAATCTTTAATGCTTTAATTTTTTCAAATGTTTTACTAGTTTGTTCCATCATCTTTCTATTGCATTCCATAAGTTTATTGACATATTGGCAATTCGGATTTTCTATGCTAATAATCGTTTCTATAATTGATTCACTGAATTTCTTATCTCCAATATCAATTGTATATTCGCCAACATCTAACTTTCTCATCAATCCAGCATGCTTGGGATGGTTGCACATAGCAATTGTTGGTACATTATAACTTATAGGAACAATCTGACCATGCATTTGACATATCACAATTATCATTAGCAAATTGTTTTATAACTTCTTGGTTATTATCCTTACTTGCATCATCTACCACAATACAAATAAACGGGAAATTCGTTTTCTGTATAGCAAAGCCATTCAATGCATCACAAATATATTTTGAATGGTTATAGGTAATACATCTAACTAAAACTTTATAATCCTTGTCAGGAACCGGAACATTTATATTCATTAATTATAAATCTATAGTTTTGTAGAAAAATATTCACTATATTCACTCTCAGCAAAAAAAGGATGAAATATTTGCATATATTTTATACCCGGAAGTGTGTTTATCTCCATACATTTGAATCCTTTTGTTGTGATTCCAATATCAAAACCGATATACTCCAATGTTGAGAATTTTTCAGCAATTCCCAAAACAATCTTTTTTAAGCTTTGATAGTCTTTGATATTCCCTTTTAGTAATCTCCCTGTATCTGGGTGTTTCTCAGCCAATACAGATCTATCAACATACGTAAACTTGGCAGGTCCAAATGTTCCATTATTAAAATCGAAATCAGAAAAGATATTGAATTTCTCTCTATTTTTTTCATCTACAATAAGATAATTGACCGCACCTGTATTTGAATTTGGAAATCTCAAATATCCACCCAAAATTTTGGGATTGTTGTTTGAATTAACCACAACAATTCTCAAAGTGTGTATCATAGGTGAAATTTCAGCCATGTAGTCAACAGGGTACAGATATTCTGTAAAAACATAATTTGGATGGTCGTTAATAAAAGTTGATACACCATCAAATCCAACATATTCATCATTTATATAAAATGATGAATCTCTATATTCTAACTTATAAAAACCTTGAGAACATGCTCCGTTACAAGGTTTACATGCTATAACTTTAACTTCCCTTAAAATGTCCAATAGATTATCTATAGAATCAACTTTTTTTCTACACCCTTTTATGGGATATAAAAGGGTACGCCCAGATTTAGAAAATGAATAACAAAAATATTCCGGCATAAATGAGTCGAATTCTGTTCCTTCTAACATTTGCTTTAACGTCAGTTTGTCATCAACCCATATTCTAGTCCAATTATTTAAAGGCCACATCTTCAAATAATCAAAATCAGAAAGATACAAATGTTTATTCGCATCATTTAATCCATATGCATATGCACTCTCCGCCAAGAAACCATTATTATGGCACCACGTCACATAGTCTTGATCATATAAAGGATTACATATTTCTTTTTTTACATGATCAAGATAATACGTTGCCATTTTTTTAGAAAAACCATCTTCTAACAAATCATCCAACAGAACACTTTTCATATATCAATTAATATAATTTAAAATGAATATTCCAAATAATAACGTCCATTGGATTCGCTAACTATAACAAATCCAACTTCCTTATACAGATTTAAGGCCACAGGATTATTAGTATGAATTCCTAATATTTTGATATATTCTATATTACTTACATATTTAATAAAAGCAAGTATCAACCTTTTAGCAACACCTTGCTTCCTATGCTGTGGGTGAACCGCAACCATTGAAATATATGCAAATTTCCTGACTCTATCATTAGCATAGCCTACGACCATACCCTTTATTTCCCCATTATCAGACATCTCATATTCATAATGAGACACTTTTGAAATTTTTTCGGCAAAATCTTCTAAATCTGTCTTATCTGACAAATACGGAGAAAAGTCATGATCAACAGTTCTTAAAAACCTTAATATTGATTCAGTATTCATTTCTCAATTTTGATTAAAAGAGGTCTAAAAAATTAACATATTACCTCTTTATATTTTTTTATGATTATTTGCTCCTTTATTGAAATTTGAGTATCAATATCTTTATTTATAAAGCAATTAATATGATTTATTATCATATTATAACCAGAAACAACAGAAAAAGCAACTCCAGCAGAAAATCTAGGATTTATGTCAATAAGATAAAACTTATTATCATTACAAATAAATTCCATATTAACACAACCATTAATATTCAACTTATTACCAATGTATGATGTTAGAGCAATTAAACTTGTATCACATGAAGTTCTAATAGTTAATCCTGCTCCGTTTTTTGTACGAAGTAACTCCTGACGAGGAACAGCACAATATTGTTTAGTATTTGAGTTTCGACAAAAATCGACTGTAAATACATTACCAGGGAGTTGTTCTTGAACAATATACTCTTCCTTATTCGAAATAGTTTCGATTATTTCTCTACTTGCATTACGAATAAGGCCTTCACTACTTCTTCCATTAAATGGTTTTGCGATACATGGGAAAGACATTGAGTCTGGAATTTCTGAAATGAGATATGTTTTTATGGATGGCACATTTTCATCATATTCAAAAGTTTTACTCAACTTATATTTGTCTCGAACTATTTCAAGAACTTGGGAAGTCTGCATACAAAGAACAATGCCCTCACCTTCAAATAGATGCCTATATTCATTAATAACATCAATTTCCAAATCTGTAAGAGGTATTATATATTGTAAGTCATACTTTTTGCAAACATTTATAAGAAAATCCACATATTCTTTCTTATTTGTTGCAAAAGGAGCTCTTTCAAACTTGTCACAAAGTTTTGTCTCGTAATGCCATTCTCTAGGATATATATCACATCCAACGATATAATGTCCAACAGCCCTTAAATGAGTAATCGCACACTCAGCCGACATTGAACCTATAGCTGTTATTAGAATTCTCATAATTATCATATAAAAAATGTCAATGTTCTTTCTATGTCATTATCTGACAATACATGATGCATTGGCAAACAAAGCACAGAATCTGCCATTTTATGAGCATTTGGCAAATTTGCTGGATTAGCAGATTCCAATCCTCGATAAGTAGAAAAATCAGAAATCAGAGGATAGAAATAGCGTCTTCCAAGAACATTCGACTCTTTCATCTTTGTATAAAGTTCATCTCGTGTCATTCCAAACTCTTCTGCATTGATGAATATCGGCATATATGAATAGTTGTAATGAAGATGATCGTTTTCGAATGTTTCTTTCAAATATGGATAAAATGAAATTCCCTTTACATCTTTGAGAGCATCAAAATATGTCTTTGCTGCCTTCTTTCGAGCTTCAATTGCAGAATCCACTTGTTTTAGATTTAGCAGTCCATATGCAGAACGCATCTCATCCATCTTGCTATTGATTCCAGGAGCAACGACTGTTGTTTCATTATGAAAACCGAAATTCTTAAGGTCATCGATTCTCTTCTTTGTTTCAGCGTCTTTCATCACCATTGCTCCACCCTCAATGGTATTATATACCTTAGTGGCATGGAATGATAAAGTGCTCATATCTCCAGCATTCAATACGCTAACCCCATCTTCTTTTACTCCAAAAGCATGAGCAGCATCATATATTACCTTAAGTCCGTATGTATTTGCGATCTCTTGAATTCGCTTTGTATCGCAAGGTTTTCCATATACATGCACAGGCATAATCGCAGTAGTGCGTGGTGTAATCGCAGCCTCAATCTTCTCCGGATCAATATTTCCTGTTGCTGGATCAACATCCACAAATACAGGTTTGCAACCATTCCACCAAATTGAATGAGTTGTTGCCACAAAACTATATGGAGTTGTAATAACTTCTCCTGTTATTCTCAAAGCCTGAAGAGCAGTCAAAAGAGGAAGGGTTCCATTTGTAAAAAGAGATAAGTAAGGAACACCTAAATATTCAGCAAGCTCTTTTTCTAACTGTTTGTGGAATTGTCCATTATTTGTAATCCATTTAGAATTCCAAATTTGCTTTAAGAGTTCATTAAACTCGTCAAGATTAGGCAGTAACGGACTGGTTACTGTAATTAATTTATCATTCATAATGATTATTTTTTTCTTTTCAACATAAAGATGACATCTTCTATCTCATGCCATTTCAATAGATATGAAATTCCTAAATAAAAAACTGCACCTACTACACCTCCAACAAATATTTGAATAAGATAGTCTGAGATATAATATATAGATAGATGAATAACACACCACATAGCAAAAGACAATGCTAAAATTGGAAGTAAATCTCTCATCTGTTTAATAAATGTGACGCCAATTATTTTGCCAGTATAATATGTATTAACTATTAGAGATAATATATTTGTCACCCATTGACTAAGAACAACAGCCACTAATCCAATAGGTAACGTTATAATTAACGCTATCAATCCGTAACTCTTTTTAATAATTTCAAGACGGAAAAATAAATCAGAACGACCTGACACTTGTAATAGGTTTAGATTCATGGCATGTATTGGATACCACATCATAGAAAAACACATCAATTGTAAAAGTATTATAGCACCTTCCCATTTATCTGTAACCATCACAATAATTAAAGGTCTAGCTAAAGCAGAAAGCATCATCATGATAGGAAATACAATAAATGCCGTAGTATTAATCATTCTACGGTAATTGCGGGCTAATGCATCCACGTCATCTTGCATTTTGCTCAAAACCGGAAATGATACATTTTGTATGACACCTGTGATATTTTGAGATGGCAATTGTGCATATCCTTGGGCACGATTATATATACCTAAGTCAGCTGGAGAATAATATCTACCAACGAAAACTGGTACAATATTTGTATATATTTTATCCAACAACGCAGACCCCAACATTTTGTTTCCATATCCCCAAAGATACCTAAACGACTCTTTCGACCAACCTTGTCGAGGTATCCACTTAACCTTTAACCATAACTGCAATAAATTAAGTAGACTTGAAACAATATTCATAATCACTAATGACCATAATCCATATCCCATATAAGCGAACACAATTCCAATAATTGAACCTATTATATGAGTAGTGACGGAAATCCTTGATTTTGTTTTAAAATCAAGATTTCTGGATAAAATAACATTTTGAGGTGTAGTCAGTGGATTCCACAAAAATGTAAGGGCAGTTATTCTCACCAAGCTAACCAACACAGGTGTATCATAAAATTCAGCTATATAAGGAGCTCCAACATATAAAAAAATATAGCATAATACACCTACACAAAAAGAGTAATAAAAAGTAGTTGATAAATCACTCTCGGTCAATTCAGGCTTTCTTATCATAGCGGATCCAAAACCACTATCAACAAACACACTGGCAACTGATAAGAAAACAGCCGGCAATGCTGTTATACCATAATCAGAAGGAGAAAGCAAACGTGCCATGATAATTCCCACAACAAATTGCAATCCATAGTTTGCAAACATCTCAAGAAATGTCCATATCAATCCTTGTTTTGTCTTCTGTTTAAGGTTTTGTTCAGTCATTTTTCAATATTCTACTTAAAATAATGCATCAAGACGCACTGTCTTAATTATCATCATAGAAATTTTGTTGGATCTTTCCACGGATGATGATGACTGTGGTTTAGGTATTTGGATGTCTATGTATTGGCATTATAGATCCTAGCTCAACAGCATTGAGCATTCGTTGCAATTTATCTGTCTCGAAATTACGAAGGTCGTAATTCTGTCGCAAGCGAGGAGATTCTTTTGCTTGTTTAGTAAGATTATCTAATAATACAGTGTCTATTATCATATTATTATTTATCAGTCTCTTCTAAATAAATCCCTCGTATAAACCTTGCTCAACACATCATCCAAGCAAGAATCATATCTATTAGCGATAATTGCTTGACTCTGCTTCTTGAATTCATCAAGATTATTCACAACCTTCGATCCGAAGAAACTTTCTCCATCAGCAAGAGTTGGTTCATAAATGATAATCTCAGCACCCTTTGCTTTGATTCTCTTCATGATTCCCTGAATAGCAGACTGACGGAAATTGTCGGAATTGGATTTCATTGTAAGACGATAAACTCCAATCACACAATCATGCTCTTTGGATGAATCCCATTGTCCATTCTCGCCATAGTAGCCAGCCATCTTCAAAACCGCGTCGGCAATATAATCTTTACGAGTGCGATTGCTCTCTACGATTGCAGACATCATATTCTGAGGAACGTCCTTGTAATTGGCAAGAAGCTGCTTTGTGTCCTTTGGCAAACAGTAGCCTCCATATCCAAACGATGGATTATTATAGTGTGTTCCAATTCTTGGATCAAGACCAATACCATTAATAATAGCCTGAGAATCAAGTCCTTTTACCTCTGCGTATGTATCAAGTTCATTGAAGTAGCTGACACGAAGAGCAAGATAAGTATTTGCAAATAGTTTTACAGCCTCAGCCTCTTTCATACCCATGAAAAGAGTATCTATATTCTCTTTGATTGCACCCTCTTGAAGAAGTTTGGCAAATGTCTCTGCTGCACTCTTCAGATAATCAACATTCGCTACCTTCAAAATTGCCTGATTCTCCTCGTCAAACTCAGCATTCTGGATAAGTTTCGGATAACCGACAATGATTCGTGATGGCCATAGATTATCTTCCAATGCTTTGCTCTCACGCAAAAACTCAGGAGAGAACAAAAGATTGAATTTCTTTACTCCTTTAGCCGCATACTTGACATATAGATTTCGAGTGTGACCTACTGGAATAGTGGATTTAATCACCATCACAGCATCTGGATTTACGCTCAAAACAAGGTCAATAACATCCTCAATATGATGAGTATCAAAGAAATTCTTAACTGGATCGTAGTTTGTAGGAGCAGCAATGACAACGAAATCAGCATCTTTATATGCCGACTCTCCATCAAGAGTTGCTGTCAAATTAAGATTCTTCTCAGCAAAATACTTTTCGATATATTCATCCTGAATAGGAGAAATGCGATTGTTAATCTTTTCTACCTTCTCTGGAATGACATCAACAGCTGTAACCTGATGTTTCTGAGCCAATAATGTAGCGATTGACAAACCAACGTAGCCTGTTCCTGCTACTGCAATCTTGATATCTTTGAAATCTCTCATTGTTTTTCTGAATTCAAAACGGAAAATTTGCGTAAAATGGTTCATAAAATTTGCGGGCGGGTTTGAAACCACGCCCCTACGGACGAATGATTTATCAAACACGAATTATCATGAATTGACCACTAATTATTTCATGAATTGGAACGCTGCGCGTTTTTTATTTATGATTTAATTCGTGAATAATTTGTGGTTATTCGTGTTCTTCACGTTTGCGACAGCACACCTCCGTGTTCCCAGCGTCTCTGTGGTGAATTCTATAATTTCGTTGTGTTCCAATCTTGAGAGACGCGGCACGCCACGTTTCTACGAACCTGTGCGTTTCTTTTAATCCAAATTTGCCTTTCCAGTCTCCTTGATCTCATCAATCACCTTCAAAAGATATTGACCGTATTGATTTTTAAGCATTGGCTTAGCCAACTCCCTCATTCGATCCTCTGAAATCCATCCCTGACGGTAAGCGATTCCCTCAAGGCAAGCGATCTTCAATCCCTGTCGTTTCTCAAGAACTTCAATATATGTCGATGCTTCAGAAAGAGAATCATGAGTTCCTGTGTCGAGCCAAGCAAATCCACGACCAAGAGTCTGAACCTTCAACTCTCCATCTTCAAGAAACTGTTGATTTACAGTTGTGATTTCATACTCGCCTCTTGCTGATGGTTTGATATTAGATGCAATATCAACAACCTTATTAGGATAGAAATAAAGACCTACTACAGCATAATTTGATTTTGGATTCTGTGGTTTTTCCTCGATGGAAAGGCAATTTCCTTCCTTGTCGAACTCAGCCACACCATATCTTTCAGGATCGGAAACCCAATAGCCAAACACAGTTGCTTTCTTATCTTCTTCAGCTGTACGAACAGCCTCCTTTAGCATTTTTGTGAATCCTGCACCATGGAAAATATTATCACCAAGCACAAGACAAGCAGAATCATCGCCAATAAAATCTTTGCCGATAGTGAAAGCCTGAGCCAACCCATCCGGAGAAGGTTGCTCTGCGTATGTGAACTTCACTCCATAATCAGAACCGTCGCCAAGAAGACGCTTAAATCCAGGAAAATCAAAAGGTGTTGAGATAATCAAAATCTCACGAATGCCAGCCAACATCAAAACAGATATCGGATAATAAACCATTGGTTTATCATAAATTGGCATTAGCTGCTTAGAAATTCCCTTTGTAATTGGATATAGGCGAGTTCCTGAACCGCCTGCAAGTACGATGCCTTTCATAATAAAGTTCTTTATTCTAATTTAGCCTCGTGCGATGGTATCGAACCATAAGCCTCAGCTCCACCTGTGCGCATGACGTTATTTTTTGCCTAGCCACCGGCCTCAAGCCCATCTGCAGAAATCCGCAGATTTCTGCACCTCCAAGGACCGTATGTGGTTTCAAGATTCAAGATTCAAGTTTCAAGAATGCTTGGAGTGAACCACCGTCGTTTTAGCCTTTATCTTTTTAGTGGCACTAGTAAGTAAAATATATATTTAATTAACGAGAGACGCGCAGACGCGATGTCTGTACTTAGCTGTTTGCTTTTGCCTCGTCCCTGCCGATATCATTCCTAACGGGGTATTTATTCACATTGAAATCATGAAAGACATAGAGATCGTTACTTAAAATCGCCAGACCATCCATGGCCAAGATCCCAATGCTCATCATAAACAAACTCAAAATATGGAAGTGCAAATTCCTTCTCAATCATAGAGTATAACTCTGATTCTATTGGTTTTGCCCACTGACCAACAAAAACGATGAATTTATCAATGTTCCAAGCTACTCTTCCTCGAGGAATTTGAGTGTAGTCACCTTTGAATTTTGTCGGTTCATGCTTTGCTTGCGCACGAAAAAACTCTTTTGCCCATATCTGACGGTGCAAATGAGGGTAATTGATGAATGGAAGACCTTTTTCAGCGGCTTCTTCCACCTGCTTTGGAGTCAATTCTTCTTTACAAACCCCAAAAAAAGCTCTCTCTTCCATATCATACCAGAAAATCCCAACCTGCGGCATTGGTTCATCAAAACGCCGCATGTCATTCATTTGCTGCTGTATTTCATCTTTTCCCATAATATTTCGGCTACTGTGACGATATTTAATGAAATTTGTGATTTTGAAAACAAAATCCGTTGCATTGTATAAGGATTATTTTAAGTCTATTGTCGCAATAATCAATATTATCTGATAATAATCCTTTTGGCTAAATGCAATAACAAAACCATCAGGGATACATGTTTTCTCCCTTAAAAAATAATTGCCAGAATGCTTTTATGATTACAAAAATGGCAATTTTAACTCTAATCTAGGTGCAAAGTTAATCATTATATGAAAATAACAAACATCAAACGGAGTAATTCTTTAATAATACTGGTTTCCTAATTGTTTTGGTATTCTTTTCCTATCGTTGTGCAGAAGTTGCAAGAAGATTGCTGACTTGTTGAATTTATTAGTATTTTTGTGACAACATTTAAGCACTATAAACATGTCTGTGTTAGAAGTATTCAAAAGAATTTCGGTTTACGTTAAACCTTATAAATGGTTGGTTTTTGCCACTTTGCTTCTTACGTTGATCGGCTCTCTCATGGCTCAGGTCAACGCGATTGTACTAAACTATACTGTCGACTCCATCAACGACCTTGTGGTAAAGGGTAAAGGTCTGGCTGAGGGTGTCAACATCTTGATTTTGATTTCATCTGTCTTGCTTGGTAAGGAATTGATGATCATCCTTGTGCAGTATGGTCAGAAATTTTTCGGTCAGAAACTGCGTATCTGCATCACTCAGGATTTGGCTCAAAGTGTGATCGAGAAGGTGCTGACTTATCGTCTTGCTTTCTTTACTAAAGGCGGTAATGAGCCTGGTAAGTTGCAGACCCGTATCGACCGTGGAGTGGAGAGCCTGACTCGTATTGTCCAGAATTTCTTCATTGATATTCTTCCGTTGCTTTTCAGTGCGGTGCTTGCCTTGGTGTTGATGTTCAAGCAGAATGTCTATGTCGGCACCGTCGCTCTTATTATTGTGCCAATCTATTTTTATATCACTTATTTGCAGGCGAGTAAACTGAAGGGTTGGCGTACGCAGCATAAGGATTTCCGTGAGGCTAAGAGTCACGGTATCATGACTATCCTTGAGAGTATCACCGTCATCAAGTCGTTCAATCGTGAGCAGATTGAAGGTAAGAAACAGCTTGATCTTCAGAAGAATATCACTGAAAACCAGCTGAAGACGCGTCAGACAAGTTTTGCTTTCGAAGGTTTGAAAACCTTTGTGGAGCAGATCGGCGTCGTCATCATTATTATTCTGACTGCATTCTTGGTTTTGAGTGGCAAGATGACTATCGGTGCGATCATGTACCACATCATGCTTTTCAATAATGTGACTGCGCCTACTCGTCAGCTTCATAGAATCTACGATGATTTCAATGATGCGTTGATCTATGCGAATGGTTTCTTTGAAATTCTTGATGCTTCAGATGAGGAGACTGAGCAGAGTGGCAAGTACCGCCCGGAAAAGATCAAGGGAGAGCTTGAGTTGCGTAATGTCGACTTCACTTATCCTAATGGAACAAAAGCACTTCATAATATAAATATGAAGATCGATAGTGGCAAGATCTCTGCTTTGGTAGGACTTTCCGGCGCAGGTAAGAGTACGATTATCAATCTATTGGATAAATTCTATGAGCCTGATTGCGGAGAGGTTTTGCTTGATGGAGTCAATCTGAAGGATTGGGATACACAGTATCTTCGCGACAATATCGGACTCGTGCTTCAGAAGAATCATATTTTCGACGGAACTATCGAGGAGAATATCCGTTATGGTAATGTCGACGCGACTGATGAGGAGGTGATGGAAGCTGCTAAGAAGGCCTTCCTTTACGACCAGGTGATCGCGCTTCCTGATGGCTTCAAGACTAAGGCGACTGAACTTTCGGGTGGACAGCAGCAGCGTGTCGCTATCGCCAGAATGTTCATCAAGAATCCACCGATCATTTTCTTGGATGAGCCGACTGCCAGCCTTGACGCTATCGCTACTGAGCAGATCAAGAACAGTATCGACGCGATAAAGGAGAATCGTACTGTGATCATCATCTCACACAGCTTGTCGCAGATTATCGACTCCGAGATGATCTACTCGTTGGAAAAGGGTAGGGTGATGGAGCATGGTACTCATGAAGAGTGCTACGCAATGGATGGTGTCTACCGCAAGATCTTTGATGCGTCGGCACGAAGCTTGAATATCGAGAAGATTGCCAAGACTCAGATGGGAGTCTGATAGATTGGCTCAAACATAAAAAAGCGTGATCCGGTTTTCCGAATCACGCTTTAATTATGCATTATGCATTGTCTTAGATTTCTGTCGACAAGTAACCCTTTGGCAACTCACGAAGATTATAGCGGCTAGCCATGATCTCGCCGTAAGCACCTGCTGAACGAAGAGCCAACAAATCACCTCTCTCTGCAGCAGCGATTGAGCAATCCTTCTGGAAGACGTCGCTCGACTCACAAATCGGACCAACTACGTCGTACTTCTCAGCTGGCTTAGATGATGTGATGTTCTCGATCTTGTGGTAAGCCTGATATAGAGCCGGACGGATCAAGTCTGTCATACCAGCGTCGACGATAGCAAACTGCTTCTCTTTACCCTTCTTAACGTATGTGACCTTTGTGATTAGGCTACCGCACTGAGCAACCACGCTACGACCTGGCTCGCAGTGAAGCTTCTGACCTGGACGAAGTTTCAAGCACTTGTTATAGATCTCGAAGTACTTCTTGAAGTCAGGAATTGGATTGCCGTCAGGATTCTCATAGTCGATACCTAGACCACCACCGACGTTGATATTCTGCAACTTAACACCCTTAGCCTCTAGCTGATCCTGCAATGCGTTGATTCTCTCGCTTAGTGGCTCGAAGCAACCAAGGTCAGTAATCTGGCTGCCGATGTGGAAGTGTAGACCGATAAGTTCAACGTTCTTCATCTTAGCGATCATGTCGACAACCTTCTCAAGGTCGTCCATGCTGAATCCGAACTTGTTCTCGTTCAAACCAGTTGTGATATAGCTGTGAGTGTGAGCGTCCACGTTTGGATTAACACGTAGCTCAACGTGTGCAACCTTATTCTTCTTTGCTGCCAACTCGTTGATCACCTCTAGCTCAGGAATACTCTCTGCGTTGAAGCAGAAGATGTTTGCGTCAAGAGCAGCGTTGATCTCCTTGTCTGTCTTGCCAACACCTGCAAACACGATCTTGTCTGCTGGGAAACCAGCCTTGACACAAGCCAACACCTCATTTCCACTCACACAGTCTGCACCGATACCTGTAGCAGCGATGATTGCCAACACCTTCTCGTTAGCGTTTGCCTTTACAGCATAGTGAGGAAGAAAACCGTATTTGTCAGCTTCTGATTTCAATTCGTTCAATGTGGCCTTCAAAAGCTCTACATCGTAATAGTAGAACGGAGTCTCTATTTTTCTAAGCTTTTCAATTGGAAAATTTGCCATTTCTTTTTTGCTATTATTTAATGTGATTATTTTTTACAAGTTATAGTTCGACAGTCAAGTTGTTGTAGGCAGTGAATGTCTTCTCCTTTGCCTCCTCGATATTCTCGCCACGAGCCAAGATTACCGCCATACGACGCTTTCCGTGAACCTCTGGTTTACCGAAGATACGGATCTGAGTGTCAGGCAATGAAAGTACGTTTTCTATTCCTGAGAAAGTCACGTGGTTGCTGTCGCCTCTTACTACGACTGCCTTTGATGCCGATGGTCCGTGAAATGCGATGTTAGGAATAGGCAAACCAAGGATAGCTCTTACGTGCAGTGCAAACTCAGATAAATCCTGAGAGATCATTGTCACCATACCTGTGTCGTGTGGACGTGGTGAAACCTCGCTGAAGATAACCTCGTCGCCCTTAACGAACAACTCGACTCCGAAGATACCGTAACCGCCTAGTGCAGCAGTGACCTTTTCTGCGATATCCTTTGCCTTCGACAACGCAGCACCTGTCATAGCCTGAGGCTGCCAGCTCTCCTGGTAGTCGCCCTCCTCCTGACGGTGACCGATCGGCTTCAAGAAACTTGTTCCGCCGATGTGTCTGACTGTAAGCAATGTGATCTCGTAGTCGAAATCGACGAATCCCTCAACGATAACCTTGCCGGCTCCGGCACGACCACCCTCCTGAGAGATTGTCCAAGCCTTCTCGACGTCGCTCTCACACTTGATTACGCTCTGTCCGTGACCTGAACTACTCATGATTGGCTTAACGACACAAGGGATTCCGATTTCGGCAACAGCCTTGTGGAACTCCTCCTTTGTCTCGGCAAATCTGTATTTTGAAGTTGGAACACCAAGCTCTTCAGCTGCCAAACGGCGGATACCCTCTCTGTTCATTGTGAGGTAAGTCGCACGTGCTGTCGGCACTACATTGAAGCCCTCCTTCTCAAGCTCAAGAAGGGTAGTAGTGGCGATACTCTCCACCTCAGGGATGATATAGTCTGGCTTCTCCTTTTCAATGACCTCACGAAGTTTAGCGCCGTCGAGCATTGAAATAGTATAAGAGCGGTGAGCCACCTGCATGGCTGGTGCATTGTCGTATCTGTCGACAGCGACCACCTCAACGCCCAAGCGTTGAAGCTCGATTACAACCTCCTTGCCTAATTCTCCGGCTCCGCAGATAAGCGCTTTTTTGCGAACTCCAGACTTTGATGTTCCAATTGTTGTCATAAGCAGTTAATGAATTTGTTTTCATGCAAAATTACAAAATTCATAGCATCTACAGAAGTGAAACTCAAATTTAAATATACATTGTTGATAGATTTACTTTCAAATTGTTATGAAAAGCCCATCTGTAAATTGAAATTTTGAAATTTGACGCAGCGAAAATAAAGTGATTGTAAACGCACAATGCCCGGAACCCAACATAATTAGTATTTCATCGTTAAAAATCCTTAATTTATAAGATTTTTAGTATTTTTGCAGATTGTATATCCTAATTTGTACTGAAAATGAGTGAACGTATCGTAAAATTGAAATCTGATGGATTCGAGGCATTGATTAATCTTAATGTCGGCGGTCGACTTGTATTCTTCGGACGTGAGGGTGGAGAAAACATGATCAAGTCGGATAACTTCCTTCTTCAGGAGTCTGTGGAATCGGACGTCATTCCGGATGCATTCACTGATTTCGTGCAATATTATGGTCAGGAGGTGTGGATCGGCCCACAGACTCAATGGTGGAAGCGTCAAACTATCAATATGGAGCGACGTAACTCGCCAATCAACTGGCCGCCAGACCCTTACGTGTCGTTCGGCAAATTTGAGGTCGTAGAACAATCAGAGTCCAGACTTGTTATTCAAGGTTGTGTTTCGGAAGTCAGCAAACTAAGTTTGAAGAAGACATTCGAATTCAACTTCAAAGGCTTGGATTGTACTGTCGAGGCCACTTATCATGGTGAGGGCGAAACTACCGTCGATTTGTGGAACATCGTCAGAGTGGCTGGTGAGAATGAAATTAGAATATACGGTAAGTTGAAAATGATCGATGGCCCAACTCATCCGTTTGAGAAGAAGGCTATGGGTAAATATGTCGATGACTATTACACATTTTGTCCAGAGGAGATGGCAAAGGATTCAGTCGCTCCGGAGATAGGATGGGGTGGTGATGGTCAGGTTCATTCCGGTAAATTCCACATGGATATGAATTCAGGTGTCATTGCTAGTGTCAACGAACGATTGGGTGATACTTTGGTCATGACGTTCCCTATTTCTAAAATTGTGGATGGAAGCGCGGTCGGCTTCACTCCGACAGAGGAACACTCTGTAGGTGAGGTCTATTGCTATCATACTTTGGACAAAAATACTGCGATGTATGAGTTGGAGTGTCATGATGCGGCAGTCACACTTAAGAATGGCGAGTCGACGTCGACTACAATCTCTTTATTCATTCGCAAGTAAGAAATAGGTATCGATATGTCTCATAAAAATTGTTGATTATGGGTTCGATAAAAGAAAAATTAGATGGTCTAACGAGAAACCAACGCTTTATCGTTGCGATTTTGTTTATTGTCGTCGGAGTGATTATCATTTCGATTTTCCCGACTGCGGCCAAATTTGAGTATAAGTTTGAAAAGGATGGAATCTGGAATAAAGAGGCTCTTACGGCTCCTTTCCCTTTCACCGTTTATAAACTTGAAAGTGAGATAAAAGAGGAGAGTGACAGTATCGTAAAGAAATTGTTCCAGCCTTATTTCACTATTTCGGATACAGGCAGAGAAAAGGCGATTTCGAAGTTGAACCAGAAAACTAAAGCCGGCGATGTCTCGGATGCCTATACCAAGTATATCAAGAGTCAGCTTTTCAACATCTATCAGAAAGGTATTATGGATGTCGATGATTTCGATAGGTTCAAAGACAGTTTCAAGACTATCCGTATCAAGGGCGACGATGCAAATGCTTTCGTGGAGATGTCTTTGAACCAAGTCTACACTCCGAAATCGGCTTACGAATATATCTTGAAAAAGGCACCGTCTTCTTTGGATAAGGAAATTTTGAGTAATTACGATATCGACAGAATGCTTTCTGTTAATCTCATTTATGACGAGAAAATCAGTGAGTTGGCTCGTCAGGATTTGATTAAGAAGAATTTGATTACAACCATCGGTACGGTAAAGGAAGGAGAGAAAATCGTAGGTAAGGGAGACAAGATCACAGATAAGGTATATAGTAAACTTACCAGCCTTGAACGTGCTATTGAGAATGGTGAAGGAGATTCTTCCAACAGATATTTGGTGAAGATCGGTCAGATTATCATCGTGTCTATTTCGCTATTGACATTCTTCCTTTATTTGATTCTGTTCCGTACAAAGTTTATTCAGGAGCGACGCAATGTCGTGTTCATGCTTCTGATGATTCTTTCGCTATGTGGTTTGACATCATTCATCGTGCGATACTATCCCGACTTGGTTCACTTGATCCCGTACGCTATTTTGCCTATTGTGATAGCGACCTTCTTCGACACACGAACGGCATTGTTCATGCATAACACTACGGTGTTGATCTGTTCGTTCATAGTGCATGAAGGCGTGGAATTCCTTTTGATGCAAGTGGTGATCGGTATGCTTACAATCTGTATTTTGAAAGATATGTACGAACGATCACAGCTGGTGAAGACGGCAATAATAATTTGTGCCGCCTACATTTGTTTGTATGTCGGCTCAACACTTATTTATACGTCTAAGTGGGAAAGAATTGAAGCGGTCGACTTGATTCAGGAGATTGTGCCGTTTGTGTTGAATGCATTGCTGTTGCTTTTTGCATATCCGCTCATCTATATAATAGAAAAGACATTCAACTATGTTTCGGATGTGACATTGGTGGAGTTGGCAAACACTAACAATCCTTTGTTGCTACAGTTTTCTGAGGTGGCTCCAGGTAGTTTCCAACATTCGATGCAGGTTGCTAATCTTGCCGATGCGGCCGCAAGAGAGGTCGGTGCAAATCCGATGTTGGTCAGGACAGGCGCATTGTATCACGATATAGGAAAGATGGATAATCCTGTTTTCTTTACTGAAAACCAGAGTGGCGTCAATCCTCATGATGCTTTAGACGACGAAGAGAGCAGTGCACGTATCATCATCGACCACGTTGCCAACGGATTGCGTTTGGCCAAGGCTAACGGTTTGCCTGAGAAAATCCAGGATTTCATCCGTACTCATCACGGAGCAAGTCAGGCAAAGTATTTTTATATCAAGGCTTGCAATAAACATCCTGAGACTCCGGTCGACATCAATAAGTTCACATATCCAGGTCCACGTCCGTTCTCAAGGGAGATGGCTATCCTTATGATGTGTGATGCTGTAGAGGCTGCATCAAGAAGTTTGAAGGAGTATACTGACGAGAGTATCACAAATCTCGTTTCCAAGATAATCGATTCTCAGATTGCAGACGGAGCGTTCAAGGATGCACCGTTGACATTCAGAAATATAGAGCAGATCAAGGCAAAATTGATAGAGAAGTTGAAGACAATCTATCATACGAGAGTCAGCTATCCTGAATTGAAGAAGTAAAATGTAAGATGTAAGAGAGATGAAGGCAGAATTTGAATATACGCTAGACGAGATAGAATCAGCAGCAGAAGAAATCATCAAAGCGTTCGGTGGACGAAAGATCATACGTTTCATTGGAGAGATGGGAGCCGGAAAGACGACAATGATCAAATCATTGTGTAAGTCGCTTGGTGTGGATGAAGAGGTGACAAGCCCGACTTTTGCAATCGTCAATGAATACGAAGGAACTGGTTGCCGAGTATTCCATTTCGATTTCTATCGTGTGAAGAATCAGCAGGAGGCAATTGATCTTGGCCTTGCCGACTATTTCTATTCAGGAGAATATGTATTCATGGAGTGGCCACAACTTGTCGACGATTTCATGCCTGACGATGTCGTTACGTTGACAATCAAGGAGATCGAACCTACAAAGCGTCATGCAACAGTTGAATTCGCCTAACGTTTGCCAGTCGGCATAGAGAATGAGTTTAGATTATGGGAAGAAGAAGTAGAAGACAAGATACTACACAGGTTGCGAATGTCGATCAGTCTGTTGGCTCACAGGACAACCAGTTGCAGGAAATGGCAACACCGGCTCCTGTCGAGACTGTGAAAACTGAAGAATCGGCAGCTGAATCCAAACCTGTCGAGGAAATTCCGTATGACGATCGCCCGATTCCTGAGGCTTATTTTCCGCCTGAGGATGAGACACCTGCCCCTGTGACGAATGTTCAAGAGCAGACAGAGGCGGTTCCTACTGCTAAATATAAGTATGTGTCCAAGAAAACATTGGATGCATTGAAGTTTGCAGAAAGACCAGCAGAAGCAAAGGTGGCAGAAGTTAAACCTACGGAACATAAACCTGAAGTAAAGGAGACTCCCGTCGCGGCAAAGAATATTGATCTGAATGCATTGCAGTTTGAAGCAAAAACTGTTGTGCCAAAGGACACTACAAGAAAACCAGCTGAGAAAGAAGAAGTCGTTGTTGCTGATGTTACTCCGGTTGCAAAAGATAGTCTTATCGCCCAAAATGATACACTTGCCAATGATTCGTTAGCAAGTGATAGCATCGCGTTCATTCCTGTCGAAAAACCGGTAATAAAAAGAGAAATCATCTCTATCGACGGAAAAGAGAAGCCCGAAACAGTAGGCAACATGTGGTGGTATCATCCGATATTGTTAGTTCTTTTCATCGCATACGTCATTATAATCAGAGATAGAAAGAAAGCTATTTTGTCGGAGTGGCTTTCGTTTATCAAACCCAATACCGATGGAAGTATTTTCGGATTCCAGTGGCTACAGAATTCAAAATACAAATTTTTCTTGTCAGTATTAGGCGTCATCACACTTTCCCTTTATCTTTTTTTGGCAAACAGTGTCCCTATTTCCGGATGTTGGATATTCTTTTTAGCAGTCACCGTATTTATAGTCGGCAAGAAGATAATGCTCGCATTGCTAGAGTATATCTACTTTGAAGGCGCAAATGTTGCGAGTATGTCGCAAGCCTTTATGGTGATGGTCCGACAGGCGGGATTGATGCTTGTACCGTCGGTTTTAGGACTTAGTTTTGCTCCAGAGACATACCGTCATTTTTTCGTTTATTTGGGTATTTTTATCGTCGGAGTAGCGATTTTGGCCTTCAATTTCAAGGTAATTGTTAATTTTTTGAGAGGAATCACGTCGATTTTTTATTTGATTTTGTATCTTTGCACGCTTGAAGTGATACCCGTTGCGTTATTCTTCGTACTAGGGCTATTACCGAGATTGTAAAAACGAGTTGTAATAAATTGCACATATAGAAAAATATTTATTTGACATGAAGGTGAAGAAGATTTTGGTGTCTCAACCAAAACCAGCAACTGAGAAGTCACCATATTTTGATCTTGAGTCTAAGTATGGAGTACAGATTGACTTTAGACCTTTTATCAGGGTTGAGGGTGTTGCGACAAAAGAGTTTCGTGCACAAAAGGTAGATATCCTTGACCACACTGCTATTGTTTTCACTGCAAGAACAGCAGTTGATAATTTCTTCAGAATCTGTGGAGAAATGAAAATCAACATTCCTGAAACGATGAAGTATTTCTTCACATCAGAGAATCTTTCACAGTATATCCAGAAATATGTTGCTTACAGAAAGCGTAAAATTTTCTTTTCAGAAGACGGTTCTGTTAACGGCTTGGTAGAAGTTATCAAGAAACATCAGTCAGAAAAGTATTTGGTAGTTGTTTCTGACGTATACGACGAGAACAAGTCGATTCAGGAAGATCATAAGAATGATATCGTTTCTGTAATGGATCAGAATGATATCCCTCATACAAAAGCAGTGATGTACCGTACTGTAAGTACAGATTTCACTCAGGATCCTGATTTCAAATACGACATGTTTGTGTTCTTCAGTCCATCTGGAATCACATCATTGTTCAAGAATTTCCCTAACTTCCAGCAGGGCGACGTCAAGATTGGATGTTTCGGCCCGACTGCTGTTAAGGCAGCAGAGGAGGCAGGTTTGACAGTTCACGTAGCTGCTCCAAACGAGAAGGCAAAATCTATGGCTGAGGCAATGGATTTGTATTTCAAGGAGAACGCTGACAAGTAATCGAAACTTCGACAATTAGTATAAGCCGTACTGCCAAGTATGGCTTTTTTGTTTCAGGTTTCAGGTGTATGGCTAAGGTAGAAAAATTTGAGGATTTAGTGATTTTCCAAAAGGCTCGTGATCTTAGTAAGGAAATTTATGATGAGACTAGCAAGGAACCCTGGAAATCTGATTCTCGTTTTGTCCAACAAATTCGTGCGGCAGCAGGAAGTGTTATGGACAATATAGCTGAAGGATTTGAAAGAGATGGAAACAAAGAGTTCAAAAATTTTCTTTATATAGCAAAGGGTTCATGTGGAGAGGTTCGTTCTCAAGTTATTAGAGCCTATGACGTAGGTTTTATAGATGTAGAAACTTCTACGAAACTTTATAATGACTGCATTGCACTTAATAAAAGTATTGCTGCATTTATTAAAAGCTTGAACACAAATGGAGTAAGTGGTGTTAAGTACAAAGATTAATTGGTTTAGATTTCACGATCAAGTTTATAACTAGAGTTGAAAAATAACACTTGAAACTTGAAACCTGAAACTTGAAACCTGTTAAATACAAAAATAAGTCTGATAAATTCACATATAATGGAAAACAACAACCGCAACACATTCCGTAAGGCAGAACACCTTTGTCTAAAAAATGATCTGGATGCGCTATTCGCAGACGGCAAATCGTTCGTGTGTTTTCCATTCCGAATCACATACAGATTCGTTGAGAAAGACGGTGCTCCTGCCAAAATCGTCGTCATCGCCCAGAAGAAACGATTCAAGAGAGCATACCAGAGAGTCGAGTTGCGCAGATTGATGCGTGAATCGTACCGAGTCAACAAACATCCGTTGGTGTCGGCATTGGAAGAGAAGAATATAGGTATGCATATCGCCTTCGTGTATGTGGATCAGAAGATCGAGCCATACGCTTTCTTTGATAAGAAAATGAAGCTTGCGATGACAAAGTTGAATGCTATTGTGGCAGAAAAATGACGTTATGATCTGGCTAAGACGAATATTCCTTATACCTGTTTTTTTCTACAAACGTTGCATATCGCCGCTTTTTCCTCCTGTTTGCCGATTCACGCCGACATGCTCTCAGTATGCCGTTGACGCAGTAATGAAATACGGAATTCTTAAAGGCAGTTGGCTGGCAATAAAGAGAATCTGCAGATGCCGTCCAGGTGGAGGCAGCGGCTATGATCCAGTACCGTGAAGAGAAGATAAATACATAATGCATAATTCATGATTCATAATTTATAATTTATAATTTATAATGAACAAGCGGAAGAGGCTTTAGTGGTTGAGTTCGCAGATGATTTTGCGGAATATGTCCAAAAATTCGGTTCGATATCTGTGGGTAGCATAGAATTATGTGGAATAGACGAAGATCCTGATTGTTCTACTATAGATAAAACAGAAGAAATGCGAGATCAATTCTCCGATTTTCCAATGGATTGTTATGTGATTGAATCAGTGGGTATCGATGACGCTGTCATGGTGCAAAAGACAGACGGGAAGATCTAACCCCACTTGTAGAGATGGGGCATGCCCCGTCTTAATATGTTTGAATTTTGGCTAATCTATTGACCTAAATTTATATATTCGTTATTTTGGCTTGATTATTAGCCAAAATTTGGGTATTTTTGTCTGCAAATTATTGTTTTGTATGATAGACAAGAAAACATTAAAAGAGATATTGCTCGACAATCGTAGAATGGTTGTCAATATGAAAATTATCAGAAGAGACATTGCTCTTAAAGATGATTTTCGCTATGTCTTTGTTGGAGTTAGACGTGCAGGTAAGTCTTTCCTTATGTTTCAGAAAATGCAGGATCTTTTAGCCCAAGGAAAAACTTGGGATGATATGCTCTATATTAATTTTGAGGAAGATCGTCTGTATGGTTTTGACGTTCACGATTTTGAGACTATCCTGACTGTTCATAAAGAGATGGGTGGTCGTGAGCCAATATTGTTTTTGGATGAGGTGCAGAATATTGATGGCTGGGATAAGTTTGCAAGACGTTTGGCCGACCATAAATATATGGTATATATAACTGGATCAAATGCAAAAATGCTTAGTTCTGACGTCGCCACTACACTTGGAGGAAGGTACATTGTGAAGAATGTGTTCCCCTATGGATGGGAGGAATATTTGAATGCAAACGGGATTGATTCCGACGACATTTATTTTGAAGAAGAGAAACGATACAAAATGTTGGATGAGTACGTGCGAAATGGTGGTTTCCCGGAATGTGCAGAATATCCTGAGAAAAAAGATTATTTGTTGTCTCTATATCAAAAGATATTTCTTGGCGACGTCGCAATGAGAAATAAAGTGGAAAATACTACAGCATTGCGATTGATGTTTATGAAGTTGGCTGAGAGTGTGATGCAACCGATTGCACTTACCCGACTTGCAAACATAATCAATTCAGTAGGAACCAAAGTGTCGAAGAATACCGTGATCAACTATGCGGAATATGCGATGGATTCATTCCTGATACTTCCCATGAAGAATTTTGCCGACAATTTTACGGAGAGGGAGACAAATCAGAAATATTATTTCGTTGACAATGGAATCATAAACCTGCTGACATTAGACTGTCTGACAGCTCAACTTGAAAATTTGGTGGCAATTACGCTTCTTAAACGTTATGGAATAGATGACAGAGTCTATTTTTATAATTTTAATGTTGAGGTTGATTTTGTTGTTCCAGAAAAGGAAGTGGCGATTCAGGTATGTCATACGCTTGGAGATGACGACAGTGAAACCTTTAAGCGTGAGACGCGATCTCTAATTGCGTTAGCCAAAAGATTTCCATATAAAAATTTGATAATAGTGACTTACGAGGAGGAAAAAAGTATTTTTGTCAATGGATATGAAATAGAGGTAGTCCCTATTTGGAAATGGATTTTATAAAACAAATTTCAATATAAAGAAATTTGGGCTGCTGTGGCCGTTAATATCAACTACGAATTGTGAATTGATTTTGTTTTCTCAATCACTTTTTTTAATTTTGCACCCCGTATTTTAGAATAATATTGCATATATGGAATTAGCAAGCAAATATAATCCCGCTGATGTAGAACAGAAGTGGTATCAGTATTGGATGGAGAACGGCTTCTTCAGCAGCAAGCCAGACGGAAGAGAACCTTATACAATCGTTATTCCGCCACCTAATGTGACTGGTGTGCTTCACATGGGCCACATGCTTAACAATACTATCCAGGATATCCTTGTGCGCCGTGCAAGAATGATGGGTAAGAATGCCCTTTGGGTGCCTGGTACTGACCACGCTTCTATCGCTACAGAGGCTAAGGTTGTAAACAAACTTGCTAGCGAGGGTATCAAGAAGAAGGATCTTACTCGTGAGCAGTTCCTTGGTCACGCTTGGGACTGGACAAGAAAGCACGGTGGTATCATCCTTGAGCAGTTGAAGAAACTTGGTGCATCTTGCGACTGGAACCGTACTGCGTTCACAATGGATGAGACTCGTTCGGAGTCGGTGCTTAAGGTTTTTGTCGATTTGTACGACAAGGGCTTGATCTACCGTGGCCTTCGCATGGTAAACTGGGATCCAAAGGCTCAGACAGTGCTTTCGACAGAGGAGGTTATCTACCGTGAGGAGAAGAGCAAACTATACTACCTAAAATACTATGTGCAGGATAGCGCAGCTGTTAAGCCAACAGGAGAAGAGGGCGAAATCCTACACAAGGATGAGAAGGGTTACTACGCTGTAGTTGCTACAACTCGTCCGGAGACAATCATGGGTGATACAGCTATGTGTATCAATCCAAAGGATCCAAAGAATCAGTGGTTGAAGGGACACAAGGTTATCGTTCCGTTGGTCAACAGAGTTATCCCTGTTATCGAAGACCGTTACGTAGATGTTGAATTTGGTACAGGATGTTTGAAAGTTACTCCTGCTCACGATGTTAACGACTACGCTCTTGGTAAGACTCACAATCTAGAGACAATCGATATTTTCAATCCAGACGCTACTATCTCTGAGGCTGCTGGCATGTACGTTGGTCAGGACAGATTCGTTGTCCGCAAGCAGATAGCTGTCGACCTAGGAAATGCAGGTTTGCTAGAGAAGGTTGAGGATTACGATAATAAGGTTGGTTATTCTGAACGTAATCAGGATACAGCTGTTGAGCCACGTCTTTGCAAGCAGTGGTTCCTTTCAATGCAGCACTTCGCAGACATCGCACTTCCACCAGTAGTAAACGGTGAGTTGAAGTTCTATCCTTCTAAATATGTGTCGACATATAAGAACTGGTTGGAGAACATCCAGGATTGGTGTATCTCTCGTCAGTTGTGGTGGGGCCACAGAATTCCAGCATACTTCTTGCCGACAGCAGAAGGTGAGGAGGAGAAGTTCGTTGTAGCTCTTACAGTAGAAGATGCTTTGGCTAAGGCTAAGAAGATCGCAGGCTTCGAGAACATCACTGCAGACCAGTTGGTTCGTGACGAGGATGCTCTTGATACTTGGTTCTCATCTTGGTTGTGGCCTATCTCATTGTTCGACGGTATCAACAAGCCAGGCAATGAGGAGATTAAGTACTACTACCCAACATCCGACCTTGTGACTGGTCCGGATATCATCTTCTTCTGGGTAGCACGTATGATCATGGCAGGTTACGAGTACGAAGGCAAGATGCCATTCAAGAATGTATACTTCACAGGTATCGTTCGTGATAAGATCGGACGCAAGATGTCTAAGTCGCTTGGTAACTCACCAGATCCGCTAGGTTTGATCGAGAAGTTTGGTGCCGACGGTGTGCGTATGGGTATGATGCTTTCTGCACCAGCAGGTAACGATATTTTGTTTGATGAGGCACTTTGTGAGCAGGGTCGTAACTTCAACAACAAGATCTGGAATGCCTTCCGTCTTGTACAGGGTTGGAGCGTAGACGCTAGCATCGAGCAGCCAGAGAGCGCTAAGGTTGCAATCAAGTGGTTCGGTCACAAGTTGAACCAGACTATTGCTGAGGTTAACGATCACTTCGACAAGTATCGTATCTCAGACGCCTTGATGACAGTCTACAAGCTATTCTGGGATGAGTTCTCATCTTGGTATCTTGAGATGGTTAAGCCAGCATACCAGCAGCCGATCGACAAGGCTACTCTTGATGCGACATTGTCATACTTCGAGACATTGCTTAAGCTTCTTCACCCATTCATGCCATTCATCACAGAGGAACTTTACCAGGCTCTTAAGAATCGTGATGCTAAGGACAGCATCATGGTCAGCCTACTTCCAAAGGCAGAGGATTTCTGTGAGAAGAATTTGAAGAGAATGGAGCAGACTAAGGAGATTATCGCCGGAGTCAGAAACATTCGTGCAGAGAAGGGTATCAGCCCACGTGAGGCATTCTCGCTATACTTCAAGGGTGAGGAGTTCAGCGACAAGAACAACTCGATCATCGAGAAGTTGGCAAACATCGAGTCGATCTCAGCTACTCCAGCTGCAGGAGTCGACGGAGCGAGCCAGACATTCATGGTAGGTACAGTCGAGATTACAATTCCTCTTGCAGGAAATGTAAATGTTGAGGAAGAGATCAAGAAGATGGAAGAGGAGATTAAGTATCTTGAAGGATTCTTGATCAGCGTCAACAAGAAGTTGAGCAATGAAAAGTTTGTTGCTAACGCTAAGCCGGAAGTTGTTGCTAATGAGCGCAAAAAGCAGGCTGATGCAGAGAGCAAGATTGCTGCTTTGAAGGCTAATATTGCAAAAATGAAGTAATAAAACTCATTTATATGGCGACGGGATGTAATTTCCGTCGCTTTTTTTGTGTCAACATTTGAATTGTTGAAAAAAAACATTACTTTTGTGCCGTTAAAAATTTTAAATCATCAAAAGAAATGGCAACTAAAATTAGATTGCAGAGACACGGACGTAAGGGGTACGCGTTTTACCACATTGTCGTAGCTGATAGCAGAGCACCACGCGATGGTAAGTTTATTGAGAAGTTGGGAACATACAATCCTAACACTAATCCTGCTACTATTGATTTGAATTTTGAGCAGGCTTTGAAGTGGGTTCTTAACGGAGCTGAGCCAACTGACACTGCAAGAAACATCTTGAGCGATAAGGGTGTTTACATGAAGAAGCACTTGCTAGGTGGTGTTAAGAAGGGAGCATTCTCTGAGGCTGTAGCTGATCAGAAGTTCAACGAGTGGATGAACGCTAAGAACAGCAAGCTTGAGGCTGTAAAGAACAAGATGGTTGCTGACAAGGCAGCTAACGCTAAGGAGCGTCTAAACGCTGAGCAGGCTGTTAACAAGGCAAAGGCTGAGGCTGTTGCTAAGAAGAAGGCAGAGCTACTTGCTGCAAAGCAGGAGGCTGAGGCTGCTGCAAACGCAGAGGCTGCTGCTGAGGTTACTGAGGACGCTCAGGGTTAATATAACCTTTGTTCAGAAATTCATGAGTGCATTTCAGCCTGAAATGCACTCTTTTTATTTAAAACAGTACAGACGTCGTGTAAGCGCGTCTCGGTATGAATCTTTTGATGATTGAAAAACAAAGAATTTATGAATCTAAAACAATCATATTTATCTATATTACTTTCTTCATGTGCTTGTGTGTCTGTTGCACAAAGAAATTATGTGCAGCCGCTTGAAGAGGTTAATACATTGAGTGGAAGTTATTTGGAATTACGACGCAACCATTTTCATGGTGGCCTTGATTTTCGTACTAACAGTGATGTAAACAAGAAAATTTTTGCTGTCGAGAGCGGTTGGGTCTCTCGTATCACAGTAGAGCCACGTAGCTACGGAAAACGAGTTGAAATCACCCATCCAGATGGCCGCGTCTCTTTGTATGCTCATTGCAATGGTTTCCTTAATGCTATCGGAAAACGTGTCCGTGATGAGCAGAATAAGCTACAGTCGTTTGAAGTCGATATTTTCCCTGCAAAGGATGAGATAAAGGTTGAGAGAGGAGAACAGATTGCTTGGTCTGGAAATACTGGCTCAAGTGGCGGTCCTCACTTGCATTTTGAGTTCCGTTCTCCTGAAGGTGAATTGGAAAATCCGTTCGATCATAATAATGTTTGGAAGTTGGAAGACAATCGTCGACCTCAGATCAACGCCACTAAAATCTATGCTTTGGGTGATAAGAGCAGTGTCGCTGGTAAAAAAACTGCCAAATATAACACTCGTGGTGCTGGCGTAGGAGAGAAAGTTTTGAATGGAGTCAATACGATAAATGCTTGGGGTGAGATCGGATTTGCTTTGAAATCATACGACTTCATGTCAGGGACAGGCTTCCATCATACTCCTCGTACTTTGACTATGTATGTCGACGGTAAACTTTATAGCAAGGTTGATATACGTAATGTGAAAGTGTTGGACAACCGTGCTTTGAATAGCTTCATCGATTATCGTCAGCAGCAAAGAACTGGCGAGTTTTTCATGAAGATGTTCCCAGACAAGAATACTCCGTTGCACATTCACCATGATTTGAAAAATAATGGTATCTTGAATGTCAATGAGGAGCGACTTTATGAAGTGCGCTTTGAAGCAGTTGATGACTTTGGGAACAAAGATGCGTTGACAATCAAAGTGATGGGCAAAAAAACAGAGTTGCCTGCATCCGAATCTAAGCCTGCAGGAGAGAAGTTGGTGGCAGGTGTAGCTCAATTGTTTGATAAAGGCGACGTCGCACTTTATGTTCCAGAGAATGCTTTGTATGAGGACGAACCTGTTGATTTTCAGGTGCTGCCTTCAAATACATATTATTCACAGATTTATCATATCGGAGACTATTTGACTCCAGTCCATACATTTATGGATTTGTCGATCAAGATTTCTAACGATGAATTGGCAGATAAAGATAAATATGTCGTTGTATCTTTGACTGAAAAAAACTTGATTCACAAGGTTTCGCTTTGCAAGTATGAAAATGGATATGCTGTGGCAAAGGTACGTGAACTTGGTAAATTTGCAGTTTTCAAAGATGTTCAGGCTCCATACGTCGGACCGCTTCAGACAAAGAATCTTCGTTCTACAAACAGAATTGTAATGAAGATTGGCGACGGAATGTCCGGCCTAAAATCTTACAAAGGTTACATCGACGGCAAATGGGTGCTATTTGAGTATGACCAAAAGTCTGGTACTGCATTCTGTAACTTGGCAGTTGAGGATGTCGTAAAGGACAACACAATGAAGACATTCAAGTTTGTTGTTACAGATAATTGCAATAACGAACGCGTTTATGAAAAGAAAATTTTGTACTAAATGAGACGAATAGTTTCAATAGTTTCAGCATTGCTGACTGCTTTCTCTGCTTATGCAGGAACAAATATTTTGGTTGGCAAACAGTGCTCGACGGATGGTTCGACACTATGTACATATTCCGCCGATTCATACTACCTATATGGCGAGTTGACTCATTATCCCAAAGCTCAACACTCTAAATATGAGAAGATTGACATCTACGGTTGGGATACTCACGGATATCAGGGTAAGGTAGAGCAGGTGCCATTCACCAACGATGTGCTTGGTAATATGAACGAGCATCAGGTCTGTATCACAGAGTCGACTTGGGGAGGACGTCCAGAGCTAGTCGATACAAGTGGTGTGCTTGACTATGGTAATTTGATCACGCTTACTTTGCAGCGTTGCAAGTCGGCTACAGATGCCATACAGATCATGACCGATCTAGTCAATGAGTATGGTTATCGTAGTTCCGGAGAGACATTTACAATCGCTGACCCTAACGAGTTGTGGATCATGGAGATGATAGGTAAGGGTCCGGACATTAAAGGTGCCGTTTGGGTTGCGATGCGTCTTCCTGATGATTGTGTAAGTGCACATGCCAACCATTCAAGAATCACTACATTTCCGTTGAATGATCGTGCAAATTGTAGATATTCAAAAGATGTTATCTCGTTTGCTAGAGAGAAAGGTTTCTTTGAAGGTAAGAACAAAGAGTTCAGTTTTTCTGATGCTTACGATCCGATGAGCTTCTCTGCAAGACGATTCTGTGATTCTCGAGTATGGTCAGTGTTTACAAAGTTGAATCCGAAAATGGTTGAGTATCAGGATTATATTCTTGGTAAAAGCGACAAGAGACTTCCTCTTTGGATTAAGCCGGACAGAAAAATTTCTTTGAAAGAGTTGAAAAACTTGATGCGCGACCACTTTGAAGATACACCGCTTTCTATCAACGATGGAACAGGAAGTGAACCGTTCGGAGCTGCATATCGTTATGCTCCACGTGAATGGGAGGTTGATGGCAATAAGTATTTTAATGAGAATCCGATTGCCGGTCCACACAATGCCTTCAGTTTCATTGCCCAGATGCGTAGCTGGTTGCCAAACATGGTAGGTGGAGTGTTGTGGTATGGAGTTGACGATGCCACATTCACAGTCTATATTCCGATTTATATTGCCACGACAGAGGTTCCTGAATGTTTCAAGAAAGGCAACGGTAGTTTGTTGGAATTCTCGTGGACTTCGGCATATTGGGTGTTCAATTGGGTAGCAAATTTGACATATTCACGCTATAAGTACATGTCGGTCGACGTGTTGAAGATTCAGGATGAGTTGGAGCGTAAGTTTGAGGATAACCTAGAAGTAGTGGAGGAGGCAGCAAAGTCGCTTTACACAAAAAGCCCAGACTTTGCCGCACGATTCTTGACAGAGTATTCTCAGAACCAGTCGTACATTACAATGGAAAGATGGAAGAAATTGGGAGAATTCCTGATGGTCAAGTATTGTGACGGAAATATCAAAAGAGAGCGAGGAGGAGTGTTTATCGACAACGGTTGGGGAGTCCCTGCTGGTATTTCTTCTCCAGGATATTCTGAATGGTTCTACCGACAGATTATAGAGACAACCGGAGACAAGTATAAGTTGCCGGAGTAAAGGGTATTATATAAAATGACATAAGAGACGGAAGCGCTTCCGTCTCTTTTTTGTATATAAATATGTTTTCTTCACCATTTATTTCGCAATAGCTTATGAATTTTCGATTATTATTATTATATTCGCGTCAATTTTGGTGTTATGACGGAGAATCAGCAAGATAAATTTGTATCCTTGGAGGCCAAAGTGAGAGTCTTGATTGAGAGATTCGAGGCTGAAGTCGAGAAAAATAGGGTGCTGAATGAAAAAATTAGCGAGACAGAAGCTAAATTGCAGGATTTGACGCGAGAAAAGGCTGAATTGCAAGCACAGTATGATAGCTTGAAGTTGGTTAAGTCGTTGAATTTGAATGTCGAGCAAGCTAAGGCTGAGAGAGATCGTTTAAGGCTAATGGTAAAAAAAATAGATAAATGTATTTCCTTGATTAAGTAATGGCAAAATTGACAATTACTTTACAGGTTGCAAACGAAAAGCTGAGACTTAATGTAGACTCGGAAAATGAGAGATATTTTCGTGAGGCAGCGGAGGAAATCGAAAAAAAATTACTTGCGTATCAGTCAAAAGTTAAGAGTATGTCGTTAGAGACGGCTATGAGATACGCTTTGTTGGATGCTACTGTGTCAAAGTTGAGAAAAGAGGGCGCAGATAGCGGATTAGAGGGAGATTTAGATAAATTACACTCTGATTTAGATGCTGTGTTATTGAAACATAGCTAATTACCGTCCTTAAAGATCCATTTCGTCTAATCTCAAAATGTGAATTTTGGTAAATGAAATGAATTTAATTAAGAATAAATGGATAACATACTAATTATTGTAATTGTGGCGATTGTGGCTTTGCTAGTGGGTGCCGGCATAGCTTTCCTAATCAACAATACGCTATTAAAATCCCGTAATGAGGATATCATCAAGAAGGCCGAAGATGAGGCCAAATTAATCTTAGAAAAGAAGGATATCGAGGCTCGTGAGAAGTATAACAAGTACAAGAGCGAGTTTGAGAAAGACGTTAACCAGCGCAACCAGAAGTTGGTTCAGGCTGAGCAGCGTGCAAAGCAGCGTGAGGACCAGTTGGCTCGTCAGCAGAGTGAATTGCAGCGTGCAAAGCAGAGCGCAGAGCAGTCACGTGAGGCTTTAGACAAGCAGAAGCAGGCTGTTGAGGACCAGCGTCGTGAGTTGGATAAGGTAATCCTACGTCAGCAGGAGCAGTTGGAGACAATCTCAGGCTTGTCTGCGGCTGAGGCAAAAGAGCAGTTGATCAATTCGTTGAAGGACGAAGCTCGTACAAATGCGATGAGCTACGTTAACGATATCATGGAAGAGGCTAAGATGAACGCCAATAAGGAGGCTAAGAAGATTGTTATTCAGACAATCCAGAGAGTTGCTTCTGAGGCTGCTATTGAGAACTCTGTTACTGTATTCAATATCGACAGTGATGAGGTTAAGGGTAGAATCATTGGTCGTGAGGGTAGAAATATCCGTGCTTTGGAGGCTGCTACAGGAGTTGAGATCATTGTTGATGATACTCCAGAGGCAATTGTGCTTTCTTCTTTCGATCCAGTAAGACGTGAGATCGCTCGTTTGGCTCTTCACCAGTTGGTGACTGACGGTCGTATCCACCCAGCTCGTATCGAGGAAGTTGTCGCTAAGGTTAAGAAGCAGGTTGAGGAGGAGATCGTCGAGACTGGTCGCCGTACAACAATCGACCTTGGTATCCACGGCCTACATGCAGACTTGATTCGCTTGATTGGTAAGATGAAGTACCGTTCGTCATACGGACAGAACTTGTTGCAGCACGCTCGTGAGACTGCTAACCTATGTGCAGTTATGGCGTCTGAACTTGGTTTGAATACTAAGAAGGCAAAACGTGCAGGTTTGCTTCACGATATTGGTAAGGTTTCAGATGAGGAGCCGGAATTGCCACACGCAATCCTTGGTATGAAGATTGCAGAGAAATATAAGGAAAAACCAGAAATCTGCAATGCTATCGGTGCTCACCACGATGAAATCGAGATGGAGACATTGCTTGCTCCAATCGTACAGGCTTGTGATGCTATCTCAGGTGCTCGTCCGGGTGCACGTCGTGAAATCGTAGAGGCTTACATCAAGCGTTTGAACGACTTGGAGAAGCTTCCATTGTCTTACCCTGGCGTTATCAAGACATACGCTATCCAGGCAGGTCGTGAGTTGCGTGTAATCGTTGGCGCGGATAAGATCGACGACAAGCAGACTGAAACATTGTCGGCTGAAATCGCTAAGAAGATCCAGGATGAGATGACTTATCCAGGTCAGGTTAAGATTACAGTTATCCGTGAGACTCGTGCTGTAAGTTTCGCTAAGTAATCAAGTTAATACTGAAATCAAGTAAACTGATTTATATATTATGTTCGAAAGTTTAGGTGAAAGACTTGAAAGGTCGTTCAAGATACTAAAGGGTGAAGGTAAGATTACCGAGATTAACGTCGCAGAAACTCTAAAGGATGTCCGCAAGGCATTGTTGGAGGCCGATGTAAACTATAAGATAGCAAAGAGCTTTACTGACACAGTAAAGGAGAAGGCTCTTGGCCAGAATGTGCTTACTGCAGTTAAGCCAGGCGAAATGATGGTCAAGATCGTTCACGACGAGTTGGTTGAATTGATGGGTAGCGTTGCTACTGATATCAATATCAAGGGTGCTCCAGCAATTATCTTGATGTCAGGTCTGCAGGGTTCTGGTAAGACTACATTCTCAGGTAAGCTAGCAAACATGCTAAAGAATGAGAAGCACAAGCGTCCTCTACTTGCTGCATGTGATATCTATCGTCCGGCTGCCATTGACCAGTTGAAGGTTTTGGGTGAGCAGATCGGTGTACCTGTATATAGCGAACCAGACAATAAGAATGCTGTTGAGATTGCTCAGCATGCAATTGCAGAGGCTAAGGCTAATAGCTGTGACGTTGTAATCGTCGATACAGCCGGTCGTCTTGCAATCGATGAGCAGATGATGACAGAGATTGCTGCTATCAAGGCTGCAATCAATCCGCAGGAGACTTTGTTCGTTGTAGACTCAATGACAGGTCAGGATGCAGTAAATACAGCTAAGGAGTTCAACGATCGTTTGGATTTCGATGGTGTTGTCCTTACTAAGTTAGATGGTGATACACGTGGTGGTGCTGCGTTGTCTATCCGTCAGGTTGTCGACAAGCCAATCAAGTTCATCGGAACAGGTGAAAAACTTGATGCGATCGACGTATTCCATCCAAACCGTATGGCCGGACGTATCTTGGGAATGGGAGATATCGTTTCTTTGGTCGACCGTGCACAGAAGGCTATCGATGAGAAGGAGGCACTTAAGCTTCAGGAGAAGATCAAGAAGAATACATTTGACTTTAACGACTTCTTGAGCCAGATCAACCAGATCAAGAAGATGGGTAACTTGAAGGAGTTGGCATCTATGATTCCTGGTGTCGGCAAGGCATTGAAGGATGTAGATATCAAGGATGACGCATTCAAAGGTATTGAGGCAATTATTTACTCAATGACACCAAAAGAGCGTTCTAATCCTAGCATCATCGACGGTTCACGTCGTCAGAGAATTGCGAAGGGTAGTGGTTCATCATTGCAGGATGTCAACAGATTGCTAAAGCAGTTTGAGGATACTCGTAAGATGATGAAGATGGTGACTCAGAACAGAGGTAAGCTACCGTTCGGAAGATAATAATTGAAGATAATTAGACACATAATACTATGCAGTTAATTGACGGAAAAGCAGTTGCTGACCAGATTAAGCAGGAGATTGCAGCCGAGGTCGCGGAGATCAAGAAGAATGGTGGTAAGACACCTCATTTGGCTGTGATTATTGTTGGTCACGACGGTGGTAGTGAGACTTACGTTGCAAGCAAGGTTAAGGCCTGTGAGATGTGTGGTTTCAAATCTACTAGACTAAGTTTCGAGAGTGATATTACAGAGGCTGAGCTTCTTGACAAGATCAAGATGCTTAACGACGATCCGGATGTAGACGGATTCATTGTTCAGCTTCCTTTGCCAAAGCATATTTCAGAGCAGAAGGTGATCGAGGCTATCGACTACCATAAGGATGTTGATGGTTTCCACCCAATTAATGTTGGTCGTACAAGCATCGGTTTGCCAGCATTCGTTTCTGCTACACCAGCTGGTATCATAGAGCTTTTGAAGCGTTACAATATCGAGACTAGCGGAAAACACTGTGTTGTTATCGGACGTAGTAATATCGTTGGTAAGCCAGTTGCTTCTTTGATGATGCAGAAGGCATTCCCTGGTGACGCTACTGTAACTGTTTGTCACAGCCGTACTAAGAACCTAAAGGAGATCACTCTTCAGGCGGATATCATCATCGCAGCTCTTGGTTCACCTAAGTTCTTGACTGCTGACATGGTTAAGGATGGTGCTGTGATCGTTGACGTTGGTACTACTCGCGTTCCTAGCACTGCAACTAAGTCTGGATTCAAGTTGACAGGTGACGTTGATTTTGAGAACGTAGCTCCTAAGTGTAGCTTCATCACTCCAGTGCCTGGTGGTGTTGGTCCGATGACTATCTGTTCTTTGATGAAGAACACTCTTCTTGCAGGTAAGAAGGCAATTTACAACGATTAATCCTAAAGATTAATATTATGGCTTTGTTTTATGCTCCAGATATTCTTTCTACACTTAAACTTGATGAGGAGGAATCCAATCACGCTATCAAGGTGTTGAGAATGAAAGTCGGCGACTCTCTTCAGATTGTCGACGGTAAGGGCGGATATTACGAAGCTAAAATATCTGATGCTCATCACAAACATTGTGGTGTGGAGATTGTAGAGTCTTTCTCTGAATTTGAAAAACGTCCTTACCATCTTCATATAGCAATTGCTCCAACTAAGAATATCGAGAGATTGGAGTGGTTTATTGAGAAGGCAACAGAGATTGGTGTAGATGAGATTACGCCGATTATTTGTGAACACTCTGAACGTAAAATCGTTAAGATCGATCGTTTGGATAAGATTGCTGTTTCGGCGATGAAACAATCTAAAAAAGCATACTTGCCGGTTGTCAACGAACCGGTGAGTATGCTTTCTTTTGTTTCCAACTGTAAGGAGGAACAGAAGTTTATAGCACATTGTATGTCGGATTCTGAAAGAGTTGATTTATCATCGGCTTATAAACCAGGTTCGGATGTAGTTGTGCTTATCGGTCCGGAAGGAGATTTCAGTCCAGCCGAATTGAAACAAACGTTAAGCAATGGTTTTGTGCCTGTAGTGATGGGGCAGAGTAGATTGCGTACCGAGACTGCAGGTGTTGTAGCAGTGCATACTGTCGTACTTTTGAACGACATGGCGAAATGATCGCATAATTATTGCGAAAATCTTAAAACGTAAAGAGTATGGAAACAAAAGATGTTTTGATTGATGTGGCTCGCACATTGTTTGCAACTAAAGGTTATGCAAACACATCGATGAACGACATTGCAAATGCGGCAAACAAAGGCCGTCGTACGCTTTATACTTATTTCAAGAATAAGGATGAGGTGTTCTATGCTGTTATCCGTGCTGAAACTCTTACTTTACGCGATTACTTCAAAATTGTACTTTCGAATCCAGCCAAACAACCGATGGAAAGACTGAGCGACTATATCTACGTTCGTCTGAATGCAATTCGTGATGTGGTGAATCGAAACGGTGGCTTGACTGCTGAATTTTTCCAGAATCAGAACTTGGTTGAGCGAGTACGTCGACGTCTTGACTTTAGTGAGCGTAATTATCTACGTGCATTGCTAGATGAGGGTAAGGCTAACGGTTCAATTGACGTTTGTGACACTACACTTGCCGCTTTGGTTTTGCAAAGTGCATTGAAAGGAATGGAGTTGCCATTCATTCGTGGAGAATTTGCCTTAGAAATGGCAAAGAATCGTGATTTGCTTTTGGGCTTCTTGAGAAAGGGATTCGGAGGAAAGTAAATAATTTTTTATTCTATCACCGCATACGCCATAAACACCGTCTTTTCTTCAATCGGAGTCAATGGGAGAAAGCCTTTGGATATTTTACCATTAGATATTGTCGACGGAAATGATTGCTTCTGTTCCTGACTCCACTTCCTCAATTCCTCTGCGTTATTCAATCTGATTATTGCATAATAGCCGGTTTTTCCTGGCTCTACGAATCTGTCATAGATTTTTCTTGCTACAATTCCCATCGTATGTCTGACGTTGATCTCCACACATGGATGGATTCTTCCGTTGACAGCCATCATGTCGACGCCGATAGTGGTATTGCCTTTTAGTTCGTCTTTTCTTTCTTGGAAATATTTGCAGTAGAAATCCGCGATCTTATCCAATTCCTCTGCCTGAGCATTTTTGCAGATCTCTTTCTTCAACATCTCATCCGATGCCAAAACGTTCTGTTTGTATGCTCCGTGTTCATCCGTAGTGAATAGGGAATAGCCTGCAAATTGCCATTTGTCGTTAAAGAATTCATATTCAAGAGCGAAGTCTATCTCCTTCTTGAAGAATGATTCTATCATCACGAATCCTTGACTCTCGATGATTTTGCCGATACGTCTTTTCAAACCGTCGTCAAGAGTGTCGACAAATAAAACTCCTCTGCCTGAACTTGACCATGGCGCTTTGATTACAATCTTTCCGTACTCGTCATTTATTTTCTGCAAGTCGTCTATTGAGTCAACTTTTTGCGACACAAAACCAGAATATAAACCTGCTTCTTTCAAGCGATTGAGTACATCTTGAGTCAGCTCTCTGCTTGAAAATTTCTTCGTACGACGTACAATATCCGTTATGTTCTCGCCTTCGATTTCAGTCGTGTTTGTAAGCTTGCAGATCGTCGTGTCAATTCCCCAAGGCATCAATCGTTTTTCTGCCTTAAGATGCTTATAATCGTCAATAGAGATTAGTTTCTCTTTAATATTTGGATTTATATTGTCGACGGAATCCCGCCACTCTACGTCGCAAATGTCAGGTGCTATGACCTTGTCCGTGTCGTCGCTATACCATAAAGGCAAAGTGCTAAGATCTTTTCCAAACTGTTGGATTTGTGGTTTAGGCGTGTATATTCCGCTATCCATTGCCAGTGCGGAATCGTGTTCTGGATTGAAAATGTGAAATTTAGTTGTCATTACCTACAGCCCAAACCATTACGAAATCGTCAAATACCTTATATTTTAGTTCAATTTCATGAACTTCGTTTTTCTTGGTTACTTCGCAAAGCATTGTGCCTTCTTTATCCAATTCAAATGGAAGCACGTTGATATGCTCATCAAAGTAAACGCCTTTTTCATCAAGTAGTTTATAGACAGTCTCTTTTGCCGACCATAACAAATGTAGCTGTACCGAACGGATATCTACATCGTCAGAAAGATATTCAAGTTCAGATGGAGTGCAATATTTATGCTTGACTCTTTCAACAGTCTTGCCGAAAACTTCAATGTCGATTGCCACACGATTGTCGTTGTCTGCAATGACAGCCACGTAATTTTTAGTGTGTGAAATACTGATTTCTTTATTGCTATCTAGCAAATAGGGTCTTCCGCTTTCCAAGTATTCAACGCGTTGTCCCTCTCCGGCAATGATGTCTATCAATAGACGTGCACAAAGATACTCCTTCTGTCGTTTCTCGTATTTAATGGATTCCAGTCTTTCTCGATGCACATCCTGCACGCCGGGAGCAAAGAAAAGAAGTGTCTCGTCAATGCTCTCGTCTGTTCTCCAGATGAGAATTTCTACATTGTCGTCAAGTCGCCAGAATATCATTATTTCTTTCTGCTTAGAATTAGTTTAGTAATATATACGAATACAGCATCTACAAAGATAAAATATAGCAAGTCACGGCTGTCGATCACACCACGGCTCATTCCGTCGTAGTGAGAACTGATTCCAAGCGAACTTACCAATGTCTGCTCTTCACCGCTGATAAGTAGTGAAGATATAAGGTCGAAACCATAGAAAAATGCAAACGATAATAACGCAGCACAGATGAATGCCACAATCTGGTTGTCAGTCAACGAAGATGTGAACAATCCGATAGCCACGTATATAGTCGCCAGGAAGAATAGGCCGATGAAAGATCCCCAGATACCTCCTGTGTCGACATTCCCGATCGGGTCTGCCAAGGCCCAGATTGAGAAGAAATAGACTAGGGTAGGGACAAGAGAGAATAATACAAGCAATATGCCTGCAAAATATTTTGACAAAACGATTTCAAGTTTACTTACAGGATGCGTCATCAACAACTCAATTGTTCCTGTACGTTTCTCATCTGAGAATAGACGCATCGTCACTGCCGGAACAAGGAACAGATACAACCAAGGAGCCATCACGAACAAACCGTCGATGTTGGCATATCCGTTGTCAAGGACGTTGTATTCTCCAGGGAAAACCCACAAGAATAGTCCTGTCATCAACAAAAATACGCCAACCACGATATAGCCCGTAGCTGATGCAAAAAAACAAGAAAACTCTTTTTTTAATAATACCGATATTGCCATATTTTAATATTACGGGCAGGTACATGACCTGCCCCTATAATGTTATTGACTTGATAGATTGTTATCTAATTATTTGTTTGAAGCATCAAGTTTTGCTGCCTGTGCCTTAGCATTCTCTACGATCTTGTCGCCGTTGGCAGTAGCTTCCTGAACCATCTTTGCTTTCTGATCATTAGCTTTCTTTACTAAAGCCTCTCCAGTCTTCTTTGCTGTGATTTTCTTGGCAGGATTGTTCTTTGCGTCGTTCTGCATCTTTTCTGATTGAGCTTCTGCCTCGGAAACTAACTTATTTCCGCTCTTCTCAGCAGTCTCGATCAATTTTGCGCGCTGAGCCTCTGCATCGGCAATCATCTTTGCCTTCTGCTTTTCAATTGCCTCGTTGACCTTAGCTTTCTGCTTTTCAACCTCTTCGTTTACTTTTGCTTTAGCTTCCTCAACTTTCTCAGTTACCTTCTCTGTAATGATTTCCTTGGCATTCGATAGCATGTCGGCAGTAGAAATCTTAACTTCTGGCTTGTCGAATGTTCCCTCAACCTTTACGTCGAAACCGATCTTATCGATTACCTTGCCTGCCTTGCCAGGAACTTCCTGAGGAAGGACAATCTTAGCGACGTAGCCTAGAGTCCTATCCAAACCGGACCATCCGGATACGTTTACTGCGGCATTATTCACGAAAGTGTCGAATGGGTCAATCTCAAGTTTGCCATCTTTGATTAGGAATGACAGGTTAAGATCTTTGAACTGAGGATTTTTCAATGCGGCTAGACCAACCTTATCCGCAACCTTGGTAAATGCAGGTACGTTAGTCAATCCCATATTGGCAGTCTTGAACGTTCCCTTCGCATTTATTGTATTCATGATTGGCGACAAGTCTTTACCGTTGATTGCAGTTGAGAAATTGCCTGTCATGCTGAATTTTCCTGATGCGTCAGAGAATAGAGGAACAAGACGATGTGCAGTTCTTACCTTTGTAAATACCTCGCTTAGGTTCATCTCCTTGACATTGACATCCGCAGCCGCCTTTGGCTTCAATGAATCTCTACCGTCAAATTCTCCGCTTGCTGTGAACGAACCGCCCATTGTGTTTGCTGACAATGAATTTAGTTTTGCTACAGCATTCTTGAAAGAGATGTTACCCTTGAAATCTTCAACTTCAATCTTGTCGTAGATAATCTTGTTCATTCCTACGTTCATCTTGAAATCGATATTGTTAGGAATAGAAAGTGGTTCCTCCGACTCTGTTACAGGAGCCTCGTCAAGCTCTTTCTCCTCAGGAGCTCCGATTAGCTCGTTGATGTTCATGTAAGACGAATTGACTGTCAACTCTCCGTGAATCTCTTCGTTACGAAGGACATACTGTAGGAAATGAGTTAGCTTACCTACAACAGACAAGTCACTCTTGCCTAGTTTCAAATTAGCATTAAGACCAACGTTCTCTGTTGAGAAATCAAGGTTTGCCTTGCCGATCTCAACGTCGTAATCCATATCCTTCATCGACATTACGAAGTCGCTCAAACCAAGTGATCCGTCGACTTTAACCTTATCCAACTGCTCTTTTTCAATGTATGACATCAAACCGGCAGCATCCAAGTCGGCAGAAAGTTTACCCTGAAGTTTTGTGTCGTCGATATGGACAACCTCGCAGATCTTCTTCAAGTCTATCATACCCTTTGCAGTGAATGCAAAGTCAGGGTCTGAAATCAATCTCTTAAGTTTTGCACTTACATTAAACGGATTTCCAGCAAGATTGAATCCTAGCTTATCAATGTCGACGGTAATGTTGTCGGCTGTACCACCAGGGTTCTTCGCGTTGATAGCCACATTGATGTCTTTCATATCGCTTGGCAAATCAGGATATTTGAACATTGCTTCTGATACTCCCAAGTTGACATCGAACGCAGGCAATATGTCGCCATACATCTTACCTTTTGCCTCTGCATTCAAATTTACTTTGCCGGAAGTCTTGATGCTGGCAAAGTCTTTAGCGTAGATAGCCGGGATAAGAGAAAGAATGTGCTTAAACTCGATATTTGGAGTCGCCAACTTGACATCCATGTCGATAATCGAATCGATCAACTGAACAAATCCATCGAATGATGCGCTAATCTCATTTAGGGAAATGTTGTTCTGTCCGAAAGTGTATTTGTTGTTCTCAAGATCAGCCTCAACATTGATATCGGCCTTGATCTTTGCATCCGACAAATATGGGATTCCGCTTTGGCGTACGGATACCTTCTCTATGCCTAGTTCAGACTTGATCTTGGAAATAGCGTCGCTAACCTTTCCACTCATCTCAATGTTTATGTTCTCAACTTTAGCACCAAGTTTAGAAGAGTCCGCATAGACTACCTTTCCGATATTCAACGACAAAGCGTCGATGTTTGCCAAAGTAGCCAAACTTAAATCAAGGTCGCCCTTCATGTTCAAATCAGTCTTCTCTAGAGAAGCATACATACGTGAAGGCATATCCTTGTATTTTACATTAAGATTCTCGACTGTTATCTTTTCAAGTGCCAATTTCACACTGGAAGAATCTACAGTTTCTTCCTCAGCTTCTGTTGAATCAGCGGCCATGATGTCCCAGTTGGCACGACCAAGAGTGTCGACGATAGCATTAAGATACGCATCCTTCACGTTGACCTTGTTGATCTGGTAGTTGTCCGATAGCAAACTGGTGATATTCACAACTACAGTAAGTTCGCCTACATTTGCCAATGTGTCGCCTGCAAAATGATCTTTGCCGATGATGCCGAACTTTTCCGCAGTCACACTTGCATTAGGGAAATTCTTAAAGAAACTGATAGAAACATCGTCGAGATAAACCTCTGCATTCAACATGTCGTTGATTGTTTCTACTGCAATGTCTTTTGCCTTGTCTTTCAACAAGATAGGAGATACAAGCATCAGTCCGACCAATGCTGCGATTACACCTCCGAAAATTTTTAGCGCTTTTTTCATTTCATTAGAAATTTAATACTGCAAAATTAGTATTTTTTTGTGTTCTAACGCTTTCCGACATGGATTATTATAAGTCTTTTGCAATCTCAAGGCGTAATAGAAACTTATTATTCAGAAAATTTGGATAATACGTTCATTAATCTGTAATTTTGATATGCAATTAAATAGAAAGTACTATATTTGTAAAGTATGATTTTTAGAACTAAATAATTTATGTGATATGAAATGGGTAAAAATTCTACTTGTATCCTTGATTGCGATTGTGATTACAGGTTGCAGTGGAGGAGTTGGTTCTACGCTTGGACGTTATGAAAATGCAACATGGTCTTTAATTATGGAGTCAGATAATTTCAGATTGTTTGAGTGTTATGAATTTCATGGTGATGGTCATTATGAATATTACTTCTATAAGAATGATCCAGCTAACAATGTGCTGACATTTGATTATGATGAAGGCAGATATAATATCTACGATTTGGGTTTGTATCCTGAATACGAGTTACATGGCGACTGGGGCACTGAAACTTACGATAAAAGGATTTTGTTAGAGGGTATGGTAGATGATAATTCTTTGACGATTGTAGAACATTACGAACATCTGGTTAGAGAAATTTTGATGTTAGACTAAAATAGAAACGAAAAAGGAATGCATTTTGTGCATTCCTTTTTTTACTTTATGCCTCTGCTTGCTTTGATGACTTCAAACGCCTTGTTGATTTCCTGACATTTTCTTGTTGCTGATTCGACTGCAGCTGAACCCTTGCTTGCAACTAAGTCGGGATGATTCACACGCATGAGGTTTCTCCAGCTTGCCTTAATCTCTTTATCTGTTGCCTTTTTGTCAATTCCGAGAGCGGCGTATGCTTTTTCTAATTCAGAAGTGTAGCTGCTGCTTGATGAATTGCTATGAGAGTTGTTGGATTGATAATTGTTTTGGTTCTTTCTCTCTCGTTCTCTTCGGGCTTCTTCTTCTCTCTTTTTTTTCTCCATTCTTCTACTATTTACCTCCTCTTTCCTTTTCCTATTTTCCTCTTCTCTCTTTTTTCTATTTTCGTATGATAATCTTATGAAAGTAAGGTTGTTTCGCGATACTTGCAGTTCAAATGCAACTGTCTTTAAGAATTCCAATTCGAATGGAGTGCAGGTCTCGTCAGCATAAACTACTGATATTACTGCTTTTAGGATTTCTTCACGTTTGCTGTATGAATTTTGATATAAGTTCTTGATCCTCTGACATATTTGTGTGACATTTTCTTTGTCGTAGTCACCCTTTAGAAGCTCTTTGACTTCTTGTACACGTTTGGAAAAATTAGCATTGTCGTTTTGACTGATGAATTCCTTGATGACGTCGAGCTCACACACCATTTTTGAGCGGTCGACTTTCATCGCCTCCACCATAAGGGTTAAAGTAAGTTCAACATACTTATCTTTATTTTCGTTGTATGTATTTTTCTCCTTTTCCTTTTTTTTCTCCTTTTTCTCTTTTTTCTCTCTTTTCTCCTTCTCCTTTTGGGCATAATAATACATTTTGTCGTATTTTTTCTTTTTATCTCTGAAATAATAATCAGGTATTCCCAATCGCTTTGAAATTGATTCTAGTTCAGTGAAATCTTTGTAGATTCCATTAGAGTAGACAATAATAAGGATGTATTCAAATAAAGCTGACAATTTCTGATACGACGCTTCTTTCGATTGTCTGATTTTTTTTGCCAAAAGAGTAATTGAATGGAATTCTCCTTTTTTCACATATTCCTCGATTTCTTGGAATATGCGTTCTCTAACGGAATCTGACCAACTACTTTGATTTATATATTCTTTGATTGTAGTAAGATCATTATTATTTGCCTTTCCTATTCTATTAATAACAACCAATAGTCGAGCTGATAAACTATAGAAATCCAAATCGTCTAAATAATCTTCATCCGATTTCTGACTCTCTGTTTTCTTGGAGTCTTTGTCGTTGTGTTTATTGTCGCCTTTATTATTCGTGTTGTTCGTTTGATTGTTGTCTTTCTTTTGTGATTCTTCTTTGTCAAAATCAGAGCTGAATTTTATTGCTATAAACCAGATGAAAACAGAAAAGAGAATGAAAATTGTCAAATTCCATTTTCCTTCGATAACACTAAACGCTAATGGAATTAGTGTTAAAAAACTTATGACGTTCATTACTTTATTTTCGTCCATTCTGATGCTTTATTTAAGATATTTCAGTTTCTTTTCTGACAACTGACGTGTAAGTTTATATTCTGATTTATTTCTGAGTTGTCATGTCAAGTGTCTTACTGTATGCCTCTGCTTGCTTTAACGACTTCAAATGCCTTGTTGATCTCTTGACATTTTCTTGTTGCTGATGCGACTGCAGCTGAACCCTTGCTTGCAACTAAGTCGGGATGGTTGACACGCATTAAATTTCTCCAGGTTGCCTTAACTTCTTTGTCAGTGGCATCTTTATCTATTCCTAGAGCTGCGTATGCTTTTTCTAATTCAGAAGTGAGGCTGCTGCTTGATGAATTGCTATGAGAGTTGTTGGATTGATAATTGTTTTTGTTCTTTCTCTCTTGTTCTCTTCGGGCTTCTTCTTCTCTCTTTTTTTTCTCCTCTCTTCTACGATTTTCCTCCTCTTTCTTTTTTCTTCTTTCGCAAGATTTTATTATGAAATCAAGGTTTCTTTGCGATACTTGCAGCTCAGATGCAACTGTCATTAAGAATTCCAATTCGGATGGAGTGCAGTTCTCGTCAGCAAAAACTACTGATATTACTGCTTTTAGGATTTGCTCACGTTTTCTGTATGAATTTTGATATAAGTTATTGATCCTCTGACATATTTGTGTGACATTTTGTTTGTCGTGGTCAATCACTAGGTAGTCAATCGCTAGAATATCTTTGACTTCTTGTACTCGTTTTTGAAAATTAGCATTGTCATTTTTGCTGATGAATTCTTTGATGACGTCGAGCTCACACACCATTTTTGAGCGGTCGACTTTCATCGCCTCCACCATAAGAGCAATGCTAAAGTCTATAAAGCTATCCTTAATATCTATGTCATCTGATGTGTTGTGTTTTGCTTTGTTTGTCTGTTGCGCATCGTCATCTGCCTGTTCCTTATCTTCTTTTTTGTCTGTGGATATTACCAGGTTGACAATAATATATAGGATGGCACATGCCAATATGACCCACTGATTGAATATTATACAGATCGCTACTAGAATCATTAGTATATCCAAAAGGGAGAAATTACTATTTTCATGATTATTTTTTGACATTTTTTTGTTTTCAGAGTTGAAAATATGATATCTCTGGATGATATTTTTATAAGAATAACGCCAGTTGACGAATCAGGCAACTGGCGTTATTGGATTTTTATTTCTGAGTGATCATATCCAATGTCTTTGAACAATTAATTGTCAAAGAATGTGGAACGACATCGCTCTGTAGTTTACCAGCACGTACACATTTGATTACCTCTTCGGTTTCACCGACGAAACCGTTCTTTGTCACAGTGTCCGAGAAAACCTCCTTCACACCATCTATGCTCTCAAAGATACATTCGTCTGCCCATTGAGAGTGGGGTAGTATAATCTTACCTTTCTCTCCGTAGACGATAAGGTTTTCATCTATCTTTGTCTCGATAGTTGCTGTGATGTCGATCAAACAATCGCCTGCACGCATTGAGATGTGGTCTGTTGTGTCGACTCCTGTGTGTGAGTATCTTGCCTGAGCATTGATGTCGGTTACATTTTCACCTACAAGGAATGTGGTAATCTGATAACCATAAACTCCCAAGTCGAGTGCGGCACCTCCTCCTAATTCTTTGCTAAAGAAACGGTTGTCTGCTGCAAACTGATATCTGTTTCCGATCTGAAGCTGAGCCATGACTGGTTTGCCGATCTTGCCATCAGCAATCCACTCCTTTGCCTTCACTACAGCGGGAAGAAAGCGGCTCCACATCGCCTCCATAAGGAATGTGTTTTTCTGCTTTGCAAGCGCACAAGCATCCTCAGTCTCACGTGCATTCATACACATTGTCTTCTCGCAAAGAACCGGAATGTTCTTGTTCAAGCAAAGTGCAATTAGTTTAGCGTGAGTATTATGTGTAGTTGCGATATATGCTGCATCTGGGCGAACAGTGTCAAGCATCTCCTCATAGTCGCCGAATGCTGTGGCTGAAATGCCAAGTTTCTTAGTGAAAGCTTCCGCTCTCTCTTTGCTACGACTACCCACAGCCGCAATCTCGCAACCATCGATATGGTCGACTGCGTCTACAAATTTCTCGGCAATGTTTCCAGCACCGAGAATAACGAATCTGAACTTCTCCATTTTTATAGTTTTAGTGCTCGTAATAATTAGCTTTTGTTTTACTGATACAAAGATAGTGATTTTTCTCCTTTCCTTACTGGAACATAGTCGTATTTAAGGCGCTCCAACAAATACAAATACGTAAAAAACGTTTTTAGATTTACATCAGAAGAAAATAATCATTCATATTCAATAAATTATATGGGCAGACATTCGCAAATGTCTGCCCATATTTGAAAATCGGAGAAAATATTTTTGTTGGTATATAGGGATCTTTTAAGGTTTGTGGAATGGAGTTGAATGAATATTAATAAATCCAGCAAGCAAAATGCCTGCTGGATTATAAGTTGATTTTATTCTTATCCTAAGAATTCGTTGCGAGAAACAGCTTATTCTAGTGTTGGATCATTAATCAAACCTATAAACAATATCTCGTGTGTATTAGGGTTGTCTATAGTTACGATAAACGGACGATTCACGTCAAAATCAATATTTTTATATTCAAAATAAGCGCTGGTAGCCATTCCAATAACTGTTACAGCAGCACCCTTGGCTCCTTCCTCATCAATTTCCAAATGTGCAAGTTGTTTTATGAAATCAACAAATATGTTTTCCGCTATGTTGGCGAATTCTGTTGTAAATGTTTTTTCATATCCCAATTGCTTCATGATTATGCCCAAATCAATTTTTGTATCTACATTGAATTTTGGCAAAGAAAGCTGTGGACAGTAGATAGTATCGATGTTAGTTTCGTTGTTTATACCATATTTATATTTAATGTTGTCGAAATCGATTTCTTCAAGTGTTGACTCTGGAGATACACCTTCCTTTGGAAGAACTACATTCATTCTGAAACCATCGTGGAAATATAGTGTGATTAACTGGTAAGACTCTCCCTCGGCATACTGACCTTGAAATGATTGTTTCATTTTATCAACCATTTTCTCTTCTCCCTTGGATGTCACAAATTTGCCTGGTTCGGTAAGAGACTTGTCGAATTTTTCATACCATTCTGATTGGAAACTTAATGCGTTTGCCAACACTAGTTTTAGAGACTCATTCTTATCAATGCATAGACTTGGAATCATGCCGTTAGTGTTTTTATCGGCCCAATTGTCCATCATCTTGTATGTAGAGTCTTGTTTAAAGTCGACATTGTTGGTTGCTGCTCTGTAATAATCATTTAGGTTTTGCATGAAATTCTTACCGAAAGTGATTTTGTCTTGTAGAAAAGCAGCATTTGCAATTCCAATGTTGATTTCTGAAGGATTGACTAATTGGAAATTAGTCATGCGTTTAGAAAAGACGTCATTCAATCGGTCAAGCGGCATGTTTTCCTTACCTAATAGTTTTGAGATTTCAGCATAAGCTTCGTCCTCATTTGCACCATTAGCCAACATTGCCATAGCGAACTGCAAACTTGTTGGCGAGAAAATCGTATTATTATCTTTCTGTGTGTCGGAATTTGAGATTGCTCCAAACAATTCTGTTGCTATTTTGTTTGCTGATTGCATTACTTCAATTTCATCGTCAGTGAATGCCACCATATTATTTTTCTTCTGCACAAGTACGCAACGGTCATACTCATATTTCTTTTTCATTAAAAGATTTTCAAGTTCATACGGATTGTGGCCTGCTAATCTCATTTCATGAATCATTGTAGTGTCTAATTCACAACCTTCAATCATTGACGACATGACTCCCCAGTTTGAGATGCTGCTGTCGACACGTGCAATCGCTTCGTCGAAAGTCACTTCTGCGTCAACCATCGGATATAGAGAGTACGAACTGTCTGTTTTTGTGACTTTGATAAATAATTCGTCACCTTTTTTTACATGGCTGACGTTGTCTGTCTTCTCTATTTTGATGTCATACTCTTTGCCGTTTGGCAAGTTTACATGCATATATTGAGTGGCTGAGATTGTACATGCGAAAATCAATCCAGCTATAGATGTAAATATCTTTTTCATGTTCTTATTCCTTAACTAGTTTAATACTCTGAGAATCTGTCTTAAGAATGTAGATGCCTTTTGTTTCAGGCAATACCAACTCAGCAACTCCTTCGTCTGTTGCGTTGATTTGCTTTATTGCGTTTCCTGCAGCAGAATAAAGGACGACACTTGAATTAGGAGTTAAACCTTCTGCCTTGACATTGCTGTTGTCGACATAGATGATTCTTACTTCGTTGTTGTCAAGATTCTGTACAGAAGATAAACTTCCGTCTGTAAAGTTGTAAGACGCAACCTCGTCGATAGAAAACGATGTTCTTACCGGACCGCTTACTAAAAGACAATCTTTATTGTAAGATATTTTTGGAGAATCCGATAGAAGGTAAGATATCTTAGTTCCATCAATTTTGTTGATTGTAACGTGCGTTGTCTCCGCAAACATTGGAATTGATGTAGATAGAGCCATCAGAATTCCAATTAGAGTAAATTTTTCTTTCATGCCAAATATTATGTTTTAATGTTTATTTTTCATGTCAGATAACCAAGCATTCTTGATTTTCGCATTTTCTTATTGATGTTTTTGGTTGATCTGAAAACATTGCAAAACTAAATCTATTGTTATTTCTATCAAGTCAAATTCGTAAATTTTACGATAATATCCGTAATTTTTATGAAAATAAAAATCCAGCAAGCAAAATGCCTGCTGGATTATATGATTTTGAATCAGATTCTGATTAGTAACGGAATTCGCCGAACTCGCTCTTGATGATAAGCTCCTTCTTTGACGACTCCTCACAGTGTCCGATGATCTTAGCATCGATACCGAACGACTTAGAGATCTCGATGACCTTGTCTGCGTTCTTCTTGTCAAGGTAGATCTCCATACGGTGACCCATGTTGAATACCTTGTACATCTCAGCCCAATCGGTGCCACTCTGCTCCTGAATAGTCTTGAACAATGGCGGAACGTCGAACATGTTGTCCTTAACCACCTTCAAGTTGTCGATGAAGTGAAGGATCTTTGTCTGTGCACCACCTGAACAGTGAACCATACCGTGGATCTCGCTTCTCAACTCGTCAAGAACCTTCTTGATAACTGGAGCGTAAGTACGTGTTGGAGACAAAACCAACTTGCCTGCGTCTATTGGTGACCCCTCAACCTTATCTGTTAGCTTCAAACCGCCTGAGTAAACCAACTCCTCTGGAACTGCCTTGTCGAAGCTCTCTGGATATTTCTCTGCTAGATACTTAGAGAAGACGTCGTGGCGAGCAGAAGTCAAACCGTTGCTACCCATACCACCGTTGTATCCCTTCTCGTATGTTGCCTGTCCGTAGCTTGCTAAACCTACGATCACATCGCCTGGTCTGATGTTGGCGTTGTTGACAACGTCACTACGCTTCATACGGCATGTGACTGTACTATCTACGATGATTGTACGAACCAAGTCGCCGACGTCAGCAGTCTCACCACCTGTTGCGTAAACACCTACGCCCATCTCGCGTAGCTCAGCAAGTAGCTCGTCTGTACCGTTGATGATGGCGCTGATCACCTCGCCTGGAACCAAAAGCTTGTTTCTGCCAATTGTAGACGAAACCAAGATATTGTCTGTTGCACCTACACATAGAAGGTCGTCGATGTTCATGATCAACGCATCTTGTGCAATGCCTTTCCACACTGACAAATCCCCTGTCTCTTTCCAATACATATATGCCAACGAAGACTTTGTACCGGCACCGTCGGCGTGCATGATGTTGCAATATTCAGCGTCGCCACCTAGAATATCTGGGATGATTTTGCAGAACGCTTTAGGGAAAATTCCTTTGTCGATGTTTTTGATTGCGTTGTGTACGTCTTCCTTTCCGGCCGACACTCCACGCATAGCATATCTCTTGTCGCTCATCTTTAATTGTTTTATTTTGTGCAAAGTTAGCAACTTTTTTTATCACGCCAAAATCAAAAGCAAGATATTGCAAGCACAGATTACTCCGAAGCCGATGCAAAGATCCTTCATCAATTTGTTGCCGGAAAAGAACATTCCATAAAACATTTTGACGATGTTGTTGCTGATAATTGCTTGGAATGCAGCAAGAATAACAAGTGTGCCTGCAACGTTTTGATTCTGGAACAAGTTGATGATAAATGGATTGATGTCAGTAACTCCAACTATGATTGATAGAATTCTCAAACCACTGTCTCCAAAATACGCTAATGCGTAGTTTGTGACTAAAGTAAATGCGATGAAAAGAATTGCAAACAATATTGCAACCTTGAATTCCAAAGGATTCTTCTCATCTTCTTCCTCTACCTTGGCTTCACCACCATCTTCCTGACTCTTTGGTTTCTGACGGTAGAAGAAGAATGCTACCAATGCAGAGACTACAATCATAATGGCAAAGAGATACCAGTATCGCATCATTAGATCGGCATTGAAAATACCAAGTAAAATGAAAATTTTGACGTACATCATTGTGATGGCACAGAAGATGGCTGCTACGTATTCCTTCAAATCACCAGTGCGGTCTTTTGCCTTCTTTGCCAAAATGATGCATGTGGCTGTACTGCTGTAGATTCCACCAAGAATACCGGTGATGATGACTCCGCCGTTAGGGAAGATATACTTCTTCACCAAGTAGCTGACGTATGAAATTCCTGAGATGACGACGGTAGCCAGCCAGATTGTGTACGGCGTCAAACCAGAGCCTTCAACCAATTCATTCTTAGGCAATATCGGCAACACAACACCTGCAATGATAAGGAATTTGGCAAGGTTGATGAATTCCTCGTCGTTCATCTTCTTTGCAAACTGAGTGAACTTGTCCTTCATCTCTGTCAGTATCAGAACCGACACCACCACAAGAATGCCCATTATCAATGAAGTCTTATAGACAATGGGTGCAATGCAGTATGTGATCAGTGCAATCATTATAGACGTGATGCCTGTATGTTGACGCACAAAAAGTTTGTGGGCATACGTGATAGCCAATAGAAGAATCAAAGCACCTCCACCACACAGAAACGGCGTCAAGCTACCGTCTCCCACAACATATAGCACATATCCAAAGATTCCTATCAGAGTGAATGTTCTGTCGGAACCGAATGTGTTAAGTATATCGCTGTTTTTTTCATATAGTTTTCTCTGCGACAATCCAATCACAAGTGACATCAACGCAACAACAGCAAAATTGACGATGTCTGCCGAGAATATATTTGTTATTGATTCCATAACCGTATGTTTTTACAATATTATTGAAATCCTTTTTAACAAATGTAAGGAATGTAATTGTAATTATCAATAATTATGGTATAAAAACGTGCGGATTTTTGTTGTTACTGTTTTAGTTTTGAAAACGCTACATTTCATTAGACGCTCGTTGAGACGCAGCTTGCCACGTCTCGGACTTGCTATAAAAAAGACGGGGCGTTTGAAGCGCTCCGTCTTTGCATTATTTCTTAATCACTTTCTCGTGTCCGACAATATATTTGCCTGGCAACAAGTCGTCTAATGCATCTGATTTCTTGACATTGGATTTAACCAAACCTCCTGAAATTGTGTAGACATTGACAATACGATCTTTCTCTTCAGCAGAGATTGATTCAACAGAATTATCATCTCCTTCATCTGGAATTACTGGATCTACTATAATCGGAATATCCGGAACATTGATGACAAATTTAGTCGCAGTCTCGCAACCTGCTTCATTTTTAACGACAAGATTATGCTCTGAGTAAGTCAAACCGTTAATTCTGTGGTCCTTTGTCCACTCTGTATCGTCGACTTTAAAACTAAATTCAGAACCACTCATTGGGTCCATCATGATTTCAACATCTCTGTAGCCGACAGAATCGATAGACTCAATTCTCGGTAGGCTGTTTACAGTTACATCCAGAGCTTGCATAATGTTTGATTTGCAGTACACTAAATCTGAGTATGGACGAGCGTAATACCTATGAACATGATTATCAGAAGACGGAGATACGTTCACTTCATCAGTTCCTAAAGGTGTGACTTCGTCTGAGTCAAACCACTCGATTCTAGAACCTGCTGGTGATACTGTAGCACTCAAAGTAAGTTGGTCTCCGTCACAAATAGCCACATCCTCTGTTGCCACTTCAAATCTAAAAACGACAAGATTGATTGTTGTGTCGATTCTTTGATCCAGATAACTGAAACTAACCGTGTAAGATGTGTTCTCTTCTGGAGTGATGTCTTTCATTAACATACCATGCGTTACATAGAAGTTGTTTAGCTTGTATGTTGAATCATTCTCGGCTTTTGCAATAACCTCTAGACTGACTTTGTCTGGCTCATTGAACTTTCCTGTTCCGAATGTGTCTATCGATAAAGTAGTTTTATCACCATAACAAACCACGTCGTTTAGATTCACCTCAAGTTTTAGCTTTGCATCATTGTTGATTTCCTGTGCCTGAATTAGGCCACTTGACAAGCTGGCAAAACAGCATATCAAAGAAGTTAGTAAAGTCTTTTTCATGCTCAATAATTCTAACCGTTAATAATTCATTGTGTAAATACGTTTACATTCAAACCATTTTATTCGCACCAAATATTTTAGCAAATATAATATGCATGAATTTAATCACAAAATTTTAGATGAGAATTTTTATAATATTAAGGAGTTTTTGATTAGGTTGGTTTCATTTGAAATTAATCTTTACTTTAGTTTTATCGGAACAGAAATAATATTACATTTGTATAAAACGTTATATATAGTCGTAATAGATTATCGGTTAAAAAATATTGAATAATGAATACAATAATCACATCATTAATAGAGACTGACCTCTACAAGTTTTCCATGGGGCAGGCAATCTTCCATCAGTTTCCTAATTACAAGACTACTTGGACTTTCAAATGCCGCAACAAGGAAGTGAAATTTACTCCAGAGATGGTCGCTGAGGTTAAACGTCAGTTGCAGGAGTATTGTAAACTGCATTTCTCAGAAGATGAATTGGATTATCTGAGAGGTATCGGTGCAAGAAAAGATGCTGATGGAAATATCATCAAAAAAGGATGGATTAAGGATTCTTATATCGATTTTCTACGTATCTGGCATCCAAGATTTGAAGATTTCGTGATAAATGATGAGGCTGAGTGCGGATTGAATATCGAGGCCTCTGGGACATGGTTGAATACAAGCATGTATGAGATTCCGACTTTGGCAATCGTCAACGAAGTTTTCTTCCGTATGAACTATGATTACGATGACCTAAAAAAGCAATTCACTCGTAAATTAAATGAGAAGGTGGATCTATTGCAGCAGAATATCTATGAACTTGGAGCATTCTCTGAATTTGGACTACGTCGACGATTGTCTGCTGAATGTCAGGAGATGGCTGTGATGGCATTGAAAAACGCTAAGATGGATAACAAATCAATCTTTGTCGGAACTAGTAACGTCTATCTTGCACGCAAATATAATCTTCTTCCTGTCGGAACAATGGCACACGAATGGATCATGTGTGTCGGACAAGGTAACAGAGCTGTAAATCCTGCTTATTCAAATCTTTACGCTTTGCGCTCTTGGGTGACTGAATATAAGGTGCAGAATGGTACGGCTCTTACAGATGCCATCACTACCGATTGTTTCCTACGTGACTTTGATGAGGAGTTTGCAACTGTGTTCAGTGGCGTGCGTCATGATTCAGGGGATCCGTTCGAGTGGGGTGACAAGATGATCGCTCATTATCAGAAACTTGGTATTGATCCTACAACAAAGACACTTCTTTTCAGCGACAGCTTGAATTTTGAGAAGGCGACTAAACTAAAGAAGTATTTCGATGGTAGAGCCAAGACAGCCTTCGGAATCGGCACGTTCATCGCAAACGATACTGATGTCCCTCCATTGAATATAGTAATGAAGACGACATTGTGCAACGGTGGTGATGTCGCTAAGATCTCTGATACTCCAGGCAAGGGCATGTGCAAGAATCCTGAATATGTCGATTTCTTGCAAAGAGCAATCGACTGGAGAATGAACCATGCGGAAATGTAGTCTGATAGCTCTTCATACGATTCGGATTGTTTAAGAAAATTTAAGAAATTTAACGAAAATCATCGTTTGTTATGGACAAATTTCTATATTTGTACTAACAAAGTAATGAAGAACTTAAAATAATTCAATGATGAGAAAAATTTTTTATTTCCTATTGTCTGCTTCTCTTTTTTGCTCATGTGTGCCAAAGAAGAAGTTCGTTGAACTAAGCGAGGAACTTGACGATTGTTATAAGGCTAAGACAGCCAATCAAAGAACAATTGCTGAAAATAAGCAGTCTATTGCAGATCTTGAGGCTAACAAGAAGTATATGCAGGAGGCTATCGACGCTTTGGCTAAGGATACTTTGTCGAAGGGTAAACTTTTGTCTCAGAATAAATCGGATCTTGAGAGCTTGAGAAATCTAAATAAGAAACTTGCGGATCAGCTTAAGAATTCTCGTAGCGAGAGTGAGGTAAAGGCTTTATTGAGCCAGCTTCAGACTATGCAGAACAAGCTAGCTTCTCGTGAGGATAGCCTATCAGCTAAGGAGAAGGAGATGCAGAAGCTTACTGCTATGATCAACCGTCAGGATTCACTAATGAAGAGCTTGAAGAAGAAGGTGAGCGACGCGTTGACTAACTTCGAGGGTAAGGGCCTATCGGTTGTTAACAAGAACGGACGCGTCTACGTATCTATGGATGAGAAGTTGCTATTCAAGTCAGGTAGCTACGACGTTGACACTAAGGGCGTTCAGGCATTGAACAGCATCGGTGATTTCTTGGTTGAGAATACAGATATCCATGTGGTTATCGAGGGTCACACAGATAACGTTCCTTACACTGGTAACGGTTATTTGCTAGACAACTGGGATTTGTCTGCTAAGCGTGCAACTGCTATCGTACGTGCGTTGATCGGCAACAAGAACATCGATCCTGCCCGTATCACTGCAAGCGGTCGTGCTGAGTACGTACCTCTAGATCCGGCTGACACTAAGGAGGCTCGTCAGAAGAACCGTCGTACAGAGATCATCTTGAGTCCAAACATGGATGAGTTGATGAAGGCTCTTTCTGGAGAATAATTTAGACAATTAAATTTGATCAATAGCAGGGAGTGATTTTTGCTCCCTGCATTTTTTGTATATATGGATTTTCGCACAGTTGTAAATATCAAGCCGTTTGAAAAGAAGATGACTTACAAAAGTAAGATCGTCTCGCTCGGTTCGTGCTTCTCAACGGAGATGGGCAATCATCTGCTTGACCGTAAATATGATGTTTTGCTTAATCCGCTCGGTATTGCTTTCAATCCGCTTTCAATCGCTATGCAGATAGAGAAATCTCTTGATTGGGATTATTTCAAAGAGGATGATTTCTTCTGTCGTGACGGGGTGTGGCGCAGTTTTCTCCTTCACAGTGATTTTTCAGGGGATTTGAATGATACGATGACTGTCGCCAACAATGCAATACGTAATACGAATGATTATCTTCAGAAGTCAGATTTCTTGCTTTTGACATTTGGATCCGCTTTTGTCTACCGTCATAAGGAAGATGGTTATGTCGTAGCTAATTGCCATAAGGAAGACTCTAATGTTTTTCAACGCGAGTTGTTGACTGTCGGACAAATAACGTCAGCTTACAAACTATTGATTGATAGAATCGTCAGTGTAAATCCTGATATTTGTATCGTCTTGACTGTGAGCCCTATCCGACATTTGCGCGATGGGCTTGATGAAAATAATCTTAGCAAGTCGACTTTACGCTTGGCTATCAACGAGTTGAAGAATCTATACGCAGGTAAGGTAGTCTATTTTCCATCGTTCGAGATCATGATGGACGACTTACGAGACTATCGTTTTTATGCAGAAGACATGCTTCACCCGTCGTCGGTTGCAGTCGACTATATTTTTGAGAGATTGACTGAAGCTTTCATGTCGACAGAACAGATCGCTTTGATGAAGCGAGTGGAGAAGATCAAGGAGGGAATTGATCATCGTATGTCGGATCCGAAAAGTACAAGCTCGAAGCAATTCGCATCCAAACTGATTATGCAGATGCATGAATTGCAAAAAAACAATTCCATCGACTTCCGAAGAGAGACGATGGAATTGATGATGAGATGTGGTCTGGATTTAGTATGAGACGTGCTGATGCAGCGTCTCTACATACGGTTTGGAAATCTAAAATTAGTATTTTTCTATTGCTACATCTGTGCAGCCTGCGAAAGCATCGTTGCTGATAGTTGCTGCATTTGGAATCTTGATTGTCTTTAGGTTGATGCAATCCTTGAATGCCTCCTTGCCGATAGTAGTCACGTTAGCTGGAATTGTAATGCCAACGATTGATTTGCATCCCCAGAACGCACCGTCGCCGATAGAAGTGATTGATTCAGGAATCTTGACGCTTTCCAAGAAGATGCAGTCGTCGAATAGACCGCGCTCGATCTTAGCCATTCCTTCCGGAAGAATCATCTTCTTGATGTTTACGCAACGAGAGAATGCATTTACACCGATTGTTGTCACGCTGCTAGGAATCTCAAGTTCAGTAAGAGTCTTGCAGTCCTGGAATGCACTTTCTCCGATTTTTGTCACACTGTTAGGAATAGTGATTTTTTTAATGTTCTTACATTTTGCGAATACGCTTTCTCCAATTTCAGTGATGTTTGACGGAATGTCGATGTTGATCAACTTTTGACAATTGTAGAACAGATTGTCTTCCAACTTGTGAATGCCATTTGAAATGTAGATGCTGTCAAGAGCAATGCACTCTTCAAATACGCTTTCTCCAAGGAAAGTCACGTTGTCCGGAATGACGATGTTGTTGATCAATACACATCCTGAAAATGCTTTTTTGTCGACCTTTGTCAACGAATTCGGTAATTTTACAGTTGTGAGTTTTGCACATGTTGAGAATGCTCCTTCTCCGATTGTTGTCGTACCTTCGTTGAATGTTAAAAAGGCAAGGTTGGTACAGCCTTTGAAAGCCTCTTTGCCGATCTCCTTGATTGTGCCAGGAATTGTGGCTCCAGTTAGAGACACACAAGCTCCGAATGTTCCTTCTGAAATTTTAGTCATGTTTTCAGAAAGGGTGATGCTTGTAAGAGATTCACAACCTCCGAATGCTCCGTTTCCAATTTCAGTGACACTGTTAGGAATCACAACTTCTGATAGACTGTAACAGCTGCTGAATGCACATTCTCCGATTCTTTTTACTCCGTCTGCAAATTTGATAGTCTTTAGATTCTTACAATTGAAAAATGCCCACTCTCCGATGCTTGTTACACTTTTAGGGATGACTACGGATGTGATGCTGGCATTGCCGTAATACTTGTTGTTAGGAATTTCCTTTGTTCCTTCTGGAATTACCAACTCTACTGCGCTTGCATTCAAGCAAGTCAAACTCAACAGGATAAATGAAATTAAATCCTTGAATCTTAGTTTCATAAAATTATAAAATTTGTTCTTATGTGAAGATAATGCGGTTTAGTCGCAAAAATCTAGATTAAATTCTGCGCAAAGATAGGGTTTTATTGCGAATTGCTTTTTATAATTCTTATTTTTGTGTTGATTTAATTATGGTATACAAGAATTTATGTCATATATAAGTAATTCAAAAATTGATTATTTTCAAAGAACTAACCGATATCCCAAAAATTATTTGCAATTTTGCAGTCTATAAAGGACTTATTAAAGCAATGGTGGCAGAACATTATGAATAAACTTAAAGAGATTTACATTAGGCTCTACAAGGACTGTTTTGAATTCATAGTTGAGCCTGAGAAGGGATGGAATAGGGTAGTGTGTGAAAATCGCACATGGGTTGATACTCAGCGAACGATTTTATATCCTCTACTAGCTCTAATTGCTGTGCTTGGATTAGTGCGAGTTGCCATCGTCAATTTTTATCAGTCGGGCTATGATGTCTTTACAGAGACGCTTTTAGCTATAGTATGGCCGATAATTTTAGCGATTGCATTGGGAATTGCAGCTGTAATCGGACGAATCTCATTACAGTGTTTTACTAAGAAGCAAATATCTTATGAACAAATGGCTGTATTCTTGACATACGCGGAGATCATGATTTTTGTTTCTGCGGTGATGATTGCCATTCTGCCATTCATGCTGGTGATCGTTTTTTTGGTGAATTTTTACTCGGTTTACATAATAATGTCGGGATATAATATTTATTTTGCCGACGTTATGGGCAAAGAGCGTGAGAACCATTTGTGGACCACATTGATAACATTTGCTGTGATCTATGTCTTGACATACGGTGCTGCTATTGCCTTGACTAAAATTTAAGTGAAATGGGAAGTGTGAAGCTTGGAAAGTTGATGAAAAAGGATGTGCTTATAAAGAATAAGCGCGCAACTTTCGATTATGAATTAGTAGATAAATTTACAGCCGGAATTGTGCTTGTCGGAACTGAGATCAAATCGATCCGTTTGGGTAAGGCAAGTTTGGTTGATACATTCTGTTTCTTTGCCGGCAATAATGAGTTGTGGGTGAAGAACATGAACATTTCGGAGTATTCGTTCGGATCATACAACAACCACCTTCCGCGTCGTGACAGAAAGCTCCTTTTGAATCGCAAGGAGTTGATCAAGTTGCAGCGTGAGGTGAAGGATAACGGTATGACTATTGTTCCTACAAAGTTGTTTATCAACGATAAAGGCCTTTGTAAGGTTGAAGTTGCATTGGCACGTGGTAAGAAGGAGTACGACAAGCGTGAGAGCATCAAGGAGAAGGATGCAAAGAGAGATATCGATCGCTACATGAAGAGATAAATATATTATATACAAATGGATTTTGTGTTGAAAATGCAGGATGTGATGCCTCGTATTTGGGGTGTCGAGTTTCCTGACAAGATAAATTTTGAGGTTAAGCCTGGAGAGGTATGGTGTATTCTTGGTGAAAACGGTTCGGGCAAAACAATGCTTCTTGACCTTATTTCCGGTAAGAGCGGTATTCGTGGTGGAGAGTTGAGATACGGATTCTTTGATCCGAACAACCGACCTGAGGGTATCAAGTATGCGAGCGACATGATCCGCACAATGTGTTTCGAGAGTGCATACAAGCTTGCCGACTACAACAACATGTACTATCAGCAGCGTTTCAACTCGCAGGATAATGAGTTGGCTCCAACTGTTGAGGAGTTGTTGAAGATGAGTGTTGAGAAAAAGAAAGGTAATCGCACTCTTGACGAAGATCTTTTGAAGTCGTTGATGGAGAAAATGAAAATCAACGATATCATGCACAAGCATATCATCATGTTGAGTAGTGGTGAGTTACGTCGCTTCCTTATCGCAGAATCTTTGATCTCAGCACCACAGTTGCTTCTTGTCGACAATCCGTTTATCGGTCTTGATCCTGCAATGATGAAGGAGTTGAACGATTTCTTCTGTTTGCTTGCAAATACTGGTCAGATGATGATATTCTCATGTCCTAGCGAAGAGGAAATCCCTGATTGTGCTACACATATCCTTCCTGTTAAGGATAAGAGATATCTTCCTGGAATTGAAAAAGATAAATATCTTGCCGACGAAAAAATGAGGTCGACTGTATTTGCACCGCGCAAGTTCAAAACTGATGAGTTACAGGCGACTGTCTTGTCAAAACCTGATTTCGACGAGGTGTTCTGCATGACAAATGTGAATATCGCATACCCGACAAGAGTATTGTTCAAGGATCTTAACTGGCAAATCATGAAGGGTGAAAAGTGGAGTTTGTCCGGACAGAACGGTTCTGGAAAGAGTACCTTGCTTTCACTGTTGTCTGCAGATAATCCTAAAGCATATTCATTGGATATCAGATTGTTCGGACGTCAGCGTGGAACTGGCGAGAGCATCTGGGATATCAAGCGTCATATCGGATATATCTCAAGTGAGATGCATTTGTATTTTCGTCAGGATCAACCATGTAAGAAGATTGTTGCATCAGGTTTCTTTGACACTATCGGATTGTTCCGTACACCTACTGAGGCTCAGTATGATTTGGCAATGCAATGGATGAAGCTTCTTGGCATCGACCATTTGGCAGAGCAGTCGTTCTTGAAGGTTTCAGGTGGAGAGCAGCGTCTTGTATTGCTTTGCCGTACAATGGTTAAGAATCCGGATCTGCTTATCCTTGACGAGCCACTTCATGGACTTGACCTTGCCAACAAGCGTCGTGTGCGTGAAATCGTAGAAAAATATGCAGCTCAGGATGAGAAGACGCTTATTTATGTGACACACAGAAAGTCGGAGATTCCGTCGTGTGTGACTAAACACTTTGAGATTAAGAAATTAGGATAAAAGCCTATGAAGAAATTGTTGTGTTTCATAATCGCGATATTTGTATTGATTGCTTTGGCGATTGGTGCCGTATTCTACTTTTCTGATACCATTATGAAGATGGTGTTGGATAGGGAACTTGACGAAGTCCGTGATAAATATGGAGTTCAGGTTAAGTATGACGGTTTGAAATTCAACGATTTCACTTCGATGACATTCAATGGTATCGCTCTATATAAGGTCGACGAGAATAAAGCCATCACTGATACGATAGTCACGGTCGATAGTCTTACTGCAACTGCCCAGCTCAACAGTTTGATGAACAAAAAACTAAAGTTGGAGAGTTTGAGTGTTGCCGGAGTCGATGTGGCAGTGAAGATGAAAGCTCGCAGACATGGATCAGATGCCGATAGTTTGGATGTTGAGGCTGACGATTTGGAATCTGGACCAAAGAAAAGCATCTATGAAAAGTTTAATCAGGCTACAGGATTGTTTTTCAGAATGATGCCGGAACAGTTTCAACTTTCTGATTTGAATGTCTATCTAGAATCGGATTCTTTTTATGCGAAAGTCAATGTGCCAAGATTCCAGATCAAGGACGATTTGTTCGTATCGGATATATGGTGTCAGGAGATGACACATTATCCACAGAATATCTCTTTAAGCGGAACATATCAGCGTAAGGATCAGACTATTGCTGCTGTGATTAAGTCTAATGTCGACACTGCAAAAGTAGTGGTTCCATTAGCAGAGTATAAGTACGGAGCGAAAGTTGCAGCTAATGTGTTCTCTTTCAAGGTTTCGATTGATGCTGATGAAAAGGCGGAATTGTTCAAGATGAGTGGAAATGCGTCGGCTCAGGATCTTTCTGTTTACCATGAGAGACTATCCGCACAAACGCTGAATTGTGGTTCCCCATCAGCTGATTTCAGTTTGAATATCGACAAGAACAGCATTGAGGTAGACAGCTCAACGGTGGTTAAATTGGAGAAGTTGGTTTTCTCACCGTACATTAAAGTAGATAAGGGAGAGAATTTCGGATTGACAATCAAACTTGATAAAGACAGATTCCCTGCGGATGATTTATTTTCGTCGATACCCAAAGGTTTGATGCCTACATTGGAAGGGATAAAAGTAGAAGGAGATATTGATTATCATTTGCTATTCAGTTTTGATATGGATAACGTTGATTCATTGCAGTTTACGTCGTCAATGAAGAAATATCCAAATTTCAAGATCAAGTATTATGGCAATGTAGACTTGGGCAAGATGGTTGATACATTCACTTATTTTGCCTACGATCATAACGAGTTGCAACGTAAAATTTTGATTAGCGAGGATAATCCGAATTTCCGTAAATTGAATGATATCTCGGTCTATTTAAGAAATGCCGTTCTGTTCAGCGAAGATCCTAGTTTCTTCCGTCATAGAGGATTCCTGGAGAGTGCATTGCGACAGAGTATGGTCAAGAATATCAAGGAGAAGAGATTTGCGAGAGGAGGAAGCACGATATCCATGCAGCTGGTCAAGAATGTGTTTTTGAATCGTGAGAAGAAGCTACAGAGAAAAGCTGAAGAAGCGATGATAGTGTGGTTGATCGAGAACAATCAGCTCACTACTAAAGATAGAATGTTTGAAGTGTACCTTAATGTGATAGAGTGGGGACCAAACATCTATGGAGCTGCTGAAGCTGCCAAATTTTATTTTGATAAAGAACCATCAAAGTTGAATGTTGATGAGGCGATCTACCTTGCCATGATCATCCCACGCCCTAAGAAATTCAAGTGGTGTTTCAACGACGAAGGAAAATTGAGAGAATCGTATGAGACACATTTCTCTACAATAGCAAGCCGAATGCAGAATGCTGATGTCATTTCAGAACGAGAGATGAATAAAGTGTCGTGCAAGAATGTGACGCTTACAGGAGATGCTGCAAAAATGTTGAAGAAGGGTGGTGCAGTGTCGTCAAAAGTCGACGAAGAAGATGACGACGATAAGGAAGAGAAGTCAGGATTCTTCAAGAGGTTGTTCAAGAAGAGAAGTAAGAAGTGATGAGTCTAGCTTTTGTTTTTTATATATGTGCAATTCAATATCTTGAATAATTTTTATATATTTGCTTTTACGAAACGTGTTGATTCGTAAACAGTATGCGGATATGAAGTTAAGACTTTTTACTATACTTTATCTAACATTATTCTTTTGCGGCTTTACATTTGCCGTAAAGTATGTAGACCTTCGTCGAAACGTCAAGGATGTCTACTATAGCATCGCTCAATATACGACTGTCGACGGAATGGGAAGCGACAAGGTGTTCGGATTGATGCAGGATGAACATAAGAATGTTTGGATCGCTACTGATTTTTCGCTTGACCGTTACGACGGTAAGACTTTCCACCATTACACTAATGATAAATATAAAGAGTTGCAACGTAATGATTTGCGACTTGTGAAGAAGTGTGTGATCAATGGAAAGGAAGAGATTTTTATCGGTTCTTGCAACGGACTTTGTATGAAGTACGATGAGGTGACAGACAAGTTTATTGATGTCAAGCCTCTTGAATACGAAGATAATATCTACAAAGAACCGCATCAGTTTAAGGTTTGCAAGGATGGCAATTGCTATATGTCGACTGTAGACGGCTTCTACAAATATGATGGTGAACGTTTCACTCATGAATTTGAACTGTTTGCCCCAACTCAGAAGATGTTCATCTCGGATTTCTATGTCGACAATCATCAGCGTTTTTATCTTGGCAGTATCCAAAACTTTACTGTTATAGATAAGAAAGGTAAGGTTATCAAAAAGTATTTGGAGAGTGACGGTTGTTCCGGTATAATAGTGAAATTCATTGAGTTGTCGGATTCTCGTCTTGCTGTGATCGGTAGTGGATCTACAATACAGGTCCTAAACATCGGTGGTGATTCTTTGAAAGTTGAGTCTATTGTTCAATTGCCTTTCTTCTTCACTTACGATGCTATTCTTGCATCTGATGGAAAACTTTATTTGGCTACCGACGGTGATGGACTCTGGCGTGTCGACACGGAATTGAATGAGAAATCTGTATTTGAGCATGTCCTTTCATACGGTGATCAGCCGAAAGAATTGAGTAAAGTCTATACAATGATGCAGAGTGCCGACAATGATATTTGGCTCGGTACACAAATGGGTGGAGTGTTCCGTCTTTCACTTGATAGAGAGAAAGGTGTGAATTATTCGTCTGATTTCGGATTAGAGAATTGCGCTGTATCTGGATTCTTGGAACTCCCCAACGGGGATATTTTCATGACTACCGATGGTCAGGGTGCTTTCATTCTTGACAATAAATTTCAGGTCAAGAAGAAGATTTCGTTGACTTCAAATAACGTATTGCGTTCGACTTGGAGCAAATCAGGAGATATCTGGCTTTCTACTTGGGGCGATGGTACACTTAAGATGAATCCTACTACTTTCAAGACGGAATTTCTTGATTTTGAGAATAATGAAGTGGCAAGACCTAAGTGTGTATTCTCTGTGACTGAGATGAGTAACGGGGATATCTATCTATGTACAGCCGGAGTAGGTCTATGGGTGAAACGTACAAATGGCAAGTGGGAACAGTTGGATTTGCGTGAAGGCAACTATACTATTGAAGATAATTGGGTGTTGAGAGCTTTTGAAACTCCTAATCACAATATCTGGATTGTCACTTCCAACTCTATTGCATTGATCAAAGACGGTGTGGTCAAACATGCTCTGGATTGTGTTGTGCTGGAAAAAACTCATACTCCTATGATGTTTGCCGACTCTGAGATGGACAGCTACGGAAATCTCTATGTCGCTACTACTCGTGGTGTAATGGTGATCCTGGAGTCGACACTTGAACATAAGATATTGGATTATCTTCCGTCGTCATTGGACTTCAGATCTATTTTCAAGAAGAACGACGGTACTTTCGTTTGTGCCACTTCATCAGGCATTTTAAGTTTTAACCCGACGACACAGAAGTATTCGCTGATTCCTACAAACTCGTCGAAGTCAAGGAAAAAATTCTTTACGAATTCATCGCTTCTGGTGAAAAAGAGCGGTCAGATTTTGGCAGGTACGTCAAGCGGATTCTATATTGTTTCGGATTCGCTTAAGCAGCCGGGCAATAAACTTGGCGACTTGATTTTGGGAGCCATCTACGTGGCTGGCGAACGTGTGCATCCTAACGGCGTTTTGAAGATTGCAGCGTCGCAGAATAAGAATGTGAGTGTTGAGGTGAAGGTGGCGGATTTCCGTGATAATGCTCAGGATAAACTTTACTATAAGCTTGAAGGTAAGGATGATAAGTGGAGTGAAGTGCCTGAAGATAAGGTGATCAGATTCACATATTTGCCGAGCGGTGATTTCAAATTGAAGGTGGCTTACGTTGACGATGCTAATAAGGTTGAGCCTGCCGACTATCTTCAGATGGAGATGAATGTCGATCCTGTTTGGTATCAGTCGTGGTGGTTCTTCCTTTTGATACTTGCTTTGGTTGGTGTCGGATTCAAACTATCATACGAGTATCGACTCCGCAAACATAAGATTCAGGAGAAAGTGTTGAAGGAGAAGGTGGCTGAACGAACAGAAGAACTTCGTACTGCTCTTGATATGAAGGAGAATATCATCTCCGTCATTGCTCACGATTTGAAGAATTCAATGTTCGGCATCGTCGGTGCATTGTCGCCTTATAACGAAGAAAAGGCTCCTAAAAATGCTGAGACAGAAAAGCTGAAGAAAGCATACGAGCAGGCAAGTACTTTGCAGAATACTATGCTTTCATTGGTCAATTGGGCGATCGCAAAACGTGAAACGACCAAACCTGTGCTTGTCGAGACTGATGTCGTGGCAATTTTGGAAGAGGTTGTCAACTTGAATTGTGCGGTGATCGAAGACAAACAGATTTCTATCGTACGTAAGTTCAAGACTACAGACTATGCCTCTTCAGATGAAAGAATGTTGTCGACTATCCTTCGTAACTTGATGAATAACAGTATCAAGTATACTCCGGAGAATGGAGAGATCGTTTTGTCTACATATTCCAAGGATGGAAAATTCTTTGTAGAGTTTGCTGATAATGGAAAAGGCATGACTCCTGATCAACTGGCAGTTTTACGATCATCCTCCGGAGTGGTTAAGAATGGTGAGACTGGATATAGTGGTGAGGTTTCCACTGGCCTTGGATTCTCTTTGATTCATAGTTATCTTGAGATTCTTGGTGCGACGATGCATATCGAAAGTGAAGTAGGAAAAGGTACTCAGATAACTGTTGAGATGCCTGCAACCGAGCAGAAGAATGCGGAGAAGAACCTTGATGTCAATGAGAATGTTTCTCTTGATTTCTCATTCTTGCAGAATAAGCGAATTTTGATTGTTGAGGACGATGAGTTGATTCTGGATAATATCAGGAACCTTTTGTCTGGATACTCGAAAGTGGACACTGCCAATAATGGGCAGGTCGCTTATACTAAAGCTTTACAAACCATCCCTGATTTGATTGTCAGCGATTTGCAGATGCCGATTGTCAACGGTATTGAACTATGCAAGATGCTTCGTTCACAGGAGAAGACAAAGGCTATTCCGTTTGTCATCATGTCCGCTTCCGGAAGTGAAACAGCTAAATTGTCGACATTGAAAGTCGGTGCTCTCGACTACATCAATAAGCCGTTTAAGAATGAAGAGATGTTGCTGAAGATCTACAATATTTTGAAACTTAAGAATGAGTCTGCGGATGTTGTCGACAATAATCCGGATGAAACTTTGGAAATTGGATTTGTTAAGGATTTCAACGGAATCATAGAGCAGCATTATGCGGAGAGCGATTTGACTATCGGAAAAATGGCTTCACTTCTTTGTATGAGTACCGCCACTCTAGGTCGACGTTGTGCCACTCATTTCGATAAGACACCTATCCAGTTGCTTCTTGACTATCGTATGAATCTTTCGCACACAATGCTTACGATGCCTAATCAGTCGCTATCAATCAGTGATATCGCTTATAAGGTAGGATTCTCCGATCCTGCATATTTTTCAAAGAAGTTCAAAGAATATTTTGGCGTAGCACCATCGCAGGTGATTGGATAATTGCTTAATATACTTCATACTTTTTACTTCTTACTTTTTTTGTGTATATTTGCAAAAAGTCATTCTAATAACGTCAACATTATGGCAAAGGAAAGTCATCCGAAAGGTCTGTATTTGCTATTTTCCACAGAGATGTGGGAGCGATTCAGCTACTACGGAATGCGTGCAATATTTACGCTATTTCTTATCGGAGCATTGTGTTATGATAAAGAAACAGCGTCTCAGATTTACGGTAATTATACAGGATTGGTTTATCTTACTCCATTGATTGGCGGCTACATAGCTGATAATTATTGGGGTAACAAACGTTCCATTATTGTCGGCGGTTTGCTGATGGCATTAGGACAGTTTTTCCTTTTCCTTTGTGCGTCTTTCTTGGGTCAAGGATTTCTTACTAATTCACTTCTTATTGCAGGACTTGGATTGTTGATTCTAGGAAACGGTTTCTTCAAACCCAATATTTCAAGTATGGTGGGAACTTTGTATCCCGACAATGATCCTCGTAAGGATTCCGCCTACACAATTTTCTACATGGGCATCAACTTTGGTGCTTTCTTCTCACCGATAGTGTGCGGATTCTTTGGCGTTACAGGTAATCCTGCCGACTTCAAATACGGATTCTTGGCTGCGTGTGTGGGAATGATCATTGGCGTCGTCTCTTTCTGGATGGGAAAAGAAAAGTATCTGGTTACTCCTGACGGACAAGAGATTGGTGGATTGCCTCAACCTATATCTTCGGCTAAAGAGGTCGAGTCGTCTATTAAGATAGATAAGACTAAAGTATCTTTGTTCGTAGTATTAGAGATTCTTGTATTCGGATTTTTGTATTGGCTATTTGATGAGGATTATATCGGAGCTTTGATCTATAGTTTGAGTGGAGTTGTCCCGCTATACATCATTACAGACAAATCGCTTGATAAGGATGAAAAACGAAATATTCTGGTCATTTACATCCTTGCATTCTTTGTGATTTTCTTTTGGGCTGCGTTTGAACAGGCTGGCGCATCGTTGACTTATTTCGCTGAGGAACAGACTGACAGATTCTTGCCTAAGTTTTTTGATTTCAATGTTACTTTGACAGACAAGATCGTAGCGGTTGTTTTGTGTACTGCTCTTGCTGTCGGCGTGACTTATCTGATCGGTAAGAAGCGTAATGATAGCATGTCGTTGCCTACGTATTTGTCTGTGATTATATTTGCAGTGACAATTTCATTCATTTTCTTCAGTTCAGGTGAAGAGGTCAACACAAGTTACTTCGGTAGTCTGAATCCTATCTTCATCATCGTGCTTGCACCTGTGATGTCGTCTTTGTGGATGACGTTGGAAGGAAGTGGGGTACACATTGCTTCGCCGACAAAACAAGCCATCGGTTTGGCTTTGCTTTCATTCGGCTATTTCTTCATTGCATACGGAGTCGACAGTGTCCCTGTAGGCGAGAAGGTTTCCATGATGTGGATCACTACTTTGTATTTGGTGTTGAGTGTGGGAGAATTGAGTTTGTCGCCTATCGGACTATCTATGGTCAACAAACTGTCGCCGGCAAGATTCGCATCGCTACTTATGAGCGTTTGGCTTCTTTCTTCTGCTACGGCTAACAAGTTTGCTGGTGTGCTTTCTGCTCTCTACCCTGAGGCCGATAAGGACGGAATTGTTGTTGCAAAGTCGTTCCTTGGTTACAATATTGCAAATCTTCACGACTTCTTCATGGTGTTCGCCGTGATGTCCGGAGTCGCAGCCGTTATGCTTTTCTTGATTTGCAGATGGATAAACAAGAATGTTAAGTGCTAAGACGTTGATTTAATTAGATTTTTATGAAACGAATGATGAGCTACATACATGAATTTGGCAAGACTGTCGCTTTGGTGATGGTCATGCTGTTTGTATCTGTGTCGTTCGTTCGTGCTCAGAAATTCAACGCTTGTGGCGACACTTCGATTTGGAGTGCATATCTGATGGATAAAAGGACGGATGAAGTTCTTGAAACTTATTTTCCGGAAGAGTTCTTTACCGACAGTGGTGGTTGTCTGCCAGGATATAATGCCAATAGAGATCCTTACATTGTTCCTAACTTTGTCTATGCGTTGCAAAGTTGCGATCTTGACTCTTTTGAAATCTATTTCAGATACAGATATGCAGATCCTTATATCTATGGACGAGAATATCGTACTGTCGCAACTATTTGGTTTACAACCGAAGAAGAGTTTACTTTGGATTTTGACGACATTTTGAGAAGCAATACAAAGAAGAAACAGGTGTCGTTGACCGAAGTCGATTCCGGATCAGTCGGTTCCGAGCTTAGATACGCCAACTACGAGAGCGCGATGTGGTTCAGATATAAAGATGGCGTTATTTATAAGTCGGGAGGCGGTACTGCTAATTACAATATCTGTACTCTTGACCAGCTGGGTCTTTCGTGGGATTTCCTTGGAGGTATGATCACGTATATGTATGTGAAAATCAATGACCAACTATATGAAGAGGATTTCACTGATTGTAGCAATGCAATGAAGTATATAGAGTGTCCTCCTAAGGAACCTGATTTTATAAAAGTCATTTGTGAGCAGATTCCGGATTGTCGTAACGATATCTACAAATTCTATGCGGAGAGCAATCTTGACGAAATACATTGGTTGAGTCTGGATGGACTTGAATATGAAGGAGATAGACTTCAATTGATGTCCGACGAGTTCAACGGAGGATGTGTAGCGGTGTGGGCACAGAAAGATCTGTGTACTCCGCCTGTCTATGATACCATTTGTCCGCCCAAACCAGATATGCGAATCAAGGAGACTGAGATTAGTGAAACCATTTGTTGGAATGATCCTTTCTATGTCGACAATAAACGAGTATTGGAAAGTGGAGTGTACGAAGAGTATTACAGAGCTTCGAATGGCTGTGACAGTATCGTTAGATATACTGTGACTGTCAATTCCGCCGACACTACGATTTCAGATACCATATATAGATGTGGTATTAAGATCATTACAGATACGTCTTATGTCTTAGACACCATTTTTGTGGAAGGTGGATGTCCTGGCTTGGAGATGGCGCCGTTGGGTCAGGTAAGCAACAAAAATCACGTTGCTATTTCATCGGTTGTGGAGAAAAATTCCGAAGTCTCTGTCGACGTGTTTAATAATCTTGGAGACGTCACCTATACAACTGTTTGGATGGGTAATATGATAGGGGAGACTGTAGCTGGAGAATTAGCGTTCGATATGGCTGGTATGTATAAGATTATTGCATACGACCAAAAGACCGGATGCAAAGACAGTATACGATTCTATTACCGTACACCGATAGAACCGGAAGCATATTTCAGTCCCGATTCTCCTGACGACAATAAATGGAATGTGAAAGGAATTGAAAAATATACCAATTATAGAATCTTCATTTTCGATCGTTTCGGCAAGAAGATTGCTGCTTTTGAGAACGAGTTCGAAGGTTGGGATGGCACGTATAAGGGCAATCCTCTTCCGTCGACAGACTATTGGTATTCAGTCGAGGTTGATGAAGGAGATTTCAGTCTGCATGGCCATTTCACGTTGCTGCGACTGAAGAAATAGGTTAGTATAGACGCCGCTTCAGCGCGTCTCACTGGTTTCTGGTTCCATGTTTCAGGTATTGACAGTCACATTCCTTTGCATCATTACATTATTATTTTAGACTGTTTATCAAAAAAAATATTTAATTTTGCAGAAAATTTTTGATATGTTTTCAGGTATTGTAGAAGGAATGGGTGTTGTACGCAAATTGGTGCAGGAGGGAACAAACTTGCATCTTACGCTTTCTTGCCCGTTCACATCAGAATTAAAGATTGATCAAAGTGTGGCGCACAATGGTGTTTGCCTTACGGTGGTGAATATCAATGGCGACGAATATACAGTTACTGCGATTAAGGAGACTCTCGATAAGTCCAACCTTGGTAAATTGTCGGTTGGCTCGAAGGTCAACTTGGAGCGTAGCATGGTGATGAATGGTAGACTAGACGGACATATCGTTCAGGGACATGTCGACCAGACAGCCACTTGCATCGAGCGTAAGGAAGAGCAGGGAAGCCATTACTTCACATTCAAGTATAATGCCGACGACGCAATGATATCAGCAGGCTATTTTACAGTGGAGAAGGGCTCGGTGACAGTAAACGGAACAAGTTTGACTGTTTGCCGTTCTAAGCGAGATCAGTTTACTGTGGCTATCATTCCATACACTTTGGAGCACACAAATTTCTGCGACATTCAGGAAGGTTCGGTTGTCAACATTGAGTTTGACATCATCGGAAAATACATTGCACGTTTGCAGGGATTACAGAAATAAGAAACATTGATATTAAGACATAACTAGGATGAAAAGACAATTATTCGTATCTCTTTTTGTTGCATCTACTGTCGTGACTGGTTTCGCACAGGATGTGAAAGTTGATGAAAACAATGAGGTCAAGTCGGTGGTTACAAGTTTGGCTGTGTCAAACAAGGATGACATCAATTCAGGTGTAGCTGCGGACACTGCTTCATGGAAGTTCCCTGGAACAGTTGCTTTGAGTGCTGTTCAGACTTCACACAACGCTTACTCTGTCGAGGGTAACGGAACCGTTGTTGGTATTGGTTTTTCAGCATCGTTGAATGCCAACTATATTCGTGCTAAGCACAAGTGGGATTCAAAGCTTGATGTCGCATACGGAACAAACTTCTCTAAGGACTACGAGGCTGAGCCATATTGGAGAAAGCAGAATGATGAGTTGAAGTTGATGTCGAAGTATGGTTATATGGCAGACAAGAACGTCTACTATACAGTAATGGGATCTTTCGAGACTCAGTTTACTCCTACTTATAGCTACGACGACATCGATTCAATGAGTGAGGACGGATTTGAATTTGAGCCTACTAACCGTGAGGAGAGAATCGATACCGGTATTGTAAAGAATATGTTCGTCAATCCTGCATACGCTAAGTTGTCAATTGGATTGGATATGAAGATGTCTGATACAGAGGATTTCTTCTTCTATGTATCTCCGCTTTCTGCACGTTGGACATTCTGTGAGAACGACGTTATCGCAGCCAATTATTCGATGGAAAAGATCAACGATGGCGATAATCTTTACAAGAACACTCGTTTTGAGGCAGGTGTTCTTTTCAATTTGAACTATGCTAAGAAATTCTCTGATGTGTTCACTTTGAATACATCATTGGAGGCATTCTTCGCTGCATACGGTAAGCCACGTGTTTACAGTCTTTCTGATCAGGCTACTAGCAGTTACATCCTTTACAATGTTGCTGACATGAGAGACGATTGGACAGATACAGACTATGTTGCAAGACATGGTCGCTATGCAATTTGGAAGACTGAGTTCATCATCAATGCTACTAAGTATTTGACATTCAACTTGCGTACACAGGTTAAGTATGATAATTCTGAGGTTGACTACCACAAGGATTTGATTCGTGCCGACAAGGGAGATTGTGACGATACTCGTTACGGCTTGTTGAAGAGTAATGCTCGCTACTATAACAACGGATACAAGAAGTCATTCGTTCAGTTCTGGGAGTCATCATCTCTTGGTATTTCATACTCGTTTTAATTAACTATTTAAGCATTGAATATAATGAATACAAAATATAATTTCCTTGCATCTGTAGTTGCTGTGATGGGTGTGTCGACAGTTTGTGCTCAGGATGTAAATGAAGGTTTGAATATGATCAAAGAGACTCAGAGCACTGTGACAGGTCTTGCAGAGTCTCATAAAGACGACGTGAATAGTGATTTTGCTGCTGATTCAGCAGTTTGGAAGTTCCCAGGTATGGTAGGTTTGAATGCCGCTCAGACATTCCACAATATCTATTCACACGATGGTACAGGATCGACTTTCGCGGTTGACGGTTACTTGAATTTGAATGCCAACTATACTCGTGCTCGTCACAAGTGGAATAACAGTTTCTCTGCAAAGTATGGTGTAAACCTATCTTCAGAGTATGAGCACAATCCAAAGGTACACAAGGCAATCGATGAGTTGAGCTTGTCTACAAAGTATGGTTTTAAGGCTACAAGCTGTATCTTCTACAGTGCAATGGCATCTTTTGAATCACGTTTTACTCCAACATACAACTACGACAACGTAGATTCATGGTTTGTGGATCAGATCGACGCTGTAAAGGCAGAAGGCGGTTTGGATGCAAATGAGACTCCTGTAGGACATGTTAACCAAATGTTCGACAATTTGGATAGAGACAGCATCAAGTCATTGGGTATGATGCAGAACAAGTTCGGTAATCCGAACATTGTTAAGGCTTCAATCGGTGCCGACATCGTTCCTGCACAGTTTAACGGCGACTTGTCGATCTATATCTCTCCAATCACAGGTAAGTTTACTTTCTGTAAGGATGATGATATTGCTCCTAACTACTCTATGAAGCGTGAAATCGATGGAACATACAACGATGTACGTACTGAAGTCGGTGCTTTGTTGAACGTCAGTTACACAAAATCATTCAACAATGTGTTTACTTTGATGTCGAAACTTGAAGGATTCTTCGCTTATAATAAGGAAACTTATGGTTATTGCGAGGATTTCATGAAGCAGTATAATCAGGTCAACAAGGGTATGATTCAGGTTGGCAATGACGTTGTCGGTTTGGATGATTATGTTAGCGAGTTGATCTCTTCAACTAATTCGTTGCAGTTCGACAACAACGGAAAGATGAAAGACATCTACGACAAGACAAACGGTTGGTCTTTGAAGTTCAACTTGGATTTGTTGTTCAAGCTAACTAAGCATATCGATCTTTCTATCAAGACACAGTTGAAGTACGACAAGGCAGAGATCAACTACCACAAGGATATCCAGAAGGTTGACGAGGACGTTCTTGACAAGAAGGTTGATAGCCGTGATTCCAAGTACTTCGACAGCAAGTACAACTACGGATACCGTCAGGCATACTTGCAGTTCTGGGAGAGCACAACACTTGGTTTGACATATACTTGGTAGTCTTGATGACTGACGGTAATAGTCATTTAAATGGATAAAAGAAGAGACGAGATTATTCTCGTCTTTTCTTTTAGGATCTTCTTTCTGATCCATTGACTAAAAAGACGATAGATTTTCTGGAGGAGTCTTCTTATAATAAATTGGAACGTACTTTCTATGATAAGTATTGGGACGGAGTTTCCCGTGAACTATCATCTTTGGATGATGCTTTAGTAAAAGGAAGAGCAGAAGGAAGAATCAAAGGAGAATTGGCATTGCAAACAAGACAAGTGATTTCCAAGAAAAATAAAGGTTTGTCAATTTCTGAAATTGCTGATGTTTTGGAGATTGATATACATCAAGTAGAAGATATATTGAATGGTCAAGAATGACTTTATTATTTGAAGATAAAAATTTATGAACTACAAGAGCAACGAATATAGAGCATTGGCTGAGTGGGAAAAGCAGAGTTTTGTGCAGCTTACTTGGCCCCATGAAGATACAGATTGGAACTACATCCTTGATGATGCGGTCAGCACGTTTTGCAATATTGCAAAGGCTATCATCCGTTTTGAGAAACTTGTAATCGTTTGTCAGGATGAGGCTGAAGTTCGACGTCAGCTTGGTGATGTGGATTATTCCAAGATCATCTTCACTCAGATTCCTAGCAACGACACTTGGGCTCGCGACCACGGTGGAATAACAATGGTTAAAGACGGACGCATGAAGGTGTGCAACTTCATCTTCAACGGTTGGGGACAGAAGTTTGCGTCGGACAAGGATAACCAGATCACTGCTGAGATGCGTAAAAAGAATCTCTTCTCTGCCGACGTTGATGTCGTTGATATTCCGTTTGTTCTTGAAGGTGGTAGTGTGGAGTTCAATACACGTGGAGAGTTGTTGTCGACTTACAACTGCTTGAATGCACCAAACCGTAATAATCAATTCAGTGGCAAGCAAGTAGAGGAGATAATGATGAAAATCTTCAATTTGAAGAAGGTTCACTGGCTCTATAATGGCGACTTGATTGGCGACGACACTGATGGACACGTAGATACATTGGCTCGTTTCTGCGACGACACTACGATAGCTTACGTTAAATGCGACGACGTGAATGATGATCACTATCTGTGGCTAAAAGCAATGGAGGACGATTTGATTGCATTGAGAGATATCGATGGCAAACCATTCAATCTTGTGCCGCTGCCGATGCCGGACGCTGTAATTGATGAGAACGGAGAGCGTATTCCAGCTACATACGCTAACTTCTTGATTATGAACGGAGCTGTGCTTGTTCCTACATATAATCAGAAGCATGATGCAGTTGCGATCGCTACGTTGCAGAAGGTATTCAAAGACAGAGAAGTGATCGGTGTTAATTGCCAGACTTTGATTCGTCAGCACGGATCACTACATTGTGTCACAATGCAGTATCCTGAAGGTGTATTTAACGAAGATTTGAAGCCAATTCCGTCGACAGAAACAAAAAAAGAGTGGAATAGCGAGGATATCTTCCCTAAATTTGAAATGGACATATACTGATTTTGAAATTTGCCTCTATAATCCTTACTAGTGTTTTAATTTAATGTTACGTTTATGGATTTGATTAACAGAGATATGACTTTCTTCGCTAACTGCGATGAAAACAAGAATGAGAAAGGCATCACTTCAACTGCCGCTACACATTTGTGTGAACTTGCAACAGAAATTATTGCTGGATGCAAGGCAAAACTTGAGTCTACTTCTTTCGTCAACGGATATGTAGACATTGTTGGTTCACCCAATGAAACGGGCAAACAAGTGGAAGTCGGATATGCCACTCATCAGATTGCGGAGTTCAATGCCATGGTAGGCAGAGTTGCAGAGATGCATTCGTTTTGTGCGTGGATGCGTGAGGCTGTGAAGACAAAGGAGCGCATGATGGAAGAGGTGGGAGAAGTTTCACTTGAAGAGTGGGCTAAGGCAAATGATATTGTGGTTCCACAGGTTCCGATGCGTGACCCAGAAGTGACTGAGCTGAGCATCATCCAGACATTGACGGTGGCTGAAAGATGTGAGTATTATTCACTTGAAGCAAAGGCTGCTGCATTTGGTAAGTTCATTCATCCAGATGAACCATTCTCTGTGGCAAGACGTAGATTGCAGGAGATTATGTCCAAACCAATCTCTACACAGGGTGAAGGTAGTTCATTGCTTATTTATCGCTACGAAGCATCTGTAGAAGAGAGAGATGTTGAGAAGGTTTATCTACAGTTGCAGGCCGAGCACCGTGATGCCGAAAAACGATTGAATCAGATCAAGACGTCGATCAAGAAGAAACTTAATCTTGCCAAGGCAGAGCAGACAAGCAAGCAGAAGACTGATTTCGAGAACTATAGAGTGGAATCAAATAAAGTCAATGCCGATTTTCTTGATTGGCAGCGACGTGAGATCGAAGCAATCTCAAGTTTGAAAATCATTGTTCCGAATGATTTGCAGGAAACATTTGATTATTTATTGAAATTAGATAGTAAATAGTGTAAAGACGTCGCGTCAGTGCGTCTCTTCGGTATTTGACAAATCCGTTGAACGTTGCCTGTGACCGCAAAGGAATCACTACTTCGTTCTTAATGACGCTGCTGTTGACTACTCAGTATAGCTATGCAAGGCTAACCATATAACTTCACCATTTGGTGAAATTAAAAGTATATATGTTCACTATCTGTGGCGGCATCTCAAAGCAATGAAACATTATCTTTGTCTTAGGGAGATGTCGGTCTTTGCCTTCAACTTTGTCTTTGTCTCAAGTCAACATCAGCGTCAACGGAATTATATAATTAGTAATGGTTGTTTCAATCCAACTGATTGCGATAATTGAAGAAGGTGGGCATAGTTATGTTCGCAAATGATATCCATGATTATCTACATTAGTTTTTGGCAGAATTTATAAGCGTCATCAAACAAACCATCTAGGTTTGGCTTTTCATTGAAGAAACCGAATAGGGATGAACCTGAACCAGACATTGATGCGTATACTGCACCCATTTCGTATAGTTTGTCTTTGATTGCAGCTACAGACGGATGCAATGCGAAGATTGTTTTTTCAAAATCGTTAGCCAACTTGCCCTTCCACTCCTTGATCGGCAACTTCACGATATCGCGACAGTTTATCTTTGCTGGTGCAGGTGTGATGCCACGGAAAGCGTCGGCTGTAGAGACATGAACGTTCGGCTTGATCAAAACGAAATAGTAGCCGCTTAGATTCACGTCTATGTCGGATAGAATTTCACCCTTTCCCTCTGCATACATCGGACGGTTGTAGATGAAGATAGGACAGTCGGCACCGATTGTAATGGCTATGTCTGCCATCTTTTCGTCGCTCCAGCCTAGCTTGTAATGCTCATTCATCATACGTATCATAAACGACGCATCTGCACTTCCACCACCTATGCCTGCACCGAAAGGAATGCTCTTCTGCAAACGAACTTCGGCATCAAATGTGCGGTCGGCAGCCTTCTCCACAGCACGGAATGCACGGACCACAAGGTTCTTCTCAACATCACCGTCGACTTCCAATCCAGTCTGAATGAATTTCAATCCTTTCTCGTTTGAATCCAATAGCTCTAGGGCATCGCAGACAGGAATAGGGTAGAATACAGTCTCAAGATTTGAATATCCGTCTGGACGACGACTTACGACATTAAGTCCTAAATTTATTTTGGCATTTGGAAATGTTATCATGATTTGCTCTTTTTACACTTATTTTTGCAAAAATACGCTTAATTTCAACTATTTTTGCATTAAAGTAGCGATTTTATGGTTAAAACAAATAGGTTTAAGCTTGATAATGGTCTTCAGGTGGTGCATTTGGAAGACAAAACGTCGCAGACAGTGACAATCAATACTGTTTTCGATGTCGGTTCAAAGGACGAGGATCCGGATCATACTGGGTTCGCTCATCTTTTTGAGCATCTTATGTTTTCCGGTTCTGTCAATGTAGACGATTATGACACAGTGCTTCAGAATGCTGGTGCCTACAACAATGCTTACACTACGCAGGATATCACAAACTATTATGTCGTTCTTCCTGCTGTGAATGCAGAGGTCGGTTTCTGGGTTGAGGCCGACAGAATGTTGTCGTTGGCATTTAAGCAGAAGGGACTTGATGTACAGCGAGGAGTGGTGTGTGAGGAGTTTAAGGAGCGCACAACCAACAAACCATACGGAGATGCCTACCACCATTTGTTTGCAATGATGTATCCTGCCGACCACACCTATTCGTGGCCGACAATCGGTAAGGAGATCAAACATATCCAGGACGCTACAATGGATGATGTGAAAGAGTTTTTCTTCTCGCATTATGCTCCGAACAATGCTTATCTTTCTGTCGTTGGAAATATCTCGTTGGAAGAGGTCAAGCGATTGGTTGAGAAGTATTACGGCGATATTCCGTCTCGTGATGTTAAAAAGCGTAAGATGGCGGATATTCCGGAGCAGACAGTCGAGTGCAGAAAAGAGGTGTACGGAGATGTTCCGAACGATAAACTGTTCATGGTGTTCCGTTCAGCTGCACGTCTTGAGGCCGATTATTACGCTTCCGATATTCTTTCAGATGTTTTGTCGAATGGAATGTCGTCGCGAATGTATAAGAAATTGATCGTGGAGACTAATATGTTCTCTGCTATTGATGCCTGCATTCGTGGTAGTTTGGAAGACGGTGCATTTTATGTGATTGCAACTCCGAATGATGGAGTGAGTCGTGAAGATGCAGAGAAAGCGATCTGGAATGAGCTGGAGAAGTTGAAGGAAGAAAAGGTTGAGGCTCTAGAATTGGAGAAAGTCGTCAACAAATATGAGTCGACACAGATTTTGTCCGACCTTTCGGAGTCGGCTAAAGCAGAACGACTAGGCTATTATGAGTTGATGGGTACTCCAGAGTTGATAGATACAGATTTCGACAACTATTCGAAGGTTACACCTTATGAGTTGCAGCGTGCGGCTCAGAAGATTTTCCGTCATGAAAACTGCAATGTCCTTTGGTATTTGAAGAAAGCTTGAAGTGAGGCTGACAAACTAAGGTAGTTTGGTATGAATGCAATGACTTTGTAAACGCAAATGAGATTGCACGTGGTTTGTCTCCATTTAATCCCGAAAGTGTTGCTGTTCAGGCAGGAAGACTTCAGTTGGTTGAGCTCATCGGAAATGGCAATATTATTCATGCTGATCCGAAGGAACTGTATGATAAAATGATGGCAGAGGAAAATGAATGAATCTTTTGCCTAAATTTCAAAATTGATGAATAGATTTTTTAATATAATCCTTTCTCTATTAGCGACAAGCACGACGGTGTTTGCCCAGACAAATTCGTCTGTCGAGGTAGGTAAAAAGGATTCTGTGAGTATTGTGGTGTCCGGTTCTGCAGTGGTGTCTCCTGCCGATGTGGATTCTGTGACTGTAGCCAATATAGATTCTGCAGTCGTTTCCAAGACTGATTCCACAATTATTGCTAAAGTTGACTCGGTTGCAAAAAAAAGTGCTGGACCAACTTTTGAGTATCATACAGAGGTTATGCCGTCAAAACGCGGGCCTCAGGATTCGATGATGTATTTCTCGTGGAAGGCAGATGGGCCGTTAGGTCAGCCGGTACGACAATATGCTGACACTACTATCGATAAGTTGTATATCGCCAATATGGCAGATAAGAATACACTTCGTTATGCAGACCATTCGTCGCTCGGATCTCCTGGATTCTCCTTGATATATGCTGACAGAATCAAGAAATCGGATTTCTTCTTCTTCACTCCGTATGAGGCAAACTATACTTCGCCGGACGACATCTTATATTACAATACACGCAAACCATACTCTAAATTCTGGTTCATAGGTGCAGGTCCAAGCAACAGAAGCGACCAGTGTGTGGGTGGTTTGTTCACTGTAAATGCCGGTTCGAAGTTTAACTTCGGAATGTACGGTGATTGGGTGACTTCCTATGGTGCGTATGAGTCTACGTCGACACGCAACTGTAATGCAGGTTTCTTCGGTAGCTACATGGGATTGCGTTCAAACGTGATGATGAATATAGGTTTTGCGAAGTTTGAGAATTATGAGAATGGTGGTTTCTATGATGAATCCTACATCACTTCGCCTGAAAGATTCGGTAATCCTGCCGATGAAGCTATTCCTGTTTATTTTGTAGGCAATACATTCTCTAAGCTTCATGGCTACAACATGCATCTCAACTACAAGTATCATCTTGGTTTTGAGAAGGAATATAAAGTGTCTGAAGATTCGGTAATAGTTGATTATGTGCCTGTTACCTCTTTTATTGCTGACATGCGTTATGAGTCTGATTGGAAGAGATATACAGAATTGTCAACAACTGCTCTTCACGATTCTTTCTATAATGCGACTTCTGAAAGCCGTAGGTTTATGCCGAAAACGACGATGGATAGTGTGCTATTCCGTCAGTTTAAGGCGAATTTTGGCGTGACTCTAAATGAAGAGTTCAACAAGTTGATGAAGTTTGGACTTGCTGGATATTATACGGTTAGTTCAAAGAACTATCATTATATTAATGATTTGGAGTTTGATTATCGTGATACGGATGATGAATTCATCGCGTTAAATAAGTTGAAAGAGGTTGATTTGGGCGACACTCCAGCTTATGTTGATTCACTCGGATATCGTGGCCGTCCGCGTTGGAGCAAGACAAAGGATACAAAGATGGGTATCGGAGCTGTGTTGTCGAAACACTCTGGTAATCATTTGTTCTTCAATGTTATAGGTGAATACTATTTCGTTGATGAGAAGTCGACTGGAACAAGCTATTTGTTGAAGGGAGATGTGAAAACTAAGTTTGATATTGCTAATCAGCCAGTTTCACTAGGTGGTAATATTGAGTTGAAGAATGAGTGTCCTGATTACTTTGAAGATCACTATCATTCAAACTATTACAATTGGGATAACGATTTCGACAACAAACGCAGTCTGTCTGTCAATGGAGTGTTTGAGATGCCACGAATCGGATTCACTGCAAAAGTAGGATATTACAATGTTGACAACTACATCTATTTCAATGAGCATGCAATGCCTGTTCAGACTTCGGATGCAGTAAATGTGTTCTATTTGGGTGCAGGAGAAAGACTTAAGTTTGGAATCTTCCACTGGGATAATGAGATTGCTTACCAGACAACGTCAGACCAGTACATTATGCCGTTGCCGACATTTGTTTGGAACAGTAATATCTACCTTCGTACTCCTCCTGTATTTAAGAAGAGTTTGACTCTTCAGGTAGGTGCTGAATTGAACTATCATACAAGTTTCTACGCGTCGAGATATAATCCTGCGACTGGAATGCTTTACACCCAACGTGAAAAAGAGTATGGTGAATATCCGTTGTTGAATGTCTATGGACAGGCACAGTTGAAGGTGTTGAGAATGTTTGTGATTTGGAATCATGTAAACCAAAGAATGGGTAACAACTCAAACTATTTGATAAGCCCTGGCTATGCGATGAGTCCGTCATTTGTAAGAGTCGGTATTTCTGTAACATTCGATGACTAAAAGATTTCGCCTATGAACGGAAAGCAGATTTTCAATTCAATCATTATCGTTTTTGTGATTCTGGCTTCTATCGGTTTTTTCTTGAACTATAGAGCGTCGCAGGTTCCGGAAGTAGACGATATCGCACATATTCGTGAGAATGGTGCATTGAAGGTGATGATCGATCCGTCGAGTGATGGGATGCAGATTACGGCAGATGGCGATACTATAGGAGAGCAGTTTGAACTTATACGTCAATTTGCACGTCAGCAGAATATTCCTGTCAAATATAAGCTTGAAAGCAATCTCAATAAAGCAATAGAAGCGCTTGTTGATGGAGAGTGCGACGTGATAGTCCGCTATATTCCAGTTACATCTTCGTTGCGTGACACTCTACTGTTTACGGAGAGTCTGATTCACGACAAACAGGTGCTTGTACAGAGAAAAAAGGTGATAAATAAGGTAGTTAACGACAGTTTTGTCCATAATCAGTTGGAACTTGCCGATAAGACTGTTACGTTGGCTGAGAATTCACCGTCGGAAGTGCGAATCAATAATCTTTCCAAAGAGATAGGCGATACCATTTATATCAAAAGAATCCCCCGATACGACAACGAGGCCATTGCGGTCATGGTGTCGAAGGGTGAATTCCAATATACGGTGCTTGGCCTTCATGCCGCCACACGTCTACAGAAAGAGTATGACAACCTTGATATACACCTGTCTATCGGTTTTTCCCAACTTCATTCCTGGGCAGTTCGTAAGACAAGCACAGAATTGTGTGATTCTCTAAATTCATTTATTAAAAACAACAATCTCGGTAAATGAATTTCCTTGCACATATATACTTATCTGGCGACGAGGATGAAGGGCAGATGATCGGCAACTACATAGGAGACTATGTGAAAGGTCGACGTATCTCCGACTATCCATTCTCAATGCAGTGCGGTATTCTTGTGCATCGTGAAATTGATTCCTTTACTGATAATCATCCTGTTTACAAACAGAGTAAGGAAAGGTTTGTGCCTGTTGCCGGAAGATATGCTGGTGTTGTATGTGATGTTGTCTACGATCATTTCTTAGCAAAAAATTGGGGCGGCTATCATGATTTGCCTTTGAAAAGATATGCGTGGAGAACGTATGGAAGAATATTGAAGAACTGGTTTCGTATGCCGCGTGAAATGCAGATGTTTTCTGTTAATTTTATTGCGAAGCAGCGACTAACTGCATACGCTTCTATAGAAGGAATACAGGAAACTCTTGAGTTGATGTCTAACGGTACGTCGTTGCCAGACTGTTCAGCCCAAGTAGTTGAAATTATGAGGAGAGACTATTTTGAACTTGAGAATGAGTTTTTGGAGTTTTTCTTTGAAATCAGAAGACATATAGATGATTTTAAAACGAATTTTTAGTTTCTGGTTCGTAGAGACGCCGCGTCAGTGCATCTCTCTAGTTTTCAGGGTTCAATAATATGCAACATCCCGTTTTAGATTCTCTTTCACTTCCAGAAAAAGTAGTGCTTGCTGTCTATTCTTATTGTGGAAACATGATTGATTGTTCTTCTGCAATGACTGGACTTGCAGTGCGCTATCTTTGTGGCAAAGAATCAAGTGATGTTGATGTACAGAATGTTGCAAAGTCACTATATAACAAGCGTTTGCTGGATATGCACACACGCTCTGGAGTTTTTGCTAAATACGTAGTTGCTACTGTGTGTGAGCTTCCCGTCGTCGCAGATATCTATATAAATCATAAAGAGGATTGGTTAGGAATCATTGAATCGGTATGTGAATTGCCAGAAGACAATAAGAATACATCGCTTATTTTCAGAACATGGTGGCTTGAGAAGATGAATTTGGTCGATACTGATTCTGTTGAACTCTATTCTTTGGGTATTCGCCAAAGAGAGATGCTTCTTTCTGTGATCGACGATTCTGATTGGAGACCTGTTTTCAATTCCTTACCTTCAAAAAGCTGGAATGAAGTTTTCAAGAAGACCCTTGACGACATTCACAATCGTAATCACTTTAACTGGGAGAATCTAAAGACTATTGTTGAATATCGTTATGATATTCAGGATGTTGGCGACAGTCCAGAATTGGAGATGCGAGATAGGTTTTTCCTTTATCACTATTTGGCGACAGGAACAGATGATTTCAAGTATTATGGAGTCAATGGGTGGGGTCGACTTTACGATGCAATTAGATTACTTCAACGTGAATGTTATGCAGAATCCGTTGATGCTTTCCAAAAGTCATTGACATCTTTCGGAGGCTTCTTGAATGAACGTGGAGTATTTGACGAATATACTTTTAACTATCTTTTTGTTATTTCAATGATTCTGGATAGTCCGTTGAAGAATGAAAAGAGATTATCTACTTTCCTGTATAAACGTACAATCCAGGATGATGAGTTGTGCAGGATGTCCCTCATTCCGTTGATTAAGAATAAAGTCGACGGAGAGGATTTCGTCATCAGTGCGAAACATTTTGTTGCAGATCTATACCGATCAAATGATGTGCGTCTTGCTACTGCTCTTTGTTTCCAATTCAATGTGGATATTTCTAAACATTCTGAGCCAAGCAACTGGGTGTTTGTAGAGAATGAGATGAATCCGGAATCATCCATAGTTTCTCGTTTGAATAAGATCAAACCTTGGATGTATATGCTTGATTCTCTTGAAAATGTGAAGATTCCGAAGAGTGTTGAGAAGTATGAAAGGTTGATTTATGTGCTTGAACCGAATGAGATGCGTGTCTCTCCTTTCTTGCAAAAGAAGAATGATAAAGGAGAGTGGGACGGAAGCATACAACGTATCTGGAAAGGGAAGAGTAGAGAGATTCCAGAATGTGCAACAGATGAGGATTTTCGTATACTTAAGACCTTGCCTGCCGGACAAGTTTCATTCAAAGATGGAGATGGTTTGTTGTCGTTTGTCGATTGTGACCACATTTTTTTGATGCCAAAATGGGGAAAGCAACTTCGTCAAGTTAATGTTAAGGTAGAGCATCCGTATCTGATAGTTAATAAAGAAAACGATAGACAATTCCATATATATTCAAATCTGAAACTATCTGATTTGGATAAACAAACCAATGCATTTGTACGTGTCATAGATGATACTCATTATGGTGTTATCCATGTACGTGATTTGGAAAGAGATGTATATAAGTCTTTTCTCCAGATTGAAACGATGCCATCTGAAGCTGAATCCCGTTTGAAACAGACTTTGCTTCGATTGGATGGGGTAACTAAGATATATTCTCAACTCATTCACAAAGATGATGCGTTTGAAGATGCCGATTCACGACTTGTACTAAGATTGTTTCCTAACACTAATGTCGGTGCAACGTGGAGAGTTGAGATGGTGATTATTCCTTTTGAAAACTCCAAATATACAGCTACTCCAGCAGAAGGTCAGTCATTAAGTATATTAAACGATGGCGTACATCTACGTCTGATAAAAAGAGATTTTGAGGTTGAGAAGAGAAACCTCTTTACGTTTGAAAAGTTTTGTCAAGATTCTGCCATTATATATGAAGATGAGGATGCTGCAGACGTCGCATCAGCGTTGTTGAATCTAGAGAATGTTCTTGATATCATAACATGGGCTAGAGAAAATGAAGATAAGGCAGTCGTTGAACTGATGGAAGGATGTAAGTTTAATGTCGGTGAAAAACTTACGCCTAAGGATCTTCATGTGGAGACAATGCAGAGCGTCCGAGGTTGGTTTAATTTTGTAGGCCAATTAGTTTCACACGATATCAAGATCGGTTTGACCGATTTGATGCGTAAGATTCAGAACGGAGTCGGCAAATATATCCGTGTTGACGATGATAACTACGTTGAAGTGAGTCAGTCATTACGTCAACTAATCAGTCGATTGCGTCTCTATAATGATAATCTGGAAGAGAAACTTGCGATTCCTGAACTTGCTTTAGCTTCATTGGATGGTGAGTTTGATGCAGCTTTCGGTGATTCCAATCGTGAGATATTTGCAATACGTCAAAAGATAAATGACTCTCAAACTTGTGATTATCCAATTCCAACAACTTTAAAAGGCGAACTGAAGCATTACCAGGTTGACGGTTATAAATGGATGATGCGCACGTTATCGTGGAGTGGAGGCGTATGTCTTGCTGACGACATGGGATTAGGTAAGACCATCCAGACGATTGCGGTTATGCTGCAGAAGTCAATGGATGGACCGATCTTGGTGGTTGCTCCTACATCGGTTGTGCTCAACTGGCAGAATGAATTGAAGAGATTTGCACCGTCGTTAGACAGTGTGGTTCTTAATCAGTGTCTACATAAAACAAAAGCGATTGAAGAAGCATCAGGTGGTACTGTGTTGGTGACAAGCTATGGAATGATGCTTACACAGATTGCAAATCTAGAAAAGGTGGAGTGGGGAATGATCGTACTAGACGAAGCCCATGCAATCAAGAATAGCAATACCAAAGCATTCAAATCAGTTGTCAGACTTAGTGGCAAGAGTCGAGTCGTCCTTACTGGTACGCCAATCCAAAACCATTTTTCAGAGATTTGGAGTTTGTTCCATTTCTCAAATCCAGGATTGCTTGGAAGTCAGAAATCATTCTCTGAGAAGGTCAAATATAATCGTGAACGAGATGATGATTGGGCAGACGATGTTGCTAAAGAGATAAACTCCGTAGTGCGACCGTTCATATTGCGCCGAACAAAGAAAGAGGTTCTTGATGAATTGCCAGGAATCGAAGACGTAGTGCTTGACGTGATGCTTACAAAAGAGGAATATGCCGTTTATGATTCCACTCGTTTGGCAGTCAAGAAAGAGTTTCAGGAGAAAGATTCCTATGCTTCAGACAGAGCATTGAGTGCAGTCGGACCGCATAAGATTGCAGTATTCGCGATGCTTACAAAATTGCGAGAGTTGACATGTTCGCCATCGTTGCTTGTGCAAGGTTGGAATGAACGAAGCAGTAAGGAGACAGCATTCCTTGACTTGTTGCAAGAAATTGATCTGGAAGATAATAGGGTGCTTGTGTTCAGCCAATTCACAGGTTTCTTAGATCGTGTCAAGAGTTTGCTTTCAGAAGAAGGAATAGAATATCTGTATCTTGACGGCTCAACACCGATGAAGGAGAGATCCAAGTTGATCGACAAATTCCAGGAAGGCAGAACACCAATATTCCTGATCAGTTTGAAAGCCGGAGGAGTCGGTCTTAACCTTACCGCAGCCAACTATGTGATCCATCTTGATCCGTGGTGGAATCCGGCCATTGAGCAACAGGCAACAGACAGAGCCTACCGTATAGGTCAGGATCAGAAAGTAACCGTCTTCCACTTCATTGCCAAAGGCACGATTGAGGAGAAGATGCTGGAGCTGCAACGTCGCAAGCAGACTGTGTCGGATATGGTGTTGAGCGGCACCGATACGTCGTCGCTAATGACAAAAGAGGATGTGATGGATATCTTGGAGGGAAGGATTTGATTAGCATCTTATTGCTAGATTCAATACTAATTTCTATATTTGTTATAAATTGAATTAAGTATGAGCGATAAAATAAAAGACGAATTTTTGGAACTTCTTCGCAGCACAGAGCGCGATGGAGTAGAGGATATGATAGAAGAGTTGGAGTCTAACGGATTCTTTGAGGCTCCTGCTTCAGCCGGACATCATTTGAATGTGGCTGGAGGTTTGACTGAACACTCTTTGAACACATGCAAGAGTGCATTGGCCATCTGGGAAGGCATGAAGACATTACGTCCTGATTTGGAGAAGACTACACCTAGGGATAGTGTCATCATTGCTGCTTTGCTTCACGATGTCTGCAAGAGCGACATTTATTTCCGTACTACCAAGAAGAAAAAGACTGCAATCGGAACTTGGGAGGATGCGGAAGGTTATAAGGTTTCTTTTAAGAATTTCCCGATGGGACACGGTGAAAAATCAGTGATTATGATTTTGCCTTTCTTGGAACTGACTGATGCTGAGATGCTTGCAATACGTTGGCACATGGGAGCATGGGCAATCGACAAGTCAAACTACGAGGAGGTAAGAAACTATGATACTGCTTGCAAACTAAATCCGCTAGTCTCGATGATCCATGCTGCCGATATGCTTTCATCGCATATTCTGGAGACAGGTGGAGACGACGAAGACCTATAGATGTAAAAGTAAGATGTAAAAAGTAAGATGTGAATAATCGAATTTACTTTTTACATTTTACATCTAACTTTCCCCTGCTCCGTTTCTCTTGCCTCGAAAATCTTATTCAATCTATCTGTGAATTCGTAATTTTTCAATCCCCAATCCGGGGCGACAAGAATGGATTTAGGCGTCTGTGATACAAACCTTTCGATACAGATGTCTGCTCGCAATCTCTCCACGAATTGTGCCAAAAGCTGTTGGTAGGCTTCAATCGAAAACAGTTTGAATTCATCTGGATTCTTGGCGTATTCTTCAGCCATCGGTGTGTCACGCACAATTTGAAGCTGATGCAGTTTGATGATGTCGATAGGTAGTTCCGACATTCTGTCTGCTCCTTTCAGTATCATTTCTGGTGTTTCTCCAGGTAATCCTAATATCAGATGCGCACCGGTCTGGACGCCACGGCTGGCAGTGTCGCGAATAGCTTTGCAAGCACATGCAAAATCGTGTCCACGGTTGATACGCTTCAATGTGTTGTCGTCTGTGCTCTCCACACCATATTCAATCATGACGTACGTTTTTTTAGACAACTCCTGGAAATAGTCCAATAATTGATCATCAACACAATCAGGGCGAGTGCCGATCACTATTCCCACTACATCTTCACAAGCCAAAGCCTCTTCGTACAAAGCCTTCAAACGTGAGAATTCTCCGTATGTATTTGTATAGGCCTGGAAATAGGCAAGAAATTTCAACCCTGCATATTTAGCCTTGCGTTTGAAGAATATTTTGCCTTCCTCAATCTGTTTAGTCACAGATGTTGTCGACACGCAATAGTCAGGATTGAAAGATCGGTTGTTGCAATAGGTACAGCCACCAACACCGATACTTCCATCACGGTTGGGACAAGTGAATCCTGCGTTGATGGAAATCTTTTGGACTTTAAAGTCGAAATGTTCTTTTATATAGTCGGAGTAGTTTTTGTAGTGGGCCATATACGATTTAAGATATTTTTGCAAATTTCGCTTTTTTTGTTTGTTATTATACATGATAATTCTAAATTTTGAGTATTATTGTATAAATAAATTGTTGAAAGATGAATTTGAAAAAACTTTTATTAGTTGTCGGCATCTCTATTGGTGCCATGACTATCAATGCTGCTAACTATCTTATAGTCGATTTGACTTCTGGAAGTAAGTACAGTTTTCTTTTGTCTGAGTACCCAGTAATTACTTTCAGTAAGGGTGATCTTGTCATTAATGATAATGCTGAGACTTCTTATTCAATTGCTGATGTAATAAATTATCATTTCTCGGATAAAGATGCTTCTGCAGTAGAAGATAAGATGTCTGACAATCTTAGAATAGTTAGTCTTGGTGATGGAGCTTTTCAGGTACAGAATGCTAATCCATCGGAGTCTGTAAAGCTTATTAATGTTGCTGGAACTATGATATACTCTGTAAAGGCAGATGAAAATGGTTCAGTTGACATAACGCTTCCAAAGACTAAGGGAGTTTATGTTCTTGTTGTAGGAAACAAATCATTGAAGGTGATCAGAAAGTAATTCATTACACGAAATTTATTTATGAAAAATATTTTTTTTGCTACTTTAGGTGTCGCTACATTGAGCATGGCCTCTGCAGCTAGCTACATGCGTGTCGAATTGGAGAATGGAACAGTTGTTAAGTATGATGTAGATTCTGTTAAGGTTGTTGATTTTGAGATAGACAAAGAGATAGATCCATTTGTTGACGGTCATGAGTATGTTGATCTTGGGTTGACAAGTGGTACAAAGTGGGCTTTGATGAATATCGGTGCTAATGATACAACAGAAGCTGGTACTCACTATGCTTGGGGTGAAGTTGTATCTAAGGATAAGTTCCCTGAATCTGGCAGTGAAACTTATGGAATTGACATTGCTGGCTTGGAGGAAAAGGGGTATATCGTTAACGGAATCCTGACTCCTAAATATGATGTCGCTAATGTTGAAATGGGCGAACATTGGAGCATGCCAACTAAAACTCAGTTTGAAGAATTGCTTTCTGAGTGTACTTGGGTATTCCAGGAGAATCCTAGAGGTTATGTCGTATTCGGTCCGAATGGAAAGACATTGTTCTTCCCAAACACAGGAGTTTATGATAAATATGGAGATCTTAAGAACCCACAGGAAGGAGAATACTATTCTTCCGAGGCTATGACTGACACAGATAAGGAAAAGATATCTTCGTATGTTCTTAGATTCAGTGACGAATATGTCAAAATCCTTGAAGGTTATCGTTACTATGGTAGAGTTGTCCGTGGCGTGACAAAGTAAATTTTGATAATTACAGATATGATAAAAGCCGCGTTAGAAAATTCTGACGCGGCTTTTTATTATAACTATGTTGGATAATTCAACAATTAATCATTACGTATTGTGCATTATAATTAGTCCACCACAAACTGGCTATTGTATATTTCGTAGTATCTACCTTTTTTAGCCAACAATTCTTCATGTTTTCCTTGCTCTGCAATTCTTCCTTCATGCATCACAAGAATCTTATCTGCATTCTTGATTGTGCTCAAACGATGGGCGATAACGAATGATGTACGACCCTTTGTAAGGTTATTGATCGCTTTCTGAATAAGAATCTCAGTACGTGTGTCAATGTTGCTTGTTGCTTCATCAAACACAAGTATTGGCGTCTCGACAAGAATGGCTCTTGCAATAGTCAACAACTGTTTCTGACCGTTACTGATGTTTTCTCCTCCACGCAAAATCTCACTGTCGTAGCCTCGTGGCAGACGTTCAATGAAGTTGTGGGCATTGGCTGCCTTGGATGCGTTGATGATCTCTTCCTGTGTGGCGACTGGCCAACCATACGAAACATTGTAGTTGACAGTGTCGGAGAATAGGAACGGAACCTGTAATACTATACCCATCTGGTCGCGCAAACTCTCCTTTGTGATGTCGCGGATATCCACTCCGTCGATTTTGATTGAACCGGAATTGATGTCGTAGAATCGTGTCAACAGGTTGATGATGGTTGTCTTGCCGGCTCCGGTTGTTCCGACTATGGCTATCACCTCGTCTTGCTTGGCAGTAAACGAGATGTCCTTCAAAATCAGTTTGCCTGGTTCATATCCGAACGATACATGGTCGAATACAATGTCTCCCTTGACGGTCTCTTCTTTCAACGTGATCGCATCCGGTTTGTTGGTGATTGCCGGTTTGGTATCAAGTATAGAGAAAATTCGTTCTGCTCCTGCAATTGCCGACTGCACAGCATTGAATTGTGATGCAATCTGGTTGATCGGACGAAGGAACTGCTTTGTGTAAAGCAAGAAAGATTGGATTGTACCGACGGTAATGGCGGCAACTGCGAATCCGAAGACAGTCAAATCGTGTGATGTCGCCATGATTCCACCGAACACAGCCACCATGATGTAGATGATATTTTCAAGTACTCGCATTAGCGGCATCAATAATCCACTGAAAATCTGTGCTTTTACTCCTGATTTGCGTAGCTGCTCGTTGATGGCATTAAACTTGTCAATCTGCTGTTGTTCAATGCCGAAACTACGAACCATCTTGATTCCGCTCACACTCTCTTCCACCAAACCGTTCAACTGACCTAGTGCTTTCTGCTGTGACGAGAAATATTTTCTTGTTTGCTTGGAAATCAAGTTTGTCATCATCAACACTACCGGAATAGATAGACAGCAAACAACTGTCAACGATGGACTTAACGCCACCATCGCAATGATTGTTCCAGCAAGGGTGAAGATAGTGTTGAATAGCTGGATGAAAGAATCACCCAACCCTGATTTCATCAGTTCTACATCATTGGTAAAACGGCTCATCAAGTCGCCACGTTTATGGACATCATAGAAATGGATATCCTGCTCAAGCATCTTATCCATCATCTGAGTACGGATTTTCTTAGCAATCTTCAATGAGATGATTGTCATTCCATACTGCTGAATCCATGAGAAGCATGAACTTGAGATGTAAAGCATCATCAATATGACAACGATGACATTCAACTTTGTGAAATCCACCGTCATGTTTGACAAATCTATACAGTTGTCTATCGCTTTGCCAATTAAAATTGGGGCCATCAATGTGCAGAACACTTCACAAAGTGAACTTCCGAGCATTGTGATAAGCCACATCCAGTGCTCTTTCCAATACGAGAAGATTCTTGCAATTGTTTTGCCGGTATCTTGTGGACGCTCGTGCTTGGCTGTCATGTCACGAAGTCTTCCTCCTGGTGCGCCCCTTCCGTCTGCCATCATAGGTCCTTTCATAACTTGCCCTCCTCTGCACTTTGAATTTGTGAATCATATACCTCCTTATACTCTGCCGACGAGTTGTATAGTTCGTTGTGTGTGCCGTAGCATAACATCCTTCCGTCTTCGATCATCAGAATCTTGTTTGCATCCTTGATTGAACTTATTCTTTGAGCAATGATGATCTTTGTCATCTGCAAACTGTTCAACGCCTTACGGATTTTTGATTCTGTAATCAAGTCGACTGCACTTAAACTGTCGTCAAGTATTAAAATATCAGGCTCGGAAATCAATGTGCGTGCGATGCTTATTCGCTGACGTTGACCTCCTGAAATATTTGTCGCATCTTGTTCGATTATGTGATTCAATCCGTCTGGTAGGGACAATACGAAATCTGCAATGTCGGCTTTCTTCAAAGCATCGATCATCTCCTCTTCCGTCGCGTCTTCCTTGCCCATACGCATATTGTCGGCAATCGTGCCAGAGAATAGAACTGTGTTCTGCATTACCATTCCGACACTGTTCTGCAACGACTTTCTGTCGATTTCACGGATATCTTTGCCTCCGATCCTGATTGCTCCTTTTGTTACGTCGTAGAAGCGTGGAATAAGGTTGACTAAAGTCGACTTGCCGGATCCTGTACTTCCAAGAATTGCAAGTGTTTCTCCCTTGTTTATCTTGAATGAGATATTCTGCAGCTGATTCTTGTTTGAGCCTTCATATTGGAACGACACGTTGTCGAATTCCAAACTTCCTTCCTCTGGGACGTTGACTCCTGTCGACTGAAGCTCAAGTTCACACTCTGTCTCCAAAACCTCATTTATTCTGACCATTGAAGCCTCTGCCTGTGTGATTGACATTATCACACGTTGAGCCATCATCAACGACATCAGAATCTGTGTCATATAGTTGGTACATGCCATGATGTCACCGACATTCAATCGGCCTTCTCCAACCTCATATTCACCAAACCAAAGGACTCCGACTACGCCGAGGTTCATGATAAACGACATTGCCGGCATCATCAGAATGATCAGTTTGCTCACCTTAAGTGATGACGCGATATAATCTTCGTTGGATGCTTCAAATCTCTCCTTTTCACCTTTCTCTCTTACGTATGCCTTCACCACACGAATTCCAGAAAGAAGCTCCTGCACGACAGTGTTGAACTTGTCCATCTTTTGCTGGACAATGCTGAATAGCGGGAATGATTTGTGTAGGATGAAAATGATTGTGAAAAGCAAAATAGGTAGGATGACAATCAAGATGTATGCCATCTTCAAGTCAAGCATGAAAACCATCACGATCGCTCCGATAAACATGAATGGCGCACGAAATAACAATCGCATTGATGCCTGGATAACATTCTGAACCTGAGTCACATCACTTGTGATACGTGTGATCAGTGAACCTGTCTGTAAACGATCGATGTTGGAAAATGAGAATTTCTGGATGCGTGAGAACATCTTTGTACGCATGTCAGCACCGAATGCGTATGACACTTGTCCTGCCGCATAGATGGAGAAGATTCCTGCACATACACCGATTAGGGTAAGGATAAACATCTTTATTCCTAACGACGTGATGATTTCGGTTTGCCCCCCGATTACACCATCGTTTACGATCTGGGACATGATCTTTGGCTGAACCAACTCGGCTCCTACTTCTATTAGGACGCAGAGTGGGGCCATGAGGGTCAACGTCAGATGTTGCCTTAGAAATTGTAATATTACTCTTATGCTTTTCATCTAATTGATGTTGTTTTTTGCATCGTTTCCTGAAATCACGGGACTCATCAATGCTTCACATTTCTTCAGCCCGTGACTACTATTATGGGACGGATACACCGTCACTTGGACCCATTTGAGACGCACTGACGCGACATCTACTCTTACATTTTACATTTTACATTAATAGTGCTCGATGAACAGGATGTTTCTCTGGTTGTTGACCGAGATGTTTCCGAATTTTGCGATATCGTTCTTGGAAAGCTGAAGCTTGGCATTCTTGTCACTGTTGACTTTTAGAATCAAACCTTTGACTTTGATTCCTTCAATCTCCAACTCTCGGATTGTAACCACAGTCGACTCTGTAATATCTTTATATGGATCCTGACTCCATTCACGTGTCTGGATGAATCCATATTTAGTTAGGAATAGTGCATCTGCAAAACTGATGCTTCCGATTGAGGCTGCAGTGTCTAGTTGGCAAGTGATGTCAAGATTGTTAAGCTTACAGTTCAAAGCAAACTTATTCTGTTCACGTTTGAATTTGACTTCAGTAGTTGACATTGCCTTCTGAGCATCTGTCTTTTCTGATTTTGCAAAGTTGGCCGACACTCCGCTTGATTGCTTCCATTTATCTACCAACGCGATGTATGATGCATTCTTACGTAGACTGTCAAGGTTTGAGTCTGTGTCTATCTGTGCAAAATTGCGGTAACCAAGTTCAAAACTCTTTTCAAGAGATGTCAATGCATTTGCTGTGTCGTTGATGGCTGCGTAAAATGAAGTTGCAGTGTAATAGTTTTCAGCATTAGGATATGTATTGACAATAACGTTCAATGCATTCTGAGCCTCTTTCTTTTTGCCTAAGTATAAGTAGGCAAATGGTTTGTAATTCTCTGTTGCAGAAGGCAGTGTTTCAAGTTTTACAACTCTTTCGAAATCCCATTTTGATTTTTTGATAACACCTCTGCGGTAGTATAGCGGAGCGTAATTGGAATTCATCTGCATGCCAACCTCATAGTCAGATATTGCTTCTCCTATCAGTTTGCGTTTCTCCTGAATTCTACCTCTCAAGTAGTAGTACTCGTAGTTCATGGGATCCTGAGAAACAGACTTGTTGGCATAGACAAGTGCCTCGGTCAATTCGTTCTGCAGCAATAGAATTCTTGCTATACCAGCATTAGCTGCCGCTGTTTCCTCAAGCTCGTTTGCTTCCTTATACATAGATAGGGCAGTGTTGTAGTCGCCCTTCTGGAAATAACAGTCTCCCTTACCTGAAGATGTGATAGCGTATTTCTCGCCAAGAATCTTCTCTAGCTTTATGTAGTCTTCGATTGCAGACTCAAATTTTCCACATTTATTGTCGACTGCAGCACGACATTGTAGCCACAACACAGTGTTCTCATCAGAGTTGATTTTCTGGTCGATCTTAGGCAACGAGTAATTTCTGCATTTTGCAGCTGCAGTGCTTAGATCGGAAAGATACGGATTGTAGTCCTCATTGTTGGATGCCACGTATGAGATGTCGTCGAAAGCTCTTTCGAAATTGTTCAAACTCATATTGGCTTTATAACGGAGCAAATATGGATCGGTTTTCTCGCCGTCGACAGAGATCGCCTGATCAAGCTTTTGAATGGCTTCTCTTTCTCTATCGGTGTTAAGGTAATTCTTAGCCAATCCCATCAATGCATTGTAATTCTTGTTGTCGTAAAGAAGAGCCTTGGCAAAAGTTGTATCTGCTCCTTTCAAATCATTCTTTGATGCAAGGATTTCTCCCATTTCGACGTAGATGTCCGACAATGTGTTGTCGACTTCAACTGCTTTGTTCAACTCATACATTGCCTCCTCTGGGTTTCCAAGTGCACGTTGACATTTAGCACGTTGAAGGATGAGGTTGGCATGTTTTACTCTAGCGTTTTTAGGAAGTTTCTTGACAAGTTGAATGGCAAGATCTGCATCCTTTAGGGCAAGGTCGTTCTCGCCGACACCAAGTTCAGCTACAGAACGGTAGTAATATGCCTGCGGATCTAGATCATTGTTGGAGATATACGATGTCATCAAATTGATGGCCGCTGTATAGTTCGACTTTGAAATCTCAGCAGCGGCTGTGCCTAAATCATCGGTTTTAGGCTTCGCAGTTATGTTTGACGCAAATGCAAAAAGCAATGCGGAAAAGGCAAATTTGTGTAGTATCTTCATAATATACTCGATATTAAGAATTAGTTTTTCAAACGTGATTCGTTCACGTCGACAGGTTGATTTCTATTGAATATCAATCAGCTTGTGAGTTTGGAGACTCATTCTCCACTGTGGGTGTTTAAGTATATAATCCACCACTTCTGCTGTATTGCCACATGAGAGCGGCTGAAGAAAACGGTGCTGACAGTCGAAATTCGTAAATTTTTCCACGAAAGCAGAGCTAGTGAACACCACTTTCAACTCATTGGCCTTGTCGATAGCCAACGGTGCACCCTTTGGGCTACAAGTAATCCAATCCACGTTTTGTGGAATAGAGTGAGTGCCGTTTGTCTCGATCTGCACGAAATAGCCGGCAGCCTTTAGTTTGGCTACAAACGTCTCGTCTATCCACAACGAAGGCTCGCCACCAGTCAGCACCACATGTTTCGACTGGTAGTCGGATATTTTTGAGATTATGTCTTCGTCGGAAAGAAATTCTCCGGATTCGTGTATTGTGTCGCAAAAATCACACTTCAGATTGCATCCTGAAAAGCGTATGAAGATTGCGGCTGTTCCGGTGTGGAATCCCTCACCCTGAAGAGAATAGAAGATTTCGTTAATCTTCCTCATAAGCAAAAGATTGTGGATTAGTCTTCCTCGTAGATTGCTGTATTGTTCTCGCTTTCAGTTACTTCCACTCTGAAAGCAGTAGGAATCTGATCGCAGATCCACTTTGCGATGTTTTCAGCAGTTGGGTTGAAAGGAAGCACATCGTTAAGATAGGTATGGTCCAAAGTACGGTGAAGCATACTCTTGATAGCTGTGAAATCCTCCACCATGCCATTCTCGTTAAGCTCCTTGCTGCGACAACTGATTGTGATGATCCAGTTGTGACCGTGAAGCTTGTTACATTGGCTTTCGTATGTTGTCTTCAGACTATGTGCTGCAGATATTTCAATTCTTTTTCGTATTGTATACATAATTATTACGCATTTATTAGTGCAAATTTGCGAAAAAAAAATGACTTTTGGACGATTTTTATGGAAAAACGATAAAATGGGTTTCATTTACATTCTCAATCAGCACGTTTATCTTGAAACCTGAAACTTGAAACCTGAAACTTGAAACCTGAAACTTGAAACCTGAAACTTGAAAATTGGAACTTTTTTCGTACCTTTGCGTCGGTTAATGCAAAAATTGTAAGACTCTTACTAACATTTTAATATAATCATGAAAAAAGAATTGATCGGTGGTTTAGTCCTTACTACTGTTGGATTGGCTTCTTATGCCACTACGTTTCTTAATGTGGAATTGTTCAATGATATCATTGAAAAATATGATGTTATGAATGTAGAACAGATGACTATTTCTGGAGATTCAATGATCCTTGAGCGTAAAGACGGAATTTCCGCTCATTATGGAGTTTCCGAAATTATTCAGTTGTCATTGAGCTCTGAAGACGAAGAGTGTCAGTTGGATACTTTCGGTCACGAATTTGTCGACATGGGGCTTTCTGTGAAGTGGGCGACTTGTAATGTTGGTGCTGAAAAACCGGAAAATGTCGGCTATCGTTTCTCTTGGGGTGAAATTATTCCTGATAAGAATAATGATTGGATTTCTTACAAATGGTCGGATGGAAGAACTTCTAAGTTGACCAAGTATTGTTTTGACTCTTTGTGTGGTAAGGTAGATAGTCTAAAGATTCTTCTTCCTGAGGATGACGCTGCTACTGCTCATTGGGGGTCAGAATGGCATACTCCGACTTGTGAGGAGTGGGCTGAACTCATAAATAATTGTGCATGGTATTGGGATAAGATCAATGGTGTCGAAGGTTATACGGTTGTCGCTGACAATGGCAACTCAATTTTTCTTCCTTCTTTGTCGCTTGATGAATCGGGAGTCTCTTACTATGGATATTATCTTTCTTCATCTGTCAATGTGGATTCTTCTAGAACTGCGGACGATCTCCTTTTCACTTGCAATTTTATGAGAACTTATAGCTGTGATCGTATAAATTCTTATCCTGTACGTCCGGTTAAGAAAAATGATGTTGAGTTTCACAGTGTCAAATTTTTCTCTTCTGACAGTGTCTTGCTTTACAGTCGTTTAGTCGCGCATGGAGATCCTGTTAAAGGATTCCGTCCTGCAGAGAAGAACGGGTATGTCTTTATGGGTTGGAGTGCTCCTTTAGATTCCATCATTTCCGATCTTTCCGTATATGCGACGTATAAAGAACGTCCAGAGTCTCTTGCCTATTCGTATGTCGACTTAGGGCTTTCTGTGAAATGGGCGACTTTCAATGTCGGAGCTTCTGTTCCTGAAGAGTATGGCGACTATTATGCGACTGGTGAAATTGAAACTAAAGCTATATTCGAGAGGAACAGTTACAAGTGGTATGACAGTACAATGAGTATATTCACTAAGTATAATAGAGCCGACGGTTTGCACTCTTTGCTTCGTGAAGATGATGCTGCAACAAAGAAATGGGGTGCAGAGTGGAGAACTCCTAGTAGAGATGAGTGGCAGGAACTAGTTGATAATTGTGAATGGATATGGACAAATCTCAATTATATAACTGGATATAAAGTTGTGGCTAAGAATGGAAATTGGATATTCCTTCCTGCTGGCGATGACTTTACATCTCCTCATACTGGTGTTTATAGAACATACGGAGGTTATGGTTCATCTACTTTCTCAGAAAACAGTGATTATGATGCTTATTGTGTTCTTTTTGATAATTCTCATGTTGATATTTATGATAAAGATCGTCATGTCGGAAGAACAATACGTCCTGTGTTGGTGAATGAAGATGAAAAACCAAACTATGAGTATGTTGATCTGGGACTATCTGTTGATTGGGCGACATTCAACGTCGGTGCTTCACAACCAGAGGATTTTGGATTGTATTTTTCTTATGGAGAAACTAGAGCAAAGAATAAATACAACAGATCATCATACAAATGGCTTGATACAGAGACCAAAACATATCTTAAATATAATTTTGAGGATAATTTGAAGACAATCCTTCCGGAAGATGACGCTGCTACTGTCAATTGGGGTGATGGCTGGAGAATCGCGACTATTGATGAGTGGATGGAGCTTAGGGAGAAATGTATGTGGATTTGGACGGATATAAATGATGTAAAAGGATACAAGGTCACTTCATCTAACGGAAATTCAATTTTCCTTCCTATTGGTGGAGAATCTAATGAAGACCCGCTTTATTTTGCAAATGACGGCGGATCATATTGGTCGTCTACGTTAGATGGTAAAAGTGAATATTTTGGTTATAGCTTCGGTTTCACTGAGAATGTAGCAACTAGTTATACCAAACGTCGTGAATATGGTTTGTCGGTGCGACCTGTACGTACGAAATGATTATACATGTCAATCAGTGGACTGCTGCCCTTCTCGAAAACTGTTTGTTTTGACTAAATGGTGGTGCAACGATTCCTTTCAAATCGTAGTTATCTTTGTAAAAAATCTTTTGAATTAGTTGTTTTTATCTCAAAATTTAGTAATTTTGCAACGTCTTAGTTACAAAGTTATAAACAAAGAGACTAAAGAAAATGAAGAATATTGGTACTACATACATTCAACTCATTGGTTTGCTGCTCATCGGGTAAGCAGTGGGATTGTGTGTGGTCGAAATGATATTACATATTAGATGACAATTGAGCTTTCTCACTTCAAAAAGATGTGAAAAGGCTCTTTTTATTTTATTTCTGAAACAACGCTAAAAAATTTATTTTTATGGCAGATAGATTATATGTTTTTGATACCACTTTGCGTGATGGCGAGCAAGTGCCTGGTTGTCAATTGAATACAATAGAGAAGATTCAGGTTGCTAAGGCTCTTGAGACGCTTGGCGTGGATGTGATTGAGGCTGGTTTCCCAATCTCAAGTCCTGGCGACTTTAATTCAGTAGTTGAGATATCTAAGGCTGTTACTTGGCCGACTATCTGTGCGCTGACTCGTAGTGTTCAGAAGGATATTGATGTTGCTGCTGAGGCTCTCCAGTACGCCAAGAGAAAGCGTATCCACACTGGTATCGGAACTAGCGAAAGCCATATCAAATATAAGTTCAATTCCACTCCAGAGGAGATTCTTGAGCGTGCCGTAGCTGCTGTCAAGTATGCTCGCAGATATGTCGACGACGTTGAGTTCTACTGTGAGGATGCCGGTCGTACAGACAACGAGTACTTGGCTCGCGTGGTTGAGGCTGTCATTAAGGCTGGTGCGACAGTAGTCAACATTCCTGATACTACTGGTTACTGCTTGCCTGTCGAGTACGGTGAGAAGATCAAGTTTCTATTTGATCACGTCGACGGAATTGATAAGGCTATCATCTCAAGCCACTGTCACAACGACTTGGGTATGGCTACAGCTAACACTATCTCAGGTGTGATGAACGGTGTTCGCCAGGTTGAGGTTACAATCAACGGTATCGGTGAGCGTGCAGGTAACACATCTCTAGAGGAGGTCGCAATGATTTTGAAGTGCCACAAGCACCTTGATATAGACACTAACATCAATACTCAGAAGATTGCTCCAACATCGAGATTGGTTTCTAACTTGATGAACATGCCAGTGCAGCCTAACAAGGCTATCGTTGGTAAGAATGCGTTCGCTCATTCATCTGGTATCCACCAGGACGGTGTGTTGAAGAATCTTCAGACTTACGAGATCATGAATCCTAAGGATGTTGGTATCGATGATAACGCGATCGTATTGACAGCAAGAAGTGGTCGTGCAGCCGTACGCCACAGATTGAGCGTCTTAGGTGTAGAGGTTGAGGGCGAGAAACTTAACACTATCTACGAGGCATTCCTTCGTTTGGCTGATCAGAAGAAGGAAATCTGCGACGACGATATCTTGATGCTTGCAGGTCAGGAGCGCACAAGCACTCATCACATCAAGCTTGAGTACTTGCAGACAACTTCAGGTGTAGGTGTTACTCCGGTTGCAATCATCGGTTTGGATATTGCAGGTGAGAAGTTTGAGGCAACTGCTTCTGGTAACGGTCCAGTAGACGCAGCAGTCAAGGCTCTTAAGAAGATCATCGACAGAAAGATGGAGTTGAAGGAGCTTTTGATTCAGGCTATCACACGTGGTTCTGACGACGCTTGCAAGGTACACGTTCAGGTTGAGACTGAAGGTGTGATCTATTACGGTTTTGCAGCAAACACAGACATCGTGTCGGCTACAATCGATGCTTATATCGATGCAATCAACAAATTCAAGCATTAATTAATGAATTAAAGAAGAAAACGAAATATGAATACACTATTTGACAAGATTTGGGATTCGCATGTTGTACAGAACGTACAGGATGGCCCAACTCAATTGTACATCGATCGTCTTTACTGTCACGAGGTAACATCACCTCAGGCATTTGATACATTGCGTGACAAGGGTATAAAGGCATTCCGTCCTGACCACGTCGTTGCAATGCCAGACCACAACACTCCATCTGATCAGCAGAAGGAGATCAGCGACCCAATCGGTTGCAAGCAGGTTGATACTCTATCTTCAAACTGTTCTTCATTCGGTATCAAGCACTTCGCTATGGGTACTAAGGACAACGGTATTATCCACGTTGTAGGTCCAGAGAAGGCTCTATCATTGCCAGGCATGACAATCGTTTGTGGTGACTCTCATACTTCTACTCACGGAGCTGTTGGTGCAATCGCGATGGGTATTGGTACTTCAGAGGTCGCACAGGTACTTGCTTCACAGTGTATCCTTCAGAGCAAGCCAAAGACAATGCGTATCAACATCGAGGGTACTCTTCAGCCAGGTGTTACAGCAAAGGACGTTGCTCTATATATTATGGCACAGGTGACAACATCTGGTGCTACAGGTTATGCAGTTGAATACGCTGGTTCAGCCATCCGCAATATGAGCATGGAGGGTCGTTTGACTCTATCTAACCTTTCTATCGAGATGGGTTCACGTGCTGGTCTTATCGCTCCAGACGAGATCACATTCGCTTACCTAAAGGATCGTGAGTATGCTCCTAAGGGTGCTGAGTGGGATGCCGCTGTTGCTAAGTGGCGTCAGTTGAAGAGCGACGACAACGCTGTATTTGACAAGGAGTTGACATTCAAGGCGGAGGATATCAAGCCGCGCATCACTTTCGGTACAAACCCAGGTGCTGGTATTGCTATCGACGGTACTGTTCCAACATACGATGGTATGAGCGAGGCAGAGGCTGCTCAGTTGAAGTCTCAGCTTGACTATATGCAGTTCCAGCCAGGACAGAAGCTAGAGGGTATTCCTGTAGACTACTGTTTCTTGGGTGCTTGTACAAACGGTCGTATCGAGGACTTCCGTGCATTCGCATCAATCGTTAAGGGAAGAAAGAAGGCTGCAAACGTAGTAGCTTGGTTGGTTCCTGGTTCATGGTTGGTTCGCCAGCAGATTATCGAAGAGGGTATTGACAAGATACTTGAGGAGGCTGGTTTCGAACTTCGTTTGCCATCTTGTTCATCATGTTTGGCTATGAACCCAGACAAGGTGCCTGCAGGTAAACTTTCAATCTCTACTTCAAACCGTAACTTCGTAGGTCGTCAGGGTCCTGGTGCTCGCACAATCTTGGCTTCTCCACTTACAGTTGCTGCCAGTGCAGTTACTGGTGTCGTAACTGATCCACGTACACTTGCAGCTTCACCTATCAAGGCTGCTGAGGTGACTAAGGTAGTTTCAAATCCTCAGGATTGTCCAAACTGTGCATTCGGTTCGACTACTGCTCCTAAGGCGGACGAGGGTGCTAAGTCAGTACACAAGGCATTCAACGTAGTTAAGTCTACATGTTTGCCAATCAATATCGACAACAACAACACAGATAATATCATCCCAGCTCGTTACTTGGCATTCACAACTCGTGATCCTAAGTTCTACGGCGACGCTTTCATGCACGATATCCGTTTCGACGCTAACAACAAGCCTGTTGCAGATTTTGTTATGAACATCGCTCCATTCAACGAGACTCCATCTGAGGGTAAGCGTGAAATCATCATCGGTGGTAAGAACTGGGGTTCCGGTTCATCACGTGAGCACGCTGCTTGGGCAATCGCTGGTTACGGAATCCGTGTGGTTATCACATCTTCATTCGCTGATATCCACCGCAACAACTTGCTTAACTGCTTCGTATTGCCAGTTATCGTAAGTGAGGAATTCCGTCAGGAACTTCTTGCTTCAGTAGAGAAGGATGCTAACACAATCGTAACAGTTGACGTTCCAAATCAGACTGTAACTAACGAGGCTACAGGTCACTCTGAGAAGTTTGACATCAACGGCTACAAGAAGCATTGTCTATTGAACGGATTCGATGATATTGACTACTTGTTGTCGAACAAGGATAAGATTGAGTCTTACGAAAAGAAATAATCATATTTTGAGAGTAAGGGTATGATCGAAATAATGGATACAACATTGAGAGATGGAGAGCAGACATCTGGTGTCTCTTTCTCTCAACAGGAAAAACTCGGCATTGCCAAATTCTTGCTCTCTGAATTAGGTGTTGACAGAATTGAAATCGCTTCTGCAAGAGTGTCGGAAGGAGAGCTTCAGACAGTGAAGAAGATCACTGAGTGGGCAGACAAGGCTGGCTATCTTGAGAAGATTGAAGTGTTGGGCTTCGTTGACGGAGAAACTTCACTCAACTGGATAGAAAGTGTAGGTGGAAAGGTGATCAATCTTTTGACTAAAGGTTCGTTGCGCCACGTCACTGAACAGTTGAGAAAGACTCCTCAGGCTCATATCGATGATATCAAACGTGCTATTGAGTTAGCTCATAAGAAGAAACTTTCAGTCAACCTATATTTGGAGGACTGGAGTAATGGAATGAAGAATTCTCCTTCTTATGTGTTTGATATGGTCGACGCTTTGTGCGGTGTGGGTGTGAACAGATTCATGCTTCCTGATACATTGGGTATTCTTAATCCGCTTCAAACTGCAGATTTCTGCAGTCAGATGGTGAGGAGATATCCGGATTTGAAGTTTGATTTCCACGCTCACAACGACTACGATCTTGCAGTTTCGAATGTCTTTGCTGCTGTGAATTCCGGAATAAGCGGTATCCACACTACAATCAATGGTCTTGGAGAAAGAGCTGGTAATGCACCACTTACGAGTGTGCTTGCAGTGTTGCACGATCAGCTTGGTATCAAAACTAAGATCAACGAGGAGAAGATGTACGATGTCTCTAAACTAGTGGAGACATATTCAGGTGTACGTATTCCTGCCAACAAACCAATCATAGGTGACAATGTGTTCACTCAGGTTGCTGGTGTGCATGCCGACGGTGATTCAAAGAATAATCTTTATTGTAATGAGCTTCGCCCTGAACGATTCGGACGTAAGCGTGAATATGCGCTTGGAAAGACGTCGGGAAAGGCAAACATCCGTAAGAATCTTGAGGCATTAGGCATTGAGATGGATGAGAAGTCGATGGTGAAGGTGACACAGAGAATCATTGAACTTGGTGACAAGAAGCAGCTTGTGACTCCTGAAGATCTTCCTTTCATTATCAAGGATGTGCTTGGACATGGTGAGGTAAAGCAGACAATCAAGATTGTCAACTATGCTTTGACATTGACTCATAATCTTCGTCCTGTCGCTACCATCTTGATTGAGATCGACGGTAAGAGATACCAGCAGACTGAAGCCGGAGACGGACAGTATGATGCATTCTCTAAGGCTCTTTGGAAGGTTTACAAGGAACTAGGCAAGGAGACTCCTGAATTGCTTGATTACTCAGTAGTTATTCCGCCAGGTGGAAACACAGATGCGTTGGTTCACAACACCATTACTTGGAAGTTCAAGGATAAAGTATTCAAGACCCATGGACTTGATGCCGACCAGACGGAGGCAGCGATCAAGGCTACAGTCAAGATGCTCAACTTGATCGAGACAATGTAAATGTCGAACAAATAATAATTTTCATAGAAAGGTCCAGCGGACCTGTTTCGCATAGCGATGTTAACTGATTCCGTAATGAGAACTTGTTCGAATTATGGTGTCGGAATTAAAAGAAATATATAATAAAAACAGAATATGGAATTAAAGATAGCAGTTCTTGCTGGTGACGGCATTGGACCAGAGATTTCAGCAGTAGGTGTTGATGTAATGTCTGCTGTATGTGAGAAGTTCGGACACAAGGTAAGCTACGAGTACGCAATTTGTGGTGCTCACGCAATCGACGAGGTAGGTGATCCATTCCCAGAGGATACATTCAACAAATGTATGGCTGCAGATGCAGTTCTTTTCTCTGCAGTAGGTGATCCTAAGTTCGACAACAACCCATCAGCAAAGGTACGTCCTGAGCAGGGTCTTCTTGCAATGAGAAAGAAGCTTGGTTTGTTCGCTAACATCCGTCCAGTTCAGACATTTGACTGCCTAGTTCACAAGTCGCCATTGAAGGATGAGCTTGTAAAGGGAGCTGATTTCATCTGTATCCGTGAGTTGACAGGTGGTATGTACTTCGGTGAGAAGTATCAGGACGACAACAAGGCTTACGATACAAACGCATATACACGTCCAGAGATCGAGAGAATCTTGAAGGTAGCTTACGATTACGCACGCAAGCGTAACAAGCACTTGACAGTTGTCGACAAGGCTAACGTACTTGCTTCATCTCGTCTATGGAGAAAGGTTGCTCAGGAGATGGCGCCTAACTATCCAGATGTAACAACAGATTTCATGTACGTAGATAACGCTGCAATGAGAATGATTCAGGAACCTAAGTTCTTCGACGTAATGGTAACTGAGAACACATTCGGTGATATCCTTACAGATGAGGGTTCATGTATTACTGGTTCAATGGGTCTACTTCCATCAGCTTCAACAGGTGAGCACACTCCAGTATTCGAGCCAATCCACGGTTCATGGCCACAGGCTAAGGGCTTGAACATCGCAAACCCACTTGCACAGGTTCTTTCTGTAGCAATGTTGTTCGAGTACTTTGACCTTAAGAAGGAAGGCGAGTTGATCCGTAAGGCAGTTGACGCTTCTTTGGATCAGAACGTACGTACTCCAGAAATTCAGGTTGCTGGCGGTGCTAAGTATGGTACTAAGGAAGTTGGTGCTTGGTTGGTTGATTGGATCAAGAAGGCATAATTTCTTAATCACAATATCTATGTAGTAGAGACGTTGCGTGCAACGTCTCTTTTTGTTTTAAACAAACATGTCTCTATTTGCATTTTTTTAAGTTTCGCACAATAAAACTATATCTGTTTACGTTTATTGGATATAAACTCGTAAGAGATTGATTTTGACAATTCCAAAACAAGAAAACGGATAATTGATTTCTAAATTAAATTTGCAAGTTATTCATTAAATCCGTAATTTTGTAAATTATGGGTAAGAAGTGCTTTTTAGTTTATATATCTGCATTGTCACTGCTGATGTTGACAATGGTTGGCTGTACTAATAAGAAGAATACAGCCATTGCACGTGGTTATCAAGCGATGACTACGCGCTATAACGTATATTATAACGGTAGAGAATCTCTTGAGAAAGGAAAACAGAATATTGAGGATGCGTACAAGCCTGATTATTCCCAGATTTTGAGAATGTATCCTGTGGGAGATAAGTCGACAAAAACGGCAGCTTACTCTCAGTGTAACAGAACGTTGGATAAGTGTCAGACTGCCATCAAACTTCATTCAATGCGTAAGAAACCGGTCAAGAAACCGGCAAAGATGAAGGATCCTAAGTATGCAGCTTTCTATGCCCAGGAAGAGTTTAACCCTATGATGGACGACGTTTGGATGCTAATGGGAGAGTGTAAATACTATAACCAGGATTTCCTTGCTGCGTCTGCAACATTCACATACGTAGAAAAGCATTTCTCTGTTCATAAAGATCTTGTCGTAAAGGCTACTATATGGAGAGCCCGTGCTCTTATGGAGATGGATTGGCTTTACGAGGCAGACGAGATTTTGTCAAACATCAGCGATGACGACTTGAATTATGAGAATCAAGAGTTTTATGCAGCTGCAATGGCTAATCTTCGTTTGAAGCAGGACGAGAAACGTGAAGCTTTGAAGTATTTGATACAAGCTATACCTGCTGCTGAAAACAGACGTGAGAAGGCTCGTTTCTATTTTATCGCCGCTCAATTGCATCAAGAACTTGGACATAAAGATCAGGCTTATGCCTACTATGATACTGTAATCCGTAAGTGTCCGGATTATGAGATGGAATTCAACGCACGAATTCGTCAGTCGGAGGTTGTGTCTGGTGATTACGGTAAATCAGAGAAAATTGTCGGTAAACTAAAAAAGGAAGCCAAGTCATCAAAGAATAAGGATTATCTTGATCAGATCTATTATGCTATCGGTAATATCTATTTGGCTAAAGGCGATACTACTACTGCAATCCAGAATTACAAACTATCAGCCGAAAAGAGTACAAGAAATGGTATAGAGAAAGCCGTGACATTGATTAAACTAGGTCGACTTTACTACCAGAAAAAAAATTATATAGATGCTGAACCTTGTTATGCAGAGGCGTCTTCACTACTTTCGAATGATCATCCAGATTATAATGATATTTCATCTAAGGCGTTGAATCTTACTGATTTGAAACAAAACTACGAAGTGGTTTATCTACAGGATTCATTGCTTGCTTTGTCAAACGCTACAGATGCTGAGCGTTTGGCTGCTGCACAGCGTGAAATTGACAAGGTTAAGGCTCGTCTACAGAAAGAGAAGGAGAAGAGAGATCAGGATTCTCTTGATGCCCGTATAGCTGGAATGGAAATCGAATCTGTAGTTTCAAAGAATGTTAACTCAATCAGAGGATCAAACTGGTATTTCTATAATGCACAGGCAATCTCTAAGGGTAAGAACGACTTTAGAAACAAGTGGGGACAACGTCGACTTGAGGATAACTGGAACCGAAAGAACAAGCAGATGATGATCATTTCTGATGAGATGTCTCAGAATGAAGACGATGAAAATGCTCCTTCTGCTCCTGAATTCCAAGACAGGGGTTCGGATTCCGAAAGATTCCAAAATGAACAGAACATGCCGGAGTTGACTCTTGGCTATTACTACAACCAGATTCCAAAGACAGAAGAGGCTAAGGCTCTTGCTCTAAGTCAGATTCGTACTTCATTGTATAATGAAGCTGTCATCTTCGACGAGAAGATCGGAGACTATGAAATGGCTATTCAGACATACGATGAGTGGCTACGTAGATTCGGCGGTGAAAATGCAGATAAGGATGCTGACGTTTTGTTCAACTCCTACCGTGTGGCTGAGAAAATGAACGATAATGCTTTGGCTGTCAAGTATAAGGATGAACTTGTGACTAAGTATCCTAACAGCAAGTATTCTCAGGTGTTGAGCGATCCTGACTATGCTAACAGATTGGTTAGAATGGCAAACGTAGAGGATTCTATCTATAGAGCAACATATACAGCATATCAGGCATCCGATTTCCAGACAGTCATGGCTAATGCTGATTACATGCAGAAGAATTACAAAATGTCTTCGTTGATGCCTAAGTTCTTGATGCTGAAATCATTGTCGCTTGGTAAACAAGGTCAGCACGACTCTTTGAAGGTTGCATTGAATAATCTTGTGACTGAGTATCCGAAGAGTGACGTCGCTCCGATGGCTAAGGATATCTTGGCATTGATCGAGCAGGGTAATATCACTGCGATGGGTACGACTGCTTCTCTTGCTTCACAACGTGAGCAGATCCTACTTGAGGAGAATATCCAGACTGGTGTGATCGATACTGTAGGGTTTACTTACAGCGACAAGAGCGCATACCATTTCTACATCATTTCTCAGGCAGATAAGGTTGACCAGAACAGATTACTTTTCGAGGTCGCTACTTATAACTTTACTAAGTTCTTGGTTAAGGATTATGATTTGAAGATCAGACCAGGATTGGTCTCTGTATCAGGAATGGATAATCTTGACGAGGCACTTTGGTATCAGAAAGGTGTTAAGGAGAGCGAAGGAATCATGAAACTTCTTGAGGGTTCCGACTATACATTGTTGGTCATTTCCGAGGAAAACAGCCGTTTGATCGGACGTGGTTATACGCTTGATCAGTACAAGGAATTCTATGAGAAGAATATTCTTAACCGTAAGCAAGACAAGAAGAAGATCAATATCGAACTTATTGGCGACGACTTGCCTGCTGCTCCTGTCGACATTAAGGAAGGTGATGACTTGAATAAGATGACTCAGGTAAACAGTGCACCTGCAGCAAAGAATGAACCAAAGGCAGAAGCTAAGTCGGAAGTTAAGACTGACGAAAATGATTCAAAACCTGCCGTCGACAATAAGTCGGATGAGCCAAAGGCTGCTGAGGAGGTAGAGGAGAAGAAAGCTGACGATAAGAAGGAAACTAAGAAAGACGATGCTCCAAAGAAGGAGTTGAAGAAGTATAAGAACCTTTACACTTTCGATCGTTCCGCTGAACACTATTTCGCTTTGTTGATCTCGAGAGGTGCTGTCGATGTCGATGCTTTGATGAAAACGCTTGATAATGCCAATGAGGATTGGCCAGGAGGCACATTGAAGGTAGAGAAGACAGATGGAAAGAATTTTCCTGCGATTGTGACTGTCGGAATGTTTGAGAATTCATCCATTGCCATGGATTATTTAAAGGGAATAGTCAAGGCCGATGCATTGAAGCAGCGTCTGCAAAATGTCACATACAACAGTGTGATCATCACAAAAGATAACCTTGACGCCTTGCGTTCGTCAGGTAACATGAGTGTGTATATGGAGTTATTCAAAAGAGGCTATCTTGGCCGTTAATGAAGTTGTTATATGGATGCGATACAAGGAACAATATTGTGGGCAGACGATGAAATTGATTTGCTAAAAGCCCACATCATTTTTTTGAAGCAGAAAGGTTACGAAACTGACTGTGTGAATAATGGTCAGGATGCGGTGGAAGCGTGTAGAAACCGTCATTATGACATCGTGTTCCTTGATGAGAATATGCCAGGTATGAATGGCCTTGAAGCTCTTCAGCAGATTAAGGAAATCGACAGCACTATTCCAGTGGTGATGATTACCAAGAGTGAGGAGGAGGATATTATGAATCAGGCTATCGGAGCAAAGATTGCCGATTATTTGATTAAACCTGTCAATCCGAATCAGATTCTTCTTACCCTAAAAAAGAATATCAAGGCTCGTGAGATCATATCTGAAGCCACTACCGACGGATATCGTTCGGAGTTTGGAAAGATTGGTTTGCAGATCAACGACTCTTCCTCTGTAGAGGATTATATGGAGGTCTATAAGAAGTTGGTGTTCTGGGAGTTGCAGCTTTCAGAGTCGTCGGCAGATATGGATGAGATTCTTTTGATGCAGAAAGAGGAGGCTAATAGTGCATTCGTCAAATATATCAAGAAGAATTATGAAAGTTGGTTCAAGGATGGAGCTAAACGTCCGTTGATGAGCCAGGATGTGTTCAAGACAAAGGTATTGCCGTTGCTGGATAACGGTGAGAAGGTTTTCTTTGTGGTGCTGGATAATTTCCGTTTTGACCAGTGGAGAATCATCCGTGAACTTTTGAGCACAGATTTCGTTGTCGAAGCAGAGGATTTGTACTGCAGTATGTTGCCAACCAGCACACAATACAGTCGAAATGCAATCTTCTCTGGTTTGCTTCCTTTGCAGATCAAGGAGATGTACCCTGAATATTGGGTGGAGGAAGACGATGAAGATAGCAAGAATAAGTTTGAGGAGGAGTTGATAGGGACATTCTTCCAGCGATTCCGTCGCAAATTCACATATTCATACGCTAAGATCATTGATTCTGCATTTGCATCTAAGTATGTTTCAGATTTGAAGAGATTAAAAAACAACGACTTGAATGTAGTTGTGTTCAATTTTGTCGACATGCTTTCTCATGCCAGAACAGACAGTAAGATGATTCGTGAGCTTGCGTCGACTGATGCCGCTTACAGATCATTGACAAAGACGTGGTTCCAACATTCAGCAATCAAAGAGTTCTTTGAGACAGTTAAGGATATGGGTTATAAGGTTGTGTTGACTACAGATCACGGAACCATCCATGTGCGCAATGCAATCAAGGTGGTAGGCGACAAGAATACCAACACTAATTTGCGTTACAAAGTCGGCAAGAATTTAAATTACAATCCGAAAGAGGTATTTGAGATTCGTAAGCCTGAATCGATCGGATTGCCATGCCCGAATGTAAGTTCAGCCTACATTTTCGCATGCAATTCTGACTTTTTTGCATATCCTAATAATTATAACTACTACGTTTCTTACTATAAGAACACATTCCAGCATGGTGGAGTGTCAATGGAAGAGATTTTCTTGCCATTGGTTGTTATGAAAGGAAAATGATAGATAATTCTTAATTCTAACGTATAATACATAATTGAGACGTCGTTTAGCGATGTCTCTTTTTTGTGTATTTGCGTAATTTATATTATATTTGCACTGCAATTCTGAAAAAGATGAAAGTTACACCTAAAAAAGCACTTGGACAGCACTTCCTAAAGGATCTCAACATTGCTCAACGCATTGCTGAGACTATTGATATGGGTGGTGGTATGCCGGTTTTGGAGATCGGCCCAGGTATGGGTGTCTTAACTCAGTTTTTGCTTCAGAACAAGGAGATAGACCTCACTTGTGTGGAGCTGGATTCAGAATCCGTAACATATCTTTTAGCCAATTTTCCAGAACTAAACGGTCGTATCATTGAAGGAGACTTCTTGAAGATGAACCTTAATGAGATGTATAAGGATCAGTTCTGTGTGATTGGAAATTTCCCATATAACATTTCAAGCCAGATTTTCTTCAAAGTTCTTGACCACAAGGACAAGGTTCCGATCTGTGCAGGAATGATTCAGAAAGAGGTGGCTGAAAGAATGGCGTCAAAGCCCGGCACGAAAGCTTATGGAATCTTGAGTGTGCTTGTTCAAGCATACTACGATATAGAATATCTGTTTACGGTTCACGAAAATGTGTTCGATCCGCCCCCGAAAGTTAAATCGGCGGTGATACGAATGCGACGCAACGACACAAAGAAGATCAATTGTGATGAAGAATTGTTCGTTAAAGTAGTGAAGACGGCATTCAACCAACGACGCAAGATGATGCGTAATTCGTTGCAGCCTCTGCTTGGTCAAGGTCATCCTTTACTTGCAGATCCTGTCTTTATGAAGCGTCCTGAACAACTTAGCGTGGCTGAGTTTGTAGATCTTACAAACCTCATTGCTAAGAATATCAGTGCCTGATGTCATGTCGGTGTGGTCCGACGTTAGAGAGCGAAACCTAATAGATAATTCAAACTGTTGCAGTTAATTTGAAGTATAGTGCGTTCCTGTATAATGTGATGCAATAGTTTGTAAAACAGATTATTATGCCAATTTCTGAGGTTAGATTGTTTTATTTTGAGAACAATCGCTTGAAAGTAGCAAAGGATATCAAAATCTTGAAGGAAATTCCACTTTCGGATTTTGTTTGGATAGACCTAGTAAATGTAGCTCCTGAGACAGAGAGTGAACTTGAGCATTTTTTGAAAATCTATATCCAGGAGGAAGAGGAGATAGAAGAGATCGAGATTTCATCTCGTTTTATAGAGACTCAGGATACTCTTGTTGCCAACTCGAACTTTATGCTTGATTCATTTGAGAACGAGCCGGTTTCTTTCATCCTAAAAAATAAGATTCTCGTTTCGGTACGCGATAACAAACTAAAATCATTTGACGAGACAGTCAAGAAGATGTTTGCTAATCCGCGCAATTTCCCGTCGGGCGATCATATCCTTTGTGCTCTTATGGAGACACGTGTCGACTATGATGCCGATATGATCGAGGACGTTACAAACGAGATTTCAGAGCTATCTAAGACGATGACTGTAGCTGAAGATATCGACGAGGATATCCTATTGGAAATCAAGAATCTTCAGGAAAAAATCATGCACTTGCGAGAAAACTCAATTGATAAGCAGCGAGTTGTTTCAAATATCTTGCGTAGTGAGTTGTTCTCTAAGGAATTGGCTCCTAGAATGAATATGATCATCAAGGATATCAATTCACTAATCGAGCATACTAAGTTTGGTTTTGATCGTTTGGACTACTTGCAGGATACTTTCCTAGGTTTGGTTAACATTGAGCAGAATAAGATCATCAAGATATTTACAGTCGTATCGATTCTTTTCGTTCCGCCTACATGGATCGCAAGTATTTTCGGTATGAACTTTAACATAATTCCGATGTCAGGACATCCGTATGGATTCTTTTTCTCAATCGGAATAATGCTGCTATCGTCTGTAGTTGTATTATACTTCTTCAAAAAGAAGAATTTATTATAGTTGTTTGTGAATTTAATGCTATTAATGTGAAAAAGCTAGTGTTTGTTTTCTCTTTTTGTTTGGTCTTCGTTTCGACGTTGTTCGCTCAGTCTACGGATTCGACTTCCATCAGAATGAACAACCGTGCGTTTGGTATAGGCGTAGGAGGTGAGAAACATCATGTTTCTTATCTCTCACCGTTACTTTATTCAGGTACTTCATTAGAATTCTGGTATGAGAATATTATTCGTCATTCCAAAGGAGATAAAGATTTTTACAGATTATTGAATAATCGTGCTCATGTAGGATTCCTGTATCCGACACATGAGGGTGCAGATCTTAATCCTATCTTTGAATTGTTTGAATTCCATGAATATTACGACTGGAAAGTGACACCAAAGTTTCACTTCCTTTGTGGTGCTTATGTCGGGTATGAATTGGGTGTCGACATGATGATGAGCAATTCAAATAATCCGCTTTATCTAAGATTTGACTTGTCGTTAGGGTTGTCGCTTCGTCCTACATTGTGTCTGCACACCAAACGTCGCTTGATCAAATTGTCGGATCAGATGGATCTTCGTTTAGGTGGTTTGGTGATGTCGCCGACATATACCCAGCTATACTATGATCTTACATTGCCTGATTATGATAGGAGTGAGTTTTTCGATCTTAATTCTTTCCCAGAGAAGCTTCGTTTTGTTAATAAGCTTATGGTAGAGTTGCCGCTTCGTCGAAATACCTTACGTTTGGGTTTGTTGACTGAGCGTTCACAGTCGATGATAAATTTGATCGACAATCGTACGACGAATATCCAGGCTCTTTGGGGTGTGTCGTTCGATTATTATCATCTTAAAGGTCGACTTGACAAAGATTCAAAGTTTGTAACCGTATTTGAGTAAGACAGTATGAAAAAGATATTTGCATTTATTTTCGTAGCGATTATGTCTGTGTTTGTCGCTTGTGATGACGACTTGGAATATGATTTCGATGCGATGAGCAATTTTGAGTTTCTTTGGAAAGAAATCGATGAGAAATATTGTTTCTTCGACTACAAGAAAGATAGCATCAAGGATTGGAATGTCGTTTATAGTGAGTATTATCCGTACGTCTACAATTGCGATAATGTAGAAGATTATTTCGATATCCTGGCTGCTATGTTGGGAGAGTTGAAAGACGGACATGTCAATTTGTATTCATCGTTCGATGTGTCGAGATATGACTTTGCCGAGAATACTCCCGTCGACCTTGATCTTAATCTTGTCGCCTATAACGAGAGATATCTAGGAAAAAATACGCGCTCGATCGGAGGATTCAGATATAAGACTCTTCGCGACGGAAAGGTCGGATACATCTGTTATAGAGATTTTTCCTCATCTTTTTCCCATAGTCAATTGAACTATATTTTGGATTCATTCAAAGATACAGACGGGTTGATCATTGACGTTAGACATAATGGCGGAGGTTTGGTGTCTAATGTGAACATGATTGTTTCTCATTTTATCGACGAGACGACTGTGATCGGCTACAGAGCAAATAAAAACGGTCCGGGACACTCTGATTTTTCAACTCCTGTAGTAGAGAAGGTTTCTCCATCCGACGGTGTGATTTTTAAGAAACCGGTATACGTTCTTACCAACAGCCGTTGCTTCAGTGCAACCAATGATTTCGTCTATGCGATGAAAGGGTTGCCTAGAGTGACTATTATGGGAGGAAAGACAGGAGGCGGATGTGGAATGCCGTTCTCAACAGAGATGCCATGCGGTTGGAAAGTCCGTTTCTCAGCCAATCCATGCTACGACAGAAACATGGAACTTACTGAGTTTGGCGTTGCTCCTGATATCGAGATCCATCTTGATGAGGAGTTGGCTTTCAGATATAAGCTTGATAATATTATTGAAACAGCTTGTGACTATATAATTAGAAAAAATGAAAAAACTGACAATAGAAGACCTTAACAGAATCACTCCAGAGGAGTTTAAGCAGACAAAGAAGATTCCTCTTGTAGTTGTGCTTGACAATGTAAGAAGCATGCACAACGTAGGAGCTGTGTTCCGTACTGCAGATGCATTCATCGTGGAGAAGATTGTGTTGTGTGGAATCACATCATGTCCGCCAAATGCCGAGATTCATAAGAGTGCGCTTGGAGCAGAGATGACAGTCGACTGGGAGTATGCTGAAGATACGTTGGAAGCAGTAAACAAGTTGAGAGGCGAGGGCTATCATGTCTATTCCATAGAGCAGGTTGAGAGAAGCGAGATGCTTCAAGACCTGACGTTGCCAGATGAAAAAACAGGTTTTGCTATTGTCATGGGAAATGAAGTCAAAGGTGTACGTCAGGATGTAGTCGACGCCAGCGACGGAGTGATTGAGATTCCGCAGTTCGGCACTAAACACTCATTGAACGTATCTGTCACAGCCGGTATCGTGATGTGGGAGCTGTTTAAGAGGCTGAAACTGTAGTTTATTGAATTAGCCACAACTTCCTCTGTCCCAAACGTATGTCTGCCGTGGGCTAATCAGATTATAGTTTCCATTAGATACAAACTTGAGTGATTAAGTGTATCTAAACTTTGCTGATTTAATTACAATTAATTAACTTTGCAAGGAAGTATTTTAAATCCACGGAGGAGATGTCATTACATCTTTTCTGATTAGCGACTAATCGCACAAATTTGAAATAGTATGAAAATTGATCTTGTAGCTGTCGGCAAAACCGTTGATAAGAATTTTATCGCTTCTATTAAGGAATACGTTAATAGATTGTCGCACTATACTCAGTTTTCATTCATCGAAATCCCGGAACTTAAAAACACCAAGAATCTTAGCGAGGAACAACAGAAGCAGAAGGAAGAGGAGTTGATCTTCCAAACTATTTCCGACAGTGACGAGTTGATCCTTCTGGATGAACGTGGTGCTGAATTCACTTCAGTTGAGTTTTCCGAGTATCTTCAAAAGAAAATGAATGCCGGCGGTAAACGATTGGTATTTCTTATTGGCGGTCCTTACGGATTTTCCCCTAATGTCTACAAACGTGCGAATGGAAAGGTCTCTCTTTCTAAAATGACATTTTCGCATCAGATGATCAGACTTATTTTCGTGGAGCAGATCTACCGTGCTTTTACTATTTTGAAGGGAGAACCGTACCATCATAGATAATTATGAGAAAAGATATTATATTACTTATCAATAAACTTGTTTCCAACATTTACGTTGTACTTTCGGTTCTGGTACTCTCGGCTTCCATAGCCTTGGTGTCGGATTATTTTAGTTACATGAAAAGTCAGAAGAGTCTTGATCTTACCGAATTCAACGAGACACTTCATCGTAAGCAGACCCAAGCTATGGACCTGCTTATCAAGATGATGCAGGAGACGGGTGGTAGTGTCGATAAATTGCAATCCAATCCTTTATATATTAAGCAATCGGATGAATACGGAATCGAGTGTCGTGTTTACCGAAATGACAATTTGATCTATTGGACTGGTAATGAGATCAATGTGGATTCGTTGTCGATGATTCCAGACAAGTCGGAATTCTACTATTGTGCTGCCAATTTTCATACTGTTGGATCTAAAATTTCATCTGGAGAGTATCACTATATTGCGCTCATAAAAGTAAAGACCTTCTATTTTCCACATGAAATGAAGGTAGATAAGTTTTGTGAAGGCTTTTCTTTGCCTAACCATGTGAGATTTGTCGGTACTGATAACCTTGATGCTATAGTCGTCAACGGAAATAATGGCCTTGAGTTGTTCCGTCTTCAGAACGTCTCGATATCTGTGCCAAATACATTTTTCAAACAAATCTGCTTTTTCTGCTGGATGATATTTGGAATATTCATTTATTTCTTGCTTAGATGCATTTTCTTGAAATACAATGATGGTAAAATTTCAAAATTAGCTTTTGCCACAGCTGTCGGATGTGTTTTGCTGTTCCTTTTGTTATGTGGATCTATTCGTCAGCCAGCCTATGTGTTTGGAGGAGGATTGTTTGAAGACGGATCAGGAACTCCGTTAGGTGTAGTATTGCTATATACTATTATAGTTATCCTTTATTACTCTCTGGTAATCAAACGACTACTTCCTAAGGAGTTGGCTTTGTCCGGAGGTAAATGGCAGTTTTTGATTGCTTATCTAGGTCATGCTTTGATTGTGGCTCTTGGTGTAGTCGTCTATGCTTTGGCAAGAGTCTTCATCTACAGCAGATCTAATGTCGACTTGGCTGTGCCATACGTCCAGGATATTTCCAAAGAGACTTGCTTAGCATTAGCTGTGTTTATTGTTTGGATTGTTCTGTATGGTTATTTGGTTGCTCATTTGATGAATCTAACTCAGACTAATTTGTCTGCAAAATCAGCAATCACAATCCGTGTTATCAATTTCTCACTGTTTTTCTTTATCGTTTTCCTTATAAATGACGACTCTGTAAAATACACATTCCCTTGGATGGTGGGTCTGTTGTTGGTTAAAGATATATTCTTCTTCAATAAGATTGAGTCGCGAAATATATTCATCGGATTCATGGCCTTCATGGTTTTGAATTTCGCGGTTTCTCTTTTGAATAAATTGAGTGTTGCCAGAAACGAGTATAAAATCAGTAATCTGGCAAGTCGCATTGAGTCGAATGCATTGTTGAATTACGATCCGACATTGGAGCAGTTGCTTGATAATGTGGAAAGTAAATTCCGTCAGGATGTCCTATTGAAATCTTATATCGTTGATTCTGTCGACAGACATCTTGAGATAGAAACGCGTCTTCGTGAGAAATATTTCACAGACTATTGGAGAAAGTATGATTTTGACATACAACTGTCACGACCAGGTGCCAATATTCATTTGCGTGACCGTAACTCAGTGAAATTCACTACTGTTCCGCCGTCATTTGTGAAGAATAGTTGTCAGCGAGTATTGAATCATAATTTCTATATCAATAACGATGCTGCTCTTTCTCTTGTATATCTGGCTAAATTCCACTATCAGGGAATTGATCTGATCATCAACTTCTATCCTTCGCTTCTATACAACCGTTTGTCGTCGGATGTAAACAATTTCAAGTATAGCAGTTTCACGTCGCAGTGGAATAATTTGGCTTTAGCTAAGTATTATGATGGAGAACTTCAGGTTTGGACCGGTGATTACCACTATCCGCCTCATAGTACCGGATTATATCGTGGAGAGCATTCATATACCTATAACAGAAACGGTTATCACCATTATGTGCGTTCATTTGGTAAAGGTGGCTATGTAGTATGTAGTTTGCCTGAGATTACAATCAACATGCATCTGGTGCTTGTTTCTACGATATTCGGTCTGTTCCTATTTGCTGTTGTGGTATTCTATATCATTAAGTATTTGAACAACAAGAGTATACGTAATTCTATTTTCTCAAGAATGTTGTTATGGCTCTTAGTTCCGCTTGCTATTGCCTTTGTCGCTACGGCATGGTTCTCGTTCTCATTCTTCTTGCGACAGTACGAGCAGGAGATGGAAAACAACAATAACATGAAGATTTCGACTTTGCAGTCGGCGTTGCAGGAAAAACTTGGTACACATTCCGACTTGGAGATGGTGTCGTCAGGTAATCTTGACTATATTCTTCAGGAGTATTCCATGGTGCTTCACTCTGATATCATCATATATGATTCGCATGGTGTACAACACTCGTCTTCAAGTAGTGACTTGAAAGGTTTGGGAGCCCGACGCAAAAGCGATAGCGCATCGCATTTGATGTGTCCTAATGCAAGATGCAGATTGACAAGTTCACCAAAATCTACCGAATCTATTCTTGGTAAGAAGTATGGTACGGAGTATGCATATCTTTACAATGCCAACAATGTTCAGGTCGGATATGTGCAGGTGTTGAACAACCTTTTGGATAAGAACAATAATGCGGATGTGTTCAACTATATTGTATTCGTGCTTGATGCATTTTTGATTGTTTTGACTCTTGCTTTCTTGGCAATTTGGTTGATTAACGTAAGAATTTCATCTCCGATTTATGAAATCAGTAATAAGTTGCAGCGACTACAACTAACTAATGCCAACGAGAAAATTTATTATACCAATAAGAATGATGAGATCGGACAGCTGGTGTCACGATATAATTCCATGGTTGATGAGCTGGTTGTGTCGGCAGAAAAGCTAGCACGAAGCGAGCGTGAGACTGCATGGCGAGATATGGCACGTTCAATTGCTCATGAAATCAAGAATCCGCTGACTCCGATGAAGTTGTCGATTCAGGCTGCAAAACGTAAACATGAGGTTGATCCTGAACATTTTGACGAGTATTTCAACCATACTGCGGATCTTCTTGTCGAACAGATTGAGAATCTTGCACGTATCGCATCCGAGTTTTCTGACTTTGCTAAGGTTACTGCTGTTGAGCCTGAGAGAGTCGACATTGTTGTCAGACTACGTAATGCGGTTGCTCTTTATTTGCATAATCCGGAGGGTGTGATCGTTCAGTCTGATATCTCTATCAATCATCCTGTCTACATCCTTGGTAATGAGAAACAGTTGATGCAGGTATTCAACAACCTTATCCGTAATGCTATCCAGGCTATTCCTGAGGATCAGATGGGATTCGTCAACGTTTCTATTTCTGTCACAGATATGAATGTGGAAGTACGTGTGAAGGATAACGGTACTGGAGTTAAACCGGAAATCCAGAATCGTATGTTCGAACCTAACTTCACTACTAAAAATAGTGGTATGGGTCTTGGCCTTGCTATTACCAAGAGTATCGTTACTGCTTGTAAAGGAGAAATCACTTTTGAAACCGAGGAAAATGTCGGTACTACTTTCATAGTGAGATTCCCGATTATTAATTAGTTTCAGGTTTCAAGTTTCAAGTTTCAGGTTTCAGGTTTCAAGTTTCAAGTTTCAGGTTTCAGGTTTCAGGTTTCAAGTTTCAGGTTTCAGACAAATAGCCTAGGGTTGTGTTTGATTGCTTTTAGCGATTAAACCTACACTAGAAATGTAAAATGAAATATATTAGCGTCATATTACCATTAGCACTCAACCGTGTTCTGACCTACTCAGTGCCCGATGAGATGTCTGCCGACGTGATTGTCGGTGGCAGGGTAGTAGTGCCTGTCGGTAAAAAGAAACTCTATACTGGCATTGTGTCTGAAGTCTTTGACGACTTTGACGATGATATGGAAATCAAGGAGATTGTCTCGGTTCTTGATATGAATCCTGTGGTGACTCCATCACAGCTGATGCTATGGCATTGGATTGCCGACTACTATATCTGTAGTAAGGGTGAGGTGATGAAAGCTGCTTTGCCTGCAGGATTGAAGATGGAGAGTGAAACTCTCGTTGCTGCCAATGAGGATTTTGAGGAGATAGAACCGCTTAAAAAGACGGAATTGGCTGTGATGGAGAATCTTTCGGCTTCAAAGCAGACTAGTATTGAGGAACTTAGCCGGTTGGTTAAGGTTAAGAATCTTCTGCCTACTATGCAGTCGCTTTTGGCTAAAGGAGCCATTACTTTGAACGAGCAGTTGAAGGATGGTTTTAAGCCAAAGATGGAGACTTACGTCACTGTCACTGACCGTTTGCTTGACACGGAGGCTATGAATAAGGCTGCGATAGAATTGGAACGTTCGCCGAAACAGTTGGAGCTTCTGCTTAAATTCCTCTCTATGTCTAGTTTTTACGTTAAAGGAGAGCAGAAAGAGGTATCTAAAAAGGAGCTTCTAGCCAAAGCTGATGCGTCGCCAGCCATATTGCAGGGATTGATCAAGAAAGATATTTTTCGACTTTACGATAAGGAGGTTGGCAGAATCGATAATAGCAAATATGCGAATGTTGTCAACAGATATCCGCTTAGTGAAGCCCAAACTAAGGCATACGATGAGATTATTTTAAATTTTCAGCAGAAAGATGTTGTTTTGCTCCACGGTGTAACGTCGTGCGGAAAGACAGAAATCTATATAAAACTGATCGACGAGGCCATTGCAAGTGGAAAACAGGCTTTGTTCTTGCTTCCTGAGATTGCTTTGACAACTCAGCTTACAACACGTCTACGTCGTGTATTTGGTGCACAATTAGGTATTTACCATTCTAAATTCTCTGATAATGAGAGAGTGGAGGTGTGGCAGAATATGTTGTCGCCAGAGAAAGAATATAAGGTGATTCTTGGTGTTCGTTCGTCTATTTTCCTTCCGTTCCGTAATCTTGGAATCGTGATTGTTGATGAGGAACATGAGAATACCTACAAACAGTATGATCCGGCACCACGCTATCATGCACGTAATACTGCGATGGTGTTGGCTAAGATTCATAATGCCAAAGTGTTGCTTGGTTCGGCTACTCCTTCAATCGAGAGCTATTACCATGCCACACAGAGCAAAAAGTATGGATTTGTAGAGCTTCTTACTCGCTATGCCGATATTCAATTGCCGGAGATCAATGTCGTAGACGTGAAGGATGAGCGTCTTAAGAAAAAGATGACGGGATTGTTCAGTCAGCAGTTGATTGATGAGATGACACGTGCGATGGCAAATCATGAGCAGATAATATTGTTCCAGAATCGACGTGGATATTCGCCATATGTGGAGTGCAGAAGTTGTGCCTACGTGCCACGATGCAAGTATTGCGATGTGAGTCTCACTTTGCATAGAAATGATGATTCGTTGGTTTGCCACTATTGCGGCTACACTATTCCTGTACCTCAGTTTTGTCCGTCGTGTGGTAATCCTACGTTAAGCAATCGTGGATTCGGTACGGAGAAGGCTGAAGAGGAGATTAGTAAGGTTTTTCCTGCTGCTAAAGTGGCACGATTGGATTTGGATGTGGCAAAGTCTCGTAAAAACTATGAATCCATAATCTCTGATTTTGAACGTGGAAAGACAGATGTCCTTGTCGGAACACAGATGATTTCCAAAGGTTTGGATTTTGAGAAGGTTAGGGTAGTGGGAATCTTAAGTGCTGACTCCATGCTTCACTATCCTGATTTTCGTGCTCACGAACGAGCCTTTCAGTTGATTTCTCAGGTTGGTGGACGTGCAGGTCGACACGGAAAGCGTGGACTTGTGGTGCTGCAGACTTCGGATGTTAAGCATCCTGTCGTGGATCAGGTTTGCCAGAATTCATACAAAAGTATGTATCTGTCGCAGTTGAATGAGCGTACTGCATTCAGATATCCTCCTTTCTATCGTCTGATAAATCTGATGGTTAAAGGTAAGGATGAAGGTAAGACAGAAGTGGCAGCTTATGATCTGGCTAATGTTTTGCGCTCCCATTTCGGACAATTCGTATATGGTCCGGATCTTCCCGTCGTAACTAGAATTCAGACCTTGCATATACGCAAGATAATGATAAAGCTTGATGCGAACACTAATGTGGCTCCATCAAAAATGATAATGAAACAGTGTGTTGATAATCTGATGTTGCATCACAAGAGCGTGTTTGTGACGATTGATGTCGACCCTATGTGATTAATAGTTTCAGGTTTCAAGTTTCTGGATTTGGAATACCCAACTATTAATTTTTAATCATTAACTATTAACTAAATAAAATGCCAAAGGAATATAGACTTACGGATTTTCTGCCTACCACAAAAAAGGAGACAGATTTGAGAGGATGGGACGAAGTGGATGTCGTCTTGTTCTCTGGCGACGCGTATGTTGACCATCCGTCGTTTGCAGGTGCTGTTGTCGGTAGATGTTTGGAATCGTATGGACTAAGAGTGGCGTTAGTGCCACAACCAGACTGGCATGGCGATTACCGTGATTTTAAGAAATTTGGCAAACCACGTATGTTCTTTGCTGTCAGTTCAGGTTGTATGGATTCCATGGTCAACCATTACACTGCTGGTTTGAGAAAACGTAGTGATGATGCATATTCCCCTGATGGAAAGGCTGGTTTCCGTCCTGATAGATGCACTACTGTCTATACTAAAATCCTTAAGGAGCTATATCCGGATGTGCCTGTAGTAATCGGTGGTTTGGAAGCAAGTTTACGTCGACTTACCCATTACGACTATTGGGACGACACTTTGATGCCGACTATTTTGGCGACTTGCGGAGCCGACCTATTGATTTACGGTATGGGTGAGCTACCGTTGAAGGAGATCGCAGCACGTTGTAAGAACGGCGAAAGCATCTTTGATATGCATGATGTGCCGCAAACTTCCTATATCATCGAAGGAAACGAAATTCCACCATACGATGGCGAGACATTTGAACTTTTCCCTCATCTTGAGTGCGCTAAAGACAAGATGAAGCAGGCGAAGAACTTCCGTGTCATTGAGGAGGAGAGTAATAAGATGGAGGCACGTCGACTTGTGCAACGTATTGATAAAAACCATCTTACAGTTGTGAATCCGCCTTTCTCAGTGATGGAGTCGAAGGATTTGGACGCATCGTTTGATTTACCATACACCCGTCTGCCACACCCTAAATATAAAGGCAAGAGAATTCCAGCCTACGATATGATCAAGTTCAGTATCAATATCCATAGAGGCTGTTTCGGTGGTTGCTCGTTCTGTGCAATCTCTGCACATCAGGGAAAGCATATCACATCACGTAGCAAGGAGAGTATCATGCGTGAGGTGAAGGAGGTGTGTGAGCATCCAGAATTCAAGGGATATTTGTCGGACCTTGGTGGACCAAGTGCCAACATGTACATGATGCGTGGACGTAATCAGGAGTTGTGCAAGAAGTGTAAGAGACCAAGTTGTGCCTTCCCGAAGGTTTGCCCGAACATGAATACCGACCATTCAGAGCTTATTGCACTCTATAAGGAGGTAGACAAACTGCATAAAATCAAGAAATCGTTCATCGGTAGTGGAGTACGTTATGATTTGCTTCTCCACGAAGATAAAGATCCTAAGGCAAATGCAAGTCATCAGGCATATACAGAGGAGTTGATTGTCAACCATGTCAGCGGACGCTTGAAGGTGGCGCCGGAGCACACCGAGGATGAGGTGTTGAACATGATACGTAAACCAAGTTTCACACAGTTTGAGAAGTTCAAGAAAGAATTTGACAGAATCTGTGGTAAGGCTGGTCTACGTCAGCAGATTATTCCATACTTCATCAGTTCACATCCAGGTTGTCATCGCGTTGACATGGCAATGCTTGCCGCACGTACTAAGGCAATGGGATTCAACTTGGAGCAGGTGCAGGATTTCACGCCTACACCAATGACCTTCGCTACGGAGATGTACTATACTGGTATCAATCCATACACATTGGAGAAAGTCTATACTCCACGCACCAAGAAAGACAAGGAAGACCAACGTAAGTTCTTCTTCTGGTATAAGAAAGAGTATAAGCAGGAGATTATACGTGATTTGAAGAGCCTAGGCAGACCAGACATCATCAAGAAATTGTTTGGATAGTATAACGATTCCATAAACTCACTAATAAAATCAAGAGAGGCATCGCAATCCTGCGGTGCCTCTCTTATAAAATTTTGAAAATCTAAGAAATACTTAGTATGTTATTTTTGGATCAAGCTTTCCAGCTTCCTCGATCATAGCCTCAAGCTGACCAACAGAAGGGATGCGACGAGTAAGCTTCTTCTCTGCATTTACCTCCTCCATCTTTGCATGTAGGTTGTCTGCCTTACGGTGACGGAACTCTTTAACTGTATCTACGCCTGCAGCCTCAAGCAACTCAGCGAACTGACCTGCGATACCAGTGATACGGAATAGATCAGCGTGGTTTGTCCACTTCAAGATCAAAGCATCTGAAATACCAGTCTTCTCTGCCATTTCTTTTCTTCCCTTTGGAGTAGCGCAAGCCTCTAGAAGTGCCTCTGTTGTGCGGATTCCTGCTCCCTGTAGTTTCTTTGCGTATGCTTCTCCTACGCCTTCAATGTCGATAATACTGTGTGACATATTGTTTACCCTTTTATTGTTAATATTCTAAATTTGTAGTTGCGATAAGAAATGTTTCATCTCCCTATCTTTCTCTAACAAATTTATCTATGCGCATTCTTTTTTCCAAACGAATTTTGTATTATTTATAATAAAGTTGTTGTCTAACATAATTAAAAAGAGACGTTGCTGTCAACGTCTCTCAATTTTGCATTTGCATTTAATATTTCTCTTTTTTAAGCGTCTTTCCAGTCGCCGTTCTTCTTGATTAGTTCAATCAATTTGTCTACGGCTTCATCCTCCGGAATTAGCTTTTCGATGCATTCCTGCTTCTTGTAAAGGTTCACTTTGCCTCGTGCTGAACCTACATATCCATAGTCGGCATCGGCCATCTCGCCTGGTCCGTTGACGATACATCCCATCACACCGATTTTTAATCCAGTCAAATGTGATGTCTTGGCTTTGATCTTTGCCAATGTCGACTGTAGGTCGTATAGCGTACGTCCACAGCTTGGGCATGAAATATATTCTGTCTTGACTACTCTTGTGCGTGTAGCCTGGAGAATTCCGAATGCTACTGAAAGTGATTCCTTCAACTTAGATTTGATGCAGATTCCGCTTGGCAAGTGATCTATGAAGAATATTCCGTTGTCTGCGCCTGCACACACTTGCAACTCTCCGCAATCTGTTGTGTCGTATGTCGACTCAAGAACGACAGGATTGCTCTTACCTAATGATGTCAACATCACGAATATATTGCGTCGACATGCAACGTCATTCATGCTCGCATCCGACTTAATAATCAAAACAACGTCGTCGTCTACACTCTTCAAAGCTGCTTCTGTTGCTTCTCCATACGATAGCTGCAAGAACTTTATCTCTGCCTTTGTACCTGTAATCTTATTGATCTCATTTGCTGAGAATAGAGGATAGCAATTTGCTTCGTTCTTCCAATTGGCAAACGGAACTATCTGAGATACTTTACAATTTGCATCAAAACTGTTCTTTGTGACGAAGTCTGCTTTCAAACCGTCGACTTCTTCATAATCTGAAATCACAACTGGAACTTTTCCTCCACCGATGATTCCGCATCTGCCGACTTTTCTTGCCTCTATTTTGCAGATGTCTTTCAACGAATATTCCTGAGTAGCTGTTGTCTTCTTTGCGACCTTAGAATTGATATAGTCTGAAAGTGATTTTGCGACCGGAATCTCACACTCCGGATCCTCGCTCAACGAAACACGGATTGTGTCGCCGATACCGTCGTAAAGCAATGCACCGATTCCGGCTGCACTCTTGACACGTCCATCTTCGCCTGCTCCTGCCTCTGTTACGCCAAGGTGGATAGGGTAGTGAAGGTCTTCTGCCTCCATTCTCTCAACTAGCAGACGGACAGTCTGAACCATGATGATTACATTGGATGCTTTGATTGAGATCACAACATCCATGAATTTCTCTGACTTACAAATACGCAAGAATTCCAAACAAGACTCTACCATTCCGTTTGATGTGTCGCCATAACGGGATAGGATTCTGTCTGATAGTGAACCGTGATTTACTCCGATTCTGATTGCTGTCTTGTTCTCCTTGCAAATATTTAGGAATGGCACGAAACGGTCGCGGATCTTCTGCAACTCGGCTGCGTACTCCTCATCTGTATATTCGAATCTCTTCTGAGTGTGAACACTGTCCACATAGTTTCCTGGGTTGATTCTGACCTTCTCCACATATTGAGCGGCAACGTCGGCAGCGGCAGGATTGAAGTGGATGTCTGCAACCAAAGGAACATTGCAGCCAAGTTCTGCCAAACGCTTCTCGATAAACTGAAGGTTATTGGCCTCCTTCTGACCTTGTGCCGTAAAACGTACGATCTCTCCACCAACGTCCGCGATTCTCTTACACTGCTGTGCCGATGCCTCGATATCGTTAGTGTCGGTGTTGGCCATCGACTGTATGCGTACAGGGTTGTTGCCTCCGATCACTACGTTGCCTACGTGGACTTCAGTCGTCTGTCGACGGCTATATTTTAGAATGTTAGTCATTTCTATATTGATATTTTTCTTCTTTCTTATTTATCGTTCTCAATACGGTTTACAGACTTCATGCCGTGGACCTTAAGAAGATTCAGACAAAGGTTGTTAAGGTCTTCTACGTCGTGGATGTACAACGTGATTGTGCCTTCAAAGATACCGTCTTTTGTATCGATATTGATCTTTGTCATATTGATTTCATTCTCCTCGCTGATCACATTTAGAATCTTACTCAACACGCCCTGCGAGTCGATTCCGTTGATTCGAATTGTAGCAGGGAACGACAAGACTTTGTGAGTCTCCCAAACTGCGGATACGATATTGTCGCCGTGGTTGCTCTTAAGCTTCATCGCAACCGGACATTGACATTTGTGAACCACAAATTTGTTCTCTCCCTCCATGAATCCAAGAATGTCATCTCCAGGAATTGGCTGGCAACATTCAGCGATTCTATAGTTTTTAGTGCTCTCTGTTAGTGTAAGCACCTTAGATTTTGAAGTCGATGCTTCGTCGTTAGCATTCTTATCTTTCTTGCTGTTCCCGAATTGAAGTTTCCAGAACTTCATCCATTTGCTTTCTGCTTTGGCCTTGAAGAATAACTTAGGAATCTCGTTCAAATCTATCTGGGCTTTACCGATAGCGTAGAACAACTCTTCTTTCTTAGCCTTATTGTAGTGCTCAAGCATCTGGTTGATAAGATCTCGAGTCATTGATTGACCATGGCTGTCAAGCAATTCTTTCAAGTCGGTTTCGCCTTTCTTCATGATGTTGCGGTATTCCTTCTTGAAAAGGCTTCTGATTTTTGCTCTTGCTCTGGCAGTCTTTACAAACTCAATCCAATCTTCTGACGGACTTTGTTTTTTACTTGTAAGGATCTCAACCTGATCACCTGAATTTAGGATATAGCTCAACGGTTCAAGCTTATGGTTTACCTTGGCGCCGATACAAGTCGTTCCGACATCAGTATGGAGCAAGAAAGCAAAGTCGAGCACTGTCGATCCTTGAGGCATTGTCTTGATATCTCCATTTGGGGTGAAGACGAAAATCTCCGATGCAAATAGATTCAATTTGAATGTGTCAAGGAAGTCGATAGCATTAGGCTCCGGATTCTCAAGAAGTTCCTTGATTGTCTGAAGCCACTTCTCCAACTCTGAATCGTCTTTCTCTCCGGTCTTGTATTTCCAATGAGCTGCAAAACCTTTTTCTGCGATATCGTCCATACGTCTGGAACGGATCTGCACTTCTACCCATTGGCCTAGAGGACCCATCACAGTGACGTGAAGAGCCTCATAGCCGTTTGCTCTAGGTGTACTCACCCAGTCGCGTATACGGTCAGGATGTGGCTTGTATTGGTCTGTGACAGCTGAATAGATTTCCCAACAAAGTTTCTTCTCCGACTGGTTTTCGTCGGCATCAAAAATGATACGCAAAGCAAAAAGGTCGTAAACCTCCTCGAAAGGAATGTTTTTGGTCTGCATCTTTCTCCAGATAGAGTAGACGCTCTTCACTCTTGCGTGAATCTCATATCTTAGACCAAGAGCATCAAGGGATTTTGAAATTGGCGATGCAAACTTCTCAAACAGTTTGTCGCGGGATTCCTTAGTATTTGCAATCTTTGCTGAAAGTTCCTCATATTTATCAGGATGTTCATATTTAAAGCTTAGGTCTTCAAGTTCCGTCTTGATTGCATATAATCCTAGACGGTTGGCTAAAGGTGCATATATATATTGTGTTTCACCTGCAATCTTCAATTGTTTTGCCTGAGGCATAGAAGCAAGTGTACGCATATTATGCAGACGGTCTGCCATTTTGATAAGAACTACTCGGATATCCTCACTCATTGTAAGGAGCAGTTTGCGGAAGTTTTCTGCCTGCTTGCTTGCCTGTTCTCCGAAGACTCCTCCTGAGATTTTAGTCAAACCGTCGACAATCTGGGCAATTTTCTTTCCGAAACGTTCCTCAATATCTTCTACAGTATATTCAGTGTCCTCTACAACGTCATGAAGTAGAGCCGCACAGATTGAAGTTGAACCCAATCCGATTTCTTCAGCAACGATTCGTGCTACAGTTATAGGGTGAAGGATATATGGCTCGCCACTTCTTCGGCGCACACCTTGGTGAGCATCCATAGCAAAGTGGAAGGCCTTGTCTATTAACTCGATCTTCTGTCTGTGGGCGCTTTTCTTATAAATAGCCAACATCTCCTGATATTGGCTCTCTATATATGCGTTTTCGTCTTCGATACTCTGTAAACTCTGTGGGTTTTCCATATCATAGTCCTTTTATATAGCAAATATAAATTATATGGATTGAATTAAAAAATTATAAGTGCAAAATATGAAGGTTTATTATTGTTAGACAAAGGAGCAAAAAAATAAAAAAAGGCTGATAGAGTTTGTCTACCAACCTTCAGTATATCTTTAAGATTGTTGTAAATACAGTTACATTGACTTAACTAAATCAATATCCATTCCCAAACGAGAAGCGATCTCCTCGTCAGTCATGCCACTTTCCTTTAACAAATGTATTGTTTCAACACGTCCTTTGATTATGCCTTCCTCTATGCCTTCAATTCTACCTTCTTCTTTAGCGTAGTCTATTTGGTTGACGTAGTCTCTGTAAGCCTTCAAACTACGTTCATATTTATGACGCTCTTCAAGGGAAAGCTTAGTGTTATTTGAAAGGTTCCATAATCTCTCAAACACTTCTTGGTCTTTGAATTCTACATTTCCCATACTCTCCATATTTTTTAGATTGTAGATCCATTCTTCAAAATGGTCTACACATCCATTGTTAGTTTTCTTAAATTTAGGCAACTGAATGAAATATCCGTGGATTTTGTCACTGATTGTTTCATTTGTTTTGGAATTCATGAGTTTCATTTCACAAAGAACATCCTCGTTGTCAAACAATTTGAACTGTGTCATGAATATTCCAATTACTGGATGAATCCCATATTTCCACTCTTTGCCTTTCTCTCCTTGTTCTGAGACCGCTCTTGATAGATAATAAACAGATCTGTCAATGAAATAGTCTTGTCTTTTGTTTTGCATCTCAATGATGACGTTGTTACCATTGTCTAAGGTGCAAAATAAATCAAAGATTATTGTTCTGCCATCATCCTCTACTGAAACTAACTCTTTGTTTTCGTAGATCAGGTCGGTGATTTTACCTCCGGCGTCAACAAAAGAGTTTAGAAAATCCATCAACAAAATTTTGTCTCCGAAAATTCTTTTGAATCCTTCGTCACAGAATGGATTCAACATTTCTACTTTTTCTTCTTTCTCCATTTTTTTGACCATTACTAATCAATAATATTCATTTTTTATTAATGACAAAAGTACATTAAATATTGGAATGTCACAAATCTTTCTTGGATTTTAGAACTTGTCTGTTTTTTTTCAAAATACCCATTTTTGTGTATTGTCCTATACTTGACTCTTGAGGTAATTTTGCAGTCGAAAATAAAGAATCAACTATGGTCAGAAAACTTACAATGTCTCTAATGTCTGTTTCTGTTTTTGCATTGGCTAATGCGCAGGAAGTGGATGGTGTTTCGGGGGCAACAAGACATGTTCCAGATTCGGTGCAGTCTAATAAATTACTTTCTGCTTTATCGCGTCTTTCGTTGGGTGGATATGGTGAGGCTGTGATGTCGAGAAATTTCTATAGCCAGAGTTTTAATCGCTATAATGCTCCTGAACGTTATGCCGACGACGATAGTCATGGTCGTTTCGATTTGCCCCACGTCACTTTCAATATTGGTTATGATTTTGGCAGAGGTTGGTCGTTTGGCTCTGAGGTGGAGTTTGAACATGGAGGTCCGGAGACGGCTGTTGAGATTGAGGCTGAAGAATCAGGTGAATATGAGGCTGAGACAGAAAAGGGTGGTGAGGTAGCACTCGAACAATTTTGGATCAATAAGTCTTTTGCCGACGGTAAGTTTAATGTCAAAGCTGGTGAGATTATAGTTCCTGTTGGCTATTCCAACGCTCATCATGAACCGTTGAATTTCTTCACTTGTTATCGTCCTGAGGGTGAGTCGACTATTCTGCCAAACACGTGGCATCAGGTTGGTATTTCACTTTGGGGGCGTACCAAACATTGGGGATATGAGGCTCAATTCTTGTCAGGATTGAATTCCGAAAGCTTCACTGCTGAGAATTTCGTTCATCAAGGAGCAACGAGCCCATACGAATTCAAGGTGGCTAATTGTTATGCTGCGGCTGGACGAATTGATAATTACTCTGTAGATGGGTTGAGGCTTGCGTTGAGTGGATATATCGGAAATACATTCCGCAACTCAATTAAAACTCCAGGAGCTTCCTACGAAGATGTAGATGGAACGTTGCGAATCATTGCCGCTGATTTTGAATTGAAGCGTCGCAACTGGATTGTGAGAGGAAATATTGATTATGCTCATCTCGACGACGCGGAAAAAATCTCAGAATATAATAAGGCAAACTCTACTCACCATAAGTATCAGGATGGTAATCCATTCCACAATACAAATATTGGAGAGAAAGCAATGTCGTATAGCTTTGAGGCTGGATATGATCTCTTTTCACACAGTGAAAAAATTAATCATAAGCAGAAACTTTACTTGTTTGGTCGTTTTGAACATTACAACACTATGGCTGCTGGTACGTATAAAAGCCAATACAAATATTGTGCACCATATCGATGGACTGTCGGTGTTAACTATCATCCAATCAAACAGATTGTGGTTAAAGCTGAGTATGCCTACCGGTATTTCGTGAAACCAAACAACAATGGACTAAACTCAGATAGTCCGTTGTATGTCCAGCCTTACAATAATGAACCAAGCTTAAATCTTAGTGTTGCTTACCAAGCGTGGTTCTTGAAGAATTAAATGATTAATAGTTAATAATTTCAAAATATGAATTACGGATTTAGAATCAAGCAATTTGCTTTGGGTTTGATGATGTGTGGAGCATTGGCTTCATGCGATGATGACGAAGAGGTTAACAATTCCGTTGTGGCAGGAACACAGGATGCTCTTAATGCGGCTTGTGCTCAGTGGAAGATTGCACGTGCGGATTGGGAGAATACAGAAGCGTTTCTATTTGGTGCTGCCGACGAGTATTCTATCGATCCCCACACTGACACTTGGCCAGTGGATCAGGCTGCTCTTGCCAATGTGTTGAGAGACAACAGCATCATGTCTGATATCGACAACAAGGTTAAGCAGCTAAACTCTGGTTTGCTTGGCTACCATGGTATTGAGTATGTGCTTTTCCGTGAAGGTCAGCCGAGAGAGATTGGTCAGTTGACAGAACTTGAATATAAGTATGTGTGTGCTGTGGCTAAGGATCTTTACCAGGCTACTTGTGTTTTGCAGACTACATGGGAAGGATCAAAGAGTGGAGCTCGCTACAATGAGACGATCAATTACCTAAAGTCTCATAATTCTCTTGATGACGACGGTAATGTGACAAACGATGGTTTGAGCTACAAGAATTTCGGTTCTGAGTTTAAGAATACTCCGTCGGAAGATTATGAGAGTGCTTTGGATGCAACAATTCAGATTATTGAGGGGGCAAGAGACATTATCAGTGAGGTGAGTGGATCAAAGATTGGTTTGCCATGGTCTGGCCAGGACGACTCTTATATTGAATCTCCATACGCTTACAATTCCGTCGTCGACTTCTATGATAACATCATCAGTTGCAAGAATGCACTTTATGGTTCGGTTGCTGCAACACAACCAAACGAAAGTTCTCTTATCTATTTCTGCCTAAATGCAGGAAATGCGACATTGAAATCTCAGGCTGAGAATGTTCAGTCTAAGTTGGAAAATGCGTTGACAAAGATCAGAAGCATGAAGACTCCGTTTGCTCTCAACTATACAGATGCATCCGCAAAAACTGCTATGGATGCTCTTGATGAGTTGGATGAGGCACTTGATGTTATGGAGGAGACATTGAAGACATACGCTGGAAATCAAACTGTTGAGAATCAGTGTAAGGTTATCAACGCTAACTATGTGGATAATGTGGTTGTCAAGACATATACATCTCTTTGCAACAATGCTGAGAAATTGTACAATGCAATCAAGTCAATTAAGCAGTAAACGAATTCTGTTATTAAAAATAATAGTTGTTACATAACGACATTGAGTATACCACGGGGACGAATATGTCCTCGTGGATATACTGCTAAATAAAAAATGATACATTTAAAAATATGAAAAATAATTATTTACATTTTTGTATGATGATGGCCGCTGCTACAGTGGCATCATCTTGTAAGGACGAGGTCGAAGATGAACCGTTGTCTTGGGAGATTGGTGAAGGTGAGGAATTCAATTATCCCGAAGATTATTATGCCGGAGGTAAATTAGGTACGACGTCGAACAACTCGTCGACTGCCTATAAGCAGCCGACTCTTGCTGTGAAGAATGCAAGTATGATTACTGCTTTCAACGAGGGAGAATACCTTTTTGAGAAGGATTTCAATACTAATACTGACGGTGCGTTTCACGGACTTGGGCCAGTGTATGTTCGTCCTGGTTGTTTGTATTGTCATCCTGGTTATGGACACGGTGCACGTCAGAATTCATACTCTGCCAATCAGCAACGTAATGGTTATCTGCTCGTTATTTACGATAAGCAGACTGATGCCTATATACAGTCGGTTGCAGGAATGCCACAAACCGGCGCAGTGAAACCATTTAAGGCTCCGATTGATGATAGCCAAATCCAGATTGTATGGAATCCGTATATTGATGAGTGGGGAAATAAGTTCGACGACGGAGAATCCTATAATCTTACTTATCCAGACGTCATTATACCTGCGTCTGCTTATTATGCTCCGATTATTGTAAAGCGTAATGGAGAAGACGTGGAGATTTCTGCAGCTGAGTATGATGCTAATATTGGAATTCGTCTTGAATCTACAATCGGTATCTATGGCACAGGTCTTCTTGACGCTATCAGAGATGAGGATATCACTAAACAGTGGCAGGCAGAGTCGCCATACGTCACTCTAAATCCTGCAATGTGGGATCAAGGTGCAAATACTTGGAAGAGTTATTATAGCAATTCGAAGCAGGGCGACGGTACTAAATACGTCCGTCGATTCACTTATGCTATGAGCCGTGGCCCACTGTTGGATGCTGCAGGTGCGAATGCTATTTGGAATATCACAAATGTGACTCGTCCTGACCGTCGTTACCATTATCTTGACCTTGCTGGTAAATATTATGCTGAGAAATCATCACAAGATCCTGAGGTTCAAGCTGGTTTTGCCGACTATATAGCAATGGTTGATCCCGACCAAAAACATCCTGAGTGGCATACAGACAATGTGGCAAGCAATATCAAAACTTATTTGACAAGCCAGAGTCTTGATGCTGAGATGACAAACACTCAATACAAGAATTTTATGATTTGGCATCGTGGACTTGCTGTCCCAGCTGCACGAAACACCACTACTGAGGATTTCAAGGCTGGAAAACAACTCTTTACAGAATTAGGTTGTGCACAGTGTCACCGTCCTTCGTGGATAACAGGTGATGATGTAATTCAAGATCCTAACAAGTTGTTCGACGACGCTGATATGCCTCACTATCCAAACCAGAAGATTTGGCCTTACACAGATATGGTACAGCACCGTCTTTTCATGAAGAACGATATCCGTACGGGTTGGTGCCGCACAACTCCGCTTTGGGGACGTGGATTGGCAAGCAAATGTGGATCTGGTGTAGAAAGAATGCACGACTGCCGTGCAAACAATGTTGTTGAGGCTATCATGTGGCATGGCTGCACAAGTGAAGGCGGAACGAGTGATGCTTATGAAACTGTTGTAAAATTCAGAAAGTTGAATAAGACACAACGTGATCAACTTGTATATTTCATTGAGTCTATATGATATTCTCTTGTCATAATAATAAAGTTTTAGTTTATATCCTATACACACTTCTCGTAGTGTGTATGGGATTTGCTACGTTTGTGGAGAAAACCCACGGTAGTGATTTTGTCGGAAAGAACATATATGGCTCATGGTGGTTTATCACTTTATGGGCTGTTATGGCAATAGTTTCTTTACTTTTCTTAATTCAGAAGAAAGTCTATAAACATGTTGCAGTTTTGCTTTTGCACGTTTCCTTTATGGTTATTCTGATCGGTGCGTTTGTCACTCACCTTACATCTGAAAGTGGCACTGCTCATTTAAGAAAAGATGTTAATGTGTCTGCTTTTACAACAGACAATGGTGTTAAGAAAGAATTTCCCTTTTCGATGAGACTTGCTGATTTTAAGATATTGTATTATCCTGGCACTGATGCCGTTATGGATTATCGTTGTGAAATCGACGTCGAAATAGAAAATAAATTTGAAAAAGTATCAGTGTCTATGAATAAGATAGGAAAAATTTCTGGATATCGTTTCTATCAGTCGTCATACGATTCCGACGGAGAAGGCTCGCATTTGCTTGTGGCATACGATCCGTATGGAATAGCAATTACATATTTCGGCTATTTGTCATTGTTCGTCAGTTTATTGTGGGTGATATTTTCAAAACATACAAGAATTAGAGAGTTGTATCGTAAGGCGACGGTGCCGATGATGGTTTTGATGCTCTCATTTGCACAAAATTTAAATGCATCCGTAGAGACGCGAGATCTCGCGTCTTCTGAATATCGTGCATCTTCAGAAGGTCTGGTTGACAAAAAAATTGCCGATGAATTCGGCAAAATTGCGGTTTTATACAATGGTCGTATCTGTCCTCTCAACACTGTGGCGTCGGAATTTGTAACCAAACTGTCAGGCAAAAGTTCATGGAATGCCTACTCTGCAAATGAGATATTTGTAGGATGGATGATTTTCTATACTCAGTGGGAAAAGCAGAAACTAATTAAAGTGAAGAGTGGGGAAGTGCAAAAACTCATCGGAATTGATGATAAATGGGCTTCGGTCTTAGATTTCTATACTCCAAATCATAAATATAAACTGTCAGGTAAGGCAAATGATACAAGTTTGCCAGCGTCTTTCCGAAAATCAATAAGAGAGACAGATGAAAAATTGCAAGTCGTGACGATGTTTTATAATAGTGAGATGCTTCATATATTTCCGTTGAATGTCAACGGAAAACTCACTTGGTTCACTCCGGGAAGCACTGAATTGCCAAAAACGGTTGATGAGGCTGAATTTCAGTTTATCAACCATGCAATGGATGAATTCACTAAATGTGTTTTGGTTAATGACGTCGCTAAGGCAAAACATATTATAGCTAAAATCAAACTGTATCAGAAAGAGAAAGCTGGGGAAATTCTTCCGTCGCCAACTAAATTTAATTCTGAAATTTTTTACAATACTCTCCAGCATTCCAATTGGATCGTCTATTTGTATTTGACTTTGAGCATCATTCTATGTTTTACATTCCTTGTTAAAAGTAGCAGAACGATTAAATATACTCACGTCGCAATAATCATCCTTGCTCTGGTTTGGCTTACAACGCTTTTAGCATTACGTTGGTGGATTAGCGGACATGTTCCGATGAGCAACGGTTCGGAGACGATGCTCTTTATGGCATGGATCACACTTGTCATCACATTAGTCGCTAGTAAAAAGATTCCTGAACTTATTGCATTCGGACCAGTGGTGTCGGGATTTTGTATGCTTGTGTCAACTATTGCACTCAATTCTCCACAGATTACTAACCTCATGCCAGTGCTTCAGTCGCCATTGTTGTCAATTCATGTCGCAATGGTTATGATTTCGTATTCGCTATTTGCCATGGTTACACTTATTGCAGTATATGGATTGATACTTTATAAAAAGAATAATGTAGTTGAATTAGAAAGAATGACTGCCTTGTCGACTCTCATTCTTTATCCTGCGGTTGTGTCTCTTTCTGTAGGAATCTTTATTGGTGCTATATGGGCGAATGTATCGTGGGGTTCGTATTGGTCGTGGGATCCAAAGGAGACGTGGGCATTGATAACACTTATGATTTATGCCGTTCCGCTACACAAATCCTTTATGCCATCGTCTCCAATCAAACATCATTTGTTCATTTTGATTTCATTTTTGACTGTTTTGATGACATATTTTGGCGTTAATTACTTTCTTTCGGGTATGCATTCTTATGCTTGATTTTTTATATATATTAACTAAATTTTAACTGTTCCGTGCTTATTATTCAGTGTTTTAGGGGAAATGTTAATTAATATTAAAAACTGATGAATAAATATGTTTAAAAAAATCGTGGTGATACAACGAATAAAAAAAAGATATATTTTTGCATTGTTGAAAGAACTAATGATAAGTGGTGTATTTGAAGCGATTGGCAAAATAGTTTATAAGAGGGTGTATTGATTCCATTCTGACTAAACCGAATATATCCGACATTGTTTTTTTGATGTTCTTAAACGCATTCTCGTGTTGTTTGCGTTTATAGTAGCGTTAAGGGTTTTAATTATTAGATTATTAGAGATTTTAAAAAGGATTTTTTATGGAAATTAAGGTATTAGGTACTGAATGCGCTGTTAGTAACTCATTAGAGCGTTTTGTTAGTAAGGCTATTAGTGATTTGTCTTTGGATGCTAAGATCACTAAGGTGGAAGACATCATTGAGATTTTTAAGTACAATGTCATGACACTTCCTGCTATCGTTGTCGATAACAAAGTGGTTGCAAAAGGTAAGATGAGTTTTGATGAAGTTAAGAGTGTTCTTCTTGATCAGCCTACTCACGTTTGTACTGACATGTACCTTTCGTAATGTTACTTTACACAGATCGTAGATAGAAAAATGAGGCAACCTACTATGGGTTGCTTTAATTTTTTTCTACTTGTTTGATAATTTTGATTTGTATTCTGCAAAACTTACTCCTGTTACCTTTAGGAATGCACGATAGAATGTGGATCTTCCATTGAATCCGGATTCTGCCATTGCCTCATTAATGCTGATATTAGGGTCTTTTTCCATGCGAGGAAGCAATTCTCGTGTAATACGCAGATGGTTGATGTATTCGGAGAAATTGCAATTCAATTGTGTATTCAGATAACGTGACAGATATAGTTTGTTGGTACTTATTGCCAATGCTACATCCTGTATCGTGATTTCACTTGTTAGATAGAGTTTTTGAGTTGTCATTACATCTTCCAATGCATTGGCGATTTTCTCAAAATCTATTTTCTCTATTATGTTTGTTTTGTTGTTGGTTTCTTCTTTCGTTTCACCTTTTTCCTCAGAAGAAGAATCGGTTTTAGATATCGACTTTTCTTCCATTTCAATTGACTCTAATTCTATTCTTTCCAACTCTTCTATATCTTCAAGTGTAACAATGGTTTTGTAATCCTTCTGTACACTGTAATAAAACATCCATATTGTTGCTCCGAATGGTAAAATTGGCAATCCGATTAGTTTTGAATGATGCATTTCAAGATGGAATACTAAATATAACGCCATTAATGAGATTGTGGTCATTGATGCTATAAATAATATTACAGTCCATATCTGAAAACGGATTTTAGATGCATATTTATCGTCGTCAGATGCATACTTTTTGATTTTTTTATTGTATTTGTTCAATAAACAGAATGTATCGATGGCTAAAGCCATTTCACCTCCATATACTAAAACAGAATAAATATATGTATATAGTGTCCAGTCTTGGTTTATTTTTGAGTATATTGAAAACAGACCCAAGAATATTGTCGGTGCAACTAGTAAGTGCTTGCGAATACAAGATAATGATGATTTATGAAATCGTTTGTAAACATATCTAAATATCATCAATAATAGAAATGGTGCGGTAAATCCATCGGCAATTAGTAAATCATTGTATACTTTATTGTCCCCAACTAACGCGGCTCCTCCAATAAGCATTTCTACAATTAACGGCGGAGCTATCATTAATGCATCTTTTTGGTGATTGTTCAATTTGGATGCGTTTGAGACAATCGTTATGAACCATCCAATAAGTATGATTATAGGAGAAAAAATTATTGTATGGTATAGTGATTCAATCATATTAATCCTTTTGCTATATTCTACTGCAAAATTACTCTTTTTTTGCCTAATGGCATTGTTTGTGCTGATATTTTCTTTTTTGAAACATTGGTTTTCTTTTTCAGAACTGATCTGCTATCGTATTTTTATTTTGAAACACTCTTTTTTCTATTTAGATACGTTTTTTTCTATATATGATATAAATTTGTAGATAAGTAAAAACGTAGTTTATAGCTTTGTTGTTGACTCTGTATTTTCATTGTGGTAGTGAGAATCCGGACACCAACAGCAAGTATCATTGGTGAGAAAATCAATTTTCAATCTGATGATAATGAAATACGGGGGATAAGTTTTTTGACAACAATCCTACTTAACATTCGGAGTAATCCGAATATCCCCCACTAATATAAAATCCTAATAGTTAGTCGTTTTTTTGACTTATATCCCTCAGTGTCCAGTGATGTTCGTTGAGGGATTTTTATTTGTTTACTATTTTGACAGCTAAAATGCTGATTTCGTATAGAAGATAGATTGGCAGACTTACCAACATTAATGTCATGACGTCAGTGGTAGGGGTTATAATTGCTGCGACGACTAGTATCGCTACGATTGCATGTCGACGGTATGCTTTCATGAAATCTGCGGTGAAAATGCCCATTTTGCCCAATAAAACACATATAACAGGCAATTCAAACACTATTCCCAGCATCAGTGTCAGCATTGTCAGTGTGTCGATGTATGAGCTTAAAGTAATGATGTTAGATACTTCACTGCTTACTTGGTAATCACCTAAAAATCTTATTGTAAAAGGGAAAATTAGGAAATAGCACAGTGCAACTCCCATAATAAACATTATATACCCTGCGAATACCAATAGCTTGGCATACTTTCGTTCTGATTCGTAGAGTGCTGGGGAAACAAATGCAAAAATAGAGTAGAGTATATACGGACTGACACAGATCAATCCTATGATGATGCTCACCTGAATGTGTACGGAAAACTGTGATGTGAGCTGAGTATTGATAAGGTTGAGGTTGAAGTCGGTAATCTCACCAAACGTAGAAAACCATCTGTATGTGATGAAATCAGATTTTGCTGGTGCCAAAACAATAGAAAAAACGTCTTCCTTTAAGGCAAACGCAACAATCGCACCTGCTAATACGGTTATGATCATGCGTATTAAACAGGTGCGTAATTCGTCTAAATGATCCCAAAAAGATTTGGTCTGATTTGTCACTTTTCGTCTTTCTCCTTCTCGTCTTCGTCTGTTGTGACCTCTTTCATTCCATCTTTGAAGCTTCTGACTCCTTTTCCAAGGCCGCGCATCAATTCAGGAATTTTTTTGCCGCCGAACAATAGTAGGACGACAAGCATGATGACTAAAAGTTCTGAACCTCCTAATCCGAACATATCTTGAGATTTATTTGTTTAATACGTACTTTAACAATAGGAATCCACCGATCAACTGCAATAGCATTCCAGGTACTCCGATTCTGAAGTCGATGATGGCTCTGTAGAAATCAGGCTGGAACAATGCATATTCAAGTGCTGTACCGATGATCTGATAGCCTAGTATTGTAGCAAGTATCGCTAAGAAAGTTACTTTTTGAGTCTTCTTAGAAATCAAACTTGCGATGATGGCTAAAACAATTGATTTGCAAAGAATTGAAGGCAATACTGCCAACGGTGGCATTCCAAACATCAAATGGTTGATGATAGGAGAGCAAACTGCAGTAACCAAACCTACTGCCATGCCATACTTATATGCGCCTACCAATGTGAAGAAGTAGATTGGCAACCATACATGACCAGAGCCGAAGAAATGACACAACTGTGGCATAAGTATATTGCCGATTACAAACAAAGTAGACATCAAGTATGTGTCTGTCTGATTCCACTGATAATTGTAAACTGAATTTCTCATGAAGATTATTTATCAATAATATGTGTATGTAATTTTCTGCAAAAATAGCACATTTGAGATTGATGACCAAATTATCAACCTTTTTCCTCAAGTTTCTTCTCCAAATTCTTGATCATTGCCTTCAAATCGTTGATTTCTTCCATCAACTCGGCATTCGTGATGTTTTTTGTCTCTTTCTCGCCTTTTGTTTTTTCATCTTCTTCGTCAGACAAATTTCCTACAGCATTTACTACGACTCCGACTAGTACATTCAACACGATGTAGGAAGAGATCATGACGAATGGAACGAAGTAACACCAAGCCCAAGGATGAACTTTCATTACAGGTCTTGCAATACCCATTGACCAACTTTCGAGTGTTGTTACCTGGAATAGGGTGTATACTGTCTCTCCAAGAGTGCCGAACCATTGTGGGAATGTCTCGTGGAATAGGTTCTGACCTATGATTCCGAAGATGTAGAAGATGATCATCAACAATACCGCAGCCCAGAATACATGTGGCGCAGATACCAAAATCGCGGTTACGATGTGTCTTAGTCGTTTCATAGACGACACCATACGCAATGCTCTTAACACTCTGAAAATTCGAAATGTAGTGGATGCACCGGAAGACTCTGGCAATAATGCTATCGATACAAGGAAGAAGTCTAATATATTCCATCCGTTGAGGAAAAACTTCCATCCTTTCGCTATTATTCTTAAGATAATTTCAATTGTGAAAATGACGACGCAAATTGAAAGGATTAGTTCCAATATTACGCCAAAATTCGCATATAATGTATCACTGGTAATCAATCCAAGCACGATTGAATTTATCAGGATTACGATAACGATAAATTTTTTGAATATCCTGCTGTCTGTTATTTTGTTACAGATATCTCTTAATGAGGAAAATAAAGACATATTATTGTGAATTTAAAAATCTACAACAAGTCCATCATAAGCAAACGTAATGCCATCAGGTGTCATTTTTTCAATGTCTGCATGTTTACCTATTTCGTGACACATGTGTGTGAAATAGGTATGAGCGGCACCAATCTTTCTTGCCATTGCAACAGCTTCGTCATACGTTTGATGGGAATGGTGCTCTTTCTTTCGCAGACAACCTAACACTAAGATATCCAAACCTTTAAGTTTGTCGTACTCAGCTTCATCTGCAAGTGCTGTTACATCTGTTATATAAGCAAATTTGCCGATCCTGTAACCTTTGATCTCGGCTTGGCCATGCATTACTCTGATTGGAATGACATCTATTGAATCGTTGCAAATTTTGAATGATTTTTCATCTATTGTGTTGAGCTCAAGTATTGGGGTTCCTGGATATCTTGAAGCGGCGAAGCAATAGCCATACATCTGACGTACAGTTGATTCTGTGTCTTTGTCAAGATATAGTTTAACCTCTCCGTATGGACGTGAGTCGTCAATGCCTCCGATATGGTCTACATGTTTGTGAGTCAGTAGGATAGCGTCTATCTTCTGTAGGTTTATGTCCAATGCTTGCTGACGAAAATCCGGTCCGCAGTCAATCAGTATTTTATTGTTCTCAATCTCAAGAAGTGCACTACACCTACGACGCTTGTCCCTCATGTCTGTAGAGGTGCAAACATCACAGTTGCATCGTGGCACAGGTATGCCGACTGATGTTCCAGTTCCTAAAAATGTTAGTCTCATACCAATTATTCAAAAATATCAATGTATCGGCTTTTAGCTGCCGACATCAAAATTCTCCAATTCTGTGGGTAAAGGTTGTTGGTGCGGTCGCCCAAATTTTTGACAAATCCGATTGGCACATTCTTATATGTCAGCATCAACCAACCTTTTTTGTCGCTCTTTACTTCTATATTGTCTTTTCTCAAGAACGCAATAGCCTTATCCCAGTCAACTTCCTCTTTCTCAAAGAAATCTGTGTCGACAATATTGCTGATTGCAAGCGTATGCTGAGGAATTACATCTTTTCCTTTCTGAATGTAGACTGGGATTCCGTATTGAAGCAGACGTAGGTTTTGATTCAAAAACTGTATCAATTGTTCGTACTCGGTAGGGTAGGCAATGCCGTCGGCAACAGTGATGGAAGAATCGTTTATCCAATTCATTACTTCTGCTGGTACTGGTTGAGTAGCACCTCCTTTATTGCCTTTCTTTTTGTCTTGTTTAGTGCGAATTGAAATTTCGTCTTCTGGCTGAGTTTTACGGAAGGCAGCTATATAGAACCCTTCACCTTTTGTCTTGTGAGGATAGAAATGATAACCGCATTTATCTTTTGAGACTCCGCTATCTTCTGGAAAATCAATGTCTAACACTTCTGCTCCAAGTTCATCTGCAATCCATTGTGCATTCTCGTCATCTTCGTGAGGATTGAACGTACATGTACTGTAGATCAAAATGCCATCTTCCTTTAGTGCTGGAAATACATCAGACAAAATAGTCCTTTGTCTTTCTGCACACATCTTGACATTGGCTCTGCTCCATTCCGAAACAGCAACTTCGTCTTTTCTGAACATTCCTTCGCCTGAACAAGGAGCGTCGACGAGAATCATGTCAAACAGACCTGTCAATTCTGTGAATGATGATGGCATCACCGAGCAAACTGCAGTGTTGGCGAATCCCCATTTAGCGACATTTTCGCATAATGTCTTTGTACGTGTTTTTACGACTTCATTGCTGAGCAAGAATCCGTTGCCATCCAATAAAGATGCCAAATGAGTAGTCTTTCCTCCTGGTGAAGCGCATAAATCAAGCACCACAGGACTATCTGTATCAGTCATATACTGCTTGAACACTTGTCCGACTGCCATTGAACTTGCTTCCTGTACGTAGTAGGCTCCTGCGTGGAATAGGGGATCCATAGTGAATGTAGGACGGTCGTTTAGATAGAAACCGTCTTCGCACCATTTTACCTTATCCAACGATGGATTTACAGTATCTAGTTTTCGTCTGTTCAAACGAATGCTGGATACTGGCTCTGTAGCCAAGGCATCTATCAACTGTTGATGTTCGGCTGGTAGATACTCACGCAAGTCTGCAATGAAATCGTCAGGCAACTGTATGTTTTCCACTATTTTATCTTTCTAATTTTAGTACCATGCATGAACGTGCAGGAATGTAAAGTTTCAACCACTCCTTGCCTGCTGATGTATGGCTTGTATCTTCCATTGTGAAGTGCTCCTGGCTTTCGTCAACCTGGCCAAATCCACCAAACTGCTTAGAGTCGGATGACATTACCATGCTGTATTTTCCTGCCGGTGCAAGAATTCCGTAGTCTGTAAACGACTTGTATGGATGGAAGTTGAATACGAATACCAATTCTTCTCTTCTGAATGCAAGTACCTGATCGTCGCTCTTGTCCCATAGCACCTCAATTGGCACTTGATTGAACTTATGAATGCTGCTGACAAGTTTGATGATTGCCTTGTCCCAGTCGCCAAGATACTTGTATTTCAAGTCTTTATCGTCTACCAAATGCCATTGGCGACGTGCGTATTTATATGACCATCCGTTTCCTTCACGAGGAAAATCAATCCACTCTGGGTGACCGAATTCGTTACCCATGAAGTTTAGATAACCTCCGTTGATAGAGGCTAGCGTGATCAAACGGATCATCTTGTGGAGTGCAATCGCACGATCCACCATATATGAACTCTCAAACAGATTCGACATGTGCCAGTACATATCTGCGTCGGCAAGACGGAAAATGATTGTCTTGTCGCCTACCAATGCCTGGTCGTGGCTCTCTGCGTAGTTGATAGTTTTCTCTTCCGCTCTATGGTTAGTTAGAGTCCAAAGGATGTGTCCTGGTTTCCACTCTTCATCCTTAACCTCTTTAATCATCTTGATCCAGAAATCAGGAATACCCATTGCAAGACGATAGTCGAATCCCATACCTCCGTCTTCAATTTTTGCTGCGACGCCTGGCATTCCACTAACCTCCTCAGCAATTGTGATTGCGTAAGGATGAACCTGATGGATCAGTTTATTGGCCAAAGTCAAGTAGCAGATAGCATCGCCGTCCTGATTGCCGTTGAAATAGTTGCCGTAATCACCGAAGACGTTGCCCATTGCGTGATCTAGGAATAGCATTGAGCTGACACCGTCGAAACGGAATCCATCGAATTTGAATTCGTCAAGCCAATATTTACAGTTTGAAAGCAAGAAGTGTAGCACTTCAGGTTTCTCATAATTGTAACATAGAGAATCCCACTGTGGATGCTCTCTACGATAACCGTCGTGGAAATACTGGTATGGAGTACCGTCAAACAAACCAAGTCCTTCTACCTGATTCTTAACTGCATGAGAATGAACGATATCCATAATCACAGCCAAACCATTCTGGTGAGCCTCGTCGATCAATTGCTTCAACTCTTCTGGAGTACCGAAACGTGAAGATGGTGCGAATAGGCTTGACACGTGGTATCCGAAAGAGCCGTAGTATGGATGCTCCTGGATCGCCATGATCTGAATACAGTTGTATCCGTCTGCCACGATGCGAGGTAGCATCTTCTCACGGAACTCATTATATGTGCTTACCTTCTCCTCTTCACCACTCATGCCGATGTGACATTCGTAGATTAGAAGCGGAGCGACATTGGGTTTAAACTGCTTAATCTTAAATTTGTACGCTTTTTCAGGAGCCCAAACCTGTGCAGAGAAGATTTTTGTGTTATCATCCTGCACCACGCGTCGACACCAAGCAGGAATACGCTCTCCTTCGCCGCCGTTCCAGTGAACCTTAAGCTTGTAAAGATCCTGATGCTTCATTGCCGATTCTGGCAACTCAATTTCCCAAACACCATTATCCTTACGATTCAATGAATATGCTTCATCTTCCTTCCAGCCATTGAATTCACCAATGATGTAGATTGCTGTGGCATTAGGCGCCCACTCACGTAAAACCCATTTCTTTCCGATTTTGTGCAAACCGAAATATAGATAACCGGATGCGAAGTCGGCTAGGTTTTCCTTATCGCCTACCAACTGCGATTCCTTCCACATAAAGTGCTTATATCTACCTACCAAAGCATTCTCAAACGGCTTTAGTTGCTGGTCATACTTTACCAAGTTTAGCATATCCATAGTCAATCCTCCATATTAAGTTTTTCACAACGAATTTACAGAATCGTTGTTTAAATGGCAAATTGTAAGTCTTATAATTTGATTTTTACCACGATTTTTTTCTCATATCCGTTGCCGATTACAGGAGCGTGGCCATCAGACGGAAAGAAGATTACGAAATCTTCTGGAGTCAAACGAAAATAACCTGTAGACATCTCTTTGTAGATAACATAGTCTTTTTCAACACTTTGTCTGTCAATAGTTTTACACTCTGAGCGTGGAATAAAACCACAAGTCTCTTCGCCTACGATTGGCACCTGAATGTCGATATGAAGATCGTGAGCTTCAGGTAGAGCATCCTCTTTCGCACGAAGAGTTGGCTCGTCGACGTTGATGCGTACATCGTCGTCGACAACTATTTTGCTTCCTCCAGGGATATCTTTAAAATCGTGAGAGAAAATATAATCGAAAGCGATTTTGAATTTTGGGTGAAGCGAGTAATATTTAGATGCTTCAGATAATTTGTCTAAAACCATTGCATTATTTTTTTATTTGATGCAAAAATAAATTTAAAATATTGAATAACGAAAATTATTGAGTATGTTTGCAAAGGATGATAATGTTATTGATGAATTGGAAAATGATAATTAATTAATGCCAATGAAATACAGATTGTTTATTCCGTTGATGACTGCCATATTATGTGGAGCATCATGCACATCAAGTAATCAGGTTGATGATAAGTCGACTGTTACTAAAAAATCATCGAACACAGGTCGTAATCTTAAAGACCTTGAGGTTTATTTCGATTCTGTTTCTCCACGTCTTATGGGATCTATTATGATTACCAAGGGTGATTCTTTGATTTTTTCGAAGAATATGGGATATTCCGACGTCGAGACAAAAACACCAATCACAGACACGACTCTTTTTAAGATCGGCTCTATTTCTAAGTCGTTCACTGCAATTTTGACATTGAAAGCGATTGAGTCTGGTAAGCTTTCTATGGATGACAAACTTATCAAGTTTTTCCCTGAAGCTAATATTCCTAATGCGGACAAGATAACTATCTATCATTTGCTTCATCACCGTAGTGGGTTATTTGATTACTTAAATGATGTGGAGATGAAGGAAGAAAATTTTGAATGGACAACTTCGCAACAGACCAAAGCTCAAATGGTGGAGCGTATAGCAAAACAGAAAACTCATTTTGAGCCAAACGAGATGTTCAGATACAGCAATTCTAATTACGTGCTATTGACTTATATACTTGAGCAGATTTATTCAAAGCCTTATGCTGATTTGATTGATGAACAGATAGTTAACCCTATTGGTCTAAAAAATACATTCTGTAGCTCAAGTAGGTCTTTGAATTCTAAATCTTATAAGTTTAGTGGTGAGTGGATTAAAGAAGAGTATTGGCATCCTACTGCTGCACTAGGAAGTGGCTCAATTATTTCTACAAATCAAGATCTTCAGAAATATGCTTATTCATTGGCTAATGGGGCTTGGGGTGAATATGTACATTCGCAAATGATGGATTTCGTAGACGGTTATGGATGTGGATTATTCGTTGACTCTAGTAAATCTATTTGTAATTTCTCACATAGCGGTAGAATGGAGAGATTTACGTCTTACATGAAGTATGAAGATGGTGTAGTTACAACTATTTTATATAATGGAATGGGAATTAATGCTGGCACTATTGATTGGACAATGAATCAAGCGTTAAAAGGAGAGGATTTTCCTATTCCAAGTTTGACTGTTTTGGATTTGGATAGTATTAAACTGAATGAATATGTAGGTGACTATCAATGTGATAGCCTTATTCTTAAATTTGAGAATGACGGAAAACATTTGATTTGTACGGCTGAAAACAACTATAAATCTGTTTTTGAAGCCAAACCACATGATTTCTTTCAATGTTTTTATGATGATTTGGATGTTTCGTTCAGTCCAACTAGAGATTCTATAAGATTTAGGAAATGGGGTGATTGGAAACTTTTGGTTAAGAAGAAATAAAGCATTAGCGTTAAATAAAGCCCGACAAATTTGCCGGGCTTTATTATTTATATTCTGAGCTCTAATCTCTAATCTCTAAGCTATTTGTTATACTCCTGAAATCTTTGCCCCACATTCTGCAAATGAGCCGGTACACACTGAATCCATTTCTGGTTGTGTACAGGTTGTTGCGACGGTGGAAGATTTATGCAATCCTTTTTAGGCACCTTGATTGTGAAAGTTTTGCCTGGATGTTTTTTCAGACTGTTGTCTCTCATCCATGCATTGCTGTCTTTCAATATCTGTAGTGTCAAACCGTATGACTTTGCAAATTCAGTCAAATTTGTAATAGCTGTATCTACTTGAACATCAAATGTTTCGACTGGAAAATACAACTCGTTTCTTGTTGTGTAGAAACCAACACGTGAAGGATCTTCCAAAACGTATTTTGCCAACAGAATTCTGTAGACGTAGCGGTTTGTCTCCTCACTAAACTGCATGTCGAAGAAATTCTTTGTCTGTTGAGCCTCCATTTGGCGAACAACTCTTGCTCTACCTGTGTTGTAAGAAGCTGCGGCAAGTGTCCAGCTTCCAGTTGCGTCATAAGACTGTTTCAAGTGTCGGCAAGCTGCACGAGTAGCTTTCTCAAGGTTGTAACGCTCGTCTACATCGGGAGTGATCATCAGACCAGCTTCTTTACCTGTCTGCTCCATGATCTGCCAGATTCCGGCTGCTTTTGTCGGTGACAAAGCACGCTGATCCAAACAGCTCTCGATAACTGCCAAATATTTGAAATCGTCAGGAATTCCTTCTTCCTTCAAAATTTTTTCAAGGATAGGGAAATATCTGTTTGAACGCTTGATCATCAAGAAAATACTTGAATGGAAATAGCTGAAACTTAGCAATTCTCTATCAAAACGCTCGCGCATGTAGTAGTTTTTCAACTCTAATTTTTCTCCGCAAAATTCAATATGACTCGGAATGGATGGCGCAATGTAAATTTGTGATGGATGCACAGCACATGCAGCTCCCGTTGTAAAATCATTCTCCACGTTGTCGTTGGCAATCATACACTGTGTACATAACGCGGCGACTGCCAATGCGGCTCCTCCAGCTAGTAGTTTGAGTCTCATTTTCTTGTTTATCTTCATTTTATGCGTGGAACACCAATGTTGGAATTTGTCCCTCGAATACCACTCTTCTTGCAGTACTTGTGCTGATGATTCGTGATATCATATTTCTTCTGTGTGTAGTCATCGACAACACAGATATGTTTTTATTCTTTATATATTCCTGTAGACTTTTGCTAGGATTATCTCCGTCTAGGATTGCAGACTCCGCTTTTGCAGTAGGGTAGTGCTCTGCAAAATAGCTCTTGATTCCTTCAAGCTTGATTTCATTCCAAGTGTTGTTGGCTCCTGATTCACGGAAATGTACAAGAGTGACACAGATTTCTTTGAATGAAAGACGAGCCATCATCTTTGCGAATGCTGTCAAATCACGGTCTTCGAAGTTGGTGATAAACAAGATGTTCTGCACCTTGTCTACACTGTTGAAATCCGAATTCTCTGGGACGACAAATACAGGGATAGGCGCTCCGTCTGCTACTTCCGCACTTACGCTGCCGATCATGTCGACTTCTTTTTTGTTCTTATCTCTTGTTGCCATGATGATCATCTCTGGACGAAGAATCGAAGAGTATTTTATGATTTGCTCTTCGGCAACACCTTCAAATGCCATACACTTGAACTTGACATCTGCAAGCTCTCCTGCTTCGATTCTTTTCTTGATCTCTTCACCATACTTTTCAGCTTTCTCCTTCGCTTCTGTGTGGGTACGTTCAACTCGTTCTCTTAGAGCATCCTTGTCAAGCTCGAACATACGGTTCAAAATTGTACGGTTTTCTGTCTCCTCTGTTGAGTATACATTGACCATCTCAATCTCTGCATTGATTGCTTGGGCCCATGAGAATGCTAACGGGAATGCTTTTTCGCTAGTAGGTGTATAGTCGAATGGAAGAAGTATTACTCTACGGTTGTTCACTTCTGACTGAGATACCTTTTTCGCTTCCTCCAAATCAATACTTTCAACGATAGACAATGCTTTGGGCAAGTCGGTTTCCGCAATCTTCACTCTGAAACTTGCTGTGAGTGAAGGAAAAAACTGATTCACCTCTTCAGTGAAAGCGTCGATGCCATTTGCTTTTAGAACATGTACAAGTATCTGAGCCTTCAATTCGGTATGTATCGCTAACGTTACAAAATTGTCCATGATGAAGTATCTTTTCAAATTTTCAGTAAAAGTAATAAAAATATTATTAATCACAAACAAAAAGGGGAGAGTGGAACAAAACAATTGGAGGCTTCTTTTAAAATAAATTTGAGACGTAGCAAGCTACGTCTCGGGTTAATAAAAATAAAATGAGATTTATGAAATCAGTAATGATTATTTTTTATCCTCTTTGATTTCTACCGCCTCTACTGTATTTTGCTCTTCGTTTTTCTTAGCCAAATACTCTGGTAGACTCATTCCTGCCTGATCGAACAACTCCTGCAATGGGGGAACGCTCTTCATCAAACCTGATAGAAAATTGGCTGTACTTGTCTTGCCATCGCCGTTTCCACCACCGTTGTCCCAAACAGTAACCTTGTCGATCTGGATGCCCTTGATTGCGTCAACCTGTGTCTTAACCAACTCAGGAAGCTTCTCTAGTAGCAATAGTGTGTATGCCTTTGTCGCATCTCCACCTGCAGCCTGGATCATTCGGTCGTAACCTTCTGCCTGCTTAGTAAGGATCTCGTACAAACCTTTGGCTTCTGCTTCCATCTTAGCGAAGATGGCGTCTGCCTCTCCCTTGGCGTTAACTCTCTTCTGCTCAGCCTCTGCCTCTGCAGCGATCACCAATCTCTTCTTCTCAATCTCCTGTGCGACGATGACGTTGGCTGTCTGTGTCGAACGCTCACGATCAGCACGTGCTTCCTCGGCTTTCTGCTCTGCTGCGTAAGCCTCCTCTAGTGCCTTGGCCTGTGCCACCTTCTCAGCTGCAGTCGCCTTACGTTGAGCCTCTGCTTCTGCCTCACGACGAGCGGCATCAGACTGTGCGATGTTGACCTTTGCCTCGTTCTCTCCCTTTACAGCTGCTGCATTTGCTTCTGCTGTCTTGATACGAGTCTCACGATCTGCGTCTGCCTTACCGATCTCTCCGTTTCTCTCCTGCTCAGCCACGCGAACCTTTGCCTCATTGATAGCCTTTGCAGCAGCCTCCTGTCCTAGAGCCTCGATATATCCGCTCTCGTCCTTGATATCGGTTACGTTTACGTTGATAAGCTTCAAACCGATCTTCTTCAACTCAACCTCGACGTTTGCTGTGATAGCCTCAAGGAACTTGTCACGGTCTGAGTTCAACTCCTCGATACTCATTGTAGCGATAACTAGACGCAACTGACCGAATAGAATATCTCTTGCCAACTCCTGAATCTGTGTCGCACTCTGTCCAAGCAAACGTTCTGCAGCAGCAAGCATAGTGTCGGGCTCTGTACTGATACCGACTGTGAATCGACATGGCACGTCTACACGGATGTTCTGCTTTGACAATGCATTTGTCAAGTTTGCATCGATTCCGATAGGAGTCAACGATAGATAAGCGTAGTCCTCAATGATCGGCCATACGAATGTACCTCCACCGTGTACGCATTTCGCACTCTTGCTGCCACTCTGTGTTCCGTAAACTACCAAAATCTTGTCTGATGGACAACGACGGTATCGATTGACTAGTGCGGCTACCAAACCGATTAATACCGCAATTCCAATGAAAATTAGTTCCATAAATTTATTGTTTATTGTTTTATTCGTTTGAATCCTAATATTTTATAGTTTCTCTACGTGTAAGATGTTGTTGTTCAAAACTTCCATCACCACTACTTTTGTTCCAGTTGGAATCATTTCTCCGTCTGTCACAGCGTCCAGCTCCTGAACTGATCCGTCGAAACTGATCTGTACCTTTCCTTTTCCACTTCTGTTTCCTGGAATCCTCAAGTATACGTCACATGTTCTTCCCTCTGCTGTATTGATGTCGAATGCTCCGTTGGACTCTAGCTTCATCATCTTCTTGAATACATAGACGAATGCGGCAACGAATACTGAACCGCATAAAATTGCAAATAGTCCAAGTAAGAGTCCATTTTCAATTCTGTCATAAAAAAATACTCCTGCCCAACCAACTCCTAAAAGGAAGTTTGTTGCATTTTTTACCGACAATAGATCTGAAAAACCACTTGCATCTAATGCATCACCACCATTTAAGTCTAGATCCATGTCGAAATCTCCAATCCCTATTAATGATAAGAGTGTCTGGATGACAAATATTGTGGATGACACTATCGCAATTATCCAATAAATCTTAATGCCTGGTTCCAAATTATTGAACCATTCTAAACATGTATCTACCATAATCGTGTCCTCCTAATATTAGATGTTATACTTGCTTTATATGTTTACAAATTTAACAAAATCTTTGAATCGTTTTAATCGTAAATGTGAAATCTGAATACGTTTTAGATATTTTTAACAAGCCACGACCGTATAAGAGTAACAATTATCATTATAATAAATAGTAAACTACAGAAACAAACAATAGAAATAAATACAAGGACAATAGTGATGAAATCCCAATACGATACAAAGTGGATATTTTATGAATATGTGTGAATTTTTTTAACCATTTAATGCTCATTGATTCTTTAATTCATCAACTTATAAATGAAAGTGTCTATGGCATTCGGTACAATAAGAATCGTGAATAGAATTCCGAATAAGGCTCCTGAAATGTGAGCTTCATGACCGATGTTATCCATATTTTTTTTCGCCATATACGTCGAATATGTCAGATATAGAGCTGCAAAAAATATTGATTTGACGGGAATTGCAAAAAATATGTCTATTGTCGACCATGGATGCATCATGATAAACGAGAACAATACGGCGTTGACGGCTCCAGAGGCTCCTATTGCAGAGTAGTGTGGATCATCCTTATATTTATATAAACAATACATATCCGCTGCTGGAATCGCTAGAATATAGAAAACTATATATCCTATACTGCCGAAAAGTGCTTCTTGGTATGGTCCGAAGAAATACAATACAAGCATGTTGGTAAACAAATGTTCCCAATTTGCATGAATGAATCCGTTGGTTATCAATCTGTAGTATTCTTTCTTGTGTATTACCTGATATGGTCTGAATGATAATATGTCAAACAGTTCCTTATTGTTGAATGCAAAGATTGAAACCACACAAGTGATACAGATTATGATGATGGCTATCATTTTCTTAAAGTTGCTTAATTATTTCTAGCGAATATATAATTATTGTTGAATTTTGTCATCGTTTTTTAGGTATTTGTCATCTTAACTGTCAAAAAAATCTTTTTTGCAACCAAGTTGCATAAGAGAACCAATACTTTTGCATCGTAAACAAGAAAAATGGTAATTAAAAAGTAAAAATATTATGATGCAGTTTTTCTCTTCATTATGGGCATTGGTCCTTGAGATGGCGCCATACCTACTTCTCGGTTTTTTTATAGCCGGTTTGCTTTACGCATTTATTCCACAGAAGTTATTTGCCAAGCATCTTAAAACGCCTGGATTCAAATCAGTTTTATATTCGACTTTGCTTGGTGTGCCGCTTCCGCTTTGTTCGTGCGGTGTATTGCCTACAACTGTTTCGTTGAGAAAAAGTGGTGTTTCACGCGGAGCTTGCACTTCATTCTTGATTTCGACTCCTCAAACTGGTGTTGACAGCATACTTGCGACATATTCTCTACTTGGGTTGCCTTTTGCAATCATCCGACCTATAGCTGCGTTGGTAACTGGTTTGATCGGTGGTGTTGTGACTGATATGGCGTTTAAGGATGAAAAGGAGTCGGATGTGGTTGTTAAGGAAGAAGAATCCAAGAATCGTACATTCTGGGAAAAGTTGAAAATCGCCTTTAAATATGCATTTGACGAGTTGCTTGAGGATGTAGGTAAATGGTTGGTTATCGGTTTGTTGGTTTCGGCGTTGATTACTGTGGCTGTTCCAGACGATTTCTTTGCTGCTCTACAGGATTATCCATTCTTGAACATGTTGATTGTTCTTGTCATTGCGATTCCGATGTATACTTGTGCTACTGGTTCGATTCCAATTGCACTTTCGTTGATGATGAAGGGTATGACTCCTGGTGCTGCATTCGTTCTTTTGATGGCTGGTCCTGCAATCAACACTGCCTCTATGCTTGTGATTAATAAGGCATTCGGTAAAAAACAGACTATACTTTATATCGTCTCTATCGTGCTTGGCGCAATCGGTTTCGGTTTGATCATGGATTATGCTTTGCCTGTTAGCTGGTTCGACGTAAGCTCAATGAAAGCAGTTGTAGATTGTTGTGAAGAGGGACATTCTGAGTGGTTCAGTATTGTATGTAGTGTAGTATTCGTGATTCTTTTGATCAAGGCTTGGGCTAACGGTCACCACCATCACGGTGAATGTGGCTGTGGTTGTGGTTGTTGCCATGATCACGATCATGAAGATGGAGAGTGTCACTGCCATGAGCATGATGACGACGGTGATGATTGTCACTGTCATGAAGGAGAGTGTCACTGCCATGGGCATGAATCTCAAGAATCAAAAATAGTTGAGTTAAAGGTTAAGGGTATGTGTTGCAGCCATTGTGCAGGTAACGTGAAGAATGGATTCCTAAGCAACGATGAGGTGGAAGAGTGTGAGGTGGATCATAATTCTGGTTTGGTTACTATCAAATTCAAAGAGGGCAAAAGCATGACGATGGAGCAGATGACTGCAGTTGTCGATAGCTTTGGTTATGAAGTTGTGAAATAATAGTAAAAATACTACAATAAATTTTGTAATGATCTAAAATAAAACCGCGATAGTGTTGACTGTTGCGGTTTTTTATTCAAAGAAAGCTTTCTTGATTGATTCGAATTTCATCTGGACCTCTTTCCATTCGTTCTCTTTGGTACTGTCTGGCATTATACCTCCACCTGCGAATAGAGTGATGTCGTTTCCGATTATTTTTCCGCAACGAAGGTTGACGAATACATCTGCTTCATTTGTTGATGCAGATTGAAATCCTACAACTCCAGAATATAGTTCACGTTGATGCTTCTCGGCCGACTTGATGACAGATAATGCAGTCTGCGTTGGATATCCAAGTACAGCTGGTGTGGGGTGGAGCAGATTGATTAATGTGGATAATGATTCTGTTGATTCGAAAGAAATGTCAGTGCAAAGATGTTGGATCAACCCCGCTGCTTTTGAATGTGTTTTGCCGACGATGATGTCGTTGCATTTCTCTTTCAAACATTCAGTAATATAATCTGTTACGACTTGCTGCTCACGTATTTCCTTTTCTTTCCACTGCTGTTTGCCATCGTTGGCGATTGTTCCTGCAAGGGAAATTGTAGAATATGAACCTGCTCTTTTCTGAAGCAATATTTCAGGTGTGTTGCCTATCCACGTCTCTCCGTTGGGCAAGTGGAGTAGGTAGGCGAATTCATAACTTTCTTTTGAAGCTATGTTATTGAAAATTTTGAAAGGAGATGTGGCTGATTTGATGCTTTGTTTGGCCGACAAAACAATCTTTGCGGCCTCTTTCGACTGCAATTTCTGCATCACTTTATCAAATGCTTCTCCGTACTCTTTTTCTGTAGTCGACTCAGATGCCTGACACTTCGGTTCCAACTGCTTGCGTTGACTTAAATAAATGTCAAATCTTGCAATGTCGGATTCGGATTCAAGATTGAATGTGATGTCGTTAGGAATCATCTTTAGTTCACCATCATTGAATGAAGACAAGATGAAACCATCTGCATTTGGATTGTAACTGCTTAATTGTGATGCGTTTGATGCAAAGAATTGCGTCGCTACACCTCTTTTTTTGAAGATACAAAAAAGAGCATCCGTCGTTTCTGCACGACGGATGACCTCTATCCATTTATCTTCAAAATTCTGCATTTTAATACTCCAAATATGGATTGTTCATTTTCTCCCAAGCCACGTCAGTTGACTCTCCGTGACCAGGATATAGGATTGTATCGTCTGGCAATCTCAATAGCTTGCCTGTGATGCTCTCCATAATTTCACGTTGGCTTCCAGTAGGAAAATCTGTTCTTCCTACCGACTGCTTGAAGATTGTGTCGCCAGTGAAACAAACTTTCTCTGCCTCTGCATAAAAACAAACGCTTCCTGCACTATGACCTGGAGTCTCGATAACTTTCAACTTGATGTTTCCTACCTCGATCACGTCGCCCTCCTTGATCTTTGTTCCGATCTCAGGAGCCGGTTCGTCTGTCGGCATTCCGAACAGGTTAAGCTGATCTACGAATGTGTCTATAAAGAATTGATCTTTAGCACTTGCGTATGTCTTTAGACCAAAAGTCTCAAGCATGAATTTGTTGCCGTAGATATGGTCGAAATGAAGATGTGTATTTAGAAGGGCGACTGGAGTCAAACCATTCTGCTCAATGAATTTCTTCAACTTCACTTTCTCCATTCTGCTACGACATCCGGCATCGATGACAGCACATTTGTTAGTGGTCTCGTCGATCACTACAATTGTGTTCTCTGAAATCGGGTTGAAAACGAAAATTTCTATTTTCATTGTGCGTTTTCTTCAGTTTGAAGTTCATTTTCAATCTTTTCAGACTCCTGACTTGCAATGTCGCTTATCTTATCAAGAATCTTTGTGTTTACCTTGAAATCAGTAGGACGAAAACTGCGGACGATTGCAATTACTGAGTCTCTCTGACCAGGAACAATGTCTCCGTTAACTCTGTAGACTAGACCATCCTTAGCGTTGACAATTCTTGAAATCTTAGAGAATTCCTCTTCATCTGTCTTTGCTGAGAAAATGAACTCAACTACATTATCCTGCTTAGAGATTTCGATTAAACGGAATTCTGGATATTCTTGAGAGTCTGAATTAAGAAGATTCTCAGCAAAAGTCTTGAATTCTTCCTGTGTATTTGCTTTTGTGACATCAATCATGATATCTTCTCCCTTCTCCAAAACCAATGGAATTGTTGGGAAAGGATAAGTAGTTGATGTATAGCCTTCTGGAACTAAGATGTCAAATCCGTCGAACTTACTCAAATTGCTAATGTCCTCAGTCTCTTCTACAGCCTGTGGCTCTTTTTTGACGTTATTACAGTTTGCCAATGAGAACAATAGGCATGCAGCTGCGATATTTCTTAAAAACTTAATTGCTTTCATATCTTAGTCTTTCCCTTCTTACTTTTTACTTTTTACTTCTTACATTTTACTTTTCTTCAATGTAGTCGACAATTTCTTCATCATCTTCATCTTCTACATAATCAACAAGTTCCTCCTCATCATCACCTTCAACTTCCTGTTCCATGAACTTAGATGGAGTCTTACCGTTCATGACCTCGTCGTATAGCTCCTCATCCCACTCGTACTCATCAAAATCAGCATCGTTAGGAGATTCGTCGACGTAGCTGAAATCATCATCGTCGTCAAAGTCGTTACGGATCTTGTCAGCATCAAGATTACGGTGTGTGATTGTCTCGACCTCGTGAGTATTGTTCTGGATCATCTCCCAAAGAGTATCTTTAAGCTGCATCAAACCAGTACCGACAACGGATGAAATAAAGCAGCACTTGACATCTTTCGGCAACTGCTCTGCTATCAATTCCTTCAATTCGTCGTCTAGCATATCCGACTTAGAAAGACATAGAACACGTTGTTTTTCAAGAAGTTCAGGGTTGTATGCTTCAAGCTCTTTCAAAAGAGTATGATATTCTTCTACGATATCGTTTGTGTCGACTGGGACCAAGAAGCAAAGGATCGCATTTCTTTCGATGTGACGCAAGAAACGGTATCCAAGACCTTTTCCTTCACTGGCACCTTCAATGATTCCTGGAATATCAGCCATACAGAAACTCTTTCCATCGCGATAGGCAACGATACCTAAGTTTGGAACTAGGGTGGTAAACGGATAATCAGCGATCTTTGGTTTTGCTGCTGAGATTGATGAAAGCAGTGTGCTTTTTCCTGCATTTGGCTTACCGACCAAACCGACATCCGCCAAAACCTTCAACTCAAGGATTACGATACGCTCCTGACCAGGCTCACCGCTCTGAGCAAAACGTGGAGTACGGTTGGTAGCAGATTTGAAGTGCCAGTTTCCTAGACCACCACGCCCACCTTTAAGAAGGATCTTCTGCTCGCCGTCTTCAGTTACATCCATTAGATATTCACCAGTCTGAGCGTCATAAACAACCGTACCACAAGGCACTTCAATGACTTTATCAGCACCGTCGGCACCGAAACTTCTACTATGGCTTCCGCTCATACCGTTTCCGGCAAAGATGTGACGGTCATACTTCAAGTGAAGCAAAGTCCAATAATCCTTGCTTGCACGAATGATGATGTGTCCTCCGCGTCCACCGTCTCCACCGTCGGGACCACCTTTAGGTGTGAATTTCTCGCGATGAAGATGAGCCGAACCACCGCCGCCTCTTCCACTTCTGATATGAATCTTAACGTAGTCTACGAAATTACTGTTTGCCATAGTATTCCAATTTTGTGCAAATTTAAGAAAATTTTACATTTTCTCGTGAAAATACCTTATAATTATATTGTTTATTATCTCAAAATGTATACCGCTTTTCTGTCGTTGAAGATCAATTGTTGATAAATATTGCGATTGTTGATAATTTCGTTGATAACTTTATAATATGTATGTTGATATGCTTTGTTTTTTATCATATATTTGCATGTTAAAGTAAATTGCTTAGAAATATGGACAAGGAACTTAATATAAAAGGACTTAATATGCACTCATTCCGTATAATTGCAGTGCTGCTATTTTTGTTGTCATTTACTACAAATACATTCGCGGCATTAACAGGAAACGGTTCACAGGATACACCTTACATAATTGATGAACCTTCTGATTTACCTGAACTAAGAGATATCATTGCAAAAGACAATAGCTATTTATATGTAAAACAGACAAAGGATATTGATTTGTCAGTTTTGTCAGCTGCGACAGGAAGGCCGCCGTTGCCACTTTCGGCTAATAACTGGAGCAGAAGTGCTTTACGTTTGCCAACTACCAATTTAAATAGTTTCTATGGTGAGTACGATGGAGGTGGTTTTACCGTATCTAATTGGATAATAAAAAAAGATAAGATGCCTAATCCTGTCGCTACCAAAAATTATTATATGTCAATGTTCGGTAGGGTAGGTAAAAGCGGTGGCACAAAGTCTGTGATTAAAAATCTTAATCTTGATGGTTTTGATATGGAGATGCAAGTTTCACAGAACGGACTTAAGGTTTCCGGTTTTTCTTTCTTGACATCCGAAGCTATAAATACAGATATTGTCAACTGTCATGTTGTAAATTCAAAAGTATATGGTATCGGCCATTTTTCTTTCGGATCCATTGCTGCTAATAATGTTGATGCCACTATTACTAATTGCAGTGTAAAACATTGTGAGTTTAGTCCGACAAGTGGAGCAGAAAGTGTTGGTTCACTTTGTGGTGTAAACTCTGGAGATATAAAAGACTGTTTTGCTTATGATGTTATCCTTAATGGTAATGTATATGTCGGTGGATTGGTCGGTGAGAACAACGCAGGCGTTTTGGAAAATTGTGGATTTAACGGAAAAATCGGTACTCTTGGAGTGACATTCTCGATTACAAACTCAGGAGGTTTATGTGGAAAATGTAGCAATGGTACATTCATTAATTGTTTCTCTGCTTTTGATAACGATGGAAAGACATGGAAAGCAACTGTATTTGGTGGACTTGTAGGTATCGTTACCGAAGATGCAACTATTGTAGTCAAGAATTGCTATTCTTATCCAAATGTTAAGGTTCTTGAAAATGAACGTGACAATGTTGATTTCTTTGTCGGACGAGATGCGAAAAAGGAGAGTCCAAAACGTTTTTATGAATCAATGTATTGTCATGATAACGGTTATGGCAAAAATTTTGTTCCATATCTTAAAGACGGAGAAGATTTTTCTTCTCAGTATAAAGAGTCACATAAACTTCTTGTCGCAACCAGTGATTTTATGCGCAGCGGATGTTTGGCTGAGATTCTGAGAGACTATCATATTATGAATCTTACTGGTAAGAATCAGTGGAGGGAGGATGTTGAGTTTATGAATGATACATTGCCTGTCCTTAGATTCATGGTAAACGAAAATTATGATGTTGATCCATTCTGCCATCCGGGTATTTATACTATGGCTCATACTGAAGTAGGTAGTAATTCTACTTTGAATGGTAGATTGAAATATATTACAGACGATCAAGTTAACGAGCCATGGGGATTCGGTATTGAGGTAAAGGTCGGAAATGGTTCATGGACTGAAGTAAAGGATATTAAGAATACTACTAATGGTAATAAGATAGATTTTTCATGCAATTATCAGTATTCTAAGTCGAAGACTACTGTTTATAGAGCTTTTGTATCTTATCTGCCTACTGCTCAAAAGGCTTATGGAAAGATCGATACAATTTGTGTCGGCACATCTTCCTCTGAACCTGAGATTATCGAAGAATGTGACAGTGCTTTGTATGAAGGACGTTGGTACTTTCCTAAAGACAATGGTACAATTATAAACAGTGCAGGTAATGAGGTTAAAATTAATATTTTAGAATCAAAGGTTCAATACTTGCCGCTTTTAAAAGGAGACTGTGGTGTTAGTTCAGTTGAAATTGACGGTAAAAAATATGACAAGTCAGGGTTATATTTTATCAGAACTTTTAAGAGTCCTACCGTAAATCCTACTGGTTGTATAACAGATTATCAGGAGATAAAACTATATCCGAATTTGGGTATAATCGACTCGTTGAAGGTATTTAAGCTTGGAGAAATGAGCTATACTTATAGTCCTATAGGTGGAATTGATCCACAGACTATAAGTGTAGGAAAGGAATATGTATTGACACCAAAGGAGTTGGTTGTTGATAAGGTTAAATATTCTGATGTCGATTGTGATAGCATCAAGATCAATGTTAAATATGTGATTCCAATTAAAATCACTAATACCGAGGATGAACTTTGGAGTTGTAAGCCTGTTGTTTATAACGGTAAAACATACACAAAGGATACGATCGTAATTGATACAATTATGACGCCGGATGCTAACGTGCCTGGTGGAATGTTGTATGAACTTAAAAGACATCATATTAAAGCTGCAGTGCCAGATACAGTTGTGACGACAAAAATATGGTGCGAAGAGATCGAGTATGAGTGTGCTACAGGTATCTGTACTTCAACAGAGCCAAGATCAGATACTACTTTTGTGACATCTCTTGATCCAAATTGTCAGTGCCCTTCTAAAGTTATAATCAAACATGATTTGATTGGTAAGCAGCCGACAAGAGAAGAGTATATTTCATGGTGTGGACCTTATACATACGAGTATAAAGGAAGAACGAAAGTTTGGAAAGAGAGTGGCGACTATGTAGAAACACGTAGCGGTTTGAATGTAGGTGCTTGTGATAATGACACATTAGTGACATACCATGTGACAATCGGTAAGTCGACAACATTCAACGATACTACTATCCACGGTTGTGGAAGAGTCGTTTACAAGAATTTGTCTGGAAGACCTGTGATTTTTGAAAAAGATACTGTTTATAAGGATGAGATAAGTTCTGTAACAGGATGTTCTTCAAAGAGAACGGTTTTTGTCCATATTCATAAAGTAACACCTCAGACAGTCAATACTCAAGGTTGTGCTCCTTTTGAATTCATTAATTCAAAGGGAGAGTTGACTACTTTTGATGCAGGTAAACATGTTGTGATCGATACAATCAAAACAACTGATGCCTGTGATTGTGATAGTATCATCAGAAAAACTACAATTACAGTTGAGAATATAACTACTCTTGACTTGATTGATGTTAATGAGTGTAATGAGGCAATTATTGAAGGTCAGACATATACTGAGGATGCTGAGTTTACTATAACTAAGGAAGATCCAAATATTCTTAAGGCATGTCGTACACAAATTCAGCCATATAAGGTTACAATCAATAAGTCGGTAATTGAGAATTACTATGTTGACACATGTGGATCGTTTACTTTGAATGGAGAAACATTGACAACATCTGGTAAGATTGAAATTCCTTTGTCAAATGGTACGTTGTGTGAAGATAAAAAGATTTACAATGTACGTATTGTTGAGCCGATTAAGATTGATTCAGTTGTATATGCATGCGATAATTACGTTTACAAGTACTTTGACGGTCATCAGGAAATGATCGTTGATGATGGTTATGTGATTGTAGATAAGATCAGCTACAAAGTTTGTCAGTGTGATAGTATCATTCGTACTGTTAAGGTCAATATTAGTCACGACAGTTATGAGCAGTTGGCTACAATCAAGAGTTGTGGACCTTATCTATTCACTAAGAAAAACGGTAAGCAAATTTGGGTTGAGGAATCTCAGATTGTAAGAGATACTGCTGTTACTAAATTCGGATGTCATGTATATTCCGAGACTGAGGTTGTTATTATTCCGGTTAAGACAGAAATCCTTTCAGAGGATCATTGTAAGGAATATCATTCCGTTGTGCCGGTTTGGAATTACAACAACCAGCCAGTAAATGTAGAGGAAATACCTACTTCCGATATCCGTTCTGCAGAGTTGATTTTCTTGAACCCTAATGAATCTTATCCGGCTTGTATGGATACGACTAAGTTGTTCTTGAGAGTCCATGGTGTAGGAAAAATGCCTGTAGAACAGATTGTTGAGTGTGATTCGTTTGTTTACGAAGATTTCAAGGGAACAAAGTCTGTTATCACATCGAGCGTTGTCCTTTATGATACATTGAAGAGTACTATTTGTGATTGCGATAGTATTATCAGAACAACAAACATCACAATCAACAATTCAATTCCTGAATCACAACGTCAGACAAATGCTCTACGTGCTTGTGACTCGGTAATCTACAAGAATTCCAAGGGTATGGATATGATCTTCAAGGATGATGTTCACTTCCTAGATACATTTAAGATGAAAGCGACAGGTTGTGATAGCGTTGTCATTGTCGACATCAGGGTTCCTAAATCGACAGGAAGCGTACATCTTTTGACTGCTTGTGGTGATACAACTCTTATCGATAGCTTGAATGATAATTTCCCTCATGTCTTTACCGAGTCTGGAGTTTGGCGTCAGGTTTTGGGTGCTAATGCCGAAGGTTGTAGCAACTATAAAGAATGGCATGTGGAAATTATCCCGACTCCACGTGATACTATGTATGAGACTGGTTGTGGTGAGTTGTCTTTCCGTGGTGACACTTACACATCAGAGAATGAGAAGGCAACTTCATTTAGCTTGACCGTAAGCGGAGAAACTAAGTGTGATACTACACACAATTATATTTTGACGGTATATCCAAAGTATAACCATACTGAGATTATTGAGTCTTGTGACTTTGTTGAAAGAAACGGCAAGATTTACAGATCATCGGTATTCTTCCGCGATACATTGTTGAGCCGCAATAATTGTGATAGTATTATCAATGTTAATATCGTTGTCAACCGTTCTAAGAACACTAAGGACTTCATGTTTGGTTGCAATGAGGTTAAGTTTGTTGATGTTGATTACAACGGTGGTTTGCCTATATACGTTCACAACGATACTACAATCTATGTTGAGAAGATAAATGAGAATGGATGCCCATACATGTTCGTCCAGAAAATTGAAGTAGGTCATCCAACATCTCTTACTAAGCATATTGTAGAGTGCTTTGATGAGGAAATCGGTTATGTCAAGTTCCGTGATTTGAATTTGACTTCAGATACAATTGTTTATGATACAGTATCTTCAGACAATAGATGTGGAACTATCATTGCAAACATTGTCAATTTGATCATGCCTGACATGACTACCGTACACGATACAATGTTCGGATGTAATGAGGTTACATTTGTTGATGAAGATTACAATGGAGGTATTCCTGTTCTTGTGCACAGAGATTCTACAATCAATGTAGATAAGATTACTGCAAGTGGTTGTGAATACCATTACGCTCAGGAAATCAAGGTCGGTTATCCTTCTTATGTCGACAATAAGAAGTTTGTGTGTCTTGACCCTACAGTAGGATATGTATCATTCCGTGATTTGCGTTTGAAATCAGACACAGTGATCTATGATACGATAACTTCTGACAACAGGTGTGGAACAATCATTGCAAACATAATTAATGTTGTTTCTCCGGAAGATGACGATATTCGTGATACGGTTTTTGGTTGTGATGAAGTGGTTTACATCGATCCTGATTTCAATGGAGGACTTCCTATCTATGTTCACAATGATACAACAATCAATGTGACTAAGACTACAGTAGACGGTTGTGCATACAATTTGGTTCAGGATATCCACATTGAGCATCCAACATATATTTACGAGGATGTATTTGAGTGTTTTGAATCGGAGAAGGGCTTTGTAGCATTCCGTAATTTGAAGTTGCTTTCTGATACAGTCATCATCGATACTGTTCCTTCAAGCAATAGATGTGGTAGTGTCATTACAACAAATGTAGAGTTGACTATGCCTGTCCACGACACAATCTACATTGATAGCTGCTTGCACATAACTTATGAGGGTGTTTTATTCAATGATTCCAGTGAGGTTATCAGAAAATATAAGACAGATGAGATGGGTTGTGATAGCTTCGTTCATGTGATGCTTAATGTCAATAAGTGTTTCCCTTATCCAGTTCTTGTCAACAAGTACAATTGGATTTTGGTTTGCAACGACGAAATTTTTGACGACGATACATTCAAGGTTAAGTCAAATGTGAAGTATAATTGGTATAAGAATAACGAGCTGGTTTCTACAACTAACGATTCATACTTTACAGAAGACATGGAGTTGGAGGGATGTTATCAGGTCGGTATCATTGTTGAAGGTGGTTCTGAATATTTGTCAGACATCGTTTGTGTAAACAGACAGATGGGATATTCAATTACACCTCAGCCAAATCCAGCTGAAAAATTACAGGCGGTTGTGATTGTCTGCGACTTCCAGGAAGAGAGTGTGATCGGAACAGAAATTGAAGTGTTCAATATGACAGCTGACAGGGTATATTACTCTACAGCAACATCAAATGATATTGTTATCCCTGGAATGACAGCTTCAGGATACTATTTGGTTCGTTTGACTACAACTTCAGGAAAGGTTTTGACTGGCAAGTACATTGTCAAATAGTCAATGTTATTGAATAGATATGAATAGAGGAGTGTATTACATAAAGAGTATCGTGGTAGTTGTGGCGACATTGCTTTTGCTAATGTCGACATCAACTGTATCTGCTCGTAATCCTCGTCGTAAACCAGTTCAAACTTCTTTGCTTAAGGATCCTAAGATGTATGTTGGAAAAAGATCTTGGATCTATACTTATCAGTTCTTTCCGGATTTGGATGGTCGACTTATAGATTCAACTACAGTACACAAACCAGTACCTTTCATGCATCATCGTTTCTCCTTTTTTGGACAAGGTGGAATGTCTGGTTTCAGAACAAATTCAAGAATGGTATCATTTGATCAGAATGTTGGATTTGGTATAGGATTAAACTATTCATATTTTTTTAATCCGTATTTCGGTATCAAGACCGGAATCGATATGGTTCGCTCTACATCTGATGCTGGGATTGGCGCATTCTCCGATGAGTATACAATTGTTGATTCAGAGAATGATGAAACAGTCTACACATATTCCATTGGTGGAGTAAGTGAGCACATGGAACATCTACAGTTGGAAGTTCCAATCATGTTTGCTTTTAAAGAGAAGAATTTTGATTGCTCATTCGGTTTGAAGGTCGGAGTTCCGATGAAAGTGAAATATGATCAGAAGGATGACGACATTATACAGACTGCCTATTATCCGGATTATGATGTTCATGTCGATGATTCGTGGGTTTTAGGTTGTGGTACATTCCAGACCGTTTCTCAGGTGAGTGCATTCAAACAGACGCCTGTCTTTGTGATGTTTACCGGAGATCTGCAATACACGTTCCCTATCAATGATAAATATTCTATCAGTGTAGGCGCTTATTGTGATTATGCTTTTCTAGGTATTTCTGCAAAGAGAACAAAGGATGAGCATTTCAAGGAGATTGAAACATACGACACCAATACGTTGTTGACTGTCTCAAAGACAGTACCGGTTGAGTTGGTGACAGAAAGTATTTTGTCAAGTCGTAGCTATATCTCTAATAAGAAAATTGTCAGCAACGTGTTGTTCTCCAATTTTGGATTAAGGGTTTCCTTCAATCTGAATTATGGATCCGATACTTGGTAGCCTATGGAAGAGAGTCGTTATGAACGCCATTTCTTGTTGGAAGGATTTGGACATGAAGAACAGAAGAAACTTTCAGATGCGAAAGTCTTGATTGTTGGAGTTGGTGGTTTAGGTTCTCCAGTTGCGATGTATCTTGCCTCTGCTGGAATTGGTACATTAGGCTTGATTGATGCTGATGTTGTCGACGTTACAAATCTACAGCGTCAGATAATTCATACTGAGACCTCTGTCGGGGTAGACAAAGTGATTTCTGCAAAAAAGAAAATCGCTGAATTGAATTCTGCGACTGAAGTTGTGACCTACAATTTCTTCTTTGATTCACAGAATGCCGGGTCAATCGCAAAGGAGTATGATTTCATCGTAGATTGTGCAGACAATAATCCGACGAAGTTTTTGATTAACGACGTTTGTGTTAAACTGAAGAAGCCATTTTGTCATGGGTCTATTACCGAATTCAGTGGACGAGTGTTTACTCATCTCCCGTCGACAGCATGTTATAGATGTCTTTTCGAGGAAGATGACGAACCTGCTCGAAAACGTGGTGTGATTGGCGCCTCCGTTGGAATAATAGGATCGATTCAGGCAACTGAGGTTATAAAATATTTTACGGGGATCGGAGAACTACTAACTAATTCATTGCTAATGCTTGATGTTAAGACAATGAGTTTTTCTAGATTAAAAATGAAGATGTCGTCGAAATGTCGATGTAATGATAATTAACATATATTGAAATAAAAGTTTGTTTTGATACTTAGATATTTCTTTAATTTTAGTAAATTGCGTCTTTAACTTAGTATGAATATGAAACGAATATTATTTAACATACTTTTTTCCATTTCATCGCTTGCTGCTTTTTCGCAGGTGTATCAGTATCCGATGAATAAAATGATAAGGGCAAATGGCAAAGATGTGTTGTTCTCATTCACACCGTCAGCTAATCCATGCGAAGTGCCTTTGTCTTCACGTGAATTTCTGGACAGATCTTTCATGCATAGAGAAATCTGTCTTCCTCCATACAAATCAAATCCTACCAGTTTCTTGGCTGTAAACGGTATCGATAGATTGGATAGTGTTTTGATCACTACTGGAGAAAAGGTTGAGAAGGTGTTGTTCATCAGTGATTCAATGAGTGTTCTGCAGAATCAGAAATTCATAGATGCTGAAGGAAATATTACTGCAGAGGTTAACATGACTTATGTTAACAATAGAGAGACAGAGCGTGTCATCACTACAAGCGATGGAGATAATGTTACCTATAAGGTAGGTCCGAACGGTCCTTTGTCGATGGAAGGTGCTACTAAACTAGGCAAGATGTCATTGAATTGGGTATATAAGAATTCATTGCCTTCTTCAGCTACACAGATCGGTGGAAAAGGAAAAGAAAGCGCTACATTCTCTTATACACCATTGAAGAGATTAAGTTCGATCAAATGGAAGGCTGGAAAAGGAACTGTAGAGACTTTGTTCGAATATTCAGATTACGAAGCTTCCGTAGTCAATCCTATCTCTTTGATTAAGAATGAAGCTCTTTCCAACAAAATGGCATGGGATATTTTTGACGTTGATTCCGACGATAAAGGAAAGACTCTTCTACGTGTAAATACACTTCAGGAGAAGAAGATTTACGATATCAATAATGGAAGCCGTGAGTTGGTTACTTCTTATTTGTTGACTTTCAAACCGTTTGCTAACTCTAAAGGTGGTTCTAAGAATATGTTGAGCCATATATCTGTTGAAGGTTTGAACGATGACTATCAGGAAAGTTATGATTATACTTCTGATCTAAAGATCTATAAGGTAGTAAAACCAGATATGTTGATCGAATACGAGTATAATTGTCTTGGTAATATCGCTAAGGTGATCGTAACTCCTGCAGCAGGAGATAAGACTGAGCTCGTATTCTTCTATACAAATATTGAAGAGGAGCGTCAGCGTTTAGCAGAGGAAAGAGCTAAGGCTGAAGCTGAGAGATTAGCTAGAGAGGCTGAAGAGAAACGTTTGCAGGAAGAGGCAGAAGCTGCTGCCAAGGCTGCAGAGGCAGAGAAAGCTGCTGAATCTGAAGATGCAAATGAATCAAAGTCTGCTGAGCCAAGTTCAAATAGTGAAACAGATCCTGCTTCTCAAGATTCTGAAGCTAAGTAATTTATGAAGTGACGAAAGTCGTTAAAAGTCTCGATTTTTACATCGAGACTTTGTGCGTATTAATTACTTCTGAATTTTTAGCAAAGATTTTTTATGTTTGAAATAAGTCCATGGACGAAAAAGAGTTGATATATTCGTTGCGTTCTGAATTAGACGCACACAATTATAAATATTACGTGCTTTCTTCACCGGAAATCTCCGACCAAGAGTTTGACGAGAAGATGCATCGGCTTATTGCGCTTGAAAATAAGCATCCTGAATTGTTCGATGCCAATTCTCCAACACAACGTGTAGGTAGTGATATAAGCAAAGCGTTTACACAGGTGAAGCATAGATATCCGATGCTTTCTTTGGGAAATACATATTCCAAAGAGGAAGTCCAGGATTTCTATGATCGTGTTAGTCGTGCACTTGACGGCGAGAAGTTTGAAATTGTCTGCGAGTTGAAATTCGACGGTACATCAATCTCTCTAACGTACGAAAATGGAGAATTCGTTCGCGCTGTTACTCGTGGCGACGGGGAGAAAGGAGACGATGTGACGGATAATGTGCGTACGATCCGAACTATTCCGTTGAAGTTGAAGGGCGACTATCCTCAGTCGTTAGAGATGCGTGGTGAGATTCTTATGCCATGGGCTGTATTTGATGAGTTGAATCAGGAAAGAGAAGCTGATGGCGACGCTTTGTTTGCAAATCCACGTAATGCAGCTTCCGGTACTTTGAAACAACGTAATTCAGCGGAGGTCGCTCGACGTAAGCTTGATGCTTATCTGTATTATGTGTTGGGTGAGGATATTCCTACACTTTCCCATTCAGACAATCTTGCTCACGCAAAAAAGTGGGGATTCAAGATTTCCGATGCATACAAGGTTTGTAAAAATGTTGATGAGGTATTTGAATTCATCAATCATTGGGATACAGAGAGAAAGAACCTTCCGTTTGCAACAGACGGAATCGTATTGAAAGTTAATTCTATAGCTCAACAGGAACAACTTGGCTTGACTGCCAAATCTCCACGTTGGGCAATAGCATATAAGTTTAAGGCAGAACGTGAATGCACACGCCTTAATGAAATCACCTACCAGGTTGGCCGAACAGGAATTGTTACTCCCGTTGCAAACTTGGAACCAGTGCAGCTTGCCGGAACTGTGGTTAAACGTGCGTCGCTCCATAACGCTGATATCATAGAGAGTCTTGACCTTCATGTCGGCGACTATGTATATGTGGAGAAGGGTGGTGAGATTATTCCTAAGATTGTAGGAGTAAACACAGAAATGCGTAATGCTGACACTGCTGAGAAAGTTAAGTTCATCACACACTGTCCTGAATGTGGAGCAGAGTTGGTTAGGGTAGAGGGAGAGGCAGCTCACCGTTGTCCTAATGAAAACAACTGTTTCCCGCAGATTGTAGGAAGAATACTGCATTTCGTCTCACGTAAGGCGATGAACATCAACATAGGTAACGAGTCGATTGAATTGCTTCTAAATAGAAATCTGATTAAAGATGCTGCTGATTTGTATGCATTGAAAACAGATGACTTGAAAGATCTTCCTTTGTGGGGTGAAAAGAGTGCCAACAATCTAGTCAAGAGTGTTAAGGATTCTCTTGCAGTACCTTTTGATCGTGTGTTATACGCAATCGGCATCCGTACCGTCGGAGCTTCAATGGCAAAGAAACTTGCTGCTGAGTTGAAATCGATAGATGCGTTGAGAGCAGCGTCGATCGAACAGCTTGTTCAGATTGATGAGATAGGTGAGGGAATAGCACAGCAAATCGTCGCATTTTTTGCAGATGAGAAGAATGTCGCTTTATTGGAACGCTTGAAGGAATACGGAATTCAGTTTGAAGCAGAGGAAAGTAATTCTGTTGTCAGCGATAAACTTGCAGGAATGACGATTGTTGTCAGCGGAGTATTCGAGAAATACTCACGTGATGAGATTAAAGAGTTGATTGAAGCTAACGGTGGCAAGAATGCAACGTCTATCAGCAAGAAGACGTCATTTGTAGTCGCAGGTGAGAATATGGGACCTGCTAAACTTGAGAAGTGCGCGTCGTTAGGAGTTAAGATAATTACCGAAGCAGAATTTGATGCTTTATTAAACTAGTTGAACTATGTTTGAAGAGTGGAAAAAGAAATATATTGATTGGGAAATAAGCAAGTTGTGGAAGACCAAACAACGCAAGAAGCAATTCTTGAACTGGCATGACGTAAAGAGTGTTGTGCTCCTTTACGACAAGACTACATTGACTCCAGAGGCTTTGAAACAGGTCTTTGCCGTTCTTGATGGTAAACAGGTTATGGCTTGGACTGTGGTCGAGAAAGACGATTTCAAGAAGGAAACTATCAATATTGCTATGATGTCTCCAAACGAGTGGAATCTACTTATGAAACCTAAAAATCATGTGGTGTCGAGATTTACTAGTTTTGAAGCTGATGTCTTGATCGACTTGACCATGCAGGAGATCCTACCGTTGAAGTATCTTCTTGCTGTGTCTGATGTTAAGTGTCGTTGCGGATTGTCGCGTTATGGCGATTTGACTGATTTCTCCATCGATAGAGTTCCGAATATGAAGGAGATGGATTTGTTAAATCAGATTATCCATTATATGACAATCATCAATCAGAAGACTAAGAAGTTGGAGAGAGAAATTGTAGTATGACATAGTTCTGCATTCAAAATATCAGTATGAAAGTATTGCTTGTTAACACCAGTGATGTTGTCGGAGGAGCTGCTGTCGCTGCAAACAGACTGTTCCATGCTTTGAATGATTGTGGGGTTGATGCTAGGATGTTAGTGAAGGACAAAATGTCTGACGATAATAGAATCGTTTCAACCAATAATTCGTCGTTTTCGCATCTGATTAATAAGATAAGATTTATATTCGAACGCTTGCTTATTTTTATTGCAAACGGGTTCAGCAGACAAAATCTATTTGCTGTATCTATAGCAAATACCGGGACTGATATTTCTGATTGTGAAGCAGTAAAAGAGGCCGACGTTATTCATATTCATTGGATTAATCAAGGTTTTTTATCTTTGTCCGACGTTAAAAAGATTGCTGATCTTGGCAAACCGATAGTATGGACAATGCATGACATGTGGCCGTTTACTTCTGCTTGTCACTATGCCGGAGATTGTACGGGTTATTCGGAAAAATGCGAAAAATGTAATTTGCTTAAAAGCAAATGTATGGTTAAACGAGTTTTTGATTATAAGTCGAAACTCTATTCTTCTTCAAATGTTACGTTTGTGGGATGTAGCAATTGGATTGCAAATTCCGCTAGACTAAGTGTCTTGACCACAAACAAATCTATTGTATCTGTTCCAAATACTATTGATATCAATAAGTTCAAACCTATCGATAAATCCGTTGCAAAACGTAATGTCGGTTTGGATATTGAAAAGAAACATATCCTTTTCATCTCGCAGAAAGTTACAGATGAAAGAAAAGGAGTCGTCTACTTCATTGAAGCAATGAATAAGATAAAAGATTCTTATCCTGACAAAGCAAAGGATCTCGAGGTTGTAATGCTAGGAAAGAACAGTGATCAGATTGCTTCACAAATACCGTTCAAGACTCATTCCCTTGGTTATGTTTCGGATGAAAGTAAAATCATCGACATATATAATGCAGTCGACGTATATGTGACTCCTTCTATGCAGGATAATTTGCCGAACACAATTATGGAAGCCATGGCTTGCGGTGTACCTTGCGTAGGATTCAATATCGGTGGTATACCCGAACTTATCAATCATGGTGTAAACGGTTATGTTGCTAAACCGAAAGATGTCGACGGTTTGGCCGAAGGTATTGTTACTGTACTCTCAGAAGATGTATATGCAACTTACTCGGAAAATTGTGTGAGCAAGGTCGTCTCGGAATATTCTCATTCTGTTATTGTGTCAAGATATCTTGAAGTATACAACAATGCATTAAAAAACAATTGATTTATGATCAGGATTAGCGTTGTTACTTGCACTTATAATGCAGCTGCTGTATTAAATAGAACTTTAGATAGTGTTTTCAATCAGACATATTCAAATATAGAGCATATCATTGTCGACGGTAAATCAAAAGATGATACGTTGTTGATTGTCGAAGATTATAAGAAACAAATAGAAAATAGCGGTCGACGTTATGATCTTGTTGTCGTGTCAGAACCTGATAAAGGTTTATATGATGCAATGAACAAGGCTATAGGATTAGTAACCGGAGATTTCCTTGTATATATAAATGCGGGTGATAAATTCCATGATGTAAATACGTTGGAAGTTGTAGCACGTAGTGTGGAAGAATCAAAAACTGAAGTTGGTGTCGTGTATGGAGAGACGGATATCGTCGATGAGAATGGAACATTTATAAAAAAACGTCATCATTCGGTACCTGAAAAATTGTCTTGGAAATCCTTTAAAAACGGAATGCTAGTTTGTCATCAATCATTCTATGCTAATGTGTCGATTGCCCAAAAAGTACTATACGACTTGAATTATAGATTTTCCGCTGATGTTGATTGGTGTATACGCATCATGAAAGAGGCGGAGAAAAACAATATGTCATTGGTTAATACGCATGAAATATTGACCGATTTCCTTGATGGTGGACTTACAACGGCAAACCATAAAAAATCTCTAAAAGAGAGATTTGATGTGATGCACAGACATTACGGTTTGATCACCACATTGTTCATGCATTTCGTGTTTGTGCTTAGAAATTTGTTCAAAGCATGATACAACAATTCTCGAACAAGTATAAACCTGGCTTCTGCATTTCGTCGTATCCTGCTGATATACCTTTGATAAGATTGTAGTAGCTGTAGTTGTTTATGCCGTATTTTGAGACGTAAAATCCTACCGATGATCTGTCGCTGTAAAAATCAGCCTTGCATGTGATTATGTAATTCTCAAGCAAAGTGTCTGGCTCCAGCTCCTTTATGTCTTCGCCAAATAAATTCTTCAGTAGAGTTCTGAAATCATTAAGCACATTCTCGTTCTCATAATAATCAGGATGGAATTTATATGCTATCTTCTCGTAGCCTTTTTCCTTGAATGTTATTGCAAGTTTTTCGTAAAGTTCGGTTGTCGTTTTATTGTCAAAATAGTGGAGAATTCCGGCATCGATCGATAAAACTACATCTGCTTTGAAATTGATGGATATTTCGTCGAATGGACATTTGATCAAAATCTTTTTTCCGTGATATTCAGGAAATGCATCTTCTGAAATGCCGATGTGTCCAACGTATTTGTTTGACGACATAGAATAATGCTCATCCCTTAATTTGTAAAATCTTGGAAGTAAGCAACGAAGTGTTTTGAAGACAAATGGATTCATACCCATATATTGGGTTGTCTTTAAGTTTTCTCTCTTGATATAGTGTCCTAAACCTTCTTCAAACAGATAGAATTCAGAACATGTTTTCATTGTTACCAATACACTCATAAGATCGCATGATGCAGTGTTTGGCAAGTAAAGAGAGAATTCCTGACCGTTAAAGTATTCGTTGACCTTATCTTCAAGCAACTTTGTGTTTTTTAATCCTTTAATCAGATTGTTTTTTGCAAAAACTCTGTCGTCGCCGTCCTTTAAGACCTCTTGAGGATATTTTACAATATACTTGATACTATTTATTATACTATCCGGTAACTTGATGTTTCTTCTGACTATGAACAGACAGTCATCAAATGAGATATTGCTCTCCTTAATGTATTGTTTTGCAACCATACATGTGATACCACTATGTACAACAAATAAGTGTTTCATATCCTTGACAATTGTTAATACGGTACTTACTGGTTTGATAATACAACATTATCTATGATATCATAGATAAGATCTTCTCCTAAAATAGCTTCTACAAATTCACGGAAGACACCTTCTCCGCCTTTTTTCGACAGTTTCACATTTGCCAATTTCTGAATATAAAGAGGTGCTGATGATGGTACTCCTGCCCAACCTACATTTTTCAATACGTTTATGTCATTGATGTCGTCGCCGATATAAGCAACGTCGGCCAATGTGATTCCTAGTTGCGAACATAGATCCGATACGATGCTTAATTTGTTTTTGCAACCAAGATATAGGTAATCTATTTTTAGCTTATCCGATCTTCTTTTGACGATATTGGTGTTTTCTCCTGTAAGAATACCCACGGGAATACCCAGATGATGTGCGAATAGTACACCGGCACTGTCGTAGGTATTGAATTTTTTCAACTCAATGCCTTCTTGATCGTAATACATTCCTGCGTCAGTCCAAACGCCATCTATGTCGGTAAGTATAAGTTTGGGTAGTAATCTCATTATCCTATCATATTTGGGTAAATGATTTCATTCTTAGGAATATCGACTTTGACAGTTTTCCCAATGACACTGTCTTTTTGAATCCATTTGAATCCGTCACCAGGAGAAAGCAAATGAAGATCATCTTTAGTAATTACATCGCCAGCTTTAAGATTGCGTAGTGTAGCGATTGAACGCTCAAGTTTGATCTTAGCCGACTCTACGCTCTTGTCGATATAAATGTCTTCTGTTCCTAACCATCTTTCCACCATACGGATATCGCGTACCATACGGTTGACACCGTCGGGACCTAATGATCCCGCTTGGTCTGTTCCCTTCATGTGACGGTCTATGGTGATGTGTTTCTCAATGATTTCTGCGCCCATGCCGACTGCGATGGAAGGTGCTGAAATTCCGATTGTGTGGTCTGAAAATCCAATATGATATTGACCGTAATGTTTCTTTAGGTACTTTATCGTATTGAGATTCAAATTATCTGGATGAGTAGGGTATTGTGATACACAATGCAATATAGAAATGTCGGAATGATAACGTGTGATGATATCAATAGCATCATCAAGTTCCTTCTTGCCTGCCATACCCGTAGAAAGAATCATAGGTATCTTTGTTTCCGCCATTGATTCTAGAAGCGGAAGGTTGGTAAGATCTCTGCTCGCTACTTTCAAATAGTCAGGAGTAAATAGCTTAAGCATTGAAAGACATCCCTTTGCACATAGCGTCTCAATAAAATCAAGGCCTTTTTCTTTTGCAAACTTAAACACTTCATAATGAGCATCATCGTCTAATTCTAGAAATTGACGATGCTCTCCGTATGTACGACCAAAAGAATTAGGAGTGTCGTATATACGATTCATCTGTGTCGTGGTCAATTCTTCATTCAAGTCGCGACGTGTCATCTTGACTGCATTCATAGGCTTCAGATCAAGGTCGAATGCCTCTTCATGCACAGGTCTTGCTATTAGTTCCACGATCAGTTTGGCAATGTCGACAGAACCGTTATGATTTTGACCAATCTCACCAATTATGTAAGTTTCTCCTTTTGTAATCATAATTCAAATTTATTTTTTGTTCTGAATTATATTTCTTAACATTGACTGCTTGATATCTACGTGTAAATCAAGATAATCCACAACTTCTTTCAGTGTGAAATCAGGATTCTGACTTTTAAGGTCGGAATAGACAGTTATTGCATTCTGCATGTCTTCTGGTGTATCTATTGTCAAACGGATGTCATCTCTTCCTTGCAGGTAATCAGGACACTCTATCCATTCACATTTATACTCCGTCGGATTTTTATATACATGATAAGTTACATGTTCGTGTGCAGGCGTTCCGGTTTCTGTTGTCGAATAAACCTTTTTCAATGCTTTCAACGTAACGAATTCCCCCCAAAAGCCGAAGTGTGTAAGAATTGAAGGTGTGTCGTTGATGCGGAATCCTATATAGTCAGCATTGCTAGTCTGGCTTTTCTCCACAAGTTGAGCTACGCCATGCCAATCCATAAACGGATTGTCCGAACAAATACGTACGATACCGTCTACTTCATTTGCTTCTGCAGCTTTTATGAATCGTTCTAGCACATCGGTTTCGGAACCACGAAAGACTATTTCATTTTTAGCTTTTAAGAAATGTTCCAATTCATCATTGTTCGCATTTTCTGATGTCGCAACAATGACTTTTGCATTTTTGACTTTATGCAAATTGTCTAATACGGTTTCAAGAAGTGTCTTGCTTCCATAAAACTGTTTCAAAACTTTTCCAGGCAAACGGGTAGAACCCATTCTAGCCTGAATAATAATGCCAATATTCATAATAATTCTCTCTGCTTCAGTTTGACAGACGTTACTATGCAAAGTTAATATTTTTTTGTTTCTTGACCGATAAATTAAAGATCATAATATGCCAAAATTGATTTGCTTTTTATTATAAATTTTCATTGGGTGTTTTGCTTTTCCTAGAAAAATGTATTTACTTTGTTATGCTAACAAAAAATTACAACTAACATGGGACTATTAAATGTATTTAAAACAGTTTTAGGCAACAAGGATAACATTTCTGCTGCTGCAAAGCTTCTAAGTGGCAAAGTTGACGCAAAAAGCCTTGCTACAATTTTTGCAACTTATTTGCTAAAGAGTAAACTTGCTTCGTCTTCTTCCGCTGCTAACAATGAAGGTAATTCATTCGCTCAGCAGGTTGCATCTGCAATCAATCTAAGCCAGTGTTCCGGTATCGGAGATGTTATCTCCAAACTTACCGCTTCTGACAAGCAGGGTACTACTGATTTGGCAAACAAGTTGACTCAGGCTGTAAACCTAATCAAGACAATGAGTACAAAAGCTTAATATTTGCATTTTGTATCAATGGATTTTGAGGATGTGTCTATATTGATGCATCCTCGTTTTATTTATGTCATCTTCAATTATTTTCGTATCTTTGCTGAGTAGTTTAAAATTCATTTTTATATGAAATCCTTTAAACTGCCAAATGAGACAATTACGAATTTAAAGATGACTCTTTCCATTCTAATTCCAACGTATAATTGTGATTGCGTGGCGCTTTGTTCCTTCCTTTCACATCAAATTTGTATCGATGAACTCGATGCGGAGGTGATTGTCATGGATGATGCCTCTACGGATCTTGAGACTAAGGAGAAGAACAAGGCTATAAATGGCTTTGCATATTGTAGGGTTATTGAGCAGGAGAAGAATCAAGGAATCGCAAAGACTCGTAATAATCTGGCTGATGTCGCTAAAGGTGATTATCTCCTTTTCCTAGATGCGGATGTCTATCCCGTTTCGATGTGTTTCATTAAGAATTATGTCGACAAGAGGGTAGACGACGGGGTGCTATGCGGTGGTATGACATTCCGTTTGGATGGGCCAGTCAAGATGTCTCCGCTTCGTTATCAGTATGGAATGAAGTATGAATCCAAGCAGACTCAATTCATTTCACTTAATTTCTTTTTGCCTGCTTCTGTATTCCATAAAGTCCGTTTCAATGAGTCGTTCTCTAAGTATGGTCATGAGGATACTCAGTTCGGAGCTGATTTGCGAAATGCTGGATATAAAATACTTGATGTAGACAATCCTGTCTACCACGATAATGGTGATACAAGCGAGCATTTCTTGAACAAGACACGTGTTGCCATTGATAATCTTATTGAGCATCGTGATTTGCTTTTGCCGACATCACGTCTTTTGCAGCTATATGAGAAACTACGTAAATATCCGATTGGTTGGTTGATGAGGTTTCCATTTAAGCATTGTCGGGCCCGGATGGAGAAGAATCTTTTGTCTGACGAACCGTTGCTAATGATCTATAATGTATACAGACTTTCATATCTGTATTCTAAATGTGCTGAGGATGAAGGAAAGAATTATTGAACTAGCGAATAGATACAATAGAGTCGACTTTATTAAGGATGATCCTGTGCAGTTTCCTCATCGCTATACTCAGAAGCGTGATATCGAGGTATCTGCATTCATAACTCAGTGGATTGCCTTCGGAAATAGAAAGCAGATTTTGAAATGTGCCGAGACGTTGGATTCTCTTTTCAACGGCTCTCCGTATGATTATATCATGACTGGCGACTGGAAACAATATGCTGGTTCTGAAGCTCGTCTCTATCGCTTCTACACTTGGGGTGATTTCCACGATATCTGTGCCGGACTCTTTTCTTTGTATTCCAAATATGAGGATATGGAGCAGTGTGTCGACAAAAACGCAGATGATTATTCCATCTCAATACGTCGACTTTTCGTCGGAGTTAAAGGTATTCCTGCTAGCACTACCAAGTCGGCAGCCAAACGAGTGAACATGATGCTTCGTTGGCTGGTGCGTGACGACGGTATTGTCGACTTCGGTATCTGGAAGAGCCTTGACAAGCGCAAACTTCTTATTCCTCTTGACACTCACGTGCATCAGCAGGGTAAGGAAATGGGAATTACAAGTCGTAATGCTGCCGACATCACAACTGCAAGAGAGATTACAGACTATATGAAAACCATCTTTCCAGATGATCCGACGTTAGGAGATTTTGCGTTGTTCGGCCTTGGAGTGAACAACTAAAAAGCTAATTGCTTGAAATTATAAATCATTTGTAATCTTGTTTTTATAATTATGAAAATTGCAGGAAATTTAACATTAGAAAAGCATCTTGATAACTGTGTCTTGACGAAAGACAAAGTAGACAAATTCTCTAGGATTGTCACTTCTCTTGTTGTTTTTGCTCTAGTTTTGATGATTTATCTTGAAATCATCAAAACTACTAATTATTTAGTAATTCTTATTTTAAGTCTTATTCTGATTATAAAAACGCTTTGGAAATTTTTTAATAAAGTGATTAATTCAAATGATAGGATATATAGTGAGTTTCCTTCAAAATTTGGTCTGTTTGTTTCTATTCCGTTTGCCTATTATATGATTCAGTTTATCACACGTGATGTGACTCTGTCAAATAATGATATGATGCAATATTCTTTATTGTTTCTTTTTATCGTTTTGGTCTCATGGATGTCAATTTATTTAATACACACTACGATTGTTGAATTCATAGCAGGACATGTTTTCGTAAATCCAGATATCAATTTTTCTTCCAGAGTTCACCATCTTGGAACAGAAGGAAGTCAATATTCAGAATATTATTTGTATTTTTATTCTCCATTCAATGAATTGTTAAAATATAGAATTTATGATTATCAATTTAATAATTGGAAAAAAGGAGATCCGATAGATACGGTTTTGAGAGTGAATTTGGATCGTGTAGATGTTGTTTCTGTTCGTATAATTCACAATTCTGATGCGAAGATTGATTTGGATGAATTTATAGTTAAGCATCAACAGGATGTGGAGCAATTTGGAGAGGCTCAAGAAAGGTATTATCCCTCAAAATTTTTTTATTTTGATCTTTTTACGTTTCCTCTTGTTATTATATATGTTTTTATTGGAAATCTTGCATGTGATATCTTTGAAGAAACTGCTATTATGTCCATTGTGATAGCGATATCTTTAATTTTAACCGTTGCAATAACATTAAAAGAATATAAAGACTTTAAGATAAAATGTACCTTGGAAGAGATTGCTCTTTGGAAAGATTTTATTGTTCCGAGAACTTTGTTTTATTTCTTCTGTATCGGAATGACTATTCTGATCATTCCATCAATCGTATATCATTTTATTTAATATAATATACAGCTATTCTCACTATATTTTGCGAAGAGGTATTTTACATTTTCTTACTATTTGTTGAGACCTAATAAACACATGACTGCTTTTATGCATTGATTTGTCATTCGTTTTGACGTAGAATATCTCATCTATGGCTTGATTAGGATTTCCAATAACCTTACCTTGACTTGTCTTTTCTAATCTACTTCTTTAATTATCTCTTCACGAATTGGATTTTTCGGTAAAAATTTGGATAATTCAGTCAAACTGTATGTGCTTGATTCATTTAGTGGGAAGTTGTTAATCCATTGAATTATTACTTTTCTAGTTTTGCAATCGTAAAAACAATGACGCTAGAAGCACGAAATATACTCACAGAAATATACTCTAATACACTAACACATGAAATTTATCAACACAATTTTGATGATGGCGGCTACTTCTGCTGCTTTTGCAGAAGTGCCACTATCTTATCCGGTAGAAAATACCGGTGCTGATTATCCGGACCCACAGTTTCCAACAGCTGCACAGTGTCCGACTGTTACTGATTTTCCTAATCCATTTGAGTTTTCAGATGGTAGCGGAGTGGTGGAGAATTTTTGTCAATGGAGTCAGCGTCGTAATGAGATTAAGCGAGAAATTGAGCACTATGAGATTGGAGACAAACCAGCTTTTGAAAGTGTAGATGCGACTTATTCAGGTGGTACTCTTACCGTTACTGTTAAGAATGCCGGTAAAACACTAAAGTTGACAGCAAAGATTAGCGTGCCAAGTGGCTCTGGACCACATCCGATAGTGATCGGTATGGATGGCAACACGGGTAGTTTGTCGTCAAGCATGTTCTCTAAGTGCATCCAGGTGCCGTTCACTCATACTCAGATTGCTGAGTATAATAGTGGTTTCGGTGGTGGAGGAAAAAGTCAAAATGACCCTTTTTTCCAGTTTTATCCTAACTCATTCCATAAGGGAGACTACTGTGCATGGTCTTGGGGAATCAGTCGTTTGATTGATGGTTTGGAAATAGTTAAGGATCAGATAAATGCCGATCTAGGACATATAGCGGTGACAGGTTGTTCTTACGCAGGTAAGATGGCTTTGTTTGCCGGAGCATTCGACGAGCGTATTGCGTTGACTATCGCTCAGGAATCGGGTGGAGGTGGAATCAACTCGTGGAGAGTTAGTGAGCAGATCGGTAGTGATGTTGAAGGTATCTCCAATACAAATTATGATTGGTTCATGTCTTCGTTCAAAACCAATTTCAACGGTAAGACATCGAAGATTCCATACGACCATCATGAGTTGATCGCGATGATCGCACCACGTGCTTTCTTGGCATTCGGTAATCCTGACTACGTTTGGTTGGGCGATAAGTCTGGTTATATTTCATTGCAGGCAGCTGCTGAAGTTTGGAAGGCAATGGGAATTGACGAACGATTTGGCTACGTTATAGAGGGTGGCCATTCGCACTGTCAGGCATCTTCAAAACAAAATAGTGCTGCTCAGGCATTTATCAATAAGTTCTTGTATGGACAGGATGCCAATACGAATATCCGCACTAGCACAGTCAACGGTGATGCTGATTCCTGGAAGAAAGCGTGGGCTGGGCACAAGATAGATATGTCGGAGACTGAATGTGGAAACGGTGCTGGTCCGGCTGAGCCAGATCCTGAATTTGAATTCACAGATATGGACGGGGTGGAAACACTTTGTTCGGGCAAGATAAACGAAATCTCTTGGACAATGACTGGCGAGACAACCAAGTCTTTCAAGTTGATGTGGAACACAGGCAAGAACGGAGAAAAGATTACTCCGTCTGATGCTACTGCTTCAAGCGAGTGGAGTGAAGGTGGATCGTTCAAGTGGGCAGCAAGCAATGCCTTGACTGACGACGGCAAGAATGGAGAAAGCAGTCGTTGGGGAGCATTGGAAGGTAAAGATGGTTTTGTTGGATCATGGTTGCAGGTTAATTTGTCTGGTAGCCAGGTTGTCGCAGGAGTTCAAATCGATGAGTTTGAGAAATACGGAGCAATTTCAGAATTTGAAATCCAATGTGATGTAGATGGAAAGTGGAAGACTGTCCTTGAAGGCACGACAATCGGAAAGAAATATTCTGCTTCATTCTCGCCTGTCCAGACTTCAAAGATGCGATTGTATATCAAAGCTGCAGAAAATGTCAATATTAATTATATGTTCCCGACTGGAACATCAGCATCAGAACTTGTCGGTGACATTACGGGATCAGGATCGTTCAAGTGGGATTTGAAAGAGAATGCCGACGAAGCAGGAATATTGACTATCTGTAAGTCGACAGGTAAAGCTCTAGCGTCGACAAATATTTTGAAGCAAGCTAAGTGTGAAAACACTGGTAGTGATAATCTGAATGTTGAGAGTCCGGTGACGCTGGTTCCGAATCCGGCATCAGGTGAGTTTGAAATTATCTCTGACGATGAAATCGTAAGCGTAGATGTTTTGAATGTGTTGTCGGAGATTGTGATAAAAACAGAAAAGTCTAAAAAAGTAAATATATCTACATTGCCAAACGGATGTTATTATGTCAAAATTACAACAATTTCGGGTAATGTTAGATTCGAAAAGTTAATCGTTAGAAATTAAGTTTTCATTTGTGTGTTTGCAGGGAACATTCGGTGTGCATCGAGTGTTCCCTCCTTTTTTAATGTAAATTGTAAGATGTAAGACGGTGTAACCGTCCCATAATAGTAGCCATGGGCCGATGAAAATGCGAAGCATTGTAGGAGCCCTGTGGAGGCGAGGTGATTAGATAAAAATCCAGCCATTGAGGTTTTATTTTTATTTATAACTATCTTTGCAGTCTATTTTAGAAAAGATGGCTTCATTTAAGGAATATATTCCATTTTATAAGAGAAATCTTAAGGTAGCGCTTCCGATTATGTTCGCACAATTGGGAGGTGCGGTCGTACAGTTTGCCGACGTGAAGATGGTTGGTGCTTTGGGTACGGTAGAATTGGCGGCTGTAGCTTTTGCCAACTCTGTTTTGGTGATTGCATTGGTGTCTTCGATGACGATGTTGCAGAGTATTACGCCTTTGGCTGCATATAAATATGTGAATCATGAGCATGACGAGGTCACAAAATATCTTCAGAATGGACTTGTGCAGTGTGTCATCGTGACAATCGGTATCCTTGCGGTTTTATATACTGCATATCTGAATATTGAACTGTTTGGTCAGGATCCTGCTGTCTGTGCTTTGGCTAGAAACTATTTCAAGATTGTGGCAGTAAGTTTTGTGCCTGTCATTTTCTTTGAAGGATTACGACAGTTTCTTGCTGCATTAGGCAACACCTCCGTTGCAATGGTGATAACATTGATTTCCAATGTTGTCAACGTAGTATTCAACTATCTGTTGATTTATGGAGAATATGGCTTCCCTAGATTAGGTGTCGACGGAGCAGCGATATCCACATTCCTATCCAGAGTGCTGTCGCCCATAGCTATATTTGTTGTGATGATGTACAAGTCGGAGTGGAGAATGTATATAAAAGGAATGTGTATGGAGTATTTCTCTAAATTTCACTTGGCTGAACTTTCTAGGGTAGGAATACCTATTTCGCTTCGTAGTACAGTTGAAGTTACTGCGTTTGCTTTCAGTGGAATTATGGTAGGTTGGCTTGGAGCAGTTCCTTTGGCTTCAAATCAGATTGCGTCATCTGTCGGACACATGGTATTCATGATCGTTCTTGGAATCGGAGCTGCGACGACAATACGTGTCAGCCACCAATACGGTAGAAAAGATTATAATGCTGTATGTATGGCGGCAAATGCGTCTATTCACCTTGCATTCCTTAATAATGCAATTTTAGGTGCACTCATTATTATCTATCGTTATGAGATTGCAGCTTTCTTTTCGACAGATCCGCTTGTTATAGATCAGACTGCCTCAATTCTTGTTTTGGCAGGAATCTATCAGGTGTCGGATGGATTACAGTGTGTAGGAATCGGAATTTTGAATGGACTTACAGATGTGAAATACACAATGTATTGTGCATTTGTTTCATATATGTTGGTGAACCTTCCTGTAGGCTATTATCTTGGTTTTTGTAGAGGATGGGGAGCTGAAGGTGTATGGACAGGATTCATTTTTGGTCTGACTTTGGCTGCGATTCTCTTCCATTTCAGGTGGTATAAGCTCATGAAAGGGATGATGAACGAAGATGATATTCGGTAAAAATTCGCCGTTTGTCTATTTTTTCGGGGCAATTGTATAATATTTTTGGTGGATGTTCGCAGATACTATACCTTTGCAATCAGTAAAAGTGAAGATACTTTTTCATAATAGTGTTTGTTTTTGCGGTGTTTGATTGAGAAATTTGACATTCGTTAGCCTCGAGGAAATCCCCGAGGTTTTTTTTTGCCTGGATGTTAGAGTTCTGATTCTTATAATCTTTATATTTGTGAGAATTGATTTTTGATAACTGACAATTCCAATTTCTATGAAGAAGATCCTATTGTATTTAATTTGCTGCTTTTCTTTAATTTGCTGCTTTTCTTTTCAGATAGTTTTGCCAAATGAGTCAGATGATACTTGGTCTGATACAGTTAAATGGGTGAATGAAACATTGTTAAATTATGATACTTTATATGCAGACAGAATTGATTCTGCTTTGACTCTGATCAAAAACTCCCCTAAAGAGGAATATAGAGCTGCATTGTCCACATTTGGCAGAAAAGTGTTGTTTTATGACAAATCAAATTCTCGAATTATTAGATTATGTTTAAGGGCTTTGATGTCGTACAATGATTGGAGATCGTATTACTTCATAAATAGTTTTTGTTCACATTCAAGATATATTAAATATGTTGCCAAATGTTTTTGTGATGTTTATGATGAAAATAACAACAAATTCTTTGCACCTATTAGAAGAAAGTTAGCAACTCCGGAATTCATAAACAGATATCAAATATTGGACGAGTCTAATATTAATCAATTTTTTGATGATTGGAATAAATATTCCCTAACTGAGATGGAGAAGGATAAAGAAAATCCGTTAAATATAAAAATTCAAGAATTTTATAGATGGAAGGAAAATAAAGATAAAACTTATTATGCAGAAAATTGTAAGGAAAGAGATAGTCTAAATGCTTTAGGCAAACGAAAATACAAAGAAGAAATTAGTTATTTACAAAACAATATTGATAACTATCTCCGACAAAAAAAAGTATGTGTGATGCCTCATTACATTGATGTATATTTTAGTCACGATACTTTTTCAAATTATAAAGATTCCGTATGCCTAATTGCACCACATCAACTTTTCTTAGCTCCTGGCAAACGTGATAGTCACACAGTTGTAGTGCCATTTTGGTCGGAAAATGTAAGTGAACTTGAGAAAAATCCCATGTTTTTTTTGAGTGATAACCAAGTAGAGTCATTTATGGCAAATCATGTTTACAATTCTGATGATATGAGGGATAAAATGATTGAACTTATTGGAATAGATATTTATCAAGATTACATGAATATCTTTTCAGCCCTGTTTTATTCGGATGGGGTAGTGTTTCAAATTGCCTACGGACCAATTGGTGGAGAATTAGGATATGAGTCAGGTGGCGGCTTTGCTGTCTTTATTCCTAACGATAAAAATAAAGAAATAGAGGATTTTTGCTATTCGATTCCATAAATTGCTATTGATCCATGAATATTTGATCACGAATAATGAATTGCGAATTATGAATTATATCTAAAATTCTGTAATTTTGCGAAAAATTAAAAATTAGCATAAAATTTCCATAGATATGGCAGTTTGCAAACCATCTATTCCTAAAGGTACACGTGATTTTTCGCCGATCGAGATGGCGAGAAGAAATTATATTTTCGACACAATTAAGAGTGTATTCCGTCTTTACGGTTTTTCTCAGATTGAGACTCCTGCAATGGAGAATCTTTCTACTTTGATGGGAAAATACGGTGATGAAGGCGATAAACTACTTTTCAAGATTCTTAACTCTGGTGATTTCTTGGCTGGCGTAGATAAGGCTGAGCTTGAGTCTGGTAACAGTGTTAAGGTATTGAAGCATATCAGTGATAAGGGTTTGCGTTACGACTTGACAGTGCCATTCGCTCGTTACGTTGTGATGAACCGTGGAAACTTGTCTTTCCCATTCAAGAGATTCCAGATTCAGCCGGTTTGGCGTGCCGACAAGCCTCAGAAGGGTAGATATCGTGAGTTCTATCAGTGCGACGTTGACGTTGTAGGTAGCGACTCTTTGCTTAACGAGGTTGAGTTGATTCAGATTGTTGACGAGGTTTACCGTCGTTTGAAGATCAACGTTGTTTTGAAGATCAACAACCGTAAGATCCTTTCTGGTATCGCTGAGGTAATCGGAGAGGCAGACAAGTTGGTTGATATCACAGTCGCAATTGACAAACTTGATAAGATCGGCGTCGACAAAGTTAATGATGAGCTTAGAGAAAAAGGTGTTAGCGAGGATGGTATCCAGAAGCTACAGCCTATCATCAACATGACTGGAAGCAACGAGGACAAGCTAAATGTCATTGCTGAGGTATTGAAGACAAGCGAGGTTGGTTTGAAGGGAGTTGAGGAGCTTCGAACTATCCTTAAATATGTTAATATGCTTAACGTTGCAACCGAGGTGGAGATCGACTTGACTTTGGCTCGTGGTTTGAACTACTATACAGGTGCAATCTTCGAGGTTAAGGCTAAGGATGTAGTTATCGGTTCAATCACAGGTGGTGGACGTTACGATAACTTGACTGGTGTGTTCGGTCTTGATGGCATGTCAGGTGTAGGTATCTCATTCGGTGCAGACCGTATCTACGACGTGTTGAATCAGCTTGATCTATACCCACAGGAGTTGCTTGCGTCGACTCAGATCCTATTCGCTACATTCGGGGAGAACGAGTTCAACTATGCTTTGAATTTGTTGAAGGAAGTTCGTGCAAACGGCATTTCTGCTGAGATCTATCCTGAACCAGTTAAGATGAAGAAGCAGATGGGCTATGCTGATGCTAAGCAGATTCCATTCGTTGCTATCGTCGGTGAGACTGAGATGGCAGAGAACAAGGTTATGCTAAAGAATATGGTTACTGGCGAGCAGCAATTGGTAGATATCGCTACTGTTGTGGCTATGCTTAAGAAATAGAATTCCATTTATTTTGTAGAGACGTCCAATCCTGGCGTCTCTTATATTAGACATGATTCGTAGAGACGGTTTACACACCGTCTTTACATTTTTGAATACAGACCAATATCTAATTTAGATAGTAATGATTAAGAAAGGATTTGTCGTTGCAGGATTATCCGCTTTAATGATGTCAGGTTGTACAACGACTAAAACAACAGAGACTTCAGATGAAAAAATCAACCGTATTTATGAGAATATGACTGACGGTGAGCGTCTTGCTCAGCTTCAGAGTATATATATGACTCAGTTTTTCGATGAAAACGATAAACTGGACACTGCTAAGTGCCGACGTCTAATGCCAGATGGTATCGGTCATTTCTCACAGTTTACAATGAACTATCGCAAGACTCCGGATCAGATGCGTGACATGGTGTCTCAGATGCAGGATTGGCTTATACACAACACTCCGTCTGGCATACCGGCGTTGCTACATGAGGAGGTGTTGAGTGGAATCAACGGATATGACGCTACTGTCTATCCACAACAGATTGGTCTTGCTTGTTCGTTTAATCCAGAGTTGGCAGAGAAGAAGACATACGAGACGGCTTCTGACCTTCGTAAGATTGGAGGAATGCAGGCACTTTCTCCTATGGTCGACGTGGTAAGAAATCCATCATTCAACCGTTTGGAGGAGTCGTATGGTGAGGATGCATATCTATCTGCTGCTATGGGAGTGGCATTCGTTAAAGGTTTGCAGCACGGAGATTTGACTCAGGGTGTTGCTGCTTGCACAAAACATTTCCTTGGCTACGGTGGTGGCGGAAACGCTGATAAGAAAGAGTTGATGGAGGAGATCCTTCTTCCTCACGAGGCTATCATAAGATTAGCTGACAGTAGAGTGTTGATGACAGGTTATCATCAGTTTGATTCTGCTAAATGTGTGGCAAACAGATATTTGCAGCAGAATATCCTTCGTGATTATCTTCATTTTGATGGAATATGCGTCAGCGATTACGGTTCAATCGAGCAGATTGATGACAAACTTGACACAACAATGCGTGCGGCTAAAGCTTTGAACGCTGGAAACGATTGTGATTTTCCAGAAGGAAAGTGTTACAAGTTTATTCCTGAGGCAATTAAGAAAGGTTTGGTTAGCCAGCAGGCATTTGAGACAGCTGTCAAGAGAGTCTTGAAGCATAAGGCAAGACTTGGTATGCTCGATAAGAATGCTAAACTATTTGAGACTGGTCATATTGAGTGGGATTCTAAGGAGAATCGTCAGACAGCATACAAGTTGGCTACTCAGTCTGTTGTGATGCTAAAGAATAATGGAGTGTTGCCATTGAACAAGCCTTCGAAGATTGCGTTGGTTGGACCAAATGCAAATTCGATGTGGGCTATGCTTGGTGATTATTCTTATCATTCAATGCGTTACTTCTGGAAGAAAGAGATTGAGAACGACATGAATCCAAGAATCGTCAATTTGAAATCTGGTATGGAGGCAAATATTCCTGCCGGCTCAACATTGAAATACAGCCGTGGATGCGATTGGACAGAGGTCGTTGAGACAGTGGTAGAGCAGGGTGGTGATCCTCGCGTCGCATATATGCAGGATATTCAGAACCGTAAGATTGATTCTGGTGAGGAAGCTAATCTTGACGAAGCATTGAAGATTGCTTCTGAGAGCGACGTGATTGTGGCCGCTGTAGGAGAGAATGTGATGCTATGCGGAGAGAACCGTGATAGAAAGACGTTGCGTCTGCCAGGAAAGCAGGAAGAGTTTGTGGAGAAACTTGTTGCGACTGGTAAACCGGTTGTTCTTGTGATGTTTGGAGGACGTGCTCAGATCATCTCTGGTTTAGATGAGAAGTGTGCTGCTGTTATCCAAGCTTGGTATCCGGGCGAGGAGGGTGGTAATGCGGTCGCTGACATCCTGTATGGAAAGGTAAGTCCATCTGGAAAGTTGAGTGTCAGCTATCCTAATGTTGAGATCAACGAAGCTATCTGCTACAACCGTTCTGTTGAGAAAGATCCACGCGTCGCATATCCATTTGGTTATGGCTTGAGCTACACGACATTCGAATATTCTGATCTGAATGTATATTGTAATGGCAATGGAGTTTCTAAATTTGGGGCAAAACCAAAAGAAGTGCCTTGTTTCTCAACTAGTGAAGGATTAAGTTTTGATTTGAAAATCAAAAACTCAGGAAAGATGGTTGGTGACGAAATTGTTCAGATCTATGTTTCTCCAGAAGATGGAAATAAAAACATTCGTCCAATTCAATTGCAAGGATTTGCTCGCGTCTCGCTAAACCAAGGAGAAGAAAAGAAATTGTCTGTCACAATGTATCCGTCTCAGTTCGGATATTATAAGGATGGGCATTGGGTGATTGATCCAGGAAAGTATACAATTAAGATTGGATCGTCATCGCAGGATATAAGAATGAAGATAGATGTTGAATTGACAGGAGATCAGCAGATTTTGGATTTAAGATCAAAATATTTTGCTGAGGTAAAGTAAAGAATAGTCAAATATTGATATTGTAAAGACGGGGCATGTCCCCGTCTTTTTTATTTTAAATTATTTAGAACTTCTTTTAATTTCCATCCTTCATAAATCAACCTCATACGGATATCGGTTTCTCCGTTGATTAAAGGTATGAGGAAATGTCTGTCACCTTCCCATAGATTTAGGTTTAGAATCTCATCTTTGGGAATCCATTTCAGAAGTCCTTCGTTGCATTCTGAAAAATCAGGAGAGTCGACGGTGGCAGAATAGAGATACATGCGTTCATTCTCTGCTGTGTCGGAGATGAAGTCGATCACACCACGCTGGATAAAATTGTTGAGGATTATTCCCGTCTCCTCACGGACTTCCCTCACAAAACATTCATCAGGAGACTCATCCTTTTCAAGATGGCCTCCAATCCCGATCCATTTGCCTTCGTTTGGATCGTTCTCTTTCTTATTGCGGTAGAGCATAAGAAAACAGCCGTTCCACTCGATATATCCTAATGTAGTCTCTGTAAAATTCATAACCTGAAACTTGAAACCTGAAACTTGAAACCTGAAACTTGAAACCTGAAACTTGAAACCTGAAACTTGAAACCTGAAACTAATTGGCATTCAATTCGTCAAGAAGTTCCTTCATTGTCCTTTTCAAAACAGGGTGGACAAAATCAGGAGCAATGTCGCACATTGGTTCAAGAGTGAAGCGACGTTGATGCATTCGAGGATGAGGAATTTCAAGATTCTCAGTGGAGATAATCGCGTCGTCATAGAAAAGGATATCAAGATCCATAGGGCGATCCTCATATCCAGCGCCAGGAGTCCTTACTCTTCCCAATTCACGTTCGATAGCCATACATCGTGCTAAGATATCCTCTGGATCCAAACGAGTCTCAAAATGGAAAACGCCATTAAGATACTCATGGTCGGAATCATAACCGACTGGCATTGACGAACGGATTTCCGACAAAGCGACAGCCTTGCCAATAAGGTCGGAACAAAGGATTAGGGCATATTCGATCATGCGACGTCGGTTGCCCATATTTGTGCCGAATGCTATGTAAACGTTGTGCAATTTATCCATAAAACAAAAAAGGCAGGCTATTGGGCCTGCCTATATTGAAAATCTTGTTATTAGAACTCAAACTTCTCTGTCTTGAAAGTACCAAGAGTGTGGATCTTTGGCATGATTCTCTTGTAGTGCTCGCTCTGAGTGTGTGCGATCAAAGTCTCGCTATCCTGCCAAGTCTCGCAGATCATCATAACGTCAAAACGAGTAGAGCTTTCAAATACGTCGTATGCAATACATCCGTTCTCGGCCTGAGAAAGTTCAACCAACTCCTTAATCATTCCCAACATCTCAGACTGGTTCTTCTCCTCAACCTGAATAAATACATTTAGTCTTATCATCTTCTATGAAATTAAATTCTTGTTTCTAGTACAAAAGTAAAATTTTCTTTTATGTTTACGCAAGAAACGGATATAAAAATTAGCGGAGAAACAAATTAATTTTTTGAAGAAGTGTTAGAGTCTCCTTTTCTCTTCTTGTAGAAGAAATAACCTGCACCACCAAGAATAAAGAATGGCCACAAACGTAACAAGAACAACACAAAGAACTTGATTATCGCCCATCCGTCAGATAATGAATCTACCAATTCAGAACCAAACGAAGGTGTGTTGTCCTCGTCGTCATCCTTAACAACTTCTTTCTTTACGATGATAAGATCAATGTTGACTTCGCTATACGCTACTTTGCGGTCGATATTAACACGTCGACCATTCATTCTGTCTAAGTCTTGCTGAATGTAGTCGATTTTTGTCTGAATCTCAATAATCTCAGAAATCTTATTGGCACGTTTTAGCAAAACTCTGTACTGCTCAAGCGCAGCCTCTTTACTTTTGATCTCTGATACAAGGTCGGTGTACTGGTCAGTAATGTCTTGAACATCAATAGTCTTTTCCGACATCTTTCCTCCAACTTTGCTTAAGGCATCTGTGAAAGTTTCAAATGACGCAGACGGAATAGAAGCCGATACTGTATAGCGATATTCATTCTGTTTTTCAGAACTCTTATAACCATTATACTTTCTGATGAGAGCATTGATATTGTCGTATATAGAATCGACATTCTCTGGTTTTACCTTTATGTCGACATTGCCTCTTGCAATCAATTTACGTGGATCTGGAGAAGGTGGCACAACGCCATTTGAAGAGGATACTTCCATCATCTCTTCTTCCGCATATTCAGCTGCTGGAGCTTCTGAGACTGCACGTTCTGCATATTTTGCGTTGCTGCTACATGCTGATATTGAAAAAGCAGTTAAGACAGCGATAAATAGTTTTTTCATAAACGCTAAATTAAATTATTAAATACTGGTTCGCTCAAGAGTAGTCTGCACATCCTCTGGCCCTCCATACGATTGATTGTGAACCCTTTTTCAAGCACTCGTATGTCGCCTCTGTCAAGATCTGCCATTTCTCTTCTGGATAGGTTTTGATAAAGGCATCCACCGACATGTTGGTTTGACTCATTATTATTTTGATCAAGTCTTGTTCCATTGCTCATAATGGTTCTGTTTAATGATCATTCCCCAAGCAAATCAGGTCTTAATTTTTTAGTTCTCTCCAAACTCTGCTCGTACTCCCACTCACGAATCAACTTTTCGTTACCAGACAATAAAACATCAGGCACTTTCCAACCTTTATAATCAGCTGGGCGAGTGTAGACTGGTGGAGCCAAAAGGTCGTCCTGGAAACAGTCTGTCAAGGCACTTTCAAGGTCGCTCATTGCTCCTGGCAACAAACGGACCACTGCATCAGTCATCACCAAAGATGCAAGTTCACCTCCCGTCAACACAAAATCTCCGATTGAGATCTCACGAGTGATGAGATGCTCGCGTATACGATGGTCTATTCCTTTGTAGTGTCCGCAAAGGATGATGATGTTGTTATATAGAGACAATTCGTTGGCAATCTTCTGGTTGAATGTCTCGCCGTCGGGGCTTGTGTAGATAACCTCATCATATTCACGCTGCTCCTTAAGATGCGTAATTAGTCTATCGATTGGTTCAATCTGCATCACCATACCTGCTGAGTAGCCGTATGCCTCGTCGTCGACTTTAAGATGCTTATTTAGAGTGTAGTCACGTATATTGTGGATCTGGATGTCGACCAAACCCTTTTCTCTGGCTCTCTTTATGATTGAATGCTGCAATGGGCTTTCAAGAAGCTCCGGTACGCATGAAAGGATGTCTATTCTCATGATGGGCGTTATTTTTCGTTGTCAAAGATACGACTTTATTTACTTTTTAGCCAATATAAATGCCGTACAATACATTTTTTTTGTAATTTTGCATTGCTCATTCTATAGTTTTTGAGCAAATTTTCATGAAAATAAGAAAACATTATAAATAATGGGTAAGAAATTTACTGAGTATTCGAATTTTAACCTCTCGGATGTCAACAAGGAGGTTCTAAAGGATTGGGATGCTAAAGACCTTTTCCATAAGAGTATCTCTGAGAGAGAGGGCAATCCTACTTTCGTGTTCTTTGAAGGTCCGCCTTCAGCTAACGGTATGCCAGGTATTCACCACGTAATGGCTCGTTCAATCAAGGATATTTTCTGCAGATACAAGACTATGAAGGGATTCCATGTTAAGCGTAAGGCTGGATGGGATACACACGGACTTCCTGTGGAGCTTGGTGTTGAGAAGGAACTTGGTATCACAAAGGAGGATATTGGTAAGAAGATCTCAGTAGACGATTATAATAACGCTTGCCGTACAAACGTGATGAAGTTTACTAAGGAGTGGACTGACCTAACTCACAAGATGGGTTACTGGGTTGATCTTGAGAATCCTTACATCACTTACGACAACAAGTATATCGAGACTCTTTGGTATCTTTTGAAGGACCTTTACAAGAAGGGTTATCTATACAAGGGATACACAATCCAGCCATATTCACCAGCTGCAGGTACAGGTCTTTCTTCTCACGAGTTGAACCAGCCTGGTTGTTACCGTGACGTGAAGGATACAACAGTCGTTGCTCAGTTTAAGATGCTTGATCCTAAACCAGAGATGACTCAGCACGGTACTCCTTACTTCTTGGCTTGGACAACTACTCCTTGGACTCTTTCTTCTAACACTGCTCTTTGTGTTGGTCCAAAGATTGAGTACGTGGCTGTACAGAGTTTCAATCCATACACTGGTGAGCCTGCAACTTACGTTTGTGCTAAGGCATTGCTTAACGCTCACTTTAATCCTAAGGCTGCTGAGGTGGCGTTTGAGGATTATAAGCCAGGTGACAAACTTGTTCCTTTCAAGGTGGTTGCTGAATATAAGGGAACTGACCTTGTAGGTATGAAATATGAGCAGCTTCTTGCTTGGATCACTCCAGAGAACGCAGATCAGGCATTCCGCGTAATCCCTGGTGATTATGTTACAACTGAAGACGGTACAGGTATCGTACACATCGCTCCTACATTCGGTGCTGACGATGCTAAGGTGGCTAAGGCTGCTGGTATTCCGCCACTACAGTTGCTTGACAAGAACGGTAATCTTCGTCCATCTGTCGACTTGACAGGTAAGTTCTACTTGCTTGCTGACCTTGACGATGAGTACGTTAAGACACACATTAATATTGACGAGTACAAGCAGTTCGAAGGTCGTTTCGTAAAGAACGCTTACGACAAGAACTTGACTGATAAGGACGAGTCTCTTGATGTTGCTATATGTATGCTTATGAAGGCTACAAACAAGGCATTCAAGATCGAGAAGCACGTCCACAACTATCCTCACTGCTGGAGAACTGATAAGCCAGTCCTTTACTATCCACTTGATAGCTGGTTCATCAAGTCGACTGCAGCAAGAGAGAGAATGATCGAGCTAAACAAGACTATCCTTTGGAAACCAGAGTCAACAGGTACTGGACGTTTCGGTAAGTGGCTTGAGAATTTGAACGACTGGAACCTATCTCGTTCAAGATATTGGGGTACACCACTTCCAATCTGGAGAACAGAAGACGGTGCTGAGGAGAAGTGCATCGGTTCTCTTGAGGAGTTGATGGCTGAGATTGAGAAATCAGTTAAGGCTGGATTCATGAAGTCTAACCCTTGGCCAAACTTCAAGGTAGGTGATTACTCAAAAGAGAACTACGATCCAAAGAATATTGATCTTCACCGTCCATACGTTGACAATATTATCCTTGTCAGCGAGAGCGGTAAACCAATGAAGAGAGAGACTGACCTAATTGACGTATGGTTCGATTCAGGTGCTATGCCATTCGCTCAGATGCACTATCCATTTGAGAATAAGGATGTTGTAGACAACGGTGAGTTCTACCCAGCTAACTTCATCGCTGAGGGAGTAGACCAGACACGTGGTTGGTTCTTCACACTTCACGCAATCTCGACAATGGTGAAGGATAGCGTAGCATTTAAGGCAGTTATCTCTAACGGTCTTGTGCTTGATAAGAACGGAAACAAGATGTCTAAGCGTCTTGGTAATGCAGTTGACCCATTCGGTGCTATCGAGAAATATGGTTCAGATCCACTACGTTGGTACATGATCACTAATGCGTCGCCTTGGGATAACCTAAGATTCGACGAGGAGGGTGTCGACGAGGTTAGAAGAAAGTTCTTCGGTACACTTTACAACACTTACTCATTCTTCGCACTTTATGCTAATGTCGACGGCTTCGACTATTCACAGGCTGAGGTTCCGATGAACGAACGTCAGGAGATTGACCGTTGGATCATTTCACTTTTGAATACATTGGTTAAGGATGTAGACGCTGCATATTCAGACTACGAGCCAACTAAGGCAGGTCGTGCAATCTCTACATTCGTTTGCGATAACTTGTCTAACTGGTATGTTCGTCTTTGCCGTAAGAGATTCTGGGGTGGAGAGATGACAAAGGACAAGCTTTCTGCATACCAGACACTTTACACATGTCTTGAGACAGTGTCAAGATTGATGGCTCCAATTTCGCCATTCTACGCAGACCGTGTGTTCCTTGATCTAAACGCTGCAACTGGTAAGGACAAGTGCGAGAGCGTTCACTTGGCTAAGTTCCCAACTGCAGATGATTCATTGATCAACAAGACACTTGAGGAGAGAATGCAGCTTGCTCAGGATATCTCTTCAATGACTCTTGCTCTACGTAAGAAAGAGAATATCAAGGTACGTCAGCCACTTACACAGATCATGGTTCCAATCCTTGCCGCTAACGAGCAGGAGAACATCGAGGCTGTTAAGGATTTGATTATGAACGAGGTTAACGTTAAGGCAATCAACTTCGTAACAGATGCTTCAGGAATCCTTGTTAAGAGAATCAAGCCAGACTTCAAGAAACTTGGACCTAAGTGTGGTAAGAACATGAAGACTGTCGCTCAGATGTTGACTGAGTTCACTCAGGAGCAGATTGGTGAGCTTGAGAAGAACGGACAGTATTCACTTGATGTAGCTGGTGCTTCTGTATTGGTTGAGAAGAGCGACGTCGAAATTCTATCTGAGGATATTCCTGGATGGTTGGTTGCAAACAACGGACAGATCACAATTGCTCTTGACGTAACAATCACAGATGAGTTGAAGGAAGAGGGTATTGCTCGTGAGTTCGTCAACAGAATTCAGAACATCCGTAAGTCTTCAGGATTCGAGATCACAGACAAGATTCTTGTTGAGATTGAGAAGAAGGCAGAGATCAACGTTGCTGTTGAGCACTTCGCACAGTACATCGCATCACAGGTATTGGCAAACGAGGTAAAACTTGTTGATTCAATCAGCGGTGCAACTGAACTTGACTTTGACGATTACAAGGTCAATGTCAAGGTTGTGAAGGCATAAGCAAAACGCAACTACAGATATTAAGAGGCGAACCGTTGAAAGTACGGTTCTCCTCTTTTTTATATTAGTTTTGTATTAACTTAGATATTATGAATAACAAAATATTTATTCTCGCACCATGTTTGTTTCTGACCGTATCTTTGCATGCACAACATAGTATACTTATAAATCAGAGTGATGGTATCATACATGAATATAAAATCGATGAAGTAGAAAAGATTTTCATTGAGGATTCCGAAACGTTTTTCCCATTTTCTGGAATCGCAGGTGGATACGAATATGTTGACCTTGGTTTGCCTAGTGGCTTGAAGTGGGCTATAAAAAACATTGGAGCAGACAAACCATATGAATATGGTATTCCTTTTGCATGGGGGAAAATAGAGACAGATGAGTATTTTTCTTCTTTCGTTACTGATTTTACAGATTTGTCTAAATTAGAGATGGTTGAGCAAGGTCTTGTTGATACTTTAGGCAACTTATCCTCTTCCCTTGATGCTGTTGTGAAAAATAGGAATTCTGATTTATATTCTTATTGGAGAATGCCAACACGAGAAGAGTTTAATGAGTTGAAAGATAATTGTACTTGGACTTGGGTGACCATTTCAAATATTGATGGTTACAAAGTGCAAAGTAATGCAGAAGGAAATGACAATTGGTTGTTTATTCCTGCTGCTGGTTATCATAGAGACTATGATTATGTAAATGAAAATAAGCATGGTTCTTATTGGAGTTCTACGGTATTTGATTCTGAATTTTCTTATTGTTTAAGCTTTTCTAGTAAAGAAGTTAATATGTCGATTTCATATCAATACTTGGGGTATTATTTAAGAGCTGTCGTAAATCTTAAGTGATTGTTTTTAGTTTACTTTTCTTAATCACAAAATTTAAGGTCATGAAAAAGATAGTATTTTCTATAATAAGTTTTTTTGTTTTTTGTGTTATGACTTTCGCAGAAAGCAGTTTTTGCGTCAAACACAAAAATGGAAATATTGTTAGATATAATTTAGAAGAGGTTGACAGCGTTTCTTTTAAGGAAATAGGTAGAAATGGATTTGAATATGTAGATCTAGGTCTTCCTAGTGGTTTGTTGTGGGCTAAATGTAACGTTGGTGCATCAAACTTTTATGACTATGGTGATTATTTTGCATGGGGAGAGATAAAACCGAAGAAGGAGTACTCAACTACTAATTATACTCATTATGGCAAGTTAATTGGTAATTTAAAATCAGAAGGTGTTTTAGATTCAAAATGCACATTGACTTCATCATATGATGCTGCCACACAAAATTTGGGTGAAGGTTGGAGAATACCTACAGACGTAGAATTTCAGGAATTAGTTGATAATTGTACTTTTACGTGGACCACAATAAATAATGTGCCAGGATGTAAGGTTGAAAGCAATAAAGAGGGAAATAATAATTGGATTTTCTTACCTGCTGCCGGATACAAAAAATTTGATTATTCGGATAATAGAGATAAGTATGGCTATTATATGATTTCTAATGAAGAGAGTGATCGAAATTTGAAATATAATACATGTGTTGGATATGAAATCTCTCCAACAAGTGGTTGTTGCTCCAATGCTTTTACTACGCAATACGGACATAGTGTTCGTCCTGTAATTAGTAAATAACAAGTGAAATAATTTGATTCATATGTATATCTAAATAGATAATTCGTTAAAGAAAATAACGAAATCTTAAATAAAGGTTAAAAATGGCTTTGATGTGTACAATGAAATATTTTATGTGTATATTTGAATTGTATCAATAAAAATGAAAGCTATGAATACAGAGGAACTAAAAGAGAACAACAGAAAGTTGTTTGAGGATTTGAACAACAAGAATCCAGAACTATTGAACAAGATCCTTGCTAATGTCGGCAATTTGATTTCTTTCAAGGATTTGGCAGATTCAAGTATCGGCGCATTCAACAACTTGATCAATGAGCTTATCAAGAATACGTCAGGAAAGACTCAGGAAAAACCAGTTGACGAGGATAATAAGGATGTCGTTTTGAAGAAGGATAACACATCCAGATTCACTAGTAGAGTTACAAGTGAGATGGCTTCGTCGGATTGTAAGACAAACTTCGCTGGATTGACTTATTATAACTATCCGTCGTCGAAGATTGATCTATTTGAGATTTCAGACAAGAACTATTTCTTCGCGTCGCAATCATTCTCTTATCTTTGCTCGTACGACGAATATGACAAGGTTGATCCAAACTCATCATTCAAAGATGCATACGTACTTTCTGTTTTGAAAAGATATTGCGTTGTTCGCGACGGTAGAATCATCTACTTCAACGATAATTTCAGTGATGGTCACTCTCCATTCTATTGTCAGAAAGAAGGATTCCAGATTATCACAAATAAATCTGTAGAAGGTGGCGATTCTGCTTGGGATTATTATGTGAGAGATGAGAATTCAGTTGCTATTTTTGGAAGAGCTGAATCAGCAGTAAACAAAGCTATTGAACTTTCACAGCAAAATCCTGGTCAACTTTATTTGGTTGCTCAGACTTTTGAGGAAATTGAGAGAAGATAATATTGATTGTCAAATACTAAAGAAATAAATACCCCCCGGCAAAATGATTTTGTCGGGGGGTATTATCTTTTTATTTTGTGAATTTACAGCACAACTTTTGTCTTGACAATTCCTTCTGAAGTTTCAACAACTACAAAATAAACTCCTTTTGGCAACGACGATACAGAAAGACTCTCAATGTTGTTTTCCATCAATAGCAATTGTCCGCTAGTATTGAACAACATGATGCGATTCATCAGTACATTTGAGCCTCCGTTAATGATGGACAAATTACCGTTATTGTTAACCAAGACCAATTCTGTCAACTCAATATCTTTGATGTCAGTAGTTGGTGCCTCACCCAACACCTCCATAATCTTGGCAATCATTTGAGGTTGATTCCAATTTCCTGAGTTACGATTCATGAACCCATGACACTCACCATTAGTATTAGGATCAGACCATCCTTCTTTTAATCCAAGCTGGTAAGTTTGCCATGTCGTACCATTGTCCCACAACACACATGGCATTTTAAATTCCTTTGCTATAGAATAGAACGCCTCAAACCATTGAAGACGAGTCCCATCTCCCTGTCCTTTGTCGGAAATTGATGTCTCATCAATGATAACAGGAATTTGTTGAGTTATGTAGCGATTGTATAGTGGACTTAGAACGTCACGAATCTCCTGCTTGTCTTTCTCTTCGAAATAGAGACGATTTCCTGTCAAACAAAGTTCAGTAGGGCGATACGCATGCACCTCAATACCGATACGATTAGGCGTTTGGTCTGATGGCATCACAAACTTGTTGGTCATTACGCCATCTGGAGACGCATCATAACCAGGCATCATCACCATACGATCTCTGTTAGCTTCACTGCCATTGTTACGAATGGCATCAAGTGCAGCCTGGTTCATTGCGTTTATCACATTAATAGCCTCGACCACATTGTTCTGAGTCGGATTATCAACAGGCCAGAACCACCATTCGTTTATATCGCCGATAAGACGTGGCTCATTCAGAGTTTCAAAAATAAGACGTTGGTCATAATCCTTAAAGTATTCAGCGACCTGAGTCCAGATTTCAGTGACATAACGTATAGATTGGTCTTTACTGGCATTAGAAGGCCAAAAATATGGATGGTTCCATTGGTCACCATTATCATGGTGAATATTCAAGATGACGAACATATCGTTGTCGATAGCGTAATCAACGACCTCTTTGACACGTCTCATCCAAGCATCATCTATTTTGAATTGATAGTTACCCTCTGGTTTTGTGTGCTGACCCCAACTCACTGGTATACGTAATGTTCTGAATCCTGATTTGCGAACGTTGTCGATCATGTACTTGGTGATCTTAGGATTTCCCCATGCAGTTTCTGTCTCGACGCCAAAGTATCTATCCTTAAGAGCATCCAATGAGTTGCCCACATTCCAACCAGTATACATCAATTGGGAAATTTCAAACGCAGTTTTTCCTTTTATAGCGTCTGCATAGGCTTGTCCGCCCATTAAAGTCATGGTTGTTAATGCAATAACAGACAACCATTTTTTATAATAATTCATTATTAGTGTTTTTAAGTATATTATGTTATTAAGTAGGCCATTAACGCCAAAAGAGTTTTTTCCAAACCATTTACAAATATAATATTGCGATTCGTAAAAACAAAAAAAATCAGCCCGTTAAAGAGCTGATTTTATGTTTCATATTATAATAATTATCATCTATTTCAAAGCCTCAATAATTTCAGGTTCGATGACATCTCTTTTTTGATCTGTTTCAAAACGACAAAGAACTTTACCGTCTCTTCCGATTAAGAATTTTGTGAAATTCCAGTGAATATTGACGTCTGCTTCTGGATCTACTACATTAGCATGCTTTAGAAAATCGTAAAGAGCAATTGTGCTGTCTCCATTCACGTTGATTTTATGGAAACGAGGAAATGTAGTGCGATAGTTTAGAGTACAGAAATTCTGGATTTCCTCGTCAGATTCAGGAGCCTGTTCTGCAAACTGGTTACATGGAAAATCCAAAATCTCAAATCCAAGGTGATTGTACTTGTAATACAAATCCTGCAAATATTTATATTGTGGTGTATGGCCACAACGAGTGGCTGTGTTCACAATCAAAAGCACCTTGCCTTTATAATCAGATAATGATACCTCTTTACCTTTATTGTCAACAACTGTAAAGTCATAAACTGTAGGTTCGTTTTCTGTGTCAGGGACTCTTACTCCCTTGAAAATAACCATTGCCAATAAACAAAGAAGTACAATTGCAAATAGAATCAAATTGCTTTTTTTCATATTCGTGTTTAATTTTAGAATTTTTTACAAAAATAATTATTTTCAAATATCCTTGCTTGTTTATACTAATCTTTTTATTGATAAATCATTTATAATCATAAATTTCTTATATTTGCCATGGAAAAACAGAAACACATTAGACATGAAGATTAATTACTTATTTACACTTGCTCTAACAACACTATCGTCGCTCGCTTGGGCAGATACTGATATTTCCGATCTTTATCTTCAAAACGCAGGTTTCGACGATGAATCCCATTTTGATTACCGCATTTCCGACAATGGTAATGTGGCGCAGGAAATATTGCCTATATTCGGTTGGAATAAGGATTTCAGCGTGGATTATACTGTGTGCGGAATCTATGAATTCGGTACTGCTAAGACTTTCAATACATACGGTAAGGTTCCATCTAAAGGTTATGATGGTTCCAAAGGTTGTCTTGCTTTGAGCACAGGTTGGGATCAAGCGATGAAGTTTTATCAAACTGTGACTTTGCCTGCAGGTAATTATAAGCTCCAGACTGCATATTACAATGGAAGTAATTCCAATGATGGATATAGTTTGTTAGGTTGGATTCCTGATAAAGGCGATGCAAAAGTTTCGTCGATGGCATCATTCCCGTCGAACCAATGGAAAGTAGATGAAGTCACTTTCACTTTATCGCAGTCGACGACGGGACGCATACAGATCGGTTTCAAGGCAGTTGCTAACGGCTCGGCTAATTCAGCTAAGGTGGTGTCTGATTTTGTGAAGTTGTATATCGTTGGAGATCAGGATGCGAACTATCTTGCTGATGAAGTGGCAAAAAGAGTGGAGGTGGCTAATGAATTATTGGCTCAGAAAATGAATGTTACTCATCGTAAGAATTTGACAGATGCTACAGCAGATGCAGAATCGTGGATTGAATCTCCATCAGCTTCAAATCTATCTGCTGTTATATCGAATCTTCGTAAGGCTACAGAGGCTGCGCAGTCGTCTGTCGACCTATATGCTCAGCTTGCAGATTTGATTGCAGAGGCTGAATCTGCATGTGGCGATAGCGAGATCCTTGACGCTTTGAATAAGGCAAAACGAGTTTATGACAATGAATCTCAAGCCATTGCGGATGTTAATGCAACAGTGTTGATGATGGAGGAGGTTTTGTTTTTCTATAGAACGAATAATTCAACAGGACCTGTTCCTACCGTAACTACAGATCCTCGTCATGCACGTGGTGCTACTTTAGCATTCGGTCGTGCTTCATTCTCCGGAACAGGAATCGTAGAGAAAGGATTCTGCTATGGTAGTAAGAATAATCCTACAATTCGTGATAACCGTTCAACAAAGGTGTTCAGCAACAACGGAGACATCTATGTAATTGAAAATTTGACTCCTTCTACATTCTATTATATCCGTCCGTACGCGATCACTAATCAGAATGCAGTCGGCTATGGTAAAACAATAAAGATCTGTACTTTGCCGATGGGTGAGGTAGGCTGGAGCTACGATAACGGAGGTTCAGCAGAAGAGAACGGACGCATTAGTTCTGCGGTTAAGGATGCTGTGGATGTATGGAATAATATCACAAGTATCAAGGGTTTAGCCATTTCAGTACATTATGGAGCACAAACACAGACTGCCGACTGTAGTTACGGTGGTTGGATGCGTGTCGGCCCGAATGCAAGCTATCAGCGTACTGGTACAATCCAACATGAGATGGCTCACGCAATTGGAGTCGGAACTATCGACAGATGGTATAACGATGCTGTATATCGTCAGAATGTAAGTTCAGGTTTCTGGCTTGGTGAGCGTACAGATCAGGTGTTGGCATTCTTGGAAAACGATAACGATGCTCATTTGAAAGGCGACAAGACACACTTCTGGCCTTACGGTATCAATGGAGCCCACGAAGATAATGGCACTCGTATGCTTTACTACGCCAATGCACTAATCGTACAGTCGTTGGGTGAGGATAATCTTCCACCAGTGCAAGGAGCATTCGCGTCGCCAGCCTACACATTCATCCAAGATGATAATGAATACTACTATATCCTTTCTGCCGACAATTTGAATTCTATGCTTAAGTCGAATGGCAATGGATTGCAGATGCAGAACGCTGATTGGAAGACGTTACTAAAGGATAATTCGTATGCTTGGCAGATCAAGTTTGCACCGTCTACTCAATATTATGGGTTGAAGAATGTGGAGCAGAATAAAGACCTTGAGTGTAGTGAAAATCGTATTCAATTGACTGATAATAACAATTTCGGAATACAGATGTTAGGCTCACGTCAGAATGTGGTTACTAATGATTTCAATCTAAAGTCATATTGGATGACATTTGCTAACGGCACAAATAAGCCAAATGCTTTGACTTCATCAAATGGTATTTCTGCTACATCATTTGATCATCAGAATTCGGCATCAAAACAACGTTGGGTGATTTTGTCACGCCAGGAGGTCAAAGCATTGGCTGGTGATTTGTCTGAAGTGAAGAATTTGTCTGTCGACAATTCATCGTTGATAGTTTACAACAACGACAATGGAATCGTTGTAGAGAGTACAGATAAAGGAGAGTGGATCACAGTCGTCGATATGCAGGGTAGAATAGTGAAGCAATTCTATATGCAGGCAAGAATGAAGGTTGAAATTCCTTTGATTGATGGCATTTATGTCGTGAATGGAAAGAAAGTTATGGTGAAGTAAATGATTTGTCTTAACTTTGTAGTTAAATGAAGAAGTTATGATAATAGATACACATTCACATATATACATGGATGAGGACTATGCCGACGACAAAGCGGAGGTAGTAGATAGATTGAAGACAGCTGGAGTAGGCAAGGTGATTCTGCCAAATGTGGATTTGAGCACAATTCCTCAGATGCATGCGTTGGCCGACACAGATGCCGAGTTGTTCTCGTGTGCAATGGGTTTACATCCTACAGAGGTGAAGGAGGATTGGCAGAGTGTGCTTGACGAGATGTTTGCATATCTGCCTAAAAGAAAATATTGTGCCTTAGGCGAAATAGGAATCGACCTCTATTGGGAGGATGAATTCAAGGATATCCAGATAAAGGCTTTTGAGCAGCAGGTCGACGTGGCAATTCAAAACAACCTGCCTATTATAATCCATCAGCGTAAGGCTTTGGATGAGATCACTGCCTCGCTAAAGAAGTTTGACAAATCCAAACTTCACGGTGTTTTCCACTGTTTTACTGGCAACATCCACGAAGCAGAGCAGATGATGAAGCTTGGCGACTTCACGCTTGGAATCGGTGGAGTGGTGACCTTCAAGAATGCTGGTGTCGCTGCGGCAGTGAAGGATATTCCGTTGGATAGAATAGTGTTGGAGACTGATGCTCCATACCTTGCGCCTGTGCCTAAACGTGGACAGCGCAATGAGACTGCTTTCATCACCTATACTTGTGCTAAAGTAGCGGAGATTAAGGAGATGGATGTCGACGCTGTGGCTGATGCGACGTCGAAGAATGCAATGGAGATGTTTTTAAATTCCTAAAAACTCAAAAATCTTCTCTTTCTCAAATGGAGAAAACCAGTTGATGCTCTCGTCACGTTTCCACCAGGTCATCTGTTTCTTGGCGTATCGACGGGTGTTTTTCTGAATCTCCTCGATTGCTCTTTCAAGTGAGTATTCTCCACCGATGTATGCAAACAGCTCTTTGAATCCAACGGTGTTAAGGCTGTTGAGGTGGCGGTATTCGTAGACGCTGCGTGCTTCTGCTTCTGCACCGTCGTCCATCATTACATAAGTACGGCGGTTGATTCTGTCGTACATCTCTTCACGGGGTAGGGTAAGTCCGATCTTCACAATGTCAAACGGACGCTGTTTCTTCTCCTGCTTACGGATATCAGTATATGGTTTTCCTGTCTCCAAACAGATTTCAAGGGCGTGGATGATGCGCTTGTAGTTGTGTGGGTCAACCTCTTCGTAATACTCCGGATCAAGAATCTTCAACTCTCCAAGCATATTGTCGATTCCTTCCGTCTCATAACGCTTCCATAACTCATCACGCAGTTTTTCGTCGACATTAGGACGATCATCTATACCATTGCACAACGCATCGATATAGAGCATGGAACCTCCACACATCACAACATCGTCGTGAGTGGCAAACAACTCATCCAGTTTAGCCAACGCTTCAATCTCAAAACGTCCGCAACTATAGTAGTCTTCAAGAGCAAGCATACCGATGAAATGATGCTTCGCACGGCTCAACTCCTCCGCTTTGGGTGCAGCGGTCACAATAGGAATATCCTTGTAAAACTGACGTGAATCACAAGAGATTATATCCGTGTGAAGACGCTCCGCAACCTGAATGCTGAGTTCTGTTTTGCCGATTGCTGTCGGACCAAGTATGACGATTAGTCGTTTGCTCATTTGATAGGATTTGTAGCAAAATGATTGCATTATTAGTGCAAATATAATGATTTTTAAGCTTTTTATTGGCTCGGTAAGCTAAGATTTGTATTTTTGCAGAAACACTAATAAGTATCTGAATGAAAATTGGATTAAATCTTTACGGTCCTTGCTCGAAGCAAGCAATGAAAGAAGAAGATTTGTTGATTGCAGCAAGTGCAGTCGGAATTGATTATTTAGAACCTTGCGTTTTGCTTGGTGGCTTAAACCACAGTAACCCATCTTTCTGGACAATGTCCAAATTCCAGCATCTTTATCAGTTGATGAATAACCTAGGTTTGGGTGTGAAATCTATCCATGTTGTGACTGAATCGATCCAAAATTCAGTTGATGAAATCATTTTCCTGTCAAATGAGTATGGCGTCAAACAGTTTATTGTCGGTATGCCTAATCAGCTTGAAGATTCAGTATTGAAGGAGAGAGCAATGGTGTTGCTTGAAGTCGCTTCTAAAATCAAATCTTGTGCCGCACGTCTGCTTATCCATAATAATAAGCCAGACACAGAGATTAGAATCAATGGCATAACTGCTTTGGAAAGATTGGTAGATTTGTGCGACGGTAATGTCGGCATGCAGTTGGATTTAGGCTGGTGTGCGGCTGGTGGCGAAGATCCGATAGCTTTCTTCAAAAGAAACGAAAATAGGGTAGAATCACTACATTTCAAGGATTTTGTGAATCCTGGAGTTTCCGATTCAGATGTTACGATCGGAAGCGGTAGCATTGACACAGCTTCGGCGATTAAGATTGCCACTAAGCTTGAAATTCCAATGTTGATTGATCAGGATAGTTACGATGACATTCGCGTTGACTTGAAGAAATCTTTAGAATTCGTAATTCATAATTCGTAATTTGTCGGTATATTCCAGCAGATTATCAATCCCATATTATTTTGAGACGTTGCGTGCAACGTCTCTATTTTTTTCCCAATAATGGACTCTATTTTTCCAAAAACATCATTGTTTTACTTCATTTGTTTGTGATTTGTGAAAATTTGTTAAATTTGCCAGTGCAAAAGGAGTAATAGCGAAATATTAGAGTATTATGAAACATACGATTCTAGCACGTTGTTTAGCAACTAGTATATTATTTAGTTTATGCACGTCTGTATTCTCGCAGTCGTGGAACTTGGTATGGCAAGAAGATTTCGGTGTCGTTCCTGATTCAATGTATTCCGACTTTGCTGATCCAAGCAAGGCAATGCCAGGTCATAAGTGTGCACGACAGGGGCAGGCTGTCCAGGATGGATGGTATGCTATCGTCAGCCATGTTTACAATGATCCGATGGGATCGTGGTGGTATGAGATAGACGACCACACTGGCAACAAGGATGGTGGTCTGCTTTTGTGTAATACGATGGGTACACTTGAAGGTGAAATCATCTATAGTCAGAAGATTGATTTCCCCATCTGCTCCACTAACAGGTATAAATTCGTGATGTATGCCGGTGGTAGCACCAATTTCGGTGGTATTCTTCCAAGTCTTGAGATGCAGGTGTTGGCAAGTGATGGCACCGAGCTTGGAAAGACTCTTACCGGTGGTATTCCAATGCTTTATAGTAGTTGGGATACAAGTGGAGAACCTACGTGGACAAAGTTTGAAGTAGAGTTTGATCCTGGAAATTATGACTGGGTTGAATTTAAACTGATAAATAGAGCGGAATGTACAGAACCAGGCAAGGAGCCCGAATATGGCTGGAGCGACGAAGCACATGGAAATGTCTTGAAATGTGGCTCTGGTAACGACTTTGTGCTTGATGATATCCAGTTGTTCCGACAGGACTCTGAGACAGTTCCAGATCCAGATATCTCAAACAGTTCTATTGTAGAAGAGACTAGTCTGAATGGATGTCTATATTCTTCTGCTTATTCCATACCGTCAAAGGTCTTGGATGATTGGCATAAACTTTACAAACATATCTATTTTTTGTGGCAGGAGAGTGAAGACGGCTATACATGGAATGATCTGTCTGAACCAATGAGTGGTATTGATAAGACTAAGGCTATTCTTGAGGTAGATATCACTAAATCAATGCAGTATCGTGTGATTATCACTGGTGCAGACGCAAGTGAGGCTGAAGCAAAAAGTATTGCAAAGCAGATCAGTATGAATGGTGGTCCGGACGATGGTTGCTACCTGTTCTCTATCTCCAACACTCTTTCTGCAGCACTTCCAAAGCCTGATTGCAAGTATCGTAGCAATTTGAAGGTTCTTTGGCAAGAAGATTTCGGCGTTTGTGATACTATGGAGCTAAAGAGTCATCCAAATGCTAAGGGAAAATTCTATGAAGACGATGGCGTTGCTGAATTCAATGGCGGTAAGTATGTGATCACTTCCTTCCCGAGCAAAGCTATCCATCAATCAAATAGCTGGAATAAAGATCCTGAAAGAGATGCGGTAAATGCCAAGGATGTCGACGGTAGAGTAGGAGGTGCATTCCTATATGGTAAGACAAGCAAGACTGACACCGTTGTATACGAGAAGGAGTTTGCAGGTCCATTCTGCAACTGTAAGGCATATATGTTCAATGTCAATGCCTATAAGAATGTGGATTGGGGAACATTGCCTGTTCATATTCAAGTATTGGATGGTAATGATGTGATAGGAGAAGCTTCTGCCGCCATCTCAGGAGGAAATGGAGGCTGGATCACATTGTCGGCACCATTCCAATTGCCTGCTGATTTCAATAAATCAGTTAAGTTGAAGATCTCTACAATGCCATCTTATTCTAATGCCAGTGCAGATGTAAGTTTTGGTATCGACAACATCTCAGTCGCTGTCTGTGGTGAGACAATGCCTGATGCTTCTATAAATATCGATGGTGATAAGTCGCTTGCACAGTTGAGCGGATTCGACTGTGCAGATGAAACACCACATTTTGTAGTTCTTGACGGCATGTCGGATTGGCTCGACATGTATCCAAATGCGGCGTTTATCTGGCAGACATCTGCTGATGGAGGAAAGACCTGGACATCGCTAAGCAGCACGTCGACAAAGGTTGACTACGAGTATACAGGTGATCTTGAATTGCTTTATAGAGCAGTGATCGGTGAGACAAAAGCTGTGGCAGAAGAGGTTGCTGCTAATGGTAAATCTGCTGACGGATGCTCTACATTCTATATCACAAAAACTGTTGGTTTCAAGTGTAAGGAGAGCGGATGTCGTGCACCTAAATTGTCATTCTCTTCTGATGAGATTGTAACTGAATTAGACACTGTATTCTGTAGCGTGCCAACTGCAGTCAAGATTGAAGTGCTTCAGACAAATAAGGTCAATGTGGATGATTTCTACATCGCTACGATGGGCACAGACAATAAATTCGGAACAGCAAAGGTGATGACTCCAGCTCCAACGTCGGCTGATGGAAAATGGACATTATCTTTGGATGCGAAATCGGCAAACTATATGGTATATGCTATGAATGACACTTGTAAGAGTGATACTGTTTATATCAATGTCGATGTACGTAAGAAGATTGAATTAAGTCCGATAGACGATATTGTCGTATGTGAAAACTCTAAATATGTCATTCCTTACGAAATAACTGACGGATCAGCAAATATGGTCTATTTCGAAGCCGGTTCACTAAAGGAAAAGAAATCGATTTCATCCACTTCTGCTGAGATAGAATTGACTGGTACACCTAAAACGTTAGGCCGTTTGGAGGCAATAGCATACGCCACTTACGAAGGATGTTCAAGTGACACGATGGAATTCACATTGGATTTTGAGGCAATACCAGAATTTACGTTGTCAGCCGCTCCAACTAAAGTTTGTAAAGGAAACAAGTCGACACTAAACGTGACGTTGCCATCTACAGGTGATTACACATACACTTATTCTGCAGATAATGATCCAAATTTTGATGGTTCTGAAATGATTGTTTTCCCTACAGAAAAGACTGCCTATTCAGTATCTGCAGTCGGAAAATATTGTACAGTTCCAGTCACAAATAAGATCGATGTTGATGTTGAACTTCCACAAGCAATCGATTTGGCGACTGTACCGTCGCCTGTTTTGCAGACAAGTGTGACTGGTAATATCGTATGCGCTCCTGCTACCGTTTCATTCAAAGTCTCGGGTGATAATCTGACTACTTGGGATTGGGAGTATAGAAAGAAGGGAGAATCCGATTTCTCAAAATGGGAAGCAAAAAGTACATCTGCAACAAATCAGATTGAGATTACAGAAGAGACTTCGTTCAGAGTTTCATCTCCTGTAGCCAGCACTAACGTTTGTGATGCTGCTTATTCAGAGATCATCAAGATCGACGCTGAAAGCAAACCGGTATTCTCGTTGGCTTTGGATAAAGATAGAGTTTGTGAGAATGGTGAGGTCGAGTTGTCTATCGTGACTACGGAAACATACGATGATTCACAGGTTTCAGCTACTGCCAACGGAGCTCCGATCACGTTGACTAATGGTAAATATACGGGTACAATTTCAGATGACACTAAGTTTGAAGTGACTGTTTTAGGAAAAGTTTGTGCTGAGACTACTGTTGACATCACAGCCTACGTTGATCATCCACTTTCATTCACAATGACTTCAGACAAGACTGAGATTTGTGAAGGTGAAGACGTCACATTCACTATTACAGGAGAATCGACAGGAATAGTTTGGTATAAGAGTACTGATGGAAGCAATTATACAGAGACAGTTCCTAAAACAGGAAATGTATTTACTCCGACAGAGACAGTCTATATCTACGCTGGAACACCAAGTGACGGCGCATGTGGACCATTCAAGGTTGAACCTGTCAAGATTGAGGTTGAGAAAGCATTGTCATTTGATTTGACAAGCGATGCTAGAGGAACGATTTGTTCAGGTACATCAGTTAACCTTTCCGTCAAGAATTTGAAAGGAACACCTAAGACATCCAAGTGGGAGAAGAACGGAATTGAAATAAATGCGGTTTCGTCTTATTTGGATACTCCTGTAAGTACATCAACTTATAAAGTGACATTGAGTGGCGACATCTGTAAGTCGGTAGATCGAGAGGTGAAGGTTGAGGTGGAAAGTGCAGATGCATTGAGCTTGACTGTCGACAAATCAGTCATTTGTGAAGGTGAATCTGCCACATTGACCAAGAATTACGGTTCAAACGATCCGTCGAAGATCTCCTGGTGGAGTGAGATTGGTGGTATCAAGAATAGAATTACAGAGAGGACATCAGTCACTCCTACAATGTCAACTACATATTACTTGAGTGTTCAAGGAACTGTTTGTGCAGAGGTTTATTCTTTGCCTGCAGTAGTGGAAGTAGAGAGAAAACTGGATTTCTATTTGAAGTCAGACATTGATGATTGGGCATGTGAAGGAAAAGAAGTAACCCTTTCTTTGGATTTGATCAATGGAAATGTAGATAAAACTATTTTCACTGCAAATGGAGTTGACGACCCATACGATATCGTGAAAAAGAAAGTTTATAAGGTAACGCCTACTGAGGAGACAAATTATGAATTGACATTGGAAGGAAAAGCTTGTCCGGCTGTGACTAAGAAGGTGAATGTGAAGATTCAGAAGCAACCAAAGCTTACTGTCGGAATTGACAAAACTGAGATTTGTGAAGGTGATGTCGTGACTATCACACCGACTGCAGAGAATGTCGACGATTTGGTTTGGTCAACAAGTGTAGACGGTTCCACATTCACTGAAGATATCAAGACGACATCCGTTCAGACTCGTACTCCGAATGAAACAGTCGTCTACTCGATAAGGACAGAGAGCCCAAGCGCTTGTGCACAGGCAGAATGGACACAACGAGTGAAGGTTGAGCCTGCATTCACAGTTTCATTCGACGCTAATGCGGCAGTTGCTTGTCCAGGAGAAGAGGTTGAGGTCAAGGCTACAGTCAACGGTATGAATAACAATTTGAAGATGACATGGAAGAGTAGTGTCGACGGCAGTTCGTTCAGCTCTGTTGCACCAACTGAAGATCCGACAATTGTCAAGGCAAAACTAAATGCAACAACAATCTATTCGTTGACAGTCGCTGGAAATATTTGTCAAGCTCAGACTGCACAAACAACAGCCACAATAGATGAGATTCCGACAATGACTCTTGAAGCCACTTCCGATAGCCTATGTGAGGGCGACGAACTGACTTTGAATGCAAAGTTCACTTCCGACAATTTCGATGAGTCGTCAATTGTTATGGAGAACGGATCAACTAATTTGGCAACAGGTATGCAGGCAGCCATGTTGTCGGCAACAGAGTCGATGACAGTCAAAGCTTCCGCTACAACAATTGCCGGATGTGCAATCAATCCTGCATCTAAGAAGATATTTGTAGACAATGCGATCGAACTTGATGTTCCTGAAGATACAACTCTATGTGAGGGTGGAGTAGTGAAATTCTCTGTACTAAGCAACAAGGGTTATCAGTATAAATGGAGCATTGATGATGAAGTGCTTTCCAACAACTATAAGTTCTCATACGACGGTGCCGAATCAGCCAGTGTGAAACTAGAAGCAAACGGTAAAGTTTGTAAGGAGACATACAATATCGCAATCAATGTTGTTCCGACTCCACATATCGTTTCTGTCGAGGAAAGCGGTGCTAATAAGTTTGAACTGAATGTCGAGGGCGGTAGCGGCACATTCCAGTTTGATTTTGGCGACGGATTCCAGTCATCTTCAGTTCTATATCCAGCCACATACGGACGTACATACAGAATCAAGGTTAAAGATGAGTTAGGTTGTAGTGCTGACACAAGCATCTTGACACCGACTTATGAGTTGGAATTCCCTATCGGATTCACTCCTGATGGCGACGGTGTAGACGATGTATGGCATATCGGTAATCTTGACAAGTATCCGAGTGCAAGAGTCAAATTGTTTGACAGATTCGGAAAGAAACTCTGTGATATGACTTCAGCAGAGATGGATGATTGGGATGGTACATATCATGGCAGTGATCTTCCTGCTACTGATTATTGGTATGAGATACAGATCGATGAGATTGATAAAACTTACATCGGTCATTTCACATTGTTAAGAAACAAACAATAAAATCCATTTGTAGAGACGGTGTTTTCACCGTCTCTATTTGTTTTAAATTGATTGATAACGGATATTTCAACCAAATGCTTATATTTGTGATGCGAGTTATATGTTTGTAAATTATGGTAGTGCTTTATATAATTGCTATTGCGCTTTTCTTCATCATTTTGAACAAGTTTATGAATAAAACAGAAGATGGCGAATATGATAAAGATTTGAGTCTCAATGGTGTGGATAAAAGAGAATTTACGTCAAGCGATTTGCCCAAAGATTTTCCGGATACATTTGTTCTAGATGGTATAAAATACGAATTGAATTCTATCGCCCTATATGCTTCTATTATCGGATACGAAGGAGAATTGCCGCCAGTATTGACTATCCCTGATAAAATTGAAATAATGTCTGTCGAATTGCCCGTTTGTTGTATTGAGTCTAAGGCATTCAAGAATAGTAAAATACGAAAGGTTATTCTACCTAATTTGTTGACAGATATTATGAATGATGCTTTTGTCGGATGTAAAGAGCTAGAGACAATTGAAGTTGCGCCTGAGAATGAGACATTAAAGGTCGTTGATGGAATACTATATGATGAATCTGTTATGGTGCTATGTCCCGCTAAGAAAGATATCACACATCTAGTAGTTCCTGATTTTTGTACGGAAATTATGCCATTTGCATTTCATGACAATACATCATTGGTGAGTGTAGAAATTCATAAAGATGTTGAGTGTCTTGAAGATAACCCATTCAAGAATTGTCCTACATTGGAAAGAATAGATGTTGATGAAATGAATGCAAACTATTCTTCTAAAGATGGTGTTTTATACGTGAAACCTAAAGATGAAACTTTTAATAAGTATTCACTGCTTAGTGCATTTCCATGTGGTAAAAAATTCGATGGTTTTCCAGAAGAGGTAACTGACATTTGTGATTATGCCTTTTATGGAAACACATCACTTAAAGATTTGGTAATTCCTGATTCTGTCAAGAATATTTGGAGTGGTGCATTTATGAATTGTCCAAATTTGGAGAAAGTTGAGCTTCCAGATTCTTTAGATTATGTTCTCGATGAAACATTTATGGATTGTGTTAATTTGAAAAGTGTGAAATTCGGTTCTTCTGTAGAGCAAATTAGCTGCTACACATTTATGAATTGCAAAAGTCTTAAGGAAATATATTTGCCAGATAGCCTACTCGTAATTTTTTTGGAAGCATTTAAAGGTTGCGATAATCTTGAGAAAGCATACGTTCCTGAGAAATGTGAAATTGCAGAAAATGCATTCCCTAGATGGACAGTGGTGATTAGAAGGTAATAGGTATCAGGTATGAAACTTGAAACCTGAAACTTGAAACAAACTAAATTTTTTGTATCTTTGCTGAAATTTTAGAATTCTTAACGAAAAATTAATAAAAATATATAATGATTACAGCGTCTGATATTGTAGTTCAATTTGGAAAGCGTATCCTTTTCCAAGATGTAAATCTTAAGTTCACACCAGGCAACTGCTACGGAATTATCGGAGCAAACGGTGCTGGAAAATCAACATTCCTTAAGACAATCAGCGGTGATTTGACTCCAACAAAGGGTTCTATCACCATTGCTCCAGGTGAGCGTTTGTCTGTGCTTCGTCAGGATCACTACGCATTTGATGAGTGCACTGTCATTGAGACAGTACTTCGTGGACACGAGCCATTGTGGAATGTAATGCAAGAGAAAGACGCTATTTACGCAAAGCCAGAGATGACAGACGAGGACGGTATCCGTGCTTGCGAACTTGAGGAGAAGTTTGCTGAGATGGACGGATGGAATGCAGAGAGCGACGCTGCTGCTTTGCTTTCAGGTCTTGGCATCAAGGAAGATCTGCACTACAAGTACATGAAGGAGTTGAGTGGTAAGGAGAAGGTACGTGTGCTATTGGCACAGGCTTTGTTTGGTAAACCAGACAACCTACTTCTTGATGAGCCTACCAACGACTTGGACCTTGACACTGTAATGTGGCTTGAGGAGTACTTGTCAAACTTCGAGAATACAGTGCTAGTCGTTTCCCACGACCGTCACTTCTTGGATAGTGTATGTACACACACAGTCGATATCGACTACGGTAAGATCTCTATGTTCGCCGGTAACTATAGCTTCTGGTATGAGTCGAGCCAGTTGGCACTTCGTCAGCGTGCTCAGCAGAATAAGAAGGCAGAGGAGAAGAAGAAGGAGTTGCAGGAATTTATCCAGCGTTTCTCTGCTAACGTTGCCAAGAGTAAGCAGACTACTTCAAGAAAGAAGATGTTGGAGAAGCTTAACATCGAGGAGATCCAGCCATCAACACGTAAGTATCCAGGTATCATCTTCACACCTAAGCGTGAGCCAGGTAACAAGGTTCTTGAGGTTAAGGGCTTGGCTGCAAGCATCGAGGGTGATGTTCTATTCAAGGATGTTACTTTCCAGGTTGAGAAGGAGGACAAGATCGTATTCGTTAGTCACGACCCACGTGCAATGACTGCATTGTTTGAGATCATCAACGGTAATCTTAAGGCAGACGCTGGTCAGTACAGCTGGGGTGAGGATACAATCACAAGCGCTTACCTTCCAATGGACAACACTAAGTTCTTCTCAAACGAGTTGAGCCTAGTAGATTGGTTGGCACAGTATTCTGAGGATACAACTGAGAGCTACGTTCGTGGTTTCTTGGGTAGAATGTTGTTCTCAGGTGAGGAGATCTACAAGAAGTGTAATGTGCTTTCCGGAGGTGAAAAGATGAGATGTATGATCTCTCGCATGATGCTTAAGGATGCTAACCTTCTTTGCCTTGACTCTCCAACTAACCATTTGGATTTGGAGTCAATCCAGGCATTCAACAATACATTGAAGACATTTAAGGGTGTAATCTTGATGTCGAGCCACGACCACGAGTTCATCCAGACTGTCTGCAACCGTGTGATCGAGCTTACTCCAAACGGAATCATCGACAAGCGTATGGATTACGATGACTATATCACAGATGATTCAATCAAGGAGTTGAAGGCTAAATTGTACGCTAAATAATTTGAATAATGAAGTTTGCCGGTAAACTGATAACAACTTTCTTTGCTGCAGCTGCACTTGTCGGATGTAGTTCTAAGTCGGAGGATAGGTTTTCCAAAGTCGCTATTCCTGCGGAGAATAGGGTAGACGTAGAGTTTCGTCGACTTGACAAAGAGTTGACAGGGATGAACTACGCCAGTTCAGCTTCGGAATTTGCAGCTTTGAAGGAGACTTACGCCGCGAAAGATTCGTCGGACCAGAATTTCCTTGATATCTACACTGAAGCAGTGCTAAACATAGGAAGTGTTGATCAGATGGAGACTAGAGATGTTATCCAGAAATTTGCAACCGGCAAGCCATATTCTGAATTTTTCCAGGATGCTGATTCCGTTTTCCCTGATATGACAGCGGAAAAGAAGGAACTAGACAATGCATTTTCAATATTGAAGACTCATCTTCCAAATTTGAATGTGCCACAGCAATATGTCTCGATCATTTCAGGATTCTATTCGAATGTGCTTTGTACAAAGACTCGCTTAGGATTCTCTCTTGAGTACTATCTCGGACCCAATTATCCAAATTATAAATATGTTGACGGTTTGTACGACTACATGGTCTGCAACTACAGACGTGAAAAATTGGTTTCCGATGGTGTATTTTGCTGGTTGTCGACGGAATATAACTTCACAGAATCAGCGCCGACATTATTGCAGAAGATCATCTATCTCGGTAAGCTAGTCTATTTGACATCAGTCTCTTTGCCGGACCAGAATCTGCAGACGATACTTGGATATACTCCAGACCAGATTGAATGGTGTTGCCAGAATGAGGCACAAATGTGGCATTATATGGCTGAATATAAACATCTTTTCTCAACTGATCGTCTGACAGTAGGTAAGTATTGTGATCCTGCACCGTCGACTGCATTTTTCCCTCAGGAATCTCCAGGTAGAGCGGGATTGTTTGTAGGATACAAGATCATTGAATCTTATTTGGAATCCAACAAAGAAGTTACTCTTCAGGATTTGATGAACGATAATGATGCTTCAGGCATTTTGGAAATGTCGGGTTATAATCCAAGATAAATTCGAAACAGAATATAAAAAGGCAACCAGATTTGGTTGCCTTTTTTAGATGCGCCGATGCAGCGTTTCTATGAACCTGAAACTTTTGCGCCTAATTGTCATAGTACTTAAGTACTAGTGTGCCAAATTGTCGTATTTCCCTTTTGGCATACTTTTTGATTTGATATGGGTGTATTATTATATAAATTTTGATTTGATGAGAAATTTTGACGATAACGAAGAAGGAGAATTTATTCCAGTGATTGCCGACGGTGGTATTCCAGATGGGTATAAGCTTGATAAAACTGAAGGACTCTTGACTTTGGCATTGCGCAATGTAGTGCTATTGCCCGGTGTCGTGCTTCCAGTACAATTAGGTAGAGCCCGTTCTAAATATGCCGCAAAGAAAACTAAATCGTCAAATCAGCCTTTGGTGGTTGTTACTCAGAGAGATGCTCGTGAGGATGATCCCCAGAAGAAAGATTTGTATGATATAGGTGTTGTTGGAAATGTAGTGAAAATTCTTGATATGCCTAATGGTCAGAGCACTGCCATCATCCAGGGTTTACGTCGTGTGATGATTAAAGACCTACGTGTGCAGACTGATTATTTGGAATCTGATGTATATCAGCTAGAAGATTTGTTGCCTGAAGATGAGGAACAGCGTGAATTCGACGCAATATTGGATTCGGTTCGTGAACGTTCTGAGCAGATATTGAAGGCTTCAGCCGGCTCAATTCCGATGGAGTCGATGTTTGCTTTGAAGAATATCGAGAGCAGTTTGTCATTCGTAAACTATATAGCAGCAAACTTCCCATTCTCTGTGTCTGATAAGCAGCAGATGTTGGAGTGCGGTTCATTGAAGGAGCGTGCACTGATATTGCTTTCATTGCTTAATAAGGAGATGCAGCTTGCGTCGCTTAAGCAGAATATTCGTGAAAAGACAAGCCAGCAGCTTGATCGTCAGCAGCGTAATTACTTCCTTCAGCAGCAAATGAAAACAATCAAGGATGAACTTGATGAAAGTGGTGACGACGAGGATTACTCGCGACTACTTGGTGAATCAGAAAAGAAGAAATGGAGTAAGAAAGTTAAGGATGTGTTTATGAAGGAGTTGGGTAAGTTGAATAGACTTCCTCAGCAGTCTCTTGACTATTCTACTCAAGTTACATATCTAGAAAATATGCTTGCCCTTCCATGGGATTTGAAGACGAAGGAGTCTCTTTCGTTGAAAACTGCCCAGGAGGTGCTTGATCGTGATCATTACGGAATGGAAGATATCAAGGACCGTATCCTTGAGCATCTTGCTGTGATGAAACTTCGTGGAAATATGAAGTCGAATATCCTTTGCTTGTACGGCCCTCCAGGAGTTGGTAAAACATCCTTGGGTAAGTCAGTTGCAGAGGCTCTAGGCAGAAATTATGTTCGTGTCGCTCTTGGAGGTATTCACGATGAGAGTGAAATTCGCGGACACCGTCGTACATACGTTGGCTCTATGCCTGGACGTATCTTGAAGGCGATGAAGGAGGCTGGTTCTAGCAATCCTGTATTCATTCTTGATGAGATCGATAAAGTTTCTCATGCTGACGGTTTCCACGGAAGTCCAGATTCAGCATTACTTGAAGTGCTTGATCCTGAGCAGAATAAGAATTTCCATGATAACTATCTTGATGTAGACTACGACTTGTCGAATGTGATGTTTATTGCAACTGCAAACGACATCAGCAATATCAGTCAGCCGTTGAAAGACCGTATGGAGTTCATCAATATCGGTGGATATTCGCAGGAAGAGAAACTTCAGATTGCAAAGCGTCATATCGTACCGAAGGTTGCAGCTGAACTAGGTGTTTCATTGGAGGAAGTAACATTCACTGACGAGGCTTTGAATAAAGTGATTTCCGGCTACACAATGGAGAGCGGTGTACGTGGATTGGAGAAGCAGATTAGAAAGATCTACCGTAAGCTAGCTAAGAAGATTGTGATGAAGGAGGAGATGAAGCCTAATATCGACGTGGAGGATATCCAGGAGTATCTTGGCAAGAAAGAGGTGCCACACGAGCTATATGAGGGCAACGATAATATCGGAGTAGTTACTGGTTTGTCAGTCACAAGCTATGGTGGTGAGATCTTGTTTATTGAGACATCATTGTCGAAGAGCAAGAATCCAACTTTGACTGTTACAGGTCAGATCAAGGATGTGATGAAGGAGTCTGCAATGCTTGCAATGCAGTATGTGAAATGTTCAGCCGACACACTTGGTATTGACCCTACAGTTTTCGATGACACAGCAGTGCATATCCATGTGCCTGATGGCTCAACACCGAAAGATGGTCCGTCGGCAGGTATCACAATGGCGACAGCTCTTGCATCTGCATTCACAGGCAGAAAAGTTAAGGCTAATTTGGCAATGTCTGGAGAGATCACATTGAGAGGCAAGGTTACTGCAGTAGGTGGAATTCGTGAGAAGACCTTGGCTGCTAAACGTGCTGGTATCAAAGAAATCATCTTGTGTAAGGATAACCAGAAGGATGTTGAGGAGATCAAATCTGATTATCTAGAAGGTGTAACTTTCCATTATGTGGATAATGTACAGGATGTATTCAATTTGGCATTAGTATGATGAAATGCAAAATGAAATGATATGAAAAAGATAGAGACGTAGCGTAAAAACTACGCCTCTATTTTTTATTTAATCGAATAATAGAATGCGAACTTTGATCTACAGGATATAGTCGACAGAGCATCTTTAGATTTTATCTAATTAATTATGAATCACTATCTATCTTTTGTATATTTGTAGGTAGGAATATAATCTAGTTAAATAAAGAACGTATATGACTACATTAAAGAAAATTAGAATATTGATTGTGTTCTATATGGTTGCATTGGTTGTAGCTGGTGTGACTGCTTTTCCTGTTGAATTAGAATTAAATATTCTGTGTTCTTTATTTTCAATAACCCCAGATACTATTTCTCAGATGAATGATACAATGCAACCATTGTTTGCTTGGCTATATGGTGTGAAAGAAGGTATGATAGAAACAAACGCTAAATATCCATATTTGGCATACGGATTCGACTGGTTAGCTTACGCACATCTGATGATAGCCGCATTGTTTGTCGGTCCATACCGTGATCCAATTAAAAACAAATGGGTGATCTATTGGGCTATGTTCTGTTGTGTGTCAATATTCCCTCTTGCATTCATTTGTGGTCCAATTCGTTCAATTCCGTTTTTTTGGACTTTAGTTGATTGCTCATTCGGATTGTTCGGAATCTTGCCGTTGTTATTGTGCGCTAAGTTGATTAAACAATATGAAAAAGAAGTTGCCGCTGATGAAAAATGAATTGAATCACATTATAGATATTCTTTTTCTTGTCTCATTAGTTTCAGGCATTGTTTTATCAATTATGTCATTTGGTTGTGATTATTTGAGATGGAATATCAACTTGATCTGTTGGGGAATCGCTTCGTTTACGTCTATATTAATATTTGTCTTGAATATTAATAAATGGAAAAAACATTTGTTATCTCTCTTCTCAGGAATCGTTATAGCAGCAACACTAATTCTTTATTTGATATATTTTTACCATCCAAAAGTTGCGGATTCATCACGGTATGCGATACGTGATATTCCTGATGGTATAATAACAAATATTAATTCAGGTGAATTTTGTCTATACGAAAATGACGGTATTTGGGAGAAATTTCATTCAAAATTGTGTTCTGATGAATTTGTTTACGAGCTAAAAGATTTTCATGTTTATGAAGATTTGGGTGTTGTCGCTGTCTCTCTTGAACTAAAAGACACATGGAAAAAAGAGTGGAATACGTCTGCAGACAGCTGTTTCCTTAATCGTGTATGCATAATTGATCAAGAGAAATCAAAAGATTTTAAGCATAAGATAGATAGTCTTAAAATAGCGATTAATGCTATGGATGAAAATAAATAAAATTGTTGACATAAAATTAATGGATTATGGCAATATCAGTCAATTCAAAGGAACTTATACAACTGCTTGAGCTCACACCTGCAGATCAAAATATTATGCTTTCCGGTAAGCATGGAATTGGCAAGTCGGAAATACTTACCAAATTTTTTGCATCTAAAGGAATGAAGGTTGTGTCGCTTTTCCTTGGTCAGATGAGTGACCCAGGAGATTTGATTGGTTTGCCATATAAAAATGAAAAGACAGGAAATACTGAGTTCATGCCTCCATATTGGTTTCCTGTCGACGGAAAGCCTGTTGTGTTGTTCCTGGATGAGTTGAATCGTGCACGCCCTGAGGTGTTGCAGACAATCATGGATTTGGCGTTGAATAAGAAGTTGGCTGGCAAACAGTTGCCAGAAGGAAGTAGGATTATCTCAGCTGTCAATGCAGGAGAGGAGTATCAATTGACTGATCTAGACCCAGCATTGGTTTCACGTTTCAATATTTATAATTTCAAGCCGACTCCCGCAGAATGGCTATTGTGGGCTGCTGAGAATAAGGTTGACGAAAGAGTAATAAACTTTATTCAAGAGAATTCAGAACAACTTGACGGCGTTGCGACGGATATAGATAACGGTCTTGAAAAGACTCCGGATCGACGCGGTTGGAAACGAGTAAGTGATTTGATTACCGGTGTGCCAAATGTCGACATTATATATAAGAAACTTATTTCAGGAATCGTAGGAAACAAGGCAGGTGCACTCTTTTTTGAGTATATAAACAAGACTTCACTTCCATCGGCAAAAGATATACTTTTGAATTTCAAGAAGAATGAGAAGATTCTTAAAGGTTTGAAACTTCATGAGTTATCCATTGTGAATGAATCACTCTTCAGATACTTGGAGACAGGAATGAGTGAAGAGAAAGATAAAGAGAAGGTAAAGAAAAATCTTACTGCATATTTGGAAATGCTTGAAAAAGATAATCGAAACGAAGCATTTGCTCACTGGTCTTCACTATTCAGCGGAGGAAATTATCCTGATACAGTGATGTTCATTGTGACAGAAATTCCTGAAACATACATTAAGATTCAGAATTTCATTCAAAAAATGTGATCGATAGATAATGGATAATCAGACTACAATCAATAGATTCAAGAAGCTTGCGGAGATATGGTATCTTCGTGAGCCAGCTTTTTTTGCAGTCTATTGTATTAATGATTTGACTGAAAATCCATATATGAAATGTGCGATTCGTAGCGGACAAAAAAGAATAGAGTATAATTCCGAATATATCAATTCGTTGAATGATAATCAGTTGGGAGAATTGATGAAGGTTGAGATGATTCGTGTCCTTCTGAAACATCCATATTCACGTCGACCTATAAATTGCCCGAATGAAAAGATGATTGCAGCGAGCGACATGACACTTTTCGGACAATATAAATTTGATGAATATAACTTGATTGATCCTGCAAGTTTCAGCCTTAAAAACGGCAAATCCTACGAATGGTACCTCTCAAATATTCCCGATCCAGAAAAAGAATCTGGAAATGATGAGGATAATGCTGGCGACGGGAATTCCTACAATGATTTCAGTAACAGTGCTGATAATCAATCAGATTCGTCTAAAGAAGTTTCCGCTAATGCGTCAAATTATGAGACTAATGTCCCTGGAAGTCTGTCCGACAGAGCTGCATTATGGGATGAGGACGATGAAAGATGTGATAAAATCAACGAACTTATAGAACAGATTGAATCTACCCAAAGTTGGGGTTCAATTCCTGGAGATTTGTCGGAGAAGATAGTCGCATCGTCGAAAGCAAGAATTGATTATCTCAAGACACTTTCAGGTTTCAGAGCATCGATCTTATCTAGTAAACGACATTTGACACGTATGCGTCCAAATCGAAGATTTGACTTTCAGCAGATGGGAAGCAAATATGATTTGGAATCACGATTGTTGATTGCTGTCGACACGAGTGGATCAATTACAAATCAACAGCTTTCCAATTTCTACGGAGTGATGCAACGCATGTTCAGATATGGAGTTTCGCAAATCGACATAATCCAATTCGACTGTGAGTTACAGACTCCTAAACCTATCACATTAAAAGATGCCAAACAGTTGAAAACGAGTGATGTGCATGGTAGAGGTGGTACAGATTTTCAAGTCGCCTTTGATTATCTACGTGACCATAATTTCTACGACGGCATGATCATCTTCACTGACGGATATGCTGTTCATCCGAAGATTGATTTCTTCACACGCACCAAATTTGCATGGGTTTTGACTGATAAAAGATGTTATGATGAGCACAGAGAGTGGATGGCGAAGATGGGAAGGGTTTGTTATATAGAATAGTTTTTTTCTAAAAATCTCAGTTGCATATCCTTTAATTGAATTTTTTTTGCGAAATTTGTGGAGTTTTTGAAAATAGAAAATCGAATATAATATTATGTATAGAAGCAATACTTGTGGTGAGCTTAGGCTTAGCAATGTAGGCAGCGAGGTAAAGCTTGCTGGATGGGTACAGAAGGTAAGAAAGATGGGTGGTATGACATTCGTTGATCTTCGTGATCGTTACGGTATCACTCAGATTGTGTTCGACGAGGGTAAGAACGCAGATCTTACAGCTCAGGCTAACCACGTTGGTCGTGAGTGGGTTATTCAGGTTACTGGTAAGGTGGCTGAGCGTAGCAATAAGAACACTCAGATCCCAACAGGTGAGATTGAGATCATCGCCGACACTATGAAGGTGCTTAGCAAGAGTGATGTTCCTCCGTTCACAATCGAGGATAACTCAGACGGTGGTGACGACTTGAGAATGCAGTACCGTTACCTAGATTTGAGAAGAAAGCCAGTTCTAAACAACCTTGTATTGCGTCATAACATCGCATTCGAGACTCGCCGTTACCTTGATTCTCAGGGATTCCTAGAGGTTGAGACTCCAGTGCTTATCAAGTCTACTCCAGAGGGTGCGCGTGACTTCGTCGTTCCTTCACGTATGAACCAGGGCCAGTTCTACGCCCTTCCACAGAGCCCACAGCAGTTTAAGCAGCTTCTAATGGTCGGTGGTATCGACCGTTATTTCCAGATAGTAAAGTGTTTCCGCGACGAGGATTTGCGTGCTGACCGTCAGCCTGAGTTTACTCAGATCGACTGTGAGATGTCTTACGTTGAGCAGGAGGACGTCCTTCAGATGTTCGAGGGTATGATCAAGCATATCTTCAAGTATGCAAGAGGCGTTGAGTTCACTGAGTCATTCCCACGTTTGACATGGCACGAGTGTATGAAGCGTTTCGGTTCAGATAAGCCAGATATGCGTTTCGGCATGGAGTTCGTTGAGCTTAAGAACGCAAAAGAGGGTGGTGAGGATTTGGTCTCAGGTCACTCATTCCCTGTATTCGACGGTGCTAATTTCGTAGTAGGTATCTGTGCCCCTGGTTGTGCGGCTTGGACAAGAAAGCAGCTTGATCAGATGACAGAGTTCGTTAAGCGTCCTCAGGTTGGTGCCAAGGGATTGGTATACATCCAGATGAAGGAAGACGGTACTATCAAGAGTAGCATAGATAAGTTCTACGACGAGGCATCTTTGCGTAAGATTGCAGAGAAAGCACAGGCAAAGGCTGGCGATTTGATTTTGATTTTGTGTGGCGACGATGCTATGAAGGTACGTGGCCAGATGAATACATTGCGTCTTGAGATGGGTGACAGACTTGAGCTTCGCGACAAGAACAAGTTTGCTCCACTTTGGGTTATCGACTTCCCATTGTTCGAGTGGAATGAGGAGGATCAGAGATTCTACGCAATGCACCATCCATTCACTAGTCCTAAGCTTGAGGATGTTCAGTATCTTGATTCTGATCCAGGACGTGTACGTGCAAACGCTTACGACTTGGCTATGAACGGTGTTGAGCTTGGTGGTGGATCAGTTCGTATCCACGATTCAGAACTTCAGAACAAGATGTTCCAGCTTCTTGGATTCACTCAGGAGAAGGCTCAGGATCAGTTCGGTTGCTTGATGACAGCGTTCAAGTACGGAGCACCACCTCACGCAGGTTTGGCATTCGGTCTTGACCGTGTGGTATCGATGCTTGCTGGTTTGGATTCAATCCGCGACTGTATCGCATTCCCTAAGAACAACTCAGGCCGTGACACTATGATGGATTGTCCATCAGTTATCGACGACGCTCAGCTTGAGGAGTTGTGCTTGAAGGTAGACATCAAAGGTTGATAATAATTGATTGTTTGAATAATGGGGGAGGAACTTGAAAAAGCGACTCCCCTTTTTTAATGTAATTCAAATGTTTTTTACCACTGTATTCCATAAGAAAGAATATTCATCATTGCCATCAAAGTTAGGAGATCCTTTTTCATATCTTCCATCCGATGCTGTGCGTGAAGCTTACAACGATTTCTTGATTCATCTTGATTCAAATGAGGATTTGAAAACAGAGTTGGAGAAAGGAAAGATGATTGGTGTATTAGTAGTGAAAAACAATATTGGCGAAACCGGTTATTTGATTTCGTTTTCCGGACAAATCTTTGGCAAGAATGAGTATGATGGATTCGTGCCACCTGTGTTTGATATTCTCACTCCTGATTCTTATTATCGACGTGAGGAAAGGGAGATTTCATCAAAAAGTGCTGAGATAAAGCAGTTGGAAAGTATACTAAAGTTGGAATCTGCAATGGTTGTGAAGAACCCTGTGGTTTTGGAAGCAGAAAAAATACTTGCTGATTATCAACTTTTTGTCAAGGAGCAAAAACATAAAAGAGACTCTCTACGTGCTACTGCAACTGCAGATGAAATCCGTAAGATGAATAATGAAAGTTCATCGCAGAAGAATCAGTTGAAGAAGTTAAAACAGGAAGTTGAAGCGGCGAAAGTTGCTGCAAACATTCCCGTCGACAATTTGAAGAAACAGATTGAGGATTTGAAGGTGGAGCGTGAAAATATGTCACGCAATCTTCAGCGACGAATTTTCCGAGATTTCAGATTCCACAATATCAAAGGCGATGAGAAGACTTTGTTAGACATCTTCAGCGACGAAGTAATGCCACCATCTGGAGCAGGAGAGTGTGCAGCTCCACGTCTTCTTGAGTATGCATATAGTAATGGTTATCAACCAGTCAGCATGGCAGAATTTTGGATAGGAGTTTCGCCATCCGGACGCGTAAGACACTCTGGAACATATTACCATGCATGTCGTTCTAAATGTCTGCCAATCATGAATTTCATGCTTGATGGAGTAGATCTGGAGAAGAATGAACTTGATTTTGATTATGAAAATGAAGAGATAAAGACACTTTATCGTGATAACGATATCCTTGTTATTTCCAAACCTTCCGGGCTTTTAAGTGTCAGAGGAAAAGAGTGCCAGACAAGTGTAGAAACGTGGGCAGAGAAGATTTGCGGCGACTATTCCGGACCTAAGATTGTGCATCGACTAGATCAGGATACGTCAGGAATAATGGTGATTGCGTTGAATGAAAATGCATATCATCATCTGCAGAAACAGTTTGAAAACCATACGATTCAGAAGAAATATATGGCTTTGACTGAGAAGATTCCATCAGTTAAGGAGAATACTGTCATTCTACCACTTGCTCCGGATGTCGCCAATAGACCTATGCAGATGATTAGCAAGGAGTTCGGCCTATATGCTGAGACATTTTACAGAGTGGTTGAGGAAAAAGAAGGAAAAGCACTGATTGAAGTTTTTCCACACACTGGTCGTACACATCAGATTCGTATGCATCTATCGGCAAAAGATGGGGCTGATGCTCCTATTTTGGGAGATAGGTTATATAGTAGTAAATCAATCATTTGCAGATTAATGCTACATGCAGAGCAAATCACATTTGAGCATCCAATTACCGGAGAAAAGTTGACTTTTGTTGACAAAGCTCCATTTATTTTGTAAATATAAAAGTAAGAGCCAATTTGTTTGTATTTTTTACCTATTACATGTTACCTATTACCTTAATTTTGCTATATTTGTGAATATTTTACTAATATGAGGAAGACTATATTTTTAATCATATCAACATTGTTTTGTTGCGTTGCTTCTTTTGCTGCGCAAGATGTTGATTATGAGGACGATTATGATAATATACCTGTAGATTCACTTGCTAATGACACAATGGCAGTCGTAGATATAGATGCTGCCCATTTCTATGCTTTGGGTGAATTTGGTTTGACTTCTTATTGCGATCCAACTTTCGGTCTTACATTTGCTTACATGGAGACTTGGGGTGGATATATCACAGCACATACAAATTTCAATTTTGATCAACCAGCAGAATTTCATATCAATGCTGCCGGAGCCGACAAAAATGGCAAACATGCCTTTTTAAATGGCAAAACAGAGGTTTCCAGATTGGCTATAACTGGAGGTGCTACATACAAGATTCTACCAAAACTTTGTGTTTACGCTGGTGGAGGTTATGCTTGGCGACGCTTGATGTTTGAGACTGTAGATGGCAAATTGTTAGTTGTAGACGACAATAGCACAGAAGGTTGGACTGTTGATTTCGGTGCAATTGCCAATTTTGATAAACTTCTTGTGAAACTTGGATTGTGTACTACAAAATTCAAGATAGCAGATTGGAGAGTAGGAGTGGGATATAGATTTTAAGGTATGAGACAAAGATTCACTAAATATATATTATTTGTAGCGACTATGCTCGCTTTTGCTGCATGCCACGACGATTCTGAACCTGTAGTGCATAATGTCACAGTCAACACACAGGTTGTAGATGCAGATGAAGAGGTCGGTATCACATTTAGAGCTGTTATCAATTCTGATGTCGATCTTTCAAATGTTGATTTCGTGTCGATGAAAATCTCTGAAAATTCAGATATGTCACAGGCTACAGAGGTCATGGCTTCATCTACAGGAATCATCAGAGATACAATGTATTGTGTTGTGCCAGGTTTGAAACGTGATACTAAATATTTCTACTCATACGAGATCGGAAATTATCTAAGTACAGTCGTTACAATGACTAAGTCGTTCAATATCGATAAGAATTTCAACCTTGCCAATGTATGGTCGCAAGTATCATCGTTTGCTGGCGGATTGCGAAGCGGCGGTGTTGCATTTGCGCTTAAAGGTAAAGGTTATTACGGACTTGGAAAGAGTTCTAACAGAGGTGAGGATAGATATTACAGCGACTTGTGGCAGTACGATCCTAACGCAAATACATGGACTCAGTTGAGCAAATTTCCGTCGACAGGATTGGATATGGCGGTAAGCTTTGTAATCGGGGATGTAGCTTTCGTTGCATTGGGAAGATATCTTGACGCTTCATTCAACGGCTATAATACAACAACTTATGCATACGACGTGACATCAGATATTTGGGAAGAGTTGACTCCGTTCCCTGGAGTCGGACGAACAGGTTCCGTTTGTTTTGTCGAGGATGGCAAAGGATTTATTGTTGGTGGATATAAAGAGAAATACGGATTTACCAATGAAGTATGGTGTTTGGATCCGTTGTTGAAGACATGGACTCAGAAGAATGATTTCCCATTGGCTTTGACAGGATGCTTCACATTCACATTGAAAAATGAAGTTTACGTTGGCGGCGGATATGATAGCAAGCATGTCGCAAATACTACTCTATACAAGTATGACAAAGTATCGGACACATGGAGTGAGGCTTATACTGGTTGTGAACGATTGATCTATTCATCAGGTTTCTCTTCGGATGAAAAATGTTATGTTGCCGGTGGAGAAGGAGAAATCGGAACAGAGTCTGTATTTTTGTCGTTTGACGGTAAAGAGTGGGCTACATTAGGTTCATTTGGAGAAATCCGTAAGAAATCATCTTCATTTGTTTTGGGTGATTCTTATTATTTGGTTTGTGGTGAGAATGATATCGATACACCACAATCAAGTGTACTAAAATATACGATTAAGTGAAAAAGATAGTTTTTTACATATTTCTCTTATTCGTTGCTCTTGTTTCATGCAAGGATGACGAGATATCTACTGATCCGCAGTATCGTTTAAGTTTTTCAGTCGATACAGTAAGTTTTGATTCAATTTTAGGTGGTTTTTCTTCTCCATATCAGACACTTAAGGTCTATAACAAGTCAGGGGAGAGAATAAAGATCGGCTCTATCAACTATGCTTCAACCAACAAGTATTTCCAAATCAACATAAACGGAAAGAATTCCAATAATGTTTCGAATGTTGAGTTGGCTGACGGTGATAGTATGTTTATCTTCGTTCAGACAAATGGAGACTGCAGCGGTTCGGATGTTCCATTCTCATTATTGGATTCAATTTCATTTTCGTACAATGGAAATGTAGATTACGTATATTTGTCGGCGTTTAGTGAAACACCTATTATTCTTGACCATTTTGTAATCTCATCTGATACTTCATTTTCAAGTACACAGCCTTACTTTATCAAGGATACATTAAAAGTGGAGGAGGGAGCGACTCTTAACATCGGTCCCGGTGTAAGACTTTATTTCTATAATGATGCATGTCTTTATGTCGACGGCAAGTTGAATTGCAACGGTGAAGTCGACAATCAGATTGAGATGAGATACTTCCGTGCTGATGAAATCTACAAAGACACTAAATATTTCCTTGCACCTGGTAATTGGAAAGGCGTTTGGTTGTCGCAGAAATCAGGAGATTGTAATATCATTTCGACAAATATCATAGGTGCATATCGTTGTTTAGTTGTTGACTCTGCTTTTGTCGACAGAAGAGTCGTAATCGGTAATTCCCAGATTTACAATGCAAAACAAGGTGTGTTGATTTCCGAAGCATCACAAATTTATGCCTATAATAGCCTCTTCGCAAACGGAGGATTCTATAATGTCTATCTAACGGATGGTAACTACTTGTTCAACCATTGTACTATTGCTTCATTCTTGAAATATGGCTTGTCTGACAAGAAACCATCTCTATATTTGGATAAGAAAGATTCGATCTCTGTTGAATTGAATAATTCTATTGTTTGCGGAAATCAATTCAAAAATTACAAGAGAGTAGATTTGGATATTGTATCTGGAATTTTGAATGACAGTATTAATGAAACATTCCGTCTTAATATCGCTTGTTGTGCAATCAGTAGAAGTGACTCGTTGACTGGTGATGATTATTATGGAAATAAGTGGAATTTCGAACCTAAGTTTGATATCTCCTCTAACAGTTTCTATATAGATTTTCAAACAGATTCATTAAGTGAATTCCGAACAATAGGTAATGATGCAATCTTAAAACAATATCCTGAATGTGCGACAGATATCTTTGGAAAGAATCGTGTAGACGATGAATTCCCAGATGCCGGTGCATTTGAATATTGATAAACAATTACATTTTTTGCATGAAACTCCGTCTTATATTATTATCATTATTGTTTAAGTCATCAGCATTGTTTGCTTCCGACAGCACACAGTGTTTACGAATCATGTCTTATAATTGCGAGAATTTGTTCGACTATGAACATGACGAAGGAAAGGACGATTACGAGTATACGGAATTCAGTGCAAAACATTGGACCAAATCCAAATACTATGGAAAGTTGCATCGCACAGCCAGTGTGATTGCAAGATGTGGAGAGTGGGGTGACGTTGGTATCGTTTGTCTGCTTGAAATAGAGAATGACAGGGTATTGCGTGATCTAACACAAAAAACACAGTTGAAGAAATCTGGTTATTCATACCTTCATAAGGAGAGTGACGATCAGCGAGGAGTGGATGTAGCTCTTTTGTATCAACCAGAAAAGTTTACTCCATTGACAACTGAGTTTATCAAACTCAACTTTGACAATTCACGTCCGACACGTGATATCCTGTTTACAACTGGAGTATTGTCAAGTGGAGATACACTCTCTGTTTTTGTAAATCATTGGCCATCCAGGTATGGAGGAGAGGTTGAATCCGAATTTAAGAGAATTGAAGCTGCAAATGCTGTACGACGTAAAGTTGATAGTCTATTCGCAACCCAAGCAGATCCCAACATCGTTATAGTCGGAGATTTCAACGATTATTTTGATAATAAGAGTCTGGAGAAAGTATTGGGGGCAACCATTGATTTGACAGCACCATACGAAAACAAAAGATTGTATAATCTTATGTCGAAATACAAAGGACGTGATGATATCGGCACACATAAATTCCAAGGTCACTGGGGAGTGCTTGATCACATTATCGTATCAGGTTCACTTCTTGACGGAAAAAACATTGATGTGACAGATGATGGTGCACAAATTGGATTCTGGGATTTTTTGTTAGAGAAGGATAAAACAGGCGTCGCACCAAAGAGATCATTCAAAGGAGACTTCACTACGAAAGGATTTTCAGACCACCTTCCAGTGTACTTTGATGTAAAAAATAAGAAGTAAGACGGTCTAGCCGTCTCATATATTAGCCAAGGGTTGAGGAATGTGAAACATGAGAAAGTCTCGTGGTAGGTAAGAGATAAAAAAAGGCGTTGCAGTGCAACGCCTTTCTTAGCTTATAGAAATAAATCAATTAATTCCTGATTGCTCTGATCTTACCATTCAAAGTAAGTCTTGCCTTACCTAGAGTAGAATCGTTGATCATCTTCAAACAGTTTGCTCTTACAGTAAATAGAACTGTTTTCTTATCAACATCTTCCCAATCAACTTCTGAAGATTGGATGCTGTAGTAGTCAACTTTGAATGTGCTGTCCGACTGTAGCTCTCTGTATCTTACAGTACCATACTCATAACCTGACTTCTCTGCCATAGCAAAGTGTCCAGCCTTTGTACCTTTGATAAGCATGTCAACATCATATACGCAACAAATACCACTTTCCTTTTTTGTTACTCTATTGTTACCTACAGTTACCTGTGAGCTTAGTTCAGAGTACTTGTTGATTTCAAATGTTTTGTGATCTTCATCTTTCCATATAGTGTCCTGACGAATGTCAACTTGAGAAGCGACCATCTGCAAACCTTCACGTGAAATTACAGAGTCACCGCTTATAGAGATAAAATCAAAAGATTCGTATAGAACCGCTTCGTCGCTGTCGCTACAAGAAATCATCAATAGTCCTGCGATCAAACCAAGTGCGTACTTTATCTTATTCATAATTCAATCCTTTTTCAATTTACTATATATTTTCTACAAATATAAATACTTTTTCTCTATAACTTCAAAATTATTTGATTTTTTGTGAAAAAACCTTTGATTTTCAATTTTCATTACCCTATGGCAGGTTTGAATTTTGTGAGAAAATTTCAAACACAACCGTAGACAAGACGTAAATCTACCTTGATACGGTCGTATGCTTCATTCCACTTGAAACCCACATTTGATTTCCTGAATCTTGAAACAAAAAAGACGGTGTTCTGCACCGTCTTTCATTAGTTGATCTCTAGGAGATAACCGTTTTCGTCGATCAAGAAATTCTTGAATTCGCCGTTAAATTTGAAATCGGCTAACACCTTGCTGTCTTTGTCGACACGGTAGCTTTCTGCTATGCTGTTAGCATCGATTTTTGTTAAAGCATCTTCGTAAATTGACTGATACTCGTCAAGTGAAACTAGGATTATTTTTGCGTTCTTTGTTTCCTGAATCATGCGTTGGCAATTCTTAACAGACTCAGCATCGTATGACGCCCAGAATGCTACAACTGTCTTCTGCTGATTATCCTTCTTCATAACCTGTGTTTCTACTTCCTGTCCAATCATCAACTGATCAGAGCCAGTGAAGTCTACATTTGACAATGTTGTAAGTCCAATTAAACCAAAAAATGCAATAGCGTTAATGTTATTTTTAAGTACCATAACGTTTAGTAGTTTCATTAAATCCGGTTGCAAATGTAACCCGATTATTCTAAAATCCTAAAGGAATTGCCGAAAAATTATGTTTTAGAGATATGTTTTTAACACTTTTTTGCCTGAATCGCTATATTTTTTAAGATTTTTTTACAATTTTCATCTCCTATATCTCATGATAACCTTAAAAGCTTGGTTGATCTTTTGGGAACGATATGTAGCTTCTGCGACTGCCTGCTGACCTCTATTTGCCACCAAATCTGGATGATTCACTCGCATAAGATTGCGTCGACATGCTTGAATCTCTCTTATCTGGGATTCCTTGCACATTTCACACAAAATTATCACTTGATATATTCCGTTGATTTTTTAGTTTATTATATATAAAGAATAGTGACTTTTTATTCCAGATATGTTTTGAATCTTCTGATTTTTGACCGTAAAAAGCCTTTTTTCGATGCAAAATCCCGACATTGCTATATCAAAATTTGCACATTTTTTCCAAATGTATCGCTAAGCAGTCTAAAATATTATAAATCAAATGTGACCGCTGCAAATATGGCAGAGAGTATTGCAAATAATATACACATGTTTTTACTTCTCATTTTTCCCAAATATAGGGCAAGTATCCAATCTATAGGTTGCTATCCTTCTTAATTTTAAACAATAGATCAATATCTATGATGGTATGATGAAAGGGATTCTATCATAAAACTCATTTGATTCCCAATAGAGCTGCTAAAAGACCTACTACAATTAAAACAATAACAATGCTTAGAAATACCTCTATTATAGGTAAATTTGACGTTTCGACTATTGGAATTTCTACCTCTGGTTCATGATTATCATCTTCTGACTTAATAGAACTAAACTCCTTTTGTCGACGATCCAATTCTTCGTTAATTTCGTTATTTCTTTCTCTTATCTTTGAATATAGAGCAGATTTAATATTTTCCCAAAAAGATTCAGAGCAATCCTCATAGACGGAAAAATAATACTGAAGCAAATAGTTAAGTATATCCTTGTCACCAAAACCAATAAATTTATTTGATGTCTTTGGCATTATAAAAGAAATCTTTCTATCTCGATTGATCTCGTTGTAAATCTCGTCAGTCCCTTTATTTGAGTAATTTGATTCTATAAAACATAGACAGGAATTGAGAAATTTACGATTCTTTTCTTCTCTTTCTTCAATTGTATTTATTTTTTGTTCTCCTCCAAAATACTCATCTTCAATTTCACGTGTTGTTTTGTAATCCTTTATCAAACAAAGTGAATATAAAGAATGTACAGAAGGATTTTTCGAATAAAAATTTTTATTTAATGTTATATTAAATGTCCAAATCAAATTGAGTATTACATCAAATTTGCTTTGTTCTCTTATGTATCGATATCCTTTATCCCAGTCCATTGGTGCCTTTGCAAAAAATCTTCCTGGTTCAAAGTCTTTTCTCCATTCAATCACATTTAATTTTACCAATAGCCAAAAGCATTCAAATGTTGCTTTTGTATCAGACAGTGCATCATGTGCATTTACAAAATCATGCCCGTACAAAATATTATATAGTTCTACGAGTTTAGGATATTTCCCATTTCGTAGATTACAATATTCAGCTGATGATTTCATTGTGCATATTCGAGGCATAGCGTTTAACGGACATCTGTCTCCATACATTCTGAAAAATTCAGCATCTACAGTGTTGATGTCAAACTGTACATTATGTCCTACAATTAAATCGCACGCAGATACCAATTTTGAAATTTTATTTAATGCATCGCCTAAGTCTATTCCGTTTTCAAGTGCGTCTGCTGTAGATATTCCATGTACTTTAGTGGCTTCGACTGGTATCAGAAATTTGGAAGGTTTTATCTTAAACGTTCCCTCTTCTATTATTTTCTCATTTTCATCGGAAAGAATATAAGCAAAACTTACCATCCTAGGCCATTTTTCGGTGTCAGTTGGATAACTGTTAAAATCTAGAGATATTCCAGTTGTTTCTGTATCTATAAATAGTATTTTCATTTTATTATTCTATCTTCTACTTAGGTGTTAATATTTAATTCCCCTCTCTACTCACATCATCCTCCACAAAAATACCAAATCTATTTAATGTACGCACGGGTAGGGTAATCAAAAATCCTGTTATCACTACTTTACACCTAATAGATTTTGCAGTATTATTAGGTTATATGAGATTGTGAATTAAATTATATTCCTCTTCTTCAATTCAAAATAGCATTCTAGAGTAGCTTGAATATCTGCAGCGGAATTGTGAGCATCTTCGAAATCTCTTGAGAAAACTTTACGATATAATTCTTGTAATTTGGGATATTTGTACCCATTTCTACTTATAATTTTGCAATAGTCAACTGTAGCCTTCATCGTGCATAGCCTTTCCTTTTGACATATATAATCATTTCTTTTCAACCTATACAGTTCTGATCTAAGGACATTTATATCAAAGTCAATATTATGTCCTACTAAGATATCAGCTTGAATTAAGCCTTTATCAAAAATGTCTAAAACATATGAAAGGTCAAATCCCTCTCTTTCGGCTTTGTCTGTTGTTATTCCATGTATTTCCGATGATTCTTTTGGAATTACAAATCCATTTGGCTTTATTATAAAATCCTTTTTTGATAAAATATTAGCATCCTCATCTGCCATAATCCAACTTAATTGTACCAAACGAGGCCAATTTGAAGTATCCGAAATTGGGGCATTGTAATTCTTAGGTAGCCCTGTGGTTTCTGTATCAAAAAACAATAACTTATTTTTTTTAGAAATATGAGTAGACAATGTATTATTTTTAGTTTCTTTTGAATATGTTTTTACGGTTGAATCTTTGGGCCTAATTTGTGGTTCAGGGTTGGTATAGAGAATTCCTTTTTCATTGCCACATTTGGAAACAACATCCCTCAATCCAAACAAACAATATGTTGCTTCGTTATCTTCTATAATACTTATAAATCTTTCTTTGTCTTCTTGTTCATCTTGTAGTATACGGATAAGGTCATCCTCATAGTATTGTCGAACAGCTTCTTCTTCCTTTCTCATACTTATAAATCTCTCTTTGTCTTCTTGTTCATCTTGTAGTATACGGATAAGGTCATCCTCATAGTATTGTCGAACAGTTTCTTCTTCCTTTCTTATACTTATAAATCTCTCTTTGTCTTCTTCTTGATCGTCTTGAAGCATACGTATAACATCTTCCTCATAGTATTGTCGAGCAGCTTCTTCTTCCATTCTCATACTTATTAATCTCTCTTTATCTTCTTGATCGTCTTGGAGCATACGAACAACATCTTCCTCATAGTATTGTCGAGCAGCTTCTTCTTCTTTCAACATACTGTCGAATGAATCTTCGTCTTCCTTTGTAATTATAGAGAATCCACTTTCATCGTCCTCTTTTATGTGACTGATATTTGCTTTATCAATAAGTGAGTGCCGAATTTTTTTGTCTTTATATTTGACCTCTTCAGATGGAATATATTTATAATGATTCAACGATCTTCGAAATGCTCCCTCCTCAAAATCTATCTTGATAATAAGAATTGAAGCAATTATAAAAATTAAACCAGCAAATCCTATCATTCCTATCATAAGAAAATCCTCGCATGAGTATTTCCCTCTATAAATGCCGACAATGATTCCTCCAATCCCCAAAAGACTAGAAATAAGTATGAAGAGTAAATATAATATTTTTATAATCTTAACAAATGTATCCATTCTGTATAACATATTGTCTTAAGCGAAATCATCTAATCTAGTAATCCTCAATTATTTTGAGTGCAATGTGCAAGTTTACCTTAATATTGTCAATAGAATACTTTTTAGTAGTCGATATTATTCTCTTCTAATAATGATTCGTACTCATCTCGGAGATTTTGAAGTTCATGATAATTCATATAACTACTTGGTTCTTCGTGATCAATATCAGCGTCTTCAAGTTTAGCACTTAGTTCTTCGCATTCACTTAGTAGACTGGAATAACGATTCTCTGATCTTAATTTGAATTTTGGTATGCAATATACTTTTGATTCATTTCGATATGAAATGTTGCCATTCAAATCATAATACTCCCATATTCCAATTTTTTTCCCGTTTTCTGCTTGTCCTTTAGATTGTAGACATCCATTTTCATAAAATGTTTTCCATTCACCTGTTAATGTATTGTTTTTATAAGTTCTCGTTTCTTTTATTTTTCCGTTTTCATAATAGTCTTTTGCTATTCCTTCTATTTTATTGTGAATATAATTGCGTATGAATTGTTTCTCTCCAGATTCGTAATAATATGTACTTATTCCAGATTTTTCTCCGTTCTTAAAATTTATTTTTGACTTGATTTCTCCATTGGTGTAATAAGAAATATTCTCTCCCTCTAATTTTCCATTTTTATACTTTTGGATAAACTCCTTCTTCCCATTTTCATAGTAAAATGTAGATAGTCCTTCTAGTTTATCATCTTTATAATATGATTCGCATTCTTTTGCTCCGTCCTCATAATATAAAATACTAATTCCCTGAGTCAAACCATCTTTATCATGGAACGCCTCACCACTTATGTTCCCGTTTTCATAATACCAGATTCCTTTACCGATAAGCACATCAGGCGATTCAGATTTTATATGTCCTTCAAATTGAAGTTTTCCCGATGATTTATAATAATCTCTAGCTATACTATCTACACATATATTCCCATTCATATAATAGGCTTCTCTATAATAAGTTGCCGCTGATTTATAATAAACAAGATTAAAATTTTTATCAAAATATTTTCTTATATGGCCAGAGCTTTCATATTTAAGATAATCTGATTCAATAGATTGTTGTCTCTCATATTTTCTTTTGGCATCCTTATTTATCATATAAATGAATAATATGGGTAAAGGCAATAATAATACGATAAAAGTTGTTTTTTCGAATTTGTCCATAAAAAAAATTTAATTTCAACTTGAAAATGATACAGAGTACAATACAATTTCTCCTTCCATCTCCCTCTCTCCTCACATCATCCCCACAAAAATACCAAATCTCTTTAATATTCGCACGGGTAGGGTACTCAAAAATCTCTTTCCTTGCTACTTACAGATTGAATGCTTACTATCATTCATTAAAGTTGAAACCACTTTGTCTCGACTTTTCTAGAACAAGCACTACATTCTCTCATGCCCAACTCCATTAGATAGTTTTCATCTAAGCAATATACATCAGTCCCTTCCAAAAATTTCTTTTCGTAAAAGACTCCAGTATTCTTATGAAAAACCTCCTCCTTATCGTAATCAGATCGCATAAATTGGCAATCAAGATAAGTATGGTATATAATGCGATTGAATTTCTGTTTCGCTCCAACTATGTCTTCTACCTTTAAATATTTCTTCATTACTTCAACAGAAATCCCCGACAAAAATGAATCTAAATTTTTTCTTAGAGAAATATATAGATTCAAAAATTTATTGCTTTTCTCCAAAAAGTCATCTTCTAAGTGACTAGCATCTTTCCCCTTCATATCATCTGAAGCATCACAATCAAAATATTGAATATATAGCCACGCATAGTACGCTACTGACCGTGCAACGGCTCTTGTCACAAATACTTTTCTTATAATTTCACCATTTTTTTTGGGAATTTGCCCTATCGCTAAAAATTTTTTAGTTTCAAAGTCATACTGTTCCAACACTTCATCAAAATCATCACCTTTCTCCAATTTATCATAAGTAGATTTTGACAAATATACCCAATACCTGTCTTTTTTCATTTTGGATGGATTTGAAATACGGACAAAATTCTTGTCTGCAATCTTAATTTTCTTTATGTCACATTTCTTCCAATACATTTCATTTTCAATATTCGATGTCTGGTCATAATATTCGTATTCATAAATCACTCCTTCCACAAATAGAGAAGCTTCTCCCTCAAATGTGATTTCCTCGGTCAGATTACCTAAGTCGTCATATTTATATTTATACTCTTTCTTTCCGTTAGGAAGCCAATCTCCTGTTTTATAATAACTGCTCCAACCTTCATCATATTCTACTTCTTCTATATAACTTTCTTCGCTGACCTTTCTTCCTCTATCATATTTATAAATAGTTCTAGATATCTGATTAATATCTACACCATAAACCCCGTCATATCTCAACCCGTAATCTGAAATTTCTTCCAATAAGTTACCTAATCTGTCGTATTTCTCAACAAACCATACTTCTCCATCGTAAATATTTTCTTCTTTAGTATAATTGCCTTTATCATCATATTTATATGAAATTTCAGACTTACAATCTTCTGAATCCTCCTTTTCTAAAATTAATCTATTTTTATCATCGTACACATATTTCATATCGATGCATGACCCATCTGGTGAATATATGGATTCTTTGATTAGATTTTTGTATTTATCATATTTTTTTATTGATTTGTATTCTAATGTTCCATCTGATTTATACTTTGTGTTTTCTATTAGATTCCAATTGTCATCATATTTTCGTAATTCTCGGCTATTAATCTCCTCATTTGCATCATATCCTCGTATATCTAAGGTCATTGTTTTGAAGTCAAATTTATAAATGGTTCTTCCATTAGATGAACCATCTGAATTGTAGTATGAGATCTCCGTATGATTTCCATTTTTGTCATATTTGTGTAGCTCTTTCAGATATGATTTTTTAACTTCTCCAAAAGGATACAAGGCTGAATATACTTTCATCTCTTTTACATTTCCCTTATGTTTCATAGTTGTTTCGTTTATTATATGACAAATTTCTTTGTTTCCTCTCTCCTCACATCATCCTCCACAAAAATACCAAATCTATTTAATATACGCACGGGTAGGGTAGTCAAAATTCTTTTTCTCCTCTCTATCATCTTTTGTCTTTCAATATCTAGAAAAGGTCTTATATTCAAGAAAATCATAACACGTTGTCTCAAAAGTCTAGTTAGTTTTAGATTGATAGAGTACGTTTTCCCGAGAGGGAGACGCACTCTTTTATTGATTTTTGGGTGTTTAATCTGATTGGTATAAATGCCAACTCTCTTTGGTATGGCCGTCTGCCTGTGATAATCAATTTTATCAATATCTTTGCCGAAAATGTTAATCAATATGAATATGACTAGATTTTTTACTTTTGTGATCTCTTTATTGATTTCACAAATTGTGTTTTCTCAATCACAACACATGAGAGTCCATCAGAAGAATGGAGAAATTTTGACTTTTAATGTTGACGATTTGGACAGTGTGACGTTTTGGCAAAAGCCTGTAGTTGATCCAAATAGTTTGTATTGTCCGTCTACTGCTACGGAAATAGCAAAGAAGATGGGACTAGGTATCAATATCGGAAATACATTCGAGGTGTGTGCAAGCTGGATTGGTACAGACAAGAGTAATGAAACAGGCTGGGGTAGTCCTGAGATCACAAAAGAAATGGTGAAGATGTATAAAGACGCGGGATTTTCTTCGGTTCGTATTCCGACGTCTTGGAACTGGTATGCTTCTGCAAATGGAGGAAAAATCCCTGAATTTTGGATTAATAGAATAAAGACTATTGTCGACTACTGTTTTGAGTATGACATGTACGCCATTGTCAATATCCATTGGGATAACGGTTGGCTTGAGGAGAATGTCGACTCTGGATCAAAGACGAGTGTGAATGCCACTCAGAAATCTTTGTGGCTTCAGATTGCTGACGCTTTCAAAGAGTATGATGAAAGATTGATTTTCGCCAGTGCAAACGAGCCCGGTAGAGACGGGAAAAAAGATGATTCTGTATTGAAGTCTTATCATCAGACATTTGTCGACGCGGTTCGTTCAAGCGAGGGCTACAATAAAAGCAGATGCTTGATTGTTCAGGCTATGGAGACGTCGGCTGAACATTGTGCTAAGCATCCTGAACTTATCCCAACTGATATTATTGATGAACGTATGATGATGGAGTTCCATTATTATCCATACACATACACTCTTATGGAAGAAGATGCCGATTGGGGAAAGATGCATTTCTTCTGGGGTGAACCATACAAAAATACTTATGTAAATGGTGTGAATAGAACTTGCGACTGGCATACAGAGAAGAATGTCGACAGCGAATTCTCTGCTATTAAGAACACTTACGTGTCAAAGAAGATTCCAGTAATCATGGGCGAGTTTATGGCTATGAATCGTGATAAAGTGCTTTCTGGATCTGATCTTCAGAAGTTTGAGGAGAGCCGTAGATATTACTATAATTATTTGGTTAAATCGGCAATAAACAATGGTATCGTGCCTGTGCTTTGGGATACTCCAAACACATTGTTCGACAGATCAGAGAAAAAATGTCTATATCCACTTGCTCTTGAAGGCTTGCTAAATGGAATGAATGAAGGAAAATATCCTTGGTAAGATTTGAAATTACTAACTAGACTATCATCCATATTAAGGATGAGTAAATGTGCATTAAATGCATAAAAAGAGGGTGTATCAAAATTGATATGCCCTCTTTTCGTATTTAAAGGGGTCACTTGCCGATTTTACCCAAAAGTTCGGTAGGGTATGATAGCACCTTAAATATCAATAATTTGTAGAATATGGAATTCGGTGCATTTCACCCAAAATTATCACCCAAAATAGGCTGAGAAGTTAGGCAATCATATATTGAAATGTTAAAGAAAGTTAATGTGTTCTATAGAAGATTTAAATCAAGAAGAGAATGTTATATTTGATTAAATAATTAATAATAAATAATAAGGTCGTTATTTGTCATTTATGAGGCAAATGATCGTCATACAAAAGAAAATAATATGAGAAAACAGATACTAACTACATTAGGCGTTGCCGCATTGGGCGTTGCATCCTACGCCGCAACCTTCATGCAGGTTAAGACCAAAGATGGAGAGATCGTGAAATTCGACGTGAATGATGTGGACGAGGTGGTTTTCGAGGATGCGACTACTCCCATCAACACTACTTCATCGTCTAATCATGAATATGTGGATTTAGGTTTACCTTCTGGCACATTATGGGCCACATACAACATCGGAGTCACAAAGCCTGAAGAGTATGGCGACTATTTCGCATGGGGCGAGACTGAGCCAAAGGAAGTGTATGACTGGAGCACATACAAATATGCGAAAGCTAGCGGAGCATGGTATTTGGATTCCTTGACAAAGTACAATTTCGGCAATTATTATGACGGAGTGGTCGACAGCCTTTCTACCTTGCTTCCAGAGGATGACGCAGCCACAGCCAACTGGGGATCAGATTGGCGCATGCCTACAAACGAGGAGCAGAGAGAGCTTTTGGATGAGTGCTATGTGGTATGGACAGACAGCTACAATGGAAGTGAAGTGAGAGGAATCATAGTATATAAGGCAAAGAGTGCGGAAGACAAAGGCGAGTTTGTGGGAAGCTGGCAGACTCCGTCAGAAGACTACAGCACACCCGACTCCCATGTCTTTTTCCCTG
>JAZQQY010000034.1:0-248458 GCA_045629285.1 Paludibacteraceae bacterium | reverse complement strand
TCTAACATGGATACCACAGAAATCCCAACCGTGGAAACGGTTGGTTTAATTAATAGCCCATGGTTGATTTTCATGAAGCGATAGCGAATGAAAAATCTACCGTGGGTGGAAAAATTCACACCCATCAATCATCAATCAATGATCCGAGTATTAATCACCGGCGCTGGCTCCTATGTAGGGGAGAGCGTCAAGAAGTATATAATGTCGACGTCGACAGAGTTTGAGATCGAAAGCGTCGACACGATGAACGACGCATGGAAGCAGGCTGATTTCAGCAAGTACGACGTCGTGTATCATGTGGCTGGAATAGCCCACGTCAACGCAGATCCAAAGATGGAGGCGTTGTATTATAAGGTCAATCGTGATCTGACAGTCGAAATCGCTAAGCATGCGCAGGAGTGTGGCGTCAAGCAGTTTATCTTCATGTCAAGCCAGATTGTGTTCCATGAGAGCCAGAGTCTGAAGACGGAGGTGTTGACAAAGGACACAAAGGAGAATCCCAATGGTTTTTATGGGGATTCGAAATTGCAGGCAGAAAAGGGATTATGGGAGTTGGTTTCAAGTTCCAAGAGTCTAGTTTCAAGTGGGGATGACCAAGAAAACTTGAAACCAGAAACCAGAAACATGAAACTATGTATTCTTCGTCCCTGCATGATCTACGGACCGAATGCCAAGGGAAATTTCCCTCGTTTGGCAAAGTTGGCGACGAAGGTGCCGGTCTTCCCAGCGTGGCATAACCAACGTTCGATGCTTTATATAGACAACTTGGCGGAGTTTGTGAAGCAGGCGATATTACGTCAGCTTGAAGGCACATTCTATCCGCAGAATCGTGAGTTGTCGGACACAGTGGAGATCATCAGATACTTTGCCAAGGCAGCCGGACACAAGGTTTGGATCACAAGATTGCTTAATCCATTTGTGTGGTTGGGAAGTTTTGTGTTGCAGCCGATAAATAAAATGTTTGCGACATACTACTACGATCCGGAAATGTCGAAAATGGATTTCGACTATCAGTTGGTAAGTTTGGAAGAGAGCTTTAAAAGGATTAGCACAAGTAAGTAAAATATAAAAAAATCGTAGAGACGTTCCATGGGACGTCTCTACCCATATATGAGCCCCCTACCCCTAAAGTGGAGCTTGAACCAGACGGTGTGATATAAATATAAACATTGTCCTTAACAATCGGTCTTAACATAGGTGCCAACAGCATCGGTTGGGCTGTAGTGGAAGACGGAGAGAAGAAACGTCTTGTTGCTGCAGGTAGCCGTGTGTTGCCAGTCGGAGCAGACAAACTTAACAAGTTTGCCCAGGGGGAATCTGTGTCCAACACTGCCGAGAGAACTGAGCTTCGTAAGGCAAGACGCAGAAGGGAGAGGTTTTGTCTTCGACGTGAACGTCTGCTTCGTGTGCTGAATCATCTTGGATTCATTCCGTCGCACTATGCAAAGCATCTTGACAAGTATGGCAAGTTTATCGGTGATTCCGAACCCAAACTTGCATGGATGCAAAATCCAAATAAGGCACCAAATGGAAAGAACTCTTTTCTCTTCATGGACTCCTACAATGAGATGCAGGAGGAGTTCAATAATCTATACACCAACTTTCCTGTCTCTCATGACTGGACTCTCTACTATCTGAGAAGAAAGGCGATCTGCAAGGAGATTACCAAAGAAGAGTTGGCTTGGGTGCTGTTGTCTTTCCTGCAGAAACGTGGCTATACGGATAGAATCGGTTACGATGAGATTCCAAGTGAAGAACCGAATAAGAAGACAAAGGAGTATTTCATTCAGGGTGAGATTGTAAACATCACAAAGACGAATATCACTTTCAAAGATACAACCCTATATATCGTTGAACTTGAGGATGGATTGAAGGGTAAGCTATTCAAGAAGGATGAATCAAATTGGATTGGTCAGAGCTGGATTGGCCAAAGAAAGACCATCTTCGTGTCGATGCAGCTCGACAAGGACGGCAACGAGAAATGGGATGAGAATCTTGACTGCCAGGATTGCCGTTTCACGATTCCGACTAACAATGATTGGACAAACCGTTGGGCTTTGCTCAAAAAGAAGACCGAGCAGGATCTTGACGATTTCGGCATGACTGTTGGCGAGTACATCTACAACTCGCTGATTGTGGATCCATATCAGAAGGTTCTTGGCAAGACGGTGCAGACTGTCGACAGAACTTTCTACGAGAAGGAGTTGAGGATGATCCTTGAAAAGCAGAAGGAATATCATCCGGAGTTGAATGATGCCAATTTATACCAGGAGTGCATCACTCTACTCTACCCCAATAATGAAGCTTATCGCAGAAGTATCGCTTCCCGTGATTTCACATACTTGATCAAGGACGACATCATCCTATACCAGCGCCCGCTCACAATCAAGAAAAGCAACATCGGCAATTGTCCGTTTGAAAAGACAAAGGGATCGGGAGGGACTGAATACGGAGTGAAGTGCATTGCTCGCTCGCATCCGCTCTATGAAGACCTAATGCTGTGGAAGTGGCTTGCTGATGTAAAGATCCTAAAAAAGATTGAATATGGGCCGACGGAATCCATTGAATCTGAGGTGACCGCAGAGTTCATAAAGGAGGCAGAAGATAGAGCAAGATTGTTTGACTCATTAAGGAATCTTGCTTCCGTCGACATGATGACATTCCTGATTATTGCCACAGGAAAGAAGAAGAAAGAATTGGGAGCATACCGATGGGACTATCGCACAGACAAGCCTCGTCCTGGCTGTAATACCAGAGTTTCAATCTTAAATGGATTGTCGGCAGTCGGCATTACTGATGCTGATGATAATACAATCGAGCAGATCTGGCACATCATCTATTCCAACACTCATAGAAAGGAATTGAAGAAAGCTCTTGCCACTTTTTGTTCAAAAAAATATGTAAAAGAGAATCATCCTGATGTCGACGCAAACGACTTCGCCAACAAATTAGGATATATTCCAGCGTTCAAGAAAGACTACGGTTCATACTCGGCAAAGGCAGTGAAGAAGCTGTTGCCTTTGATGCGTCAGGGGATGACATTGGAATCTGCCTGCAACACGTTGTATGGCAAGATAGGCGATGTGACGGATTCATCAAAATGGAGTTTGCCAGAGCATCTTGACAACTACATCAATACAGCAAAGTCGTATGATTTCTCCAATCCGATCATTGAACAATCGATATTGGAGACGTTGCGTATCGTGCGTGATCTTTGGAAGAAGCATGGAAAGATAGACGAATTCCACGTCAGCATAGACAGAGATTTGACGCAGACCAATGCAGAGAGAAAGTCGGCACTTGGTATGATTGCCGAGAACGATGTCAATATTCGCAGAGCAAAGGTGATGCTGGCTGAGATGGCTGAACCAGAGCATAACATCGACAACGTAAGGAAAGAATCTCCGTCGCAACTGGAGATCTTCCGAATCTTTGAGGAGGGAATCCTAACGTCGGAGACAGCTGATGAGAATATCTTGAATATAATCAAGAAATTCGCAAATGCCGATAGCAAGAAGTGGGCGACAAAGGCAGAACTGAAGACCTACATTGAGTGGTTGAAACGCAAATATCGTTCGCCATACACGGGCAAGATTGTGCCGTTGGAGCGTCTGTTCACGAAAGACTATCAGATCGAGCATATCATCCCTCTTTCGAGATATTATGATGATTCGTTTGCCAACAAGGTGATTTGCGAAGCAGAGGTCAACAAAATGAAAGGCTCTCTTACGGCATACGAGTTCATCAAGAATCACCAGGGAGAAAAGTCTTCCGACGAAGACGAAATCCTCACTTTGGAGAATTACGAATCCTTTGTGAAGGAGAAGTATGCAGTCAATCAGTCAAAGTTGTCAAGACTATTGATGGAGAACATTCCCGTCGACAATAATGGAAAAGGCAATAGAAATGAAGAGACAAGGCATATCGACGGTCTGCTCACTACCCTGCTATCAAAGATAGTCAAGGATGATAGTGAAGACGGAGACGTGTCGAAGAATGTCATCATAATAAACAGCAACGTGTCGACGGTTCTGAAAAAGGATTGGGGAATGAACGACGTGTGGAATCACCTTCTGCTTCCTCGCTTTGTCAGAATCAACCGTCTGTTGCCGACAAACGTGTTTGTCGGCTACTCCAACGGACACCAGATTCCACAGCTGCCAATCAGTTCACAGCTGAAGAAAAACAAGATGGATCACCGTCAACGCACGAAAGAAGCAATCGTCAATGCCTGCGCCACGAGAAGTCACGTCGACTTAATCGGCAATAAGGAGAAAAGAGCGAAAGAGAGAGAATCGCTTCTTATGGCATTGAAGAAAGACGGTGCTTTCATCAAGCCGTGGGATTCATTCACAAGCGATGCAGAGGATTTGCTTAACGATACAATCATAAGCTACAAGAGTAAGAATCGCATCATCACTCGCTCCACAAACTATTATCAGAAGTATGTGGAAGTGGACGGCGTGACAAGCAAGAAGCGAGTCAAGCAAGAAGGCGAGAACTGGGTCTTACGCAATCCGTTGCATCGAGACACAATATACGGCAATGTCAAGTTGAAGCTCCAAAGAGAGGAACCGATAAAGAAAGCCATTGCCAATCCGAACTTGATTGTGAATCCTGACGTGAGAAGGATTGTAAAGAATATGTCTACGAGAAACTGCAAGTTGAAGGAATTCAAGGAGGCTGTAGGAGACAAAGTGGATATGTACTTCTATACCGGAGCGTTGAATCCTTGCTATGCGACTCGCAAACCATTGGACGAAACATTCGACTACGGCAAGATCCAAAGAGTGACAGACTCAGGAATCCGTATGATACTCAGCAAGCATCTTGATTGCTACAACGGCAAACCAGCACTTGCGTTTTCTCCAGACGGCATCGAGGAGTTGAACAACAACATCGAGACACTTAATCGTGGCAAGTGGCATCAACCTATCTACAAAGTGAGAATCTTTGAGATGGGCAACTCCCGTTTTCCACTTGGCACAAGAGGAAGCAAGCTGACCAAATTTGTGGAGGGAGAAAAAGGATTCAACATCTACTACGCTGTCTATGAAGATTGGGAAGGGAAAAGAACATACCAGACAGTCACGCTAAAGGATGTGATCGACAGAAACAAAGCAGGCAAACCACATGTGGATGAGGAACTGGAGGATGCAAAACTACAATTCTATCTCCAGCCAAACGATCTTGTCTATGTGCCATCAGCCGACGAGGAAGCCAACGGCATAGACTGGAGCAACATCGACACATCAAGAGTATACAGATTCGCCAGCAGTTTCCAGGTCATCGCCTACTTTGCACCCTATAGTGCAGCTGCCTACTTGACTGAAACCGAATACGGAGCTCACAACAAGACTCCACGCACCGATGACGGTGTGATGATCAAGGAGAAATGTGTGAAGGTGGAGGTGAACAGGTTGGGAGAGATCGGCCCTATGTTCACAACGTGAGGGTAGCCGATTCCATTTTGATTGTCACAGACAACCGAAATGGTGTCGGTTGCATAATTTCGATTTGATGATGTCGTAGACATGATTCCAAATAAAACAACCCAAAGGGTGTATCAAATGATTTGCATTTTGATACACCCTTTTGTGTTTTAAAAAGTTTTTTGATGCAATTCACGACTTACTGGTGCTACATTAGCGGCGAAGCAAGTGAATTGTGATGGCGCAAAGATAGCAAAAGATTGTTGATTCGTGATAATCTTTCATATTACGTTTTTTATTAAGTTGCCCTTATTTACAACGATGACACTTTAATAAAAACGTTTTAACATGGAAGCAATCAAGCTTTGTAAAGAATTCGTCGAGGACACTGAATTTCGTCAAGAACTAAAGAAAGTAACCTACAAATCGTACCACGCTCATTTGCAAAAGTTCATTTCATTTGAAATTTGGAAACAAAAAGAGGACAAAGAGTTCAAACTAGACGTATCGTTCTTCAACAAGAACGGAATGGCAGAGTTTTACAAGTACTTAACCACAGAGAAAAGGTACAAAAACACATACACTAGAAAAGTAATGATGTTTGTCAGGAGATTCCTGCGGTGGGTAGAATCGCACGACATATCCATACCACCAATAGAAGCTGTAAGAATAAAACAAGTGAAACGAACCATAATATTTCTCTCCAAAGAGGAATTAAAAATGTTTATGGCATACAAACCAGACTCAGAGAAAAGTGAGATTGCACAAGATGTTTTTGTCTTCGCCTGCTTCACTGGTCTACGTGTAAGCGACATCCAGCGACTTACATGGGCAAACATCAAAAAAGACACTATTGAAATTGTAGTAGAAAAAACACTCGCTAAAATATCCATTGACCTCAACAACCATAGCCGCAAGATCCTGGAGAAATATCAGAATAAAACCAGTTCTTCATTCGTATTCAATCTATATCCAAGAGACTTCATACCGCTGAACAAAGAGTTGAAAAACATCGGCAAAAAGATCGGACTAACACAAATGATCGAGAACAACTACATGGTAGGCACCGAACGTTGTGTCGAAGTGAAAGAGAAATGTGAATTCTTAAGTATGCACGCTGGTCGCAGAACATTCGTATGCCTGTGTATATATAAGGGAATCCCAAGAGACGTAATCATGAAGTGGACGGGCCACAAAGACTACGAAACGATGGAAGCATACGTTGAGGTTGTAGAGAATCAAAAAAGTGAGGAAATGCTCAAACTCAATAATCTATAGACAACCCTAACCCCACTAGATACCAACAAATTACTTCTTAGCCACAAAAACAAAAAAAGACGCTTTCTCTGAAGCGTCTTTTCTTACGTTGTCCTACTAGGACTCGAACCTAGTCAAACGGTACCAAAAACCGGTGTGCTACCATTACACCATAGGACAATCACAACTCGATAGCCTTTAGGCTCTCATTTGCGGGTGCAAAGGTAACTTGAATTCTCTATTTCTGCAAATAAAAGCCGATGTTTTTCTCCAGTTTTTGGTAAAACCGCATTTTTCAATGACTTAGAACATACTTACAACCCCGACTTTAGCGTTTCCTTGCATTTTTATTCGTCTTTGAATCAGGAGTGAATATACAAGCTTTTTAACACTTTTTTTGTATCGTTTTTCATATCAGTGCCGATAATAGCAAGTTATGATTTTAGTATGCAACTTTTCATTTTTTTCCATCTTATTTCTCTTTTTTATTCCCAACTTTGCAATCGTAATACTAACAAAAATGGAAGATTTAATCGGAGAACTTCACATAATGAAAATATACCCAGAGACCATCGTGGATGGTCCGGGCTTCCGCTATTCGATTTACTTGTCGGGATGCAGACATCACTGCCCTGGCTGTCAGAATCCGAACAGTTGGAATCCGCTAGCAGGTCTTCCGTTGAAACGTAGTATGGTGGATGAAATCGTTGAATCCATCAACGAGAATCCGCTTCTTGACGGTGTCACTTTCTCTGGAGGTGATCCTTTCTTCAATCCAAAAGATTTCGGCTATATTCTAAAGAGAGTCAAGAAAGAGACAGGTAAGAACATCTGGGTCTACACTGGCTACAGATTTGAGGAATTGCTTGAAATAGAGGAAATTGTACCGTTGCTTGGCTACATTGACGTGATTGTCGACGGCAGATTCGACCAGTCTAAGTATGATCCGCGTCTTGATTGGCGAGGCAGTGCCAACCAAAGAGTCGTCAAGGTACAGGAGGAGCTCCGCAAGTACCGCAAGGGAAAAAAAGATGCGGAGAAGGCCAGTAATAAAGAGGCATGCTGAATAAGACAAAACAAAGAATAAAAGATATAGAAATTTTAATTGGTTAAGTGTTTGAAGGCCGTGCGTTTTGACAACGAGCGGCCTTTTTTGTTTCATGTCTGTGTAGAGACGCCACGTCAGTGCGTCCCATTAAAAAATATTACGTACCTTTGTAAAAAATCAGAATCACTATGATCGATACACTAGCTATAATAAAGAAATATTACGACGAGGACAGCAAGCTATACCACATTCTCGTCACTCACTCAAGAGAAGTAGCAGATAAAGCATTGAAGATTGTCGACGCACATCCAGAACTAGGTGCGGACAGAGAATTCGTGGAGGAAGGTGCAATGCTTCACGACATCGGCATCTTCAAGACAAATGCTCCAGGCATCTGTTGTGAGGGAGAGGCACCGTATATCTGCCACGGTTTCCTTGGCAGCGAACTGCTTCAGGCAGAGGGATTGCCTCGTCATGCCTTGGTGGCCGAACGTCACACCGGCACTGGTTTGTCGCTCCAACAAATCATTGAGCGCAACATGCCTATTCCACACCGTGACATGCGCCCTGTCAGCATCGAAGAGCAAATCATCTGTTTCGCCGACAAATTCTACAGCAAAACACATTTGGGTGAAGAACGCACATTCGAGAGATCAAGAGCCAAACTAGAGAAGTTCGGAGAAGAACCGCTTAAGCAGTTTGACGAATGGGGGAAAATGTTTCTTTAATGCAAGAAGTAAGAGGTAAGAAGTAAAAGGTAAGAGGTAACAAGATCCTGAAACCTGAAACTCAATTACCTCTCTTCGCCTTGTGACCCATCTTCTTAAGGCACTCCACAGCAGCATCACGCTTGTCGCCCTGAAGAAGAATCTCCTCTTCACGGTACGAGCCTCCAGTGGCAAGTTTCTTCTTTAGGACATCAGCAATCTGATGAACTGTCTCCAAATCACAAGTGAAACCGGATACGATAGTAGCAGTCTTTCCTCCTCTACCCTTCTTTTCAAAGCTGACGATCAGATTCTGTGCGTCAACCTTCTCTTCTGCCTTTTCCTCAACAACAGGTTCAGCATCACCCTGAGGCAATGTCCCCTTAAGCGCTGATAACGAATCTTTCCAATCCATATTTGTTTTCTTTAGTTTCATGTTTTATGGATCAAGTTTCAAGAATGACGGAAAAGACATCCGTCATAACATGGTTTCATATCTCAGATTCCATTGCTACTTACTCCATGAAACCTGAATCTTGAAACTTGAAACCTTTAATCACACAAAATTACATTTTTTGAGATAATTCATAAATTTTCCTTTGAAATCTTTCTCTGCGACCACAAATTTCATTACACTTGCACAAAACTAAAATAATAATGCCTATCGAGAATACATATACTTAATAAATATAACAATTGTACTGCAACCCGGGCGCGGCACGTAATTTTTAAGTATATGGTTAAAATACGTCAAGATCTTAGCAAGAGTACGAACTACTCTTACGTTGTGGGGCACTACAACGAATCACCGCCGCATTTTTGTTGCACGTATTCACAATATGTTAAAAACATTTTGTGCCAAATCTCGCAAAAAAGAAAAATAAAATCTTATATTTGCGAAATTGGTATATTGGATATGTTATGAAGATAATTTGTGTAGGTTGGAACTACGGTTCCCATAATGCAGAGCTATATAAGGAGGAAAAGAAAGAGCCTGTGCTTTTTCTTAAGCCTGAAACATCTCTTCTACGTGAGAACAAGCCTTTCTATTTGCCGGATTTTTCCCAGCAAGTGGAGCACGAAGCTGAATTGGTAGTGAGAATCGGTAAGATGGGAAAAAATATCGCTCCGAAATTTGCCGACCGCTACATCGATGCCATCACGATCGGAGTAGACTTTACTGCTCGCGACTTGCAGGCAGCGGCCAAGAAAGCAGGCGCACCATGGGATATCAGCAAAGGATTCGACAACTCGGCTCCAATCGGAGAATTTGTCGACAAAAGCAACTTCCCCGACCTACAAAACATCAGTTTTAGTCTAAGCAAGAATGGTCAAATGGTCCAGTCTGGCAACAGTAGAGATATGATCACGTCAATTGCGGAAATCGTCTCGTTGGCTAGCAAATATTTCACATTGAAGACTGGAGACCTGATTTTCACAGGCACACCGAGCGGAGTTGGCAAAGTGGAGATCGGTGATGAGATCAAGGGTTTCATCGAAGGCCAGGAACTGCTTAATTTCAGTGTAAAATAATAATTTATAACGGGTATGAAGTTAATTAAAAATATATTGACGTGCACTTTTGCATTGACGTTGGCATCCATGACCGGGGTCAGCGCACAAAATCTGCGCTCATATACCAACCAATCCGTATTGTCCAGCGGGCACACAGTAAAGATCCGCGTACAGGAGGAAGGCATTTACTCTTTCACATACAACGAGTTGCGCAAAATGGGATTCTCTAACCCAAAGAATGTGCATCTTCGCGGATACGGTGGAGAGCTACTAAATGAAGATTTTATAGAGAGCAACCATTATGTCGACGACTTGGCTGACCAGCCAGTGGTTGACTTAGGAGACAGAATTGCCTTTTATTTAAGAGGAGTTGTCGGCCTAACAAAAATCGGTGCTTCTGCAACAAATAATATCGGAATAACAGAAAACTATGCTTCCGATTATTCCTACTATTTCTTGCACGAGGAGCAGACAGAGGCCAAAAGAATCGAGTATGCGGAAGGACTTCCGGAAGGAGAGCCCGAGACCACATACACAGCGATCAGATGGCAGAAGTTTGACGACATAAACATTTCCAAAACAGGAAGAAACTGGTATGGAAACAAGTTCAGTGACGGAGACAAAAAGACATTCAGATTCTATTTCAACAACCTGATTGCAGGAGAAACAGGAAGAATATACAGCAATGTCCTTTCAGCATCCTCAACATCAGGAGAATTCACATTGACCACCGATTTGACAGAAACGTCAAAATCATTCTCACCTGCTGCAAAATACGATCTTGGATATGAGTCTGTCATGTCGGCAGAGACAACGCAATCGTCGTCTGCTCCCATTTCTGCCACATACACATACAAGACAAGTGCGACTACAGGTGCAGGTTACATCGACTATATCATTGCAGCCGGAAAATGTAATTTGATGGGCAACGTCAGCTACCAGCAGATTCCCGTCAAGGCATCTTCAACTGACATGAACATCACATACGCCGCTTTGAATTCAACTTCCAATATTGAGGTGTGGGATGTATCCGAAATCGGAGATGTCAAGAGAATACCGACAAGACTCAGCGGCGACAGCTTGATCTTCACAGTCAAGACAAGGCCTACAGTCGGCAGATATATCATGGTAAACTGGGGAGGCGGATACCAGACTCCTGAAATTGTCGGTGAGGTTGCCAACCAGAACATTCATGCTCTAAGAAATATCGAATATGTCGTCATAACACACCCAGACTTCATCCGTCAGGCAAATGATTTGGCAGAGTTCCACAAGAACGAGGATGGAATGACAGTTGCTGTGCTTACGCCAGACCAGATTTTCAACGAGTTCTCCAGCGGAACACCAGATCCGACTGCGATCAGAGCATTCATGAAGATGTTATGGGACAGAGCGTCGACTGAAGATTTCGGAATCCTACCCCAATACCTTTTGTTGATGGGCGACGGAACATACGACAACAGAGGCATCCTAAAGATGACCGACAACAACAAGATGTTGACATACCAGTCTCTCAAGACTCTAAACGAAACATCAAGTTTCACATGCGACGACTACTACGGTTATCTTGAGGATAGCACATTAGGCTACAACAACCTATACTTGAACAAGACAATCAACGTAGGAGTAGGAAGATTCCCTATAACAAAAGCCGAGCAGGCTGAAGCTCTTGTAAATAAAGTAAAGCAATACTATGCTACAGAACCAGGAGAGTGGAGGACGAAAGTCATAGCTCTGGCAGACGACAATGAGGAGCAGCCGCAAAACTACCATTCGTTCCTATCGCATCAGGAGGAAGCGATCTATACATTGGAGACTTCCGAGCCCAGAATGAACGTCACTCGTATTTATTGGGACAACTATACACGCGACGTGAGCGGTGGATCAGGCAGATATCCGGAAGTGACAGCGACCATCACAAAGAAATTCTCTGAAGGAGCATTGCTATTCAACTACTTAGGTCACAGTTCGTACAATGCCATCAGTGCAGAGCACTCGTATTCTATTTCTCAGGCACAGACTGTCTACAACAAGATTTACCCGATCTGGTTTGCCGGAAGCTGTAACCTTTCTCAGTTTGACGACTTCAGATCTAGTTTTGGCGAGGAGATAATGCTTAATCCGAACGGAGGTGCGATCGCATCGATCGGAGCAAACCGTACAGCCTACGCTTCTCCTAACCTATCTTTCGACAAGGATTTCATCAGACAGATGTTCAATCCGGAGAACGGATTCTACCTTGGCAAGATACAAAAGGCAGCAAAGACAGCGAGAGGTCAAGATTCCAACAAGATGGTTTACACATTGTTGGGAGACCCAGGTATCAAACTAAAAGTTCCTGAGTTAAACTTGGCTGTCGATTCAACAGTCGCAATAAAGTCGGACGGTACAACTGAAACGACAGACACATTGAAAGCGTTGTCGAAGATGAAGATCTATTGTCATGTTGAAGATGAGGCAGGCAATATTCTTGATCAGTTCAACGGAATCGTAAACGCGACACTGAAAGACAAAGAGGTGAAAGCGTTCACACAAGGAAACAAAGCCGACATTGCAAAGTTCTCATACCACGACCGTCAAAGCACACTATACACAGGTTCATCGGTAGTTGAAAACGGAAAGTTTGAGCTACAGATGATTATACCAAAGGACATCAACTACAAAGTTGACAATGGTAGACTATCAATGTATGCCTACGACGAATTGAACGGTTGGGATGCGATGGGAGCAAACGAAGAATTGCTTGTCGGAGGAAGTTCATCGGATGTTGTAGCAGATAACGTCGGACCTAAGATCAAGTGTTCAACAAACGGAGAGAACTACAAAGACGGCTTCAAAGTCAATCCGAACCCAATGTTGTATATCAACCTTTCTGACGTCAGCGGAATCAACGCTACAGGAAGCAGTATTGGCCACAACATCACTTTGACAATCGACGACAACACAAAGAATGTCATCTCGCTTAACTCGTACTTCACATATAACACAAACAGTTGTACAAAGGGAACTGTTGAATACCACGTCGAGGAGCCATTAAGTGAAGGTTGGCATACGGTTAAGATCAAAGCATGGGATTTGCAAAGCAACTCATCAGAGTCGACATTCAGAATCCATGTAAGCGAGAGTCTAGCACCGGAGATAGAGTCATTGACACTCTACCCTAACCCTGCTAAGGACATGTTCTCTTCACTAATAAAGACAAACAGACCGGATGAGATTCAGACGATCCAGTGTTCATTGACAGATTTCGCCGGCCGAGAATTCTTGAGAAAAGAGTTGAAAGATAAACCAGCTGATGGAACTTGGAAGATCGACTGGAATTTGAACGAAACCGGCAAAGTAGCCTCTGGAATCTATTTATTGCATGTCCGAGTAGCCACAGAAAAGTCAGATTTTGCAGAAAAAACCGAAAAAATCGTGGTTATTGCACAATAAATAGTAATATTGCACGTTAATTGAGTAGAAAAGAAAAAAATTAGATAGATGAAAAGAATAAAAGCAAGTTTGGTAGGAGCTGCGATGATGCTATCCGCATTTAGCGCAAGCGCAGAAAGCAAAGGCGAATACTTCAACCGAGTACAGACAGCAGTGCCATCATTGAGTATTGCTCCTGATGCAAGAGGTGGAGGTATGGGAGATGTGGGTGCAGCAACATCTGCCGACGTGTATTCGCAATACTGGAATCCATCAAAATATGCAAACATGGAGAACAAGGGCGGTATCGCTATCTCATACACTCCATGGTTGAGAAAGATTGTAAGCGATATCAATTTGGCATACCTTGTTGGTTACTATAAGCTAGACGACAGACAGGCATTGTCAGCTTCTTTGAAATACTTCTCTTATGGAGAAATCAACTTGTCCGATATGCCTGGTCCTTCAGGTGAAGTCATTTCACAGGGAACAGCGAAGCCATACGAAATGGCAATCGATGCCGCTTATTCACGTGCATTGAGCCAGTATTGGAGTGCATCAGTTGCATTGAGATTCATTTTCTCCGACCTGATGAACGGTGTTATCGACGAGGAGGCTAACACTCCAGGCAAGTCTGTTGCAGCCGACATCTCAGCAATCTACTGTCGTCCATTCGACTTGTCAGACAAGAGAGTCGCTAAATTGAGCATCGGTACAAACATCTCCAATATCGGAGCAAAAGTCTCTTTTGACGACGGTGCGACAGAAGAGTTTATCCCAACAAACTGGAAGCTAGGATTCAACTACGAGTATCCAGTGGATATCTACAACAAGTTCTCTTTGTCGTTCGACTTAAACAAGCTTCTTGTGCCAACAGCGCCAATCGACACCGACTACGAGACAAGAGAGGAGTACGAGCAGGCTTTGGACAAGTATCGTTCTTACGGAACTGTCAAGGGAATGTTCAAATCGTTCGGAGATGCCCCTGGCGGATTCAGCGAGGAGATGAAGGAAATCATGTGGAGTATGGGTGCTGAATACACATACAGAGACATGTTCATGGTTCGCTTCGGTTATTTCCATGAGAACAAGAACAAAGGAAACAGAAAGTATTTCGCAGCCGGCGTAGGTTTCAAGATGAGAGTATTCGAAATTAATGCAGCATACTTGATCGCCGCCAAGTCAAATGCGTTGTGTCCGCTTGACAGAACATTGCGTTTCTCTCTAGGATTCAATTTCGACGGAATGAAGAAGTTGGTTGACAACTCATCCGCTGCAGAGTAAAAACAAAACGACATAAACAAAAAGCATCGCAAAACTTTTTTGCGATGCTTTTTAATTTGGATGCTCCATATAGCAACAAAATGTGTTTTTGCACAAAAAAAATTTCAAGCTTTGCATTTTTTCTACTAATTTTGCAAGGCTAAATAGAAAATAACGATGATAAACAGAATCCTTCTTCGAATCAAAGTAATTCAGATACTTTTTTCGTATTACAAGAGCAACAGCAAAGATGTTAACGATGCCAAGACAGAATTGGCTATGTCTCTAGACAAGACTTACGAGCTTTACATGCTATTGCTAAGACTTGCAGTCGAGGTGTCTGATTATGCAAAAACAAGAAAAGACTCTATCGCAAAAAGATGCCAGATGGCTGGAGACGCAAACTTCGACAGCGGAGAAAAGGTTCCTGCGGATTTCTTGGCAGAGAACAAGGTAGCCCTTCAGCTTGCAGAAAACGAGACTTTGAACTCATTCCTAGAGGATAACAAGTTGTCATGGAACAAGCATCCTGAAATCATCAACTCCCTATATGCCGATGCATTAGCTTCTCAAGCTTACGAGACAGCCGAGGCAAGCGAGCGCGACTACGATTGTGACCGCCGTTTCTTGCGCGGATTCTACAAGAGCGTAGTGACATCTAACAAGATGTTGGCAGACGAGTTGGAAGGCATGTCTATCTATTGGAACGACGATATAGAGACTGTGATCAGCTTCATCATGAAGACAATCGCACGTTATGAGGAGACAACTCCAAAAGATTACGAGTTGATGCCTAAGTTCAGCGATCCTGCAGACGAGACATTCGGTCTGACTTTGCTTACAAAGGTCATCTATAACCAGACAGAGTACGACGAGCTTATCACGAACCACATCAAGAACTGGGATAAGGAACGTGTTGCTTTCATGGATAGAATCATTCTTCAGACTGCAATTGCAGAGCTTTTCGCATTCCCTCAGATTCCTATCGTGGTTACTTTGAACGAGTACGTGGAGCTTTCTAAATACTACAGCACTCCAAGAAGCTCGACATTCATCAACGGTGTCCTTGATGCAGTTGTGAAGGAGCTTAAGGAGAAGAACAAATTGACAAAGGTTGCGGTGATTACACCAAAAACTAGATAATTAAAAAAACGAGTAAAATGAATCTATTATCAATTCTATTACAAGCTCAGCCAGCTGTGAGCTCGGCGCTACCAATGCTCATTATCTTCGGTGCTTTCTTCATTTATTTGATCTGGAGCCAGAAAAAGCAGGAGAAGAAGATCCGCCAGTACCGTGCAAACCTAGAGCCTGGTGACACAGTAATTCTTCAGTCAGGAATCTATGGTAAGATTAAGAGTATAGAGGCTGACGGTGTGACTATCCGTATCGAGATTTCACAAAACGTAGTTGTCAACGTGAACATCAACCACGTTTACCCTACAAACGAAGTCACTTCGACAGACGTTACAACAAAGTAAATTCATCTATTCAGCATTTAGAGTGTAGTGAAAGACGAAATTCTAAATTTCATAGAAAGACAAAGCAAAAAGGCCAAGGAATTTGTGATGAGCAAAGACCTTTGGGTCTTTTTGTTTTTTTTGGTAATATCCGCTACTCTATGGCTGATGCAGGCTTCGTCGGAAAAAGGAGAGTCAACTATCCAAATTCCAATACAATACGAAGATATACCAGAGGGATTCTGCAAAAGTGAGCAGCTATGCCCTTCACTAGAAGTAACAGTAACTGATCAGTGGCAAACATTGTTTACATACCACGCAAAAATGGCATTTGCTTTTCTTGGCTACGGATTCGACACCATCAAAATCGGAAGAGACAAGCTACAGGAAGGTAAAAACCTGATCTATTCAAAAAGTTTCGAAAGCACACTGAGAGATCAACTTAATGCCAACACTAAAATTGAAAGTTATTCTCCGGACACAATCAAAGTGTCGATATTCAAGATAGAGAAGAAGTTGGTGCCTGTCAAGCTTGTCGGCAAAATCAACCTTCGTCCTCAGTATATTCAAATCGGCGACGTTGAAATCTCTCCAAACAAAATAGAGATTTTCGGCACAAAAGAAGAACTTAACAAAATAGACTCTTTGGAAACGTTGCCTGCAGACTCACTATTCGAGGATGTATTTGAAAACATGACTCAGATTGTTCCTTTGAAAAAGAATGTAAATATATCATTCCACGAATCTCAGGTTCAGGTTGATGTCAGAGCAGAACAAATTACAGAGAAACTTATAGAGGTTGTTGCCATCAACAAAAAAAATGTTCCTCACAATTTGACATTGAGGACATTCCCGGCTTCAGTCAGTGCAAGATGTAAGGTTGGTGTCAGCAACTGGGATAAGGTGACTCCGTCGTCGTTCACTCTTGTTGTGGATTACAATAAGATCGACAGCAAAAGCAACAAGGTCACTGTAGAAGTCGCCAACTGTGCAGAAAGCGTATTAGGCGTATCGTTGCATCCTGAACAGGTGGAATACGTAATAGAAGCTAAAACAGAGCAATAATGTTCAGACTCGGCATAACAGGCGGCATAGGTTCAGGCAAAAGCGTTGTCAGCAAGATGCTTACAGTGTTGGGGATCCCTGTCTACGACTGCGATTCAAGAGCCAAATGGTTGCAGGAGAACGATTACGAAGTAAGACAAAAGATCAAGGCTCTTCTTGGCGACGACGTGTACGATGGCCAGCGTCTTAACAGAAAAAAAATGGCATCTATGATTTTTTCAAACACTGCTTTATTGGCTGAAGTTGAAGGAATCGTGCATCCGGCAGTAGAAAATGATTTCAACCGTTGGTGTGCAGAACAGGAGAAAAACGACAAATCAACAGTTGCATTGGAAAGTGCCATTCTTTACGAATGCGGACTCGACAAGAAATGCATCGACAAAGTTTGTCTTGTTTTCGCTCCGACAGAAACTAGAATAGAAAGAGTCGCACGACGAGATTCTGCAAATATCGAAGAGATCCGCCGACGCATGGAAAACCAGGCAAGCGACGACGACAAAATAAAAAAGGCTGACTTTATAGTCAACAACTATTCCAACCACAGCATTATAGCTCAAGTGTTGGACATGATGATTAAAGTGTGATAAAGAATGGAAATAAAAGATAGTCTACTCAACAATATCGAGTATCCCTCGGATTTGAAGAAGCTTAAGGTGGAACAACTGCCTCAGGTTTGTAATGAGTTGCGCGCATTCATTATTGACGAATTGTCGCACAATCCAGGACACTTTGCATCCAGTCTTGGCACAGTCGAACTAACTGTCGCCCTACACTATGTATTTGATTTACCATCAGACAATCTTGTTTGGGACGTAGGACATCAGGCATACGGACATAAGATTCTTACAGGAAGACGCAAATCGTTCAACACAAACCGTAAGTTTGGCGGCATCAGCGGATTCCCTAACCCTAAAGAGAGCGATTACGACTCTTTCATAGCAGGTCACGCATCCAACTCCATTTCCGCATCACTAGGAATGGCAGTAGCGTCGAAGCTTGAAAACAAAGACAACCATACAGTAGCCATTATCGGAGACGGAGCAATGACAGGAGGTCTTGCATTCGAAGGATTGAACAATGCGTCAATCTGCGACAACAACCTTCTTATCATCCTTAACGACAACCACATGGCTATCGACCCTGCAGTGGGAGGAGTTAGCGACTATCTGCTAAAACTGACTTCTTCTCCACGCTACAACCGTATTCGTGAAGGTATTTACAACCGTGCGGTAAATGCAGGTATTCTTGCCGACGACAAGAGAGGCAAATTCACTCGTCTTACCAATTCAGTCAAGTCTCTGTTGGCTAGCCAGCAGAATATGTTTGAAGGACTGAACATCAGATATTTCGGTCCGTCAGACGGACATAATGTTGTGGAACTTGTTTCGCTTTTGAAAGATTTGAAGCGCATCAAAGGACCAAAACTTCTTCACCTTATCACAAAGAAAGGTAAGGGATTCAAGCGTGCAGAGGAAGCTGCAACAGAGTGGCATGCCCCAGGCAAGTTTGATGTAGAGACTGGAGAAAAGATCAAAGCTGTCCAGACAGATCAACCACCTTTGTTCCAGGATGTTTTCGGCCACACATTGCTTGAATTGGCACGTGAAAACGATAAAGTAGTAGGAGTAACACCAGCCATGCCGACTGGTTGTTCTATGACATACATGATGCATGAAATGCCCAACCGCACATTCGATGTCGGTATCGCAGAGGGCCACGCAGTAACGTTCTCAGCAGGTTTGGCAAAAGCAGGCATGATGCCGTTCTGTAATATCTACTCTTCTTTCATGCAGAGAGGTTACGACAATGTCATCCACGACGTCGCATTGCAGAATCTCAACATGGTATTCTGTCTCGACCGTGCAGGTCTTGTCGGTGCAGACGGAGCGACTCACCACGGAGCATTCGACATCGCGGCATTCCGTGTAGTGCCAAACTTGACAATGGCATCGCCAATCAACGAGAGCCAGTTGCGTAACCTTATGTTCACTGCACAGTTGCCGGACAAGGGACCGTTCATGATCCGCTATCCGCGTGGCAAGGGTGTACAGAAAGATTGGCATTGCGAGTTGGAAGAGATGAAAGTCGGCAAGGGAGAAATGCTTACAGACGGAGAAGGCATCGCCGTCCTTACTGTCGGCCCTATCGGAAACACAGTAGCGAAGGCAGTCAACGAGCTTCACGAGGAAGGAATCAAAGTAGCCCACTACAATATGATTTTCATCAAACCGTTGGACGAGGAGTTGTTAAGAGAAGTCGGAAAGAAATTCCATCGCATCATAACAGTGGAAGACGGTGTGACGAACGGAGGAATGGGGTCCGCGGTGACGGAATTCTTCAACGATTCCGACATTCCGGTGATGGTCAAACGACTTGGCTTGCCAGACAGATTCGTAGAGCACGGCACTCCAGAAGAATTGTACGCATTGTGCGGACTAGACAAAGATTCTATCAAGTCAGAAATTAAAAAACAATATAGTAAGTTATGAATATGTTGAAAAGGATTTTAGTAGCATTAGGATTCTGCTCGTCAATAGCAGCAAATGCAGGAGAGTTCACATCTCTATCTGTAACTGAATTTGCTTCGGCAATCAAGAACGATTCTATTCTTTTGGTAGACGTACGTACACCAGCTGAATATAAGTCGGGATTCATTGAAAGAGCAATCAATATCGATGTCAAGAGCTCCGAGTTTCAGACTGAAGCTGCAAAACTTGACAAGACTAAAAAAATTGCCGTTTATTGTCGTTCCGGAAAGCGCAGCAAGATGGCGGCTAATGTAATGGCAGATCTAGGATATCAGGTTATCGAACTTAATTCTGGAATCATGGGTTGGCAGAATGCAGCCATGCCAGTGGTGAAGTAAAAGTAAAAAATATAAGGTAAAAGGTAAAACAAGATTACCTTTTACCCTTTACTATAACCTAATTCCGTAGTTCTGTTTAAGCGTCTCCATGACAAACACACTCTGTACGCGACCGATATAGCTTAGTTCACCTACCTTATGAAGGATAAACTCCTGATATTCCTTCATTCCTCGTACATTCACCTTCATCAGGAAGTCACAGTCGCCACTCACATTATAACACTCGGTAACCTCTTCCCAACTATCCACTGTCTCACGGAAATTGTCGGCAAGTTCACGATTGATTTGCTTGAAACTGACATTGCAATATACAGCAAAACTTCTGTCGATTCTGTCGGCATCGACAATCGCAGTATACATCTTTATGTACCCTTCACGCTCAAGTCGACGATGACGTTCGAAAGTCGGCGTTGTACTTAAATGTATACGTGCAGCCAACTCCTTATTTGTAAGACGGCTATTCTGTTGCAATTCCTGCAATATACGGATGTCGATATCATCCAATGTTGAAACTTGTGGCATAATTCAGAATGTTATTCTTAGAATATTGTCGCGAAATTACACATTATTCCTGAAATATTAAATATCATAGAATCAATTCGCATAATTTAATTAATCTTAAATACCTGAATAAAAGAGAGAATTAAACTGTACTTGAAATAGTAATTTAGCGTTATCTTTGCACAAATAACGCCAAATTTAATCTTAATAAGAGCATATATGAAAAAATTATTTACAATCATTAGTGCGACACTACTAGGATCCACACTATACGCCCAAGACCTCTTCGTTCACCAAAACGACGGAACGGCAGTAGGTTTTAATGCAAAAGACGTAGACGAAATCAACTTTGAGCTTGGAAAATCTAAGTTGGCAGCTCCAGATGCAGATTGCGAAAAGAAGTTCAACAATCCAGAAACACTTTTGGATGCTATCTCAAGAATCATTGAAGACAAAGATGACAGGATCAAAGGTTTGATCGACTCTCTATCTTATTTCAGAACAGATCTCTACAAAAAGAATCAAGAGATTGAATCATTGAAGAAAGAGTTGGAGAATTGTAACGGCGGAGCTGTTGCATGCGACGATCAGCATGAAGCTGTCGACCTTGGACTATCTGTAAAGTGGGCTTCAATGAACTTAGGAGCAACTACTCCTACAGAGCCAGGAAACCACTACTCATGGGGAGAGGTTGACCCTATTGACGACACATACGATTTCGACGGATGGTCAGCATCTAAGCTGAAGAGCGAAGGCATCGTGACAAAAGACAGTTTGCTAGCACCGGAGCACGACGCAGCGACAGTCAACTGGGGTGAGTGCTGGAGAATGCCATCAGGCAAGGAAGTCAACGAACTTTACGAAAAATGCAAATGGGAAGTTGCAAATGTTGACGGAATGCGAGGCTACAAGGTTACCGGTCCTAACGGCAACTCAATCTACATGCCTGCTGTAGGTATCAAGAAGAAGCCAACTGACACGGCATCTTATGGCGACGGTTATTACTGGTCTTCTCAATTCAGTCCTGTTAACGACGAGTACGCAAATAGCTACGTTATGTTCCAGAGCGAGAACAGATTCACAATCCACGGGAAACACACTCGTCATGACGGTTGTGTAATCCGTGCTGTCAGTGCGAAATAAAAAATCAATAAAAATATTGACGATTGAGGTGCAGACTTCGGTTTGCACCTCTTTTTTATCAAACATTTCACTACTTACAACAAAAACAAGAAAGACGGACATCGCTGCCCGCCTTTCTCCAAATGTTTAATTCATATCTAATACGTAATCAATAGTCGTCGTCAACCTTGATTACCTCATACCAAATTTCACCGTTAAAGATCACAGCCTTATACTGCACTCCTCCTACAGTGTAGTAAGTATTGCCGTTGATGTCGATCTTCTCGTAACCCTCTGGAATGCTCTCTACGATTGCACCTACAGGAGGAGCAACTACAACGTACTCACGGCTTGGTGCCATGTATGAGTAGAATGTGCCGTAGTAATAGTAGTACGAAACTCCATTCACCCAAACTGTACGGTAGCTAGGAATAGAAGAGACACGGAATCCGACATGCGGATGATGAATCATATACTGGTTGTTGTGGAAACGGTAGTAAATACCGTCGCGATAGTAATAGCTTCCAGTATGATGATGAATAACTTGCGACTTCTTAGTAGCTTTCTTCATTGAAACAATCTCACCGTGACGTGGCTGCTTGTGATAGTTTGCACTAGGAGCAACCTTGTGCGGCTGAAGCTTCTTGTTTGGAGAAGATGTAGCCACCGGACCACGCTCAACTCGTTTTGGAGGAGTTGTAGACCTAGCCGACTGCTCTACACGTGAAGAATTATGAGCCTTCGAAACTTTGTTCGATGAGCTACTTGACGACGATGGTGAAGCAGATACCTTAGCTGTAGATGTTGTACGAGCAGAAGACTCTGAACCACCGTGAGCGCGCTGTGCCAAAACATCAGCGGAGCTGAATAGCAAACATGTTGCGATTGCAGCAAATATCAATTTAGTCTGTTTCATAATCTTTCGTTTTTTTGTTTCTGATGCAAATGAAAATAAAAATATTAGATTTTTCTACGGGCAAATCTTATTTTTGTGGTGGATTTTCACATTTATTAAATAAAATGCAGCCGTTAGCAGAAAGAATGCGACCAAAATCGCTGGAGGACTATGTTGGACAGCAACATCTCATTGGAGAAGGTGCGGTACTTCGTCGTATGATCGACTCAGGAAAAGTGTCGTCATTCATTCTATGGGGACCTCCTGGAGTTGGAAAAACAACTTTAGCTGGAATCATCGCTGAACATCTTCGTCTGCCTTTCTTCACGTTGAGTGCAATCTCTTCAGGAGTAAAGGATATAAGGGAAGTGCTAGAAAAGGCCAAACATTCACGTGGATTCGACACACAAGCCCCTATCTTATTCATCGACGAGATCCACCGCTTCTCCAAGTCGCAGCAGGATTCTTTATTGAGCGCTGTCGAGAGAGGCGTAGTCACATTGATTGGAGCGACGACGGAAAACCCATCTTTCGAGGTAATCACCCCATTGCTTTCAAGATGTCAGGTGTATGTGTTGAAACCGTTAGAAAACGAGGATTTGTTAAGTCTCGCAAATAAGGCTATAACCACTGACTACGAGTTGAAGAAAAGAAAGGTGGAGATAAAGGAGACAAATGCCCTTCTCCGTTTTTCCGGTGGCGACGCAAGAAAAATGCTCAACATCATCGACCTTGTCTGTAATGCCGAACAGGATAAGGAATCGGTGGTCTTGACTGACGATTTGATCACTATCCGTCTACAACAGAATCCAAGTGCATACGATAAGAACGGTGAACTCCACTATGATATAATCTCAGCATTTATCAAAAGTATACGTGGCTCAGATCCAGATGCCGCTATCTACTGGCTCGGACGTATGGTGGCTGGCGGAGAAGATCCGAAGTTTATCGCACGTCGACTTGTGATATCAGCCGCAGAAGATATCGGTTTGGCAAATCCTAACGCTCTGCTTCTTGCCAATGCGGCATTCGATGCAATCCAGAAAATTGGTTGGCCGGAGGGAAGAATCGTTTTGGCTGAAGCGACTATCTATTTGGCGACAAGCCCCAAGAGCAACTCCGCATACAAGGCCATCGGAGCTGCATTGGATATGGTGCAGAAGACCGGCGACCTTCCTGTTCCTCTGAATATCCGTAATGCACCTACCAAACTGATGGAACAGATGGGTTATGGTGCCGAGTACCGTTATCCACACGACTATCCTGGCCATTTCTACGCCCAACAATACATGCCTGACGCAATCTCCGGTGTACAGCTTTGGGACGGCGGCGAAAGTGCAGCTGAAGCCAAGATGAAGGAGCAGATGACGAGGTTGTGGGGAGACTTTAAGAAGTATTAGGTAAGATGTGATGTATCTGGTATAAGGTGACGGGGCAACCGTGGAGAAACAGAAAGTGTAACCGTCCCACGATAGTAGCCACAAGGCAACGAAGATACGAAGCATAGAAATGCACCGTGGAAATGAGGTCGTAAACCGAAAAAATCATAGCGTCAAAACGAAAACATCAAGTGATATTCCCAAAATGAGAAATATAAAACCTTAAGATTCTCTATATTTGCAATAAACAAAAGGAAATAACATGAAGAAATTACACTACTTACTTTGTGCTGGCCTATTGGCTGCGACAGTGGCATCTTGTTCAAAAGACGAGGATGACGATCTAATAAATGAAGATCCTTTGGAAGAATCTGACGATGAAGATCCGGAAGAAGATAACTCAAACGGAGGATCTAACAATAATCAAGGAGGAACTACAACAAAAGACAGTACGGACTACTACGACTATTACGGAGCAGAGCTTCTTTCAAAAGAGACTTTCAAATACGGTCGTTTCGAGGCAAAGATGAAAATGGCATACGCACCAGGTTGTATCAGTTCAATGTTCCTATATTACAACGACTCATACAAGGGAGGCTCTTATATTTGGAACGAGATCGACATCGAGGTAATCGGAAAGAAGAAGTCTGCATTCCAGTCGAACATCATCACAGGTAATGCAAGCAAGAAAGTCACTTCCGAGGCTATACACGAAATCGGTGCTGCTGTATACGACGACTACCATATCTATACTATCGAATGGACTCCTGAATATGTATCTTGGATGTTGGACGGTAAGGAGATGAGAAGAACAGAAACATCTGACGACACTAAAAAACAGGTTGCAGCATTGGTAGAAGAGCAGAGTTTGAGATTCAACCTATGGGCAAGCGAAAGCTCTAGCTGGGTTGGCTACTTCAACGAGAAAAACATTCCAGTGACTCAGTACATCGACTACGTCAAAGTTTACGACTACGACACTGAATCAGGAGAATTCAACGAAAGATGGACTGATGAGTTTGACACTTTCGATACAAACAGATGGGGCAAAGGAAATTGGCAAATGGAACTTGTCTATGAAAGAACACAAAACGTTGTTGTCGAAAACGGAGTTCTTGAGCTAAGAATGACTAAAGTTAAAAAGTCAGGAAAATAAATTCCTTAATTCACACAATAAAACGACGGGGCAATGCTCCGTCGTAGTTTTGGTGTCGGAACACGTACCGTCGACCCGAAATATTCTTTATGGCTTGGGCAGGAACGCAGCTGCCACTGGCAAAGAAGCCGTGAAGGAAAAGTATGTTTTTCACAATCAACACCATTCAAAAGTATCCTTGCCTGCACCGATCTCAAAATGTAGTTTGACAATGCCTAGATCCAACGAAGTATAGCCGGCAAAAGAAAATTTCGTCTTAGCTTTCACAAAATGCGTTCCATTCTTCTCGCCAACATATTCCAAGAAGAACTTCTGCTGATTGACTGCAGTCGGAGCTAGACGAGCTGCCTCAACTCCACGTCGGAACCATTCTGGAGTGTTATTGTCGACATTGCTAAGTTCGGATACCGAGCGATGCTTACGCTCCGATCCCTGCGTCTCACCATATCCAAGAGCAATGTAGCAGACGATTTTCTCACCGTCGGCTAAAGAATATGTGCCCTCGACCTTCTTATAGGTTAGGCCAGCCCAACAAGTATTAAGCCCGAGTTGCTGAGCCAAAAGCACAAGCTGTTCGCCATAGTATCCAGCCCTCTCGTCCAAGTCGTCAGCCTTTTTTCCAGCCACGACAAAATAGTTGGTGATACCACAGAAAACGCCATAGTTGAGAATACTCGTGAATCCTTTCGGCTCATTTGTGATAAGCTGGATGTGAAGATTTCCTTCCTCATTAACCTCCTCAATCTTCTGCTGAAGAGTGTCGACAACATCCTCAGGAAGAGACATATTCTTATATTTTCTGACAGAGTGTCGAGCCTGAATTGCTTCTAGTAGAGTCATAATTTTAATCTATATATTTAACCTTTTCCGCATTACGAAGTCTAGCCTCGGGATTTTCATCGGGATAACCTAAAGCAATGCAATACAAAAGATTATATCCGTTTGAAAAATCTAGTTTTCTCAAATAAGGAGCAGCCGACTCGTACGCTTTCATCCAACGTGCAGAACTACCCAAGCAACACGAGCCTATGCCCATCGACCAAGCAGATAGCCTGATGTTTTCACCAAGCCTAAAAAGTGACCCCGATGGGATTCTAACCCATGGTCTTCAGAACCGGAATCTGATATTTTATACAGCTAAACTACGGGGCCATGCTTTGACAGTCATCTGTCAAATGCTGTACAAAAATAGGAAAAAATTGGGATACATAGACCTTAGCCTTTGTATAATTAATGTATTATTATGAATCTTCAATAATTATCACATTTGCACGTCAAAAGCGCATTTAACAATCAGATTTACGGCAAAAAACAACTTTTTGCATACAATTTGTAAGGAAATTTTACCGATATTTAAAAAAAAGATATAAATTTGCACATATTTCTTTCGTAAGAAAACACAACAAAGAGAAAAAAAGTAACAAAATGAAAGTTATAAAGCCGATAAACTATACACCAATTCTTGACATCAAGCAGACAGAGTTGGGAATCAAATGCGTGAAGGACTTTTTTGAAAGCTGCCTATCCGCTGAACTTCATTTGCGTCGTGTGACTGCTCCTCTTTTCGTTATGAAGGGAACTGGTATCAACGATGACTTGAACGGTATTGAAAGACCTGTTAGCTTCCCTATCAAAGATATGGGTGAGCGTACAGCTGAGGTTGTTCACTCTCTAGCAAAGTGGAAGCGTATGATGCTTGCAGACTACGGTATCGAGAATGGTTATGGTCTTTACACAGATATGAACGCAATCCGTCCTGACGAGGAGATGGATAACCTTCACTCTCTATATGTAGACCAGTGGGACTGGGAGCGCCACATCTCTAAGGAGGATCGCACAATCTCTTTCTTGAAGGACATCGTCAAGAGAATCTACTCAGTAATGAAGAAGACTGAGTACGTCGTTTTCGAGCGTTTCCCTGAGATCAAGCCTCAGCTTCCTGAGGATATTTTCTTCATCCACGCAGAGGAACTACTTAAGATGTATCCAAACATGACTCCAAAAGAGCGTGAAAATGAGATCACTAAGAAGTACGGTGCCGTATTCTTGATGGGCATCGGCTGCAAGTTGAGCGACGGAAAGAAGCACGACGGTCGTTCTCCTGACTACGACGACTGGTCGACAATCGGAGAGAATGGTCTTCCTGGCTTGAACGGCGACATCTTGGTTTGGAACCCAATCCTAGGCCAGAGCCTAGAGCTTTCTTCAATGGGTATCCGTGTCGACAAAGAGGCATTGGAGCGTCAGTTGAAGATCGAGGGTATGGAAAGCCGCAAGGAGTTGTATTTCCACAAGAGATTGCTTGAAGGTTCACTTCCACTATCAATCGGTGGTGGTATCGGTCAGAGCCGTTTGTGTATGTTCTTCCTTCGCAAGGCACACATCGGTGAGATCCAGTGCAGCATCTGGCCAGAGGATATGTACGCTCAGTGCAAGGAGTACAATATTCCGATTATTTAATGTAAGAAGTGGAGACGGTGTGCACACCGTTTGTGCAAAGCATATTAAAGGCGACAGAGAAATCTGTCGCCTTTTTTATTTATCCCCATACCATTTCATTTTTCACAACAACTCTATCCAGTTTTCAACACTTTGAATTCTTTATCAACAATTTAGGCAATAAAAAAATAAAATGTTTGTTTGGTTTTTGCATTTTGTATAATTTTCGGTCTCAAATTTGTATACGATGAAAAAGGATTTAAGTAAAATATTGATAACCTTACTTTTCTCCAGCAGTTTCGTCACTAATACTTTCGGTCAGGCGCCGACGATTACGTCAGGCTCAGCTTATGGCTACGGTGATGGACTTGAGGTGACATACACTATAGGAGAAGCTGTTGTAGGTTATTCCAACTATAACGCTAATGCAAAATATGTTGTGTCGAACGGCTACGAGATCGGGCTGTCGACAATGCGACATATCATCCATTATTATGTTGCAGACAAGGAGTATGCAGCCGACACGTTCTATACTGGCGACATGGTCATACCGATCAAAGATCCGTATATAGGTCATGATTCCGCATTTGTCAGCTGGGATGATATCATTCCTGAAACAATGCCGTCGACAGATCTTATCCTCAACGCCATTGTCGACGAAAGAAGATACGACATGCAGCTTGCCGACAACTATTGTCCAGGCGACACAATCAATATCAAGTTGTCTTCCAACTGGGCGCCAAACGATATCGAGTCGTTCTCTTTGAGAAGCCATGTTGATTCTTTCCCTATCATCACTGAAAAGAAATTCAGGCATCAGGACGGTGTAGCCATCGCATCATTCGTATTGCCATCAAGCTTCAACAGAGGTGGCAAATCCGTTCCAGCGACAATGACCGTCACTTACTTTGACGGATTCCAGAAAGAGTTGAAGGAGATCAACATAAATGTCGGTTTGGACAAACAGTTTATCTACACAAAGATCGACAACATGGTCACAGTCGGCGACATCGGAGAGCCAATCTATACATATCAGTGGCAGAAGGACGGTGTGGATTTGCCAGGAGAGACCAATCAATATTATCAGGATCCAGCAGGCTTGAGCGGAACCTATAGCGTTGTTGTCGGCACAGATGAAGGATTGAAGACGGTATGTCCACAGTCGCTTTTCTTTGCAGCTACCGACAAGAAGGGATTCGCCACAGAAAGTGTGATTGTAAAACAAGGGGAGGACTTCGATCTTAACTTGGACGGATTCAACGCCGACGAGATAAAGAAGGGAGAAATTATAGTATTCGACTATGCAGGTCGTCTAGCACTAGCTCCAATCACAAACGTACAGCAGACCATCACTTTGAATCTAAGCCATGTAGGTGTTTACGTGGTGGCATTCACTCAGGGTAAGCATAAAAGATATACAACAAAAGTCATTGTCAAGTAAAGAAAATTTAGTGTTATGAATACAAATATACTTAATAAAATATTGTTAGCGACGCTGCCATTCATGGCAATCAACGCCAATGCAGCCACTCCACAGAGCTTCAACTACCAGAGTGTCGTACGCTCTACATCGGGCTCGCTAATCGCCAATCAGGTTGTATACATCAAGGTCGAGATCTTGAAGGACTACCATGGTCTAACCGAGATGGTATATTCTGAAATGCATAATGCCAAGACTAATGCAAACGGTTCATTTGCAATCAGAATCGGTGAAGGTGCTGCACAGTCAGGCAAGTTCAGCGAAATCGACTGGTCTAAAAGCAACTACGCAGTCAGAACAACAACTTCCACAAACGCAGAGTTGACAGACGCCGCAGTAGCAGTAAGCATGATAAGCAGCGTGCCTTACGCACTATACTCTCTTAAGTCGGCAGACAGTTTCTCTGGACGCTGGGTCGACTTGACGGGAAAACCAGAGATGTCGGAGTATGCTAAAATCGAGGATGTTGCAAGATATGCGGCTGACAGTACAAGAAAGATTCTACTTAACTATGCAACAACAGACGATGTCTTGGATTTACATAACAGAGGTCTACGTTCAAGCAACTATAGAGTCGACAGTTTGAAATCAATAGTAAACTCAAACAGCTATTGGATTTCTGAGTTGCAGACGAACGCCGACAAATACGCGACAAAGGCAGAATTCTCTTCATTCATAAAGAGAGACACACTTGCATCTTTCGCGACAAAGGCAAACCTCAACGCATTGTCAAAAACGACAAACGATGCGATCGCAGAGTTGAACCAGACTATCAATGCAAATAAGGCGTTGACTGATGCAACCATGAAAGACATGAGAGAGGTCCACAAGCTATACGCAAAGAGGGACACAATGCAGTATTTCATGTCGAAAGCAGCGATGTCCGACTACGCTACCAATGAGGATATTAACGGCATTCAGAATTCGTTAAACGCTATCACACAGACAGTAAAAACGACAAATACAAGACTAAACGATTTGACTAATACTGTCAGCGACCTTTCCGGAACTGTTACCAACAACCAAAAGGCGGCAAACAGCAAGATCGATTCTGTAAAGACTGAGCTTTCAAAAGTCGACGACAAAATCGCATCTTCTGAAAGAAAAGCAAAAGCCGATGATCTAGTTTTGAGCAATAGAATTTCTGCCAACGAGAATGACATCAAAGGTTTGAAATCTACAGATTTGACTTTGGACAAGAAAATCAGCGACGAGGTTTCTTCGTTGAGCAAACAAATCACTTCTGTAAACAAGACTAATTCAACTGCAATCGACAGCGTTGCTAAGGCAATGAATTCTTACATGACATCTTCAGAAAGAAAGTCGAAGAAGCTGCTTGATAGCTTAGCGACTGTACTTCGTGGCGACATCGAAACACTTGACGGCAAAATCGGAAATGATATTGCTAATGAAATCGGTGATGTCAACATCGAGTTATCAAACATCTATGAGATGTTGGATAGCCACGTAACAACAATCGCCAGCAATGCATCCAGCGTCTCTAGTCTTAACGCACAGGTGAACCTGCTTACAACTTGGGCAAACAAAATAAACGCGAAAAACGATTCTCTATCAAAGGAACTTACAGCTCAGAAGACAAAATATGTCGCAGACAGCTTGAAGATGGAGAACAGAATCAAAGCCGACAGCTTGAAGGCAGATGCTAAGTACAGAGAATTCAAGGCTACCATCAACAAATATGAGACTGAGATCGGAACTTACAAAACTGCTTTTGAATTGTTGCTTGCTAAGTTTAGCGACGAGAACATAAACAATCTTATCGAGACAAAGGTGGCAGCTGCAATGAGTACAGCAGGTGTTTCTGATCTATCGACAAAGGTCTCTTCTTTGGAATCAGACATTGCAAATCTAAAGAAAACAGATGAGACTATGTCACCAATTTTCGTGGCTGGCGATGACTCTAAAGAGGATTATTCTCTTATGGGTTCCCCACTACTTTATTGGTATGTCGTAAATTCTCGTCCAGCAGATGTCGAGATCGAGGATGCTATTGTAAACTATGTAGTTAAGTATTACGGCACAGAAATCAAAGCAAAAGACGACACAATGGTTGCAGTAACCATTGAAAACCTAAAAGCTAACGGTTATTTGAAGGTTAAGGAAGAATAAACCATCCAATCAGATACAAAAGAATCCCCGCTCTCCGGCGGGGATTTATTTTTGGAATCATCAAACAAAAAAAGACACCATTATTCACAAAACCTAAAAAAATGCAATATTGCTAACATTCTTTAATTTTGAAACAAGAATATCTTAAAATTTAAAACCAAAACCTACACTTTTGCTTACAATTCCAAGCAATCATTAAAATATATTGCAGTGTGGGTATTGTCAACATAATGTTGATGAAAAAAGTAGTAATTTTGCATAGTTAAAACATGAAACGAAATGAATACTAAGTACATTTTTGTCACAGGAGGCGTCACATCGAGCCTTGGTAAAGGAATCATTGCTGCGTCGCTAGCCAAACTCTTACAGTCAAGAGGTTTGTCTGTTACAATTCAGAAGTTGGATCCATATATCAACATCGATCCAGACACACTGAATCCGTATGAGCACGGAGAGTGTTACGTCACTGTCGACGGTGCGGTGACAGACTTGGACTTAGGACACTATGAAAGATTCTTGGGTGTTGAGACTACTCAAGCCAACAACATCACTACAGGACGTATCTATCAGAATGTAATCAACAAAGAGCGTCGTGGTGACTATCTAGGAAAGACAGTACAGATCATCCCTCACATCACCGATGAGATCAAGCGCAACATCATGGCACTTGGCAGCACAAAGAAGTATGACATCGTCATCACTGAGATCGGAGGAACAGTCGGAGACATCGAGTCGTTGCCATATATTGAAGCTGTACGTCAGCTAAAGTGGGAATTGGGCGACGATTGTATCTGCATCCACCTAACTTACGTACCATACGTTGCAGCTGCAGGCGAGTTGAAGACAAAGCCGACTCAGCACTCAGTGAAGCATCTATTGCAGAACGGTGTTCAGCCAGACGTGTTGGTGCTTCGTACAGAGCATAAGTTGAACGACGGAATGAAGGCAAAAGTTGCATTGTTCTGTAATGTTGCAAAAGACTCTGTAATCGAATGTATGGATGCTCCAACAATCTACGAGGTGCCTCTAATGATGCACAACGAGGAGTTGGACATGGTTGTGATGCGTCATTTGCGTCTTGATACGACAAAGGAGCCTGACTTGGCAGAGTGGAAAAACTTCCTTACAAGATTCAAGAATCCACAGAAGACTATAGATATTGCGTTGGTTGGTAAATATGTTGAATTGCCAGACGCATACAAATCAATCAGCGAGAGTTTCGTTCACGCTGGTGCAGCCAACGAGGTTAAGGTCAAGGTTCATTATATCCAGAGTGAGAATGTTGACGACAGCAACGTCGCAGAAAAACTTGCCGGTATGAGCGGTATCCTTGTCGCCCCAGGATTCGGAGGCAGAGGTATCGAAGGTAAGATCACTGCAGTCAAGTACGCAAGAGAGAACAACATTCCATTCTTCGGAATCTGTCTTGGCATGCAGATGGCTGTCATTGAATTCGCAAGAAACGTACTTGGCTACGCAGATGCCAACTCAGCAGAGATGGATTCAAAGACACCGCATAAGGTTGTTGACTTGATGGAGAGTCAAAAGAACATCACCGGTATGGGCGGAACAATGCGTTTGGGAGCTTATCCATGTGAAATCAAGCCTGGCACATTGGCAGAGAAAATCTACGGTACAGCACTTATTTCAGAGCGTCACCGTCACAGATATGAGTTCAACAACGACTATCTTGCAGAATACGAAGCAAACGGCATGATCGCATCCGGTATGAACCCCGACAACCACTTGGTTGAAATTGTGGAGATTCCGTCACACAGATTCTTCATCGCAGGTCAGTTCCACCCAGAGTTGCAGAGTACAGTGTTGAAGCCACATAAGTTATTCGTAGCATTCGTAGCCGCAGCAAAGGCATTCTCAGAAGAAGGAAACAAATAATAGTGTTTATTGTTCAGCCATACAATAAACGGATATACATCAGCGTCGGCAGGAATGTCGGCGCTGATTTTGTTGAAACCTGAAACCAGAGACTTCATTTTCTCCCAAAATTATCGTAAGTTTGCACAGCAAAAAAATAAAACGGAAATGAGCAAAATAAAAGTAACATTCAACGCACCAGTGACACTCATGTTTCTTTCACTGATGTTAGCAGCAACAATCGGAAACTACTTGACTCTTGGAGCTGTCAATCAGATATTTGGATGCAAAAGTTTCTTTTCGTTTAACCCAATAGTGGTATTAGGATACTTCACCCATATATTCTGCCACGCCAATGTCTCACATTTCTTTGGCAACGCAATCTATATTCTTCTGCTTATGCCGTTGCTAGAGGAGAAATACGGCAGTCTGAGTCTGATTTTGATGATCTTCACAACAGCATTCATTACAGGAGTGTTGAACGCCCTACTCTTGCCTACCGGACTAGTCGGAGCATCAGGAATCGTGTTCATGTGCATCATTTTGTCGTCTTTGACAATGTGTAAATCAGGAGAAATTCCATTCACATTCATTCTAGTCTTTGTCTTCTACATCGGACAGGAAGTGATCAGTGGACTATTGGTTGCAGACAATGTTTCTCGTTTCGGCCACATCATCGGCGGCTGCTGCGGTGCTATTCTTGGCAAGGCATTCGGAAGAGAGAAATGAATAGAATATCAAATTCAACATGGGAATGAGCAAGCGATATAATGTCACTGTAGATGATGAGTTTGGAAAGGAAGACGACGGAGATATGCCACGCTCTCATCAGGTAGGTTATGTCTTCTCAGAAGATGCAAAGTATTCGGATGCCAAGACTATCGCTCATGAGCTTGGACATGGATTGTATAGCTTCGAGCATACATTTGAGAATAAGGGAGCAAAACAAGGCTCTACAGACAACTTGATGGACTATAACGACGGCATTGCCGACAAGATGTTGAAGGTATGGCAGTGGAACCTCCTTTACACTCATAAGAACTATACTGTACCTTTCTTGGAGGATGATGAGGATGCGATGAGGACAACTGATAAATATTATATGACAATGTCAAAGAATATATTTGAAAATATATTTATTCCCACAATAGGTTCTTTATTTAAGGAATATCCTGATTTGAATAAATTATTTACAGCATCATATATTGCTTTAGATAATGGAGCAACTCGAAGAATACCTGCATCAACAGTGTCCTTTGCTAATACGATTCAGAGTATAACCGCAATTAACGATAGTGATCCTATGGAAATTTTTAGCGTAGCGTTAATATCTGGCATTATTTATTCTGCAACAACAGATAAAGGACTCTCAGTAACTAATGATATTGAAGGACGCACTGAGGTAACCGACGGTACTAATCTTAACTTTGGAAATTTGGGTACTGTATCTGTGTGTCCTATTTCTTTAATTAATAGTAATCCTAATGATTCGAGTCCTTCAATAAGGACAACGGAGTTAGCCGAAACGGATTATAGCATTTCGTTTGTACATGAAACAGTTCATCAAAGGACATGGGCTCAACCTGAACGAAAAACATATACAACACAAGAAAGGCTAGCCATTGCTGCTGGCACACTCGATGTACCATCTGGTCCGGAAAATCTTTTTAATGACAATTGGTTGCAAAAATATAGTATGGATTGTGCCATTCAAATTGAAAATTTTGTTAGAATGTATATGTATAGAAAACAAAATAGAACAACAGATGTTTCTCAATGCATGGTTAGAACAACGCGAGGTCATCACGATTGGCCAGAGGACAAGAACGATCAAGATCGAATATTATTTTATAGAAACAGAGGTAGGTATCATATGCGTGCATCCGAACTGATACAACTTCCACAGAATGTATTTGATTTTCTTACCCCATCTGTTTATAATGCACTTATAGGGGTTAATGGAAGAGGACAAAAAATTCAGGGACATAGGAATTTGATTCCAGAAATATATAGAACTTCTTATTATGGCTACAAATAAGTTTTTAATGATTGTGTTAACATCCATATATTTATGTTTTGATGTCAAATGCAACAATGAAGACAGATTGAATAATTCATTATCTAATTATGATTATTTTGAATGTGTGCTTAATGATATGATAAAAGTCCATAAAGATGGAAGATGTGGTTTCGTGAATATAAGAGGTCGAGAAATAATATCTCCTTGTAACGAATATACCGATATGGGTTTGAGGTCAAATTATTATTCTGATTTTTGTCCTTTGCTAGTTAAGGATACAATTACTCTTTTTTCAAAGAAGGGCAAAATGATCAAGTCTGATATTATAGAATCTTGTGATTATTCAGGCATAATTTATTTTAAGAACAAAATTGGAATTGTAGTTAAAGAAAAAATCAAATACCTTGACAGTAATATGTATGAATTTTTTCCAAGTGAAAAATACTTTTTATTTAGGTGTAATGATGGAAATAGAGAATACTCTTTGTTATATGATCATAAAGGAAATAAAATTCTTAAATATGATTACATTAATTATATGATTGATTGTACAGACAATAAAGTGTTTCCAATTCTCTCGAAAAAATATTTTATTGTTAAAAATAATAATAAATATGGAGTGGTAGATAATAAAGACCATTTGATAGTTCCTTATAATTTTGACCAAAATGATTTTTGTTTGGCAGGAAATTATATTGTGTGCAATAACTACAATGCGGGTCAGTGTTATTTTAAAATATCATCATTTAATGGTAAGAATTTTTCTTCTTTAGGATATGATAAATATTCTACATATAAAGAATACATTTTTGCATGGTACGGGTTGAGATGTGATATCCTTTGTGACGGTAAATCAGTAAATGATTTCGTGTTTGGAAAGAATATAATGAAAAAAAATTCTAGCGGTCTAAGTCTAAATACATTAGTCAAAAAATGTCCACTTGAATATTTTTATATTTACGAAAATTTGTTAGTGTACAAAATAAATGGTAGTTATGGGGTAATAAACAAACAAGGAAAAGAGATACTTCCCTGTAAATATTCCTCAATTGACATTTCTAACAATTTGATAATAGCATATAAAACTTTTGATTTGGTCAAATCTATTGTGAGTATATTCAATAAAAATGGAAAATGCTTGAAAGATGATTTGGTTTATTCGCCATCAAAAGGGAGAGTTGAAAAAGGATATGTTTTTACAAATACAGAAGAGAGTATAATTTTTATTTGGAACGACAAAACCTTAAAATCGTTTAAAATAAAGGCGTATGTGTCTAAATAAAAGTTTAAAACCAGAATCAATAAGTTCTTCAAATAAAGAAGATCTTTTAGTCGTCCCAGGAAAAGATTGTGCCAATTTAACTGCAAATGCAGTTGTTTTTGATGCAGCAATTAAGAATATAGATGATCTTTTGTATAATTATAACCAACCTGTGTTGACGGGAGTTCATTATATAGTAGCATCAGAATATTGTTCTGGCAATACCCCTAAGACTGTTAATCATTGGGTTTTGATCGTAGGAAAAAACAAAGATGAAGAGGGAACATATTATTATTTTTATGACCCAGGACAAACTAATCCATTTATGGGTAGTAGTAAAACAAATATTTTACGTGTCGTAGAAAATGAACATAAATTATCTGGTGCCGTAAGCGATATAAAAACATATGTTGTCGCTTCTATTAGACCGAATTCAGAAATTATTAAAGTATCATCTAAATAATAATATTTGTATGGAACGATTATTGATGGTTTTGATGTTGTTGGTTTACACAACGTCATTTTCTCAGAATTATAAATCTAATTATGAGTCAGACTTTTATAAATTGTCCTCATTGTTTGAAGAAATAGAATTTCCATTTTCTTCTAAAGATGCTAAGTCCTCAATGTTAAGAAAAACGACCCCAAAGATAGATAGTATAAGTTCTACAAATATTCTTATGCTTGGAAAGGATGACCTTTACTATGAGGATCTTGTATGGGATTTAGATTCAGAAAAGGAAGGTGCAACTAAAGTGTCTTTGGAAGAGAGTTATCCCAGACCATTATACAAGATATCAAACAAATCTTACACTGCTTATTTGATTTTTTTAGAAAGAAATCATGAAATGAGTGGAGATAACGAATATTGGTCAAAAATGTATACTTTTAATAATAGTGGAGTCTTTCTTGATAGTGTTACTGTTAGTTGTTACGATTTTTCCCATTTAAGAAAAGTAGATATGACATTCTTATCAAATAATGTTTTTAGAACATTTAATTATAAAGATAATAAAGAATCTTATGTGATTAGAAAGAATATTTTTGGTAATGAAGAACAAGTCTATTTTGATGATGAACCAAAATCTGTCTGTGAAATAACGGAATATAAAATAACAAACGATGGTAAAATTACGAAAACAGGATGGCATGATGTTGTTCCGTTAAATGATTATTTGCAAATGTATTTTAGACAAGAAATTAGAGATGATGATCCAATAAAGGAATATGTAAAATGAAAAGTTATGGATATCAAATAAAATATTAAGGAAATTTTAATTCTATTTGATATCAATTATTTTCAAATGATGATAAAGCAATGAAAATTTATATTTAGTAATTAAATTAGGATATCTAAATTCGTGAACGAAGATTATTTATTTTATAGTGAGTTCGGCATCAAATAAATGAAAGGTTAAAGATATTTGGTAAAATTTAACAACAGATATGAGCACAGAAACAGTTTTGAGGATTCAAGGAAAATCGGAAGGACTCTATGCTGACGTATGTAAGATAATCGCGTCGGCACAGAGTAACGCACACGTCCGTGTGTCTCTACGAGATTTGGACTGTGCGATATCGATACAAATGGGTAATTCCAATAATTTGAAAACGGTACACAATGCTGATGGGGTATAATTCCTGCTGTGTATCGTAGAGACGCACGGACGTGCGTGTAAAAAATTACCGATTTTTGGGTCAAATGCGATATAAATGCCATTACGAATTATGCATTGTGCATTATGAATTGAAAATCGTATCTTTGTGGCGTTGAAATAAAGAAGAAAGAAAATGAAAGAAATTGCAACGGATATATTCACATTTGAGGATTTGATCAAAAGTGATGCTTTGTATGTCGACAAGACTGCATTTGTGGCAAAGATTGTGATGGGAAAAGCTAAAAGTTTCTTCCTCTCACGTCCGCGTCGCTTCGGCAAGAGTCTGTTGCTTTCCACTTTCAAAGCTTTCTTCCAAGGCAAGAAGGATTTATTCAAAGGTCTTGAAATCGAACATCTTGCTCCTGAAGAGTGGGAGGTGTTTCCAGTGATCCATCTGGATTTGGCAAGTGGCTCGTCGTATGAGGGTATAAGCAATATAGAATCAGCGATGAAGTTGCAGTTGATTAAATCATGCAGAGATTTGGACGTTGAAATCGCAGATTCAGATGTGCCAACTATGTTAGATAATCTTATTGACTCGGTATACAGAAAATACAAGAAGAATGTGGTTGTTCTTATCGACGAATACGACAAGCCAATTCTTGATTCCATGTTCAAGCCTTATTCAAAGGATATTCTTGAATTAATGGCTGATTTCTATCAGAGATTGAAATCAGCTAACGACAAAGAACGTTTTGTCTTCATTACCGGCGTAACCAAATTCGCTCATGTGTCGCTTTTTTCTGGAGCCAACAACATTAAGGATTTGACAAGAGACAAAAACTTTGCGACTATGTTGGGCTATACTGAGGTCGAAATGAGAAACAACTTCAGTGAACATATTGATGCTGCCGCTTCAGAATTGGAAATGAGTCGTGACGATCTTCTTCATAATCTAAAATTGAACTATAATGGAGTCAGGTTTGTTAGAGCTTGCGACTCTGTATACAACCCCGTATCTATAGGAGAGTTTTTCAACAAACAGGATTTTGACAACTATTGGATAAATACTGGCACCCCAAGATTCTTACTGGATATGGTAAGAAACAACCCATTCGAGTTGAATGATATCACCCAGCAGTGGATGCTGGACGAGAATGATTACAAATATGACTTAGATGATTTGAGATTACAAAGTGTCGCTTTCCAAACTGGGTATCTATCCATTGCTGAATGGAAAAAGTATTCACCTACGAAGTGGATTATAAGATATGATTTCCCTAACATTGAGATTCGCGACAGTTGGTATAAAAACATTTTGACTCTAAAGCGAAAATCTAATTTTGCACTTAATCCTTTGTTGATTTCTTTGTCAGACGACCTTAACAATAAGGATGCAAACGCTTTCATGGAGAAAGTGTGCAATTTCTTCTCTGGCATTCCATACGAGAATGCAGGTGAAATCACAGAGGGATATTTCCGCAACCATCTCCGCACTTTGTTCTGCTTGTTCGGCATTCCAAACCAGTGCGAGATCATGGAGGCGAGCCAACGTGTTGACATTGTGGCTCAAACAGCAAAGATGGCTCTTGTGTTTGAATTGAAGATGTTGAGCAAAGACGAAGCTGATCCTGAGACAAAAAAGATGGAGTTGCTTGAATCTGCGTTGGAGCAGGCAAAAACTAAAGGTTATGCGGAAAAGTATAGCAACGAAAGTGAGGAAGTCCACACAATCGGCATCGTTTTCGACGAGAAAACTCGTAAAGTGGCGTGCTGGAAGATGATGGATGAATAAAATAAAAAGGCAAGGATTTCACAATCCTCGCCTCTTAAGTTAAAAATATCAAAATTGGTTTTATTTTACCCACATGCCAATAGCACAATAAGCTGTGCTGTTAAAATTCTCAAAAACATTGATAATGGGTAGACGGTGGAATATCCAACCGCCGGAGCATCCTTTGAACAAACACTGTTGGCGTATGCCAATGCTGGTGGATCCGTATAGGTTCCGGCAAGCATTCCCATCACAGTATAGTAGTTGAGTTTGTAGTGCATTCTTGCAATCGTGCCGACGATTAAGATTGGAATCACAGTAATGAGCAATCCACACAAGACGTACAAACCACCGTCGCCAGCCACAACCGTATCCACGAAACTTGCTCCTGCCTTGATTCCAACAGAGGCAAGGAAAAGCACAAGTCCTATCTCACGAAGCATCAGATTTGCCGACGTCGTGGTATAAGTGACAAGTCCTATCTTATGACCGTAGCGACCAATTAAAATCGCGATAATCAACGGTCCTCCAGCAATACCAAGTTTCAATGGCACAGGCATTGTAGGGATAGAGATTGGAATGCTTCCAAACAAGATTCCCACGAAGATGCCAATAAAAATTGTAGCAAGATTAGGAGCATGCAACGTCTTGACGCAATCTCCAAAATGTTTGCGCACTCGCTCCACTGCATCTTCACGTCCAACCACTCTTACTCTATCTCCCATTTTCAACTCAAGTGAAGGAGACGCAAACAATTCTATACCACCACGATTGATACGAGTCACATTGACTTCATATAATCTATTGAGATGTAGCTTTTTAATTGTTTTGCCATTAATCTTTGGATTAGTGACCACAACACTCTTCGACGTAAGTTTACCCTCCCCCACGTCGCTCCAATCCATCTCACACTCTTCTCCAAGAATCGTGACAAGAGCCTTAGCCTCACTCTCCAAGCTCACGATAAAAAGGATATCGCCAAGAGCGACTGTAGTCTCTCCGCATGGAGATATAATCTCACCATTATGGAGCAAGCGAGAACATACAAACTCCTTATCCAATGTCAGGCGCAACTGTTTCAAGGAAGCACCGTCGAAATTATTGTTTGTCAACTTGATGCACATCTTCTGCGGCTTGGATTCAGTATCGTCGGCATCAGAATCCAACTCTTTTTCTGCTTTTGCCAAGTCTGTTTTCGTAATGAAACGAATGGCAATCGTAGCTAAGATGATACCTACCACACCCAATGGATAAGCACAAGCATAACCGTTGGCAATCAATGGTGCGTCGCCTTCTGTAAATACTGCATTAAGTGCCTCATTAGCAGCACCCAGACCAGGAGTATTTGTGACTGCACCAAACAATGTGCCGACAAGCATCGGCAGATTATTCTTATCTGAAGTGTCGAAGAAGCAGTAGTAGCATCCGAACATCACCGCCACATTGAGAGCGATTGTCAACACAGCAAGTTTGTTCATCGTCACACCACCCTTCTTGAAACTGTTGAAGAATCCCGGTCCTACCTGCAGACCGATCATGAACACAAACAGAATCAAACCTAAATCCTGAATGAATGTGAGAATGCTTACAGGGGCTGTGAATTTCAAGTGTCCTGCCAAAATACCGGCAAACAACACGAAAGTGACACCCAACGAAATTCCTGCAACCTTTATTTTGCCAAGATAGATGCCGACAGAAATCACAATGGCATAAAGCAAGGCGATATGGGCTACCGACTCATTGTTGGTAAAAAGATTAGTCAGCCAAGAAAAGTCCATAATACTTGTATTGGAATTTTGACGTTGCCTCCTCAGAATCAGCTTCATTTGAGTCAGACTCTTTAGATACAGTATCTACTGAATCCCCGTCGATAATGAATCCGTCATTATTTTTGCAATTAGAAACCTTTGAGCAAGCTCTCCATACGAAAAGAGCTGCAATAACAACTAATAATACTACCATAACTTATATTTCATTTATTTCATCAATACTCGCGACCACCGGGAATCCGGCACATTCAACACTTGAACTGCTGAATATTCCAACGAATCCCCGTTTGGACAACGGCGACAAAATTAGAGCCGTTTGAAATTCAATTTGAAAATCGGTTATGAGTTTATCTAATAACCACAATAAGCGATTTTCAGCTCATTATGACTAGAACTTATAACCACAATTAGCAGATTTAATGTCGTTGATAAGCATATTAAATAGTAAAAGGAGTAATTTTGCAGTCCGAAGATTATTAGAGATTATGGAACTAAGACAATTAAGGGCATTCGTAAAAATTGCAGAGACTTGTAACTTTTCTTTAGCGGCTAAAGAACTTTATATGACTCAAAGTGCGCTTTCTCAAAGTTTGAAAAAACTGGAGGAAGAGCTTGGTGCGACTTTGTTCCATAGAGACAATCATAATGTAGGTTTAACCGAGGCAGGTGATGCGTTGCTTCCATACGCAAGAAGGACAATAGAAGAGTCGGACAACTGCGTCTACAAGATGCATGATCTTATGAACATGAAATGTGGAACTCTTAATATTGGAGTGACACATTCCTTCAGAATCCTTACATCAGATACACTAAATGTATTTGTAAAGCGCTTTCCAAATATCAAATTAAATATCTTTTACAAGACCAACGACGAACTTCAAAGTATGCTTTTACGTAAAGAAATCGACGTTGCACTTGCCTTTAAGCCTGAAGTGATGGATGAGCAGATAGAATCACATAATTTGTTTGAGGATAAGCTATGTGCTGTAGTGGCAAAGAATCACGTTTTAGCAACAAAAAGGCACATCACATTGGAGGAGATTGCCGAGTATCCTCTTATCCTTCCAGCAGAAGGCACTCAGGCCCGCAGCATGATCGACAAAGTGCTTAAGACACATCCCGTCGACCTGAAGCCAAAGATTGTGATCAATGAAATCACACCGATATTGATGCTCGTCTCGTATGGCGAGATGATATCAATCCTTTCAGGTATTTCAACAAAAACCAGACCAGACGTAGTTGCCATTCCTGTCGAAGTAACAGGCAACACAATGGAAGGAGCATTCCACATCCTCAAGAATTCCTATTTCAAGCAGTCAGCAAAGGAGTTCATCAAACTGCTTTGCGAGACACATCTTTTGAGATTAAAGATGAATAGCCTTTTTAATTAAAACTTCTATTTCGCAATGCTATAATAGAAGAATGAAAACCAGGCTCTAAGAGGGATAAATAAAAATAGCGACGGAGAAAATCCCCGTCGCTATTTTTATCTGAAACTATATCAGTCAGTTAATTACTTAACCTCCCAAGTGTCGTTTGTCTCAAGAAGCTCTGCGAAGTTGTGGTACTTCTTTGCTGACTTAACCTCCTCGATCTGTGCATTAACTGCCTCATCGTAAGTTGGAGCATCAACATCACGGATAACACCTAGAGCAACTGGGTACTCCATCATAGCAAGCTTAAGCTGAAGTGTGTTGTCCTCGCAGTGAGCATCGTGAACAAGGACATCGTCCATTGTGTAACCGTCCTGACCGATTGTAACGACCTTAACGCCGAAACCTTCCTGAACAAGACCGAACTCATTGTTCTCACCGAATACCATCTTCTCACCGTGCTTCAAGTAGATAGCGTTCTTTGCACGACCTTCCTTAGTGTAAACTGCCTCGTGTGTACCATCGTTGAAGATAACACAGTTCTGAAGGATCTCGCAAACAGCAGCACCCTTGTGAGCGTGAGCTGACTTTAGAACTGCAACTGTACCCTCAGCGTCAGTGGCAACTGCACGTGCGAAGAAGTGACCTCTTGCACCGAAGCAAAGCTCTGCTGGACGGAATGGATCCTCAACTGTACCGTAAGGAGACGACTTGCTGACGAAACCTCTTGGTGAAGTTGGAGAGTACTGACCCTTAGTCAAACCGTAGATACGGTTGTTAAGAAGGATCATCTTTAGATTGATATTACGACGGTTAGCGTGGATGAAGTGGTTACCACCGATAGCAAGACCATCACCATCACCACTCACCTGCCATACGCTTAGGTCTGGGTTGGAAACCTTACAACCTGTTGCGATAGCTGCTGCACGACCGTGGATTGTGTTCATACCGTATGTTGCCATGTAGTGAGGCAAACGGCTTGAACATCCGATACCAGAAATAACTGCGATATTATGTGGAGCAACGCCAATCTCTGCCATTGCCTTGTGAAGCGACGCCAAGAAGAAGTGGTCACCGCATCCTGGACACCAACGTGGTTGTCCTTTCTTATAATCTTTAGCTGTATATTCGCTCATTTTCTTTCTAAATTAAAAGTTAAGAATTAAGAGTTAAGAATTGTTTCCTAATTCTTAAACCAATTTATTAAATGCAGCAACCAACTCGCTTACTACGAATGGCTGACCCTTAACCTCATTGAACTGTGCTGGTGCGAAACCGTCAACCTTCATACGAAGGAATGCAGCAAACTGACCCATGTTCTGCTCAGCTACAACAACCTTCTTGTACTTCTTCATTACCTCAGCTGTGTTCTTTGGCAATGGGTTGATGAAACGGAAGTGTGCAAGAGCTACCTTCTTACCTGCAGCACGCATCTCGTCCATAGCAGCGTGAAGGTGTCCGTAAGTACCACCGAATCCAACGATTAGTAGATCTGCGTCGTCCTTGTCACCCTCAACAACTACATCAGGTACAGGAATCTTGTCGATCTTGCTCTGACGAAGACGAGTCATCAAATCGTGGTTCTCTGGGTTAGTTGAGATAGCACCTGTCTTGTTGTCCTTCTCAAGACCACCAAGGATATGAGCAAATCCCTCACGACCAGGAACAGCCCAGTATCTTACGTCTCTCTCATCTCTCTCGTATGGAGTCCAAGTACCCTTCTTTGACTCAGGCACGTATGGAGGATTGATTGCTGGATACTCAGCAAGGTTAGGAAGCTTGAATGCCTCTGAACCGTTTGCGATATATGCGTCACTCATGAAGACTACTGGAGTCATGTGCTCAAGAGCGATCTTACAAGCTGCGTATGCTGAATCAAAACAGTCAGCTGGGCTTGTAGCTGCGATAACTGGCATTGGAGTCTCACCGTTACGTCCGAACAAACATTGTAGAAGGTCTGTCTGCTCCGACTTTGTTGGAAGACCTGTTGCAGGACCACCACGCTGAACGTCGATAACAACCAATGGAAGCTCCATGATAACGGCAAGGTTCATAGCCTCCGACTTCAAACAGATACCAGGACCTGAAGTTGAAGTTGCAGCAAGAGCACCTGCGAATGAAGCACCAAGAGCTGATGCACATCCTGCGATCTCATCCTCACACTGTACTGTTGTTACGCCAAGTGACTTGTGCTTTGACAACTCGTGAAGAACGTCTGTTGCTGGAGTGATAGGGTAAGAACCAAGGTATAGGCGAAGACCTGCCTTCTCAGCTGCTGCGATAAGACCGTATGCAGTTGCCTTGTTTCCGTTGATATCCATGTAGCGACCCTTCTTAGCTGGAGTCTGCTTAGATACTACATTATATGTGTGGCTTACAGATGCGTGTGTGTTAGCACCGAAGTCGTAACCTGCGTGGATAACCTTGATGTTATTCTCTGCGATAGCTGCCTTCTTTCCTGAGAACTTGTCGCGAAGGAACTTCTCAGCGATTGAAAGGTCACGGTTGAAGATGTAGCAAACAAGACCAAGAGCAAGCATATTTCTACACTTCAACATAGCCTTTGGATCCATACCAGAATCTGCAAGCACATCCTTAACCATTGATGTCACAGGCACCTGAATCACATCCTGCTTGATTCCCATCTCTGCGATAGCGCCAGCAGCGTCTGTTGCCTCAAACTGAGCCTTCTCAAGATCTGCCTTCTTAAAGCTGTCAACGTCGATGATGATAGAAGATGTTGGCTTACAGAACTTATACTGAGTCTTTAGAGCTGCAGGGTTCATTGCAACCAAAACATCACACAAATCACCAGGAGTGAAAGCCTTATCTGCTGCGATACTAACCTGGAATCCAGATACACCAGTTAGCGATCCCTGTGGGGCGCGAATATCTGCTGGATAGTCAGGGAATGTACAAATTCCATTACCTACAGTGGCTGAGATAGTGGAAAAGATGTTTCCGGCAAGCTGCATTCCGTCTCCGGAGTCGCCTGAGAATCGAACCACTACCTGATCCAATTCTTCTACTTTCAAGTTGTCTGCCATATTTTTAATTACTTTAATATATTCAATTTGTCTTTCTTTCAAGTGCAAAGTTAGTCAAAATGTAAGCACAAACAAATAAAATACGAACTTTTTAAATCAAAATCAGAGTTTTATCGTTCATTTTGACATTTTGCTATCATTTTTGCTTTCTACATTCATTTTTGTCACTCGATTGCAAAATTACTCAAAATGTGTGCAATATAAAAGAATTGTGAATATCTTTTCGTATTTATGCACATTTGCATTCACTTTTGACATAAATATGCAGAAATATATCCCCGTCTTTATTGTTTTAAACCACGGAAAACACGGAGAACACGGAGGTTTGCTGTCGCAAACAGATAAAAACACGAATTAACATGAATTAACCACAACCTAAATCATAAATTTAGCCACGTAGTGGCGACATATTGGTAGCCAGGTACGTAAGTGCCTGGGGTTCGTTAGTTTTTATCAAAAACAACAAAAGACGGAGCATTGCCCCGTCTCTACAGTTGGATATAATAATTTGTCTGGATTATACCGACAATTATGAATTACGAATTACGAATCATTTGGCAAGCACCGCACGAACAGGGAAGCCACAGCTGCGGTAGCCGATGACGTAGTTCCAGTACGCTCCGTAATCTCTGAAGTACAAGTAGCGAGCGTAGCTCTCGTCCTCCTCGCTGAGCGAAGACGACCAGTAGAGGCCGACGTCGCCCACATCGTAGGCATCCGAACCGATGCGGCCGCCTGCGGCAGGGAAAAAGACAGAGTTGCCGTTCTTTCCTGTGAATTTCGCTCCGTACACGCCGTTGACCTCCGTCATTTGGTATTGACACTCCTCTACTAGCTCTCTCTGCTCCTCGTTTGTCGGCGTGCGCCACTCTGATCCCCAGTTGGCTGTGGCAGCGTCATCCTCGGGAAGAAGCGTTGTCAATCCGTCATTAAAATTATATTTTGTAAAACTATTTATTTCCAGTTCCCATTTGTATGTGCTCCATTCATACTCTTCCTTAGGCTCAGTCTCGCCCCATGCGAAATAGTCTCCGTATTCCTCTGGCTTTGTGGCTCCGATGTTGTATGTCGCCCATAGTGTGCCGGAAGGCAAGCCAAGGTCTACATATTTATATTTGGCAGAACGAGATCTTGCGTCTGCAGTGACAGACATAAACGTCAAGGTAATGGTGACAAATGTCGTAAAAAATCTTGTTATTCCCATAATCAAATTGTGATGTGAAGAGATAATGGCAAATATAGAAAACTATTTTTTTATAAATGCCCACCCTCCTGCGATTAATTATTATTCCATTTATTATATCATTTCACTTTTAATTCTTATTTTTGTTGAAAACAAAGAACTTACTATAGTATAATTTCAAAAAACTACAAAAATGAAGAAAATAAAGAGAGCTATCGTTGCCCTATCATATATCTTCTGTGCTTTCGTTTCTAACGCACAAAATCAGCAACTAACTCTAAAATGCGAACAAATCGGAGAAATCAAGGGCGAACAAAAGTTTTCTGCTGAAGACGGTTGGCTTATGCTGACTACCGACCTTTACATCCTTAATCCAGAGGCTTTCAAAGGTCAACTTGAGACTATCTACCCAGGACGTAAGGAGAAGGATAAGATAAAGAATGTCTTCATCTCAGGTCAGATGACCAGCACTACAGTCGCTCAGGATGTGAGATATCCTCTATATAATTTGACAGTGGATCTTGTCAACAAAGAGTTGTCTGTCAACAAGGCTAATACTCAGGGCAAGATCAGAATCGCAGATAATCTTCCGCTTAACACTTTCGGCACAAACCCAGTAGACATGAAATTCTACGCTGAAGCGATCAACGTGGAGCAGCCGCAGAGTATCACTGATTTCGTTTGCCGCCAGCTTGCCAACGTCGGCAAGGTAAGCAACGACTACTCTGCTATGAACAAAGTGTCAGGCGAATTTGGAAAGCTTCTTGAAAGCAAAATGAAGGAGCGCCAGTATGTGTTCAATTCTACAGTTTCGCTTTTCAACGAGCTTGATGTCGACAGAAAGGTCTACTCTATCTGCCTTTACCAGTTTGCTCCAAGCAACCAGGATATCGAGCGCAATTTCTCTAGTGCAGCTTTGAAGAAGTGTGTCGACGACAATGCTAATGTAGATTATGCAACTATCAGAAAGAACGTTGCCAATAAGACAGCTCCGATCATCGTGGCTGTCAACTACAAGAGCACTCACAAACCAAATGTCCGCAAGACAAACCAGATCAGTGAGTCGTACGTAAACGACAGAGTTGTAAAGACACGTAGCCTATATGCATCGAAACTTATCAGCGACGATGTCTTCACTCAGGAAGATGACTTGAACGGTCTTTTAAAGGATTATATCGCTTTCGACAAAGAAGTAAAGAGTTATAAGGAGAACAAGGCTAAGGGTATGACAAACATCAACCCATCGTCTATCATCTACAACTATTCTGAACTTCTTAACAAGATCATGATGAAAAACTTGAAGAAGGAGTTTCTATATGAGAACACATTCAAGACTCACTACAACGACGTTCAGTCGGCAGCAAAAGCAAGTTTGAAAGATGGCAAAGAGCTTGAAAAGATCGAGAAACTTGTCACAGTGATGGTCATGGAGAAAGATGCGGACACTATTTCGTCGACTCAGAAAGTCATTGCAAACTTCAACGCAATCAATAATGCAGAAGCTTTGGTCGAGGACACAAAGTGGGAGACAAATGTATCCGATCTAAAAGACCGTTACGAGGAGGCTTACTTCGACAAGGTATACAAGAGCAAGTGCGAAGCTTTGCTTGAAGGTGATCCCAAAGAGAAGGAACCGATCGCAGAGCAGCTAAAAAAGGAGATCGAGGCATCAGCATGTAAGGCATGTATGTTCCAGGCTGTAGAATACTACTTCGATCCACTTGAAGACAAGATCAACGTCTTGAAGGCGGAAGAGGCAGAGAAAGCAGCCGCAGAGGCAGCCGCAGCAGCTAAAGCAGCTAAATTGGCGAAGAAGAAGGCGATGATGGCGAAGAAGAAGAAATAAAGTCTATGACTAAGTCTAAATGCCATGAATCGTGAAGAAGCCATAGCAAAAGGCATAACAGTACAAGACATAAAGCACAACATGAAACGCAGATGTTCTTGGCATGACTACCATAGAAAAGGAACATATATGTTGACACTTGTGGTTGACGGCCGTATTCCTTTACTTGGTGTATTGAAAGGGGAGACTGAAGCTATAGTCGAAGAATCTGAACTTGGATCTATTATTCTCAACGAGGAAATAAAAAAGATTCATCAGTTTTATCCGACGGTGGATGTATGGAAAGTGTGTATTATGCCAGACCATATCCACATGATAGTGAGAGTGAATGAGGACATGCCTAAAGACAAGCATCTTGGCAAGGTGATAGCAGGGTTCAAATCAGGTTGTAACAACGCCTATTGGAAAATCTACAACATGACAGAACCTCCTAGAAAAGGTCTTTTTGAACCAGGGTACAACGACAAGATTCTAATGCACGAAGGTCAACTTGACAATTGGAAGGCTTATCTAAATGATAATCCTCGCCGACTATTTATAAAAAGGAATAATCCAGAACTGTTCACTGTACTTCACGACATGGATGTGGCAGAAAAGAAATGTCAAATAGTAGGCAACCAATTTTTGCTCGACATTCCAGATAAGATGGCAGTTATCGTGCACCGTCACTACACAGAAGAAGAAAACGAGCGTCTACGTAAAGAATGGATGGATTGTGGAGAACGAGGAGGTGTACTTGTAAGTGCAGCAATATCACCAAAAGAGAAAGAGGTAATGCGTGAAGCCATGAATAGAGGCTATCGCATCATTCTTCTACGCGAAAATGGATTTCCCAAAATGTATAAACCTTACGGAGAAAGTTTTGATGCATGTGCAGAAGGCGTACTTCTACAAATAAGCCCTTGGGAATTCAATATGGTAAAGAAAGGAATCACCAGAGATCAATGCTTGGTGCTAAATGCAATGGCAGAAAAAATTGCAGATAATAAATAGAAAATATCATCAAGCGACAAAATCGCTTGGGACTGTAACCATCCTGATTCTACCGTTCTCAACAGTTTTGCTGTTGAGAATATGAATAGAATTGCAATCAATATGGAGAATGTCATTCTGCCTAAGGAATTTGTGGAGGAGATTGAGAAATAACCATTTATTCCCTCTCACAACCTGATTCCATATTTCATTATGCTCTCACTCATCATCTCTTTAGGCATAAACGCTTTCAATGTGTCGGTGATAGTGTTGAGCATTCGCTGTCGGATATAATCCTCCTTAATATATAATGACACTCGACGTTGCGACAGATAATCGCCATCTATACGTCGGACATTCTGTCTCTGCTTTTCACAAAGGAATGGCAAATGCATCTCTGGAATGATGGTGTAGCCTCCATTCTCATCGATAATACGAATCAAGGTTTCAATACTTCCGGCTTCATAGATATGGTTGCCTTTACCGTTTTCCTTATGAAAAGAAAAGGCGCTGTCTCGCAGACACTGTGCATCTTTCATGATCCACATATCCTCATTTTCCAGATTCTCCGGATTGAATACAGGCAATTTTCTCCAACAATTTTCTGCCAAGTAGACGAAAAAGCGTTCTGTATAGAGAGGAATCTCAAGTATACCGTCGACTACATTATCTGAAATAGCTATACCAGCATCCATTTCCCCATGCCGCAAGGCATCAAGCATATAGTCGACTTTCAACTCGTTGATTGACAAATTCACCAACGGGTATTTCTTTCGATAATGCCTGATAAACTTGGGTAATATATATGGAGCGATAGTCGGACCGACCGAAAGTGAGAAATCACCACCAATCTTACCCTTGTCCTCCAAAACAATCTCATTGATTTTATCAATCTCCAGAAGTGCCTTTTCTGCCTGACTAATTATCTTTTGTCCGGCACTTGTCACCACCTTATGTGTACGGTCGAAGATTCGCACATCCAACTCTTCTTCCAATTTGACAATCATCGCGCTCAACGTGGGCTGGGTGACGTTACAAGCTTCCGCAGCCTTGGCAAAACTGCGATACTGGTTTACAGCTAATATATATCTAATCTGTTGTAGGTTCATATTTTAGATCGTTGGTTCGACGTTGCAAAGATAGAAAAAATCAACCGCTTTCCATACTGCACAGAAAACGGTTGACTCATTTAGAAACACTATTGCTGAAACAGCCTAAAATTAGAAGTAAGGATGATCGCTAACTTTCTTATATCCACATTTGGGGCATACTCCACTATCATTTAATGCGACGCCGCAACAAGGGCAACGGTCGATGCTGATATGCGACGGGAATTCCTCCGATGCTGTGTTGTCGCCGCTCACGAATGTCAGTTTAACAATGTTTAGTTTGTCTTTAAGCAAATCGTAGACGATTTTTATCATTCCCTCCACAGTCATGGTCTCCTTGGTGACCACCAGTCTGCAATCAGGAAACGCCTGAGCCAGCTCAGTGTGGAAAGCCTCACCCTTCATCTTGTTTTGGGGAGCTCCATTCCTTATTCCCATCTGCTCATACACACCAAGAATTGCCGGTAGAAGCGGATCATCCTCACGAAGAATAAGAGCATGGTCGAAATTCTTCAGCACACTCCATGCCACTTTTTTGATTTCGTTGCATGGATATGCCATGTTAACACCTTCGTTGATTGGCTCCTCCACCTCGATTGTCAAAGTACCTGTGTGGCCATGCAAATACTGAGCCTCACCCTTAAACTTGTAAAAACGGTGAGCATACTGGAGGTGTAATGTCGATATACTTCTCATAGTATTTCTTATTTGATTTACCATCATCTTACGTTTTGCTCGTAAGAAATCATTTCTGAAAACTGTTCTTTGCCGACTCCACAAAACGGGCACTCAAAACTATCCGGCACATCTTTCCAAGGAGTCCCGGGAGCAATTCCAACCTCAGGAGCTCCAATCTCCGGTTCATACTCCCAACCACAAACGTCACAAACAAATTTTTCCATACGCATTAATTTATTAATTGTTGTTTTCTTTTGACACGACAAAGGTAGAGCAACAATTATTCCCCGCCAACTGATTCTATCTATGTGAATATAGATGATGTCTATGTGAGATTAAAGCTTAAAGCTTAAAGCTTAGAGCTTAGAGCTTAGAGATTGAAGGTTAGAGAAAAATCCAACAAAAATTCGCATCTTTGCGATTATTCTAATATTATCAAACCATGCTCATCCAAGAATTAAAATCATATACGCCTTCACAGTTTGGGGAGATCAAACAGCTGATGGCTGAACTTTCGGAAAGAGTCGTCTTCACGGAAAATGATCTTCAGAATGTGTTAGTCGACGCGAATTGCAACCTCTACGTCATCATCAACGATGACCACATCATCGGTTGCGCTTCTCTTTGTATCTTCCACTCCCCTACTGGACGAAAGGCATCTGTGGAGGATGTGGTGGTATCGTCGTCGTACCGTGGGCAACATCTTGGCAGACAATTAGTGCAACACATCATCGATCAGGCAAAATCGTTTGCTCCGGTTGAACTTCATCTGACGTCTAATCCTAAACGCGTCGCAGCCAATTGCCTATATCAATCTTTGGGATTCCAGAGGAAGGATACCAACTGCTACAGGATGATGATTGAAAAATAAAAACCTTCATTTTTACATTTTCACGGCGTGGAACTCTCGTTTCATGCCGTTTTTTGTGTATCAAGCCCCTTATGCCAGACATTTTGCCTATTCCTTTTCATCTTTTCTCGGTATTGCCCCATTTTCACACTCCCCGTACCTTTGCAGTGTCTTAAACGAGGTGTTTAGACAGTAAATAGTTTTAGTTGTTTTATGATTATTCACTTGTTCGCCCAAAGCAAACTGTGATGATAGGAAAGTTTGGTTTTTGCCATAAAAGAAAAAGAACAGATTTATAAATACAGCAACGTTTAATGAACAACCGATTATGAAAAAATACATCACAGCTTTGGGCAAACAAGAGGATAGTCGAAATGTTTAAGAAAAACAAAAAAGATGGTTAATAATGGAGCTGTTGAAAGTGGTAAGGAGCGACGGAAGATTACTTGGAGAGGATGGCATAAATGGGCAGGGCTGTTATTCTCAATATTTATTATATTATTCAGCATCAGTGGTATCATATTAAACCACCGCCAAATATTTTCTGGTTGTGAAGTTTCGAGATGGTGGCTACCTAAAGCATATCATATCAACAATTGGAATCAGTCCATTGTAAAAGGGACTATCGCATACGGCGACAACTTGTTGATGTGGGGACAAGCTGGAATATGGAAAACAGATTCCACTTTCTCAGTATGGAATGATTTCAACGATGGCATCACAGAAGGCATAGACAATCGCAAAATCACGAATATCGTGATCTGTGGCGACGGCACGATGTTCTGCTCTGGTCTTTTCGAGGCATACATCTATAATATAGAATCAAATCGATGGAATACAGTTGAACTGCCAGGCAATGACGAAAGGATTAGCGACGTCGCCTTACGAGGATCGGACACAGTAGTAGTCATAACTCGCTCCTCTTTATATGAAGCGGTAGCTCCAGACTATCATTTTGTGGAGCATCAGCTGGAAAAGCCCCAAGGTTATGTCAACCAGACCACCTTATTCAAGACTTTCTGGATGCTACACAGTGGCGAACTATTTGGCATCATAGGCAGACTTGTGGTTGACGCTATGGGAATAGCACTTATCGTTCTGTGTCTGACAGGTATCATTTTCTTTGTTCTCCGTTTCACAATAGGTCGAACAAAAAGCAAAGAGAAGAAGCATAAGCAAGCAGGCTGGATGAAGTCACAACTCAAGTGGCACAATCGTCTTGGTGCGGGACTTATTGTATTGACACTAATTCTAAGCGTCACAGGCATGTGTCTTCGTCCACCATTCATGATTCCGTTGGTGATGACACACCACTCTCCAATACCAGGATCAACAATGGCATCCAACAATGTATTCCATGACAAATTACGTGCGATACGTTGGGATGGCAATCTGCAAAAATGGTTGCTTTCAACAAGTGAGGGATTCTATTACGTCGACAGCAATCTAAATAATGCACAAACAGAAGCGATTGCGCCAGATAAAGAGCCACAGGTGAGCCCAATGGGAATGAATGTCTTTATTCCAGATGGCGAAAATTGGTTGGTGGGAAGTTTTAGCGGTCTATTTAAATGGAATCCATCCACAGGAAAAGTAATCGATTGGTTTACAAATGAGCCATACAACAAAACGTCAGGTATTCCATTCGGTGGACATGCCGTAACTGGTTACTCCAAAGATTTAAAAGAGACTGGAGGTCAACCTGTAGTTTTTGAATATGGGGGAAACCCAACTATTGGAGGGACAAAACCATTTGAAGTGGAGATGCCGGAAGTACTTAAGAATCAGCCAATGTCACTGTGGAATTTTGCACTTGAGCTACACGTCGGACGCTGTTATGAACCATTTTTAGGTTCAGTTGTTTCGGTTCTCTTTGTATTCCTTTCCGGGCTTCTACTGACGTTAATCTTAATATCCGGATATATCGTATATAGAAAAGGCAAAAAATATAAATCAAATAAATAACAAAAAAGTTCATGAAAGCAAAAAATTTCTTGGCTATGATGATAGCCGCAGCCACTATGACAATGAGTGTTTCATCTTGTGATGACGACGACGACGATGACAACAACACTCCAGCGTCCACTGTTTCTGTAGCAGATGCTATGGCGGGCTCATACAATGGCGATTATGTCCTTACTGTTATGGGAAGCGGCGACACAACTCAGGTTGTGATGACAATCAACAAGGTCGACGACAACACTATCCAGCTTGTCACTCCATCAGCTGGTTCGGGTGCGATGGCTCTTCCTTCTCTTACTTGCGACCTTAAAGCCTCAGCTTCCAACAATGTCTACACTGCCACAGCAGAGAGCATCGCAGGAAGTGTCAATGTGAACGGAACAGACAAGGCTTACACTTTCAGCAATGTCGCTGTTGTTGTCTCTTCTAACACTGCAGCTATCACATACAGCCTACAATATGGCAAAATGCCTATGGCTATGTTGGTGTCATTTAAAGGAGAAAAGAAATAAAATAAACATTGAATGTAGAGACGCACAAACGCGCGTCTCACATTCATATAACCAATGGTGATGAAACGATTGAGGTTGATTATATTATGTGCTTTGACGTCGTTCTCATTCATAATGAGGGCAGAGCAACGAGTGGTAAAAGGGAAGGTGACTGATGAGCATGGAGAGCCATTGATTGGTGCATACGTCACTGCCAAAGGGCAACGTGACGCTGCCACTGCCACAGACGCAAATGGGAACTACCAGCTGAAAGTGTTGCCTGGCAACTGCCAACTTGAGGTCTCTTATATTGGTTTTGAGCCAAAGAAAGTGACAGTGAAAGATTCCAAAGACGAAGTATACTGCAATGTGCGTCTTGTTGAGGACCAGACCACTCTTGATCAGGTCGTTGTGACTGCGACCATGACTCCCAAGACTTTGATGGAAGTGCCGGTTGTCACTCGTCTGATTAATATTGATGATATCAAAAAAACTGACGCCACCAACATCCAGGATATGCTGACGCAAGAATTGCCAGGTCTGGAGTTTGGTTACGCTATGAGCCAAGAGACGTCGCTCAACATGAATGGTTTTGGTGGTAACGCAGTGCTCTTCCTTGTGGATGGAGACCGTCTGGCAGGTGAGACAATGGACAACACCGACTACAACCGTCTGGATTTGGACAACGTGGGAAGAATAGAGATTGTGAAGGGTGCGTCGTCGGCATTATATGGAAGCAACGCTGTAGGTGGAGTAATCAACATCATAAGCAGAGAAAGCTCCGAACCGTGGACTGCCAATATCAACTCCCGCTATTCTTCCATGGGTAATGAGTGGAGAAACGGAGGATCTGTTTCGTTTAATATCAAAAAATGGAACAGCCAGACAAGTTATCAGCAAACAAAAATAGACAATATCAATCTCCCTACCGACGCGCCGTCGGCTTTGGAACAAGCTCAGGCTATTCTCGACGGAAGAGAATTACCTGCGACAAAATCAAAATTGAGCCGACTTTATGGAAACAGAAACCACAACATCAAAGAGAGACTCGTTTTTACTCCTAATGAACATTTAAGATTTACTGCTCGTGGAGGCTATTTCTACCGTGAGAATTACCGTGACACATACGAATATCATTTTCATGGTTACAGCGGTGGACTAAAAGCTGCCTACGATTGGAAGAATGGACGTAATTTGGAAGCGTCGTACAGCTACGACAAATACGATAAAGCTAATTTTCAGCCAGATGGCACACGCACCCACGACCACGACTACAACAACACACAAAACGTGGCTCATCTGCTCTACAATCAAGAATTTGGAAGAAATGTCTTGACTCTTGGTTCTGATTTCATGCACGACTATTTGTCGACCTACCAATTCCTCGACAATACGGAGCATGAGCAAAACAACTGGGATATCTTCGCCCAGTTTGACTACAACCCGACCAAACGATTAAACTTCATTGGTAGTGTGCGACACGACTATTTCTCAGCATCTAAAAAACAGGCTACCACAGCCCGTTTGGCAGCAATGTACAAATGGAACAAAGTGTCGCTTCGAGCAAGTTACGCCGGAGGATTCCGTGCCCCTACTCTTAAAGAGATGTATATGCAGTTCGACATGGGTAATATGGGCTACATCATCTGCGGAAATCCCGATCTCGATCCAGAGAAAAGCAACAATTTCAATCTTGCGTTCGAGCACAACGGACGTCTCGACAACGATAATATCTTCGACGGTTCATACAACATCACTCTGATGGGCTATTGCAACATCTTCGACAAACGAGTAAGCTCAATCAGCAAATACTGGGTGGAGGACGAGGCTTACGAGAGAGGCGGTTACCAAGTGGATTACCATGACCCATCCATCAGTTACGATGCCGACAAGGACTCTTATTCCTACGTCGACGCCAACGGTGTCACTCGCAGAGCATTGACCAGCTCACTATACAGCAATGAGGACGGAGTGACTGTGACCGGAGCCGACCTATCCATGCAGTATAAATTGAAATGTGGATTTGGAATCAAGTATAGTTACGCCTACACTCATACCGACGGTGCTAATATAGGCAGCTACTTCACTCAGCCTCGCAACCATTCTATGACGTGGCGTGTGGATTACGACCATCAGTTTACTGACAACTATGGATTTAACATAGGTTTGAGCGGACGCATGCAAGGAAAGCCTCAAAAAGAGACTGAAGACGCAGATCCTGGCTACACACTATGGAAACTGATGCTTCAGCAACGAATATGCAAAGGAGTCAAGGTGAATTTCACCGTCGACAACCTCTTCAACTTTATTCCGAAATTCTACGGTTATAGTTCACCTATGACCACTGGACGCAACTATAGCGTAGGAGCATCATTAGATATCGACCGTTTATTCAAAAAGAAAGATGAAACACAAAAGTAGAATTAAACAAATTGTGTTACCTGCATTGGCAGCCATCCTTGTGGTGGTTGCCCTTGTAAGTATCTATCGCACTTGGTTTTCAAGTACGAAAGTGGCATTTATCAACTATCAGGCTCTACAGCTTGGAGTAATCAACAAAGCAAACGACAATCCGATGATTGATATCGAGGAGCTGCCACTGGAAAAAGTGAATGAGATTGAGAAATACGATATGGTTTTCATCAATGGCATGGGGCTCCGCATCACAGAAGAGCAGCGAGACCATATTGAGATGGCTGCACTGTTGGGCCACCCTATCCTCACCACTATGGCCACTAATCCTGCCAATGCGATCGTAGGTTTGGACAGCACAACAGCCGATACTCTCAAAACCTATCTGAACGGAGCAAGCCGAGTGAACTATCGCACAATGCTCAATTATGTCCGCACCCACGTCGACGGGAAAATAATATGCAAAGGAGAGATCGATTCCGTCGTTCCTCAACGTCGCTATCTTTTGATCCATTCCAATCTCGACAATCCCGACGATGAAGAGGTGGGATTCCAAAGTGTGGCTGAATATGAGTCGTATCTTGACAAACACAATATCAATCTCCACGGCAGTCATATCATCTTGACTGGAGCCATGGGTTCACCGTATGAACTTTGTGCTGCTCTTGAAAAAGCCGGTCACACAGCATATATTCTGCCAAGCGTCAACGCCCTAGCCGACATGGATATTCTCGACAGCATCGCCCCATCCACAATTGTCAATTTTGCTCACGGACGTATGGGCGACGCAATGGTTAGATATCTTGAACATACTAATATTCCTCTTTTATGTCCGCTTAATGCCAACACACTCACAGAAGAGTGGATGGCAGACAAACAGGGTATGCAAGGCGGATTCCTATCCCAAAGTTTAGTTGTGCCCGAGGTCGACGGTGCAATCCGTCCCTACGTGCTTTTTGCCCAACGTATGAACGACGACGGACTTCGTGAGGTTTATGCTATTCCAGACAGATTGGAAACATTCGTCAAGACTATTCAAGGCTACATAAATCTGAAGCAGAAGAAGAACAGTGAGAAGAAGATTGCCATCGTCTATTTTGGCAATCCACGCCAGAATACACTTTCCGCCGCAGGTTTGGAAGGCATTCCGTCGCTCTACAACCTTTTAAAGAGACTTAAATCAGAAGGCTATCGCGTCGACAATCTACCAGCAAGAGTGGAAGATTTCCGTTTGAGCCAACAAGACTACGGAAATATCCAAATTATGCCACAACCGATGGCAGGAGAAGGATCAGACACGTTTGCCATCGTTCACGGTACAGGCAAAGAGCCAACTCTACAATTCCAGGAAACATATCGTTGGATCCGTGATGACTTCCAAGCCGACGCGTTGATCCACTTCGGCACACACGGAGGTTTGGAATACACTCCACGCAAACAGGTGGCATTGTCGAGTGAGGATTGGCCAGACAAGATGGTCGGACATCTGCCTCATTTCTACATCTACACCATAGGCAATGTAGGAGAGGCATTGATTGCTAAACGACGCACGTATGCCGGAATCCAAAGCCATCTAACGGCTCCGTTTATGGAGAGCGAGCTTCGTAATCAATACAAGAAGTTGACTTCTGAGCTTGAGCAATACGGAGCCAAGCCATCAGATGAGAATGCTAACAAAGTAAAGAAAATTGCTGTGGAGATGGGCATCCATCGTGATTTACGTTTGGATTCGAGCATCGTTTACATCTGGAATGAACAGGAGATTGCCCGCGTTGAACAGTTTGCAGAGGAGATTATAAACGAAAAGATGACAGGCCAGCTATACACCTTAGGAGAACCTTACGAAGATATACGCATCACATCATCAGTCATAGCAATGGCAACCGACCCGATCGCATACAGTCTGTTGGCATTGGACAAACAGATGGGACGAGTGTCAGACGACGTGGAGAAGCATCAATCTCGTTTTAGCAAACAATACCTGCAACCGGCTCGCACACTTGTCAACCAGATACTTAAAGGCGACGTGAAAGCCGACGACGCTTTGGTTTGCAGATTGGCACACATCACGTCGGAGCGACTTGCCAAAGCAAGGAAAATAGAGAATGACACTAAGCCAATGGACATGATGGCGATGATGCGGATGATGGGATCTATGAAGAAAAAGGTAAAACCAGCCCCCGTTGTCGACAACATATCGTCGACAATGGATTCCGCCAAAATTGCAAAGATGAAAGAGGCTGGCAAGGATATGGATCCACGAAAAGCTTTGGCAATGGCAAAAATGATGGGAGCCCCTGCGTCTGCACTTAAAAAAATGGCCATCGCAATGGGATTAAAGAGTGACGACGAAGGGAATGGTAAGAGTATGGAAGAGATGATAGAGCAGTTTTTGCCTCATTACACCGAAGCTGAGAAAAACGAAAGTCGTGCCATAATGGAGGTTTGCCACACTATCGAAAACGTAACCAACTACCGTAGTGGACTACGTTCAGCACCAGAGCAGGAGATGAAATCACTGTTGAATGCCTTGAACGGCGGCTATACATCACCGTCGACAGGAGGTGATGTGGTGAGCAATCCACGTACCTTGCCAACAGGACGAAACCTCTACGGAGTGAATGCCGAAAATACACCAAGTGCCAAAGCTTGGGAGAGAGGTAAAGAATTGGCAGAAAGCACAATCCAGATGTATCGCAAGGCTCATCACGACAGCATACCACGCAAAGTAAGTTTCACTCTGTGGAGCTCGGAATTTATTGAGACAGAAGGTGCTTCCATCGCTCAGATTTTCTATTTGCTTGGAATCGAACCCATCCGTGACGCGTTCGGTCGTGTCACTGATATCAGACTCATTCCAAGCGAGCAACTTGGACGTCCTCGCATCGACGTGGTGGTACAGACATCCGGCCAGCTACGAGACTTGGCAGCCTCACGTCTCTATCTCATCAACCGTGCTGTGACGATGGCAGCCGCAGCCAAAGATGATAAGTTTGAGAATCAGGTGGCAGCCGGTGTTCTCGAATCTGAACAATATCTGACATCACAAGGGATATCCCCGAAGGAGGCTCGTGAGATGGCATCATTCAGAGTGTTTGGAGGTGTGAACGGCAACTACGGCACAGGCATACAAGGTATGGTGCAGAGCCAAGGTGGATGGCAGAACACAAGTGAGATAGCCGACGTCTATATGAATAATATGGGAGCATTCTATGGCAGCGTCGACGGGTGGGAACGCTATAGCAAAGCAGCTTTCGCCGCCGCGCTAACTCGCACTGATGTGGTGACACAACCTCGTCAATCCAACACTTGGGGTGCGCTTTCGCTCGACCACGTTTACGAATTTATGGGAGGAATCAACCTTGCCGTCACTGAAGTCACAGGCAAAGAACCAGATGCCTATATGGCAGACTATCGCAACCGTAACCATAATCGTATGCAGGAGTTGAAAGAGGCTGTTGGCGTGGAGAGCCGCTCCACGATCTTCAATCCGACATACATCAAAGAGAAGATGAAAGGAGGAGCCTCATCAGCAGCTGGATTTGCGGAAATCATACAAAACACCTACGGTTGGAGCGTGACACGTCAATCCACAATCGACCCTCAGATGTGGGATGAAATCTATGCCGTCTACGTGGATGACAAATTCAAACTCGGCATCGACCAGTTTATAAGCCAACAGAATCCTGCCGCTATGGAGCAGATGGCGACGTCGATGCTCCAAGCTGCGGACAAAGGTTATTTCCACGCCACTGACGCACAAAAGCAACAATTGGGCAAAATCCAACAACAGGCTCGCGACAAACAACTTGAACAGCAACAGAATTACTCCCAGCAGAATGAGCAGGAGCAGAAATCCGGCACCGTCTTAAAGAAAGAGACGCTGATGGATTCAGCTGAAACATCAACCACACTCGTCACAAAATCGGTAGTGATCGGCATAGCCATCGTGGTGCTGATTATCATACTTGTCGTGGTGCGCAAACGTCGTAAAGCAGAGGAAGAGTGATATGGAGACAATAGTTCTTGTTCTGATGGTGCTGGTGTTTCTCAACACCTGGATAAAACTGACCTTTCTAAAGTGGTGGCAAGTGGCAGTAGTGACTGCCGCCTGCTCCATCTTTGTGGGGATGACGTGGGAATGGGCAATCCAGCAGAGCAGAAATGAGATTCAGGCATGGCTGGCAAACCAACCATTGATGCTTGATGTGAGTGTGGTGCTTACGATTGAAGTGTTCTGGCAAATCGCCTACTGCATTCTCTCTGGAAAGATGTTGTATGGAGAGCCGATGCGACGTCGCACTATCTGGATATACCGCATTCTACGCTTCTTTCCAGGCATACTTGTTTTCCCCGTCCTATTCTACGCTTTGGTGCAAACCATCTACGCCTTTCCCGGCGTCGACTTCGCTATAATCGCATGGACATTAGCAGGAGTTATCGGAATAATAATGCCGACGGGAGCATGGGGATTACGTTGGCTCATACCGGAGAAAGATTTGCGTCTGGAGGTGCTATTCCTACTATCCACACTGATTCTCATTCTTGGCGTCGTCGCCACAGTGAACGGCACTACCACCTTCCACGGTTCAGATCCGATAGAATGGCTCGCGTTGGCAACATTCTTCATTCTCGCCGTCGTCTGCGGCATCATTGGCTGGCTTAGATATAATAATAAATAATCAATAAAACCGACACCAAAATTTTGTCAGTTTGCAACTGACAAAATTTTGGAATCGGCTACCAATCCGTTGGCTAAGTCCTCCGGACTATGGTCCAGCGGACCTTGCACGTAGTGACTGGCAGCCGATTCCTGCGCAGCAGGTGTCGGAATCAAAAAGTAAAAACGAAAATTATATATAACAATGGAAATTATCAGCGATATTCTCTACTGGATTTCAACAGGTTTATTAGTGCCTGTCATCATCATTTTGATTCTTCTTTTCATCCGATCACTCCTTCTCATCGGAAGTTTCTTCGGACAATACCTTGCCATCCACAAATCTGCCTCACAAGTGAGAAAGGCGTTGACTGGAGTGACGAGGGAAAATGTCGACGCAGTGATTGAGCGTCTGCCAAAGAAGAACGACATGCTCGTCAACCGATATATAAAAGCCATCATTGAAGCCAAAGATGAGCCGGCTGAAATCCAACGTCTGTTGGCAGAGTACGAGATTGAGGCAGACAAAGATCTGACCACTTCCAAGATGCTTGCCAAACTTGGCCCGATGATGGGATTGATGGGAACGTTGATACCGATGGGACCAGCATTAGCAGGTTTGGCATCAGGAGATATAGATTCGATGGCACGCAATATGCAGGTGGCTTTCGCAACAACCGTCACTGGACTTGTAGCCGCAGCCATCGGATACGTCACTCAGCAAATCAAGCAACGTTGGTATCTGCAGGATATAACAAACTTGGAATATTTGTATGAGATTCTAAAAAAATAATCGTAGAAAAGATGAGACACAATCTATTAAAGAATCAAGAAGAGGACGACCCCATGTCAACGGTATCCAACCTCTTCGACGTCGCTATGGTATTCGCAGTGGCACTTATGGTGGCATTGGTCACACGATTCAATATGACAGAGATGTTCAGCCAAGATGATTTCACGATGATCAAGAATCCAGGTAAAGAGAATATGGAGATCATAACCAAAGAAGGATCACAAATCAACAAGTATACTCCGAGTGAAGACCAATCACAGTCGGAAGGCAAACGAGGCAAAAAAGTCGGCATCGCCTACGAACTGGAAAACGGAGAAATCATCTACGTACCAGAATAACAAAAAACTCCCGTGTGACGTTTGTCACACGGGAGTCTTATTTAGTTGATGTTTAATCAATCTTACTTAACCTCCTCGAAGTCGACGTCAGTGATGTCGTCCTTGTTAGGACCTGACTGACCAGCGTTACCTCCGTTGAAGCCACCACCCTGTGCACCAGCCTGCTGCTGTGCGTTGTACATATCCTGGCTCGCAGCGTGAAGTGCATTCTCAAGTTCCTTCATTGAAGAATCGATACCTGATAGATCCTGTGTTCTATGAGCCTCCTTAAGCTTAGCCAAAGCTGACTCGATCGGACCACGCTTGCTTGAAGGGATCTTATCACCGATCTCCTTAAGTTGCTTCTCTACCTGGAAGATCATAGCGTCGGCGTTGTTCAACTTGTCGATACGCTCCTTCTCCTTCTGGTCTGCTGCTGCATTTGCAGTAGCCTCGTTCTTCATTCTTTCGATCTCCTCCTTCGACAAACCAGAAGAAGACTCGATACGGATCTTCTGCTCCTTGTTTGTAGCCTTATCAAGAGCTGTTACGTTAAGGATACCGTTAGCGTCGATATCGAATGACACAACGATCTGAGGCACACCACGTGGAGCTGCTGGAATACCATCCAAGTGGAAACGACCGATCGACTTGTTCTGAGCTGCCATTGGACGCTCTCCCTGAAGTACGTTGATCTCTACTGATGTCTGGTTGTCAGCTGCAGTCGAGAATACCTGCTCCTTCTTTGTTGGGATTGTAGTGTTAGCGTCGATTAGCTTAGTCATCACACCACCGTATGTCTCGATACCTAGTGAAAGTGGAGTTACGTCAAGTAGCAATACACCTGCACCAGCACCCATATCAGCCAAGTCGCCACCAAGTACACCTCCCTGGATAGCAGCACCTAGTGCTACAACCTCGTCTGGGTTAACACCCTTGGATGGAGCCTTACCAAAGAACTTCTCTACTGCCTCCTGAATTGCAGGAATACGAGTAGAACCTCCGACTAGGATGACCTCGTCAATATCTGATGTTGAGTAACCTGCTGCCTGTAATGCTGTGCGGCATGGCTCGATTGTACGCTGAACCAAGTCGTCAACCAACTGCTCGAACTTAGCACGTGACAATGTTCTTACCAAGTGCTTTGGAGCTCCGTCAACTACTGTGATATAAGGCAAGTTAATCTCTGAAGTTGTTGTGTTAGAAAGCTCGATCTTAGCCTTCTCTGCAGCCTCCTTCAATCTCTGCAATGCCATAGGGTCCTTGCGTAGATCGAATCCTGCGTTCTCTGCCTTGAACTCGTCAACCAACCACTGGATAACCTTCTCATCGAAGTCGTCACCTCCTAGGTGAGTATCTCCTGATGTTGATTTTACCTCAAACACTCCGTCGCCCAACTCAAGAACAGACACATCATGTGTACCACCACCACAGTCGAACACAAGAATCTTCATGTCTCTGTCCTTCTTATCGATACCGTATGCCAAAGCTGATGCTGTTGGCTCGTTAACGATACGACGAACCTTCAAACCTGCGATCTCACCAGCCTCCTTTGTTGCCTGACGCTGTGAGTCGTTGAAATATGCTGGCACTGTGATAACGGCTTCTGTAACCTCCTCACCCAAGAAGTCCTCAGCTGTCTTCTTCATTTTCTGAAGCACCATTGCTGAAATCTCCTGTGGAGTGTAAAGACGTCCGTCGATATCTACACGTGGAGTATTATTGTCTCCCTTGACTACCTTGTAAGGGACTCTTTTGATTTCGTCGCCTACACGGTCGAAAGACTCACCCATAAATCTCTTGATAGAGAAAATAGTCTTCTCTGGGTTTGTGATTGCCTGACGCTTTGCAGGGTCACCGATCTTTCTCTCTCCACCAGCCAAAAAACCTACTACGGAAGGAGTTGTTCTCTTACCCTCGCTGTTTGGAATAACTTTTGCTTCGCCACCTTCCATTACGGCTACGCACGAGTTTGTTGTACCAAGGTCAATTCCGATAATCTTTCCCATGACTTTATTTATTTTTTATTATTATTCAAATTTAATCTGTACCACACCATCGCGGTACGCTATTAATATTTCAAAAAGCGTGCCAATGCCTTTTTCGTGCCAATTTACTGGCGTGATGCGACAAAGTCTGCCAAAGTGTCAGTCTGGGAATCAGGTAGTGCGACAATTCTTCACAAAAATACATTCATACCGACCTGAGTGTGCATCATCTCTACCTCAGGCATCATGGATTTTAAGACGGCATAGGCTTCTACGCCTGTGCAATGGCCACAAATAATCTGTCGTGGCGATACGGATTTCAATTCCGACGCGAGGCGTGCCAGCTTTTCTTTTGAATCATGAAGGGTGTGGAATCCTCCTATAATAGTGTCAACGGGAATGTTGAACAGGCTTTGGGCATGACGCACTATGTTTGCCACTCCTCTATGGGCACATCCGGTGATGATGCTAATCTTTCCTTCGTTAACGCAGACTATATATACTTCGTCGTTGAAATAGTCGCGTGGCTTTGTACCGTCGCTCTCCAATATATAAAAATCATCTGTATGCGACATATCAGTCAAGTCGCATCCTTTGGCAGATACCGCAAAGACGTTGTCTGTCAATTGGTCCATGCCGTCGACAATATTAAATCTCTTTTTCTGATCCGCTGTCAGTTTGAGGCCGATATCCACACCTCGTCTGCCTGTGCGTGCAACATCAAAACCTTCGCCAGCCCAAAACTTACACTCCTGATTTCTGTTCATCAACGACACTACTCCACCGCTGTGGTCGTCATGTCCATGACTCAACACCACATCCGAGATCTCTTCCGTCGACACTTTGAATAATTCCAGATTATGAAGGAGAGCCAACGATCCTGAAGCCGTATCGAAGAGGATATTCTTGTCGCCATCGCAAATCAATGCAGAGAATCCGTGCTCTGCAAAGACTTGACTCTGGGCAACATAATTGTCAACTATAATCTTGACTTTCATTTGTCTAACTTATCTTTATCTGCCACTACCGAAACACAGAAATCGTCCTTGCCAAAATACTTCTGCGCCATCTTCTTCACGTCGCCAGCGGAAACAGAACGGATATAGTCGATATAATCATTAATGAATGCAAGGGATAGTTCTCCTCCTTTGGCAGTCGTGATGGCACGGATAATCTCTCCGTTCCAGGCGAACGCATTGCCATATTTGCTACACATCGAGCCAAGAAGATAATTCTTCACTCTCTGCATCTCGTCGTCGGAAACATTCTCGTTGCAAAGACGATCCATCTCTTTATATGTCTCATCGATCACTTTCTGCACATAACGATTGTCGCACTGTGTGGAAATTGTCATAGTGCCATGATGAGCATTAAGAGATAGGCTTGAATAGATTCCGTAAGTATAGCCCTTCTCTTCTCTGATATTCGAAGACAAACGGCTGCCGAAATATCCTCCAAACACAGTATTAAGGAATTTCATGCCTTTCTCATCAGGATGGTTCTTGTCGAATAGTTGTCGACCTATGCAAACTCCTGCCTGAACTCCCTCTTTATGAGAGAACTTATACTTATCCTTCAATGCCGGCATCACGAAAGGAATATCTTCCTTTTTGGATTGGTTCGACGGTGCGATGCTCTCCAACGCATCAATCAAAATCTTCTTAACCTCGTCTGTGATCATGCCACATGCTATAAACTCCATATTTCCTATATGGAAATACTTTGAATGAAGTGCACGCATGTCGTCAACAGTTAGTTTATCAAAATCAACAAGTTCAGGATGAATACTTCTGGCAAGATCGCCGAGCATCATGTAATCAAGCTGCTTGTCGCTAAGATAGTCCACTCTTTCAAAGTTCTCCTTCATCGCAACCTTGTAGATCATAGACAACCGCTTGTAATCCTCCTCACCCAAAGTCGGAGAGAACAACGATTTCAAATATACATCTATGATTTTTGGCAAATGCTTATTCAACGAAATCAAATCGTAGAATGAAGTATACATGCCGGGAGAGATGCTTTTTCTTGCGCCGTAGAAATCGAACATCTCCGCCACTTGCGACTGAGACATTCCCTTACAGCCCTCGAAAAGCATAATTGATGTCATTCGTGCAGACAAAAGTGCATTCTGCACATCTGTGCCGACACCGACCGCTGTTGTCACTCTGACAACTTCGTCAGTTCCGACATTCATGCAATGTAGGCGCGAACCATTCTTCAGATTGATGGTCTCCAATTCAGGGATGACAATGCTCTTTATCTCATGGATGGGAGGGCAAATGGAACGGTCTAACTGACTCATTTTTCAATAGATTTAAGGAATTCCTCTGCTTTTGCCATATCCTCTGGTGTATCGATACCGATAGTCTGAGTTTCTGTCTGGCCAACCTTGATTTTCAAACCGTTGTCAAGCCAACGCAACTGCTCAAGACTTTCGCAGATCTCATTTGTCGACTGAGGCATCTTAGTCACCTGCTTCAACACTTCTGCCTTGTATGCGTAAAGTCCGATATGCTTGAAGAAAGTGTGACGTTTAAGCCACTCCGACTTCTCCACTCCACGCAAATATGGGATGACGCTGCGAGAGAAATAAACGGCGTTGCTTGCTCCGTCGATCACAACCTTTGGTGAATTAGGATTTTCCAAATCAGTGATAGAATCATTCGCAGAGAATGGCTTAACAAGAGTCGCTATCTGAGTGTCAGGTGCATCGAACAGGTCGCAAACGGTGCTGATCTGACTTGGCATGATGAACGGTTCATCACCCTGGATATTGACAACGACCGCTCTATTGCATCCGCTCTTCTCGTATGCCTCACAGATACGGTCGGTACCGCTTTTATGTTTATCACTGGTCATGATTGCCTTACCTCCGAAACCAATCACAGCATCATAGATTCTCTGGTCGTCAGTTGCAACGTAAACCAAATCAAGCACCTTAGATGCCTGCTCATACACTCTCTGGATCATCTGTTTTCCACCGATGGATGCCAACGGTTTTCCAGGGAAACGCGTCGACGCATATCTTGCAGGAATGATTCCTACGAATTTTTCCTTATTCATGTTCATTTTATTTAGAGAGCGCAAAATTAGTGAATTAAAATATAAATGCGAAATGTGGAATGCGGAATGCAACAAAAAAGAGACGTTGCATGCAACGTCTCTACAATGGTTATGCCAGATATTTCAATCCGGTTATATTTCTTAGAAATTGAAACCTAATGTCAAATACATTGTACGGTTCTTTGTTGGCTCATACCAGTTCTCATCCTTCACGTCTCTTGCAAATTCGTAGATGTCACGGACACCAAGATCATAGTTGAAGCCGATATGCAATGCGGCGATCTCAAAAGCTACTCCTGTTGCCAAACCGACATCAAGACGATTGTATGGAGCCTTGTAATTATCTGCTGGATCTACCCATTTTCTGCTACTACCCTCTTTATGAGAGAAGCTCTTTCCTGTGAATGTGTAGAACTTCGAAATCATGTCGTCCTGCCCCTCGATATGAGTCTTTGTTTTTGTATGACCATGTACAGCAAATGCCAAATATGGACCGAAGTTAACATTTACATGAGCTTCACCGAAATTCAATCTGAACTGTGGCTGAATAGGCACCTCCACATAACCGATTCTGTTGAACTGAATTGCTTCCTGATTAACATTGAATACCTTAGCTTCCTGAACTGTCTTCTGACCCTTCATAGCATATTTCAACTCGATATTGAAGTGGAAACTCTCCAAGATAGGAAGGTCCATAGAAACACCTGCAGAAAAAGCAGACAAATTCTTTGATGTCACCGATGAACTTGCAATACCTAGTAGATCAAACGAGCCATCAGCTGTCTTACCAGTCATGCTGCTTGAAGCAAACGATGCACGTACACCAAACTTCACTCCCTGATTATCGCGTGCAGCGGAAATCATCTGTGCTGATGCTGTCAATGTAGACAATAGCATCAATGCTGAGATCAATAATTTCTTCATATTGTATTTGTATTTTTTCAATTAGTATTCAGTATAAACGGTGTGCACACCGTCTGTTTTTCGCAAGAGACGCACTAACGTGACTTCTTTACTAACGTTTTTTCTTTAGTACTTTCTTTGATGAAGGCACAATCATGTGAAGAATTGTGATGAATATATTATACCACCACTTCTTGTTCTTCTCTGCCTCTTTCTTCTCCTTCTTCTCTAGATCAGACAACTTCTTGAATACAGCATCATATTCTGTCTTCAGCTTGTCTAGACCCTTCTCAGCCTCTTCATATTTCTTCTCACCCTTCTTTAGCAATGAAGTCAAGTTCTTATCTGTAGACGCACCGACTGTCTTCACTAGTTTCTTATACAAAGCATTTGCCTCATCCTTCAATTTCTTTGCATCCGACACAAGCGGCTTGATGGTCTCCTTCGCTTCACTAGCATCTTCAGTAACGGATCTCATGTCGGAAATCTTATTCTTCAATGAAGAAATACCGTCAACCTTTATCTCCAACTCAGCAACTACTGCCTCAACCTCAGCCAAAAGTTCAGCTCCCTTATCTTCAACCTCAACTTTTGCTGCCTCCTTAGCTTCTGCTTTCTTCTCCTCCTTCGGCTGTGCCTTGACAGGAGCCTCCTTCTCATAGAACGAAGAGTTCATGATAAATGCACGTCTCTCCTCATCTGTGATTGGGCCAATCTGTCCGGCAGGGCTCAACATCTTAGCTCTCTCTACCATTGTAGGAGCTCCCTTCTCATCCAAAAATGAAATCAAAGCCTCTCCTGTCTCCAACTCAAGAAGCGCGTCTTCGCTCTTGAACTTTGGATTCTCACGGAATCCGTCGGCAACACTCTTGATTGTACGCTGATCCTTTGGAGTGAAGGCACGAAGAGCATGCTGCACCTTGTTACCAAGCTGAGCCAACACATTCTCAGGAATATCGATTGGCGACTGAGTGATGAAGTAAACTCCTACACCCTTAGAACGAATCAGACGAACAATCTTCTCGATCTTGTCCAACACTGCTTTCTGAGTGTCGTTGAACAACAGGTGAGCCTCATCGAAGAAGAAGACGAATTTTGGTTTGTCAGCGTCGCCCACCTCTGGAAGAGTCTCATAAAGAGCTGTAAGAAGCCAGAATAGGAATGTGGAATATAGAAGCGGAGAATTACCAAGTTTATCCGCAGCAAGAATGTTGATCACACCCTTGCCGTCTCTTGTCTTGATGAAATCCATCACGTTGAAACTCTTTCCGCAAAGGAACTTGTCACCACCCTCTTCCTCAAGACGAAGAAGAGCACGCTGGATAGCTCCGACGCTGGCTGTAGAGACAGCACCAAGAGTAGCAGAAAGTTCAGCGGCATGCTCACTAACGTAAGTCAGCATCTTGCGTAGATCATCCAACGTCTCCATCGGCATGTTCTGCTCACGGCTTACACGGAATGCGATTGTAAGCACACCCTCCTGAGTGTCGTTAAGTTCAAGGATACGCGACAACAACTGAGATCCAAGATCGTTGACTGTCACACGGATAGGATTACCCTGCTCCTTAAATACGTCGAAGAATTCAACAGGGAATGCCTTGAACCCATATTCGATTCCAAACTCAGCCTGACGCTTCTCCATAAACTTGTTTAGCTTACCCTCTTTTGCCACACCTGACAAATCGCCCTTCATGTCGGCCATAAATACAGGCACTCCCATCTGAGAGAATCCTTCTGCCAACACCTGCAAAGAAACAGTCTTACCTGTACCAGTAGCACCGGCAATCAATCCATGACGGTTAGCCATCTTAGGCACAATTCCAATCAATCTGTCGGAAAAAGCTGCGTGAAGCAAATCAGCTTCTGCATCGTTCGTATTTAAGTTAATCAACATAATCAGATTTTTCTATCATAATTTGTGCAAAAATAGTTATTTTTTACCCATAATCAGTTATTTTTGCGTAGAAATATGAATGTCTGACAATAGTCTAAATTGGATTAGAATGGATACAAAAGAAGAATTCGACGATGAACAGCTGTTCAAAGAAATCGAGCAACACAATCGAAATGTTAATGTCGCGGTAAGTTTGACGATCGTGGCAACCATGCTTATCGGCGTGGTGGCAATGCGCACATATCTGATGTCGGCAAACGCTCAGGAGATAAAATCGGAAATAGAGCTGAAATTTGAAGACGACGTGAAACGCTTCAAGGAAGAGATTGCCAACGCCAGTGATTCATCGCAAAATATCAAGCCGCATTATGCAAAAATGGAATCTAAGGCTGCTCTGTGTCAGACGGTAATGCCGTCTGATTCCATGCCTATCTTCAAAAATCCAAAAACTAAAGATTTCTACAAACGAGAGTCCTCCCCCAAAGCATCTAGAATCGCCGATCGTCATGCCGATTTACATGTCGACATCAACACTGCCGATACAGCCGGACTACGCAAGTTGCCAGGCATCGGAGAGAAGCGTGCAATCAACATAGTGAAATACCGCACCTCACTTGGCGGATTCTATTGCGTGGAGCAGTTGGCGGAAGTGTACAGCATGGATGCGGAAATCGTGGAGAGGATAAGAAAATACATAATCTGCGATGGCCATTCCGTCAACAAAATCGACATCAATAATACTAATCCATACAAATTATGGCATCCTTACCTAAAAGGAGAATTGTTGAAGAATCTCAAGCAAAGACTCAAGAGTGGCAAGCGATACAAATCATTCGAAGACATCAAGGCTGAAAATGGCTACGACGAAGCATTAAACGGGAAAGCAGAAATGTATTTGGAGTTTTAAAACTAAAATAGGGAGGCTCTGCTCCCTATTTTCATTCATTACATAAACCGTTATGGCATTGCACTAAATTTCTCCTTCATCGCCTTGCAGAACGGAGAATCCGACTCCTTCACATATTCCGGATAAAGCGATATAAGTTCATCCCAAACTTCAGAAATCTCACTCTCTTTCCCTAGATTCATAAGTAGTTCTCCCTTATAGTCGAGAATTTCGGAATCATTGTCGGAAAGGATAAGTGCATCGTCAAGGATTTCAATCGCAGCTTCATAATTTTCTCCGAACGACTTGGCTGAATAGATGTGAGCCAAATCGAACATCAAACCAGCACGATCCTCCAGATCACCACTATCTTTCTCCAAAAACTCCATCACAACCTGCTTGGCATCTTTCTTTGTGTAGATGCCTTTACATTCACCCGACAAAGTCATGCGTACCAAACGAAGTTTTGCCTCATCGTCACCAAGTTCAGCAGCTTTCTTGAACGACTCCATCATCAACTTTTCGTCAGCCCATTCATACTTGCCAAGTGCCTCATAAATGAAATCACCCAAATCAAACAAATAGCCAGGATAATTCACGTCTTCCTTCACACTGTCGAGAAAAGTGATGCCTTTCTTCAACTGGTAAGCCTGATACATATCTACGTTCAGACCGTATCTTCCGTCGCTGTATGCCTCCGACAACCACATCATAGCTTCCGGACACTTCATATTAGCAGCACGCATAAGGTTGACAAGAGCCTTGTCGTCATCTTTCTCTACCTCCGAATAGTAGCCAAACAATCGCCAGTAAGCAAGCATCTTCAACTGCTCATCAACACCTTCCGCTTCCAATAGGAATTGAGCCACATCAAGGAATATCTTTCTGCACTCTTCGTCTCTTGTGAATGCACAATGAAGGACAATCTGCATTGCAACTCTTTGATCAATAGGCACTAAAGGAAGAATAGCCTTTACAACCTCACTATTGATCGATTTCAACTCAAGAAAAGCCTCGGCACATGCACCGGCATTATCGTAGAAGTTGTGGATCGGTGCGGCAAGAATCACTTTCTGATAGTAATCCTCTGCATCCTGATCGTTCTGCTTGACACCTAAACCGAGTTTACAGCAATGAGCCATATAGAGATAGCACTTGAAAGAATCGATAGACGGTTCATCCTCCACCTTACGGAAAAGTTCAAACGCAAAGTTTAGACGAGACTTGTTTCCTGATGCTTTATACTCCTCAAGGATATAGATTGCGTAACGGATGCATGCCGACGGATTACCAGTCAGAGCAAGTCGCTTAAGCATCCTGACCGCGTTCTGACGGACAATCTCCTCAGGGGACTTCAATGCCACCTCAACGGAGTAAAGAGTCGCCTCGACATTTCCGTTTGCGATTGCCTTATTATAGAACTCAGAAGCAGTATTCTTGTCTTCAGCCACAGTTTCATTCAATCGTCCGAGAATATATTGGCAATACCCCTGAACCGGATTCGCTTCACTCTTCTTATCCTGCTTGACAAAGCCGACAGACGGCACAGATTCCGACTGCTGTGCATATTTCATACAGACACTTACAATCTCCTGGTATTTGCCAAGAGCGATCATATTAGGCAGATTCTCTATCAATTCTGCATCAGTAACAGCATCAGCAACAGGTTGACGTCGAATGACACTTGCTATATCATAACTCCAAGACTTCATTTCACTTTTCATAAATATAAAAAACAATAAGACGGCATTAACACCGTCTCTTATCATTATTGGTCAATTTAAACGTTTGAATATTAAACGCGGGAACATTTCCCCGTCAATGTGCAGGCGTGATTGTTCTCCATCGTTCGGCACGGTAACGCATCCTATAGATAGAAAGTCCGGTGCGCAAATCATTCAATCCGTAGTATTCTTTTTTTACAGCATCTTCGATAAATCCAGGATCATTCTCCACGATGATTTTCATTATCCTGTCGATCTCACCGGCTGAATATATAGGGAAAGCAATATCCATAATCCTTGCAATTATCCAACGACGTTCCACAAGCGTGAAGTTATCCAACAACACATTAGGGAAACGCTCCATACGGTCATAATAGATATCATGGCCGACCAATCCAGAGACATATTGCTGGATTGTGCTTTGGAATCGCGGAGTCTTCAATCTTTCGTTTTGTGAGATATACTCAAGCAGACCCTCTCTAATATAGATCGAGCCATCGGCATTTCTTTCAGCGAACAAGGATTCCAAACGGGATGCTCCACTTCTTGTCCTGATCAATACCAACGAATCTATCAACGGTTCGTACTCCATGTGAAAATCCACGAACATTGCCTGAAGGGCTGTCATGCAATTATGCACCAACCAGTCCAAACTCTCCTTATTTTCGTACAGGATATAGTTGTTGATATGATATATCATCTCTAAGGACATCTTACGGTATGATTTCAAAGTCAAGTCCTCACTCCATTTCTTTATCTTCTCTCCACCGACAACCGGCATTTTAGCCAAATCCTCAGCAATCTTTACTTCCGGATAGATCGCTGCAAAATCAATGACCTCAGGAAGGAACAAAGCAGGATACATAAGCCCCACACGCGGATCGAAAATAACATCCTCGATGCTTTTGATTCGTGATTCAGCGAGATTGATATTGAATTCGTACTCAGGCTCCGGTTTATGCAATTCCGGCACCATATACAACAACATTCTGCTCTCATACAATGAGAAATGACATGGTTCAGCAACATCCGTACCATGTGTTTTCTTTACCTGTTTCTTAAACAATTCAGGATTAAGTTCCAATCCCATCTTTGTCATCTCTTCTGCCAAGACATCTCCCAATGCAAGCATGTCAGCCTTAGAGAACAGATATTTAACGGAATCTTCATAAACTGCCTCACAATGATCGCCATGTAAAACTTGTTGTAAAAGGACATTCTCCAAATTCACTTTGACGAACTCAGGATCTTGTGTGTCATAAATTTCGGCGACAACAGTGTTTTCGTGTGCTTCACGTGCACACGAAAACACTGCTAGAAGCAGAACACAATAAATTATAGTCCTTATAAAATTCCTCACTCTATATATCTCAACATGGCAAAATTACTCTTTATTCCTTTAATTTAAGAATTAAAAATATATCTTTGCAGCATAAAAAAAACGCTAATTCATGGAATTTATCAACAGAAGCACTATCGAGTGCAAGAAGGACGACAAGGGAAATATCGTAGCTCGTTTTTTCCCTCAGGGTGTTTGCAGCAGAATGATGGACATCATCATGGATGAGAACACTCACGAAATCAAGGCAGCTCAAATTGTCGGCGGATGCCCCGGTAATGCAGCAGGTATCAGCCGTTTGGTTGTAGGATTGAAGGCTGAGTTCGTAATCGAACGATTCTCTGGCGTAGCTTGCGGACCTAAGCCAACATCTTGTCCAGACCAGTTTGCTACAGCTCTTAGAATGATGCTAACAAACAAATAATAATCAGACGAGACATAGGATGTGATCATTCACGTCGACACAAAAAAATGGCGACCATCAGGCCGCCATTATTATTTTGTCAAAATCGTCATTATTTCTTCACGACTCTCGCCTTTCTTCCGTCGACATCAACGACATAGACACCTGTAGGCAATTCGTAAATGTTGATTGGCGACGACTCAGCACGAAGTACAGCCTTACCCGTCAAGTCGTAGATTACGCATTCATCTCCGTCTTCCATTCCCGGAACAATAAGTTTGTCGCTGACTGGGTTTGGATAGACATCAAGATTGTCGCTTACGATGTTGAACAATCCATCGTTATCATTTCTGACAATGAAATCAATAGTACCAGGACAATAGTCTTCACTTTCAAAAGTCAAGTTGATATGATGTGACTCCTCAACTTTTGAGATACTGAACTTCGTATTGTCTGCAGAAAGTGTACCATTATTAGTAGTAGCGACATCTTTAACAACAGCAGTCAAAGATGCAATTTCTGCAGGAGATGTAGGATCCATGAACGCAAATACCACTTCTGCATTCTGACCTGGCTCTACCAAAAATACTCTCTTTCCATTTACTAGATCATAGCCGAAGACGTCAACTTTGATATATGGTTTGACATGCAAATCCACTACATCCATATAAGAAACACATCCGTCATATCTATACTCGACACTATACTTTCCACTATTCTCAAACATCATAGATGGGAACGATAGTGCATCTTTTTCGTTCAAAATCATCTCTCCGTTACGATACCACTCTCTTACAGGGGTTCCTGCCAAACATGAAACCTCAAGTTCTTTTACATAAGCATCTCCCTCACACGCGATCACAGCACCTCCTGACAATGATTTAATTTCAACTGCGGCATCTACAATCTCCACTGTCACGTATGCATAGCAATTATTCTCATAACGAACGTAATACTTTCCATACTCAGATTTAGGGAAGACTACAACTGAGCCTGTCTTTACTGCACTACCAGAGCACTCTGGATTAGTAAACCACTCAACCTTATCCCCTGTCATATCCACATCAGAGAAGTCGACAGTAACATCGTCTCCACACGCATTGATCTTTATTGCTTCTGTCATTGCTATCTTTCTTCCTGCATTGACAGACTGGTTATTTTGCTCAAACCACGAAAAAGAACCTACAACAGGACCATTACCAACAGTTATCACATGCACTCTCTTCACACTGAACGATCCTTGACAAGCTACGGACGAAACCTCTAGTGTCACCTTCATAAGATCTCCGGCTTTATCCAATCCTTCTCCAGTTGTATTGAATGTTTTGCTGTTTCCAACTACTGAATTCAAGTTTGTAGACCACGAATAAGCCAAATCGGATTCACTCAAACCTCCTTCTACATTAACAACTGCGGTCAAATCAATATCTGTTCCTGGACATGTCACAGAAGATCCTTCTATCTCAACATCTAAAGAATGGAAGCTAACCTTTAACTGCTCTATTTCAGAAGAACAATACTCTTCATCGATAGAACCTAAGTTGATTCCATAAGAAGCTTGCACTCCGTAAACTCCTGATTCAGTCACGACAGATGACGCTAATGCCGCACCAGATGCGACAGTGAATTTAACCTCTGAATTCACTAAATCCAGAACGAACATCTCACTTAGATCCTGCGCTTCACCTTTGCACTTAGGTTTTGTGTCTACAAGGGTGATTCTTGGTCTACTATAAATAGTTACATAAAAAGGAACAACCGGACTTTCTCCTCCCATCAAACATCTTTCACGAACATAGAACTTCAAATCCTTCTTCTTATCATTAGCTCCGATTTTCATTTCTTCATCAGTAAGCAGAATGTCGGAATACTCCTGACTCATATCAATCTGACCTAGAGAATCAGATCTATACCAAACAAGTTCATAGTCTGATGCATCTGTTCCTGGTGTAGGAGCAATAACGATCTTGCTACTCAATGGTTTTGTCAATTTTTCAGAGTTTTCGCAAACAGACAAGTTTGTAACTATCGGAACAGGAATGCTACCTACAAATATGGAAACCGGAACCATCTCACTTTCACATCCCGACAAACGGTTTACTTGACTTACATAACAAGTCGTAGCCACATTGCCCACGAGACTCGCATCATATACTGGTGTCAAAAGTTCCAAATCAACAGGCATTTTGTTTACATCATACCATTTCAATTCACAACTGTCACCAGCAATTACAGCTTCTGGGCTCTGCTCTAGCAATGTTTTGAATTCAGGTCCGTCACTCTTCGAGTAATTCACTTTCATTGTACCCGTAGGAGGCACATTCCCATGTACTGTCACATTGTAAGGAATGATCTCACTTAGTGCGTAAGGAGACTGCAATCCACGAAGCGCGACATAGAAAGTATACGATCCTGGCTCATTTGGATCTACCACACCTGCTGGTGGATTTTTCATTGCATCGAACTCTGTATCGTTAGGGCTATTGAACCATAGCAACTCATAACCTGTAGCTGCAGTCACACCTGCTTTGACATCAAACTTTTCGCCAACACAAAAATGAAGATCTGTGACTGTCGGTAATTTTGCAGAACTGATTAAAATATCTACCTTGGAAGGAGCACTCATACATGTAACTCCAACAGGAGTCGTCAGAGCCCACTTCACCCAACGTTCTTGCTTCTCTGTAACTCCATCTTTTGCTTCTGGATCATAATAAGGTTTTGAGGCCTCAGAAGAACCCTTCTGATAAATTCCGTTCTCCTCTTTAGACCAAAACAAAACTTGGTCTTCCATCTCCTCTACAACACCTGGACTCTTGACTATGATATCTATGAATTCCTTGCTCGCGGCGCCCTCTCTTCTGTCGTAACGTACGGCATACCTTACTTTCGGAGCTTCTGGAGTCGGATTAACCAAAACGTCAAAATTGTGGATATCACCGGCACAACCAGTTACGGAATCTATCAACTGATATGTTAATATACCGCTGTCTTCCGCTTTAAGGTTTTCTATAAAGTCTGATGATATGGCTCCCAATGGAGTTCCGTAGATAGTGTCCGCTCCCTTCCACCACTTGATAATATAGTCTGAAATCGACCCTTCACTTAAAGTCAAATCGACATTTCCTTTTCCATCTCCTTCACAAAATACAGCCTTGCCTACACTGAAGCTTGCTGTTGGCTTGTTGCAGTCTCCGTCTGCAGATAATGCAGATAATGAGCAGCTAAACAAGGATAATCCTAGTAGATATTTCTTCATCACTCTTAATCTTTACTTTAGTCCAATACCCTACAAATGTAATTATAAATTAAAACGTTTGTTATGATTTAACGTTTATTAACACTCAAAAGATATACACAAAAAAAGCGGAGGTTTTTAACAACCTCCGCTTTCGATATTTCCTTTGCAAATTTTTACTTTTCCTCTTTCTTTACACTGATCAACTGCACGTTGAACTTTACTGCAGAATATGGATTAACAGTCACCGTCATCTTTGGTTCTCTGCTAACGCCTGTGTGGGTAAGCGATTCGTATGCAAGATAGTATGGTGCGTAGAAATCAAAATCAGAACCTGGTGTCATGTATTTGATTCCCTCCACCAAAGCCTTCACATCTCCATACATCGGTCCGTTGATTGTGTCGTATCTGAACTCGTTCTGCTTGTTCTCAAGCTTGTTTCCTGTCACAATAGCAAATACAGTGTCTCCATCTTCAGGATGAACTCCGTCGGGATTAAACTTATTGACCTTGATCAACAACCCTGAAGGAGACTCAACAATACCCTCTTCTGTCTTCTTCTGCATCAAAAACCTCTCTCCATACTCCTTTGTCTCTTTGTATGTATTAAGATTTGTCGTGTCATCATCCTTATCTTTATCTTTGCATGAAGAAAATATAGAAGCCACAAAAAGTGGTGCTGCTATTGTCAATAATAATCTGATATTCATAGTATTACTTAATTTTTCTAATCAATGTCATTCCGTCACGCAATGGGACCATCGCAACGAAGAATCTGTCGTCGGCACATACCGAATCATTGAATTTCTTGATTCCTGCAGTCTGTGCATCGTTTCTTTCTTCCTCTAGCACGTGTCCATCCCACAAAGTATTGTCGGCAATGATCAATCCTCCGATCTTCATCTTTGGATAGACAGCTTCCAAATACTGCATGTAATGACGTTTGTTGCCGTCCATAAAGCAAACATCGAATTCACCTTCCATCTGAGGAATCAACTCCGCAGCGTCGCCAATATGGAAATGAACCTTCTTTCCAACCTCTCCAGCTCTGTCGAATCCGTTGAGAATCAACTCCTCCAACTCGTCGTTGATATCGATCGTGTGCACCTCGCCGTCCTCAGGCAAAGCTTCTGCCAGACAAAGTGCGGAATAGCCAGTGAAGGTACCGATCTCCACCACTCTCTTTGCACCTGTCATCGCACAGAACATCTTCAGCAAGCGTCCTTGCAAATGGCCCGAAAGCATTCGTGGCTTGAGCGTATATAGATTGGTGTCTCGCACAAGCTGCTTCAGAAAATCTGGCTCTGGCTCAATGTGTGAGGCTATGTAGTTTTCTATTTCTTGACTGAAAATGTCCATCAGTAATTAATAGTTAATATGATATTAATCATCAGACGCGCTGACGCGACTACATTGAGACGCACTGACGCGACGTCTCTACAATTTTCTCCAATTCCTTCCACAGATTGTCGTCGGGAACAGGTGCTACGACCTTTATCTCTTTCTTCGACACTGGGTGGATGAATTCGATCGAACGGGCATGAAGTGAAATTCCACCGTCAGGATTGGAACGTTGGAAACCGTACTTCAAGTCGCCCTTGATTGGTGAACCGATATTCGCCAACTGACAACGGATCTGATGGTGTCGTCCAGTCGACAAATCAACCTCAAGCAATGTATAATTCTCTGATTTTGCAATCGTCTTGTATGTCAAGATTGCCTCTTTAGCATCCTTCACTCCCTTGCCAACTACAAAACTCTTGTTCTGCTTCTCATTACGTTTTAGATAGTTCACCAACTTACCTTCCGGCTCTTTGGGAGCATTCTTAACTACCGCCCAATAGAGTTTCTTCACGTCGTGCTTGGCAAACATGTCGCATAGGCGTGATAGTGCCTTACTTGTCTTGGCAAACACCACTACTCCGCTTGTGGGACGGTCCAAACGGTGCGCCACTCCCACGAAGACGTTGCCTGGCTTGGCATACTTCTCCTTTATATACTCAGCAATCTGCTCTCCGAGTGTCTTGTCGCCGGTCTTGTCGCCCTGCACAATCTCCCTGCATGTCTTGCTGACGATGATGATATGGTTATCTTCGTATAATACCTCCATGACGGACCTCCTGAGCGGATTTTACTTCTGACGCTGACGGATCGACTCGTAGATCATCACTCCAGCTGCAACCGAGACGTTAAGTGATGAGATCTTACCGTTGATTGGAATCTTCACCAAGTCGTCGCACAATCTGATTATCTCTGGCGACACTCCTGTATCCTCGGCTCCCATTACGATTGCCAACGGACCAGTCATGCTTGTTTCTGTGTAGACTTTGTCGCCCTTCTCAGTTGCAGCGACTACACGAACACCACTGGCTTTCAAATACTTGACTGTCTGCACAAGATTTTTCTCCTTACATACAGGCAATGTGTGTAGTGCTCCTGCAGATGTCTTGATGGCATCAGCACCTACGCTTGCACTTCCACGGAATGGGATGACAACAGCGTCCACTCCGGCACACTCGCAAGTACGTGCGATGGCTCCGAAGTTTCTTACATCTGTCACACCGTCCAATATGATAAAGAATGGATCTCTTCCTTCGTCGAAGATATTCATCACAAGATCCTCCACTCTCTGATAGTGAGTGCTGCTGACGAATGCGATAGCGCCCTGATGATTCTTGCGAGTATACTTATTGATTCTCTCAAGAGGCACACGCTGCACCTGGATCAACGGATGTGAGCGAAGCACTTCAAAAAGTTCGTGCGACAATTCACTCTGAAGATCCTTCTTCAATATAATCTTGTCAATCTCCTTATCCGACTCAATCGCCTCGATGATTGCGCGGATACCAAATATCATTTCGTTCTCTTTCATCGCTATCCATTCTTTAAGTTTTCAAGTTCTTCTGTCAAGATCTCCCATTCGTACATCTTTTCATCCAAACCTTTCTTCGCTTTTTCGTATTGTGCAAGCAAGTCGCCATCAGTTTGACCCTCAGCCAACTTTGCCTCGATCTCCGCAATTTTATTCTCTAGTTTTGCTACCTCAGCCTCATTGTCGGCCACGGCCTTCTCTGCTCTACGGATCTGCTTCTGCTTCTCCTTCTGAGCCTCGTAAGAAAGCTTGCCCTCGGATGGAGCTTTTGTGTCGACAGTCGACTCAGGGGCTGACTTCTTAACCTCCAACTCCTGTAGGTTTTCCATCTGCTTGGTCTTCAAGAAGTCGTAGATGCCACCAAGATGCTCAATCACCTTATGATTGGCAAACTCGTATGTCTTCTCCACCAAACCGTCAAGGAACTCACGGTCGTGCGATACTACAATGACAGTTCCGTCGAACGCCTTGATGGCCTCCTTCAACACATCCTTAGTACGCATGTCCAAGTGGTTTGTCGGCTCATCGAGCACAAGGAAATTGACAGGTTCTAGAAGCAGACGGATCATCGCCAAACGAGTTCTCTCACCTCCAGAAAGCACTTTGACCTTCTTCTCCGATGCCTCTCCACCAAACATGAATGCACCAAGAATATCCTTTATCTTTGTTCGGATCTCTCCTGTTGCGACGTAATCGATAGTGTCGAACACAGTCAATTCGCCATCAAGTAGAGATGCCTGATTCTGTGCAAAATATCCAATCTTGACCAAATGACCTAGACGAAGCTCACCTTCGTAATCGATCTGGTCCATGATACATTTTACAAGTGTAGACTTACCTTCTCCGTTCTTTCCGACAAACGCAACCTTCTCACCACGCTTGATGCAGATATCGATATTGTCAAGCACCACCTGATCGCCATACCTCTTTGTAAGGTTCTTAGCCTCCACGCTCACAGAACCGCTGTGAGGAGCTGGCGGAAACTTAAGGTGAAGAGCAGAGTTATCCTCCTCGTCGACCTCTATTCTGTCGATCTTTTCAAGCTGCTTGATACGGCTCTGCACCTGCACACTTTTAGTCGCCTTATAACGGAATCTTTCTATGAACTCCTCCGTGTCGGCGATCTGCTTCTGCTGGTTTTCGTAAGCACGAAGCTGCTGCTCGCGTCGCTCCTTGCGAAGCTGGACGTAGTGAGAGTAGTTCACCTTATAGTCGTAGATATGACCTAGGGAAATCTCAATTGTACGGTTTGTAACATTATCGATGAAAGCACGGTCGTGGGATACAAGCACCACAGCACAACCTGAGCTTTTCAAGAAATTCTCAAGCCACCAGATAGACTCGATATCCAAGTGGTTGGTAGGCTCGTCGAGAAGCAACACATCAGGACGCTGCAAAAGAATCTTTGCAAGCTCGATACGCATACGCCAACCGCCGCTGAACTCACTAGTCTGGCGGTTGAAATCCTCACGCTTGAAACCAAGGCCGCAAAGAGTACGTTCGATCTCACCGATATAGTTTCCTCCACCAAGAATCGCAAGTTTCTCGTTAGCCTCAGTCAGACGGTCGATCAACTGGTGATAAGAGTCGCTCTCATAATCAGTACGCTCAGCAAGTTCAGCTCCAAGTTTGTCGATCTTAGCCTGAAGATCCGACACATGGGCAAACGCCTTCTCCGCCTCCTGCATCACAGTGCAGTTGTCGTTGTGGATCATGTGCTGAGGAAGGTAACCGATAGTCGTCTCCTTAGGCACAGCCACCGAACCCTTCGACGGATTCTGGATACCAGCGAAGATCTTAAGCATCGTCGACTTACCAGCGCCATTTTTGCCGACAAGAGCGATGCGGTCCTTATCGTTGACCACAAAAGATATATCGTCTAAAAGAGTAAAGCCACCAAACTCGACAGTGACTTGGTTTACAGAAATCATCTATACAAATTTATTTTTGTGCAAAAGTAACAAATTTATAGCGAAATACGAATATCTCTCTGCCGATTCCATTAAATTTTGCTTGCAAAAACTAATGGTGTCGGGAAAGAAAAGTTTTACACAGATTCAATCCACGCCCCCACGAAGGGAGCGACATCAGAAGGAGATTCAATATGAGTTGAATTATCAGTTTCAATCCACGCCCCCACGAAGGGAGCGACCTAAAGGCAATGACAGAGTTTAACCAACCGTCACAGTTTCAATCCACGCCCCCACGAAGGGAGCGACAGTCGCCTTCTCCAACGCATTAACCGACTTAGAGTTTCAATCCACGCCCCCACGAAGGGAGCGACGATTTCTGTGCCCTTCCAAAGCTCCACGAGGAAAGTTTCAACCCACGCCCCCACGAAGGGAGCGACTCAATAGGACGAGGATTAAAAACTTGTTTGGATGTGTTTCAATCCACGCCCCCACGAAGGGAGCGACGATTTCTGTGCCCTTCCAAAGCTCCACGAGGAAAGTTTCAATCCACGCCCCCACGAAGGGAGCGACAAGATGCCGTCAAGATCATGATACTGTGCAAAGTTTCAATCCACGCCCCCACGAAGGGAGCGACTTAAGTAGGTAACAGAGGGGAATGGATTTCTTAAGAAGTTTCAATCCACGCCCCCACGAAGGGAGCGACAATCGTCTCGTCCCACACCTCGAACTGCACGAATGTTTCAATCCACGCCCCCACGAAGGGAGCGACAAAGAGAGCAGCTTCTTGGCTGGTTTCACGACGAGTTTCAATCCACGCCCCCACGAAGGGAGCGACCTGGAGCCTCTGTAATATCTGTAGAACGCAATACTGGTTTCAATCCACGCCCCCACGAAGGGAGCGACACTCTACTTTGAAGGGTCCTTCTGTGACTATTGGTTTCAATCCACGCCCCCACGAAGGGAGCGACTGTATATAGTGTAAAAAATACTATATCAATAAATTATAAGTGCATTTTTGCGAACCTCAAAAACAACTGTAAATCCTTAGATAAAATCAAGTATATTATTTTGCAAACTGTTAAAAATCAACAAATGCGAAAATAATGCTTTTTTTGAAATGCTACAAGTTCGCATTATATTATCAAACAAGAATTTTGATTATAATCCTGTTCTTTTCCCAATGTCTCAATACGACGTTCCCAATTATTTCCTAGCAAATAAAACCGAACACTATCTGATTCCACATCTATTATTTTTGATAAGAGACCTTTTAACGTTGCCAATTGAGCAGGATCAAGGACACATTCAAAAACTGAATTCTGCACTCTTATTCCATAGTTAAGACAAGCTTTTGCTACTTTACGCAAACGCTTGGCTCCTGATGAAGACGTTGTCTCTACATCATATGTTATCAATACCATCATAACTCATTACTTTATCAAAAACACAGGATAATTATTGATATCTCCACGTAAAAAACTTACCAAAAGCTTTGACTGAACATGAGGTAATAATCCAATCTGCATTTTCGCTTGAAGATACGGATGCGTAATCTCTTCTTTTTTTCGTTCTTGCCATGCTGTCAAAACCTTTTTTCTTCCCTCATCAGTAAGCAATAACATATCATCGTTCTGATGGATAAAATCCTTAACTGTTATCTGCTGCCTGTTGATCATGGAAAGAACAAGTCGATCTCCTAAATATGCTCGTAATTCCTCCATCATATCCAATGCTAATGAAGGTTTGCCAGGACGAATTGTATGGAAAAAACCAACATAAGGATCCAACCCAACTCCTTCCAATGCAGCTTTCATATCATTTACGATCAAAGTATAAACAAAAGACAATAAAACATTAACCATATCTCTAGGTGGACGCCGAGACCTTCCATTGAACATAAAATGATCTTTTTGTTTTAATATAAGTTCATTAAACACACTAAAATATTCATTCGCAGCATCTCCTTCTATTCCAAGCAATTCATTAGGTGTGGTTACAGACATTGCTCTATCCTTACTTCTTTCTAGTTTTTTTGATACCAATTCTAGTCTTTCATTACTGCCATTGTCTCTTATTGCACGTCTTATTATATTTCTATAATTCTGAATTTTACCGGCAATAAAAAGTATTGACAACTGCAATGAAAAATCAACATCTTCATTCAGTTTGTATTGCTTTTTTCTCAAAAGAACATTTCCTTTGGTTGGACCTTGCACACATGACAAAAACGAACCTTGAGGAGACATAAATGTTAATGAAACATTATTATCCACACATAATTTCATCAACTCAGGAGTTGCGCCCATATAACCAAACATAACGATTCCTTCAATATTTATAACTGGAATACGAAACACCTCTGTTCCATCCTTTGTTATCACCACATTCATACCGTCTCTTTTCAAATAAGAATCAGGAGACGTAACATACAATGTATTCAACAGTTTTCTCATATCATCATTTCTTTTAGATAATCGTTTACATCTCGGTTTACTTTCGGCATACAAATATCTATCAAAGAACAATTTTTACATTTTGCTGATGGATTTGGAAGTGGAATGATTTTAGATTCAAATATTCTATGCATTTCATTAGCATAAAACAAAGCATCGTTTCTCAAATCATCGGTAATCTCCACTTTTTCACGTCGACGGACCTCCCAATAAAATAAAGAGGCTGAAGGTATTTTTATTCCATAAAACTCTTCCAAACATAAAACCTGTGCCACTAACTGCATAACATCACAATTAGTAGATTTGGAATGACCTCTTTTATATTCAACTGGATGAGGAATAAAATTACCATCATACTTACAATGTGTTATAGAATACTTATCTTCTGTAGGAATCAATTCTACAGCATCAGTCACACCATAAAGGCCTAGTGTTTTTGACGCAATGTGAACAGAACGCAACGTAATAGTGTCATTATTAAGCATTCTGCGAGACGGATCGTCAACATTGGAATGCAATAACACACCTTCTATAGTCAATTTGTTTTCTGCCCATTGTTGCTCTATATGAATCAATGCCCATTGTCGAGGACAAAACACAAAGTGCTGTATCCCCGACAACATAAGCATATTATCATCATCGTATTGCATAACTACTTTGCCTTTATATCAGAAGCAATTTGATCAAGATATCTCATATCTTCCACATCTGCCTTTTCCGCTTCCTGTTTTTTTCTAATAGAATCAAATTCTGCATATACATTTGCAGCAATCATCTCGCTTTCTGCATTTGTCACATTGCCCTTTCCTTGAAGCACGGGTTTTCCTTGAAATTCCAAAAGACTGTCAACATTTTTTCGCCAAAATTCTAATGTCAAATCCTTCCTCTCTTTGACTCTCAATTCAGCAACTTCCAAGAAAATTGTTGTCAACCTATTAAGCGTATCTATTTCATCTTCTGACAAATAATTCTTTGCAATGATTACATCCCCTTTCCTGACAATAGAGCCTTTCCATGACGTAAGCCCCATGTTTGGTTTTGCCGCATTTGCTCTATCCGCAATTATTTCGGCAGAAGTTCGTTTTGTTACAGCATAAAGAAGTTTGTTTTGTGTTTCTGCAAAAAACATCTGCGTAGCTTTATCGTCACTTCTGTAATCACTGCTAAGACTGAACAAATCTCTAACTTTTTGATAAAATCGCTTTTCTGATGCACGAATGTCTCTGATTTTGTCAAGCAACTCATCAAAATAGTCTGGGCGACCATCAGGATTCTTTAATCGTTCCGTGTCTATGGCAAAACCTTTGACTAAATATTCTGAAAGATGTTGAGTGGCCCATTGTCTAAATTGAGTTCCTCTAACTCCACGAACTCGATAGCCAACAGCAATAATCATCTCTAATGAATAGAATACGACGTTGTAACTTTTCCCATTTGTGGCAACTGTAAAGTATTTCTTTACAGTTGAATTTACATCTAATTCTTTTTCATTCAATATCTTAGACACAAGTTGACCTATATTTTGTTTGGAGGTGGCAAAAAGTTCGGCCATCTGATTTTGATTAAGCCAAACCTTGCCATCTTTAGTCAACAAGGACACTTTTGCCTTACCATCTTCCGAATTGTAGATGATTATGTTTTGTTCTTCCGACATCAAATCAACTCCTCTACTGTTACACCTTGCGGCATATTCTCTTTATTGATAACAACCTCGTAATCAGAGAATGAGCGAGCAACTTTAGAATCTTTTCTATTTACAGAAACTCTATCAAATAATGAAGCTGCAGATGCATTTCCCAATTCTGAATCATGCTTGAATACAATAAGTTTACGAGCACTCATCATACCTCTTGCTGCTGAATGATCCTGATCAAACATATTCTTCAAAGCATCCCAGAACAACTTCAAATCATCATCTGAAAAACCTGTCTGCTTTGCAAGATTGGCAGAAATAAAACCATGACAACGATAGATTCCATAATGGATTGTCGACTTACGTCCCATAGTACGTTCCTTATCAAGATCAGCCTCTTTCGTGACTGCCATTCTAGTAATAGAATGCTCCTGCGATATGACAGGTTCAATAGAACGAGCAAATGTCAACTGAATAGGACCTCTAACTTGATCTTGCTTTCCTGAAGTCGCAATAACAGCACCAAATGTTCTTATATCAAAATATTTTGAACAAAGAAGAGATTTAGCATCTGCTTTTTGCTTAGTTTTATCCTTTTCTGCCTTTACAGATTCTTCTTTATATACATTCTCTACTAGAGTGTCCAACACAGCCTTCTCTTTAACAAAGATATCATATCCTACATCTGCTCCCTTTGCGATCTGAACATAGTTTCTTACTTTACGCTTCAAACATACGTCAGTCACCAACCCTTGACCAGTTTCTGCGTCAACACGAGGTAGATTGCCTGCATCTGGATCTCCATTAGGATTACCATCCTGTACATCAAAAAGATATACGAAATCAATTCTATTCATACTTCTAACTTGTTTAAGTTGTTATTTACTCTTTATCTTCTTTCTTTGTAAAGAAATCTTGTCTTTGATGATAGTAGCCAACAAAAAATCTTCCTTGATCCTGGAGGTCAAGATGTGTAGGAAACCCTTCCGCTGGCAAACTACCTATAATCTCTTGTTTCATCTGCTCAAATTGAATCTTTCTTCCCTCATTCAGTTTTTCTGCATGATGGGAAGATAGATTCAACAAAGTTCCAAACACTGTTGACGGTGTAGAAGAAGCAGCATTCATATAACGCTCTCGCACTGTATGCGCATTATTTGCTTCCTCCTGTATCTTATCAAGTACAGCAAAAAGTCTGCCACAGAGATAACCTTTGTTTACATTCTCCTTGTCCAACATAATTTCTATCTTTTTTTCATTATTATTCAATCTATTTAAGTAAGCCTTGATAATTGCGGCTCTTGCAATTGTTATAGTACCCAACTCCGCTCTTATTCTTCTAATACATGACGAATACAAAGGGAATGGATAAGCAATTTCTTCAATGATGCTCTTCAGAACAGCTTCCGGCAAATTCGGTTGGGCATCACTAGATTTTCCTCCCAAAGTAACTGCCGACAACATAGAATAAATACCCTGATAAGGCATTTGTTCCTTTCTATTGTCAACTTATTTCCATATCAGAAAAATGTTGCAGAATCTTTCCAGCAAACTCTTTTATAGAGCATTCGTTCCAATACACTACAGCAATTCTCGCAGCATTAGGAGCTAGTCCTAGCATGTAAAACCTATCTTTATCTGCTGTGTTTTTCTTGCCTGACCAAACAGACTTCAATGTTTCCTTTACCTTTGCTATATTTCTATTGGGATCATCATTTTTTGCACTAGCAAACAAAGACCAAAATCCCTTCTCCACCTCTTCTGACGAATCATCAACATTTGAGGTCCAAAATAAGAATGTTCTATTGCCAAGATAGAATTTGTTTCTAGAATCCTTGTCTGTCAGTTTTTTTAGTGCAGTAATATAAGCAGATTCCGCCTCTTTACTTATCGGAGCATTATAACACTGTTCCTTTCCATATGAATCATATCCTGAATTCGTTTGAAAAGCCACAAGACTAGCTGTTGCTTTACCCTCTGGAATAAACGTACTTGATGTCAATCTAACTATATCCCCAATTTTTCCTGTCACCAAACAGCGATGCATTCCCGCATTTTCATTTTCAGGATTACATTCAGAAAGACAACTTATCATAAAATCCATCGCTGGAATAATAGTCAAAGAATTATTTAATTGGAATGATACATTTCTTGTTCTTTCTTTCAATACATCATTCCAGTTACTTGCTGATTCAACATTTTTAACCCCATTCTTATAAAAATCACAAACTGCTTTAAGTTCTTTTATTTCTGGAAATTTGAATGCAATCTGTTGGCAACGTTCTATAAAAGCTTTATTTTTTTCTATCGCTTTGGCTTTTGCCGAATCATTATCCTCTTTAGGAACAGCTAATACATACTCCACATTATCCCAAAGTAGATTTGCTTTGATTCCAGAAGATCTTGTTTCACCACGTGGCACAATAAACGACTTAGGCGTTTTTCCATCACGAGTATCTTCTATTCGTATAAAATCACCTTTTTCACTTATGACAATGATGAAATATATTTCTTTCTTTTCAAATCCCATCGGAGGCAAATCACCACTTCGATGGTAATAATCATATAATGCTTTTAATATCATCGCAAAATCTCCTCACTATTATATGGTGGCACAATAATAACACCATTCTTCATTTCGGCTCTATAAAACATAGCCTGAATATCTCTAGGATTTGAAAAATCCATATCATAGAGCATAATGCCCAAATCTCTATTTTCAGAAATTGGAGATGGTTCATTCTCAACGTTTTCCACAAATCTCCACATTGCAGCACATTCTCTTGTACCAAGATATGGTTGTGTAAAGCACTGTCCTTTTTTAGCTCTACGCTCAAACATCTGATAATACTTCATTGGATTTTCATCATCTCCAGGCTGTCTGCTCTGATTTTCTTTTTGTCTATCCTTCACTGGAATATATACAAGTTTGGCATATATTCTATAAGCAACATCACGAAGCATCAATGCATTTCTCTGCTGTCGTTTCTCTTCAATATATAAAGATTCAACTTTGGGAGATGCAGTTGCTCCTACCTCGTTTCTTCGTATTGAAATCCATTTGATCGGATTAAGTACGTCTATATGCGTGATTTCCCATCGCATTGCTCCTTTTTTTAATAGGATTGCCTCAAATATAGCACGTGCAGCTGAAGGTGTTATAACGTCATAACTTACACGCTCAACTTTCAATTCAGGTCGGGTAAAACAGGCAAATTCTCCCTTTACTTCTAAGCAATATTCTTTATCTGTATATTCCATATAATATCAGAAAATTAACATTTCATCTACAAAATGATTATCTAAAGTCAAACCATATTGACTATCATATTGTTTCTTGTCGGAAAGATAATACAATCCAGTCTCTTTTCCAAGAGATTGTATTGATTCTATCACTCCGATCTTAACTAATTCTTCAAAACTAAATTTGGGAATTGTCACTATATACCTGGATAACTTTCGAAACATCTGCTTACTTACATTTCTATTTCGCATCTCATCCACTAATACTGCTGAGTTTTGGTAATTCACAACTACAGAATATCCGCTGTCATCAATAAGGTTGAAGTACTTATCCGCAGTGTCAAAACGTAAATAACCAACATTATGCAGAAGTGATTCTATATTTTCATTATCTAAATTTGAATTCTTCTTATCAAAAGTAGGTATTCTGCTATAATACTGAGTGAAATATTCCGTCATCGCCTCTGGTACAAACAAATCTTCAAATGGTCTCATATTAAGACGAGCATTATTAGCATCATTCATTGTGCCTCTAGGAACATTGACTCCATCAATTTTAAAAACAAAAGTTTTACCTAACTCTTCCATCTTTCCTTCCCTATTGCAACGTCCTGCAGCCTGAAGAATCGAATCCAAGCCAATCTCTTGACGCATTACAATTGGAAAATCTATGTCCACACCAGCTTCTATCAATTGAGTCGTTACAACTCTGATAGGATTTCCATCATTTGTCTTCAATCTCTCCTTGATCTCTTCAAGTGTTGCATCAACATGATCCGGACACATATTACGAGACAAATGATAGTTATATTCGCTCTTTGGAAGATGAGCAAATAATTCAGATGCCGTCCTTCTTGTATTTACAATACACAACACTCTATCGTATTGCATCATCTTTTCTGCGATTTCATCATAAGATAATGTTTCCTCTTCAAACTCAAGTTCTACACGTCTTAATCTTTCGTGCAACTTCAATTCTACAGGCACCAATTCCTCAATTTTATCAAATCCTATCAGATTTTTATCATGACCTTTTCTGACACCTTCCAATGTTGGCTGGCTCGCTGTTGTAAACAATAATGAGACACCAAATAGTTCATGATAAGCCTTTAACGCATCTACGATAGCCTGTAAATGTTCTCCTGGCAATGTTTGCACTTCATCTAACAAAATCACACTATTGGCTATGTTATGAAGTTTTCTACACCTTCCTGGATGCGACGCATACATCGATTCAAACAACTGAACATTGGTAGTGACTATTATCGGTGCATCCCAATTTTCAGAAGATAACTGTTCTGGATTAAACTCGCCATCTTGATCTTCATCTTCATGATAATCATAGTTTGAATGATGTTCTAATACAGCCTCTGGTCCAAATATTGACTTAAATATAGCTGCAGTCTGAGTAATAATACTTGTATACGGAATTGCCACAATGATTCTTCGTTTTCCGTTTTTCACAGCATGAAGCATTGCCCATAACAGAGAAGATAAGGTTTTGCCACCTCCTGTAGGAACAGTCAAACTATATACTCCACTTGTTTTTTCTGCTCCTTTTCTGCAACAATCTTGAATTTCTTTTCTAATTACATTCACTGGAGTATCAGGCTTCAATTTAGAAAGAAACTCTTCTAATTTTGGCAATAATTCATTAAGCGAAATTACATTATTCCTGATTTCACTTTTTTCAGGTTGCATAAAGTTTTCAGTATCAAGATAATCGGCATCAACCAAACATGAAAACAGCATTCTTTCTACGTGGTGAATATACTTACTCTTAGAAAACAGATTATGCTTTTGGAAAAACTCCATTGAAGGAATCTGTATTTTTATATTGCAATCAACCTCCCTTGGTATTTCCTTTTCCATAAATCCATCCAAATCAGTATAATCGTGCATTCCAGCATGATGGCCTAATATTGGATATGTAAGCATAGGATACAATTGAGGAGCTATTATCTTAGCAATTTTTGCCCCAATCCAAGCATGCGTTTTTTCTTTATAAGCAGGTGCATCTATCCCATTCTGTATTCGTATGTAATTCTGGAAATCGACACGTTCCTTACCTTTATCATGTATCAATCCAAAAAATCTTCCCCAATCCCCCATGCCAAACTCACTTGCAAAATTTTCTGCAAGTCTGGCAACACCTTCTTGATGCGCTTGGTTTGTTTGGATTGCTCCTTCTTTCGAGATATGCGATATTATTTCAGGCATACACCTTTAGTTTTAGTCTTTAATGTGCTTCGTTAAATACGGATCGCAATTTATAAACTTATCTTCATTAAATCAAGACAAATTCTAATTGTAACTCAAAAGCGATCTTAATTCACTTTGCAAACCTACAAACAACCTATGCCAAACCAAAGCACATCTTCGTCTTTTTTTCAAAAAATAAGCAAAAACATCATAATAAACTAGCAATCAATACATTACACGACAATCTTACATTTATTCAACGTTTAAATCCAACAAAATTTACATTTTTTCAACGTTATCGTAAAATTCCCCACACAAAAAAACCGTCTCAAAAAGTCGAGACGGTTTCACAATCTTATAATTAACAATCAAAAATTACTCTTTCAAATCTATTCTCGCATCTTTGATACCGACTGAACGACGTTCATTACATAGTCGCCAACCTTCTCACACTCGTTGATGAAGTCGATATAGTACGTTCCAAGTCGATAGCTATACTCTTTATTATTGATCGCTTCGACGTTCTTCTCTGTGCATCTAGTGCGAAGCTCGTTCAAGCGATCCTCAATACCGATGTTTTCCTTGATATTCACTCTCTTCTCTTCCGGCAATGCCAACACCTGAAGCATCGCAACCAAAGATTCGTCCACTATCTTAAGAGCTTTGTCGATACAAATCAACTGATCCTCATTGAATGTCTCCTCTCCATATTCGCGTAGACGGGAGATTGTTCGGCCAAGATGGAAAACACTGTCACCGATACTCTCAAGCTCACCAATCTCTCGAAGCATACAGGCGATGGCGTTCTTCGACTCTCCACTCAAACGTCCCTCTCCTACTAAGCCAAGATACTTACCGATCTCGTCCTCCATATTGTCGGTGATCTGCTCGTAGTGTCTCAACTTGCCGTATGCTTTCTCAAACTCGTCGTCTTTCTTGCTTGCCAAAGCATCATGTACGAACGACAACATTCTGCGACAACGCTCTCCGAATACCACTATCTCCTTATTAGCCTGCAAAATAGATAGCTCGGCTGTCGACAACAAACCTCCGGAAATGAATACCAAACGGTTTTCCGAATCGTGATTCTCCGGCATCGGCAACACTCTGCAGACGAACATCTCGATATGCTTAACAAATCCTATCAACAATAGTGTATTGAAGATGTTGAATGTCGTATGGAATGCCGACAAGCGGAACAGATCATTGTCGCCTGCATGAAGCAAATTAGCGACGATCCAAGTCACAGCATCACAGAACGGATAGAACATGATAAGAACGACAACCACACCGAACACATTGAAGAACATGTGGGCCAACGCAGCACGTCGAGCCTGAGTATTAGCAGTAAGCGACGCAACGAAAGCAGTGATTGTCGTACCGATATTCTGACCCATCGCCAACGCGGCTGCCTGCTCGAATCCGAAACCGTCGATATGCATATCAAAAAGCATCAGCGTGATTGCCATAGTGGCCGCTGATGCTTGTACAATCATTGTAACCAATGCTCCTACCACAACGAAAAGTAAGATTGTAAGGAAGCCTCCGTCTGCCACTCCGGCAAGCATGTGGGCTACGTAAGAACCTATGTTCAAATCGGTTGCAGACTGCTGCAAATAGCTCAATCCCATAAAAAGGAAAGCGAAACCGAAGATGAACTCACCGATACTTTTTCTTTTGCTGACGCTGCTGAAAATCAACGGCATACCTACACATAATAAAGGAAGCGTAAGAGCAGCGATATTAACCTTGAATCCGATTGCAGAGATCATCCATGCAGTAACTGTCGTACCGACATTAGCTCCCATGATCACACCGATCGCCTGAGTCAAATTCATCAATCCTGCATTCACGAAGCTCACCACCATAACGGTTGTGGCACTTGACGACTGAATCAACGCAGTGATAAGCACACCGGTCAAAACTCCCATTACACGATTTTTTGTCATTGCGGCAAGGATCGCACGCAATCGGTCACCGGCAAATTTCTCCAAACCTTCACTCATCGTTTTCATACCGAAAAGGAAGAGTGCTAGAGAACCGAGTAAGGACAACAAATTTAGGATAGTTTCCATTGTCAAGACTAATTTTATACTTCAGTTATGACAATGGGGCATCAGTATTCACCATGTCTCATAACTTTTATTGACCGCAAAAGTATAAAAAAATGTTAAAAAGCATAGCTTAAGAATTAAAAATCCGTCTTTCAGGCTACATATTTAACAATACAATTGACGAAAAGTAAGCAATCTTCCATACAAATTCAGAATTATAAAGAGAAATAGCGATAAAAATATCGACTCGCAAATCATCCATTTTTCCCAATTTGTAGCGACGGGTGATTGCCAGGCTAAAGTTTTCGGCATCACTTGGCAGAAAAATGCGATTCCATATTTACGTAATACATAGAGAAATAAGCAACTTTTTTCAAAATAAACGCACAAAACACTTGCTGTGTGATAAATAGTTTATACTTTTGCACTCGGGAAAGCGCTACACAACCAGCTCCCTTCGAATCCCCCAGGGTTTGAACGCAGCAAGGGTAAGTCGGTTGTAGCGGTGTGATGTAGAAGGTTTTCCCACTTGCCTCTTTAGCTCAGTTGGCCAGAGCACGTGATTTGTAATCTCGGGGTCGTTGGTTCGAATCCGACAAGAGGCTCAAAAAAAGATTGCGAAAGCGGTCAATACATATTTATAAGGCTGTTTATGACACCTTACGCCTCTTTAGCTCAGTTGGCCAGAGCACGTGATTTGTAATCTCGGGGTCGTTGGTTCGAATCCGACAAGAGGCTCAAAAAAGATTGCGAAAGCAGTCAATACATGTTACAAGGCTGTTTATAACACCTTACGCCTCTTTAGCTCAGTTGGCCAGAGCACGTGATTTGTAATCTCGGGGTCGTTGGTTCGAATCCGACAAGAGGCTCAGAAGAGAAGTCAGTTCAAACTGACTTTTTTTGTTTTAAACCGAACAACCCACCAAACTCGGATTACAACTGCCGGCTGAGCAACCAAAGAATATAAATCCCAACAACGCCAATCCATACAGACATCAACAATCTCGGTCTTTACGGAATGACTTATCAACAAACCATCCGTTTTTAGTTTTTTTAACAATAAGCTAGTTTGATTTATTGCCACAAATAACTATTTTTGTAACGTGATATTTGATTATGGTGCGACACGGAAGGACCCGTTTTGTTAAACATGCGAAATAATCAAGCAAAAAAGGATTGTAAAACTATTAGTTTTTATGAAGAAAATTTTTGTATCGGCGTTGGCCGTACTAAATCTTTTGTTCGCTTCAGCGCAGGATGCTAAGATGGACATTTCATTCACTCCTACTGGCGGAACTGTAGAATCTACTGCAGTTGAAAGCAAATCGGTGGAGACTCAATCTGCAAACACAGCGGAAACTAAACCTAGCTACAACGAATCTGCAGAAAAGCACATTGTAGAATACCCTTCGACACAGCCTGTGCCATCACATTCGGAAAGTCATGCAGAATATTCTTCGTCTTCATCATCAAGTTCAGACGACTACGATTCAGATTTCTTCTCTTCCGACAATAATGGAAGTGATTTCGGAGGTGGAGATGTAAAGAACTCAATTGGTTTACGATTCGGAGTATGTAATTCAAAGATTACTTCATACGGAGTATCTTCAGGTCGCATTGTCGGATTCACATTCGGAGTTGTTGACCAGATCTGGTTCGGAGAAAGATCTGTATTCGTCGAGCCAGGATTGTTCTTCAATCAAAAAGGATATACGCTTCAGAAATTCGAGCCAAGCGAAACAAAGGTATACTACTTGGAACTTCCTGTAATGATCTGTTACAGACAAGGCCGCGAGACTCTTTCCATGACATACAAAGCAGGTGGATATCTAGGATGCGGAGTGAAGGGAACTCTTAAAACAAAGATTTCCGACAGTCCGGCAGCAAGCGACATTTTCAAATCGGAAAACGAGTTCGACCTATTCAAAGAGGGTGCAATCGGAAGATTCGACGCTGGTGTGAAATTCGGAGTTGACTTCGTAATTAGAAAAGTTCAGATTGGATTCACATACGATATGGGTCTTTATAAGATAGATAAGAAAGACATCATTTATGGAGACGACGAACTAATGCTTGGTTACAAACAGTTGAAAAACAGAAGTTTTCAGATTCTTGCTGGATTCAATTTTTAATAGGATTTGATTATGAGACTAACAAATATACTTAAGGCACTACCTTTTGTTTTAGGATTATCTGCCTTCGTCGGTTGCGAAGACAGAGATGACATATCCGACAGAAACAGACTATACAGACTTGAATATAGATTCACAAAACTCGAAGAGCTTTGCAATACTATAAACAAGAATGCAGAGAATATCAAGAAACTGCTACAGGAGCAAGCAAAGAAGATCAACATCGCATCCGTTGCAAAAATGCAGGATGGTTATGTAATCGCTTTCACAGACGGTGAGTTCATCGAGCTTCACGACGGAAAGAATGGAGAGAATGGTAAAGACGGCGCAGTAACCAATCCTGACGGTTCATCTTACGTTCCGGTAATCGGTGTTAAGATTGCAGCAGACGGTTTGCACTACTGGACTATCGACGGCAAGTGGCTTCTTGACGAAAACGGCAAGATGGTATTGGCAGAAGGTACTAAGGGAGACAAAGGAGATCAGGGAGATGCAGGCAGCGGTGACGGTGTCACTCCTTTGATGAAGATCGAAAACGGCTACTGGATGGTGTCTTACGACAAAGGTCAGACTTGGGAACTTCTAGGTCAGGCAACAGGAGAGGACGGTAAGGACGGTGCCGACGGTATCTGCCCAGAGCTTAAGATCGTAAACGGAGTTTGGTACATCAGCTACGACAAGGGTGTCACTTGGGAAGCAATCGGTTCTGCTGTAGGTCAGGACGGCAAGACACCTTCTCTAAAGATAGAGGATGGCAAATTGATGATCTCATGGGATCAGGGAGCAAGCTGGGAAATGGTTGAAGGCGGCGACGTATTCCAGGGTGTTATCAAGCCAGGTACAGGTGTTGCTCAGGGTCACACTTGGGTAGATCTTGGCCTTCCTAGCGGAAACAAGTGGGCAACTTGCAATATCGGAGCGGAAAACCCAGCAGAATGGGGTAAGTACTACGCTTGGGGTGACACTATCACTAAGTCGGAATATGCGCCTACGAACTGCGCTACATTCGGCAAGACAGTCGAGCAGCTTAACCTGACAGGATACACAAACAGAGGTGGCGGACTAAATCCTACATACGACGTTGCTCAGCACAAGTGGGGCGGCTACTGGCAGATGCCTAACAGAGAAGACTTCCAGGAGTTGATCAACGAGTGTGAATGGACTTGGACTTCTATCGGCAGCGTTGAAGGTTATGAAATCAAGAGTAAGGCAGAAGGAAACACTAACTCAATCTTCTTGCCTGCTGCAGGAAGTAAGGATTTGTACGACATCAGAAATCAGGGTGCAACTGGTTGGTACTGGGCTAATGTGGCATTCAGTTCGATTGACTATTTGAGCTGGTCGTTGGTATTCAACAAAGATGAGGGTGTACAGACTACTCCACTGAGCCGACGAAGCGGATTCACAGTTCGCGCAATCTACGTTGAACCATAATACAACTTATCATAAGTGGAAAGAGGTGTCGAGCATATCGGCACCTCCTTTTGTTTTATTGAGACAAACAACTATTTCTCTTAAATCTTAACTTTGCATAAAAAATGACGCAATGGAAAAATTCACAAAAAATACGATCAAGAAACTTATTATTGCAGGCAATGACTCAAAGCACATACACCAGGAATACCTATTTACTTCCTTAACCCTACCAAAATCATCATCACGTCTTTCCGACAGCGAATACAGACGTGACGAAATAATCAACGAATTGAAAAAGAATGGGTTTGTTGAGATTGAAGGTGATGAGTTGTTGAAATACATGAAACTATACACCACTCTATACTACATGAGAGAAGGATTAGTATTGCGCAAGGAAGGACACTCCCTTTGGGTAAACGTTTTGTCCTCACGACACTGGAATGAACCGATAATGAAACTTTTCAACCTTGAGAGGCATAACGAATTCACATTGAACGCAGACTCCGCCAAACAGGCGATTCAAGCCGTCGACAAATTTGAGGATGTGGAAGAGGAATGGAAAAGCAATTGGAGCATCGAAGAGGCTAAAATACGCAAATCGATGGAAGTCAACCAGAACACGCTTGATATGGTGCTTAAAGGCATCGTGAAGAAACATAAATGGGAATATTCTATTGAAAAAGATAGGTCGGGCAGGTCGACTCTACTTATACGACTCTCAGGCAGACGTCAGATTACGATGAAATTCAAAAAGGATGTCAGTACGGAAGTGATCACAAAAGTAGCAGATGTAATCTCCCAGCTTGTCGACATCATCAAAAGCAACAATGATATCGACATTACAGTGCGTGGAATAAGCATTAAAACCAAATGGCAAAAGCCAGAATAACAAAAAGAAATAAAATCCTTTGTTTATACATAAAAAAGGTGTAATTTTGCAGAAAAGTTAAGCAAACTGTATAAAAATTCAGGAATATGGCATACAAAATCATGTCGGCTGAAGAGGCAGCATCACTCTTCTTCAACGGAGCAAACGTAGGCTTCAGCGGTTTTACAGCAGCAGGAACTCCAAAAGTAGTTCCATCAGCAATCGCTGCTATGGCAGAGAAACTTCACAATGAAGGCAAAGAGTTCAAAATCAACGTATACACAGGAGCTTCATCTGGTGATATGCTAGACGGTGCGTTGACAAGAGCAAACGCAATCAATTTCCGTGCTCCATACCAAAGCAGCAAGGATTTGCGTGGTGGTATCAACTCCGGAGCTGTTAAGTACAGCGACATGCATTTGTCTCACCTTTCACAGGAATTGAGATACGGTTTCTACGGCAAGTTGGATTTTGCTGTTGTTGAGGCAGCAGACGTCACTCCTGATGGAGAGATCCTTCCTACAGCTGGTGTAGGTCTTGCTCCAACAGCTTGTATGTTGGCTGATAAGATCATCGTTGAGCTTAACCACACTCAGCCAAAGGAGCTTTACGGTATGCACGACATTTTCATTCCTGCAAACCCACCTTACAGAAAAGAACTTCCAATCTACACAGTGTCTGACCGCGCAGGTGAGAAGACAATCAAGGTAGATCCAAAGAAGATCGTTGCAGTTGTTGAGAGCAACGAGTTCACTAACGTAGCTAAGTTTACTGAGGTTGACGCTACAACAGCTAAGATCGGTCAGAACGTTGCTGATTTCTTGGCTAACGAGTTGAAGCGCGGCACTGTTCCACCAGAGTTTTTGCCAATCCAGAGCGGTGTAGGTAACGTGGCTAACGCAGTGCTTTACTCTCTTGGCGACAACAAGGACGTGCCTACATTCACAATGTACACTGAGGTTATCCAGGATGCAGTTATTGACTTGATGCAGAAAGGCAGAATCTCATTCGCGTCGGGATGTTCACTAACAACAAGTACAGATGTGACTAAGGATATCTACTCAAACCTTAAGTTCTTCGGCGATAAGGTTCTTCTTCGCCCTATCGAGATCTCTAACAACCCTGAGATCATCCGTCGTTTAGGTTTGATCACAATCAACACTGCTCTTGAGGCAGATATCTTCGGTAATGTCAACTCAACTCACGTGCTTGGAACAAAGATGATGAACGGTATCGGTGGTAGCGGTGACTTCACAAGAAACGCCTACATCTCGATCTTCACTTGTCCATCAATCCAGAAGGGCGGACTTATCTCGCCAATCGTTCCAATGGTAAGCCACTGCGACCACAGCGAGCACTCAGTCAAGATCCTTATCACAGAGCAAGGTATCGCAGACCTTCGTGGTCTTGCTCCACTTGAGCGTGCAAAGACAATCATCGAGAACTGTGTTCACCCAGACTACAAGCAGCTAATGTGGGATTACTTGAAGCTTGGCGGAGCAACTCACACTCCTCACTCTTTGAAGAACGCATTCGCATTCCACACTGCTTTCGCAGAGAAGGGCGACATGAGATTGACTCAGTACATCTAATAGATAGTCACTATAACCATAAAAGACGGTTGGAGATTCTTTCCGACCGTCTTTTTGTTTTGAATGGACGCCATACTCCCCAAAATCCACTTTTTTGATTTTAGAAGAGCAATTGCGACATAAAATCAGTATTTTTGGACAATTAAACAAAAACAATAAAATCTAATGACTAAACAAAACAAGACAAAGGCAAGCCTGTTGGCTGCCCTAATAACTTTAGGAGTGAATTCAGGCAACGCTGTCACCGTTCATGTCAACTCAGGAAATCCAGCATTCCCGTTTCCTCAATTTCTTAATTATGCTTGTGGCGGTAATCTAGGAACAAAAAATCCAGAGGGCCTCACTCACATTGAAATGGAAAAACAGATACGTGAAGCTTATCAGCAGCATGCCAACGAATTTGAATATACAGGAGACGAGTGGAAAGGCATAAAGTATATCTGGACTCCCTACAAAGCCGCATACGATTGTTCTGAAGGCGACGGATATGCTCTATTGGCTGCAGCCTATATGGGCGACAAAGTCACTTTCGACGGATACTGGATGTGTACGCATGACAAACGTCGTGTGAAAACCAAGAAATATATTGACGGCACCGAGACTCAGCCAGGTTATGAGTATAACGACTACGCCATCACAGACAATGAGAACTCTGCCGCAGATGGCGACGTGGATATCGCTTTAGCTCTTTATGTCGCCTATAAGCAGTGGGGAGAATTCATGCTAGACGAAGAGGGAAATAAAGTGTTGGATTTCAGTGGAAGTCCAATCAGCTACAAGCAGGAAATGATCAATGTCATCCGTGGCTTGGTGGCAATGACAACACGTCATGCCGGAGACAACCCTATGAAAGTCAACACAGGAATAATCGGATTGGATGGCTATCCACGTGGAGGCGACACATGGACAGAGCAAACCGGCTGGGCAAGCAAAAAAGAAAACTACATCAAGAATGCCGACGGAGTCTTAGTCTTTCCTGAATTCGAAGGAGGTGACAAACAGCATGTCGACTATGTTGCTCCGGCATATTTCCGCGAATTCCACGATTTGCTAATCTCATTGAGCAAAGAGTTAGGGGCGACAAACGACTGGGAGGCTGAGCAATTCCGTCGTGCGGAAGCATCTTCCGACTGGCTGATAGGAGACCTTATCGGCAAAAACAGCTATTCTTTGCCTACTGCAGGATGGAGTGTGGTTAGCGATGACGGCAAGACAACTGCCTACACAAATTTTAACGAAGGCGAAGACTATCGTTGTCCTTTGCGTACTATCAGCAACTATGTATGGCATGGAAACCCAGATTATACATGGAATCCAGTCACTCACCAAGCTGAAGATGGAGGCAATACTTTCGAGTATGATGCAGCGATAAAAATGAGCAAATATATGGCCGACCCTGCTCATTGGAATGAGGACGGAGGCACCGCATGTTACGAGAAAAGCGACAAGATAATCCCATACACCGGTTCACGAATGATGGGATGGCAGATCGACCCAATGACAGGGTTGACGTTGGAGTCGAAATACTCGTCGTCTTTGAGTATGCAAAAAGGAGCCGCTTCGTTTGCCGCAATCGGAGCCCAGGACTATGATTTGATGGGCGAACTTTACGGAAACATTTATCAAGTATGGGATATCAAATCAAGAAAAGACGACGGAACTGTTGTCCCTAACTATATGAGCGGATGGTTCAGACAGTTAGGATTGATGGCGTTAACAGGCAATTTCATGGCACCGTCTGTCATGAATGCACAACCAAACATGAAAATATACAGAGCAATCAAAGACAGTGTCTCTTTCTGCCATGTAGGAGATGAGATCATATATCTGTTGTCGTACCGTAATTTCGGTTCAGTCGACGCGGAAAATGTGACCATCGTAGAGAAGGTGCCTGACGACTTTATATTCATCAATGCAGATAATAAAGGTGTTTACGATGCAGCCAGCCACACAGTGACTTGGAAGATCGGCACCGTCGCTGGATTAAAGAGTGATGCAGATCAGGAAGGAGCAGAATTAAACTTCAATGCTCCTAATTTGGCAAAGACAATCGGCACTGTCAGTTACACTTGCAAAGCAAAGGCAGGAGCAAGCGGCAGGTACAAAACGACTGCCAAGTTGACATGTAAAGATTGTGAAACAGCAGAGACAAATGAATATCCCAACTACGAGACTGTCACAATGCAGCGCAACAGCATTGATGTCACACCTACTGCAATCAGTGTGACTAAGACCGCCAACGTAGATAAACTTGTGGAGGGCGAGACAGTCAAATTCAATGTTGCCTATGCCAACGATACAATTCCATGGCTGACTGGAGGTCGCACACGTGTCAATTGGGCTGTGGCTGCGGAAGACAAAGGCAATCAGTACAACATAATGACGAAGCTTTACAATGATGCCGTCGAACCTTACGTTGACAACGGAAACTACCGTATTACGTTCTTCAAGGACATGAAGGGAGCCGCTGGCTTGCAGTGTAGTTTCGATCTGTTGGAAGGAACTCAGAATGGAGCGACAATGGCATCTAACGCAAGCGAATTCATATTCAATGATTATAAGTTGGAAGACGGCACCCACAAGTTCACGGTACAGTTTCCACACGCATTGTCGACATCAACTTTATATTTGAACGAGATGGCAGGAGCCTCAGGATTCACTTGCGAAGGAGCCAAATATCCATTGAGAGTCGTCATGCGTTTCTATGATTCTTCATGGGGCAGCATTGATTTTGCTAGTGGATGGTCGAAGATCGACTCGGATTCCGACACTGGATTCTACTATCCGATCACTCCATCTTATCAGGATGAGACTCAAATCAAATCCATCGACAAATTGTTGGAAAGTGCTTGTGATATTGTAGACAAAGTAAATGAGACTGTATTGGTAGAGGAGTTCGACGGTTATGTTTGGCGTAAAGTATTGGGTAACTCACCTGAGAAGAACGGACATATCGCAGAAAACGTAAGGATTGTCGACACTATCCCAGCCGGCTTCGAATTTGTCGGTTTTACCGATCCGTCAACAAAAGCTAAATTCGAGCCATCTGTTTATCCAAACAATTATGCCGGTGTCGTCAGATATACAATTGAAACATTAAACATTGGCGACAAGGGAGATTTTGGCTACACATGTAAATTCACTGGTTCAAAAGCCGCCAAGATCACAACTATTTGCTCTATTGACGACAACAGAGAGATTGCTTTTTCTGCTGAATTAGTATTGCCGGTTGAAGGAAACAATTCAGCTGTCAAAACACTTTCTTCCGACAACGAAAATGGATTGGTTAATGTTTATAATCCGAATGGTGTAATGATCAAAAATCAGGTAAAAACAGAAAGTGCACTTGATGGTTTGACACCTGGCATCTATATTGTTGGAGACAAGAAAGAGATTAAAAGATAATCAGATTCCAGAGAAATAGAAGTTTCTGATCTCACATAAGAATGGCTCAGTACATTTGGGTTCAAGTTTCAGGTTGCACACAAGGTGCAAAAATCTGCTGAACGAGGAGCATCTGTTTTTTTGCATACGAAAAGAGGGCATATCAATTTTGATACACCCTCTTTTCGTATTTTTACTCTTCATATTTTACTCTGGCAAATTAGCAATAACGATCCTATTCTATATCACATTCTTTTCCTACAAAGTCCGTACATTCAACAGAATCTCCTGCCACAGAATCTACAATCACCGGTTCTTGTTGCGATCGTTTGTACGGAGGCTCCCAACGGATATCGAATACTATTAAAGACGCAATCACAACCATAAAGAGTCATTTCATCAAAAATATCAAAAACGAAGCTACACCGGAAAGGCATAGAAATGTCAAAATCACAAACATCAAAAAGACAATCCCTTCTATGAATCCAAGAGTAGCTTTATTTTGCAATAATCAAGAATTCAGTACGACGGTTAAGAGCTCTACCTGCGTCAGTCTTGTTGTCGGCAATCGGCTGTTCAGCACCGTAACCCTTATACTCCAAACGATTGGCATTGATACCATGCTTCACGATATAATCGTATGCTGTCTTGGCACGTGAATCCGACAATGTCTTGTTATATTCTGCATTACCTTTGCTATCAGTATGACCACACAAACGAATTTTCACAGTAGGGTTAGTCTTCATAAACTGGATAAGGTTGTTCAACTCATTATATGAAGCAGTCTTTAGAGTCGACTTGTCGAAATCATAGAAAATATTCTTAAGAGTAATCTTCTTTCCAACCTCGATTTTCTCCAATGAGATACCCTTTTTATCATCAATCTTAACAGCCCTATCATTTTCAAAATGCTCACTGATAAGCATATAGCCACGCTTGTTGACATTCAATCCTGTCTCCTCGCCTTCTGGCACACAAGTCACGAACTCTCCCGTCGACTTATCAGAAACTGAAGTAAACACCTTCTCATTATTCTTCGTGCTGTAGACATTGATCTTAGTCTGGATTGGTTTACCAGTCGCCTCGTCGACAATCTTTCCACGGCTATACTTCATCTTCTTCAACGGTTTCAACGGGCTCTTATCCATGTTGATCTCATACACTTCTCTACCCTTGCCATTCTTTTCCTGACCATCGGAAGAGTAGTAAGCCTTGTCACCGTTAGCATTCACCACGAAACCGATTTCATCCTTACAAGTATTAAGAGGATAACCCATGTTCTTAGGATGACTCCATTTGCCGTTTTCGTCTTTGTATGAAACGAAGATATCCATCTTACCCAAACCTTTGTGACCCTTAGAAGAGAAAAACAAAGTATGGTTGTCGGCATGGATAAACGGAGACTGCTCATCGTCAGGAGTGTTGATTGGAGCACCGACATTCACAGGCTCAGAAAACTCAAGCAAACCATCATCCTTGATCGTCACCTTACATTTCCAGATATCAGACTTTCCGACACCACCTGGACGTGTGCTGGCAAAATACAGTTCATCACCAGTCGGGCTCAAACTTGGATATGTCTCCCAATGCTTGGAGTTTAGCGGAGCACCAGGGTTGATTGCTCTCGACCAGTCGTCGCCTTCACGGATAGAATAATAGATATCGCATCCACCCATACCCTGCTGACGATCACAAGCGATAAAGAAGAGGTAGCGGCCATCCAAAGAAAAACACTGAGCGCCCTCATTGCCGATAGAGTTAAGAGCTTGACCTGCATTCTCAATCTTACCCCAATTGCCGTTAAGTTTCTTGGAAATAAAGATATCCTCATGAACACCCTTGCCGACAGTCGACTGACCTTCAAGTTTACCGATATTTACGGTAGTAGAGAACAAGCTCTCGTCGGCAGTGATTGAAGGCCAATAATCGTCATACTGAGTATTGATATTCGGACCCATATTTTTTGCCTGGAAAGGGATAGGCGACGCAGCAAGTTCAATACCATCTTTACACTGAGCAATAGCCTTCTGAGCCATTTTATAGTAAGTCATCTCCTTTTGAGGAATCAGTTCATACGTAGCGATAGCCTTCTCATAGTTACAAGTGTTATGATAAGCCTTAGCAAGACGCATTACTGAATTATAGTAGCGAGGAAGCTTAGGTTTAGCGACAGCCTCAAGAGTCTGTAGCATCTTAGCCTCATTGTTCATGTAGCCATAGAGTTCAGACAAAGTCCATGCCGCATCGACAAACTCTTTGTTGGTTTTCACCAAAGTCTGAAGTTTAGGCAAAGCCTCAGTATATTTACCGGCTCCCATCAAAAGCACAGCAGTCTCATACTCCTTGATTTCCTTCTTGCTTGCATAGGTTGTCTGAGCCGACGCGATTGTTGTCGACATCAGCAACATATACATTATTATATATACGACTCGTTTCATAATGTTTTGATTTTAAGATTTTAGAGACAAAAAGTCTTCAAGTCTACATCATGCATTTCATTATGCATCAATCATTTATCTGCATCTTTTGATTTAGCGTCATCAGAAGTTTTCTTCTTTTTGAGAAGTCCAAGTTTTTTCTTTCGTTCCCACTCCGCTTTCTTCTTCTGGTATGCGTCAAAACGACTTTCCAAATATCCGTCTGCCATTATAAAATTCTATTAACACCACAAAAATACGAAAAAAAGAGATAGGAAAAGTTAAAAAAGCTTAACCTATATTTAACAAACGGAAAGAGCCATATAATAATATACAATAATTACATTTTTTAACAAACTGCGGATTCTCTATATATATCTAGAAATCTTACTAAAAAAGAATATATACGCACATAAATTTTTGCATATTTTCTGCATAAAAAAGACCATTTATCAGCATAAACCAGCAAAATGGCATAAAAATAAAATCAGTAAAAAATATTTGTCGGACATAAATAAAGTGTATATCTTTGCATCGTTTTTGATTAGGTCCTAAAAAAGATAGCAAAAACATATATTAACAATACGGAGAGGTTGATAAAGTTTAGTTGATTTAAGAAAAACTAAAAAAAACAAAATGAAAAAATTATTTGTATTGTCTTGTGCAGCATTTGCATTGGCATCATGTACAAGCGAGGACGAAACACCACTAGGAGGTGATTCACAGAAGCAGTCATCAAACCTTGTTAAGGTTGACGCTATCACTAGAGCATACATCGGAGATGCTTCTATGTCAGTTGCTCCAGTTAGAAACGACAAGGATTTCAGCGTTGCCTATGTAAAAAATCAGAAGGGTGAAATTGTAGAAATCGACAAGAATATCTCAATGGAGTACGTTAACGTAATCTGTAATGAGGGTTACGGTTTCTTCCACGGAGAGAACGGTTGGGCTTGTAAGAATGTTGCAACAGGTACTCTTGACAACAATCGTATGACTTACTCTTGGTTCATCAACGACAAGGGTGAGAGACAGAGTCTTGAGCCAGAACAGAACGATCAGGGATTGCTACTTACAGGTTCTAACTGCGATGTCACTAAGATGGTTATCGGCAAGAAGCGTGTAGCTGTAAAGGTTGGTGACGAGTGGTTCGATGATAAGTTCGCAATGGCTCAGCAGTTCATAGATGAGGCATTGAAGACTCCAGCATCTTTCGAGAACTATAAGGATCAGAACGGTGTTGTTTCTAACTACACATACGAGGTTCACGAATACGCAGGATACAAAGTAATCGTATTGGACGGTGAGGCTCTTTCTTGGAACAGCAATGGTAGCATGACAGGAAGCAACTACGGAGTTATGGGACCTTGGTTTGAGAAGGGTACTACTAACTACACATTCGAGACAGACCACTCTCAGGAGACTATGGATCACAACGTAGTTCTTGTTCCAATGGGAGACATCGAGTTCAACGGTACTAACATGAACTGCCACATCTTCGCTCCAGAGCACAAGGTCACTCTTCGTGGTGGTGGTTGCCCAAGCGGTTTGGTTATCTGTGACGTTTTGGATACAGAGACAGAGATCCACGGAAACTGGACTCCTAAGTTCCCTGAGTACAACCCAGGTAAGGAGCAAGAGACAGTTCCAGATCTTCCTGACGGATGTGAGACTAACATCCTAATCGACCTTGACATCAAGTCTGAGTATATCGTAATCGCTGACGACTTCGCTATCCAGAACGGTGACAAGCTTTACATGAACGCTGCTATCGAGGGTGAGGAGCACGTAGGTGTTAAGGACGGTAACGGTGAAGGTGCTTACGTATTCGTAAAGAAGGGTGAGAACGTTCACATCAACGTTGACAACATCTGTGATCTATATCCTTCTTACGTTGGTAAGACTGACAAGGATGGTGTTCCATACATCAACGAGGTTGGTGAGCTTACTCTAGTAGTTTACTTGTGGCCAGGTCAGATTGACAATGAGACAGGTGCATTCTCTTCAATCAACGTTGGCGAGGGTTACCTAATCGGTGAGAAGAACGTTCCTGTTCAGCACGCTGTAAACAGCAAGGATTACAACATCATGGTTTCTGCATACAAGGGTCTTCAGGGTGTTGGTGCTAAGGAAGACGGAACATTCGACGAGAAGGGTTGGTCTTACGTAAAGGTATCTATCCACATCGCTCCTAAGTCAAAGGTTGAGGCTCCAAGTGCTGAATAAATCATAAGACAATAAAGACAAAAAGTGCGACGGAAACCCCGCCGCACTTTTTTGTTTATACTCAAATGAATGATTAAGCGCAAGAAGTTGACAAAAAATCATTAACTTTGCAGTCTAACTGAAAAAGAATATGGAGAATACAAGATTAAATAGAATTGAAAGACTGCTACAGAAAGAGTTGGGAGACATGTTCATCCACGTATCTTCTACATTCAAAGGCACAATCCTTTCTGTATCAGAGGTGAGAATCTCACCAGATTTGAGTGTTGCCAAAGCATACATCAGCGTCTTCCCTCAGTCGCAGAGCGAATACGTTATCGAAACTTTGAAGAACAGCAGCCGCAGCATCCGTTACGAACTTGGAAAGAGAATCAAGAATCAGGTGCGCGTGATTCCTGAGTTGATCTTCAAACTTGACGAGACTCTAGACAAGCTTGAGACAATCGACCGTCTGCTTGCTGTCGACAGAGATGCAGTCAACGCAGCCACAGATAACGAGTCTGAAACAAACGAAGACTAATCCACAATGCGCTTCGAACTACGAGTTGCCCTACGCTATCTCTTTTCCAAGAAGAAGCAAAATGCCATCAACATTGTCTCTGGCGTATGCGCCACGGGCATTTGTGTAGCGTCGTTGGCGCTCGTATGTATACTTAGCGTCTACAACGGATTCCAAAGTGTGGTCGGCGACCTATACTCGTCGTTTGACCCGGATTTGAGAATCCAGCCTAAGGAAGGCAAGATTTATCCGGACACACTACCTCAATTAGCGGAAATCAAAAAAATCGATGGCGTCAAAACATTTGCACCAGTTCTTTCCGACGGTGTTGTGCTAATGAACGGCGAGAAACAGACGTCTGCCACACTATGCGGTGTGGATGCCAACTACTACAACATAATCAACAAAGACATAATCTACGCAGGCGAATTCAACGTCGGCAAAGATGATGTCCCTTACATGGTGCTTGGCGTAGCTCTTGCAGCGCAACTAAATGCCAGCATCCACTTCGTTCAGCCCATCACACTTTACACTCCCATCCACGATGCAAAAGTGAACATGTCCAACCCGGAAGGCGCATTCAACCAGATTCAAATATTCGTGAGCGGGCTCTACTCGGTCAACCAACAGGAGACCGATTCCAAATTCGCATTTATACCAATCAATGTGGCAAGAGAGATGTACGGTTATGAGGCACACGACATCTCACATATCGACATCAAAGTCAAAGATGGAGCCAACGTTGAATCAATCAAGAAACAGATAGAGAAGTCATTGTCCGACGTCGACGGATTCACATTCGAAGTGTTGGACAAAGAGACTCTTCACGCCGATTTCTACAGAATGCTACAAGTAGAGAAATGGGTGACATTCCTGATTCTGTTCTTCGTATTGATGATTGCCATAGTCAATATCATCGGATCATTGTCGATGCTTATCATTGAGAAAAAGAACGACATTCATACACTCAAACATCTTGGTGCAACAGATAGCACCATCCGCAGAATATTCCTTCTTGAAGGCTGGCTAGTCACTGCTATCGGCTGCATTGCCGGCGTGGTGCTTGGTCTGATTCTATGCGGACTACAAAGCTGGTTCGGAATCATCAAGTTGAGCGAAGGAAGCGACTTCGTAATCAAGTACTATCCCGTTGCCGTACATTTCTGGGATATCGTGATCATCATCATCTCCGTTCTTTCCATCGGATTGATAACAGCGTGGTATCCTACCAAATACGCAGAATAACACATAAAAACACCATACAAATCAGTAATTACAGAGACGTCACAATATGGCGCCTCTACATCGTTTCGCAAAATTTTGTTAATTCTCAGACACAAAATCAATTTGCTTGAAAAGCAGCATCGTTTTTCTACAAAAAATGTTATATTTGCAAAATGGAGATGTCTTTAAAGTAAGCAATTATGAAGAAGAAAATCTTACATATAGTCACAATCTTGTGTGCTTTTTTCTGCACTATCAGCCACGCATCGGAGCTGAAGAATGAAGAAGGCATAGTTTTCCGTGCAACCGTGGAAAACGGCGACACTATTCTTGTGGCAGGACTACCTAACCTTTACGTGTTCCCTCCATTGGAGTTCAAAAGCGAAAAGCAGGAGAAATTCTATTGGAGAACAGTGCGCGATGTCAAGAAGACGCTTCCGTGGGCTAAGCTTATCGGCACTATGCTTAACGACCTTCACACTCAGATGGAAGGGATGAGCGATAAGGAGAAAAAGGCATTCATGAAGCAAAAAGAGGACGAGATTTACACTCAATATGAACCAATGCTTAAGAAGCTTTCATTGCGTCAGGGCAAGATGCTTATCCGTCTTGTCGACAGAGAGTGTGATATGACAGGCTACGAAATCGTTAAAGAGCTTCGTGGTGGATTCCGTGCGTTTTTCTGGCAAGGATTCGCGAAAATCCTAGGCGCAGACCTTAAAGTCGGCTTCGACGAGACTAAGGAGGAGAACCAGATCGTAAACAGAATAATTCTGCTTGTTGAAAGCGGACAATTATAATATCACGGCATTTCTAGCCGTCTGAAAACAAAGATACTTAGTAATGGCAGAAGAATTAGACTTCACACAACCGGTTGCAGACAAAACTGTAATCTACGACGAGAACAACATACGTCACCTTGAAGACATCGAGCATATCCGTCTTCGCTATGGTATGTATATCGGACGCGCCGGCGACGGTTCGCACTCCGACGACGGTATCTATATCCTAATCAAAGAGGCGATAGACAACTCCATCGACGAATACCGCATGGGCGAAGGCAAGCAGATTGAAGTCACGATGGCTGATGGCAAGGTACGCATCCGCGATAACGGTCGTGGTATTCCGTTGGGAACAAACAAGGCAGGCGACGACGTGATGATGATGGCAGTGTCCAAGCTAAACTCTGGTGGTAAGTACGATTCAAAAGCCTTCAAGAAATCAGTCGGACTTAACGGTGTGGGTTTGAAAGCCGTTAATGCCCTTTCTTGGAAATTTGCAGTCGGTGCATATCGTGACGGCAAATGCAGACGCATGGAGTTCAAACAGGGAAAGTTGGTCTCCGACTCAGGTGTCGTCGACAATACAGAAAATGAAGCTCGCGGAACGTTCGTCGAGTTTGAACCAGATAATACAATTTTTGAAAACTACTCTTTCCGTAAGGATTTTATCGAGGAGCAGCTTCAAAACTACGCATACCTTAACACTGGTCTTGCAATCATCTATAACGGAAAGAAGATTTCATCAAGATATGGTCTTAAAGACCTACTTAACGACAGAATGACATCCGATTCGCTATACCCTATCATCCACTTCAAAAACGATGATATGGAGATTGCTCTTACACATGCCGACCAGAACAACGAGGAATACTACTCTTTCGTCAACGGACAGAACACGTCTCTAGGAGGTCCACACCAGGCAGCACTAAGAGAGGGTATCGGAAAGACAATCAAAGAGTTTTTCAATAAGAATCTAGACCTTGCCGACATCCGCAACGGTATCGTGGCAGCAATCGCCATCAATATCGAGGAACCAATGTTCGAGAGCCAGACTAAGAACAAGCTAAGTTCAAAAGACATGGCTCCAAACGGAGATAGCATCAACAAGAGCGTCAACGATTTCATCGCCACAGAACTTGACAAGTTCCTACACATCAATGCCGATGTAGCAGAGACAATGCTACAGAAGATCAAAGATTCCGAAAAGGAGAGAAAGGCATTGGCTGGAGTGTCTAAGCAAGCGAAAGAGCGTAACAAACGTGTTAATCTACACAACAAGAAACTTCGCGACTGCAGTGTCCATTTCAACGACACCAAAGCACCTAAGGGCGACGTAGACACTCGCGACCTGACTAGCATTTTCATCACCGAGGGAGATTCTGCATCCGGAAGTATCACAAAGATCCGTGATGTGAATACACAAGCTGTGTTCAGTCTTCGCGGTAAACCAAAGAACAGCTACGGAGAATCCAAGAAACTCGTTTACGAGAACGAGGAGATGAACCTTCTTCAGGCTGCTCTGAATATTGAAGACGGATTGGAAGGATTGCGCTACAACCGCGTAATCATCGCAACCGACGCCGATGTCGACGGTATGCACATCCGCCTGCTTCTATTGACATTCTTCCTTCAATTCTTCCCTGATTTGGTGAAGAAAGGACACGTATATATCCTTCAGACTCCTCTATTCCGTGTACGCGACAAGCAACGCACATTCTACTGCTACGACGACGCAGAGAGAGAGCATGCAATCAAAGAGATCGGAAAGAACGCCGAAATCACACGATTCAAGGGACTTGGAGAGATTTCCCCAGAGGAGTTCCGCGACGTTATCGGCAAGAACATCCGTCTTGACCAGGTGCAGCTAAGAAAAGAGGATGACGTGGCAAACATTTTGAGTTTCTATATGGGAATCAACACTCGTGAACGCCAGGAGTTGATCATCGACAACTTGCAGGTGGAAGAGGATGCCCCAGAAGATTAATCTGAAATGAAAAAAAGAATCGCTTTCATTATAAATCCCAAGAGCGGAACGAAAAGCAAAGAGTCGCTTCCTGAGTTGATAGAGAAGACTTTGAACAAGGAGAAATTCGAGTCCAAGATTGTCTACACTCAATATGCCGGTCATGGCAAGGAGCTAGCTCAACAGCTTTCAGCCGAGGGCTACGATGTAGTTGTGGCATGTGGCGGCGACGGAACTGTGAATGAGATCGCGTCGGCAATCGTACACACGAACACAGCTTTGGCTATCATTCCTCTTGGTTCAGGCAACGGTCTTGGCCGCCATCTTGGATACTCGATGGTGAAGTCGAGAGCCATCCAGCAGATCAACGAAGCTGAAGAAGAACATATCGATTACGCAAAAGCCAACGACAGATGTTTCTTCTGCACTTGCGGAACCGGTTTTGATGCACACGTGAGCCACTCATTCAGCAACATGAAGAGCAGAGGCTTGATCTCGTATATCAAGACTGTGGTGAGAGAATACTGGAACTACAAGCCATACACATACGTCATCAAGGCAAACAATATGGCGGTATTGCAGAAGGCATTCCTTATCACAATTGCCAATGCAGCTCAATGGGGAAACAACGCGTATATCGCTCCCGGTGCAAACATTGCAGACGGAATCCTCAATGTCTGTGTCTTGAAACCGTTTACTTTCTTTGCCATCCCGACAGTGATCGCACGTCTGATGACAGGATCCCTTCTAAGATCAAGATACTTTACTTTCGTAGAGGCGACAGACATCACACTATGCCGAGAGGAAGGTGGTGAATTCCATATCGACGGAGAGCCTGTGATCGAAGAGAAAGATATCCACATCCGAATCATCCACCACGGACTTAAGGTGATGATGCCTAAGGATGAAAACAAATTTTTTCTTAACAAAGTGATCGACAATCTATGATAAGCAGAAATAAAAATATAGAATATTACGAAGTGTCGTTTGACGAATTGCCAGAGAACATCAAGAATTTGATCGAGAAGGCAAAGGAAGCGACAAAAACTTCTTATGCACCCTACTCCAACTTTCATGTAGGAGCTGCCTTGGAGACTGACGGCGGACACATTGTCTGCGGATCAAACCAAGAGAATGTCGCCTACCCAAGCGGACTATGTGCAGAGCGTACAGCCGTTTTCGCTACAGGTGCACAGTATCCGACAGAAGCAATAACGACATTGGCAATCGCAGCCGAGACAAAGGGTAGTTTTATCGCAAATCCTATCGTCCCATGCGGTGCTTGTCTGCAAGTGTTATGTGAAGCAGAAGCCAGAGGGAAAAAGAAAATTGATGTTTATCTCTACGGAACAGAGGTAATCTATTACATAAAAGGAATCGGATCATTCCTTCCTTTCTCATTTGAAATGTAAAGTGACTACAGAATTTGATTGTCATGAGTGAAAAAGAAATAACAATATCAAACTCAGAGATTGAAGCAATGCAGCTTGCGATGCTGAACTCTAAAGATGAAATCCACATCGAAGAGGGACGCATGACGTTGCGTACTGAAGGATTGGTGAAGAAGTATGGAGAACGTACTGTCGCCAACAATGTTTCGATCAATGTAAAGCAGGGAGAAATCGTAGGTTTGCTTGGCCCAAACGGAGCCGGAAAGACTACCACTTTCTATATGACTACAGGTCTTATCGTTCCAAATGCAGGACGCATCTTCCTTGACGACGAGGAAATCACAAAAGACCCAGTCTACAGAAGAGCCCAAAAAGGTGTAGGATATCTACCGCAGGAGGCTTCTGTATTCAGAAAGATGAGCGTGGAGGACAACATCAAATCTGTGCTTGAGATGACAAACTTCTCTAAGGAGTATCAGAAAGAGAAGTTGGAAAGCCTCATCGACGAGTTCAACCTTAACCACGTGCGCCACAACCTTGGAGACCGTCTTTCCGGAGGTGAGCGTCGTCGTACAGAGATCGCCCGTTGCTTGGCTATCGAGCCAAAGTTCATCATGCTTGACGAACCGTTTGCCGGAGTCGACCCAATCGCCGTTGCCGACATTCAGAATATCGTGTGGAAACTAAAGGATAAGAATATCGGAATCCTTATCACAGACCACAACGTGGATGAGACATTGCAGATTACAGACCGTGCGTACCTTCTATTCGAGGGTAAGATCCTTTTCAAAGGCACACCTGAAGAGCTTGCTGCAAATGCCATCGTGAAGGAGAAATACTTGGGTAAGGACTTTGAGTTGAAACGCAGAAAAAGAGAAGAGTAATGAACGAGAATTACGATAAAGAGGATATAAAAGCCGCAATAGACACATTGCGTAACGGCGGAATCATCGTATATCCTACTGACACGATCTGGGGAATCGGTTGCGATGCAAGAAACGAAGAAGCGGTAAAGAAGGTGTTCGAAATCAAGCGTAGAGCTGATTCAAAATCCATGATCATGCTTGTCGACGCACCAGGACGCATTCCTCTATACACAGATGCGATGCCGGATATCGCATGGGATTTGATTGAGTGTACTGACACTCCGACTACCATCATCTATTCCAAAGCAAAAGGTCTCGCACCTAACGTCATTGCTGAAGACGGAAGTGTAGGAATCCGCGTGACAACAGAGAAATTCAGCCACGCATTGTGTGAAAGATTCGGTTTTCCTATCGTATCTACATCGGCCAACATTTCCGGCGAACCTTCAGCTAAATTCTTTGCAGAGATAAGCGAAGAGATCCTTAATGCAGCCGACTATGTTGTGAAGTTCAGGCGTGACGACAAGACGCCGTCAAACCCGTCTAAAATCATAAAAATAGAAGAAAACGGAGTTTTCAAAATCATCCGATAATCTTGTAGAGACGTCGCGTCAGCACGTCTCTACTTTTTTGTTTGGCAATATTCAATGAATTCCTTCAGATTCGAGAACCTTCGTTCTGACAAGAATATTGAGTCATTTTCTGTGTAAATTCCATAATTGCTCAACCTTGCATTCTTATTATCTGGCATATAGCGTGTAATCTCACTATACCTGAACACCTTGCCTTTCAAGATTCCAGGAATACCGAGTTTCCACTCAACGATTGCATCCTCAGTCGCTTCGTAGACTGGCAAGTTCCACACAATGAAAGCAAGCAACGCTATAATCAGAATCAATTTGGCAGGTTCGTCATAGTACTTTACGCAATAAAGCACTGCCATTACGTAAGCCAAAACCAAATAAATCTTATACTGCAATTTGAACTTTGTCTTCATCCGTCTAATTATTACCAACGACGCAAATATACAGGAGAACCTACCTCGATAGAGTCGTAACGTTTTGCACGGTTAGCCCAACGAAGCTCCCACGGACGCATACCGAACTCCTTTGCCAACGATTCGTATGTATCGCCTTTTCTAGCCTCGATTGCCTTTCTTCCCTTCACCTTGATGATCTTGTGGTATGGGCCGACAGCAATGCTACCCATCGCACTTTCAGTGAGATATTTTTTCTCTGTCTCAGCAACAACCTGATCCTCCTGAACTGTCTTTACAACCTCAGCGATATCAGTCTTTCTATCGTACTTGAAAAGTTCGTATGTCTCGATCAAATCAATCAAACGCTCAGCATAACGTGGTTCTGTTGCATAACCACACTGCTTCAAACCCTTTGCCCAACCCTTATAGTCGGTAGGATCCAAAGTGAACAAAGAGGCATAACGAGCCTTCTTCAAAAACAAAGAGTGGTCGACAAACGACTCCTCAGGATTATTGTACTTACGGAAACACTCCTGTAGTTTGTCGTCGTCATGGTAGACACGTTCCCCCTTCCACTCGTTGTGGCATTTGATTCCGAAATGATTGTTGCTTTTCTTTGCAAGTTCACTCAAACCAGCACCGCTCTCAAGCAAACCTTGAGCCAGTGTGATACTTGCAGGCACGCCGTTGTTGCGCATCTCCTCAACGGCAATCTTATTGTATTTCGAGATATAGCTGGCGTATGTGCTGTTCTTTTCCAATGCATTTGCCACTACACAAATCTGCACAAGAAACGCAGCCGCCAAAAGTCTTATATTACACATAAATTCTTTGTTTGCCACAAAGTTAAATAAAATTGCATCTAATGTCAAATAAAGTTTCTATTTTTACAATAGCAATGTAGGGGGAGCGATCCTCGACGATTATCCGGTTCGCCTGGTGTTTAGGTGGTTGAATTATTTAGGAATAGTAAAAGGTGACGCGAATCAGCAAGCAAAGGATACAGAAGAGATTTTAGGTAAAGTTGATTTTGACGAGGTGTTGGATAATATGTCTTTGTATTCGTCATCATCGCAAACTGATTCACGAACAGAAACTTCAACTCTTCAAGAAGAATCTTTGGATAAAAAAGTGAAGACCGTTTCTAGAATAGTTGAGCATAATAGAATGTGGAATGTTTGTCAAATCTGCAAATGCTCCTATATATGCAACTATGGATCGTAATAATCTGATGAACAATACTAAATTTTATAAATATATAAAAAAATGAGAGCGGTAATAACTTTCTTTATAATAATGCTATGCGTTTCATGTTCTAGTGAAAACATTCAATATTATAGTAATATTGAATATGGAATTTTTGTCAAAAAAGTTCGTATAGGGTTAGTTCCAAAAACTAAAATAGGGCAATATAATGGAACCCCGGTTTATGCTGAAATTGACAAGAATTCTTATAATTCGTATATGCAAAAAGGATTAAGTATGACATTGTATTGTGATGATACAGAAAAGATAAATCTCCAAAGTGGAAACATTATTTATGGAGTTTCTGTATATAATGAGAATATTCTTATTTCTGGAGTTTTGCATAAAGATATCATCACAGTTGAAACTGAATACCAAGATGTTTGGATAGAAAACAATGGTAAAATTTATAAACTTATACAATCTAATTACAATGTTGACGACAAACCTCTAAAAGTTTCTTTTTATAAAAATGGACAATATGTAGTATGTTATAATCAATATGCTCCACCGTATGGGTTTGATGAAGAAGACAAATATGTTTATATTATTGATGTAAAAAACATTGATAATATAAAGAAAAAGACAATTGAAATTGAACATTGTGTAGATTTTGAAATTGTGAATGATGATTATATTTATTGTGTAGAATATGTCACTCCATTTGAAGGTTCTGAAGACTATTCATTTGCTATATGCAAAGCAGAATCAGGCAACTTAAACAAGGTAGATACTATTGCAATAGGTGCGAAACTTGTATCTATTTCTTATGATGGCAGATACATGTTGGCCAAGAAAGAATTATATGGTAAAAGCAAGTTTATTATCATTGATGTAGACAAAAAAAGATGTGCTTACCTAATGGATGATAAACACATATATAACCCGGCTTATTATGATCCAGAAAAGAAACAGTTTTTCATAGATTGTGGGGAATCCTTTGTCTATCTTGAAATGCCAAAAGAGTTTCCTCATAATGCGTTGGATTATCGTCCTACAAATAAATTTGAAGACGAGAAGTTTTGGAAAGAATGAATTAACCCGACGGTGTCAAGTCACATCCAGTCGCATAGATATGGGATGAATGCGATTTTTCTCAGCATTGAAGGCTCCAAGAAAGTGTAGCGGCAAATAGTTGTCGAAGTATCCGTATAGTCATATACTTTATCTTTGCGGATAAGCGGAGTCATAGAAATGAATTCACACCACTTCATAAGCGCCTCCCATCGTCTCCCGCACTATGCCATCCATTTCCAGATCAAAGAGCATGTCGACGATCTCTGCAATCGGTTTATCCAAATGCCTGGCAATAATATCCTTATGTGATGGCCCTGTCGACGAGAGGAATTCCACAATCAGTCGCTTATCTCCGTCAAGATTAAGAGCCACAGAAACTGATGATTGCGGGATTTGCTTCACCTGAGATTCTTGCAACGGAATGGAAGACTCACGTCGCAGGAAAGAATGATCCTGACTGTACGAATGACAAGAGGTCAAACCACAGGAAAGTATTTCAGTAACGTCATCAGCAGATGTAATCAGATGTGCTTTTCCACTGCGAATCAGATTGTTGCAACCTTCACTCTGCACACGAGTATAGTCGCCAGGCAACGCACACAACGGCACTCCATAACGATGGCTCCAATCGGCAGTATACATTGAGCCTCCATTTCCTTTACTTTCCACCACAATCACCACATCAGCTATAGCAGCAATAACTCGGTTGCGTTCCACAAAGTTTTTATTGTCCGTTGTTGTTTGGTATTGAAACTGCGACATCACTCCCCCATTCTCCATAATATCCTTAATATAGCGACGGTGTGCAGCCGGATATATTGTAGAGAAATTAGTGCCCATCACAGCTAGCGTGTCAAGACCGTTTTCCAACGCCGCACAATGGGCTGTGATATCAACGCCACGTGCCAGACCACTGACAATCAATGCGTCCGGATACATTTTTGCAATATCCGCGACAAACGATTGCGTGAACTCTTTACCATAGTGCGACATGTTGCGTGTGCCAACAATGGATATAATAATTCGTTTATTGAGAGACGCGGAGCCTTTATAATATAGGAAGAATGGGGCGTCTGTACGGCGGTCGACTAAAGACGACGGGTATTCTTCATCATAGAGGGACAATATTCTGACTCCATTATTCTCCGCCAGTTCCAACTCCCGTTCCGCCAGACGAAGAAATGTCACTCCGTTGTTCGCAATAGCAACTGCCGCAGATTCGTTTAGACGACACTGCTCCATCAGATCCTTTTGCGATAAGGAAAACACATCTTCAAGACTGTTGAATTTTAAAGTAAGATAATTGATTTTAGCAGAACCGACACCATGAACAAATGTCAAAGCCATACCGTATAGGAAATCTTTTTTTGCATTCCACATAATGACTAAATTTTAACAATCATAAAACATGTTAATATCACAAAGATACAAAAAAAATCCAGACTCTTACAAGTCTGGATCTTAATTCTTCCAGTGTCAATGAAATTAACCTTTCACAACCACCTTCAACGCTGCTCCATTAACACATATAATGTAAATTCCATTGTTGAGCTCTCCATTCTTGCTTGTCACATCTTTTCCCGCCATGTCGAAAATCAAGAACGATTCCACACCCAACACTCTGATTTCTCGTCCGTTCACAGCGACAGAAAATGATGGTTTCTCATCCTCATAATCATCACTGTCGGTATTGTCATCCGTCTTATTGCAATAACCAAGTGTTTCATCATAAATCACAATGCCATGCGTTGGATCCAAGACAGGATATGGATCGACACCCAACGTCTGATACCATACATCTATCAATAACACCCTCATTACTAACAACCAATCCTGAACAACGTTCTCCTGTCATTTCCATACTGTCGGAAACACAATTGACGACAACTCCTTTATTAGCGTCTTTAAAAACGTCATAAATATACTCAATATATTATCATTACCTTAACCGAATAACAAAAACACACAAACTATCAAAATAGATTTACATTCTGCTTTCACTTTAATCAAAAAAGTGTAATTTTGCATCACAAACTGAAATTAACTTAACACATAAAACGATATGTGCGGAATTGCGTATGTTAGATTAAGAAAGCCGCTTAAGTACTATTACGAGAAGTATGGTTCTTGGAAATACGGTCTTGAAAAGTTGTATATCCTTATGGAAAAGCAACACAACCGCGGTCAGGAAGGCGCTGGTTTGGCTTGTGTCAAGCTTCATGCAAAACCTGGAGAGGAATACATTTTCCGTGAGAGAGCCGAGGGCGGTCAGGCTATCGACAAAATCTTCGAATCAGTTTATCAGAACTATCAGAATCTCACACCTGAAGTGTGGGCTGACCCTGATTATGCTGCCGACAATCTTCCGTTTGCCGGAGAGATGTACCTAGGTCATCTTCGTTACAGTACGACTGGAAAATCCGGACTTTCATACGTTCATCCTTTCTTGCGTCGTAGCAACTGGAAGGATCGTACTTTGGTGTTGGCAGGTAATTTCAATCTTACCAATGTCGACGAGGTTTTTGCCAATCTAACTCGTATCGGCCAGCATCCTCGTGATATGGGCGACACAATCCTTATGCTTGAGACTATCGGCCACCAGCTTGATATGGAAGTTCAGCGTAAGTTTAATGAATACGACGCTCAGGGCAAATCATACGATGAGATTTCCGAACTTATCGAGAAGAATGTCGACTTGGGAGAGGTGATTCGCAGAAGTGAGAAGGGCTTCGACGGCGGTTACTGCATCTGCGGTATGGTAGGTCACGGTGACTCGTTCATCTTCCGTGATCCAAACGGAATCCGTCCAGCATTCTATTATTACGACGACGAGATCATCGTTGCGGCAAGTGAGCGACCAGTCATCCAGACTGTGATGAATGTCAAGATGGATGACATCAAGGAGCTTGAGCCTGGCCAGGCAATCATCATCAAGAAGGACGCGTCTTTCCACCTTGAGCAGATCCGTGAGGCTGGAGAAATCAAGAAGTGTTCATTCGAGCGCATCTATTTCTCACGCGGTAGTGATATCGACATCTACCAGGAGCGTAAAAAACTTGGTGAACTTCTTACTCCACAGATTCTAAAGGCAGTCGACAACGACTTGAATAATTCCGTCTTCTCATTTATTCCAAACACAGCCGAAGTGGCATTCTACGGAATGATGCACGGTATTGAAAATGAGATGATTGAGGATAAGAAACGTGCTATTCTTTCTGGCAAGAAATTCTCAGATGAGGAATTAGACAAGATTCTTTCTGCTCGTCCACGTCAGGAGAAGATCGCCATCAAGGATATCAAGATGCGTACATTCATCGCGCAGGATAAAAACCGTAATGATATGGCAGCCCACGTCTACGATATCACTTACGGATCTATACATCCAAAGACAGACAACCTTGTGGTGATCGACGACTCTATCGTGAGAGGTACAACTTTGAAGCAGAGTATCATCAAGATTCTTAACCGTCTTGAGCCAAAGAAGATCGTCATCGTATCGTCATCTCCACAGGTTCGTTTCCCAGACTGCTACGGTATCGACATGAGCCGAATGAGTGAGTTTATCGCATTCAAGGCAGCTATCTCACTTCTTAAGAAGAGAGGTATGGAAAACGTCATCGAGGAAGTATACAAGAAGAGCAAGGCTCAGGTAGGCAAGAAGAAAGAAGAGTATGTCAACTATGTCAAGGACATCTACTCTCCATTCTCCGACGAGGAGATCTCGGCAGAGATTGCAGAATTGCTTACTCCAAAAGAGGTCAAGACTCCAGTAGAGATTGTTTATCAGTCACTTGAAAACCTTCACGTCGCTTGTCCAAACCATAGTGGCGACTGGTATTTCTCTGGCGACTACCCTACTCCTGGTGGAAATCGTTTGGTGACTAACGCATTCATCAATTTCTACGAAGGAAACGTAGACAAGAGATAATTCAATGCATAATTCATAATGCATAATTCATAATTAGGGCGGGATTGATTCCTGCCCTTTTTTTTCGATATAAAATTCCTACGGGATACAGTTCCAATTATATACAATACACAATTACGCAGTTAGGTGTTTAATGTCGGTAGGGAATATAAATTTTGATTCTACCTAAAAATTGCGTTACTTTGTGCACAAAATAAAAAGATATGAATAAAAAAATATTAGCGATAATAGTCTGTTCAATTGTTGTCATTTGGACTCTGATTACCTTTGTGCACATGGTCCTTCCACGCGAAAAAAAGCCTCATAAACAATACGATGACAATTTTGTATTTGAGCAGAAAATCGACGGCATTATGATGTCCTTCACTTACATCAACAAACAAAGAAAAGAGGTTGCCATGTCTCCAGGATGGGTTGGACATAATTCTAACCTGAGGATTCCAGCAACAGTGACTCATAATGGAGTTTTGTATAAGGTCATCGAACTAAGTAGAAATTATGGAGTCGAAAATTGTGATACTTTGTTTATTCCAGAAACAATAGTAAATATTGACAGATCTATCAATTGGAATTCATGCATGATCAAATACGTTTCCGTAGATTCCCAAAACAGGTTCTACAAATCTGTCGATGGGAACCTATACAAAGGCGATTCTTTGTTGTATGATAGGAATGTAAAACATGAAGACTAAAAGACTATGAAAAAATTAGACCCAGTTGTAATGGCTGTTTTCATGACACTATTGGCAATTGTCAATATCAACATATTTGTTTTTCAGCCATGCAAAGAATCTCCATTTGATCATGTTTCCCCAGGTCATCATTTGGGCGGGCTTGTCATTTTTGCACTAATGTTGGGATTGATTATCTATCTGCCTTTGGTGATAATCGGCACATACTCTACTGTCAAGACTCTATATCATTTCATATCTGGAGAGAGCAAAAGAAGCTTAGCATCCTTGTTGTTTGCAATTTTCACTTTGATATCCCTAAGTCTTGTGACTTATGGAACATTCTGGAAGGAAAAGCCCAAAGATCCAAGAGATATTGAAAGAGAAAAAGAAATAGAAAAAAGCAAAAAAGACTATGAAGACCGTTTGCTATTGAAAAGTTATGGAGGACCTAATGGTATTATAATTGACAACAGATGCGCTTATTGGGGAAACTCAATAATCTTTAAAGAAGGAAACAATGTTGATACTCTGATTGTAAACTCCGCAGACAACACTTGCCATTGGACCTACAATCCTGAGGTAAACTACGAAATCATTTTCGACAATAGAAATAAATATGGTATTATTCAAAATAGCAATTCTATTGATGAGTTTTTGGATTATAGAGGCAAACTACAATACATTATCAATAGCATCAACAACAAATGTGTCGACCAGTATCACTGCGACAAAGACAGTTACAAATATAAATTTGAAAATGATTCTGTAATTTGTTTTGCAGTAGACTCTATCGACGACGATTGGCACGATAAAAAAGCATTTCTTCTATTCAGAATTCAAGATTCAATAGCAACATTGGTGGACTCTTCGTCAAATATCTATAAAGATAGGAAGGACTATGTTGGTTTGAATACAGAAGGTTTCATCAAAAAGGAAAATGGTATGCCTATTTTGAAAACCAGAATCAGAATGGAGCAGAGTCCAATTGAGAAAACCTACACTCACTATTATGACTATTACGACATCGAGAAAAAGAAGTTTGTCCTAAAAGCTCTAGTTTTAGATGAAAAATACGATTCTGTCACAAACAAAACACATAGAATAGAAGTCGACATTAGAGATTATATGGCAGATATCAAATACAAAAACGGTTATCCAGTACTCCAATATACAAAATTTGCTAGTGAAAGTAAAGAAAATGAAGTTTCATCTAGTGAAGATGACAAAAAAGTAATAGAAACTGGTGAGTATAGAATGAAGAACGGAAAGTATCAAAAAATAAAAACAAATGAATAGATTATTAAGAAATTGTATCAAGGCGACAGTCTCAGCTTGCCTATTCGGCACAATGCTAAGTTGCTCAGAAACAAAGAAAGAAGAGGTTGCAGTTGTTGAGAACGCTACTCTATCCAAGCAGGATTTATCTGTGTTAGGTGCGGAGGATCAGTTTGATTTGATCGGCAAACAATGGATGCTAATCACTGCAGGCGACACTTCGAAGTACAATACAATGACTGCATCTTGGGGTGGATTCGGACACTTGTGGGGAAAGGACGTCGCATTTATCTTCGTACGTCCGGAGCGCTACACTCACGAATTCATCGAAGCCAACGATTATCTTACTCTATCATTCTTTGACGAGAAATACAGACAGGCATTGCAGATTTGCGGCACAAAGTCTGGTAGAGACGGAGACAAAGTAAAAGAGGCTGGTTTGACTCCTATCGCATTGGAATCCAACACTACAACATTCGACGAAGCACGTATGGTGCTCAACTGTCGCAAACTATTTAAGACTGAAATGACGGAAGCTGCTTTCTTGGATAAGGAAATCTGCAAACAGAATTACAGACCTGAACCTGGTGGTGGATTCCACACTATCTATGTGGTGGAGATTGAGAACGTCTACACAAAATAAAATGAATGGCGGCCAGCTGGTCGCCATTCATTATTTATCAAGACTCCCAGAAGTTGTAGAAATTAAACCATTGCTCTGGGTATTTTCTGACAATCGTCTCTAAAAAATCTTTATATTCCTGCATCGACGCTTGGGCTTTCAACTTACGATTCGTCTCCTGTGCGGCAGTCTCCGCTTTTCGGCAAATAAACCTGTATCTCTTCCCTGATTCTCTTACTGCAAAGAAGTAGAATGTATCTGCATCTGTCATTGTGGCAATCTGATGTGGACCTGGTGGGAATGGAGCATCGTGGTCTAAAAACTGCACGGTCTTTGCATCTTCCTTCCTGATGAACCTATCGCCTTGAAAACAGACAACTTCATTCGATGCCAAAGCTGATTTGATTTTGAAAATGTGGTCAATATTTTCCGTTGAGACGGGGATGACTCCGAATGAGTTTGAACCCATCGTCGCCTCTAATTTATCCTTAATCTTCTGATACTCACCGTCGAGCATCACAACATTCAATTTTGTACCGTACTCCTTCATGAACACACGGCTCACCTCCCAGTTTCCTACATGAGCACCGATCATCACGGCTCCATTCTCCCCTTTCCTTAAATGTTCGATGAGAGGATCCATTCCGTCGAACGAGAAAGTGAACTCCTTTTCCAGTCCAGACGAGGCAGCGATTTTGTCAATTATGACTTGACCGAAACGATAATAATGCTGGAAGATTTTTCCGATGGCGACAATAACCGACTTATGGTGAATCCTTCGCCAATATTTCCAACTTGACGCTGTGGCTTTGGGAGCAAACGGCACGAAATAAGGCACGACGACGAACAAGAATGCGTATGCCACATTCAATCCCAAATGTTTGATTAAAAAGATGAAGAATCCGTATCCGAACGAACCTCCACGAGTCTTACCGTTCCACTCAGCCACTTTTTAGGTAATAATTAAGAAAATTAAAAAATAAAGACGCGGCAACCCGCGTCTCTATTCATATTATTCAAATACGTTCCAATTTCACATTTAGGGATTTAGTGGGCTTATGTGTAAAGACCACCGTTAACAGAGATTGTCTGACCTGTAACGTAAGCAGCCTCCTTAGTACACAAGAAGCCAACTACAGCGGCAACTTCCTCTGGCTCACCGAAACGGTTAGCTGGAATCTGCTTCTTCAACTCAGCCTCATCCAAATCCTTAGTCATATCTGTACGGATGAAACCAGGAGCGACAGCGTTGACAGTAACGTTCTTCTTTGCAACCTCCTGAGCTAAAGCCTTTGTTGCGGCGATGATACCTCCCTTAGCCAAAGAGTAGTTAGTCTGGCCAGGAAGACCCTTCAAACCAGATAGAGAAACCATATTTACGATGCGTCCGAATTTCTTTCTAACCATTGGCTGAAGAAGAGCACGAGTGACGTAAAGGAAACCGTTGACTGTGATGTCGATAACGTTTCTCCAATCCTCGTTAGTCATGAACACCATGATCTGGTCGCGGCGGATACCTGCGTTGTTGACCAACACCTCAATATACTCATCCTTGTGAGCCTCCTGCCAAGCAGTGATTGCCGACTCTGTTGCCTCGCAATCAGCCACGTTGAACTTGATGATCTCACCGTCGCTACCCTTTTCTCTAACCATTGCCAAAGTGTTAAGAGCTTCGGCCTCATTTGATTGATAGTTGATTAGCACGTAGTAACCCTGCTCTGCCAACTTGATTGAGCAAGCTCTACCAATACCTCTCGAACCACCTGTAACAAGTGCTACTTTCATATCTTAATTCTTGAATTTTCTAAAAATATATGCAAAACTACAAAAAACATTTGAGTTTTGGAAATGCAACACAAGATTGGATTGAAAAATCATAACGTCCATCTGACAAAGGAAACGACATGAATGGTTGGCAATCGCAACTTTTTAAAAAGAATCCACATTGACAATCGCAACTCTTAAAAAAATCACGATTAGCAATATGGATTTTAAGAAATTCATAACAAAAGAGCCAACCAAGCATTTGATATCTCCACTTTTTGTCATATTCAACGCATTAGGAATGATATCAATTGAATTACGCTGCATTTTAGCCGTAATATGGTTAGTTATGCTTAGCGATGCAACTGGAAGATTATTCAATGACAGGACGAATCAACTGTCCTGTATAATGAAGACTGACATTCCCCAATAATAAGAATCCTTTTCTTCCACATCGCCCCATGAAAAATAACCGCCAACTTCTTCTGGTTTTAGAGCACCTACGTTCTCTGTCGCCCATTTCAAACCACTCGGCAACCCTAAATCAACATACTCATGTGGATCAACATACTCTTCTGGCTGATCATCCTCATCTTCCTCCTCTTCAATACAAGAATTCATCACTGCTCCAGAGAAAAAAAATGCAATTAGCAACAAATAATATTTAAATTGTTTCATGATTAAATCACCACACTATCTCCCCTTTTCCGTGCTGTCTCAAATATTCGTTGGCTTTGCTGAAATGCTTGCAGCCGAAGAACCCTCTATATGCCGACAATGGCGACGGATGTGGAGCCTTCAATACAAGATGCTTGTTGGTGTCGATCACCATTCCTTTTCGTTGTGCCTGTGATCCCCACAACATGAATACAAGATTCTCTCTTTTCGACGATAGCAATTCGACCACTCTGTCCGTAAACTCCTCCCAACCTTTTCCTTGGTGGCTCAACGGCGTTGCTCGTCGAACTGTCAACACATTGTTCAAAAGCAACACGCCCTGCTTCGCCCAACGTTCAAGGAATCCGGAATTCGGATATGGAGCATGCACGTCGTCGGCAATCTCCTTATAGATATTCTGAAGCGACGGTGGAATCATCACACCTGGCTGTACTGAAAATGCCAAACCATGCGCCTGACCTGGTTCGTGGTAAGGATCCTGACCAAGTATCACAACCTTAACATCTCTGAACGGAGTAAGATCAAATGCTGAAAAAATTTTTCCGCCAGGAGGATATACTTCCGCCTCCTGATACTCTTTTCTTACAAATGAAGTAAGCAGAGAGAAATATGGTTTCTCAAATTCCCCTGCCAAAACTTCCTTCCAAGATTGCTCTATTCTAACGTCCAACCTTTTTGAAAATTAAAAATTAAAAATTAAGAGCTAAAAATTGGAAGTCAAAATTCTTCACCTTTCATTCTTAACTCTTCATTATCTCTTAGAACGGTGCTGGTGCTGAATCCAAAAATGCCGGTACTGTAGAGTCGACATTGACTGCATCATTACCCGACGCATAACCTGGATTGATATTGGATGCGACCTCCACATAACCAGAATCCATCGATTCTGCACCTCCATCTTCGTAGTTGCAGAACTTTGTCTGGGCTCCCATGAATCGAAGCATCACATCACCCACCGAACCATTACGGTGCTTGGCAATGATGATCTCAGCAAGTCCAGCTGCTGGAGTAGTATTATCAGACATAAACTCCAATTTATAATATTCCGGACGGTGGATGAACAATACCATATCGGCATCCTGCTCGATGGCTCCAGATTCACGCAAGTCTGACAACTGTGGTCGCTTATCCTGCTTGTCACGGCTCTCCACACTACGGTTCAACTGTGACAACGCAATGATCGGCACCATCAACTCCTTAGCCAACTGCTTTAACGAACGTGATATCGTGCTGACCTCCTGTTCTCGGCTTCCATACGCCATACCGCTGGCATTCATCAACTGCAAGTAGTCGATCACGATAATCTTAACTCCCTTATCACGCACCAAACGTCGAGCCTTAGTAGCAAATTCAAATACGGAAAGGCTCGGAGTATCATCAAGATAAATCGGTTTCTGAGTCAAATAGTCAAGTCCCTGACTCAAACGCTTCATTTCATCGATGTTAAGCTGGCCCTTCTTAATCTTCTCCGACGGAAGTTCAGTCACATTGACCAGCATACGGGTTGCCAACTGGTCGTTACTCATCTCCAGTGAGAACACTGCTACCGGAATATCCTTGTCGGCTATATTTCTCGCCATCGAAAGCACGAAGGCTGTCTTACCCATGGCCGGACGAGCGGCGATAATGATAAGGTCGGACTTCTGCCATCCGTTGGTCATACCGTCAAGTTTCGTAAATCCGCTCGGCACACCACCGACACCCTCCTTATTATTGGCTGCAGCTTCAATGTTAGCCTTTACTGTCGGCAAAACATCGCTGATCGGAGTAAAGTCTTTTTCAATATTGTGCTGCGAAATATCGTAAAGCATCGCCTCGGCTGCCTGTATCAACTTGTCCACATCCTCGTCCTCATTGAATGCACGACGCTGAATTTCAGTGGAATACTTGATCAGTTCTCTCTCAAGTGCCTTGGCTGCAAGAATTTTTGAATGTTCATATACATTGGCGACGGAAATCACATTCTGCGTGTACTCGATAAGGACCGGCATTCCACCGATAGTGTCGAACAAATCTCGTTTCTTAAGCTCCTCGGAAACTGTGAAAAGGTCGATTGACTGCTGTGTACTTCCCAAATAAGAGATAGTCTCATAGACAAGAGCGTTTTTAGGCACATAGAATGTCTCCTTCTTCAAAATCGTACAGATTTCAGAGAAGCATCCTGGGTTTGTCAAAATTGCTCCGATCACTGAGTTTTCAATCTCCGGTGCCTGAGGAGGAACCACCCCGCCCATGTCTCTCACCTCGATAATGTCAGGTGCGACACCTTTCTTCGATTTCTTTGTTGATTTAGATTCACCGATAGCCATTGTATAAGTCTTTCTTTTATTTTCGTTTACAAAGATAGACAATCTATCGGCATTTGCCAGAGAATCCGGTCAAATGTTATTTACCTCATTGTTGACAAGAAATAAACAATCTGTCATCTTAACTCGTACCTAAATGAAATAAAGAGAATAAAAATTGAAGATATCACGAAAAAAACAATATATTTGTAAGTACTAGGCCTATGTTGACAGGAATATTTCCATCTACATCTTTTAGACCGTTTTAATGAAGAAAGGACATATCATGACAAAAGGATTTATTCGTTTATTTACAACTTTACTATTAGCATTCTATGCACTCAACATCCTTGCTATTGAAAAAGACACTGATGGCACATACTTCATCTCAAGCGACTCTGATCTAAAGGAATTTGCCGACCTAGTAAACAACGGAACATACGGAGCTAACGCTATATTGACTGCCGACGTGGATATCTCATCATATTCACCTTGGACTCCTATAGGCACAAAGAAATCCTACAATGGAACTTTTGACGGACAAGGACACTCCGTAAGCGGTCTGACTATACAAAAAAACGTAGACAGTAATCTTGGTCTTTTCGGCATCAACAACGGGACAATCAAAAATGTGACAGTCAAAGAGGCTAACATCAAAGTTTCTACTGCTTTAGCCGTCGTGAAACAAGGTGCGATTACCGGAGAAAACAAAGGATCCATCATCAACTGTCATAGCGTCAACTCGACAATAGACAATTTTTCAACCGGAATGGCATCCAAAGCAGGTGGTATTGCCGGTGTGAACAGCGGCACAATCGACGGTTGCTCCAATATCGGAGGAGTCTGCATCGTAAGAAGTCTTTCTGAAGTCGTGGGCGGAATCTGCGGAACAAATTCCGGCACAATAAAAAGTTGCGAAAATACCGCTAGAGTAGAAAACTCATATAGCGCTGGTTCGTTGACCAACTACACAGGAGGAATTTGTGGAAATGCCGACAATGGAACAATAGAAAACTGTTTCAACGGTGGTGAGGTTGAGGTCAAGAGCGGAAACGGTGGAGCGATTGCAGCCACAACCAATGATAACTCAAAAATCAAAGATTGCGCATGGGACAACACGGTTACCGACCAAAAGGGTGTCGGCAACAATAAAGGTACGATTGAAAACACCAACGGATATACTAAAGAAGAGATTGAAAAAGGGGCCATTGAGAAAGACTCAACAGGATCAATCGTAGTCAAGCATACCGTCAACAAATATGATTATTGCAGTGCATACGGCACACCGGAAAAAGTATATGGAGACAAAGACATTTTCAATCCGGACAACCATTGTTGTATTGAAATCACAACAGAAGCTGTGGAACCGACATGTCACTCCGAAGGACATACAGCAGGATCAAGGTGTTCTGGATGCGGAATGGTTTTACAGACATCAAACGTACTAGCTAAACTTCAGCATAAAGAAAGTGTATTATCTGCAGTCGAAGCGACTTGCAAAGCTGCCGGTCACACGACAGGAACATTCTGTTCTCTTTGTGGCGACACGCTTGTGATGCCAGACTTCGTTCCTCAACTTGATCATAAATCAGATACAATCAAGGGAGTAAAGCCTACATGCCAAACTATGGGTTTGACGGACCATATATATTGCAGAGTATGCAACACCGTTCTGCAAACGCCAGACACACTCCCTATGCTGGCTCACGATATAGATACGATACCAGCTACAATGTCGACATGTTCGTCGCATGGAACAACAGCTTGGATGAAATGCCGTGTTTGTAACGACACTCTTAAGCATCCAACATACACCGAGAAGCTTCAACACACGGCAGATACATTGGTTGCAATCACTCCTACATGCAACTCATTCGGATGGAGCGTAGGTGTAAACTGTAAAGTTTGCGGAGATACGATCGTAGCTCGCACAAAGATTGCCAAACTGGAGCATGTTGCGGTTATAGATTCCGGAATTCCAGCCTCTTGCAATAAGTTGGGAAAGACAAACGGATCTCACTGTGAATTATGTGGAGATGTAATCGTGATGCAGACAATCATCGGCCTACAGCCACATGACTCTGTTGAAATTATTCCTGCTGTCGAACCTGGTTGTGTATCACCTGGTTACACAGCAAAAATTGTTTGTAGCGTCTGTGACAAGTTGATTCAGGATGTAGAGATGACTCCTTCGTTAGGCGGTCATGTATGTGAGGTGTTTGGACATATCGAACCTACGGATTCAACATTCGGATTCACAGGTGATTCAATCTGTATAGTCTGCCACGACACTCTACAACGCGGTTATCAATATGGTGGAGTCGGAGTCGACGAATTTATTGCCAATAACATTCAGGTTCTTAGCTCCGGCGGTAAGATTATCATCGTCAACGCACCGTTTGAGACAATTGAAATATATTCCGTTTCTGGCAACAGAATCATCACAAGCAAGAGTGTAAGCATCAAACACGAGATTGCAGTACGTCGCCAGCAGGTTTATTTGGTGAAAGTCAGAAACAGAGTATTTAAGGTCATGACAAAATAAAAGACTTATAGGATACATTATTAACCTTTTTCTTGATTTGGCTTATTGCGATTTATCTAAATGCGTCAAGATATTTCGCCGATAAACAGACTTAAGTTGTTGATCTACAACCCTAAATCTTATATACATTCATAACATTTGAACAAAAAGTACATATTTTTTTCTGTCTGTAAATCCTTTTTTTAATTGTTAAAATCCTCTCTTATGCTGACTGATTTTTACAAAAATTAACATGATGTGAAAATCCTATTTTTTGGAGTTTTTTTAACCTAGCGGATTTTAAGTTTGATCTATCTTTGCCATTGTAATCAAAACACACAACGACACACAACGAACTGAAATCAAAAACGCATTATTATTAACAATCTAAATTCATGACTATGAAAACAGCATTTTTTAAGGCAGCATCAATTGCACTAGCATTTATCTTCACTCCAGTTGTAGCAAACGAGTTTGACGCAGCATCAGTAGAGAAAACTTACGTTAAATGCACTATTAATGAAAAGGGTGAAAGAGTTCCCGTCTACTTCGTTGTAGTTAACGGTGTTGCTCATCAGACAGATTCACGTACATTCTTTGAAATCAAGAAAGCAAAAGTTGATTCGAAGAAAAATGTTGCCAACAATGAAATCGCAGAAAACATGAGAAAAGCAAACAACGCAGAAATCAAAATCAACTAGTGGCTATCCTACCTCCACAACAGTGATTCCAGCACCTCCAAAATCAACATGCTCGTCACGGAAACTCTTGACCTGTGGTACGGTTCTCAAATACTCACGAATCACCTGACGTAGGACTCCTGTGCCTGTACCGTGAAGGATACGCACTGTACCAGCATCAAGCATGATGGCATCTTCAATATAGTAGCTGACTGCCTGCAATGCTTCGTCTGCACGCATTCCACGCACATCTATCTGTTGCTTGAAATTAATAGAGCGCTCATGCATGATATCTGAGTTGTGAGTCGACACAATATTGAAACTGAATTTCTGCTGCTTCTGTGCTGCTTCCTGAGTAAGCTGGAGATCCTTAAGTTTTACTGTAGTACGAAGATTACCCAAGGCGACATCAGCGCTATTGCCCTTAATCTCCAACACCTTACCTTTGGCTCCACTACTCTTCAACTTCACGCTGTCGCCAACCTGAATAGGCTTCTCCTGCTTCTGTTGAGGCTGATTACCACTCTTCTGCTGGCTCTTGGCATTGAGTTTCTCAACCTTCTTTGCAAACTCATCCTTCTCGTCGCCATAGACGACATTATCCTTATACTGATTCAACTCTTCACGAGCCTGACGAGTTGCATCCTTCTCAGCCTTGGCCTCCTTGATAAGTTTGATTGTGCGCTCAATCTTGGCATTTGCACCGTCGAGCAACTCTTTAGATTTAGCTTTCGCCTCGCTTAGGATTCTTCTACGCTCAACGCTGATACCGTTGACATCTTCAGTAAGTTTAGCCTCCAGCTCCTCGATATGCTTCTCTTTCTGACGGATATTCTGACGTTTGTTCTCCCAGTAACGTTTGTCACGCACGATATCTTGGAGATACTTCTCCATATTGACGTAATCGTTGCCGACAATCTCTGTAGCACGTGCGATCACGCTCTCTGGCAAACCAATCTTTCTTGCGATCTCAAGTGCGAATGAACTTCCCGGATTTCCTATTTCAAGACGGAATAGCGGACGCATTTCGTGGCGGTCGTAAAGCATCGCACCGTTGATGATACCGTCTGTATCTGTAGCAAACTGCTTAAGGTTTGTGAAGTGAGTTGTAATCACTCCGAACGACTTCTGGCGGTTGAAATGGTCAAGCAAAGCCTCAGCGATAGCTCCACCGATTCGTGGCTCCGTACCGCCTCCAAACTCATCAATCAAAAGGATTGTCTTGCCATTACACTTCTTCGCAAACTCCTTCATGTAAGAAAGATGCGAGCTATATGTACTCAAGTCGTTTTCAATACTCTGCTCATCACCGATGTTGATCAAAATGTCGTTGAAGATTCCGACCTCACTGTCGGCATGCATTGGCACAAGCATACCACATTGAGCCATATATTGGATCAATCCTACACTCTTCAAGCAGACACTCTTACCACCTGCATTGGGTCCGGAAATAAGCAAAATACGATTATTCTTATCAAGACGGATATCAAGCGGAACAATCTCCTTTCCCGACGCCTGATGAGATAGGAAAAGCAACGGGTGAATGGCATCGTGCCAATCGATAACCTGCTCGTTACGCAATTTTGGCATCACACTGTTTGTCTTCAATGCAAACTGTGCTTTTGCTCTTGTAAAGTCCACAACTGCCAGATAGTCAACTGAGAACAGCAACTCATCTGTGCGTGGGCGCAATATTTCTGTAGTGAACTCTGTAAGGATTCTGACGATTTCTCGCTGCTCCTCAGCTTCAAGTTCACGCAACTTGTTATTAGCCTCGACAATAATCTCTGGCTCGATAAAGACGGTCTTTCCAGTAGCCGACTCGTCGTGTACGATACCACGAAGTTTCTTCTTAAAGAAAGGTGAAATAGGAATCACCAAACGTCCGTCACGTACAGCCGGAGTAGTTCCCTTCTCCACAATTCCGTCTTCCACAGCCTTACGAAGGATAGACGACATATTTCTTGAGATGCTACCCTCCGTAACCGCCTTCTCACGACGAATCTCCCCGAGTTTTGATGACGCGGTGTCCTTTATCTGACCATATTTATCCAGGATTCTTGCAATTGCACGTTGGATATCAGGGAATGTAAACACATCACGCGACAACTCCTGAAGATAATAGTACGTGCCCTCTTCACGATTAGCGAAGAAACTTACGATGCTGCCGATTGCCTCAACAACACGGCTTAAATCAAATAGTTCTGCCGGCTCTATATAGGTGCCGACAACTTTAATTCTCTGGATTGCCTCCCTGACATCGTAGAAACCGTCGGTAGGAAAATCCTCTTCCTGAAGGATGCGGACAAACTCATTGGTACGGTTCGCCTCCTCCAATATAGTGTCGTAGTTAGTAAGGAACGACATCTGGTCGCACTTCTCCTTACCCAAATCAGACAAACATTCCGACTTAACCAAGTCGCGAATCTTGCCGAATGAAAGTTTTGCTTCTGTCATCTGTTGACGGTGATCAAGCTAATAAACTCTTCTCTTGTCTTTCCATTCTCAAATACACCTGTGAAATCAGATGTGGTAGTGACGGAATGCATCTTCTGCACACCACGCATCTGCATGCACATGTGCTGAGCCTCGATAACAACCATTACGCCAAGAGGCTCCAACGTCTCCTGGATGCAATCCTTGATCTGCGTAGTTAGACGCTCCTGGATCTGAAGTCGACGCGATAGGATCTCTACCACGCGAGCAATCTTGCTTAGACCAGTTATCTTGCCGTTAGGAATGTAAGCCACATGAACTTTTCCAAAGAACGGAAGCATGTGGTGTTCACATAGAGAGTAGAAATCAATATCACGAACGATAACCATCTGGCTATAGTCCTCCTCGAACACTGCACTCTTCAAGACATCGCTAGGATCGATCTTATAACCGTAAGTCATGAACTGCATTGCTTTTGCCACTCTTTCCGGTGTCTTAAGCAAACCTTCACGGTTAACGTCTTCACCCAACAATTCAAGCTCCTGTCTTACGAGAGGAGCAAGAACTGCAGTTAAATTCTTATCAGGATATTTTGCAATATCCCATGGTTTTATCTCTAGATCTTCGTTCATTTATTTCTTTGCCTGAAAACTCTTTGCAGCAGCCTGGAACTTCTGCAAGTACATATCAATTTCCTGATTTGCCTTAGATGTGAAACAGTAGTACTTACCCTGAGTGAAGACTACCATTGCATACGACTTTGACTTCACTTCTCCACCTACAGTCTCCGTGATGAAGTACTCGTAACCAGGCAAGCCATTAACATCAACAGCATTATCAGATGTGATTGTCTCATTATCTGAAACCAATGCCTTTACAACCTCAGTAGCAAACATCTTCTGCTCCTTAGCCTTAACAGCATCCTCATTCATCAACACCTTGAAGTATACCAAACGGCCTGTTGCCTGCTCCTTTGCGAAGTCGCCCGACTCACAGAATGCAACAAGAGTAGATCCCTCTGGCTGTGCACGGAAGCCCTGGTTTGCGATGCTGTAAAGTGAATTCTCAAAGATTGGGTTGTCTGCCATATCAGCAGGATCAATAAATACAACCGACAAAAGAGCCTCCTTTGTCTTCTCTATCTCAGCCAAATCATCGATAGGAGACGATGCTGTAAGCATCACTGAACCATTGTCCTCTGGAACTACAAGAGTAGTGAAAAGACGGCCATTCTCAGCCTTGCTTACCAAGTAGTGCTCTGCATCGTTGATGAATACAGTCTCGTTAGTTTGATAGCCAGAAACGAAATTCTGGAATGTCACCTTTAACAACTCATTCTCGCTTGAAGCGTCAAGAATCATGTTAAGATGAGAAATTGAGATTCCCGACTTTTTCTCCGGATTTCTGAACGCTGTACCGTTGTCCGTTAGCTCATAGCCAGCTGGTGGAACGATAGCGTAAGAATAGTTGTCAAACTTCTTGTGGTCGGCTGTACGCTCGTTACTCTTCTCAATCTTTGCCGACGCTGAAAAAAATGTCACAGCTGCTGCTGCAAGTGCAATAAATCTCTTCATATTATACCCTTTTATTTCTTCTTAGTAGTAGCTGGTTTAGCAGATGCCGATGCTTTTGCAGCAGGTGCTGGCTCAGCAGGAGCAGCTTCCTTCTTCACGTAACCTGGTTCCAAAGTGACATCTCTAACTTCGTCGTCTTTAACGATAAGAATCTCCGAACTCAATTCAGGGAAATCCTCACGAAGTTTCTTTGCCATCACAAGTGCATCTGCATGAGTTCGGTAATCTCCGACACGAAGTTTCCAGAATGGAGATGAAAAACTGATGTAAGTTGTCAAATCCTCATATTTCTCCTTCAACATCTTCTCGCGGGAATAAGCCTCATCCTTCGACTTTTTCTGGTTGTTGTCCATATACACCTGGATTCTGTAGCCAGAAAATGTGATATATTTTTTTGATTCCGATTCCTTGATTTTTCTATTCACCAAAAGGTTAACCTTAGGATTCTGCTGCAATTTCACAGTTCCGTAACCCGGCTGAGTCTTAGCCAAGTCCTTGAAAATATCCTCATGTTTTACCTTCTGAGACTGTGCCGACAATGCAAAAGCAAGCATAGTCAACAACATAGTCAAACCAAACTTTATTCTGTTCATAATCTATAAGTTCATATTATATGCTACAAAGGTATAAAAAATATTGCATTTCAGCACTATAAATTACGCAGTGAAATGAATACTACACATTGTAAACAAACCTATACATATCATCGATAGACTTTTCAATCTCACTATCACACACAGAACCGTAGGTCATGATTGCCATAGGCACACTCTGTTTGTCCGACGAATATGGTGGCTGGACGTATGTATTAGGCCAAAGCACGAATCCACACTTCTCATAAAACGTAATTCGTTTGATAGCCTCTTCTGTCGACGGAAGTTCAACCTCCAATATCAACCTGCCAAAGTCGGGCATGCCAGTCAATTCATCCAAAGCTGTTGTGCCGTATCCATGCCCACGTAGCTTATCATCGATTGCAAAATGCTCAACATAAGAGATTGACGACAACTGCCAGATCGTGAGGAACCCGACATTCACGTCGCCATCCTTAATCAACAAACATTGCATCCGGCCATTACAATCCACATTGCGACGTTGTTGCATGTCGTCGCGTCGCTCATCAGAAGGAAATGCGGAGTGCATTAACGTCTCTACAAACCGATACTCTTCAGATTGCGTATATATTCTTTTGAAAGTCAGCATAAAAACAAAAGAGACGCGATTTTGTCGCGTCTCTATAGGATTAAGAATTTAATCTATTATTTCTTCTTCTTAGCTGGAGTTGCGTTATTGTTCTTAGCATTTTCTGCATCACGAGCAGCCTTAGCAGCACGAGCCTCAGCAGCCTTCTTCTTCATCTCCTGCTGCTTACGGTAAGAATCTGAGTTATCACGACCGATAGTCTTGATTACAACGATTGTATCAGCTGTCGGATCGTACTTTTCAACGTGCATTGTATACTCGTAACCACTCTCATAGTAGAAGTTGCGGAATCCACCACAAAATGGCTCCCATTGAGTCTTATCCTTACGGCTGTAACCGCGACGGATCTGATAACAACGCTGATTGTCCTCAGTAAGAACTTTCTCAGCACTTACCTTCATAAATTCCTGTGCGTCGACACCCGACATACCGCATAGGCATGTCAAAGCGGCCATTATTATCTTTTTCATATCCAGAATTCTTTTATATTTTCACAAGCAAAAGTAAAACATTTAGTTTGCAGGCAAAAAAAATCAGACTTTATTTTCTGCAAATATGTTAATTATTGTTTGCAAATGCAATTTTTAATGTTTTAGAACATATTTATTATGGATGAACAGTACGTTCTATCTCCATCAAATAATCTCTTACCACTTTCCAGTCATAATAGTTGGCGACAGTTGTCAAAACTGATTTTGGAAGTTTGACCTCTCTCTCGTTAAGCAAGAATTTAACCAAATACTGACTTCCAGAACCATTTGCATCTGTTTTTCTGTAGAACACCATCTGCAAGTTGCCTGCCATCGGAATGACAGAGAAATCCTGCCAATAGTTGTGAAGTAACTCTAAGTCGGAATGAGACTCTCCTATTCCATCAAGGTTTAGAAGTCCAACAAGAGGGAGCAATCCTGTATCATGTCCGAATCGTAAATTGGCAGCGACTCCATTACCAGCGATTGCAGCGTCAGCCTCTATTCTGATCTGTTCTACCAAGAATCGTGCAGACTTGATACCAACTCCACCATTTAGAGGGCAATTTGCATAATCCTTATACCAATAAAGGTTTTGAGCCTGCCACTGCGAAGCCATCTCCTCTGGCGTGAACACTTTTGTCAAAGAACAATTACGCTCATCCAAATGCTCCACGTCGACACCCTGCAAAGAGATCAACATATAATAAAGTGCCTTGGTGAATTTTTCTCTATTGACATACTTCTTTATAATCTTCTTATTAGCAAAGATCTTATCAAGCACATCTGTTCCTGTATCACGCTTCTCGTAGAATGCCGCCAATTCTGGATTACTATTGCCACCTGAGAAATCACCTACAACCTTTCCATGACACATGTACTTCTGATATCTTTCACTTGCATCATTGTCTATATCAAGGTTCGGACATATCTTATTCAACTCCTGACAAAAAGCAGTCATACTTAAAGCACAACGTACCACGACAGTACTCTTAGCTTCGATTTTTCTGTTTTCTCCCGCAAAAACAGTTGGAAAATTCTTCACCATACGTCTTGCGATACCACGATGCTGCTCACGACCTAATGGTGTAAGATCACCTGCACGTTTATCCGCATCGTCACGTATCTGAGACATCTCGACAAACAATTTCTTTCCAAACGGAGTCAAACTCTGCTCGGCAGCTGCCTTTTCAAAAATATCAGCTATATAGTTGTAATCTTCCTGGCTATAATGATAGCGTGAACCATGTCGGCCATAATGGCTGATATAGAACGGAGTATAACCTTCCGGAGTCTCGGAAAGAGTCGGATATTCATATATTCCATTCTGCAGTTTGTTGATACCTTTTACGCTCGCTTCATAAGAAATATAGTTTGAGCAAAAGAAATCTGGCTGAGAAGCCAATTCGTCATTGGTCATGGCTGCAAACAGACTCTGTGAAATAAATAGAGTCGCAACCGATGATGTCATAAGTTTTTGTAACGCATTCATATATTTAATATTATCCTTTTTGGCGTTTATGCAAAGATAAGAAATTTTGACTATTTACTTTGCTTTTTCAATGCCTTAAGCACCTTTGATTTCATTTTTTTATCTGCAGGATTCTCCTTCTCCACAGTTTCAATACACTTGTCGATATCAAATCTGTTTCTCAAAGGTATTTCCAAATCACATAGAATTCTACTCTTGGTGATTTCATCCACACAAGACAATGATGTCACAAACATAGGTGTACCATTCATTAGTTTTCCAAAAAGCAAATAGCATAGTGGATCCCTAATATTATCGTTCCCATAATACTGTGAATATGTATTGAACTCTATATCCCAATATCCGTTTTCATGAACCCAGATTTCACATAAATTTCTATATTCCTGATATTTCAGAACATCATTATTGTCGAGCAGATATTGGAAACACTTTCCAAAAGTGCAACTTTTTCCTAGTTTATTATATTCATTCAACAACAATGCATACTCTTTTTTATTCTTAACATTCTTGTTTACCACGATCAATACCAACAAGTCATCTGAACGCGTACTCTTATTAGCCAAGACAGAATCACGATACGATTTATACCACGGGCAACGACTCTGGTCAAAATTTTCCCATGCAGAATATAAAACCAATGGCTCCTGCTTTTCGTACAAGATGTCCGACATTTGACGCAGGTACTCCTTACTGCGACACTTAACAATCATAGCATGTCTTAGACGACAACAATCTTCATTGCCGTCAATGCTACAATCCAATTCTGTCAACACCTGTTTTGCCAATGTCAAATATGATTCCCTACCAGACAATACAGATATTTCATCAGGACTTAAGCACTCACATAGTGACATTAATGAATGCAATTGTCTTCTATAGAACGTATCTGGTTCCACACGTAGATCAAAAACCTTGTGGACTTTATTCCCTCCTTTATTAGTATAGTCTACGACAAAAGAATCTGTGCTGACAAATGCTTCAGAATTGTCATATACATCACCTGTTTCCGCGCAAACAGAAGTGCAGAAACCACATATTATCAGCAACAAAGTAAGAATCCTGCTTTTCATTTTAACTTAATGTTTTTATAAAAAAAGGGGCGAACTCACGTTTGCCCCTCTTTACATATAGTATAAATTATCTTGATTACTCTACAGTAACACTCTTTGCAAGGTTACGAGGCTGGTCAACATCACAACCCTTAGCCACAGCAATGTGGTAAGACAATAGCTGCAATGGAATTGTAGCCAAGATTGGAACCAAGCACTCTACAGTGTCAGGGATTACGATTGAATAGTCGGCAATCTTGCTAGCGATTTCGTCGCCTTCTGTTACGATTGCGATTACCTTACCCTTACGAGACTTGATCTCCTGGATGTTGCTGACAACCTTCTCGTATGTAGGAGCCTTTGTCGCAACTACTACGACTGGCATCTCAGCATTGATCAATGCGATTGGACCATGCTTCATCTCAGCTGCAGGATAACCCTCAGCGTGGATGTAAGAGATCTCCTTCAACTTCAATGCACCTTCCAAAGCTACAGGATAATTGTATCCACGGCCAAGGTAGATGAAGTTTGAAGCGTATGTATAGATTCTTGAGAAATCCTTAATCTTATCGTTCTGAGCTAGGATAGTCTGGATTTTCTCTGGCAATGCGAACATCTCCTCCAATACGTGGCGATAGAACTCATTCGAAATTGTCTTCTTTTCCTTAGCTAGAGACAAAGCCAACATGATCAAAATCTGAACCTGAGCTGTAAATGCCTTTGTTGAAGCGACTCCGATCTCTGGACCTACGTGAGTATAGCAGCCGGCACCAGTTAGACGTGCGATGCTACTACCTACTACGTTACAGATACCAAATAGAAGAGCTCCGTTATCCTTTGCCAACTCAAGGGCAGCCAATGTATCGGCAGTCTCACCCGACTGAGAGATTGCGATAACGACATCAGTTGAATTGATAACTGGCTTACGATATCTGAACTCAGACGAGTACTCTACCTCTACAGGAATCTTAGCGAACTCCTCGATTGCGTACTTACCGATCAAAGCTGCGTGCCAGCTAGTACCACATGCTGTGATGATGATACGGCTTGCATTCAAGAAACGCTCCTTGTTGTCGATGAAACCACAAAGTGCGATATTATCCAAATCAACATTGATACGACCGCTTGTAGCTTCCATCACAGTACGTGTCTGCTCAAAGATCTCCTTAAGCATGTAGTGCTCGTAGTCTCCCTTCTCTAGCTCAGACAAGTTCAACTCAAGTTCCTGAATCTTTGGAGTCTTCTCTACGTTAGCGATTGTAAGCACCTTGATTGCCTTACCCTTTGTAAGGATAGCTATCTCCTCATCTGCCAAGTAAACAACCTTATTTGTATACTCGATGATTGGTGTAGCATCAGAAGCTAAGAAATACTCGTCGTTACCGATTCCGACAACAAGCGGACTACTCTTTCTTGCAGCGATGATTGTCTCTGGATGACCTTTTTCAATAACAGCGATTGCGTATGCACCTACAACCTGGCTCAATGCCAACTGGACTGCAGTACATAGGTCACAATTGTTTTCCTTCTTAACGAACTCAATTAGCTGAACTAGGACCTCTGTATCTGTTGTACTTCTGAAAGTATAACCCTTAGAAATCAAAGTCTCCTTGATGACAGCGTAGTTCTCAATGATACCGTTGTGAATTAGAGCAAGATTCTCACTCTGCGAATAATGCGGGTGAGCGTTGCAATCGTTAGGCTCACCGTGAGTTGCCCAACGTGTATGTGCGATACCGATATTACCGCTCAAATCCTTATCTCTAGCGTATGCCTCCAAATCAGAAACCTTTCCTTTCGATTTGTAGACGTTCAAGCCACCGTGATCATCAATCATAGCGACACCAGCGCTATCATAACCTCTATATTCAAGACGGTGCAAACCCTTGATCAAAATTGGGTATGCCTCTTTAGTTCCAATGTAACCTACAATTCCGCACATAAAAATTTGTAATTTCTTAATATTAACGCAAAGTTATACATTATAAGTTTAAATGCAAACGCAAATGAAACTTCCGACAATGCGTTTTCTTAAATAATGTTAACTTGCTTTACATCACAATCTAGACATGGCTTCTTCAACGTCCGACTTCTCCGAAAAACCAGAAAATCTGACATACCCCTCGCCTCCAGGGCAAAAGCCGACACCTGGCGTACAAACAATGGATTTTTCGTAAAGCATCTGCTCAAAAAATCTCCACGAATTCACACCGTCAGGAGTCTTAACCCATATATATGGAGAATTGTCGCCACCGGCTACTGTCAAACCGATCGACTGCAATTTTTCCTTGATCATCTTGGCATTCGCCATATAATAGTCGGCAATCTGATGCATCTGCTTCTGCCCCTCAGGAGTATATATCGCCTCTGCAGCACACAATCCCAAATATGGTATGCCTGAAAATTTAGATGTTTGGCGACGTCGGCACAACTGGTTTAGAGAAACTGCCTTCCCCAACTCCGTATATGCCACAACTTCTGTCGGAATGATCGTGAACCCGAAGTTTGTTCCTGTGTATCCTGTTGTCTTCGAAAAACTTCTCAATTCAATCGCTACTTTTTGAGCTCCCTTGATTTCATATATGGAACGAGGTACCTTTTTCTGTCTCACATAGTGGGCATGCGACGCATCATATATAATGAGAGTCTGGGTGTCGTTGGCATACTTAACCCATTTCTTCAACTCATCCGTAGTCAAAGTCGTTCCTGTAGGATTGTTCGGCAAACTCAAATAGACAACATCCAAACGTTCCTTTGGAATAGCAGGAACAAAATTATTCTCAGCATTACATGGCAAGTATACCAAGTTACTCCATCTTCCGTCTTCCATCTTCTGTCCTGAACGTCCGCTCATCACAGTATTGTATATAAATGCAGGATACGATGGATCAAACACACCGATGATATTATCCCTACTCAACAATTCCAGCACATCCGCCGCAGCACTACGCGGGTCATCATTGATAAAGATGTCGTCTGTGGAAAGTTTTATCCCATTACTTTCATAATCAGTTTTTAGGATTCGTGTCTCCAACGCTTTTAATCGCTCAGGAATATCTGTCGACTTTGTAGCGTGAGACGAAGCCATCATCTCAAGGTTTTTACGGAAAGAATCCACATAATCACCCTGAAGAATATGGTTGGAATCACCGGCATCAAGGTGTATGACCTTCGATCCGGGACGCGTTATTTTGAAAATATTAACTTTTCGATGAATCTCCGTGAAAAGGTAGTTTTCCGGAAGTTTCAAATAGTCTTCGTTCAATAATGCCATCAGTTCGTATGCTAATATGTATACTCTTTTTCTAAAACTCTAAAAAAGGAGACGTGAATGTTCGCGTCTCCTTTATGCTCATACTATTTCTGCGAAAGCGGACGGATGTCCTTAATCATCAACTGTGTGTTAGAACCACCGTTGAAGTTATTCTCCTCAATTGTGTAGCAGATATCTACTGGATTGAATGCCTTGATATAGTCGTTGTATTCCGACAATCCGAATGCGATACCATTCATGATGCATTCACTCTGAGAATCCACCAATTCTAGTTTCAAATGCTCCTTTTCTTTTCCAACAACGCGGCTTGTACCATAGTCAAGCACCTTTCTTGTGGCAAATACAGGCTTCAAATTTTCAGGGCCGAACGGGCTGAACTGCTTAAGAAGACGAACAAACTTAGGAGTGATCTCCTTGAAGTCAATGAATGCATCTATGTCCTGCTGAGGTTTCTGCTGCTCAATAGTGATATTTTCAGTCACATACTGCTCCATACGTCTACGGAACTCCGGCACATTCTCCGGCTTCATACGCAAACCAACAGCATACATGTGTCCGCCAAAGTTTTCCAGCAAGTCGCTGCAACTTTCGATTGCCTTATACAAGTCAAAACCGGAAACAGATCGTCCTGAACCTGTTGCAAGGTTGTTCTCCTGCGAATATGTCAACACAATTGTTGGCTTGTAATGTAGTTCTGTCAGTCGCGAAGCAACGATACCAATCACACCCTGATTCCAGTTCGGATTGTATATCACGATAGAGTTGCTGCTATCAAGCTCTTCTTTTCTATCTTCAAGTTGGGCAATAGCTTCATCCGTAACGCTCTTGTCCAAATCTTTTCTCTGTTGGTTATACTTGTCGATACAGTCGCTTTTCTCTCTAGCGAATGTCAACTCTTTTGAAATCAAAAGTTCCACTGCCTCGGAAGCTGTCTTGATTCTTCCGGATGCATTCAGACGTGGACCGATTTTGAATACTATATCTGAAATTGTGATTTCCTTTCCTGTCAAACCACATACATCAATGATACACTTCAAGCCAAGGCTCGGATTTGAATTCAACTGTTTCAAGCCATAGTATGCCAAGATTCTGTTCTCACCGATAATCGGCACAATATCGGAAGCGATACTTACTGCTGTCAAGTCGAACAAATCAGTAAGTGTCTCAGGAGAGATTCCATTGTTAATTGCAAAAGCCTGCATCAATTTGAATCCGACACCGCAAGCCGACAAGTTGGAATCCGGATATGTAGAGTCTGCACGTTTAGGATCAAGCACTGCGACTGCCTCAGGTAGATTTTCATCAGGAGTATGATGATCACAGATGATGAAATCAATGCCCTTCTCCTTAGCATAGTTCACTTTGTCGACAGCCTTGATTCCACAGTCTAGTGCTACAATAAGCTTCACATTGGTCTCAGCAGCGTAATCAATTCCCAAGTAAGAGATTCCGCTTCCTTCAACATATCTATCCGGAATATAGAAATCCACATACGAATAGTTGGATTTCAAGTATTTGTAGACAAGGGCGACGGCAGTGATTCCGTCGACATCATAATCTCCATAGATCAGGATGCGTTCCTTCTTTCCCATCGACTGATTCAATCGGTCGACTGCCTTGTCCATATCATTCATCAAGAAAGGATCGTGGAGGTCTTCTATGCGTGGGCGGAAGAACCTTTTGGCAGCCTCAACTGTCGTAATTCCGCGACGAACAAGGAGTTGACAGAGGATTGAACTGATTCCGAGTTCATCGGACATCAGGTCTCTCTGCTTATTTTGCTCTTCAGTAAGAGATGTATATACCCAATTTGCTGCCATATCACAATCTTTAAATTCTCACATAAGAATGAAAGCGTGCAAACATGACATTCTACCGCAATCAAACATTATGTTTTGTAAAGTTATAAAAAAAGATTAGAAAAACATCATGACAACACAAAAAATATATACATATATTAAAAAATGGGACAAACGAAGATATTGATTAAAAAATTAGTTGTAGCTTTGTTGTTCTCAATCTGCTGTTGAAGACAGGGGAAAAACAGAGGTGTTTAATTACTACTAGGATGCAAAATTTACAACATAGATTTCAACGTTTTTTGGTTTGGCGAGAGCACACCATTCCAGCAAACTACTTTACCATGATGCTAAGTGCGATGGTTGGTTTTTTCTGTGCACTGGCAGCTCACGTTTTGAAAAACATCATTGAATATCTTCACGAGGTGGTAAAGAGCACAGTGGAGGCAAGTTCGGTAAACTACCTTTACTTCGTAATGCCAATCGTGGGAATTTTTCTAGCCAGCACATTCGTACGTCACATTGTCAGAGACGACATCAGCCACGGAGTGACAAAGATCCTATACGCTATATCCCAAAGGCAAGCAGTGATAAAGGCTCACAACATGTGGTCGTCTCTTGTTGCCAGTTCGCTAACCATCGGATTCGGTGGTTCGGTCGGAGCCGAGGCCCCTATCGTACTTACAGGTTCTGCTATTGGCTCTAACCTTGGAAAGATCTTCGGCATGGACAGAAAGACGTTGATGCTTCTGGTTGGTTGCGGTGCATCAGCAGCCGTTGCCGGTATCTTTAAAGCTCCGATCACAGGCGTCATCTTCACTTTGGAAGTTTTGCTTCTTGACCTGACAATGTCGACCATCGTTCCGCTGTTGATTTCCTCAATCACCGCCAGCTTGGTAACATATTTCCTTTCAGGTTCTGAATTCATGTTCGGTTTCACAATCAACGATCCATTTACTCCGACTAGAACTCCTTTCTATATAGTACTCGGAATACTATGCGGATTCGTTTCTCTATACTTCACTCGTGGAATGACAAAGTTGGAGTCTAGTTTCGGAACTGTCAAATCACCGACAAAGAAGATGGTCATAGGAGGAATCATGTTGAGTGTGTTGATTTTCCTTCTTCCTCCCCTATATGGAGAAGGATATACCACTATCACTGCCCTACTCGACAACGACGCTGTAAGAGTGACTGAGAACAGCGCATTCTATCAGTTCAGAGACCATTTCTGGATGCTATTCCTATTCTTAGGTCTACTTGTAATGCTTAAGATATTTGCTTCTGCTGCGACAAACTGTGCAGGAGGAACCGGAGGTATCTTCGCCCCAAGTTTGTTCGTGGGCTGTATAACAGGTTATTTGATGGCAATGCTAGTGAACTATACTCAGTTCTTCCGTTTGCCAGAGAAAAACTTTGCATTGGCTGGTATGGCTGGCGTAATGGCAGGTGTAATGCACGCTCCTCTTACCGGAACATTCCTTATCGCTGAGTTGACCGGCGGATACGGACTTTTCGTCAGCTTGATGATCACAGCAACTGTAGCATACATGACAATCATTGCTTTCGAGCCTCACAGTTTGTATGCTCAACGTCTTGCATCTAAGGGAGAACTTCTTACTCACCACAAGGATAAAACAGTGCTTACGCTACTAAAGATGGACGACGTAATCGACCAGGATTTATACAAGCTTCGTCCTGATATGTATCTTGAGGATTTGGTGAAAATCATTTCTCGCACAAAACGCAACATCTATCCTGTTCTAAACAAGAAAGGACAACTGATAGGAATAATCACTCTTGATGAAATCCGAAATATAATGTTCCGACCTGAATTATACACGAAATTCCAGGTGAGCGACCTTATGACTGCACCTGCAGAGATCCTTTCCCTACACGACTCTATGGAGTCTGTAATGCAGAAATTCGAGAAAACTCAAGCTTGGCATTTACCGGTAGAGGACGACAACAAATACGTAGGATTTGTGTCAAAGGCAAGAATATTCAACGAATACCGCAACATTCTTGTCCAACTTTCTGAAGAATAATACAGCAATTGCAATTATGGCAAACGACATAAACAACGACATTTTTCATCGTGTAAACCTTGTCTTAGGCGAAGATTTCGTCAAAAAAGCAGGCGAACTGAAGACTATTGTTCTTGGTCTTGGTGGCGTAGGAAGCTGGTGTGCAGAAAGTCTTTTCCGCACAGGTTTTACAAATATGACAATCGTTGATTGCGACACTGTAAATGCAACCAACATCAATCGTCAGATGCCAGCTCTTACCGCAACCGTAGGCAGAAAGAAAACGGATGTCGTCAAAGAGCGTTTGTTAGCGATCAATCCTGACGCTAATGTCACAACTATAGACAAGGCATATACACAGGCAGATCAAGCCGATTTCAAGCTTGCCGATTACGATATCATCATCGATGCCATTGACAGTCTCACAAACAAGGCTGCGTTGATTCTAGAGGCATCTTCATACGAAGGGAAAATATTCGTATCGTCTATGGGAGCAGCGTCTAAAATAGATGCCACTCAGATCTCAATTGCAGAGTTTTGGAAGGTTATAGGATGTCCGTTAGCAGCAGCAATCAGAAAGAGATTTAAGAAATTTAAGACGATGCCCAAACATAAGTTTAAGTGCATCTATTCCCCAGAAATACCTTATCGTCGCGACGAATACCTAACAGACGAAGATAAGGAATCGGCAAAACAAGTCAATGGTTCACTAATCCACATCACAGGAACCTTCGGTTTCATGATAACAAATGTGGTAGTCAATGAGGTAATGAAATCGATTACTATTAGTAAGTAATGAATAACCAAACTGTTTGAGGCAAAACGAAACAAAGTCAGAGGCGTGAACGTATCACGTCTCTTTTCTTTTATAAACGAAAGCGTTGTGAAAGCAGATCCGACAAAGCACTTAATCGTCATTATTCATTAGATCTGAACATAAAAAAAGGGTTTGTAAAGAATCTTTACAAACCCGCAAGGTGAGATTATTATAAACTAAATTGTTTCTTACTGCTTCTTCACACGCTCAATTGAGATCTCCTCAATCATGTATGAATTCTCAAAAACACCTGTCTGCTTAGTTCCACTGGCAAAGATGTAGACTCCCTGTCCGTTTCTCTTACCCTCAAGGAACTCTCCCTCGTAACGGTCTCCGTTAGCGAAACTGTAAACACCAGTACCGCTTGGCATACCATCAACAAAGTCACCAGTGTAGATATCACCTGTAGGATATACGTATGTACCCTTACCATGGCGCTTACCTGCCTTGAACTCACCAGTGTATTTTGCACCAGAATTGTAGGAATATGTTCCCTTTCCTTCAAACTGGCCGTCTACGAATTGTCCATCGTACACTTCGCCGTCTTCAAATGTATAGATACCCTTACCGTTTCTACATTTTCCCTTACACTGAGAATATGCATCTACACTGAACATCATTAGCGAAACTATCGCGATAAATAAAACCTTTATCTTCATAATATTGCTTACTTTTCAAACAACAGCGTCAAAGGTAAACACTTTTTTGAAAACGCGTGTATTTTTATTAAACTATTTTAAAAAACATGTTGTAAAAATGCTTTTTTGGCCGAGTTATCAACCGCGGAACATCTTTACCATCATTTTTTTAGATTCTTCGTAGTCAGAAGCCTTTGGTTTGAATCCGTCACTTTCCATCAACTTCTCCATCTCCTTCTTCTCATCCTTCGACAAATTCTTAGGGATGAAAATGCTGACGTAAACCAACAAATCACCACTACCGTATGCATTCAAGCGTGGCAATCCTTTACCCTTCACTCGCAACAACTTTCCGTGTGTTGTACCTGGTTCGATCTTAACCTCACACTTCTTTCCGTCTACAGTAGGAACTTCAATCTTACCACCGCAAACTGCCATTGGAAGCGGAATCAATGCGTTGTAGATCAAATCCTCATTGTCACGGAACAAATCTGGATCCTGTTCCTCTTCGATCTGGACAATCAAATTACCCTTCTCGCCACCCTTTCCTGCGGCATTTCCGCTACCAGGGACGCGTAGGCTCATTCCATCCTGAACACCCGCTGGGATCTTGAATTTAACTGTTGCCTCTTTCTGCACAACACCTTCGCCACCGCAACACTTACATTTATTCTTTACGATCTGGCCTTCACCGTTACAATCCGGGCAGTAGGACTGTGTTCTCATCTGACCCATGATAGTACGCTGAACTCGGTACACAACACCTTTACCTCCACATGTGTTACAAGTTGTTGTCTGACCATCAGCCGAACCAGTTCCGTTGCACTCTGGACACTCTTCGTTGCGCTTCAACTTAACAGTCTTCTCAACGCCATTCATGACATCTTTCAAGTTGACTTTAACTCTTACACGCAAATCACCGCCACGACGTGTAGCACGGCCACCGCCACCACCAAAACCGCCGAAGCCACCTCCGAATGCACCTCCGAAGATATCACCAAACTGAGAGAAGATGTCCTCCATAGACATTCCTCCACCAAAGCCGCCACCGAAGCCGCCGAAGCCCTGGTCGTCGAGACCTGCATGTCCATACTTGTCGTAGCGAGCACGTTTGTTCTCGTCGCTCAATACTTCGTATGCCTCTGCCGCTTCCTTAAACTTCTCCTCTGCCTCCTTATTATCTGGATTTCTATCTGGATGGTACTGGATAGCCTTCTTACGATATGCCTTTTTCAACTCATCTGCTGTGGCTGTTTTAGAAACGCCAAGCACTTCGTAGTAATCTCTCTTCTCTGCCATGATTTTATGCTCCAATTACGACCTTGGCAAATCTTACGACCTTCTCACCCATGATATAACCTTTTTGAGTGCAGTCGATAACGATCCCTTTTTTGTCTTCTCCCATTGGGACTTTAGCGACTGCTTCGTGGCAGTCGGTGTTGAAGGGCAAGCCTACAGTCTCGATTTCTTTTACATTGTTACTATCAAGGAACTTTTTGAATTTTCCATGAATCAAATCCATTCCCTCCTTTACTCCATCAACAGAATCTGCAGTCTTAACAGACTCCATCGCACGCTCAACATCATCAATAAGCGGAAGCATCTGCTCAAGCACATTCTTACCAGCAGTCTGGATAAGCTCAGCCTTCTCTTTCAATGTACGCTTCTTATAGTTGTCGAACTCTGCATATAGACGCAAATACTGATCTTTCAGACCAGCGACCTGAGCCTCTAGTTCGGCAATCTTAGTCTCTTTCTCATCTACAGGTTCAGCTGTCGCAGTAGCCTCTTCAGCTGTTGCTTCTGCCTGTGCGTTTTCTGTTGCCTGTGTATTTTCAGCAGCCTGTTGTGCATTTTCAGCAGCCTGCTGCTCTTCTATATTGTTATTTTCTTCTGCCATATATCTTAGATTTTGTGGTTTATTTCTATTAATATTGTTTGTAGTACGCCATACCATTTCAGACGTAGCACGACGTTTCTACTCATTAAACAAGCAAAAAGTTTGCCAAACTTGCAAAACTGCAAATTTGGCAGACTTTTGTATCTTAGTATGACATCTTGTGACAATTAGTCATTCTTTTTCTAAAATGTTTTTACGTCATACTTTAATAATACACAACTATAATTGTGGTCTATGGAAGTATCAAAAAACTGTAACCAAAGCAATGCTGACAATACCTACAAGAATAGGAAACCAAATCCTTGAGATATTCTGCCACACGCTGCTGACACTTTCACCCATGAACTTTGCTGTTGTCTGGACAGCTTTCTCAAAACGCTTTGGATTATGTTTTTTATCATAAAGGTTGTAAACTCCATAAGCGATGACGATAATGCCAAACACTATGAAGAACACTATATCATCCGACATAAGCTATCTATTTAGTCAAACACATTACCATTATTAGAAGTAAGACGAACCATCTCATCATACTCTGCAGGGCTCAAATCCTGGAAATAGTAGTTACGTGGGTCTGTGACTTTACCCTTATAATGCACCTCATAATGAAGGTGAGTACCAGTACTCTTACCTGTATTACCCATGTATCCGATCACGTCGCCACGGTTAACCTGCTGACCACGCTTCAATTTGAATCCATCCATGTGACCATACAATGTCTCATATCCGAAACCATGATCGATCACAATACAGTTACCATAACCTTGCTTCCAACCTACGAATGTAAGAACTCCCTTGGCAGTTGCGAAAATCTCTGAACGGTGTGCGCCTGAGAAGTCCATTCCGGCATGGAACTTAGGTGTTTTATAGATAGGGTCGATACGCATACCATATCCGGATGCCATACGCTTCATATCTTTATTAAGCACTGGCTGAATAGACGGTGTACGAAGAAGACGTTCCTCGTGGTTCTTTGCTGCATCAAACACTTCATTGAACGACTTGCTTTGCACATATAGCTTACGACGTAGTTCATCAACTTTCTGTGTCGTAATAGTCGCGATATCTGAAGATGTTTTTTCTCGCAAATCCTTATATTTCACTGAAGTCTTGTCAATTTCTCTTGCTTCACTTGGTACCGGATCCGCATTCACTACCACACGATATAGGTTATCGTCACGCTGCTGGATATCCACAAGTACCTCCTGAATCTCTTCTATCTGTGAGTTTAGCAATTCATATTGAGCTTCCATCTCCTGCTTCTCACTACGAAGCACCTTCTCGTTAGGACTCTCAAACAACATTACAAATGCCACGAAACACGCCAATCCAGCAAATACGCTTGATACCAAGTGCGAAATGATATTGGAAATCCTATACTGCATCTTGTTGTCAATGCGGAAATAGGTCATCGTTTTCGGGTCAAAATGATATATTGGTTTCGCCATTTTCTTAATCTAGTTACAATTCGCTCACAAATATATCTTTTTTATCGGTTTTTATAAAATATGCTCTGCTAAAATGCTTATATTTGCTGATAAATATAAAAAAATCGGTGAAATGGCACGTTTTAAGAGAATTCTATTGAAATTGAGTGGCGAGTCGTTGATGGGCAGCAAGGGCTATGGTATCGACGAGGTTCGTCTTGCAGAATACGCACAGCAGATTAAGGAAATCAAGGAGATGGGTGTTGAGATCGGCATCGTCATCGGCGGTGGTAACATCTTCCGTGGATTGAGTGGAGCAAAGGCTGGGTTCGACCGTGTAAAGGGAGACCAGATGGGTATGCTTGCCACTGTAATCAACGGTATGGCTCTATCTTCTGCTCTAGCATCTATCGGTCAGCCAGCTAAGGTGTTGACTGCTATCCGTATGGAGCCTATCGGAGAGTTCTACACTCGCGACAAGGCTGTAGAAACTATGCAGAACGGTGCAATCGCTATCATGACTGCAGGTACAGGTTGTCCTTTCTTCACAACTGATACCGGTTCTGCTCTTCGCGCTATCGAAATCGGTGCAGACGTGATGTTGAAGGGTACTCGTGTCGACGGTATCTATACTGCTGACCCTGAGAAAGATCCAACAGCTACTAAATTCGATGAAATCAGCTACGATGAGATCCTTAACCGTGGTTTGAAGGTCATGGACGTTACTGCTACAGCTTTGGCAAAGGACAACAAGATGCCTATCATGGTGTTCAACATGGATGTTGTAGGCAACTTGAAAAAGGTGATGTCTGGTGACAACATCGGTACTTTCGTACACCCTTGATCAAGGTAAAAAGTAAAATGTAAGAAGTAGAATTGCGCAGGGAGTTTATTCCTGCGCTTTATTTATATAAGGATGAAAACATATTGGTTTGCATTCAACGAGAAGGCAGAAATAGTCATTGAGAAAATTAATGACGACAAATATACCATTCCTGCTACTGAAGAGGCTCCGTTTGCAATTAAGTCGGAAGTAATCACATTGCCGGATTTGAATGGATATCCAGCGAAAGCTGTCACGTTGGATGGCGAGCTTCCGTCGACTTATGAATTCTCTGGATTGAGAGATTCTTTTACAAAGCTTCCTTTCGACGAATATTACGCAGCAGGAAAAGCCGCTGAGTTGATCAGTTTCCATACCAACACTCGCTACTGCGCACGTTGTGGCAAGGAAATGGTGAAGAATACGGATATCAGCCGCGTCTGTACAGGTTGCGGCAAAGAGATCTGGGCTCCTGTTCAGCCTGCGATCATCGTGCTTGTATCAAGAGGCAAGGATGAGGTTTTGCTTGCAAGAGCCAAGAATTTCAAACGTCCTTATTACGGGCTTGTCGCTGGCTTCGTGGAGACAGGAGAGAGCATAGAGGAAACTGTGCGACGCGAGGTGATGGAAGAGACTGGCCTAAAAATCAAGAACATACGTTACTACAAATCACAGCCATGGCCATATCCAAACAGTCTTATGCTTGGATTCTTCGCTGAATACGAAAGTGGCGAAATCAAGGTTCAGGAGGAGGAATTGGTTGATTGCCGGTGGTTCAACCGTCATGCAATGCCTGATATTCCAGGAAAATTGTCAATGGCAAGAATGTTGCTTGACGAGTGGCTGAATAATGCATAATTCATAATGCGTAATTATAAATAAAGGGAAAGGAGACTCTATTATTCGTGTCTTCTTTCCCTTTATAGATTGTAGTATAAATCAACCTCTGATTTTGATTTCCTTCAATCGTCGCTCCATTTCCTGCATTACCGGCATCTCTACACCCCTCGCCAAACCAAGTCGTATTGGACGAGAGTAGATGGCCTCCACCTCAAGTCGACGGCCATGGGAAAAGTCGACATGCATGCTCGGATAGTATGGCTTCATATTGAGTGTCATCTCTATCATCTGATCAGCAAACGATTCGTCAACATCAGCTCCGTTGGCCTGCCCAGCCTTGATAATCTCAAGCATAGCCGGCTTCACATACATATCCTTCTCCCTACCTGACAACAACTCCTCCGTATTCTTGCCAAATAACACTGACTGTCCGTTGAAACCAGTATTCCAAACCAACTTCTTCCACCTCGCAGTGTTCAAGTCGTCAGCACGGACAACAGTGATTCCGGCCTCTTCCATGTCCGCAATCAAGCAATCGAATTTATCGCATGGTTCACCACCCAACATGCCGAGTGTCAGCGTTCCATAGTCGTAATGAGAAATCTGTGCCGGACCTGTTTTCTCTGAGCAGATAAATGCCAAACCACCGCAAACCCTTGCTTCCGGAAATTCTTCCTGCAACTCTTGCTCGTAACCGATTCCATTCTGAATCAACACAATCAACGTGCCGTCCTTCACAATCGGATCCAACAACTCAGTAAGCAGATGGTTTTGCAATGTCTTCAAGCCAACAAGAATCACATCTGCCTTTGGCATTGATGCTGTGGAATTATAGGCATTGACATGCTCAATTTCAAAGTTGCCATTAGGAGAAGAGACTCTCAATCCCCTGCTCCACGCTTCATTATAATCAGAATGGAAAAGGAAATGGACATCAAAATCGGCATTAGCCAACATTCCTCCATAGTATCCTCCAATGGCGCCCGTTCCAACTACCGCATACCTCATTTTGAAAAATACTCTATAGTTCTGGAAGTTATATAGATTGGTTTTTCTCCTTCATACTCAATGCTCTTAATCCAGTTGTTATTGCTGTCATAAGTATATTTCCATGTATGAGGAATAAAAGCCTCTCCATTAGCGTCTACAGCTGTCTGCGACACTACATTACCGTTATTGTCATAAACAAACGAGACCACCATAGTGACCTGTCCATCAGGCTCCTTAACCGTAAGAGTCTCTAGCAATCCAGCGCCATTGTATTTTTCTTCGCGCCAATTCACCAAATCACCCTCACGACCGTAGATCTTTGTCGACGACGGGAATCCTCGCTTCGACATCTTCTGCTCCATCGTCTGAAGCAATTCGCCTTTGAAGTTGTAGAAACGAGTATACTTCATGCTGTTCTCATCATCGTACTCATAACTTGTACGACCAGCAATATTCTCGTCCGACGTATATTTTTCAATTCTATCTAGCTTATCTTTTTTATAAAAGAAGACAGACTTGTCGACGTCATTACCATCTGCATCGTGATTCTTTTCACACACCTTCTGCCCCTGTTTGTTGTAGGCATAGGTAATGCTACCAACCTCATCGCCAGCACTGGTAATCAAACGAACAGTATCAAAATATCCTGCCTTGTTGAAAATGATCTCACGGTCCCACTCTCCTTCATCACGAAAAGCTTCGCCCTGAGCCACTTCTCCGAAACTCTCTACGGCATTATATTTGAACTCCTCCATTCTGTGTACATTACCCGACACACCCATCTCCTCAGCGTCAGTTTGATGCTTCTCACTACATGATGCAAAACCCACCAATAAAGACGCTGCAATATAAATAAGATCTCTTTTCATTATAAATTTATTTCTTCTCTACAAGTGCAAAATCAAGCTGTTTCTTATCCAAATCTGCACGTGCAATCTTCACAACTACCTCGTCGCCAAGCTGGAATTTCTTACCCTTTCTACGGCCAGTGATGCAATAGTTCTTCTCGTCGAATACATAGTAATCGTCGTCAAGTTCACGGATAGGAATCATACCCTCGCACTTATTCTGAGTAAGCTCTACATAGATACCCCACTCTGTAACTCCTGAAATAACTCCATCGTAGATCTGACCAAGACGCTCCTTCATATACTCTACCTGCTTGTACTTGATAGATGCACGCTCTGCATTCGCTGCAAGCTGCTCCATCTTGGAACTATGGTCACAAAGATCGTCAAACAATAGTTTATCTGCACTCTTCTCTCCCTTTGCATATCTGTCAAGCAAACGATGCACCATCATATCCGGATAACGGCGGATTGGCGATGTAAAGTGAGTATAGAAGTCGAACGATAGTCCATAGTGACCAACATTGTCGGTAGAGTAGATAGCCTTAGCCATTGAACGGATTGTGATAGTCTCGATCAAATTCTGCTCACGTGTTCCCTGCACCTTATCAAGTAAATTGTTGATTGAAGTCGACACCTCCTTGTTCTTCCCTGTAGTATTCAACTTGTAGCCGAAACGAGAAATGAACTGAGATAGGTTGTTCAACTTATCGGGATCTGGATTATCGTGAACACGGTAGACGAATGTCTTAGGATTCTTCTGACCACCGATATGCTGAGCTACAGTCTTATTTGCAAGAAGCATGAACTCCTCGATCAACTTGTTGGCATCCTTGCTCTCTTTGAAATATACATCGATTGGTTTGCCAGTCTCGTCGATTTCAAATCTGACTTCAGAACGCTCAAATGCGATAGCTCCATTCTTGAATCTATCCTCACGAAGCTTCTTAGCTAGCATATCAAGAGTTAGGATCTCTTCCTTCATATCGCCCTCCTTAGTCTCAATCACGCTCTGAGCATCCTCGTATGTGAAGCGTCGGTCGGATTTGATGACTGTGTGAACAATCTGATAGTTAAGAACCTTGGCATTATTGTCCATCTCAAACATCACAGAGTAGCAAAGTTTTTCCTCGTTCGGACGCAATGAACAAACCTTGTTACACAATCTTTCCGGCAACATAGGAATTGTTCTATCCACCAAGTACACACTAGTAGCACGAGATACAGCCTCCTGCTCGATACAGTCGTCAAGATGTACATAGTGAGTCACATCGGCAATGTGAACGCCGACCTCCCAGTTTCCATTATCCATTTTACGGATAGACAACGCATCGTCGAAGTCTTTAGCATCACGTGGGTCGATAGTGAATGTAGGAATATCACGACAGTCAAGACGCTTTGCGATTTCCTCTGCAGTAATCTCATCAGGAATAGTATCAGCATATGCCTCTACCTCAGCCGGATAACTGTATGGCAAACCGAACTCCACTAGGATGGCATGCATCTCAGCGTTATTGTCGCCAGAATTACCAAGCACGACAGTAACCTCACCGACAGGATTTCTTCCCTTCTCTGCCCAGTCGATAATCTTAACGATTGCCTTATCTCCGTCCTTAGCGCCATTCAACTTATCGATCGGCACAAAGATATCGTTTCCAAGAATACGGTTGTCGACAAGCAAGAATGCGTAGTTCTCCTTCACATTTAGTTTGCCGACGAAAGTATCGCGATCTCTCTTCAACACTTCCATCACCTCACCTTCCTGCTCTTTGCCCTGTCTACGTGCAAACAAACGAACCTTCACAGTGTCACCAACAGCCGCCTTATTCAAATTACGGTCTCCGATAAAGATCTCGTCACCACCGTCTTCAGGCACAAGGATAGCGCCGCCTCCACGTTTGACTGTGATGGTTCCGACTATAGAACCCATACGAGGATTCAAACGGTATTTACCGATTGGCGACTCGATAAGATATCCAGTATCAGCAAACTCCTGAAGCACATCGATGATTTGCTGACGAGCAGTCATACCCGCATAGCCAAGAGTTGCTGCCACCTCCTTATATGAGATAGGATCACCCTGGTACTCTGAAAAATATTTGGATATATCGTTCACAATCTCTCTCTTGCGAACAGAGACTGCAGATTCACGATTCTGGTTCTTATTATTTTTCTTTTTTGGACGCATAGCATTTTTTCCAATGCTGAATGCTTTATTTGATTTTTTTCCTTTTTTCATAAGCTATCAATTTTATATCTCAAAGATAAGAAATAAATCCATAAACAAAAACAAATCAATGATTACATATTTGTTAAAATAAATTTGTTGCAGGATTAGGATAGAAACACACAGTTCACCATATGTCAATCTTTGATTACATAGATTTCTTTCTCTTCTGCATTCAACAAACAGGCAGAGGAAAGAATATCGCAAATAAGTAGAAATTTTCTTACAATAACATCACTTATTCTTAATAAACACTCTAAATCCTTTATAATACAAGAAACTTTACACATCAATACTTAACAGAAATAATCTTTAATAGCGAAACACAGACTTATTTTCTAAAAAATGAAGAAACTAGTTGCTATTTAATACGTAATTATAGTACTGTTTAAGTAATACAACAAAAAGAGGAGCAGACAATTTGTCTGCCCCTCGTGTGAGATATAATTTATAAAACGTTAGTTCTACGTTTCAAAATTACTTCTTGATGATCTGACCTGTGATAACACCAGCCTCAGTGTTAGCCTTAACTACGTAGATACCCTTAGCCAAGCTAGCTACGTTTATTACGTTAGACTCAGAAGAAGCAACCTTTGAACCAGCAACAGTGTAAATAGCTACGCTCTTAACACCCTCGTTAGCAACAGTTACAACGTCTGTAGCAGGATTAGGATAGATAGAGATCTCACCCTTAGCGATTACGTTCTCAACTGAAGAAGAAACGAAACCAACAGGAATCATGTTGCCAGCCCAGTCCTTAGCAAGAGTGAAGTCACTTGGCTTCTTTGCACCAGCACCCTCAATATCACCAGTCAAAGTCAAATCAGTGAACATGTAAGAGATTACATCATTGTATACAAAACGAAGTGAAAGGTATGTATACTCCTTTGAAGGCAACTCTACATCACCGTAAACCATCTGCATCTGAGTTGGGATTGAATCAACGTAGTCATCACCACCCTTAGTGTATGTTGGTCTGAATCTCATCCACTCTGTCTTATTTGAGATTGTTGTTGCATCACCTGACTCAAAACGATACTCTAGAGGGAAACGGATGTCTTTAGACTTCTCAATATAATTAGCGTATGGAACCAAATCACCAGATGAACCAGCATTGTGACCAAGACGCAAAGCAACAGAAATAGTCTTGTTAACAGCGTCACCTAGAGGAACACGTAGAACAGCATCACATGTATCATTAGTCTTGTCGTCAACCTTCTCATTATCCTCAGTTGCAGCCTTCAAATAAGGAAGGAATCCATACTCAGTATCATAGAAACCAACTGCAGACTGCTCTGCCTTCTCTGTGTACATACGGTCACTTGTAACCCAAGAGAAGTATGCATCCTTTACACGAGAAGAGAACATCTGCTGACCAACTACCTGATTAGGAGAAGAGAATGCATACTTAGCAAACTTCTTAGCAGCAGTAATCTCTGTATCTGTGTAATATCCGTATACATAGTTAGTCAAACCACCTGTATAGATAGTACCCTCACCAGCCAACTTAGTGAACTTATCAGCGTAGAAAGGCTTGATACCGTCAGAAACGAACTTCAAGTTCTTGATGTAGCAATTAGCAGCAACACCACCCTGGTTGAAGAGTGTTACGAAAATAGCCTTTACCTTGTTAGCATCACCTCTCTCTGCAACAGCAGCAGGAAGCAATGGAGTAGAGTAAACGTACTTTGTAACCTTATTCAATGTACCAACACCGTGTCTGTCGAAGATACTGTCTCCGTCTACATAGCTATAGAAATCACGGAATGAACAGTCGATAGATACGTGAGAAATACGATAATCTATCTGGTTCTTGTTAGTCTTCCATACTGAGTCGTTTGGCAAAGCCATTGTATCAGCCATTAGGTCGAATGTCAAACCTTCACGCTTGATGTTCTCACCAGACCATACGACATCCTTGTTGAAGTAGTACTCTACCTCTAGGTTCCAAGTCTTGTTCAAATCAACAGCCTTTGGCAAGTATAGGAAAGCAGCAGTGTGCTTCTCCTCTGGATTTGCAACAAGAACCATTGCTTCTCCAGCCTCATTCTCTGACTCCTCAACCCAAGTAGTCATTTCTCTCTCGGCAGCTGGCTCAACGAACTCACAGTTAACCATCTTACCGTCCTTAATTACGTAGACTTCAGTCTCAGCTGCTGTTGCAACACCAGCAAGAGAAAGAACGCTACTAGCAAGTAAAATTTTCTTTATCATACTCTTTTTTTTGAATTAATATTCCTAATCATAAAACCTTATATCCCGTATTTTAACCACGAAACGGCGCAAAAATAGTCTTAAAAACCATATCAACAACATTTTCAATACAAGAAAATTGTTAAACTGATTGATTTTTAACTTTTAGAGACCTATTTTTATATTGTAAAACATATTTTTACAAACTCCACTCAAATCCGTCCTTTGTATCTTTGACCTTAAAGCCAAGTCTTGCCAATTCATCACGGATTTTGTCGCTTGTAGCCCAGTCTTTGTTTGCCTTCGACTGCTTTCTGATCTCCAAAAGCAAATCAACAGCGCCCTTGTAAGCATCGTTTGCCGCACCTGAATTCTCCTCTACTCTCATTCCAAGTAGATCAATCAAATACAAGTCGAATACCTCTTTCAGCTCCTTCAAATCAGACTCTGAAATTGTCGCCTTGCCGTCTGCAACAGTATTGATGATACGTGTCGCATCGTACAAATGAGAAATCACAATTGGAGTGTTCAAGTCGTCAAGCATAGCCTCCTCACAAAGCTGACGATAGTTTTTCATCTCCATCGTTGTCTCCTTCGAAGGTGTAAGCTTCTGCAAACGAGCATAGCTCTCACACAATCTTGCGAATCCCTTCTCAGCTGCAACCAATGCCTCATTGCTAAAGTCGACAGTACTGCGATAGTGAGCCTGAAGGATGAAGAAACGGATAGTCATCGGAGCATAAGCCTGAGTAAGAAGCTTGTGGCTTCCTGTAAAGAACTCATCCAATGTGATGAAGTTTCCTAGAGACTTACCCATCTTCTGTCCGTTGATGGTAATCATATTATTGTGCATCCAGTAGTGAACAGTCTCCTTACCAAGAGCAGCTGTACTCTGAGCAATCTCACACTCGTGGTGAGGGAAAATCAAATCCATACCACCTCCGTGGATATCAAACTCTTCTCCTAGATACTTAGTACCCATAGCAGAACACTCCATGTGCCAACCAGGGAAACCGTCGCTCCATGGTGAAGGCCAACGCATTATATGCTCAGGCTGAGCCTTCTTCCACAATGCGAAATCTAGTGCGCAATGCTTCTCGCTCTGACCGTCAAGTTCACGTGTAGTCTCCAACAGATCGTCGATATTTCTACCAGACAACTTACCGTAACGGTGATCTTTGTTGTACTTTTTCACATCAAAATAGATTGAGCCTTCGCTTTCGTATGCATAACCTGCATCAAGAATCTTCTTCACGAAATCAATCTGCTCGATGATATGGCCCGACGCATGGGGTTCGATGCTTGGTGGCAATACACCTAACTGATCCATTGCAGAGTGGTAACGGTTAAGGTAGTACTGAACAACCTCCATTGGTTCCTTCTGCTCAAGACGAGCTTTCTTTGCGATCTTATCTTCTCCCTCGTCTGCATCGTGCTCCAAGTGACCTACGTCTGTGATATTACGCACATAACGTACCTTATAGCCAAGATGAGACAAGAATCTGAATAGGATATCAAATGTGATAGCTGGACGTGCATGACCTAAATGACCGTCACCGTAGACAGTCGGACCACACACGTACATTCCCACGTACGGCTCATTCAGTGGCTTGAATAGCTGTTTAGTACGTGTAAGTGTGTTATATATCAATAATTTATGTTCCATCGTTTTATAGTGAAATTGGCACTTCTCTTTTAATACTCATATCCAAGGAAATCAAAGTTTCTGTCGACATAACGCCTTTGATGCTCTGAATCTTTCCATTAAGAAGATCCATCAAATCTTCATTATCCTTAGCATAAAGTTTAACCATCATTGTATATGGTCCAGTCGTAAAGTGACACTCTACAACCTCAGGGATTTTTTCCAATTCAGGTACTACTGTAGCATACATAGAGCCCTTTTCAAGCTTAATTCCGATGTATGTACAAGTTTGATATCCCAATGTCTTTGGGTTGACGTGATAACCTGAGCCTACAATTACTCCAGTATCGATAAGACGTTGCACACGCTGGTGAATAGCGGCTCTTGACACCTCACAATCTTCAGCGATATCCTTGAACGGGATTCTCGCATTCTTAGTGATGATATTAAGAATCTGTCTATCCAAGTCGTCGATTTTTTCCATCTCTCAACTTTTTTTGTTTCTTGTTTACAAATTTAGACCAAAATTAGACTTTTTCTTTCACTTTTTCACGAAAAAGCCGATATTTTTCACAAATAGACAAAAAAAAAGCGTTGTTCTTTCAAACAACGCCTTATTTTATCTGAGAGATAAATTATTCAGCAACAACGTTGAACTTAATCTCTGCAGCAACCTCCTTGTGAAGACGAGCAACAGCAACGTACTCACCAAGAGCCTTAACAGACTCCTTAACAGAGATAACCTTTCTGTCTACATTGTAACCAGCCTTCTCAAGAGCCTCAGCGATCTGGATGTTAGTTACAGATCCGTAGATAGCACCTGACTCCTTGTTAGCCTTAGTTGCGATTGTAAGTGAAACTGCGTTCAACTTACCTGCCAACTCCTCAGCATCAGCCTTGATCTTAGCTAGCTTGTGAGCTCTCTGCTTCAAGTTCTCAGCCAATACCTTCTTTGCAGAAGGAGTAGCAACGATAGCCTTTCCCTGAGGAATAAGGTAGTTAAGACCGTATCCGTTCTTTACCTTTACAACGTCATCCTTGTAACCAAGATTAGTAACGTCCTCTAGCAATATAATTTCCATTGTTATTCCTCCTGTTTATTACTTCAACAAATCTGTTACGTATGGTAGCAATGCAAGGTGACGAGCACGCTTAACAGCCTGAGCAACCTTACGCTGGAACTTCAAAGATGTACCTGTTAGACGACGAGGCAAAATCTTACCCTGCTCGTTAAGGAACTTCTTCAAAAATTCAGGATCCTTGTAGTCGATATACTTGATACCGTTCTTCTTGAAACGGCAGTACTTCTTTCTCTTAACGTCTACTGTAGGAGGCGTCAAATATCTGATTTCTGATGCGTTCTGTGCCATAATCTTAGTTCTCCTTTTTACCGTTCTTTCTCTTTGCAGCGTACTCCACTGCATACTTGTCCAACTTAGTAGTCAAGAAACGTAGCACCTTCTCGTCACGACGGAACTGAAGCTCCAATTTCTCTACCATTGTAGGCTCTGCCTCAAACTCGAACAAGCAGTAAAAGCCTGAGCTCTTCTTGTCGATTGAATAAGCAAGCTTACGCATACCCCAAAGCTCCTCATTAACGATCTTTGATCCTTCGTTAACAAGAATGCTCTTGAATTTTCCTGCCGTTTCCTTCATCTGTTCGTCAGACAAAACGGGAGTTAAGATGAAAACGACCTCGTAATGATTCAACATAACTTGTTTATTAAATAATTTATATACTTTGCTTAAAAAGCGGTGCAAAATTAGCGATATTTTTTCTTCTATGCAAGCTTTTATGCTTTTTTCCAGAAATTGTTAATAAAAATGAGGCACAATTACTCGTGCCTCATTCTCATTTATCATTTTGCATTCAGCATTTCTGATTAATACTCATCCCAGCTCTTGATCTTGATGTCCTCAAACTTCAATTCACAGATTGAACGGATGAATGCACTAGCAAGACGTGCGTTTGTGATCAACGGAATGTTGAAGTCGATAGCTCCACGACGGATCGCATATCCGTTCTCGATCTCACGCTGTGTATTGTTCTTAGGGATGTTGATTACCAAATCGTACTCCTTGTTGTGGATCATCTCCATAACGTTCTTCTTAGCATTTGGTTCATCTGGCCAACCAACTGGTGTAGACTGGATTCCATTCTCATACAAGAACTTGTATGTTCCGTATGTTGCGTAGATATCGAATCCGTTATCCTGTAGCATCTTACATGCGTCAAGCAAATCTACCTTCGACTTTGTCTCTCCTGATGAGATCATCACGTTCTTCTTAGGGATCTTGTATCCTACAGAAAGCAATGACTTCAACAATGCCTCTGACAAATCATCTCCGATACATCCTACCTCACCTGTTGAGCTCATGTCTACTCCGTGAACTGGATCGGCCTGTGCCAAACGAGCGTATGAGAACTGTGATGCCTTGACTCCTACATAATCAAGATCGAATGCGCTCTTCTCTGGCTTCTCTACTTTCTGGCCCAACATGATCTTTGTAGCCAACTCAATGAAGTTGATCTTCAATACCTTTGATACGAATGGGAAGCTTCGTGATGAACGCAAGTTACACTCGATAACCTTGATCTCGTTGTTCTTAGCCAAGAACTGGATATTGAATGGTCCTGAGATATGAAGCGCAGCAGCAATCTTTCTTGCGATTGCCTTGATTCTGCGTACTGTCTCAACGTAAATCTTCTGTGGTGGGAACTGAGTTGTGGCGTCACCTGAGTGAACTCCGGCAAACTCAATATGCTCAGAGATTGCGTAAACTACGATCTCTCCGTTCTGCGCTACCGCGTCGATCTCAATCTCCTTACATCTTTCCATGAACTCAGAGATTACGACTGGATGCTTCTTAGATACGTTAGCGGCAAGTTTCAAGAAGTTCTCAAGCTGCGACTTGTCGTAGCAAACGTTCATTGCAGCACCTGAAAGCACATACGAAGGACGAACCAAAACTGGGAATCCTACTTCGTCAACGAATCCGTAGATATCGTCAAGACTTGTAAGCTCGCTCCAACGTGGTTGGTCGATACCTAGTTCATCACACATTGAAGAGAATTTCTGACGGTCCTCAGCTCGGTCGATATCCACAGCCTGTGTACCAAGCAATGTGACTCCGGCGTCTGACAACTTAACTGCCAAGTTGTTTGGAATCTGTCCTCCTGTCGACACGATAACACCCTTAGGGTTCTCCATCTCTAGGATATCCATTACGCGCTCGAAACTCAACTCGTCGAAGTAAAGTCTGTCACACATATCGTAGTCTGTCGACACTGTCTCTGGGTTGTAGTTGATCATCACTGAGCGAAGACCCTCCTTGCGGATTGTGTTAAGAGCGTTGACTCCACACCAGTCGAACTCTACTGATGATCCGATACGGTATGCACCCGAACCAAGTACTACGACTGACTTGTGGTCGCCAACATACTTGACATCATTTGCTGTACCGCAATATGTTACATATAGATAATTTGTCTGAGCTGGATACTCAGCAGCAAGTGTGTCGATCTGCTTAACAACTGGCACGATACCTTTGCTCTTTCTGTGAGCACGTACGTTCAAGATCTCCTTCTCAATATCGTTGTTGCTGCACTTAGTGACAAGACGAGCAACCTGGAAGTCAGAGAATCCTAACTGCTTAGCACGAAGAAGGATGTTATCTGGCAACTCCTTCAATGAGTTGAAACCAGCAAGATTCTTCTCTAGCTTGATGATATTCTCAAGTTTCTGCAAGAACCACAAGTCGATCTTAGTCAAATCATGGATCTTCTCAATTGAGTAACCCTCGTGAAGAGCCTGTGCGATGTAGAAGATACGTTTGTCAGTTGGCTGCGATAGAGCAGAATCCAAATCGTCTGACATCAAATCCTTGTTTGCAACGAATCCGTGCATACCCTGACCGATCATACGTAGACCCTTCTGGATGCTCTCCTCGAATGTACGTCCGATAGCCATGATCTCACCTACTGACTTCATTGAAGAACCAAGCAAGCGGCTAACTCCCTGGAACTTACCAAGATCCCAACGAGGAATCTTACATACGATGTAGTCAAGTGCAGGCTCAAAGAATGCTGAAGTCTCCTTTGTAACTGAGTTTTTCAATTCAGGCAATGCATATCCCATACCTAGCTTAGCAGCTACAAATGCAAGAGGATAACCAGTTGCCTTTGATGCCAAAGCAGATGAACGTGAAAGACGGGCATTAACCTCAATTACTCTATAATCTTCACTCTGTGGATCGTAAGCATATTGCACATTACACTCACCGACAATACCGATGTGACGAATGATCTTGATTGCTGTCTCACGAAGTTTGTGATAATCCTTATTTGAAAGTGTCTGTGAAGGTGCAACCACGATAGATTCACCAGTGTGGATTCCAAGTGGGTCGAAGTTCTCCATGTTACAAACTGTGATACAGTTGTCGTATCTATCACGTACAACCTCGTACTCAACCTCTTTCCATCCCTTCAACGACTTCTCTACCAACACCTGTGGTGAGTAAGAGAATGCCTTCTCAACAAGTACCTTCAACTCCTCGTCGTTGTTGCAGAAACCAGAGCCAAGTCCACCAAGTGCGTATGCTGCACGCACGATGACTGGATAACCTAGCATGTTTGCTGCCGTCAACGCATGGTCAAGGTCTGTTACAGCCTCACTCTTAATATAGTTGACGTCGATCTCTGCCAACTTAGAGTTGAAGATCTCACGGTCCTCTGTATCGATGATTGCCTGTACTGGAGTACCAAGCACCTCAATGTTATATTTCTTTAGAATGCCACTCTCGTATAGAGCCACACCACAGTTCAATGCAGTCTGACCACCGAATGACAAGAAGATTCCGTCTGGACGCTCCTTCTGGATAACTCTCTCTACGAATTCAGGAGTTACAGGCAAGAAGTAAACCTTATCGGCAACACCCTCAGATGTCTGGACAGTAGCGATGTTCGGATTGATCAACACAGTCTTGATGCCTTCCTCACGAAGAGCCTTCAAAGCCTGAGAACCAGAGTAGTCAAACTCTCCAGCCTCACCGATCTTCAACGCACCTGAACCAAGTAGCAATACCTTGTTGTACTTCTTAGGACCAGTGAACTTACCCTCGTCGATGATAGCTACAGGCTTAGTGCTGTGCTGTGCAACCATATCAACGAATGTATCGAATAGGAATTCAGTATCTGTTGGACCTGAGCAAGCCTCTGGGTGGAACTGTGCTGAGAAGAATGGTTTTGATTTGTGACGGATACCTTCGTTAGTACCGTCGTTCATATTGATGAACAATGGTTCCCAATCAGCTGGGATTGTATTATTATCTACGGCAAAACCGTGATTCTGCGAAGTGATGTATGCACGTGTACTTCCAGCCATACTTACTGGCTGGTTGTGGCTACGGTGTCCGTATTTCAACTTGTATGTCTGAGCTCCTGCTGCGATTGAAAGCAACTGGTTACCCATACAGATACCGAAGATTGGCTTGTTCTGCTTCATTGCGACGCGGATGTTCTCCACTGTCTTACCACAAAGCGCAGGGTTACCAGGACCGTTAGAGATGAATAGTCCGTCAAACTCAAGAGTGTTGAAATCGTAGTCCCAAGGCACGCGAGTTAGGGTAACGTCACGCTTCAACAAACAACGGATAATATTATTCTTAACACCACAGTCGACCATCACGATCTTGTACTTACCCTTACCGTAAGTCACAACCTCCTTGCAGCTAACCTTAGCAACTAGGTTCTCGATATTCGGATCAACAAATGGAATGTCCTTATTCTCATCAGGGAATACCAACTTACCCTTCATAGCACCCTTCTCACGAACGATCTTCGTAAGTTCACGAGTGTCGATACCGCAGATTCCTGGAATCTTCTCAGCCTTTAGCCATTCGCCAAGGCTCTTTACTGCGTTCCAGTGGCTGTAGCGGTCAGAGTAGTCGGAAACGATGATTGCTGAAGCCTGGATCTTATCAGACTCATAGAATTTGGAAATACCGTACTCATCCTTGTCATCATTAGGAACTCCATAATTTCCGACAAGTGGGAAAGTAACAGTTAGCAACTGTCCTGCGTAAGATGGGTCTGTCAAACTTTCAGGGTAACCCATCATGGCTGTAGCAAAAACTACCTCACCAGCAACGGGAGCCTCGTATCCGAATGACTTACCTTCAAATACGGTACCGTCTTCAAGCACCAAATTAAATGGTCTGTATGCGTGCATAATCTTTTTAGTTTTTTCAGTTCTTAAAAAATCACGCAAATTTCGTGATAATTTTTGATTATAGAAAGAGATTTTTGAAAAAATCGTCAAATTGTGGATAACGTGGGGCTGTTTCAACAAATTTTAGGTATTTATGTTGCAAAACATAAAAGAGAGTTCCTATCTCTTCATCTTCATTATATTCTCCACATTGGCCACAATGATGGCGTCGTACTTGTATGTTTTAGGATCTACCCTCTGCAATTTCTGATACGACTGAATATCCAAATGCACGAATCGCTTCTTTTTATAGTAGTTCTTCAACTCCTCATCGTTCATTATCTCATTCAACTCTCTGTCGGTCGGCTTTCTGTAGCCCATCAACAGTTTCTCTGTTGTCCAACGATAATGCTCTACCTCTGCCATCATAGCCAAATCGGGGTCGTCCTTGTGGTATCTAAACTTTAGGTGATCTCCTTCGTCGCCCATATTTCGTCGACGCATATAGAAACAATCCAAGCAATAGGAATTAGACCACTGCAACGATGTCTGAATCGCATTCCACTTATCTTCCAACTCCTTCTTGTTTGAAAGGTCGGAATGGAAGATATTACCATCTTCATCATAGACGTTTTCTCCTCTCTTATAGCACTGATCGTATGTAAGATTGATCGCTTTAGACCTAAGTTCATCTGTCTCGCTAGTCATGTGTTGCTCATTATACATACCGAACGGATAAAAGCTTTTGTATTTCTCCGACGTGCGAAGTTCATCCACCAACTTTCCGCTTGAATGTTGCCAAACAAAGACTGGCACCGGATTGTTTCCTTCCGACTGAAAATAGACCTTGGATGGCAAATTCTGCGCTACCTGAAGATTATAGTCGGAGTCGTCATAGCATAGCATAATCGACAAGACGTCGTTCTGATCCTTTGCACACTCCCTGATATACTTCCTCAAATGATGACTATGGGCATTCGACTTGATGAACTCAAAATGGATATCCAGGAAATCAGCATCCTCTCCCGCAAACTGTGTCGCCGGCAAATTCTTCTCAACGACTTCATCTCCCGTAAAATCCTTATAGGTTGCGGATTGAATCTCAAATAGATAATGGTAGACATTCCTGAATTCTATCATCTTTGCATCAGCATCCGTGTCAACAAAAGAGATGACTGTCTTAAGATTCTTGTCTCTTGTGAAATTAGGAAGATGAAGAAGATGCGCCGCTCTCACTGCCATCGTGAGTCCCATATCCGTCATGCCGAACACCATCACATGTACATGAGCATCGCTGTCTCTATTTATCACTCTACCCTTCTTATTCACAGTCTCTTTTTTCAACACGAGTGGCTTGCTTGGATTCTCCAAAGCAGGATAAAGATATGTGCGTGTACCGTCTGTATCTTCACGAAAGCCTCTGTCTACCATAACATAGCGTGCCCAGTCGTCGTAGAAACTAGAGGCTTTGAAATTGATGAAATCTCTCCACTCCAACGACATATCCACCGACTGGAATGTGCGGAACGCAGACTGGTTTTCTAGCGACACATGGACATCTAATTTGGAATCTCTTTTTGCCTTCACATTTTTACACATCTTGACAACGCGCGAAACGCACTCGATATTCAATGAATCGTGGTCCGACTCATTCTCTTCCCCGACAATCCACAACTTGACAGCAGAATTGAGCGACAACTCACCAAGAGTCTCTTCTGAATTACGATTACCGCTTTTTATAATGACTCTGTCGAATTCACTTTGGGATAGCAGACCATTCAACTCCTTTCTTATATCCTCACAATTCTTTTCGCTGACAAGAAGTATTCCCCTGTGGCTTAACTTGCTCTCTTTCTTAGTGTCGTCATCATTACAGATATATTTTATCAATCCAGGAGTCGTCCTGTTGTATCCCAACACTACATGATGATCGTTCAAACCGAAATCGAGATAACCTTTCATGTAGCGGTCGATATGTCGCTCCAAGATATTGCTGATCACGGTGATCAACATGCCCATAAACAATACCAAGCCGACCAACACCACTATGACACCGAATGTTCGTGCGCCATACGACAGATGGTCAAGTGAGCCTGGGTCATAGAAAAGTCGGAACAAAAGCATCAATCGGCCCTCCGGTTCTCTGCTACCATTGATGTACTCGAAATCGTTTAGATTAGGGAATAGTATGATGCTGACACCCCAAAAGAATAGGAATGCCAATAACACTGCTCCTGACAACCACAGAATCTGCTTCCACCAACTGCCGGAAAACGATCTGTCGAAATAATATGTGAGCGACTTGGATGGTCGGAATTTAATCATAATACTAAAATTTAATCAATAACAAAAATATAAAATTTGCTTCACATAAAACGACAATCCGGCATGCACAAAGAAAAGAAAAAAGACGGAGAGCACCCCTCCGTCTTCTCTATTATTTCTTCTTTTTATCTTTCTTGACTTTCTTGGCATCATCCTTGACATCATCTCCACCCTTGCTCTTTCTGTCTACGAAAGATGCTTTGTAAAGAGCAGGATCCTTGATGATCTCGATTGCCTTCTTCATGATATCACTTTGAGTGTTCATGATCTCATAGTATTTGGCATGTCCCCAAAGGTCGCTTGCGATCAAGGCCTTCATGTTGATCTTCATGTGGTCAAGCGAACGCTTTAGCTGAGCTGAGTCCCTTTCTATCTTTGCGTCATCTGCCTGCTTCAACAGCTCTTCCACCATCTCATCCGAAACGACGAAATCTTTATTGAACTCCTCAAATGAACCTTCTCGCTCGTAATCATACTTACCGTTCAATCTCTCACGATTGCGCTCAACATATTTCAAACAATATTTGTTAAGAATTCCTTTACCGACCATCTTTCTGTAGTAAAGAGTATTGTAAGTAGTGTCAAGCGGCACGAACACATCCGGCATGATACCTCCGCCTCCGTAGATTGTACGCTCCTTATATAGAGTTGTGTATTTCAACGAATCAGGGAATGATATACTGTCTTCGTGCATGTACTCTCCACGTGCCCATCTGTCGCTCAAATCCTTGGCGTAGTCCTTCTTGCCGTTCTTCTCGTATGGCTTCTGCACACAACGTCCTGCAGGAGTGTAGTACTTGGCGATTGTAAGACGCATCTCACTACCGTCAGCAAACTTGAATGGTTTCTGCACCAATCCCTTACCGAATGTACGGCGACCGACAATCACAGCTCTATCCAAATCCTGCAATGCACCGGCTGTAATCTCAGATGCTGAAGCTGAATTCTCGTCGACAAGGATTACCAATCTATTTGTATGGTCATCCGGCTTAGTCACATTCTCTCGGAACTGTCCCTCTTTTCTCTTCGACGGTTCCATCATAGCTCCGTCGCCATCGAAATATCTGTCAGAAGAACGATACTCTTGACGTGGCTGATGAACGCCTTCAGTGTAAACCACCATCGAATTTTCGGGCACGAACATCGACACAAGCTCCTTGGCAGTGTTCAAGAATCCGCCACCGTTACCTTGAAGGTCGATGATCATATATTTCATTCCCTGCTTTGTAAGTTTGTTGAAAGCCTCAACATACTCATCCATAGTTGTACGGGCATAACGGTTTATCTTGATGTAGCCAACCTCATTGTCGATCATATAGGATGCATCGACACTATACAAAGGAATTTTATCACGAGTGATTGTAAACTGCAACGGAGCAGTCTCACCAGATCTTACAACAGTGATGTTTACATCAGTTCCACGAGGCCCACGCACACGCTTCTGAATCTCGTTTGTACTCATCTTCACGATATTCTCTCCGTCGACAGTGACGATCTTATCACCAGCCATGATACCAACCTTTTCGGCAGGAGCTCCACTGATAGTCTGCATCACCACCATTGTGTCTTCCAACATCTGGAATGTCACACCGATTCCGTCGAAATCACCGCGCAAACCTTCATTTGCTTTTTCGACTTCCTCTTTAGGGATATATGATGAGTGTGGATCAAGCGACTGCAACATGGCAGCGATAGCCTCGTCAGCAAACTCTTTCTGATTGACTGTATCTACATAGTTGTTGATAACATAATGAGATGCCCAAATCAATTTTTGGATGTCTGGAGATAATGTGACCTGTACCTGTTGTTCTGCATTAGCCCATAAAAATGACATCAACGACGTCAAAACTGCAATTATAGCTCTTCTTTCTTTTCTCATTCACTATTGTTTATCAAATCCAGTTGCGAAAATACACATTATTTTATGCTTTACCACCCCTAGTGCATCAATTATTTTCCAACATTTAAGAAAAATTAGGAAGTAAAAAAGGCCCCACCCAATAGGATGGAGCCTTATGTTTTCAACGTAAAGTTATTACTTTGCAGCCTCAGCAGCAGCAGCAGCCTCAGCAACAGCCTCAACAGCGTTAGCAACTGTGTCACCAGCAGCCTTAGCAGCAGCGATAATAGAGTCAGCAGCAGCAGCTACAGCAGCAGCGGCAGAAGAATCAGCCTCAGTAACTACTGAATCAGCAGCTACAGCAACAGAATCAGCAGCACAAGCAGCCTTCTCACACTTAGAACCACAGCAAGATGCTAGGCAAAGAGCAGCACCAGCAACAAAGAATAGAACAACTTTTTTCATTTCTCTTGTATATAATATGAATTAAACAAATTCGCCTCTTGAATTCGAATGCAAAATTACATATATTTTTTACAACATGCATCAAAAACACATTTTTTTTGCATGTCTATACGATATTTTTTTTCAAAATGTAAGCAATGCAAATATTCCAATGACAAATTGCAGTCAATTATAGTTTTTGAGGCTATTTTCCATTCACATTTTAACGAATATACTTACACAACAAAAAGAGACATGAATTTAATTTCACATCTCTTTCTCATTTCGCAGTTAGAATTAATAATTCTATTTATGCCTCCTCATCCTCGTTATCAGTGAAGACTCCGGTCTTGTCGCAATATCCGTACTCGCCTTCAAGAACTTCAGCGATACGGTCTTCATCAAACTTCTGAGCCAACTTCTCACCTGCCTTCTTGTCTTTCTCTACCTGATCGACTACATATTGAAGAATGTCGTCCTCGTCGATATCCACTTCATCGTCGGAATCCTCATCGAAGAATCCCTGCTCCTCATAGTAATCGTAAAGAATATCAAGGATATACTCAACCTCTTCTGCAGTTGTGTCTGCATACTCTTCATCCAAGTTTGCAAGGATGAACTCTACGGCTTCTTTATCGTCGTATCCAATTTCGTCTTGTGCCATAATCTTATATTTTTTGTTTTACATTTCTATTTATTGCGTTTCAACACAAACATCTTGTTGGACGTCTTTTCATCGTTGTCGGTGATTTCAATACTCAACCCGTTGTTTTTTGCAAACGTTTTCATCTCTGCCGCGTCAAAAAAGTCAATGTTGCGGACGACTTTATTGAAACCGATAACAGAAGATGTAGAAAACCACTCCGTCATCTTTGTCACTTCGTGCTCTTTCTCCTGACTCTTATCTGCATCACGCACGATAATCTTGCCACCATCCTTTAGTTTGGCAAGACATTTTTCAAGGACTAATTTTCTCTCATCAACAGTCATATAATGCAACACATCATTAATGATGAATACGTCACTCTCTACAAACTCCGAATTCACAATGTCTGCTATATTATATGTATGATTCGAAGTAACAGCATAACAATGTCTTGCCAATGTAACCTTATCCTCATCGTAGTCATAAGAATGAATCTCTGCCTCCGGCATCAAGTGGCTCAACATGAATGAAAGATAACCGTAACCGCATCCCAAATCAGAAACGACGGCATTCTCGGGAATCAACTTCCAATACTTCATATAATTACCCTCGAGTCTGATTTTTACTTTTGTGTAATAATCAAGCACCGGACCTTTCAAAATATAGTTTTGTTCCAAAAGATGACGGAAATATGGATTATCCGGCGTGTCTATCTCCGTACAAAGAGCAGCATACTCTTTCTTATAGAACTCCTCATACTCAGCGGCATCCTCCTTGAATAATCTCTTTGCTCGGTCCGACGGTGCACATGCTCGTCTTTCGCAAACCTTCATCGCAATATCAGTTCGACCGACGTAGATCAGGTCTCCTTTTCGAATTGCGTGATGATGTCCGGCAAACACAATCGGCAAAATATCTATGCCAAGTTCACTTGCCAGGAAGAATGCCCCCGGATGGAATTTAGTTATTGTGCCGTCCACACTTCTCTCCCCTTCTGGGAACACACAAATGCTATATCCGTTTTCCACCAATGCCTTTAGCTGAGACAGATAGTTTTCTATCGCATCGTCGCTACAGAAGAAACCTGACAAATGAAGAAGGACTCCGTAGACAGGAGAATTCCAATTTGTTTTCTTCGCCATTATCACCACCTTAGGTGTAAGCGCCATCACACGAACAATATCAAGCACGGACTGATGGTTGGCAATAATCATCGCTGGCTTTGAAAAATCTTCGTGGGAATTATCAGCATCTTTTCTCGTCACACGTGGAGAAGCGATGAAAAGCAAAGCTCTGCAATAGTAGCAAATCAGATAGTGAAGGATATTATAACGCCATAGTTTCTTTAGCGGCAAACAATATGTAAGAAAGGCCACCACAGAAAGTGAGATTCCGGCAAGGCCAAAACTTCCGATTGTCAATATTGTCCAAAATAGACTTTTAATTGTGATTGGCGACAAACCTTTCTCTGTACGGTTAGTCACAAACGTTCTGAAAATCAAAGGCTGAACAACGTATGCAATCAGCACTGTCGCAAACATTCCTATCAACGATGCGTATGCTACCGACAACAACGAAGGATGTTTCGCAAACACCAGCACTCCCATACCGAGTATAGATACAAGTGACGAGAAGAAGATAGCTGTCTTATGCGACAACAATGTTTGCTTTCCTGTACTGTATTCATCCACCAGACCATCTGTGATGAAGATGCTGAAATCGTCGCCGATACCGAAGATGAATGTCGATATAATTACACTAACGATATTGAACGACAAACCAAACAAATACATTACTCCAAGAATGATCAACCAAGCCAACGCCATCGGCATGAAACTCAAAAGTGCAGTCTCAAGGCGACCGTAATTAAGCAACAAACCTAAGAATACGATTAGCGACGACACACCCAACACGAAATAAAAGTCGTCCTGGACACTTCGCATATAGCCCTGTACAAAATGTGGCTTATCAAGAATCACGACATTTTTGTCGTTCGCAAACTCATCGTATACTTTCTGCTTTGCCTCGGCCTTCATCACGACATTGGAAATAGCCATTTTCATCCCCTCTTCAGAGCAGAACCAACTATCGATATGTTGGCTTAAAGGCGACTGCGGAACTTTCTCAAATGCAGACACTACTCCATCAGCCTTATACTCAGCATTGATTGTCTTTACGAATGGGGCGAAAGCAGACGGTTCAAATCCATATTTTTCTGCCGACTTCATCAAATCTTGTATGACAGTTCTCTTTCGTTCGTCATTCCAAAAAGCATTCCACTTATCCACTTTCTCCTGCTGTTCATTGCCAGAAACCAAAAGTCTGTTCAAATGGGAATGTCGGACGATATCTCCTGTGTTTAGCAAAGAATCAAGAGTCTGATTCATTTGATGATAAGAGTTTAGAGCATCGTCATCTGTCTCGCCTGTCGAAACAAAATATATTGAAACTTCTCCTTCTTCACATGTAGAACTCTGTAATCGCTTCTCAACCTCAAGCGCACCGTCCGGATAATAGCATAGCTTATTCATATCCGCATCAAAAGCTACATCCTGATAGTGATACAAACCATAACCAGAAAGCAAAAGAATCACCACGACCAAGAATGATACATTCTCAATCTTATATGCATTGATAGCCTCGATCCATTGAAGAAGTTTACGTTTCTCTCCTGTCTGGCCATAACTCATAATGTGTGGAAGATAGACAAGACAAAATATCGTGGCTCCGACAATCATGTTGGATGCCAAGAATCCGAAATCCACCAATAATGAAGACGACGTGAAAGTAAGGCTAAAGAATGCACCGATGGTAGTAAGACTACCTACAGTAAGTGGCGACGACAATTCGGCAATCAATTGTTCGGCATCCTTACAATGCTCCTTATGAGTAACAACATGTATTGCGTAACTCATTACAACACCTAGGATAGCACTGCTCGCTCCCATCGCAATCAAAGATATCGCATCTTTGAAGAACGACATCATCGCCAATGCAAAAATGAATCCGAACGTACTTGGCAACAGTATGAGAATCACACTCTTTCTGTCGCGGAAAGAAAAAAATATGATTGTACAGATTGCCAATATTCCGACAATCAGCGTCATCTGCATATCCTTCTGTATGCAACGGGAATTATAGACTCCCATTACCGGACCACCGAAACAGTCAATCTTTGCCTCATGGTGTTGGGCGACGACAAGCTCCAAAACTTCGGTAAGCTTCTGAGACGAATTCACATCTCCGGCAGGAAAGGCAGGAGAGATTGTAATCATCGCAGTGGTATCCGTAGTCAGGTAGACACCACCGTCGATCACAGAATATTTGCTTGATACTTGTGTATTGGCTAAACTCTTGATGGTTGGAGCAGCCAATCCGAATGGATCTTTATAGATATAATCTGCTGCAAAATTTCCCCACAAGGCATGGAGCGACTCATAATTGGCAGCCATTCTCTTGTCAATGGCTTCTGCAGAAAAAATGGAATCAAAAGAAGAGTAGACAGAATTGTCGATATAAATCGGCAATTCGTTGTATATGATATCTGTTGTGGATTGAGCGGCATCTGGATTAACCGAGAAGCTTACGCTTTTGGCAAGCTCCGGAACAAGAGCCTCATTGAGCTCTTTTTCCAATTCCAATGCACATTTGTGGACTGATGCGCGATCTCCGGTTTCAGAGCTCACCATGACCACCACATTATCCTTCACCTTAAGTTTTTCGAACACCAGTTTTTGGACTGCATTGTTTCCGTTGTCGGGCAGAATCTTCATGATATCCTGCTCTACATTCAAGCGTGATGCGGACAAACCAAGGAGTGCAATCAACACAACAAGCGACATCCACAATAGTGAACGCCGTTGCTCAAAAAAGTAATATATCGATAAAAATATTCTATCCACCACTTTATTTAGCCAATAATCAACTTGTTTCAAGTTTCAAGTTCCATGAACCATGAACCCCAAAAACATTATTAATCATTAACTATTTACTATTAATCCATTACATCGTCGGCAATGTCATCGTCTCCATCGTAATCATCGTCTGTAATTTCAATATCAATGATCGGAGCCTGACGTTTGAATGCCTCGTTAAGAGAGATGATTGTCTCTGTGCTGGAAATTCCTTTGATAGCCTGCAATTTCTCATGAATCAAACGCAAGAAATCACGGTTGCTCTTTGCATAGATTTTGATGAACATTGCATACTCACCTGTTGTATAGTGGCACTCCACCACTTCCGGAATCTTATACAAAGCGTCTACAACATCTTGGAAATCATTTGCGTCGCGCAAGAAAATACCCATGTACGCGCAAGTGTTGTAGCCGATTTTAGAAGGATCTAGCACAAACTCAGAGCCTTTGATCACTCCGATCTTCTGCAACTTCTGTATACGCTGATGAATTGCAGCGCCCGAGACGTTACACTCTCTAGCCACCTCCAAGAATGGCATACGTGCGTTGTCTGAAATTAACTTCAGAATCTTCTCGTCTAATTTGTCAATGTGTTTCTGTCCCATATTCAGTTTGTTTAGTGATTAATGTGTCGGTCAATAAACTCGCTCGCTTTTGCCAATGCATCAACCTTACCTACATCAATAAGCTGCAAATCAACTGATTCATGTAGCTGGATATCGTGAAACTTTGCCATATCCAAGTAAAAATCAATGATGGAGAATTTGTCGGGATAACCAGACATCTCTCGCAAAAGTGATGGGTTTATTATATGTATTCCGGCAAACGCCAACTGATTGTTTGGTTCATCAAACACAGTGGCATCCCCTTTGATGTCGTCTGTCTTAAGATTTTTCCATGCACGCAATCGACCGTCCTCCGACGAGATCAACTGTCGAGACGAATCTCTGTGTGAACATAGAAGCGTAGCCTCTGCATTGCTTGCGATATGTGCATCATACAATGCTTCGACATCCGCATTTGAAAATATATCTACATTGTGAACAATGATCGGATCTTCACCACCGAATGTCTCAAACGCACGCTTCAATCCACCTCCTGTATCAAGAAGAAAATCACGTTCGTCTGAAACCTTAATGTCAACGCCGAAATCATTTGAATTCAGATAATCTATAATCTGATCTCCGAAATGATGGACATTGACCATGAATTCAGTCACCCCGAAACGCTTCAGATTCTCAATACAATGGAAAAGCAAAGGTTTGCCGTTAAGCTCCACCAATGCTTTCGGACGATTGTCTGTTAGCGGGCGCAGACGAGTGCCAAGTCCGGCAGCAAAAATCATTGCTCTCATTTGCTGCTCTTTTTAGAAGTTGACAAAATAGAGTCGTACACTTTCTTGTTGCGCAAGATCTCAGATGCTCTCATTGTCTCTTTGCAATACTTCAAACTCTCCTCAGAAGCTCCCTTCTGGAAATAGTAGCGATGAGCCAAATCTGTAGAAATCAACTGAATAATTTCAGTCTTGTTCTTATCCAGCTCCTCATCCTGACATCTGAACAGAGCCATCTGCAAAGCATCGTACTGAGGTTTTGCAGCCTCGTATGTGCTATCTTTCTTTGCTTTCTCTACTAGAGCATCAAAAAGTTTTTCCTTATCTGTCTTATAGCTGAAATCCTTGCTGACGACGAAATTCTTGAAATCCTGCCAATCATTGAAAGTGAATTCTGGGATCGACGGAATTGTCGGATGCTCTGATGCCCACTTTGTACCATAATCGAAGATGATGTTCTTTGCGTAAAGATGGTATACAATAGGAGCAGGAACACTATCTCCTGTATAAACAGTGTCCGGCATAACACCACATCCATCCTTCACGATTCTTCCGTTCTTAGTTGTGAACTCGTGAGTTAAGCTATCAGGAATAACGAATTTCTTTCCGTTCTCACGTGTACGGGCATAGTCAATTGCCTGAATACAACGTCCTGAAGGAATATGATATTTGGAGATTGTCAATTTCAAGCTACCTCCGAAAGGCAAACTACGGCTTGTCTGAACAAGTCCCTTACCGTAAGTGCGTTCTCCCATGATGACCGCTCTATCCAAATCCTGTAATGCACCGGAAACGATCTCAGCAGCAGAAGCACTCTCTCCGTTTACCATCACTACGATTGGCATATCCAAGTCGACAGGATCCTTTGTAGTCAAGAATGTCTCATCCCACTCCTTGATCTTGCTCTTTGTGTAAACCACCTTTGTGCCCTTCTCCACAAAACAGCCAACAATGTCAACTGCCTCGGAAAGAATACCACCTGGGTTAGAACGAAGGTCGATAATCAAACCTTTGATGCCCGACTGCTTAAGTTTCTTCAACTCTGTCTTGAACAAATCAGCTGTACCTGTTGTGAAACCAGTCAACTGAATGTATCCGACATTGTTTCCGATGTTCTTCGCCAAGTTGACTGACGAAATTGTGATATTGTCACGTATAATGTTAAGCGTCACCTCCTTGTCTGCACGCTTTACAACCACCTTAACCGATGTCCCTGCAACACCTCGAAGTTTCTTGCTGACATCTGTAGTTGTGCTTCCTATCACCTTCTCCCCGTCGACACTAAGGATAATGTCGCCAGCTTTAAGTCCGTACTTATGAGATGGAGAGTTTTCGTAAACCTCCTGGATAATAACAAGACTGTCACGCTGAGAAATAACAGAACCGACTCCTGCGTATGTACCCGTAGTCATGAACTTTAGGTCGTCCATCTCACGCTCAGGAATGTACATTGTGTAAGGGTCGATTTTGTTTAGCATGGCATCAATTCCTGTCTCGACTGTCTTTTCAACGGAGAATGTGTCGACATAGAACATGTCAAGCTCACGCAACAAAGTAGAATAGATTTCAAGATTACGTGAAACCTCGGCATTTTTATTAGCCCAAACAGAAGTTGGAGCCACTGCAGCCAACAAGCCGATCATGGCTGAATATATTTTATTTCTTTTAATTCCCATATTACGAATTCAAAGTTAAAGATGCAACAAATATATTAAAAAGCGCTCAAACCCCCAATTAGATTCCGTTTAAATTTCCATCTGTCGTCAAGATTTCCCAATGGCCATTTTATTTGCTCCGACATGCCTTACCAAGCCTTCGTCCACCAACCTTTTGATATGCCATTCAACTGTCTTGCTTGACTTGCCTGTTATCTTGGCAACAGACGCTTTCGACAACGACGGATTGTCAATCAACACTGATATGATTCTATCACGTGTCTTATTGCCTAACTTTTGAATATTTATCACCTAATTTTTCTTTATTTATTACCCAACTTCCTAAAAACATATACGAAAAAATGACATAACCTAAAAACCTAGGGTAGGCGTAATCGTCTTCGACGCTTGCGCAACCCTAGGCTATTATTTTAAAACTAACCGTTACCTCTTACATTTACATCTTACATTCCCTCCAGGAATTCCTTGAATCCATCAATCCAGTTCTCACTGTCCTCCACGAAATATGTTTTCATTCCGACCTTATCAGCACCCAAAAGATTCTGACGACGGTCGTCAACAAAGATTGTCTCGGCTGGATTCATGTGCCCATGGTCCAGAACGTATTGATAGATAGCAGGATCCGGTTTAGCCAAACCGATGTCGCAGCTGACGTACAGATGGTCAAAGTAGCTATAGAATGGTTTGCCTTCTGGAGCAAACTGTTCTCCACGGATATAGCTCATCATGAATGGATTGTTATTGGTAAGCATATAGACGTTATAGCCTTCATTCTTCCATGCCGCCAACTGTGCTAACATGCCCTTTGGCAAATGTGAGTAGAATCCCCACCAAGCGTATGCAATCTGCTCGAAAGTGATTGGTTTTCCACAAAGGTCGGATACTTTTGTCAGGAAATCGTCGATGCTGATGCCTCCGTCTTCCACCAAACCAAAAATACCTTTCCAATTCTTTCCTTCTTCAAAATAGTTGTCTGCGTCGGGAACGCCCAGTGCTGCAAAACGCTTCACAGCCTCATCGTGCCGGCTTACACTCAACACGCCTCCCCAGTCGAATATCAAATTCTTAATCATTTGTTTATAAAAACTTTATGCTCTTAGTTCCAATATAATTTCAAAATCCTTCACCGACAAATCGTCATCAATTCCTCCGATACGGAATCCATCGGAGGTAGTCTCGCAGAAGACATATTTTCTTCCTGCTATATCCATATAGATATCTGTCATCTTCTCCCTGTTCTGTAGAAGACCTCGCCACTTCTCATCGTACTCCACACAAATAGCCGCATGTCGTTGCTTATATGATAGCATATACAAAACATTGTAGCCCATCAAATGAAATAACGAAGCCGCCAAGAATGACTTGCAATCGCAATCACCACGTCGATCATAAAGAGTCTCATCCGGAAATCTTACATATTCATGGATATTGCTGATTTCAGGACAGTCTTCGTCGTAAGCGTAGTCTATATTAGGCTCCTGCACAAAATCAAGCACAAACTGGAGTTTATCCAATTCTCTGACGCCAACTTTGCTACACTCTCGATTAATGAACTGCACAATCGTCACAAGATTCATGATTGTCTTAGGATGGTTGAGCATGTAGAAATACATCTGCTTAAGATTAGTCACATTATCTCTGACTCCTGCTGGATTTGAATATGGATTGGCTTGACGAAGTTCCTTAATATATTCAGGATCAAACCTCATCATCAAGTGACCTTTGAGCTTTGTTTTTTGCGGAGAATCAAGGCTCCAACTGAATGTTCTCAATTCACCCTCTCCTTTCTTCAGATGTTTTCTTCCCGGGAGCGACGCTTCATACTTCTTCCCTTGTTTGACAGAAAGTAGTTTATATGCCAGATATATGATAAGCAGAAATTCTGCTATAGCAATGATTTCCATCGTTTATTTCAAATTAGTTTAGGCGACAAATATATGAAAAATATGTAATTTTCATTACATCATCAGAACAATCTTGACATCACGTCATATTCGATAATGAAGATGATTCCAATCTCTTCCCAAAACAAAATCGAATTACTGTCGGGAAAATCCAATCGTTTTCCTTTAATCAACAACCCCAAAACGAGTCCTACCCCTAAAATCAACCAAACAAAATCCTGTTCCAACGCAATTATATAAAATAGGCAGACACAAGCGCTGCCAATGAACGACCCCGTCTTATGAATCGCAAGCTCCAATTTTGTCTCGTCGCCAGGATGATAGGAATAATATCCGGCAAGAGCAAGACCAAGCACTCCTATCGATGGCATTATTGGCCAGAAAGAATACTCAGCAAACGAATAAGTAGTAGGAAACCAATAAGATAGCCAACCCATGACGGTACAGATCGTGATTTTCCACCATGTATACCTTCCTGAGTATTCAGCCGTGATGCTCAGACTCTGCGGGATTAATCTAAACTTCAATAGAAAGCAGACAATGTACACTGACATTGCCAAAAATCCTATCGCACTTATTATATTTAAAACTTCCATAAAATTATCTTGCGAGTGCAAAGATAATAAAAATGGAGACGCGAAAAATCACGTCTCCATAATTATGAATCATGCATTATGAATTATGCATTTCTTAGTACTCTTGCCAAGTCTTGATCTTGATATCCTCCATACCCTTGTTGACCAAAGCACGGATATATGCACTTGCAAGACGAGCGTTTGTCATCAACGGAATATTATGGTCGATAGCCGAACGACGGATTCTGTAACCGTTTGTCAACTCACGCTTTGTCTGATCCTTAGGCACATTGATTACCAAGTCGATCTGGTGGTCTGCCATCAACTTTGCAATGTCAGCCTTACCACAGCACTGCTCATCTGGCCAGCAAACAGCTGTTGCCTGAACACCGTTATCACCCAAGAACTTCTGCGTTCCCTCAGTAGCGTAGATCTTGTAGCCCTTACCTGACAACATCTTGCATGCGTCAAGAAGTTCAACCTTACCACGTACATCTCCTGATGAAACCAAAATGCCCTTTGTAGGGATTGGATAACCAACTGAAATCATAGATGTCAACAATGCCTCATCGAAGTCAGCTCCGATACATCCAACCTCACCTGTCGACGACATGTCGACACCAAGAACTGGGTCTGCCTTATGAAGACGAGCAAACGAGAATTGTGATGCCTTAACACCTACGTAATCGATATCGAATGTTGATGAATCAGGAGTCTCGACTGGAACATCAAGCATAATCTTTGTTGCAGTCTCGATGAAGTTTCTCTTCAATACCTTAGATACGAATGGGAAGCTTCGCGAAGCACGCAAGTTGCACTCGATAACCTTAACATCGTTGTTCTTAGCCAAGAACTGGATATTGAAAGGACCGCTGATATTCAACTCCTGAGCGATCTTCTTACTGATTCTCTTGATTCTGCGAGCAGTCTCCATATAGATTTTCTGTGCAGGGAATACGATTGTAGCGTCACCAGAGTGAACACCAGCGTACTCAACGTGCTCAGAGATAGCGTACTCGATAATCTCACCATGCTTAGCCACAGCGTCGAACTCGATCTCCTTTGTCTCCTGCATGAATGAAGATACAACAACTGGATACTCCTTTGAAACCTGTGCTGCTGCCTTCAAGAATGTATGCATCTGCTCCTTGTTGTAGCAAACGTTCATCGCTGCACCAGAAAGCACGTATGAAGGACGGATCAATACTGGGAATCCAACCTGATCGATGAATGCGTCGATCTCGTCGAAGCTTGTAAGCTCCTTCCATCTTGGCTGGTCGATACCTAGCTGGTCAAGCATTGCTGAGAACTTGTGGCGATTCTCCGCACGGTCGATAGAAACTGGAGATGTACCAAGGATTGGAACATTCTGGCGGTGAAGTTTCATTGCCAAGTTGTTTGGAATCTGTCCACCTACCGATACGATAACACCCCTAGGAGTCTCAAGATCCAAAACATCCAATACGCGCTCGTAGCTCAACTCATCGAAGTAAAGTCTATCGCACATATCATAGTCTGTCGACACTGTCTCTGGGTTGTAGTTGATCATGATCGACTTGTAACCCAACTTTCTTGCTGTCTGGACAGCGTTAACCGAACACCAGTCAAACTCAACCGATGAACCGATACGGTAAGCACCCGAACCAAGGACGACGATTGTCTTCTCATTCTTGTAATCGTAGTTGATTGAGTGCTCAGTCACACCGTAAGTCATGTATAGGTAGTTAGTCAACTCTGGATGCTCAGAAGCAACAGTGTTGATTCTTCTTACAGCAGGAACGATATTGTTCTTCTTACGAGAAGCACGTACACGAAGAATCTCCTTCTCCAAGTTGCCAGACGGATTCTCGCAATAACGAGCGATCTGGAAGTCGGAGAATCCAAGACGCTTAGCCTCACGCATCACGTCGGCAGGGATATCCTCGATTGTCTTATACTTAGCGATTACCTTAGTGTAATCAACGATATTCTTCAACTTGTTCAAGAACCAGATGTCGATCTTAGTCAACTCCTCGATTCTCTCAACTGTGTAGCCCTTCTCCAAAGCAGCAGCGATGGCGAAGATACGCAAGTCTGTAGGGTGAGAAAGTTCCTTGTCAAGATCATCGAACTCAAGGTCTCTGTTGCCGACGAATCCGTGCATACCCTGACCAATCATACGAAGACCCTTCTGGATAATCTCCTCGAACGACTTACCGATCGACATGATCTCACCGACAGACTTCATTGAAGTACCGATCTCTCTGTCGACTCCGGCAAACTTAGTTAAATCCCAACGAGGGATCTTAACGATCATATAGTCGACTGAAGGAGCGACGTAAGCAGAGTTAGGAGTACCCATCTCACCGATCTGGTCAAGAGAGTAACCCAAAGCCAACTTAGCGGCAACGAATGCCAATGGATAACCTGAAGCCTTAGATGCCAAGGCAGAAGAACGACTCAAACGAGCGTTGATCTCGATGATACGGTAGTCGTTTGTCTGAGCGTTGAAAGCGTACTGGATATTACACTCACCTACGATTCCGATGTGGCGAACAACCTTCTTTGCAATCTCCTGAAGGAATGTGATCTGATCCTGAGTAAGAGAGATGATTGGAGCGACAACGATAGACTCACCTGTGTGGATACCTAGTGGATCGAAGTTTTCCATAGGCACTACAGTGAAGCAGTGGTCGTTCTTATCACGGATAACCTCAAACTCAATCTCCTTCCAACCCTTCAACGACTCCTCCACAAGAATCTGCTTTGAGTGAGCCAAAGCACTTTCACAAAGATCACGGAACTCCTGTTCATTCTGACAAACACCCGAACCAAGACCGCCAAGAGCGTAAGCCGAGCGAACCATAATAGGGAATCCGATCTCGTTTGCGACGCGAAGAGCATCCTCCATCGACTCTACAGCCTCCGACTTAGGAGTAAGAGCCTTGATCTCATCAAGTTTCTTGACGAACAAGTCACGGTCCTCAGTGATCATGATAGCATCCACAGATGTACCAAGCACCTTGACACCATACTTCTCAAAGATACCGTTCTGGTACAACTCGGTACCACAGTTAAGAGCAGTCTGTCCACCGAAAGCAAGCAAGATACCGTCCGGTTTCTCTCTCTTGATTACCTCTTCAACGAAATAAGGAGTGATTGGCAAGAAATAGACCTTGTCTGCAACACCAGCGGAAGTCTGGATTGTTGCGATGTTTGGATTGATCAACACTGTGCTGATACCCTCCTCGCGCATTGCCTTCAATGCCTGCGAACCTGAGTAGTCAAACTCACCTGCCTGTCCGATTTTAAGTGCACCGGATCCTAGCAGGATGACCTTTTTGATTCCTTCTATCATAATCTTATAATAATTTGTTTCTTGTTTCTTTTTCTAAAATGCAAAAAAATAGCGTTAGAACCGAAGGTAGTATCTAACGCATATCAAAATAAAAAATCAAGGCGATGTGCGGATGTTTTGTCCGCAACCATGAAGTGCTTATGTCCACGTGCCATCGTCATACTTTCTTATTTTATAAATTGCACAAATTTACATAAAATTCCGTCTACTTTCCAAATTTTGAAGGAAAGAATTGGAATCTTACATCTTAGTTTAATAGGAATGTTTTGCAATGATCACACTCCAATAATGACCATAAGTGGAATTAGCATCGTATGCATAACCGATGCCGATATCGATGCATGAGCTGTTCCAGTCGGAGATTCCAAGCAATGACGAACGGTGTCCAGCCGACACATTATCCTTTCCACTGTCGTAAACCAACTGCTTGACCATCGCTTCAGCAGTGGCATTTCCAGCTGCAATATTCTCGAAATAATTGTTGCTTTTATCGGAATACCATTTCTCAGGCATATCATATCCAGCTTTGAACATATAGTAATTGACTCCATATCCATCACGGTCAGTATGGCTGAAATAGTTGTTGTTTGCCATATCTTCAGCTTTTGCCTGCGCCACTTTTGCCAATGCTGAATTCCAATTCAATGCCGGACGAGCTGCGACGCCGGACAGATCAACTCCCATCTGCGACGAATAGGCAGACGGATTCTTACGTATCTCGTTGATTAAAGAAGCAGCTTTCTGAGCCTCCGTCTTCACTGTCGAGTTTTCTGTAACTCCATTTGTAGACTCATTTTCTTCGTCGCTACAGGCAGAAGTAAAAAGCATCAATCCTGCAGCCATCAAAATCCTTTTATGCATAATCCTTTTGTTTTTTCAGTTAGTGGGATAAAGATAATAAATTTCCTTCATAGAACTAATCCCCGACGAACATTTAATACAACTGACAGAATTTAGCTAAATTCATTCAACGCAACTGACGCAATTTGGCTAAATTCGTTCAACGCAACTGACGGAATTTAGCTAAATTCGTTCAACGCAACTGACGCAATTTAGCTAAATTCGTTCAATACAACTGACGGAATTTAGCTAAATTCGTTCAATACAACTGAAGATTTTTAGATTTTATGCATAATTTTTATAAATAAAGTCTAATTTTGCAGACAAATCAAATAAGGGGAAACAACATGGGAATAGCAAGAGAACTAAAAAAACAAATCTCAGATAGATTAAAGCCACAAAAGGTCATGCTTATCTATGGAGCACGACGAGTAGGAAAAACTCTTCTCCTTCGTGAAATCTATAATGAATTCGATGGAAAAAAACTTCTATTGAACGGAGAGAGTGCAGACACTGTACGTATGATTGCAGACAAATCCATAAGCAACTACAAACGACTATTTGAAGGTGTGGAGTTGTTGGCGATTGACGAAGCTCAACACATTCCTGAAATTGGAATGAAACTAAAACTTATGGTTGACGAAATACCAGGATTGTCTATAATCGCCACTGGTTCATCTTCGTTCGATTTACAAAATCAGGCAGGAGAGCCATTAGTTGGGCGATGCACACGTTTCATGCTTACTCCATTTTCAATAAGAGAATTAAGCAAACAACAGACAACATTCGAGACTATCGCAAACATTGAGCAATATCTAGTGTATGGCAGCTACCCAGAGTTGAGCAGTATAACAACTGGATCTGAACAAGCACACTATCTCACTGAAATTGTCGATTCATATTTGTTGAGAGACATTCTTGCTGTCGACGGAATAAAGAACGCACAGAAGATGCACGACCTACTACGACTGATAGCATACCAAGTTGGCAGTGAAGTGTCAACAGAAGAATTAGGCAAACAGCTTGGGATAAGCCGTAATACGGCAGAAAGATATCTAGATTTACTGCAAAAAGTTTTTGTTCTATATAGATTAGGAGGTTATTCCAAGAACTTACGCAAAGAAGTCACAAAATCATCCAAATGGTACTTCATCGACAACGGAATCAGGAATGCAGTACTGAATGATTTCCGTCCGTTTGCCGACAGATCGAGTGAAGAAAGAGGAGCGTTGTGGGAAAATTTCATAATCAGCGAGCGTATGAAAATAAGGCACAACGAAATGAAAAATGTCAATATGTATTTCTGGCGAACATACGACCAGCAAGAGATAGATTTGATAGAAGAAGAGAACAATTCCCTATCGGCTTTTGAAATGAAATCAGGGAAAAAGAATCCGAAAGCCCCCAAAGCCTTCGCCGACGCTTACCCAGATGCGTTATTCAACGTAGTGAATAAAGATAATTTCTGGGAATATGTGGTGTGAGGTGTGATTTTTGTCTTGTAAAGAAGAAATAATCACAAAATTCAGTACAAATTAGGTCTTCAAATTTTTGGGGAAAGATACAAAAATGGCGTAAAAAACGGGGTACGCATTTTGAGCATACCCCGTGATTTGATTTATTTTTTCAGATTTTATTCCGCACTCATTGCATTAGCACCTTGCAGTGTATTACCACTAAACAGAGAGAAAAGATTGAAGCTGAATGCAGACTGACCATTCTTTGCTCTTGTCAATGCAGCGACATCGTCCGCATCTTTACACAATGCCAACTCAGCCAAACGAATCTCTTTCTTGTCTGCCATTATTTGACGCTTATAATCAACACTGTCCTGATAAACTTTTAATTTCATACCCCACTCTTTATTCTCTCTATCAATAGAGGACATCTTTTTGCTGATCTCAGCCACCAACATTGCTGCATCTTTTTGTGCCGAACAATCAGGATCAATCATAGCAATCTTTGAAAGTGCCTCTTCTGCCAAAGACGATGCGTCCTGAATGGAAGTCGCATTCTTTGCTATATTCGCAGTCCATAATGAACGAGCCTCTTGAAACAGTTTCTTGCCTTCATTCTCAGATCGATCCTTATGAATAGAAGCATATAAAGGAAGAGTCTCCTCGAAACCAACGCAAGCCTCTGGAATTGTTGACAATATCTTTACAGCACCTGCATAGTCTTTTGATGCTTGTTTTGACTTAGCCTCAGCAATTATTTTCTTATAATTTGCGTTGTAATACTCCATAATCTTCTGCTTAGAGCCTTGTACGAACTGGCTTAATTCAGCAGACTTCGTAGGAATATTCTTAATTGCTTTTAATAGTGCGTCAGTCTCACTTGTTCCAATTCCATCAATTTCCATGACATAGTTTCCGTATGTCTGATTCCTGATATAGTCTCCGATATAAAATACACATTGCAGTTTCTCTGAAACTCTAGGTGGATTTGTAGGCACGACATCCTTGCTAACAGGGAATACAGACGCGGTAATCACAAAATCAGAACTTTCGGAAGCCCCCATTCCATAATTAGTCACTATCTGCATCAACTTGTTTTGAAAGAAAGGCACAGCCTGAGAAGTGACATACTGAGTTTGAGGAATACATACAGCCAAAGCAATATCCTTGCCAAGAGTGTAGTTTGTAGTATCAACAGCAAGAGCATTTCCGCTTGCTGAATTAACCGGATTGCCGCCCAAAGTGTGAGGGCCTTCATTTTCTACTTGCGTTGTTTTCAACACTGCACCTGGCTTATTCGACTGCGTTGAAGACTGAGATGAATTGCCATCGCAAGAGGCAAGCAATGCCACCAAAAAGATATACGATATTTTTATAAATTTCATACTCGCAATTTTTTAATTTCCAAAAACAAAGCCCACTTCAACATGTCAGAAGCAGGCTTTATTTTTAGAAGATTTATTCGTTTAATTCATATTTTATTTTTCTCCTATCACAAGATTAGCCTCACCAAGTCCACGAACCATAACCTTAGATGTCACATCGTACTGAGACTTCAAATGCTTGCGAAGTGCAGTTGCAAATGCACGAGCGTCAACGCCATCACCATTCTCATCATACAAAGGAATACGAACCTGCTCAAACTGAGCCACATTCTCTGTGTTATCAGTCAAATTGAATGCCCCATTAACAGTGTTCTGCTTCATCCATTTCTGGATTACGTCAAGGAATTCCTCGCCATTCTCATTCTCAGTCTCAAGATTAACTGGAGAATTATCCCAAACTCTTACACGAAGGGAAATTTCACGTCCATTCTTCTCTGTATCAGCATACCACTTTACCAACTGCTCATCAAACTTAGAAATGTGTTTCTTCAATTCCGCACCTATAATACGAGGTATAATTTCACTTGATGGTTCAGATATAGCATGAGATGTTGCAATTCGCTTGTTAGTGTATGCATCAAATGCCTCAATAGTAAACTCTACACTTTGCTTACTATCTTCATATCTCTGAATCCATCCAATCTGAATAATAACATCAGACTTAGTCTTACGCTTTAAGATATCAAGAGGAGACTCCTTTAGTTCAGCACTAGATGCACTTGATTTAGTAACATTATCCTCAGCCTCCTTTGTCTTAATTGACTTCAACTCCTGCTGACAATCTTTCAAAGAATAACCAAGATCCGTCATTTGCTGACCAATTGAGCTAATCACACCTGGAAGATTATCATCTTTCAAGAACGCCTTATTGTAATCAGGCACTATTTCTACCTGATTATCCATATTCGTAAACTCAACGCTGTGCTTTTTATCCAAACACCACTTGTCACTTGGAACAATCATCAAAGTAGGTCTCTTTGCTGCCTTATTTGGAACAACCGCAGCAGAAGAACTATCTGCCGCCGTACTTTCTGATGAAGAACCGCCTCCACACGACGACATTAGAATCGCCAGTTGAACGAAAAACAAACTTACCTTTTTCATATATCACTTATTTACCATAATGTTGATGAACAATCAATACTTTGAATGGCTTCTACGTCTTTGTCTAAACCTAAAGACCTTAAATGCGTAATTAAAGAAACCTGTAAACCAACTGCATTTTCTAATGGCTTTCCATGATCAGCAGAAATAGCCCAAGCAAAAAGAGCCTTTGCTTGTTCTGTTTCTCCATCCATAATCAATGCCTTCATTAATTCAGAGGCGCTATCACTTTTTTTTCCTCTATCGGAAATATTATCCAACTGTCTTAAAGCCTCATTATAATCCTTGTTTCTAATCATCGTTTGAACAAGTTTTTGGTAATTCTCTTGCTTATTGAAGTGGTAAGCATAAAAACCAAACAAACCTCCCACAAACACAACAATTACACACGCGGTCACAATAGTTCTCCACTTTTTGTAGTTTTCTCCAAAGACAGATTTCCACGCCTCGTCAGACTCCTGTTTTTGTTTTGCCTCACTTGCGTCATCCATTTCCTTGAGTTTCTCCAACCCATCAATAAATCCCATAAATATATTTTTTTTATTTCTCCTACTCTATAAGCTTTTCGGCATCCGCTATTTTCAAAAAAAATCAAACTGAATTAAAAATCCTTATTATACCGCCGTTATCAAACACTTGAATGGTGAATTACCCAATGATCCCCAAGGACGATAATCATTCCACGAATGAGCATAAGAACCTATTAACTTGATTGCAGCAGACCTCTTTCCGCTCTTAGTCGATCCCCAACTCAAAGTGCCACTTGACGTATTTCCTTGACAAATTCTAAAATCTTTATAATCTGCTGTGGATGATTTACCAATTGAATTCCAATATGATTCATCATTAGTCAACATAATTGAATATCCAGCACTTATTAATCCATTCCTTTTAAGATCTTCTAATCTGAATACATCCTTTAAGTAATCATAACAAGCATTGTTCTGAGCCCCCTGATTAAGAAGTTCATGAGCTAAGCCAAAAGCAGATGGATTTCCTGTTTTTTTAGTCTTATATTTGAATTCAAAGCCAGTCTTATCACCATTTGCTTCTACAACAATCAAATCTACATGATATGAATTCGAACCATTTCGCATTGTATGCTCCAAGAAAATTCCAAGACTTTTGTCTATGGATTTCAGTTCCCAAGCAAAAGAGAATTGAAATTCTGCTTCAGAATGAAAAGCATTTTGAGGTAACCTCATCATCACAGATTCGACCTGCGTTCTTGTAATTGCCATCTTTTCTAATCATACATAATCCCCTACTCTTTTCTCGATTTTCGGTTTCCTCGTTTAGTCCATCCTTTTTGTTTTACATTTCCAAAATTAAAAGTCGAACTAATTCATCACAAAAAAATGTGTGGCGGATACTTCTACATGTAGAAACATCCGCCACACTTATATGTCGTTTGCTGATTTAGAGCATAATATCAGGAGAAATATTCGTGCTCACAATTCTATTCGTTATCTATCAATTCCGATATATCCTTAAAAAAATCATGACTCAAAACTTCATTTATGCGTAGAAGCAGATCTGTATCTATGCTCGGTCTGCTATATATCTTATATATGTTCGTCCTATCGCAATTCAAAAGTCTTGCGAAAGCCACAACTGTCAAATCCGTATTGTTGTCCACGTAGTCTTTTATTATTTGCCCTACATGTATCATAATCCAATGCGTATGAATTCGAATCCCCCAATTCGAACCTATCAAACACAAAAAAAGCGTGGGAGATCTCATTTACTCGTCCACGCAGCTGAAGGTCTTCGCATTACCCGATCAAAGTATAGACGAGCAACGCAGAAGCCCACGCATAAGTATATAAACCCATGCACCTTAGCACACACCAAGGCACAATGAGAGTAATTACTTTTTTGCAGTTAAAAATCAAAATAAAATCAATGAGGCAAAATAAATAGAGACGCGATCCCCTCGCGTCTCTTCTTTATGCAAACAATATCTTGAATGCGTCTTCCACTTTTTCCGCCGTCAAAACTTGTATTTGCCGTCCGGCTAAATCTATATTCTTAAACTTTGGAATGACGATTTTCTTGAATCCCAATTTCTCGGCTTCCTGTATTCTCTGCTCTATTCTGTTGATTGGACGTATCTCTCCAGACAATCCGATCTCTCCTGCCAAACATACACTCGGATCAATGGCAATATCCATGTTCGACGAGAGGATTGCACTAATCACTGCCAAATCCAACGCAGGATCGTTGACTTTCAATCCTCCTGCGATATTCAGGAAGACGTCTTTTTGCGACAATTTGAAGCCAACTCTCTTCTCCAACACTGCCAACAACATATTCAATCGTCGGACGTCGAATCCTGTGGCTGAACGCTGTGGTGTACCGTAAGCAGCTGTGCTGACCAATGCCTGCACTTCGATCAACAATGGTCGGATACCTTCTATCATGGCTCCGATTGCAGTTCCACTCAATCCAAGATTATTATGCGACAACAGCATTTCTGATGGATTCGACACCTCTCTCAAACCGCTATGCTGCATCTCGAAGATTCCTATCTCCGACGTGCTTCCGAATCGGTTTTTGATGGCACGCAAGATGCGATACATGTAATGTTGGTCTCCCTCAAATTGTATCACCGTGTCGACAATGTGTTCCAAAATCTTCGGGCCGGCTATCGTACCATCTTTCGTGATATGACCGATCATCAGCACAGGCGTATTGCTTTCCTTTGCATAACGCAATATCTGTGCGGCACACTCTCTTACCTGCGACACACTTCCGGCTGCACTCTCCACCAACTCGGTTTCAATAGTCTGAACAGAGTCGATAATCAACAACTCGGGTTGAACATTCTTTATATGCGTGAAGATTCTTTCAAGGGAGTTTTCGCTTACGAAATAGCACTGCTTATTGTTATACGAGCCAAGTCGCTCTGCACGCATCTTCAACTGGTTCAAACTCTCCTCTCCAGAAACGTACAATGTTTTCTTTCCTTCTATATTAAGTACGACTTGCAACACCAGCGTACTCTTTCCGATTCCTGGTTCACCACCGATCAAAACCATTGAGCCTGGCACAAGTCCACCTCCGAGCACACGGTTGAATTCGGCACACTTAGTGTCGAAACGAATCTCCTGAGCAACCTCAATGTTTTCAATCAACACAGGACGTGTGCGCTCGTCGCCTGAAGAGACAATAGAGACACCTTTTTTTATAGCAGAAGAGGCAGGTGCTTTATTCACCACCTCTTCAACAAATGTGTTCCACTCTCCACATGCAGGACATTTGCCTAACCACTTACTAGACTCATTACCACAGTTCTGGCAGAAAAAGACGCTTTTTAGCTTAGCCATGGCAATTAATATCCGTAGGAATCATCGTAGTAATATTCGTACTCATCCTCTGGACGCTTTGGTTTCGGATGCTTACGATTATAGTATACAGGGACTGTCAATGCAACCTTGACACGGATGCCATCTAGTTCACCTGGCTTGAAAATCGGCAAATCGCTCATGATTTCCAATGCCTCTGTATCATACTCTTCTGCAACACTTTTTACGATTTCCGGATTCACAGCCTTACCGCAACGGTCGATTGTGACTCTTACAAGCACAGTTCCACGAAGAAGATACTGCAAATCACCTCCGTCTGGACCTTTTCCAGGAGCTACCGAGTCGACAACCTCAACTCCCTTCTGCTGATGGAATACGTAACGTGAGAACTCAACCTCACCTCCACCTGGGAAGATAGGAAGAATCAATCCTTTAACTCTTTTCTCTGCATCGTAGATCTGAGACTCCTGGTTATCCTCACATCCAGGATACAAATTCACGAAACGACCGTAACGATCAGGAACTTCCTCCTCACCGCCACCACCGTAGCTACCACCGTCGTCGCTATAATCTTCGTCGCTGGAACTACTATCGTCGTATTCATCTTGCGCAAAAGAGGCAAACGAAACCATTGCCGCAATTAGCAAAAACCATATTTTCTTCATCTTCTTATCTAATTAAAACAGAGTCAACTGACCATTTTCATCAGTTGGCAAATTTGAATTATCATTGTTATCGTCGTCATCTTCCGTAATCTCTACCTCTTCCTCCTCTGGTTCCGGTTCTGGATCAGGCATCTTAGTCGGCTCCAATTCTACCACGTTGCCAACGGTCCACGATGGATGGATTCTCTTTCCTTTTGCCTTCACACCTTTGACTGCAATGAACTCCTCAACACCGAAGTCAATCTCCATAGGAGCACGCTGCGAATCATTGCCTCCAAAATTAACCTGCAAATGAGGATATACGGTAGATGTGATAAGTAGAATATTGCTATTCGGATTATCTCCTATAAACGAGGTTGGCTTGGCAGTCACATCAAACATGAATCGCTTGATATATGCATACTTTTCGTTGGCATCATACAAACAAACCGTCCAAACCTTGTCTGGATTCAACTTCTCAACAAACATCACATTCTCTGGGAAGTGCAATGTGTCCTCGAAGCCTGTCATATAATATTCTCCACTCTTGGTAACAACCAAAAGTTTATCTTCCGATAAGAATTCGCCAAGGTAATCTCCGTGAGAATCGTAGTTGATACGTAGCACATCTGGGTCAAACCAAACATTACGTCCTCCCATTGTACTTGAACCTTTCGACTTCATTGTGATCGAGAAGATCTCGTTCTTCGTCAACATTTTTCCTAGCGACGCTCGACCCTTGATTGCGATTTCGGCAAAGTCACGATCCATAGCAGCCACCTTCAATCGCAATTTCGGTTTCAACTTGACGTGGATAACCTCAGCCTCCGCATTCTTGTTTGCAGAGAAGTAAAGAATCTTGGATCCTGCTTCTCCCTGTGTGACATCGTAATCTTTATCACGAGTGACACCCGTAATAGAGAATCGTTTCATATATGTTGGGCCAAGTTTTCCGTTTCTGTAGACGACGTTGTAAACCATACGTTTGTCGTTCTTCTTGAAGACATTGACATACAGAATGTTCTTGCCGACATACTCTTTCGCCTTGACCTTGACAATCTTATACTTACCATCCTTGAAGATGACAAGGACATCATCGATTTCCGAACATGGGCAGACATATTCTGCTTCTCCTTTCTTCAAACCGAATCCTACGAATCCTTCCTCACGGTTGACATACAACTTCTCGTTTGCCTCAACCACCTTAGAAGCGACAACTGTATCAAACACACGAATCTCTGTCTTACGAGGATGATCAGCACCATATTTCTCCTTAAGTTTTGTGAACCACTCAATAGTGTACTCCACAAGATGCTTAAGGTTATGGTCGATCTTGGCAATCTGTTCCTTGATTTCAAAAATGATTCTGTCGGCATCCTCGGAACTAAACTTCAAGATTCTGCGCATCTTGATCTCCATTAGTCGAAGAATATCCTCACGTGTGACTTCACGTACAAAATCAGCCACGAATGGTTTCAAACGTTTGTCGACATGAGCGACAGCTGCATCCATATCCTTAGCATTTTCAAACTCCTTATCCTTATAGATTCTGTTTTCGATAAAGATTTTTTCTAGAGAACAGTAGTGTAGCTTCTCAAGCAATTCGCCCTTTTCAAACTCCAACTCCTTACGAAGCAGATCCTTCGTATGGTCGGCAGAGAACTTAAGAAGTTCGGATACATTCGTGAAGATAGGCTTATTTTCCTTGATGACACAGCAGTACGGTGAAATTCTCTTCTCACAGATATTCAACGCATACAATGCATCAATCATCTTATCCGAACTTGTCTTGTCGGAAAGATGCAGGATGATCTTAACATCAGAAGATGTCTCATCCACAATATTCTTGATACTGATTTTACCCTTATCGTTGGCGGCAAGAATCTTATCTTTCAACTCCTCCGTCTTCATACCGTAAGGCAAATCGGTAATCACCAAAGTTTTGTTGTCAATTTTGCTGATATGGCTTCTCACACGTAGCAAGCCACCGCGTTCTCCATCATTGTACTTCTGGACATCGCACATACCGCCTGTTGGGAAATCAGGATATAAAGTAAACTCCTCTCCCTTCAAGTACGACACCGCAGCATCAAGGATTTCATTGAAGTTATGTGGCATGATTTCCGTCTTCATACCGACGGCGATACCCATGGCACCCTGAGCCAAAAGTAGCGGGAATTTCACAGGTAGAGTGATAGGTTCGTTCTTTCTGCCATCGTACGACTTCATCCACTCTGTAATCTGTGGAGCGAACACCACATCAAGTGCGAATTTCGATAGACGAGCCTCAATATAACGGGGAGCAGCAGCTGAGTCGCCTGTTAGGATATTTCCCCAGTTTCCTTGAGCATCGATAAGCAAATCCTTCTGACCTAGTTCCACAAGGGCTCCATAGATAGAAGCATCACCGTGAGGGTGATACTGCATTGCCTGACCGACAATATTAGCAACCTTATTATAACGACCATCGTGGATTGTCTTCATCGTATGCATGATACGACGCTGAACCGGTTTGAACCCGTCCTCAATATAAGGCACAGCACGATCGGTGATTACATAAGACGCATAATCCAAGAACCACTGTTGATACATTCCGCCAAGATGCAGACGAGCATCCTCGCTATTCATATCAGTCACCACATAGTTGGAATGACCGATTTTCTCATCGTTTTCAACGGATTCCAGGTTATCAATATTTTCGTCTTCTCTACTCATACACTAGAAATATTACATAAAATAGCCTCCAAATATACAAAATTTCCGTGAAAAGATAAACGATTTAACCTAAAACCTATCCGACGCCAAGATTGCACATCTTACATTTTACATCTTACATAAAAAAGTGGAGAACCATTCAAGATCCTCCACTTATATACTTGTAAATAAAATCTATTATTCGAAATCGTCGTCCTCCAAGAATCTCTGGTACTTAGCCTTCTTCTTAGGTATTCTGTAAGAGATCATAACCTCATGAGACTGGCTTGACAACTTAGCGATATCACCCAAACCTAGGTTGAATGCATAACCGAAACGAAGACGATTCTTCTCCATACCGATTGTGAATGTCAAATCGTTTGATGAGAACCAAGAGCCGGAACCAACATCAGGACGATAAGTCAAACCTCCCCAAATCTTTCTGTTGAAGAAAGCCTGTAGGTTAAGCTCCACCTTGCTCACACTGTTACGATGCATGAACACGATTGCTGGACACAATGCCAAAACATCAGATGGAGAAAGAGTTGCTCTTGAATACAAATAGAACTGACGTCCAGGAACAGAAGTCGTTACTTTTTCTTCGTTGTTCAAAATATGAACGATAGAAGCACCGAACATCAACTTTGGTGTAGCCAACTCCATACCAAAATCCATATCTGGGCTGAATTTCTTCTCCGCCTCATTAGGGAATGATGGCAAACCAACCTCCCAAGGATCGATCACTCTATGGTCTTCTGGATCCCAAGAATGATAAAGAACACCAAAAGAAAGACCCATTGAAAGCAACATACTCTCGTTCATATTAACGTGATATGCGTATGCTGGCTTGCAAATGAATGTGTGGTTAGCAATACCCAAGTCGTCGTAACTCATAGAGATACCGAAACCAGAACGGATCGATTCAACATAGTTGCTGACATTGAACACTCCATCTTTCGGAGAATCCTCAACATTCGCCCACTGCCAACGACCGATCAAGAAGAAATCGATATCGTCGCTGTTACCAGTTGCAGCCGGGTTGAAGTTCAATCGAGAGAAGAACTGCTGAGATAGCATCAAATCTCTTTGCGCGAAAGCCGATATTGCGCTGAATAAAGCTACGCAAATTGCTAAAAATCTCGTTTTCATAATGTATTGTCCTCCTCTACTTCTTATTCATTCAAAATCTTAATATCGGCACGACGGTTCTGCTCATGCTCAGCCTCTGTCTGTGCATTTGGAATTACCGGATCGTGGAATCCACGTCCTACAGAAACCAACTTGCTTGGATCCAAACCACGGTTGATCAACATACCCTTGATATAGTCGGCACGCTTCTGAGACAACTTAACGTTATATGTATCAGATCCACGGGCATCGGTATGTCCTGAAACCTCAAATGTCACACCAGGGAACTCCTGCATTGCGCTAACCAACTCATCCAACTGAGCCTCATACTCTGGTTTCATTGTAGCGTCGTTGAAATCGAAGAACATTAGCACCCAGTGGAAGCCCTTAGGCTCGTCAATAGTGAAGTCTGGTACAAGTTCAGGCTCACGAGTCGCAACGAACGGAGCCGGACGATAGATATCATCACTACCCTTACCTCCTGTTCTGTTAGACATGAACAAACAGATCTTTGGAGAACCGATCATGTTATAATCGTTTGAACTAGAATTGAATACAGAATCCAAATGAACTGGTGTATCCCAAATCTCCTTCTCAATCTTAGTAACCTGACCTGAAGCTGTATCAGTAAACTCACGTGTGATATTCTTCAAACGAGATACGTAGATATCCAAACCACCATATCCACCTCCACGATTGGATGCGAAATATAGCAATGTATCGTTGTAACACCACGCATAGTCATCACGCGCGTTTGAATTCATAGGAATAATACTATCACTTGCATTCTCAGGCATCTGCCAACGTACGTTGTCTGTCGCCTTACCTCTATCTATATACCAGATGTCTCGTCCTCCAAAACTTTTCTTTGGAAAATCTGCAGAAAAATAGATTCTGTCTCCGCCCTTTGCAATAGTAGGATTGAAGAATCCTGAAATTCTATTGTAACGGTAAGTCCATCCAGCATTTACTGCTGAAGTACCTTTGATTGGCTTACGAACCTTGTTCAAACCTTGGATTTCTAGTTTTACAGGCTCTGTATAAGCTCCAGCCATCCATTTTGACTCGTACAAATCTGAGTTTCCTACCTCATCCGTCTTTGCAAAATATATTGTACGACGCTTTTGATCATAAGCGAATGTTCCCTCAATTCCAAGATCCTGCAACTCTGGACATGGCTCGATGTCTACCAATTCGTATGTATCACCGATTCTTGCCATATAAGCGCTATCACCCTTGAAGAATACAACCTTACCATCTTTATATAATGACATTGGACGCTCCTGCATCTTTGAACTGGCCTGAGACGAAGAAAACTCATATCCTTCTGTGAATTCTTCATGCACGGCAAACGACGGAAGTGCAAATGCTACCGCTGCAATCAGAGCCAAAATTATTTTCTTACTATTCGCAAACATAGATAAACAAGTCTATTCTTAAATAATATTATCCTTTTTCATTTTTTTTCATTTGTGACTTAATGCCACTTGAACAATTTGCAAAGTAAGTTATAATTTTTAAACTTTTACTATATTTTCTAGGCATTTATTAACAATTATACAAAAAAATGCTAATAAACATCAATAGGAATACCCATTCATCCAAATTATTGCATTTTTAAACAAACACATGACAAATAGGAATAAACAAAAAAAGAGATACTAGATTACTCTAATATCTCTATTTTTACTACACATTTAATGTAGCACAAAAGGATTTAATATTAGGACTAAACTACAAAATGAACACGTCATCACGACGTTCACTATATATACTACAAAAACCGTGCCAACTTTGCTTTTTGCATGCCAATTTTTAATAAAATCTTAATAAAAGTTTATATTTAACTATAAATCAGCAATATAAATTTCCAAATTATTTTCAGACCATTTTTGGTTTCTTTCCTGATTTTACTCGGATTTTCATTTTTCATAATGAATTTTGAGATTTGAAAACAAATTTTGGCACGGAATTTGGTTGGCATGGATCCTGAAACATGAAACTTGAAACCAAAAATTTCTTAACTTTGCACTAACAAAATCTTATAGATATGACTATCGAAGACGCTCGAATTTACTGTTTAAGCAAGCCTCATGCAACAGAAGATATGCCTTTTGGCGACGATTATGTGACTTTCAGAGTCGGTGGAAAGATTTTTGCCGGTCTTCCGTTGACTGTGCCTAATCTTCTTGTATTGAAATGCGACGCGGATCTTTTCGATGAGATGGTAGCGGAGTACTCGGCTATTGAACAGGCCTGGCATTGGCATAAACGTCTTTGGATGCAGATTCATCTCGACGACGCAGAGATGACATCGGAATTGGTGAAGTCTCTTGCGGATAAAGCTTACGAGTTAGTCTATAATAAATTGACTAAGAAGGAAAAGGCGGCGTTGGAACAATGCTAAATTATAAACGCAAAATGCTGAATTGAGAATTTCCCAATTCAGCATTATTTCCATATTGCAAATAGATGAGATTATAATTTTTCAATCTCTTCAATTGTCAATCATGTTGCCAACACGAAGTTTTTCCTCCGCCTCTTTAAGTCCAGGCGTAGTCGTACCTTTACGAATAACTCCTTCCTTTAGAAATGCCATCCACTCCTCTATCGGTGTCTTGGCTACTTCATTAAACTTGTTAAGACGGGCGATAAACAGAAAACAAAGAGTGGCCAACTTGACCACTCTTAACTCGATATACACATTGAGTCCACACTCATTCCACCTTCAAAATTTCAAATAAAACTCCTTCGTCAACTTTATATAATCCTCTGTATATTGGTGACGAACGTCAGTCTCTATTGTGAGTTCATTAATTTTGCATTCCGCATTTCGCATTCCGCATTTCACAAACTCTCCCACTGTTCTCTTGGCTTCAGCTCCTGGTTTGGGATAAACCAACGTCTTCTTTCTTAAATATAATCCGTACTGCTCGGCGATCATCTCAAACTTATCATGTGCGTCGGTTGGCAGGATGATGGATAAGGATCCGTCGTCGCTCAGCAACGTCGACACGGAGGATGCCAACTCAGTAAATGGCAAACTGTCGGTATGTCTTGCCAATGTTCTGCTTGCTTTTGGAGCTTTTAAGCTGTCCTCAAAATATGGAGGATTGGTGATTATCTTGTCGAATGTCGACGGTACTGTTGCTATAAACTCCTGCAATGATTTCCCTACGATCGTGATTCTGCCAGACCATTTAGAAGCCTCAACATTCTGCGTCGCTCCACGCACTGCATCGGCATCAATATCTATTCCAATAATCTCAGCCGACGCATTCCTCTGCGCCGTCATGAGACACAACAATCCTGTGCCACAACCGATGTCAAGCACTCTCTTGGCCTTCTCAACATCAGCGATTGCGCCTAACGTCACTCCATCTGTGCCGACTTTCATCGCACATAGCGACTGGTCTATAGAGAATTGCTTAAATTGAAATATATGGTTTGGCATTTTGATAATTAAAAAGTGACGCAGTTATTAAAAAAAAGAGACGCAGCACGCCACGTCTCTACGTATTCATAATTTAGCATTCCGAATTTTGCATTTCGAATTCCTACAATTGTCCCAACTTCACTAGCGTCGCACATCTCTTGGTGTCGAGGCTGAATTCTCCTCTTTGAATCCAACCGTAATATCCAGGGTCAGTTTCAAAAACTTCCTTTAGTTTCTTGCCCTTGTGCTTTCCGAAATTAACAACGACTTCATCTTTTTCGTTAAAGATAAAACGTCCTTCAAAATCCACGACTCTCTTCTGAGTTGAAAATTTTGACAACCATTTGATGTCGTTCTCCAAATCAGGATATCTGTCGAGTTGGGCCTTCAACACTTCGTATGTTGCAAGAGTATCTGCCATAGCACCGTGAGCTCCTACCAACTCCTGATCACAATAGAATCGATAAGCAGCAGAAAGTGTACGTGCTTCTTTCTTATGGAAAATCGTCTGAACATCCACCATGCTATGCTTACGGATATTCAAATCAATGTCGCAACGCAACATTTCCTCAACCAACATCGGAATATCAAACTTGTTTGAGTTGTAGCCTGCAATATCACAACCAGCAAAATCATTTGCAATCTGGTGTGCCACCTCCTTAAACTTCGGACAATCTGCGACATCCTCATCTTTAATATGATGGATGGCTGTCGACTTGGCAGGAATAGGCATGTCAGGATTGATACGAATCGTTTTCTGCTCCTCCATGCCGTTCGGATGAATCTTCAAATATGAAATCTCTACGATTCTATCCTTAGCCACATCCACTCCTGTAGACTCCAAATCAAAAAAGATAAGAGGCTTAGTAAGATTCAATTTCATACGACGAAAATTATAGAGTTGTCATTGGCATTACCAAGCAAAGCATCTCGTAGTTCTGCTGATCATCTCCATCCTCAGAAGTATTGAACAATGGTTCAACCACTACACCACGGTATGGGCTTTCAATCTTCATTACTACATCAGATGTCTCCATGTAAGAGCAGAAATTTGTGATAGACTCTGTCTTGAATGTCATCTCAAATGGCTCACCACTGTATGCGCAAACGACATCCTCAGTTGCAGCAGTTCCGAAATCCAAACTCTGTGCCGACACTGTGATCTGGTTTTCACGAACGTCAAACTTAACTCCCTTATTTGACTGCTCTGCAAATGGCTCAATATGACGAACAGCTGAAATCAATGAATTACGGTCGATCACCAACTCCTTGTTCCACTGTATTGAGATTGCATTCTTATAGTTAGGGAAGTTGCCCTCGATCTGACGGCAAACTAATGTGAAGTCGTTAAGCTCAAACAAGATATTCTTTGAATCCCACGATACGACAACATCCTCACCCTCTTTACCAAGGATAGCCTTCAACAATTTTGCCGCATTTGCAGGAAGGATTACCGAGCAGTTGCCAGAAGCCTCAACAATCGAACACTTAACCTGTGATAGGTGGAACATATCTGTTGCGACAAATGTAATCTTGTTCTCAGCTGCATCGATATCTAGATAGATACCCATCATTGTAGGACGAAGAGTATCTGTGCTGACTGCGAAAATAGTGTGTGAGATTCCCAATGATAGTGTCTGTGCCTGCATGCGGACAGTGTTAGTGTTGCTTGGATCCAAAGATGTTAGTTTTGGATAAGCCTCTCCGTCTACACCATTGTATTCAGCTTTCCACGAACCAGAAGTCAACTTAACAGCGTAAGTATTCATGTCGATATCAAAGTCGACTGTTCTGCCGTGAAGTACCTTAAATGTATCCAACAAAAGTTTTGCTGGCAACGCAATCATTCCTGAGCCTTCTACGTTCTCAACATCCATTCTTGTTGCCATGGAAGTCTCGCCGTCGGAAGCTGTCAACTCTAATGTACTGTCTGTCAAATTAAAAAGGAAATTGTCGAGAATTGGTAACGCCGTCTTTGAAGCCATAACGCGGCTTGTTGCTGTAAGACGAGCCATCAACTCGTCGCTATTCACTGAAAATCTCATAATCGCTTATTGAATTTAAATATTTTTCCAAAAGTAGTGAATTTTCACTACTCCATCGTTATCGTTTTTATTAATTTATTTTTCGGGCAGGGTTGAAACCTGCCCCTACTATCTGAATTGATTATTGTCGTAGGGGAGGGTTTCAAACCCTCCCGTTAACATTAATCAGCATTTCGTTAAACACTTACTGCACCTTTGATTGCAGGATGGCACTCGTAGTCGGACAATACGATATCGTCGGCTGTGAAATCAAAGATATCCTTGATGTTCGGATTCAATGTGATCTTCGACAGATGCAATGGCTCACGACTCAACTGCAATTTCACCTGCTCTATATGGTTGTTGTAAATATGTGTATCTCCGAATGTGTGGATAAAATCACCTGCTTCCAAACCAGTCACCTGTGCCATCATCAACAATAGAAGCGAGTAGCTTGCGATGTTGAACGGAACACCAAGGAACAAGTCTGCACTTCTCTGGTATAGCTGCAAACTCAATTTTCCGTCTGCGACATAAAACTGGAAGAAACAATGGCATGGAGGAAGATTCATGTTGTCAATATCTGCCACATTCCACGCTGACACGATGATTCTTCGTGAGTTAGGATTATTCTTGATAGTATCAATCACCTCCTTGATCTGGTCGATATGTCCGCCATTATAATCAGGCCAACTTCTCCACTGATAGCCATACACATGTCCTAGACCACCGTCCGGATCTGCCCACTCATCCCAAATATGAACGTTATTGTCGACAAGATATTTAATGTTGGTGTCGCCTTTCAAAAACCATAGCAATTCGTGCAACACTCCCTTGAAATATACCTTTTTAGTAGTCACCAAAGGAAATCCGTCTTTCATAGAAAAACGAAGCTGGTGTCCGAATGTACTTATAGTCCCTGTGCCGGTACGGTCGCCTTTCTGAACTCCCTCATCCAACACCTTCTGCAATAGATCCAAATATTGTTTCATCTTGTCTTCTTTAATACATATTGTAAGTCGTCTTCAACACACGGAATTCAGTACGACGATTTATCTTGTTTGCGATCTCCTGTTCCTCCTTCGAAAGAGTATCGATGAACTCTTCATTCAACTCATCATTCACTTTCAAGAAAGAATATTGCTTAACCAAATTCTGATCAGCAATAACAGGCTTTGTCTTTCCGTAACCTTTGGCAGTCAAACGAGGAGCTTCAATACCTCCCTTGATAAGATAATTAACTACACTCTGGGCACGCTCGCCCGACAAAGCAAGGTTGCCTTCTGCACTACCTACTCTATCTGTATGAGCACCGATCTCGATAGTGATGTTCGGATTATCCTTCAACAGTTTCACCAACTTATCCAACGCACTTGACGACTCTGCCGTCAATGTTGCCTTACCAAACTCAAAGAAGATATTGTCCAAACCAACTGGTTTTGAAACTGAAGCCAACGAAAACGGCACATCAAATGTCTTTGAATCCTCAAGACCAACTGTGCTGACCGCATTCTTCTCGTTCAAATATCCACGACAGTTTCCCAGCATCACATATTCAACACCTGGTTTGATTTCAAACGAGTATGTACCGTCAAGTTTTGTCTTAAGCTTCACATTAGTACCATCGGTACCAACTATTCTGACATTAGCGTCGCCCAATGCCTCACCGTCGGTATTCTTAACCTTACCTGAGATGATATATCTGATTGGAGTCGCCTCAAAAGTATAGATTTTATCGTATCCTTTCTTTTCTCCACGATTACTTGAGAAAGCTCCCTTCTCCGCACCAGACACGAACGAGATACCGAAATCATCGCCGTTTGAGTTGATTGGAGCTCCCATATTCTCAACAATCCACTTATTCGTTGTGTCCTCTTTAGCTCGGTAGATATCCAAGCCTCCGAATCCTTCGTGACCTGCAGAAGAGAAATAAAGAGTCGAATCTTCACGAACATAAGGATACATCTCATCCTTGTCTGTATTGATGTCCGGACCAAGATTTTCCGGTTCCATATACGTTTCTCCGACCTTCTGACATCTCCAGATATCCTTTCCTCCGATACTTCCCTTCATATCTGAAACGAAATATAGCCAATTTCCATCTGGCGACAATGCAGGATGAGCGACAGTGATCGAGCTGTCCTTCAATACCATCACGCGAGTTGCCTTTCCCCACTTACCGCTCTGACGCTGCGACATCCAGATCTCACCTCCGTGAGTCTCTCCCTTCACATAACGGCATCGAGTGAAAAGCATTATTTTTCCGTCCGACGAGAATGCCGGGCTACCCTCGTCATCCTCCGTATTGATATCCGACTCTACTAGTTCAAGGTTATCCCATTTGCCGACAGCGTTCTTTTTCGCAAAGTAGATATCGTTGTTGGGCATACCGGTAATGTTGCTCACTTTATGTGAAGTCTGCTTGTTATCGCGAGACGAAGCGAAATAGACAATAGTACTGTCTCCTCCAGGGAAACGTGGGCTACTCTCACTCTTCTTACCGATGAAGAACGGATCCTTCACTACCTCGTAACGCTTCTTTGCATTCTCCCACTCACTAATCTTCAGTGCTGAAATCTTACCGTTAAGAGCAACGATAGAATTAGGATCATGCTTCAAGTAAACATCGTACATCTCAGCAGCTTCCTTGTTCTTCTTCTGCTTACGAAGCACGTCGGCATAAAGCAAATAAGATGTAGTGTCGGCATACTTGTATCGTGCACAGTTTGCCAACATTCTCTCTGCCTTGTCTGTCTCTCCAAACTTATCATAGCAATCTCCCAATCGGTAAGCCACATAACCCTTTGTCTGCTTGTCTGCCAACTTCACTCGAGAGTATGCAGTCTTATAGATACTTGCAGCCTTGTGATACTCACCGATCTCATATTTCTTGTCAGCCTTACGGATCTTCTTAGTTACTGAACAAGAAGATATTGCCAACAAAAACAGAGTCGCTATGAAACAAATTGAATATTTGCTATTCTTCATATTTAAAATCTTACGTAGTCAACAAACGAATAGTCGAAGTCGTTCTTCTCATCCGCCTCATGACTCTCTCTGCCGACTTCCATCCACTCCATTGGATTCAACTTAGGAAAGAATGTGTCGCCGTCAGCAATTTCAGTCTCCACCTCAGTCAAATTGACCGTCTTTGCGTAAGGCAAAAACTGCCTGTAGATCTCACCACCGCCGATGATGAAGACCTTGCCGTCAAGAGTCGTATCGTTTAGAACATCCTCCACGCTTTTTACGACATTGCATCCCTCTATCTTATCAACGGAACGAGTAATGACAATATTGCGTCGACCAGGAAGAGGACGACCGATTGATTCGAAAGTGCGTCGACCCATCACAATCGGATGGCCTGTAGTCAATGCCTTAAAGCGCTTCAAATCAGCAGATAAATGCCAAGGTATTCCACCATCTCTACCGATTACATTATTCTTGCTTGTAGCTACTATAATTGAAATTTCCATTTTTCTTATGATTCAATATACACTATCGCATATTAAGTCTACAAATTTACACATTATCCTCATTAAGGACTAAACAATTCCGAAAATCTTTGTTTTCTTTTTTTCAACACGAATGCAGAGAATTGACACTAATCACCCATAATAAACGCAAAAAGCCTACGGTAGTATTTTTGTCTTGCGACAAATTCAAACCGTAGGCTAATATTTCAAATTCAAACATTCCCATTTTAGGGAATTAGAGACTTAAAAAAAGATGAATTTCCAAGGAATTTATTGTTTTTCACGTATTTTTGTATTTCATATTGCAATTGTCAATGATAAGGTATATTTGTAATGTCAGAACTTGAAAAAAATAAATTGTACTTTTTGTCATTCTGCATCGAGCAGTACAAAATCAGAAAAAGAATGGACGGAGCAGAAGTTGCCAATCTGTTCTTTACATCTGGCATTGCTTCATATTTGACTGATAATTTTGAAGTATTACACACACAAAGCCATCAATGGCTGATGGAAGAAATCGACGAATTATTAGAGAGGAGGAATCAAAAATGAAAATATATCACGGAAGTTTGGAAAAAGTCTTAGTTCCGGAAATACGTCAGTCAAATCGAACTTTGGATTACGGAACAGGTTTTTACACTACAACAAATTATGATCAAGCCAAAGATTGGGTCCTTCGCCATAAAGCCAAAAATGACATAAATATTGGATATGTAAATGTATATGAGATAGATATAGATAAGGTCAAAAAATCAAATACACTTTGGTTCGAATCCCCAACCGAAGAATGGATTGATTTTGTTAACGCCAATAGAAATATTCCAGACTACACTCATAGATACGATTATGTCTATGGTCCAGTAGCAAACGATAAGGTGTATGCTTCATTTGCTCTTTTTGAAGCAGGGATTCTAAACAAACAAGAATTAATTCGTGAACTAAAGACTTACAAATTGGTGGATCAACTTCTTTTTCATACACCAAAGGCCCTTAGTCTTTTGACATATTTAGAATCAAAAACAATACAGCTATGAATCTAGACGTCACACAACAAAACCTCCACTTATTTTTACCTTCTAAAATTGCTGCTGTATCAGCTATTATTGCTGATAAGAACCATTGTTCAATTTCAGAAGCCTTACGACGTTTCTATTCGTCAGCCACGTATCAAGGGCTTCAGGACGAAAAGACAAAGCTATGGCATCTTGGTGCTGTTGCCTTATATGAATTGTATTGCGACAATGCAACAGAATGAATATGTGCTACGTTCATTTATGAACATTCGCGACCATTCTAGGCATTTATGTTCCTTAAATGTAGCGATTCAAATCAAAAAAAGCCTACGGTAGTATTTTTGTCTTGCGACAAATTCAAACCGTAGGCTAATATTTCAAATTCAAACATTCCCATTTTAGGGGACTGAAGACCGTGTCCTATTTCTCCAAACAGGCGTCCAACTCTGCGATGATCTTCTCTTTATCCATCTTCTGTCCGATGAATACGATCTTCTGCATTCTGTCGCCGTACTTCTCATCCCAATCGTTAAGGATCTCTGGATTCTCTTCCAAAATCTCCTTCAACTCATCCTCTGGAGCTGTGCAGAACCACTGCCCTGCCTCTGTCACCTTCTTCTGAACTCCTGCCTGCTCAAACAAGTATGACATCTCTGGATTGATGCTGAAGTAGCAAACGCCCTTTGTACGGATGATATTCTTTGCCCACTTCTTTGCCACAAATGCTTCGAATTTATCTAGGTTGAATGCAGGTCGACGGTAGTATACGAATGTTCCGATTCCATACTCCTCTACTTCGCCTCCATCGTGGTGATGGTGGTGGTGATGGCAACAACAGTGTGGATCATCACATTCCTTGCCATCTTCGTGATGATGGTGATGCTCGTGATCGTGGCAATGACATTCGTGATCATCGTCGTCATCGTGATGGTGGTGATGCTCGCACTCGTGATCATGGTGATGATGATGGTCATGATAGTGGTCGTGATGATGGTGGTGATGACCTTCTGCATCAGCCTTCTCCTCCTCTGTCAACGGACGTTCCAACTCCTTGATCCAACCTGCCGAGATGGCAGCCTTCTCCATCTGGAATTTTCCTGTGTTGATGATCTTATCCAAATCCACATCCGCATAATCGCACTCGACGATCTCCGCGTATGGCTGAAGTGTCTTGATGATCTCCTTGATACGTGCAAGTTCAGACTTTTCTACTTCAGATGCCTTGTTTAGCAGGATCATGTTACAGAACTCAATCTGCTGAATCACAAGGTTTTCAATATCCTCTTCATCAAGGCTCTTGCTCTTCAATGCATCTCCACACTCAAACTCGCTCTGCAAACGCAATGCGTCGACAACAGTAACGATATTATCCAAGAAACAAGCCTCGCGTCCTGCGTACTTGCTGCTCATCTGCTGAAGTGAAACAAGTGTCTGAGCGATAGGAACCGGTTCACAAACACCGCTCGCCTCAATCACGATATAATCAAACTTCTTCTGCTGAAGAATCTCGTTGATCTGCTCCACCAAGTCCATCTTCAACGTACAGCAGATACATCCGTTCTGCAATGCGACTAGGCTGTCGTCCTTCTTGTCGACGATACCACCCTTCTGAATCAAGTCGGCATCAATGTTTACCTCGCCGATGTCGTTTACGATAACAGCGAACTTGATACCACGTTTGTTGGATAATATATGGTTTACCAAAGTTGTCTTTCCGCTACCAAGGTAACCAGTTAGTAGCAATACCGGTGTTGATTTTGCTTCCATATCTTACTTAATTAATTCTTTTCTTTATCTCTTCCGCTGAGACTGTCGACAGAATCGGTTTACAGTCCGGCGTAAAATTATAATTGTCACATGCGAAAAGCGATTCGCACAAATGCTTCATCTCTGCCGCACTCATCTCCTTGCCGTAGCGTATAGCCTGACTCTCAGCCATGCTCTGCGCCACTTTGTCGCTCATCATGAAATCTTCCTCTATCTCTCCTTCCGAAATCGACGCGATGATTTCCAACAACGAAGCGACATTGTCTTCGTTAGTCTTGTCTGCCGGCACTCCACGAATCTCATAAACATCGCGAGTGATAAGCTGAAGGTCGTAGCCAAGGTTGTTCAACTGTGGCATGATCTCCTCCACTGTTGCCGATTGTGCCGCAGAAAGCTCAAGTGTCTGGCGATACAATACCTGATGCGACGGAATCGGAGTGTCCTTCAACTCTGCCAAGAATTTCTCGTACAATACTCTGATGTGAGCTCTACGCTGGTCGATATACATCAGAGTATCACCAGACGAAGCCACGATGTAGCGACCGGCAAGCTGAAAGTAGTTGCTCACTTCGGGACGCAATTCCGTCGACTGCAACAACGAACCATTGAATCCATTATTTGCCGTTTGCGCTTCACGAATATTCAAAGTAGACGGAATATCCTGATAATCAAATGCATTTTCTCCATTTGGAATCTCAGGTGCCGCCTTTTCGAAATAGTCGTAGATATCGCCGAAACTACGTTCGTTCGGAGTCGGATCAAATCTTTTTCCTCCTGAATAGCCTCCACCTGAATAGTTCTTACCGCTTGAAGATGACGATGATGACGAACTCTGGAAATCCTTGAACGGATCAAAATCAGTATCGATATTCAAATCCGGAGCGACAGGTGTCTCCTTCACAAATCCTGGAACATAAGCATCGTTGACATTGATCTCGAAATCCAATGTCGGGAAGACGTTGCATTTTCCCAACGACTCCCTGACAACCGCAGTCAATACTTTATAAAGCTCCTGCTCGTTCTCAAACTTGATTTCTGTCTTAGTAGGATGAACATTGACATCGATCTGATGAGGGTCGACATCGAAATAGATGAAGAAACTTGGCGACGTGCCGTCGTGAAGCAGACGATCGTAGGCACTTGTCACGGCCTTTCTGAAGTATGGATGCTCCATATATCGGCCGTTGACAAAGAAAAACTGCTTCTTATTTCGCTTGATTGCAGTCTCTGGAGTTCCGACATATCCGCTGATCTTTCCGAATGTGGTGTCGGCTCCGATGGAAAGCATCTTGCTATTTAGACCGCTACCGAAAATCTTACCGATTCTTTCACGTATATTGCTCTTAGTCAAGCTATAACAAAGTTTGTCGTTGTGGTATAGCTCAAAGAAAACATCCGGATAGACAAGCGCGATACGGATAAAATCTCGCTCGATGTTGCCAAACTCCACATTGTCGCTTTTCAAGAATTTTCGACGAGCCGGCACATTATAGAATAGATCTCTGACTGAGAAATTTGCTCCTACAGGACAAGAGACTTTATTGATTGCCTCAATCGTACCACCAGATATCAAAACCTGTGTTCCAAGTTCATCCACCTCACGTCTTGTACGTAGCTCCACATGTCCGACAGCCGCGATACTGGCAAGAGCCTCACCACGGAAACCCATCGTGCAAAGCACACTCAAGTCTTCCACCGAACGAATCTTTGATGTTGCATGACGTTGGAATGCTACTGCGGCATCCTGCTCACTCATACCTTTTCCGTTGTCGACAACCTGAATCAAAGTACGGCCGGCATCTTTTACTATGACACGAATCTCCGTTGCACCAGCATCGATGGAATTCTCCACCAACTCCTTAATCACCGAACTTGGCTGCTGAACTACCTCTCCCGCAGCAATCTGGTCGGCGACCGTGTCTGGCAACAATTTAATAATATCGTCCATAGTTTTTTTAGATTCCGAAATGTTTTAGTATTATATATACAACCAAAACTGCAGCCAAAACAACAACTACCTTCATGAACTTGTTGTCGTCCTGACCTATTTTTCCACGCTGCTCACGTAGGAATCCGTGTTGCAAAGTGGTGCGGTGCGAAGATGATCTCTCCTCATCACTTTCATCAGAATTTGAACGAGGCTTCCAATCTTCGTCGTCAATCTCCATGGACGCTTTTTCACGCTCCTCCTGCAGTTTTTTGCGGATTCTAGCCCTACGCTGCTCCATCTCCTCCTTACGAGGATCCCAGTAGCGAGGCACATAGTTGAACTGGCGTATTTCTGGTTTACTGAAAAATCCCATATTTAAATACCCATCATGTGGGCTTTCTTAATTTTCTTGTACAATTCCGACGCGAAGATAAGGTTTTCCAAATCCTCGTTTCCTGTGTCGTAGATCTCTGTATTGTTGCCTTGCCAACTCTTGTGGCCCTTGCTGATGAAGATGATGTTCTCACCGATCTCCATCACAGAGTTCATATCGTGAGTATTGATGATCGTAGTGATGTTGTACTCGTGTGTGATCTCAAGGATCAAACGGTCAATAAGCAATGAGGTCTTAGGATCAAGACCAGAATTCGGCTCATCGCAGAACAAATACTTAGGATTCAACACGATGGCTCTGGCAATGGCGGCTCTCTTTTGCATACCTCCACTGATCTCCGACGGATATAAATCCAAAGCGCGGGTAAGGTCAACTCTTTCCAAACAGAAACGTGCTCTTTCTTCCATCTCGTCCTCGCTCATTTTGGAGAACATACGCAATGGGAACATCACATTGTCCTTCACAGTAAGGGAGTCGAACAACGCAGAACCCTGGAACAGCATACCGATCTCACGTCGCAACAGATTAAGCTCATGAGTCCCCATCTGAGAAATGCTTCTTCCGTCGTATAGGATTTCACCACTGTCGATACGATGAATACCTGCCACCGACTTCATAAGCACAGTCTTACCGCTACCACTCTGACCGATGATCAAATTGGCGTGTCCTTCAAGAAGATTGGCAGAGATGTCAAATAGCACCTGCTTGCCATCGAACGATTTATTTACATTCCTTACTTCAATCATATCTCAACTTTTTAGGACAACAACAATTTTGTTAGCATCACGTCGAACAACAGAATAATCACACTGCTGTTGACAACGGCGTTAGTACTTGCCTTACCTACTTCTCTTGCTCCTCCCTTGACAGTGTAGCCATAGTAAGAGGCAACTGATGTCACGATGAACGCAAACACCACACTCTTCTCTATCGAATATTGGATACTGTATGGAAGGAACGAGTACTGAATACCCTGCTCATATTCCATAGGAGTAATCATATCAGTAAGGTATGCCACACCGAAACCGCCAAGCAGACCTGTGGTGATACTGAAAGTGACAAGACATGGAATCATTGTGACGAATGCCAATATCTTAGGCAGAATCAAATAATTAGCCGAATTAACACCCATAATATCCAAGGCGTCGATCTGCTCTGTGATTCGCATTGTCCCGATCTCTGACGCGATATTGGAACCTACCTTGCCTGCCAGGATCAAACACAAGATTGCGGAAGAAAACTCAAGGATCATTGTCTCACGAGTGGCATAACCCGTAAGCTGCGACGGAAGGAAAGGACTCTCCGTATTGATTCGCATCTGAATACAGATCACCGCACCGATAAATACTGAGATGATACACACGATTGGCAATGAGTTGATACCCTGCTTTTGTAGTTCACGCACATATTGTTTGCCAAACATCTTCCAACAATCTGGTTTAGAAAATGTTTTCCACATCAATTTGCTATAGTCGCCTACCCTTTCTATGGCATTCATAATTAGTCGAAAATTAGTTCTTCTGCAAAGATAAGAAATTCAACGGGAAAAGCGAAATGAAGAATGGGAAATAAAAAGAGTGAAACAAATGCATATTTGCTTCACTCTCGACTAAAATTTATATTCAATTAGTATTTCACTACCTCGACAGTGCCTCTTCTGACTAAACCATCAGGAAATCTCACAGCATAGATATAAAGTCCTGGATAGACAAGTTCTCCTTCTGAATTGCTACCGTCCCATCCATCTTCTGCATGAGCGACCAACTTACCTTGACGATTGTAGATAAATACCTCATAACCGCTCATGAAAACATCGTTCTTGCCATTAAAATCAAATGGAGTGAAAGAAGTAGGAATAGGCACCTTAGCATAATCAAAATGTCTTTCGTATTCATACGCTCCGATACAAGTCAACTCCGGCCTTGCTACTCCACGCTGGTCTGTCAGAACCGTATTGATTCGAGGCATACGGAAACTAAATGTTCCTGGCAATGTATCTGTGACCAATGGCACAACAGAAGTAAAATTATCTATAGTTGTCACATCAGGGACAAAGTATCCATTGTAATTAACACTTCCATTAAGGAATTCGCCAAAATGTTCAGTAGTGGCAACAAAATCCGTATTGCTCATAAAGTCATTCGCATTGCTATAGACGTTATAAGAACTTACGACAGGTTCAGTACCCTGATTTTTTACAGTCTTGACATACATGATGTTTCCTGCAAGTTCAGATCCGCTATACACTCCTACGAAACATGAATCATTAGACGCAATGATTGTATTGTTATGCAGATAGATATTACTTTTGGCATCAACAAAATATCTCTTCACATCAACACATGTAGAATTTTCAATTCTGCCGTTTTTTAATGGAATCAGCATTCCGTACTCTATATGATTAAAGCTAGAATTCTTAACTAAAATGTTAAATATCGTACCAATTTTTTTTATATTGGTAAATCGACAATTATCTATCTCTACCCCATACAAACCAGAGTCAATTCCGAAACAGACATCTTGATTCGAAAATGTGCAATTCCTAAATATCATTTTTCCGGGATCACTTACACCTGGAGTTTTCAATTTGATTGCACCCGTTGAACTTCCCGTTCCCTCAAACTCGATACCTGAAAATACGGAAGTTCCCGATTCCGTAGATGGATTTAGCGTAAAGATAGAGTTTCCGTTATCAGAACGATTTTCAAACGATATATCCAATACTCCTAAAACAACCTTATCATCATTCATGTAATCTTCACTGAACACTGTATGGTAAGTATTAGGATCTGGAGCCTCGTCTTCTTCTAAAATATCTTTTCTGAATCCTCCGATAAGACACACATGTTTAGTTCTCGACACTCCTGTCAAATTTGAATTAAACAACTTTGTGCGATATACTCCTTCAGCCAAATAGAATGTGTCATTATTGAGAGAAGCATTAAATCTGGCAAAGAAATCCTTCGCCGACATAGCATCCTCCCAAGAAGATCCATCGCCATCGCCTGCACCGTCGACTTTCACGTAATAATGCGTGTTTATCGGAATACTATTTATTTCGCAAGCACCTGCACATGTCTGTCTCTTTCGTCTTGTTCCGACCTGGTCCACACCAACTTCATCTAAACGAGGAACACGAAAAGTAGTCACTATTCCTTTATCGTCTGTATAATGATCGTCCAACAACACCCACATTTTAGCATAAGACAATGATTTTAACTGAAGCAGTTTTGATACGTCACAAATCGTATTATTAGTAACGTTTGCCCTATCGACATTCACTATTGTTCCATATAAAATATTGCTCTGAGATATATTATTGTCAATATTTACGCTAGACGACATCGAAATAATGTTTCCTACCAAGCTCAACTTAGTCTTAGAATCATTATAAGCACTTACGCTAAATGATCCACCACTGAAAGTATTGTGGTAGTAATTCAGTGAACATTCACCATAGAAGTTATGGTTTATATTTCCTAAAAAGGATGAATTTATGACACTTCCTTTGAATCTAGTAGCGGCAATTGAAGGCGTACTCTCTTGCGAAGAATAAAAATTGCCTAAATTATAATTGGAATGGATGTAACAAGAATTGATTTCGAATGTACCAAGCGGATAGCTGAAAATATAGCAAGGGCTATCCGTGACTCCACTATTGAATGTAGAATTCATCACTTTCACAGAGGATCTCTGATCACTAAGACGAATAGCACAACCATTGCTCGATTCGAAAAAACAGCTATCAATCTCTACACTTGCATTTTTAATTTTCAACAATGCACTTTCTGATCCAGCCTTGTTATTTTTGAACGTGATTCCAGAAAATATATATTTTTTACTACCTTCAAGCTCAAATAGGCAGTTTGCATCGGCAACCGCGTCTCCATCGCAGTCTCCAGTAAAAATCGTGATATTTTTGGGAGATGTTTCACTACCTCCATTGGCTGGATATCCACCAATAAAAGTAACCTGCTTATTTAGCATTATCTGACACACAAAGGATCCATCGTCGGATAGTAATGGAGAATATGTACCTGCACCCATATGGACCGTAGAAGATTCAGAAAATAAACCATAGTTCGTGAATAAAACATCCATGAATTTCTCTGCGCTATATGCGTTTGCCCAACTTGATCCATTTCCAAATCCCGATCCTGTCTGAGTCACATAATAATCCACTGCTCTAGAGCAAAAGCAGATACATATAAATAAAAACGATAAAATTACTCTTCTCATACGATCAATAAAAAAGATCCAAATTCTCAAAGGATAACAATAAATTCAGATGATGTATTTGGAATTCGATTTACTTATTTTTTCCGATTCCATAAGATACCATAAACTCATGTGAATTAGACGGCAACTGATAATCGGAACCGAATCCCAAATCATAGGAATAACCGAAACGGAACTTCGACACAGAAAAACCTACAGACAAAATCATCATCGACTGATGCATCTTGTCGTGCAAATCAGGTCGCCATGACAAACCAGCCCAATACGTGCGATGCAAGAAGAACATGAATCCTAAATCACCTACATTATATTGGTATTGATGCATATACGACAATGTCGGTATGAAGTCGAGATTCTGATTCATCTGACACAAAATAGACCCATACATATAAAAGGATCTTCTAGGCTTGAACTCAGAAGAATCTCCGTTCATAACGTGATTCATCGAAATTCCGAAAGAAAAATGAGGGTTGTTCCACTCAAGGCCAATATTCACATCCGGTGAAATCTCCCTTTGTTTCTCTGACGGATAACCGTCGGCACGCTCTGAGTCATCCTCTATTTTATGTTCTGTGTAGTCGACGCTCGACATGTTCAGTCCACCTGCCAAACCCAAGGAAAGAATATTGCTGTTGTTGATGTTGAACTGATAGTTGTACACCAACTTGGCATTAGTCGAGCGGCGTCCGACACCGGCAGCATCCAACATTAATGTAGCACCCAAACCAGATCTGATTTTATCTACATAGTTAGTGATATCCAACACCGTAGTCTTCGGTGAATTTTCTATTCCCAGCCATTGTAGCTTTCCATAAAGGAAAACATCTATATCATCTGTATTTCCTGTCGACGCCGGGTTCTTATTTACTCGAGAGAAATATTCATGAGAAAACAAGACATCCTGCTGCGCATTTGTCGTCAATGCGTACATTCCTAAAAGGACAGTGCAAAGGACTCTTAACAAACGTTTCATTTATTTTTAAATTGCATTATTATAAAATAGGATAACTTTCCAAAACAAGAAAAATATCCAATTTAATCCTCCTCCTCATGCTTTTGCTTCGCATAATAGATATCCGCATTCCCTTTCTTTGTCGAAATATACATCGGAATACCACCAGCTACAACAAAATTATAGTCGTCAAAATCACTATTATACAACGCATCCATCAACAATGGTGCTGACGAATCCGTAAGACTCTTTTTGTAAATGTTATATCCTTTATATTTGGCTGCACGGTCTGATGAGAAATACAACAGATTGTCGTTCTCGACAAAAGGATAATCCTCATTTTTATCGCTATTCACTGCACTTAGGTTGACAGGTGCAGACCAAGAGTCACCACTTGTATTTTTTTCAATGTACCAGATATCCATGCCTCCCATTCCTCCTTTCATCTCCGACGAGAAATACAAACGGTTTCCTTTATTTGCGACAACAGGATTATACATCGGTTCTTTCGACTTGCCAGGAGTACGGTAAAGCCATCTTCCGTAGAATAAAGATGTTCCGGGGCCTGCCTCTCTAATGTCTCTACTTACACCCAAACCATCGATTTTCAATTCTTTAGGCGAACTCCACAAACCATTCTTCAACTCAGAAGAATAGAGAATACCTTTAGATGAAAAATATAGCACATTGTTATATTCGGAAAACTGGCCATCGATTTCCAAAGCATTCATATCTGTGCGTTCCTCACGAATTTTCACATCATTTTCATTAGTAAATGATGTTGCATAAGTCTTTGAACCACGCGCAAAATAGAGATTGTCTCTGACAACAGACAAGCCGTTCTCCTTCTCATTTGTAGAGACAGAGGAACGTTCCATCGTAAAATCTCCGATAAATGTATTATCAAACGCACTGACTCCTAAGGAATAAGCCAAAACTACTGCTATTGCTAATTTCTTCATCTTATGACGTTGTATCTACTCGGTTACAATTATCACCCAATATAGAATGACTTCGCAAAATTAGCATTTTCTCACAAATAAACTAAAACCGACAATAACAAAAAAACACTATGTTCATAAAATCGCACTATTTTCCGTTCCAACATCATTGAAAAGCACTGCGTATTCTCATATAATTCCGACACCAACTGCGTTGGAATCGGCAATCCTTGGCTTCGCCAACATATCGTCGCTGGATATACATAGTTCTCACTTTAGTGGGCGGAATGGACTAAAATAAAAAAGCTCCCCGAGGGGAGCTTTTGAAATAAGATCAAAGAAGATCAAGCTGTGAGACAAGTTCAAGATTGCCATTGTCAAATGTAAATGCGAGGCCATCATCCCATCCAATAGGAGAATCAAATTCCCAACCAATATGACCGAGAAAATTTATATACAAGTTCTTAAATGTCACAATAGACATGATACCATCCTCCGTAACATTTTCTTTGTTCAATTCCTCCGGAATTTCCAGATTCCTTTCAAACTCCTCGTAATCTTCCAAATAATAAGAAAGCAATTGCGTTTTTATATCACTCCAAAATGTAGGCTTCATTTTAAGATAAGTCAAATAAGCATTTTTCATCTTTTCTGTAACCAAAAAATCATTGCCAACACTTATAACCAAAGGAAGTGTAAGTATTTCATTTACTAACTTTACAATCACAGTACCTTCAAAACCTATATCTGAAATAAACAGCCATCCCATTAGATCATCCTTAATCTTCTCTTCTTTACTAAATTCACGAAGATCACGCTCTGGCATCAAGTAAAGTTTATCATCAGAAAGAAGAACACCAATATAAGAATCATCCCACTCTGTGTAGCAAATCCAACCATAGTTACCATCTCTGTCAATGAACAAAGTTTTAGGTAATACAGACTTTATAAAAATCTTTTGTCCTGTCTGGAGCATTGCATCTGCCTTTTCGTCACTACCAACAAAGACACCCAACATCATTTTGGTTAGTTCGTCAAAATAGTTTTGCTTCCTCTCCAAATACTGTGAGTATGCTTTCTGCTGAACGGAAGTAATACCTTCATCTACTCCTCCTTCAAACTCAATTTCCAAGTTTTCCATCACTCCGAAAAACTTATTTCGCTCCAAACCTTTCCATGATTTTTTGCCATCATGCACAAGAAGCCCGACAGTAGGATCGTTTAGTTTGTGAAGATTCTCTAGTTGAATTCTGGAAATCACACGTGGTTCTGTTTCTGACAAAAGGACAGCAATACCATTCTCTTTGTCCCAACAGCATCCAAAAACGTATCCGAAACTTCCGTCTCTGCAAATGAAGAGATACCATAAAGCTACAGCGCCATTATAAAGTTCTTTATCTGTAATAACATCTTTATGACAACTTTCTGGCAACCCAGATACGGTGCGTGCAATGACCTCGTAGTTCCATTTGTAGTAATCCAAGAGCAGATCCGTCACACAGTTTTTATACTTATCCTCATTCTGCAAATAAGTCTTATAGGCTTCCCTTTGAACATCAAGAATACCTTCTTTGTTTGGATCTTGAACTTTAAGAATTAAATTGCCATCAGAATTGAGAATAGGACAATCTAAACGTCTACCCCAATTATTACTTTTAAGATACTTTAATTCTCCTAAAATATCATCTTTGATAAAACCTTCCATTTCTATTTAATTGTTTATAATCCATCTGAATCATTTCCAGTATCACCATATGTTTGTACTAGCGGTTCATATTCGTTAACTCTATCGTTCACCCTTCCAGCTTCCATAGAAATGCCACCTGAATGATCTATGTTTCCATGCAATAAAGTAGGGACTTTTTGCATGTTTTTTCCATTCTGCTTTTCATGCCATGTCATTTTTAGACCCGACGGATTATTACCATCCATATAATTTACGACATCTTCTACTGTGTAATCTCTATAATTACCAGAACCTTCAGGATCCTCAATTTGACCTTTTTCCTTAGTCAGTTTCTGAGCCATAAGTTCATTGGCACGTCTGAAATTTATTCGTCGGTCCGCATCATGATTTTCACTAACTGCATAGACGTCAACTGTGACTTCTCCAAAATTCAATTCATCAAAATCAACCTCTCCATTATTAAACTTAATCTGAGGATTGGTTGCCAAATCACATTTCTTAGGAGATCCATTTCTCTCATAATGATCATTAATAGCATCTTGAACTGTTTTTGTGATCTCGCCCCAAGTTTTTCTTTGACATTTTTTAGTTGGATATTTGTTCCCCATTTCATCAAGTGGAAGTGGATAAACATCTTCATCTTTTTTGGCAACGCCTTTAGGTGTTCTTTTTGTTTCATTGCAGTTAATTGGATTCATTGGAGTTTTCGCTCCATTTTTATTACCTCTTACGGCAATGGCAGTGGATGTTGATTTTTCTTTGGATACCACATTTCCATCATCATCAAGAAAAACTAAATCAACATGGTATTCTCGCGACAATTGATTAAGAACTTCTGCTCGATCTAAATAATTAAGATCGTTTTGTCCTACATCATCTACACGCAAATAAAGAGTACGATTGCCTTTCATAGCATTCCTAATCTTGGTCAGCATTTTGTCGCTCAAACCACCAACCGCTTTTCCTCCCTTCGGACTTTCTCCTTCAACTTTATCGCTACCGGTTCCTCCTTTGTTATTTTTATCTTTTTCCTCGGCCATATTATGCTTTTTCAAAATGAAATAGTTTGCTTGATTTTTAATAAAATGAAAGAACAGACATACAAACTACATCCACTCATCATCTTTCAATAGCGTACCATAGTCATGCCAAGGCAACCACACTCCATCCTTCTTATGAAAAACAATTCTAGGACATTCAAACGGGAAATCCTTAAAAGGTTTACGTACCTCATAGATATCTGTTATATCTTTTTCTGGAACATAGGAATAATAATAGCGGTAACATTTGTCATTATAATCTATGAACGGAGTAATACCAGCCGCTTCTCCGTCTTCTTCTACGTCGAACATAATATAAATTTCACCGGTATTTTCTTTATATTCACCGACTCTAGCACGAAGCCCTTTATACATAGCATAATTTCCATAAACCATATATGCCGAATCAATTTCGTCAAAATCAAACTTACGAAAATAACACTTGTCTTTTGCATCATACTTGAAGCCCATATCCTTTAACTCAGGAGCGAACCCAATAATAGTATCTTTCCAAATCAGAAACTCTCTATTGTCTATTCTTACGATTTCGTCAAAATGACCTCTAAATATCCTCATGCTCTAGTTTCTCCTTTAAAACAAATTGTTTAACTTTTTTCCCGTTGATTTTTCTTTCAACACTGTATCCAACGATCACTTCATTTCCTTCCGAATCTATACGAACAATGACTGCTTTATCAACTGGCTGCGGAGGTCTAGCTACAACTTCTGGTGTACCTAAACGCTCATTTCCATTTTCGTCAACTCCTGTTGCAGGAGTAAAACCATTTCCTGTAAAAGGATAAGAATTACCTTTCATTGGGAAGAAATCACCTCGTATGTCTTCCGGTACTTCTTCTATGTTGTGTACTGGAATCTTAGCATTTTCAGGTTCTGTCGTTGTGTATCGCACAACATACATATAAGGAGGAGGTGGCGGATAATAATTGTTGAAACTCGGATCTCCATAATTCAACTGCAACCCATCATAATAATCAGCAGGTGTCTTAAGGTGTTTTCCATCTTTAGCTAAAAGAGTAGATCCAGCCATCGCCAATCCTTCATATTTTATAGCATTTTCATTTGCTTCTTCAATCCAATCCGACAAGTTTCTATTACAACAAACAACCTTTTGAAATACGGTATTTTCATTCGGCCTATTCTTATCGTAAATTTTATGACGAATTGCTATCATTTTTTGGAATTCATCATCACTAAGAGCTGGTCTATCTTCTTCTACCGCTGGTATACCATCAATGCTTGTGACAGGTTCGTCTGTATCTTTGCCATCCTTGTCCTTTACTTTGATACCTGCCACTCCTTTATTAACACGACGATATGTTGCAATAAACTCCTCCCGAGACATATTATCCATGTCGACATTTCCATGCTCAAAATCATAACCGAATCCATCTTCAGGATCATCCCAAGCGTCTCGTCCAAATATATTCAGATCAATATTTTCCATTGCTTCTTCATCATCAAGCAATGGTTCCGATATCTTGTCTTTTGGAGCTTCTTGGGGTTGAACAGAATCTTTCGACAAATCCTTTTCACTTGAATTGGAATCCGTTGGATTAGCGTTATCTCCCTTAGAACTTGCATTGTCAGAATGACTATTGCTATCATTGTCGTTATCTACAGAAGATCCCACATAACAATCTCTTGCATAAGCTGTCTGTTTAGAATTAACGTAAGCTGTAAACGGACCAAATCCTTTATATTTAAATTTAACAGGATCTCCTATCTCATGTGCTTGTGTGTAAGCGACAAATGTCACATATCCACTTTCTGGAATATTTGTAATAATCTTTCCGTCCGAATCTCTAGTTTCGATTCTGATCAACAACGGAATTTTATTCACCGGCATCTCATTCTGAGCCAGTGGAGACACTGCCGTCTGAAGAGGTGCAGACGGAGCTGCAATTCCAGGGACTCCAGGAACAGGAAACTGACCCGTAGTTATGAAAGAGATACACATTGGGGTACCCAAAGCACATTGACCCATACTCATTTTCGTCAAAGGATGAGCAATACGATTGATAGTAACAAAACTATCAGGCAAATCCCATTTTGCTATCATGCACGTACAAGGTTTGGGCATACTCGGCACCATGTTGCATACTCCAAATGTAGGAAAGCAAGGCCCGATCGACATAGTAGTAGCGGTCAACTTTCCGTTGAAATTTACAAACATGTTGTCCAATATAGTATTGAACATGGCAGGTGCTACACCATATATGCACTTTGCCATTGCACCCTTTACTATATACTCTTGCTGTGGTTTTGATGAATAGACTTTACGCATAATTACATCCTTCTTAACGTAATCTCTTCAGTATAATACCCCCTGTATCTTTTCTCTACTTTTGCAACCAAAGAAACATCATCTGGTAACCCATCTGCACCTCTACGAATTTTCATTGTACAATTTCCTCCTACCAAATTGTATGCATCCTTTTCATATACTGTATCTGCATTGTAGCATAAATACCCATTCTCTTCTATCCCTCGTTGGAATAGAAAGACAGACAATGAAGACATATCTGGAAAATCTTTTATTTCAATCTCTTGCGATGGTAGATTGTCTTGCCAAAAAAGCAGATGAAAAAACAAATTTCGTCTCAACAAACTAAGAAACATTCTCTCCGAATTTAAAGAATAAGCATAAGAAAATGCGACTTTCTTTACTTCAAAATTGTGCTCATAGTTTTCTAGAAGTTCATCTCTACTTGTCAACCATCGCTCCTTCAGTTCATCAAAATCCTGAACACCAATCAATTCACCGTTTTCTCCGACTTGTAAGGTGTACGGATAGAGATTCTTGCCCAATTCAAGAAAAATGGCACCCCAGTCATCCGGTTCCTTTCCATCAAAAGTCTCATCCTCACTACCTTCAAATGTGAATTTGAAGCCAAACTTATCTCTTATAGCCTCGATATGTTCTACCTTGCGGAATGAACTTTTATGTCCATCTGCAAATGTGATACAAGTACAGAATTCATAAGAAGCTGATATTTCTTCAAAGTTATACATATCCTAAAAATTAAAGACCATTAAAATGGTTATTATGATTTCCTTCGTAGTTTTTATATATCAATTTACTATCCTCTGACAATTCATCATAAAATTCACGAAAGACGCGAATCTCCGTTTTATATAAAGGATACAAATCTTCACCTATTCGCAAATCAAATTTGAAAAAATTATTGTATTTGCTCACTTTTATAATCAATTCTCCACTTTGATACGGATGAGATGCAAAAGCATTTTCAAATATAGGCAATATTTCATCCTCATTAAAATAGAAAAATGCATTATATCGGTGAAATTCATCTCTCCACTTAAAATTCAAAGAACAGATAGCGGCAGGATGTTTGATAAACACTTTATCATTCACACCGCATTGACATGAAAATGACTCTGCATTGGAAAACTTTGGCGACCAAAAATATAGGAAACTATCTGGAGACTCAAAGTCAAACCGAATCGAATAATCATATCTTGTAAAGTACCTCTCCCACAATTTATTTGGAAGAGCTTCCTGATTTACAAAATCAGCCATCTGATGAAGACAAACTTCAGTTTTCTCCGAATCCTCTGGAGTATCTTCTTTATTCTCTAATTCTTCTGGCTTATCCTCAGGTTCCTCTGTTCTATAATAGATGTCGCAATAATCATTTACAGAACTAACCTTTGAGTCTTTGCCAAATTGTTCTAAAAAAGCATTATTATAATTCAACGTTTCCGTTCCCTGAATTACATAGTCCAAAGACAGAATTTTACCGTTGGATAGCAAATGCAACTTAACCATTCCGTTGGGGAACAAAGAAACCTTAAAATGGGTATATGAGACCGTTTTTCCTCGTCTATTCTTAAAACCTTTTTGCATAGTTTTAACAACATGATCTTTCATCGCATCAGAGAAATCAACGTCTATTTCATACACCTTTCTCTCCGTCAACGACAACCAAACGGCAGCAAATCCATTTGGAAATCCATTTATAGGATCACCCATCTCCAGATCAGCAATAGCTCCATTTTGCCATCCGCTCATACACATCGGAGTGTAAGGATCCTCTGTATCAGACATTTTCGCTATAGCAAAAAGTACATCTACAGGGGCTTTATATGGTGTACCTACTCCTAAAAAACACTCCTCCATATATGTCACCCTTTTAGAATTGTTCTAATTTTTAACTTATGAGTAATAGGATCCAAAACAATGTAAGACGGCAAATGAATATATCTGCCTCTTAATCTTCTGACTAGTTCTCCATTTAGATCATCTTCCCTAAAACGAGGAAGAAATTCCAAATCAGTTTTTCCTAAGTCACATTTATTTTGGCCGTATAAACTATATAGAGGCTTTCCGTCGACTACAAGATCCATACGCTGTTGAACCTCTTCCATGAAAGTGTCATCAGCAAGTATTTCTCTAGTTACTTTCAACGCATTTTGATCTATCATTCCACCAAAACCGCCTTCTACAGTTTGAGAAAGCATAAGAAACAGAAATACAAGAGAATACGTATTCAATACTTCTCTATACGGTTCAATTATATTACCTTCAGAATCTTCAGACTTAAAACACCATCCTTCTTTAAGATGGTTCGGAACTTCATTTAATTCTGTCGGATGATCTCCATCAAAACGAATAGTCTTAAATATCTGATTCATCACAAGTCGTTCCCGAACCAATCTTTTATATCCTCCACATATATCGTGGTGACTACCAGGAAAAAAGTATTGAACGATGTTTTCATTATATGAATCCGTAGACACTAACGAATAATTCGATCTATATTCATTTGCAGCACAAAAATGGACACCTTTGTCAACAGAAAAGTTTCCGCCATCTAGGCCCAAATCCAATACATTATTGAAATCTATGTCGTCATCTCCTTTGCAAGATGCGACAGTGTCGTATAAACCAACGAAACGGACCTCTACAGAAACATCCACTTTTTCATCTTGCGTGCATTCATATCCAAGTTGTTCAAACCAATAGGATATCAGAGATGTCTTCTCTTCTCCAATGTTTGAATGAGTTTCATTAAGACAATTCAGAAAGCATCTTGCAACAGCAGCACCACTGCCTGCCCCATATACATCCAATGAAAGATTTACTTTCTCTATTGGTTTTATTTCGGATGCGACATCAACTATATAGCCAAGATCTCTGTAAACTTTTTCGCATCCTTTCTGCACCTTAGAAATAATCTCCTTTCTAAGAACTTCTACGGGATCGATTCTACCGGCTGCTTCATTCTCATGATTATCGGAGATTGATGTGTATACACGTCGCACATAGTTGAAAACGCCAACAGGATTTCCATCTAATGTATGCTTATATGCATTGTATAGATGTGCTACATTAGAATAGCCTGTCTCATCGGAATCTTTCCATGCAACAAACTTTGACCGATTGTCTTTTTCTTTTTGATTGCGATAATAATCAATATTATGCTTGATATTATGGTCATCAAAAAAAACACCCATCAAAACATTTATTGTACTAGTCTTTTCGTTTTCAGCACACTCTAATCTCATTCTGAGAAGTATTGTCTAAGCGCAGTAGCAACAATTATTTACCCAAGTAGACATTGCTAAGCGCAAGGAAGTAACCTTTACCTTTAGAGTTGATCTTTGCATCTCTCATCACATCGCAAGTCAATTTACCCTTGATGTTTGCCGTGCAGTCTTTAGTTACACTTACATCCAACTTGCCAGAAATCTTCTCTGTACAATCTTTAGTGATCTTGGTCTCTTTCTTACCCTTGATCGTAGAAGAAACATCTTTATCGACAGTTTCAGTATATTTACCCTTAACCTTACGAGTTGAGTCTTTAGCGATTTCTACAGAGCTTTGGCCATCAATCTTCTTAGTGTAATCCTTGCCTGCCTTTACTGTGATATTCTCTTTTGCCTCTAGAGTGATATTCTTAGATTGCAAAACGATATCTTCCGGTGCAATGATTGTAATTTTTTTATCCTTCACATTCAATTCAATGCTGTTTCCCTTGGCATCTTCAATAATGATACCTCCGTCGTCAGCATCATTCAATGTGATTTTACGACCACTCTTAGTCAGGATTGTGTGGAAATTATTCTTTTCTCCGCCACCCTTTCCTTCACGACCGCTGAATACGCTACCCATTACGTATGGACGGTTTGGATCACCAAACTCAAAGCCGATCATTACCTGGTCGCCATCTTCCGGTATGAACACCATTCCTCGGTTTTCTCTACCCGTACCACCTGCGTCAGGTGTCTGTACTCTGATCCAGTTTGTGTTCTTTCCGGCACGTCTCTGCCACTCAAACTGAACCTGTACACGACCCAAGTTTTTAGGGTCTTTATTGCTTTTCACAATAGCCATCTCCGGATAAGCCTTAACGTTATCCAGGTAGCTTTGTGTAATAAATTCCTTATTTTCTGGAGTACCTACAAAATGATTACTGTAGTTACCTGATTTATCTACTCTATGAACTACCTCCACAACACGGTATCTGCCCAAAGAAGGCACACCCATATCGCCTGGGAAAAGCACTTCAACGATACCTCCCAATACGACCTGACACGTACGAGTCTGACCCTCGACACTAAGCATAGATCCATCGTTAGATGCTCTCTTGTTGTCGACTATCGTCTTCAAGTCGGAATCTGACTTAATAGGAGATGCGGCACTCATCAATTCAGTGCCATCAAAAATACGGTCGGCGTTTTTCATCACATCGCCAAGCAAACCAGGACCTGCCTTTTTTGCTCCTTCGACATACACCACCTTATCACTTTCGTGAATATAATCGTACGCAGCCACTTCGTGAGGAAGAGCTGTAGCACGAGTACGTAGGCTGAAAATGTCTTGTTCGAAATATAATGTAGCCTCAGGAGATTTCTTAGGCTGTCCGAAAATCAGACTCTTACCATCGTAGAAGAACATTTCATTGTATGTGCTCGACAATCTGTTCAAGAATGCAAACACACTCTCCTGATAGCGCATCACATACGGAAGTGCGCCACTGAACTTAGGATTACATTCAAGAGGAATTCCCGCACTTTGAGTCGACTGCGTAACAATTGCCTTCAACTGACTGTCGACAAACGAGTCCATTCCTCGTGAACCATCCAATTTCACCACATCGCCTTCTCCGATGATATGAACCCGATTACTTCTATGATTTAAATAATCATAGTCGGGTTCACTCTCCCAAGCGTCGATGCGAACATCTGTAACCCACCCGGAAAACTCATACGGAGAACCTGAATCCCGATGTTCAAACTTAATCAAGACGCGTGCGCCTATACGACCCATCAATTTCTGAGGAGTCTGTTTCCACATTTCATCTTGGGACATAAACTCACACACCACGTCGAAACGATGGCATGAATTCATACTTTGTTCTAAAACCAAAGACTCGAAAGAAATCTCCTCTCCATCGAGTCTTACTTTTGGTTGTACGGGATTCAAATCCTGTGGCATTCTATATAATTATGAAATTATAGTCAAAATTATTAACCCTGAGCGTATTCACTGTTCCAGCTAGCCTCATCGTCTCCCTTAGTACCGTCAAGCTTGATTACGAAGCTCTTAGCAGGGAAGTAAGGAGTGATGTGAATATCAAGGTAAACTCTGTCTTTCTGGTTTGGATCCTGCTCCAAACGGATAATCTTAGAACGCTCGATCAACTTGTCTGGACCCTGGATACCATCCAAGAACTTAACAATCTGAGAACGAAGGTCGCGCTCTGTCTTTCCGCTCCAGTTTTCAAATGAACGACGGTTCAAGAAGTCGAACAACACCTTAGTAACGTAGTCGAACACACGAACGACAGAATATGTCTGTAGACCCAAGTTGTCACCGTTGAACAAAGTCTTAGCAGAGAATGCCATTACCTTGCTGTACTCGTTGACCATTGGGACCAATCCCATTGATTCCAACTGAGAAATCTCGCTCTTACGAAGAGGGAAAGCAACAGACTCAACCTCGTTCAAAGCACCATATTTCTTACCAGCTGTAACCTGAGACATCAAAGTTGTATAAACCTTACCAGCCAATGCAGCAGCAGGAGAAACGCGCAAATCGTCTTCCTCGCCCAACTCCTTGTATGCATTACGTCCTACCAACCAGTTACAGCACATTACAGTGTTACTCTTGTAAGTGTCGCCACCAGCGTGATCTGCGGATGTAAACAAATCTACAACATCGTCTGCGTGATCCAAGTCAGCAAAGTCAGTAAACAACATAACCTTGTTGGCATTGGCGATTTTTGACCACTTATCTAGCACCATGTTAGAACCAAGGTAACCTGGGACAACAAGAAGTCCGTAGTTGTTACGAAGATCCAAACGGTCGTAGTTCTGCTTTAGTTCGTCAGCAACGTGGTCGATGAAACGGCTGTTATCCAAATCTGTCAACTGCTCCATAGAAGCGTTCATCACAGAAATGTTGCTCAATTTAGCTTCCTCAGTATTCTTGTAGAATAGCTGAATAGCACGATAAGACTTCTCCATCTCCTTCACTGCTTCAACAGCAGTTAGTTGATTCTTAGCCAATAGACTACCTACAGTAGAAACTTTTGCTTCACACTGCTCTACCATCTCAGGGATGTTCTTGCTGTTAGTCAGCAAGTTGATCCAAAGGTCGATTTTATTAGCCAACTCCTTTCTCTCACCCTTCTTCTGCTCCTCTACTAGGAACATCTTTTTGCGGGCTTTACGATCAGGATTCATGTTTTGTACACCGTCGATTGCAGTCTCCAAGAATGCAAATCCACCATAACGTGCAAGCGCTCCAAGAGCTGCCTCTAATGATTTACCACCAGCCTTCTCTTGCAGTTCAGAAGAAGCTGCCTGTGCTGCTTGTGCTTGAATATCAGCCATATTTCAATTAAAAAAATTAGATTCCAGATTCTTTTAGTTCCTCTCTCAATTTTGTAAGAGCGTCGATCATACCCTGACGAGCGTCTTCGTTCTCCAAAGCCTTCTGAAGCACCTTGTTGGTACGCAACTGCTTAACCAACTTCTCATAAAACTCCTGCTCGATAGAAAGACCCTTCAAGAAATCGCTCTGCTCTGTCATCTGCTTTACAGAGAAATCTGCAGTATTTGCGAAACGGAAGTTCTCATTTACAGTCTCTCCTTCTGCAGTTTCGAACTCAACGTCTACATTGGGCTGGAAATGAGCATAGACATCATCAATTGTCTTTAGTCCCTCGATTGTCTCTGGGCTAATTGGATCATCGGCAGTTAGCTTGCCTACGAACATTGTTCGATTCTGTGGAATGTTGCCAATAGAGTCTGCTGATTCAACTGGTCTCTCATTACCACCAATCTCATAGTTAAGAATTCCCATTTTTACTATAAAATTTAAAATAAAAAAGAGAAGAAAGGCAAACCAATGCCTCTCTCTCTTGAAGATTCATTATGCCTTTGGCCAGTTCTCCTCATACTCTGCACCACCGATCTTGATGATCTGAGCCGAGATTGTAATACAGATAGACATAGGGGCAGTACCAACGATATCGATACCCTCTGCGAACTCGATGATGTAAGCGTTCTCAAAAGAAAGCTCCTTCATCTTTGACTCCTCATCACCCTTCTTGAAAACGATGCTTCCGCTAAATGGCTTGAACTGGTTAACCATTGTCTCCAAGATTGTAGTGTCCTCTGTAGACTCAACACGTACTGTGATACGACCACCGTAGATGTTTGAAGAAGGACGACCCTTTGAGTCAACATCACGCTTTAGAGAATAATTGCATTCAAGGACATCATATTCCTTACCGCCCAAATTTAAAGTGGATCTAAACGCCATAACTTTAAAATTTAAATTTGTTATTAATTGTTAATTATTTAATTGTTTCCATCAACATTCTTGCAAATGGATTCTTATTGTGCTTGTTTTATTTCGCTTTACAAAAGTAATATTCTATCACTCTCGTTCAAAAAAATAAAAAGCAAAAATTTGACAAAATCGCGCAAAATTCAGATTTTTTAAGAAATGAGGAATACTATTATTTACTATTCCCCAACTGTCTGTATTTCTTTCTTCGATTTTTGCATTCCACACATGTGGGAATCATCTATTTCTTCAAGTGGCAATGGAGGTTTCTCCGTTATAACTTTAATTGCTTACTGTTCTGAAATAGAACTTCACACGACCGTTTTTACCATGCTAATGAAAAAATCCACCATTTTTATAACGATCAAAAAGAAAGGAATAATACCGACACAAACAAAGACAAGAACCCACCATTTTTTATCTCTTTGACTTTCAGTTTCATTATTCCAAAGAGACATCATCTCATTGTATTTCGGTTTGCATGTGCGATATTGAGACCAAAGAAATCCAACAATAGACACCGCTATTGCTATAAATACCAATACTACGTAATTATAATACTGATAACCAATATGTAGACAATCTGATATTCCTAACAAGACAGGAAAAATCACACTCATCATATAAAAAAGCTTTACGGCAGCAACCAATGTAAATGCAGAAAATGATGATGTGTCCTCTTCATGATAATATTCGTAATAGTATTGATATAAACGATAATACAGATATGGAAATATGTGTGATATTTTTTTTACTAATTCCACCTTCATCATAATCTTAGAATCGACTATTATTATCAAAGATTCTATTATAACCAAAGCTATCGATTATAATAATCATATATAGCAGTTCCCAAAAACCATGCTCCAGAAACAGCCCAACCCCAACCAGGAACAAATGCGACAAGAGAGAATGCCAAATCTAAACCTAATCTAAGTGTTTTGAGACTCAACAAAGCATCAGCATTTCCTCTGTTATCATAAAGATGTTTACCTAAAGACCAGACTGAAATACCCGCACCCAGAATGTTCAGTCCTTTGCTTATTCGGGCGGCCAATTTTATTCTATTAAAATTGCTTTTTACCCTGCTGTCAGTTCCTTCAACTAGTTCAACGTATTTTTTACTTAAATCATCCGAAGTTTTTTTTAGTACAGCATTTTTTTCGGAATTTAATTTTTCTGCATATTCAAGATTAAGTCTTTGTTTGGTATTTCCATAACGAACCGCTTGTTGAACATTCTTAAATTTTAGCTTTTCTATCTGCGATCCATTAATTCTCTCTACAGAACGGTTAACCTTGATATTGTTCTTTTTTACACCACCTAAACTATTGATTTTTTTACTGTATTGACTTTCCAGTTTATTTAGGTTTTCCCGAAGGATTTCCTCATTTTCTGCAGGAATTCGAATCATATCCTGCTCAAAATATCTCTTAACATCACGCAAGTGGTCAATTTTTCGTAGATATTCATCCGCAGAAACAGGTATTGATAAAACACTACCAACAGGTGCTACATAATCATGAGCTACATTATAAACTTGATTAATAAAACCGTCCACAGCAGAATCATCAACAGGATTAAGCTGTGCCATATTCGTAAATTCTCGATCAATATCATCAAGTTTACACCTGCGCTCACCTGCGGTTACCCATAATCCATTATTATCTTGATATTTGACGTTTATTGTAAACGTTGCTGTATCTTCATATAAATTATCTATTTTACAATCAATCTGATAATTAACTGAAGAATCAATTGTAATATGACTATTACCTAGATTTACGATAACAGAATTACCATTAGGAACAACAAGACTATCATAAAGTATCTTGTTCGCATCTTCCCCATAGCTTCTAATCACATTTGCCTTAGAAGAATCTAAAACCGGGATATATCCAATGGAGGAAGATATAGAATCATTATAGCCACTATATACACCTGATGGTATTGTGTCAAGATTTACGATTCCACTTGACATAGATGAATCTATAGCAGATTCAAAATCAATGGAACTGACAGAATCATTTTGACAATTATATGCGTTTGGAATCGGTATGGTATCATAACTTTTGTACATTGTATCAACACGACCAACACCCCTCACATATCCATCGAAAGGTATTTCACTTTCATGATAAACCTTAAAAGTATCAGGACTAATTACTGTACTACCTTTACTTGCCATAATCAATCCCAGTCATTATCCAACAATTCTCCATTCAAAGAGACTTTCTGTGGAGATATTACAAACGAACAAGAAGATCCAGAATTTATATTCTGTTTCATACTTGTACAATAGGCATTTTCAAACATAATTCTCAAATTAGTTGACTCTGTTTCATTCTTGAAAACAATCTCTCCACTTTTCAAAATTTTGGAACCAGCAGCCCACTGTAGTAAAGAACCGTCCGCCAATTGAGGTATGGTGATCATCATTTTTCCTCCCATACTTTCGGATTGAGGTTCTCCCAACTGATCTATACGCTGAGAAAACGATACATTGAACTGAGAAACTGAATATGTTTTTCCTGACAAATGCAACTCTGCAGCTACATTTCCATCTGGTCTACCTATCAAGGCTCCTAAAATTGAAGTTAATTCTGAAATCATGGCTTAATATTTTTCCAGTTATTTTCAACAATCACACCATCCACTGTAAGCGAATATGCCTGAACAATCAAATGAGTCATACAGTATCCAGATCCAGATTCCATATAACGAATATCCATGCCAATGCAAGTGGCTTTTTTAAAAGCCACTTCCTGCATTACACTTCCATTTTCTCCATAAATTTTTACACTTCCATTTCTGAAGTTTCTCGTGTTCAACATCCATTTGGACATTTCGTTACTAGGCAAATTCTCAAACATCATATCCAAAACTCCAGCTCTAACTTCTCCTTGTGCCTTACCTCTAACATCAACAGGCTGAGATAATGTAAAAGAAAAATTTCCTAATTCATACGCATTTGGAGATCCATCCAAACACAATACAGTCGTATATCCGTACATAAAACCTCCTTTGTTTATGAATTATGTGTAATCTCCCACTTCAAGTTGTTCTCCTCATCCAAGTCGCCATGCAACATGTCGCCGCTCTTGATCTCTCCTGATAGGATCATGCGCGATACAGGTCGACGCAAATAATTACGTACAACACCAGACACCTGACGTGCTCCATACTTTGGTGTGAAGCCCTTGAATGCCAACTCGTGCTTTGCTTCGTCTGTCAACTCGATATCCATGTTCTGTGCAAGCAACAACTTGCGGAATCCCTGGAACTGGATTTCGAAGATCTGCATCAAGATAGACTCTCCGATTGGCGAGAATGGCACAATCTCAGAAAGACGAGCAAGGAACTCAGGACGGAAATGTCCAGCCATAACCTCCATCATCTGCAATGTGGTAGGCACGCGTCCCTCATTCAACTCCTTGGAAATCCACTCACTTCCAACATTTGATGTGAAGATGATGATTGAATTTGAGAAATCTCCCTCTTTTCCTAATCTGTCGTGCAACTTTCCTTCATCCAAAATCTGCAAGAAGATATCGAATACCGACGGATGAGCCTTCTCAATCTCATCGAACAATACTACTGCGTATGGTTGCTGACGGATCTTGTTTACTAGCAAACCACCCTCTTCATAACCTACGTATCCCGGAGGCGCTCCGTATAGCAATGCAGCTGAATGCTCTTCCTTAAACTCTGACATGTCGAAACGGATCATCGCCTTCTCGTCGTTGAACAATGCCTCTGCCAATGCCTTTGTCAACTCTGTCTTACCTGTACCTGTTGGTCCTAGGAAGAAGAATGAACCGATCGGCTGACCTGGCTTGTTCATACCGCTTCGCGACTCCAAAATCGCATCTGTCAACGACTTCAATGCACGGTCTTGACCTACGACACGCTTACGCAAGATCGACTCCATGTTAAGGATACGCTCCTTCTCACCTGTCTGGATCTTTCCGATAGGAATACCTGTCTTGCTGGCTACAACTGCAGCAACGTGGTCTGGAGTGACGATCTCAATCTTCTCTTTTGAGATTTCTCCTAGGCTATCAGACAACTGACGCAATTTTTCAGTTAGCGACGGAATGTCGATCTCCTTAACGACCTTATAATCAACCTTGGCTTGAACAATTGGACTCAAACGACTTACGATGCTCATCTCGACCTTAACCAACTTCGACATGTAGTCGTCATCTGACAACTCCTCACGACGCTTCTCCAAATTATCCAACTCCTGAGTCAACCATGTCTGCTCCGACTGGGTAGTCTCGTTGACCATCTTGACAGCGGCCATTGTACGGTCAAGCAAATCGATTGCAGAATCCGGCAATCGTCTGTCCTTAACGTAACGCTTAGCCATACGTACACAATCGGAAAGCGACTCATCGCTAACCTTCATCTTATGGTACTCCTCGAACTTTTCCTTCATGAAGCCTACCATCGCGACTGCATCGTCAACTGTTGGCTCAGATAGCTTCAACACCTCGAAACGACGGCTGAATGCGTGGTCTGGCTCAATTACTTTTCTATATTCGTCGACTGTTGTCGCACCAATCACAGTCAAGTCGCCCTTAGACAACTCTGGCTTTAGGATATTGACAGCACCGTTATTTCCCTGCTTTGCATCAAGCAGAATATGGATCTCATCGATGAATAGGATGACACGCTCAATCTGACGAAGCTCGTTGATCAAATTCTTCAAACGATCCTCGATCTCGCCTTTATATGTCGCACCTGCAATCAAAGCACCTGAGTCAAGCTCCCAAACCTCTGTATTCTCCAAGAATGTAGGGACATTGCCATTGACGATGTTGAATGCCAAGCCTTCTGCCAAAGCAGTCTTACCTACTCCGGAATCACCAGTCACCATCACATTCGGCTTGCTTCGTCGACCTAGGATCTCCATCATCTGACGGATCTCGTTGTCACGACAAACGATAGCGTGTAGCTTACCGTCGCGAGCCTCATCTGTCTTGCAGATACAATACTTCTGAAGGTTTGCCTTAGATGCTGGCGCCGACATATTGTCGCCAGAAATAGACTCTACATTAGCAGTGAAATTCTTATTTGCATTGTCGCCAGCGAAGCAATCCAACACATCCTTCTCTCTGATAGGGAACGACTTCAACTGATCGACTGTGAAACCGACTTCAGGACGACATAGTGCACACAAAGTACAGATAGGATTGATCTCCAACAATCCCAATTTCAAACGTACATTGTCAGCCTCTTCAAATACCTTTGCAACTTTTGAATCTGGCTCGATTTCAGAAACACCTGAAAGTTTTTCGCATTCTTCCATTCTGATCTCGGCCCACTCCTCCAAATAAGGTAGATCTTTTCCGATGGACAAAACAAAATTACCCAGACCGACCTCCTTATGAAGCATCGCCTTCAAAAGATGAGACGGTGTATACTTAGAGTTGCCGTATTCGCGTGCAAGAGACTTTGCAATGCGAATGGCAGTCTGAAGTTCACTATTCAAATTAAGAAAATCCATAATATTATCTGTTATATCTAACGTTCATATATTTAATTAAGTTCCTCAATCGCATCACTGAATCAAGGCAAGAAAGTAGCGTCTATAGAATAATACACTTGTCCGTTGAATTCATACTTGTTCTCATTGACAATAGCATCCTCCAACGCCTTCTGCTTCATTAGCAGATAATCCTGCAACTTGTCCAATTGAGTATCCGACAATCTACTTTTGCTCTTCAAAGCCGACAACTTTGTTGAATAAAGAAGTGGTTCGAACGATGGCATAGACAACACCTCCTGCTGGTTCTTCGAAAGAGAGGCTTTCTTCAACTCCTTCTTCTTTTTAGGATATACCTTCTCGTTTCTAGCCCAACGCAAATATGTCTTGTACATCGACTTTCTTACCTTGGATGTATTCTGGTATGTGTGGCTCTCTTGGGCAACCAACGAAGAATTGCGTCTCTTCACCAACATATCAGGACAATTACGGTTCTTATCCTCCTTCTTAGATGCAGCAGGAAGTTCGTAGTCGACTCTTACAGCCAACAACTCATTCAAGAACTGACGTATTCTCTTAAGCTCTGAATCCGTAACGAACAGAGTATATTTCGCCTTCTGGAGATTGATTGTTTCAACTCTTATCTTTGCAGGGAAGTTTGAAACAGGATTCATCGAAGAAAGCGGCTGGAACAAATGTGCCGGAACGTGGTAAGTCTCAGGATAACCGCACAAACCAAGCCAAACTGGATTGATGGAAGTACGACCTACACCGGCAAGTTTGAACGACTCACGAATGTGATCTAGAATGTTCTTAGTCTCATGCTTGATCATCTTCACTGTAGAATCAGTCACAGAAAGCAAAACGTCTGGAGACAGATTCTCTTTCTTTCTAGGGAAGATCACCCAACCCTGCTGCATACTGTTCTTTGGATAGTCAAGTCCGTATACATTTTCAGAATACTCCTTATACTTGTTGCTTGGGCAAACCTGCTCAGAGTGAACCAGTTTCTTCTTCTTCTCATGAGACAGTTTATTTGCAGAACGAGTAATCATATCCTCGACCTGCAAGACAAAATTGTTGAACGTATTACCGTTGTTTGAGAACAACTGGCATCCGATGATTCTACAATTCATCTTCACCAAACCGTTGACCAACACTTCGTCGATCTCCTCTTTCTGGTTACCGTTCTCACCGATGATGATGATGATGTTCTGTTCGTCACTGTATGGAGCCACAAGTTTCATTGCGCCTCTAAGTGCCGACCATGCGTCTGAATCGAATTTTATCTTTCTTGATTTGTTGTCCGCATATTTCTCCAAAGATGAAAGCACAGAAGCGATGTTGTCTTTAGGCTTACACATCGATTGCTTGTTTCTCTCTCCGTCAAATCCTACGTAATAACCTACACGGAAGTGGAAATCTCCAGACTCCTTCTTTAGAATACCGTCCAACTGCTGCAAATAATTGACATACTGGTTGAATTTAGTAGCAACCTCTTTCTGTGCAGAAAAGACAATCATCACATTGACATTCTTAAGGTTCTTCAACAAATCGTCGTAGAAACGCTTTGTGATAGGATTTCCTGCCAAACTATATACCATGTTGTTCTCATCGTTGGTAATAGAGACAGGTGCTGTCGTTTTGATAGTTGACAAATTGTCAAGTCCCTCATCGATATCGTAAACTGGGTTCAATCCGATAAAATCAGGAAGATTTGGCGACAACAGATATCTGTTCATAGTTGATTTTGGAACGGATGTCGTAGTTCTTGTCGACGGGCTGAACATTGAGAAATTCTGAACCGGAGCCTCGGAGAAATCACCGTAAAGCATCTCACCCATAGGCAATAGGATAGATGACGAAATCCAACCAGATATTACATTAGCAGCACGCTCAGGAGTAAAATCCTCAGTACCTATCACCAAACATTTGTCCTTATCTACACTCTTCTTAATCAAATAGATAGGTTTCTGAAAAGGAATGGAACCGATCGGATTCAACAATTCAGGCTCACTGTACAACGTAACAGAACCATCCATGAAATACTGCTCTGTATGAGTCAACGGGAATGTATCGTTGAACATCGTGATCATCTTCATAGTAAAGCCAGTTGCGACATCAGTCATAGCCTTAGATGTCAACACTAGATTGGCTTTAGGCATCCATCCCAAATACTCTACCTGCTGAGGATCCTTGATCTTTCTTCCTTCGAACTTACCCTCCTCATACTTTACGACTTCAACATAATCTCCCTTTTCGTCGATTACAGCCAAAGGACTAAAATAAGATACTTCCTTAAGTTTCACTTTTCCACCAGGATTATGAAACGTAGGATTCTGGTCTCTATCAGAGTAAACAATCCAAGGAGTTGCTTTCTCTACCGACTTAGGGACAGACACTTCTCCACAACAATAGTTTCTTGTGTACTCGTCAGGCACTTTGTCGATCCTTGTCAACACATTGACAGGTTTACAACCAGACAATATGACTAAAGCTCCGCATAAAAGCAGACTAAAAACATTTATCGATTTCATCATTTATATTTTCAAAAAAATGTCTCTTATTTATCATTTGACATTTGGGAAACTAGGACTCTTCTAACGTTTCCTTTTGTATCTTTCTCCAGAAAAACCTCCAAAATAAGAGTAGACTCCTGTTTACCCATAATCTTCAGACCATTGCAATATGAATAGAAATCATTTTGATTGGTTCCGTTGATCAAAACGGGTGTGTTTTGGCGTCCACCCAAGAATTTTTTTAGCAAAAAGTTGTAATTATCATTGAATTTACCCTTGCGATCTGTAATCTTCTGCAATACCTCCTTGAAAGTGTCTCCTGGAGGTGTAGGAGGTGGATCAACTCCTTGTTCAGGCAAAACGTTTATAGTATGAGTTACCGGATACTTCATGTTTGCAGCCAACAATTTCACTTGATAAGTACCGACTTTTGAATAAACGTGGATCGGATTTTTCTCCTGCGAATCTATCTTTCCAGTCTCACCGAATTCCCAACTCCAATTGTCAGAATCTCCGTCCGCCATAAAGACAACATACTCGTTCTGTTGAACGCATGAAGGTGCTTTTATTCTAACATCTCGTTTTTCTTTATAAGAAGCCTTCTCTCTTACATTGACTACAAAATATGATGTCTTAACATTATCAATAGTGAGTCTTATCTTATACTCACCAACTTCATTATAAGTGTACGAGCCCTTCTTTTCATTTGAAAAATCGTAGTTTCCGAACTCCCAAACAACATGTTCCGCATCCAATGTGCTGTCGCAGAAACAAACGGGAGATCCAACCTCAACATCCAACGGATAGACTGAAGCTCTGACAGAAACGTCGTAACAGAACACTCTTATCAGTATAGAACATAATATCACAAAAGACAATGTTCCAAAAACGACCAACGAACCTTTTGAAAAAAAACTATTCATAATCAATTGTTTTTTAAGGTTTCAACTCCAGCACGACACTTGTCCAACTCTTCAGTAAATTTATCAATATTCTTTAGAGAAGCAGACAAACGCTCTTTATCAAATATTTTCAACTCATAGAAATAAGCAGCCTGATCAAAAATTTTGAAGCGGCTGTCGTACTTGTTATCGTTGCTTATCTTCCTAAGTTCACCAATCTTATAAGTAAGCTCTCTTTTCTCATAAGTGGCATTCAAAGAAGTATTGATTCTGTTGGCATTATTGTCAATTTCCTTAATCTTTTCTAAATACTCACTTTGTGCAGATTCAAAAGTGTTCACTCTCTCCAAATCTACCAAAGCAGTCTTCTTTCCGCTAATGAATTGATAATCGGAATTGTAGAAAAACAATATATAAGCACACAACGACGATGTCACCACAAACAACAGAATGACATACAAAAGTCCGGTAACTTTTTCTTTCGAAGTTGTGGATGTTTTACTCTTTGCCATAATTATATAATACGATAGTTATTGACGCGCTTTTTCAAATGATTTTTCATCTTGAATTTTCTTGTCCAATTTATCATAATTGCCCGTACACAAGAAAAGTTCTTTCTTGACTCTGTTTTCTTTTGGTTTCACTTCCGAAATAGAGTCTCTGACACGAAGAAAATCATCCATTCTTGACAAAAGGAATGCATGAACCTTCACATCCTTTTCGGGCAACTGATCAAGGTTCTTTGATATAGCCATCTTTTTGTCGACAATGGAACGCATAATAAGATCTGAACTCAAATCGTCCCTCATATCAAAAGATCTGTATCTATCAAAAAACTCATCCATGTCGTCACAGACCTTAACCTGCATCTTGAAAATTTTCTCGCTATCTCCCGACTTAAGTTTGATTTCGGAAATCTCAGATTCAGATGTTTTCAAAAAAGTGAAGAAAAACAATTGTGTCAACACAATAAGAAAGACTAAGTATGCGACAAATTTCACATACGACACCAAGACTTCCTTCTCATTAAGCGCTTTCATGACAATACAGTTGAAAATCCAAGAATTGGAGCATCAGAGGCATTTTCTTCCGCCAACTTGAATGCTATTCCTTCTTTAGCTACGTTTATACTAATATTTAACTCGGTATCTGCAGGAACAAACAGATCCATTATATTCATAAACTGCTTGTAGGCAGCACTATGCTTGAATAACAAATCCTTATTGCGAGCAGGCAATTCATTGATCTGGACATTCATGACAGGGAAATAGTCAGAAACTTCTCCTCCCAAAACGGAAGTGATGCCCAATTTATTCTTTCCTAACGTCCAATCACACTGGGCAGAACGAATCGACAACGTCTTGTACGACAGATTAATCTCCACCTTACAATTCAACAAAACAGAAAGCACCTCCGCCACCTGTTCCGGTTGGGTCAAACGATATGCCTGTGAAAAAACAGAAACAGCAAAAAGAGCCTGGTCAAGAGACAATGTCTTTAGCAAAGGCCAAAAAGAATCCAACAGACGAATGAAATCATCATGCTTTTCTCTTTTTTCCAAATGCATCTCATACAGGTTAGCCTCAACCTGCATTCTGTCGATCGACATCTCAAAAGGTCGGAAAAAGAATGCGGCACTTAAAGCCTCCTGGTTTCCATGTCGGAAAGAGTCGATAACTGCATCTTTGTTCTTCTTGTCATTGATATCCATTCGTCTATGGAAAATACCCTCCGGCAAAGATTCATACAAATCTCTCTTTTTAGAATATAGGGTAAGATATTTCGAGAATCTATCGTAAGAATATTCCCAATTTATCTTATCCACACTCTTTCCGCGTCTGGTCAATCCTTCACGAATGATTCTGACTTCATCTGAATTCATACCGCCCTCGATAAGGCACGCAGCAACGAATTCCGCACGAAAATCTGTGTATAAGGAATTTTTGTTTTCTATTTTCTCGTTAGAAAAATCCATGTTGTGATCTTATAAACTACAACAACCAACTTGATTTCTTGCCCTGAGTAGTCTCCTCACTGGCAGAAGTGACAGACACGACCATGCTCTCCTTGTGCTGGCCGACGTAGTCAAGCTTACTTAGGTTGACAAGCAAATCCTCCAACGTACTCAACATCTGCTTGATCGCAAGCATCGACTGTCCGATTCTGTTCTGGCTGAATCCCACAGAAACAGCATCGTCCAACACCTGCTCGAATGCAGAAGGTGCAATACCGTTCCACTCGTAGAAATACTTCAACATATCATCCTTGTCGGCTTTCGACATGAATGTGAAGCTTGCCAAAATTGTATTCGACATGCCCGCGATTGTCTCAGCTACCTGGTATGGAGACAAAGACACACCATAGCTATGCCACTTGAAGAACATAGTGGCCAACGAACGCTGCATCTCCTTGCAGATATCCAAAGTATGCTCCAATACAGACGACTTCTGGGCACTTGGTGAATATGCCTTACCCATGATCACATCCAAAGCATTCTTAATCGTAGAGATTGATTTCGAGAATATCTCCATATTCCTGCGAAGTCTTGGATCAGACGACATCGCCAATGCAGGCGGAATGAAATTAGTATCCAATTTGAAATCGCCATCCTTCATACGAAGCAAACCGACAACGACATCGAATGGTCCGTATGTATTTACGAAATGCAAATTTCTCTCTACTATAGATAGTTTGTATACTGGATCCACGTATGGATAACGTGGCGGCATCTCCTGCATATCAGGCTCGCCGCATGGACGTCTCTCAAATGGAGAAACAGACAAAACGACATCCCAACCATCCTCAACTGGCTCAATAGAAGGGTCGCATACGCAAGAGACAGCCTGAGATGGATCGATGTTGACCAAGCAACCTCCCTGTGTAATTCCATGGTAAGAATACAATGTCAAACGAGAACCGTCGCCCTTGCCTGTTACCGAAAGCTGCATCTGACCTTCATCGTCGTCGCTCTTGCCATTCATAGGCAATAGTCCGTATGCAAATTTACTCTGAAGAGCTTCTGAATTATTCATCAAACGCTCCAACAAATAATTCTCTGTTGCAATAAAATGAGCAGACGATACGCTCATTCCCTGCATCCAATTGATTGGTTTGAAAGTATTATTCATATTATACTAATTTTCTATTTATTGTTTTTCACTCTCTTCGCAATAACAAGCTCAGTTCCATCCAAATTGTTAGCTTCAAAAGTGAAATCCGGATCCAAATACCTTCTCGACTTCATGAATGATCTCTCGGTATAAAAAATCCATCCGTAAGAATCATCTTTACTTACCAACTCGACCTGATCCTCGGCTTTCTTCTGATTGTAATCGGAGATGATCATACCGAACCAATCCGAGAAGACAAACGACTTTATAGTCTTTCCTTTGATCTTGATCGGGTCTGTATCGTTTATATACTTCTCTACCTGAATCTCACACACCATCAGTTTAGCGACATCGATCTCTGCATGAGGCGGCTCAAATACGTCTGATGCTTTGTATACCTTCATCTTGAATATCTCAGCAGGTATCTTCAGATAAGATTTATAAGTGTAGTAGAATAAAGGATAAAATAAAACAGGAAGCAGACATGTTCCTGCCCAAAATCCATATTGCAACTCATTTGCAAGATTGAATATCATCGAGAACAATGCCCAACCGATAAAGAACTGCAATGCAATGATCAGCATCACCAAAACTCCAGTTTTGGATTTCAAAGCCGGAATAAAATGCATCAACAGCTTATAGTTGACAAATCCGAACAATAAAAGAAGGAATTGAACAAACAGATATACGTACGGCATGAACTCTATGCCAAAGAATCCGAATAAGCCAAACAACGAGAAAAAGAAACTTGACAACAAGACATAAAAGACTGCCTTTTTGTCCGACAATATTTCATTTTTCTTAGCAATGACGACAGATATCAATCCCAATATCAAAACGATAAATGGGAATAACATATATCGCACCAAAAAGCCTCCTAGACCAGCACCCATTTTACTCTACAAATATTCTATAATTAAACGTCATCGGCGACTGCATCACCAATTTTTCCTTAATGTCATCAGCCAACTGTTGCTTCTGCTTTTCATTTCTGTCTTTCTGATTAAGAACCAGATGAACATCAATTGTACGCTGAAGTCCACATCCAGGAATTTCACTCACTGCAATTCCTTTCTTAATCGTCACATCATAAAGATCTTCCGAATATTCAGAAAAACAGAAATTCCTGATATCGTCGTTTGTCACGACCCTGTTTCTGCTTCCCAAAAGATATTTGAACTTAGAGATTCTCTCTCTCTCAGACAACGGATTCTTTCCTTCGACTGTTGTCGTAAGGAAAATTGGCTCTTCATAGTCACCGTATGAATTGCCTAACAGATTAAGCGACTGACCAATTCTCATGCCGTTAGCCTGAGGACCGTAGGATGTCCAATATTTCATGTAGAAATAAGACGATTTCTGCTGTGGCTCAACAAACAAATAATACGGCAACTCTGTATTTTCAAGCGACGATCGTTGAGTCATCACGTTGATCTTATGAAGAAGAGTCTCAATCAAGTAGATATTCTCTGTGTTCTTATTCAACTCAGAAGAAGAAAAGACACTCAACTCATCCTCCAAAAGTCCTTGCAATCTTATCAAATAATCTTTCGCACTTCTCTTGTCGAACGTCTCGCAACCACCCTGTCGCAAAGTGTAGCTGAACTCATGATGACCGTCGTTATACTCTCCTGTACGGTGGTACAAATTGTCATTCTCGTCTGTAACTTCAACCACATCAAAGAAAGATTCTCCGGTTTCAACCAACAACGGAATAACTCCAAAATCTTTCTTGACCATTCTGTTTATGCTGCGCAACTCCTTGTTGGCAACAGGGAATGTATTGATGGAAACCTGAATGTCGGACAAAATATTAGAAGTGAACTGAGACGGCATGTCGACCTCTATCCAGATCAAATCTTCAGAGAAAGCTTCCGTGTAGGCTTCATAATCATACGAGCTGAAATTCAACGGAACCTTAACGTAGTCTTCTGCAGTAATGGATAATGGACTATCTATCGACACATAGCTTGACTTGTAATAGTCGACGATACTTTCGTTCACACTATTGTCCGTCTTAGTCTGCAAGAAGAAATCAGACAGATTCTTGTTTTTTTGTGGAATCTCGCGGTGCAAACCTACACTAGTCCGCAACTCCTTTCCTTTGTATTTCCAGATTGCAGACGACAAATAGTGAAGATAATCTCTACGTCTGTCAAGATTAGGGAAATCGAAATAGACAGACAGGTTCTGAAGATCTATCTCCTTTGATTCGAATTGAAGTCCTATGAAAATCCTATTTACGTTCTCCGGAATTGTCTGTTTTTTAACAAGAAGTCTCTTATTCTGATCAGGCATTACCTCGTACACATTGCCTTCAGAAATAATCATACGAACAGAGCCCTTTCTCAACTTTGTTTCACAAACAGGATAGAAGGAATAGCTCACATTATTCTTGTTTCCCAAAAACGGAGATAAAGTAGAGAAACCATTATACAGGCTTGTATTCAACTCTGGAAGCAAAGGCGATACGTGGACAATAGCATGAGCAGGTCGAACTACAGTCACGATCTCCGGCAACAACACTTCACTGAGGCGACGCATTGTTCTCACCTCAATGTCCGCAATTTCGTCAGACACGTTATGAAGCTGCATAGCCAACGCTTCTATCAAAAGACGAATCAACGGATCCAGATTCTCGATTTTCTTGATATTCCAATAGTCTAGAGCCGTACGGATCATACGGTCCTTAATCTCTTCTTTATTATCTCTTATGCTTGCCATATAATTAATCAATCTTTCGACAAAGGTCCTAAATACAAAGTGTAATACAAGCTGCATCTTGCTCCGGTAGAATTCAAGGTTGCAGTGATGAATATGTCGACTCTCTTTCTTACACTGACATTTTTAGACATAGGATTCTCCTTGAGAACATCCTCCACTTCCAAACGATATTCACAATTACTTATTCTTTTCTCATATTTAGAAATAGATAAAGACAAGCATTCTGTAAATTTTGTTTTCCACGTATCCAACGACACGATTCTCTCAAAATCCATCTCCCAAATGCCAGTTCCATAGTCTCTATCAAAGCTGTGCTCTCCTTGGTATGTACCTATCAGCAATTCGATATGCTGATCTATCGACTCCAATTCGTCACACATAATAGTGTTCCCACGAGATTCATCCAAAACGGAAGCGAAATCAAAAGGGATTTTATAAAAACTTCCATCCATCTACATTTGTATCAATATAAGGACCATTATTTTCTTGCAAATATACACAAAAAAACCGGTTTTTTATTCTTTTTCACATTTTGAAAACAGCCTTTTAAGTTTTTTTAGAATTCTAATAAACGGGCGAACCGTCTCTTATCTTACATCCAAAACTTCAACAGTACCTCTTCTCAATTTACCGTTATATAGTTTAACTACATACACATAGACTCCTGGATATACGGCTTTGCCATCGTATGTGGCATCCCAACCATCATCAGAATGACAAATGAGCATACCGTTACGATTGTAGATAAAGACCTCATGTCTTGACATGAATCTGTCGTTCTTTGAATCATTCTTATACGGAGTGAATGCTGTCGGTATCTCCAAATCGTCTATAGACAACACCACAATGTTGTATGTCACTACACTGTCGCAAGCCACTGTTGATGTTGTATTTACCACATGTATGTACTCGCCAACTGCATCGTATGTCAGTACGTCACCGCCGATTACCTTTAGCTCATCGCCTACGAAGATTGTGTCGGAAATAGTCTCCTCTACCTTGCAGTTTCCCTTCTCCTCTTCATCATCGTTCTCCCCTTCGTTCTCCTCATCTTTCTCCAACACTACGATTTTGTAAGTAATCACACTATCACAAACGACTGTCGACGTTGTGTTTGCTACATGAGTGTACTCACCTACTGCATCGTATCTTAGGATTGTATCGCCTACTACTTTCAAC
>JAZQQY010000033.1:0-27803 GCA_045629285.1 Paludibacteraceae bacterium | reverse complement strand
ATCTCATTGACAGACAAGACACACTTACGTGACCTGTTTGATAAGACTAATTTCAACGATGTCAAAGATCTATTTATTCCCATTATTCCGGGATTATTTGATTAAATTTTATATGTCCCATTTTAACGGGACACTAATGATATTGAGTACTAAGTTAATACAAAATTGATTGGCAGAATGCAAATTCTGCCTTTTTTTATGTTGTAGGTCATCATCAAATTATAAGTTTTTAACATTTGTTTTTTGCTGAAATACAATAGTTTTTCTTAACTTTGTTGAAATATTAGGACTTAGTGTGTTAGGGCACAAGAGGATTTGAACGTTATTTTGTTGGTTTATAGCTTAGTATGGCTATGTTTGGTTGTCATGTATCTAGTTTTATAACTAGTATATTTTTGTTTTGACCCTAAATCTGCATAAGCCCTTATATTTTTGTTGTGTAACTTAAAGGATTTATGATATGGGCAGATCATTGTTATTTGGTGATAGCTTCAAAAGATTGATGTTATTGCTTGCCGTGCTCTCAATGAGTTCGGCGGGGGTGTCATTGTTTGCACAAAAGTGTCAGCACACTTTTGGTGGTGATGTTAATAGTTTAATCGGTACAGACTTTGATTGGGATGAGGACAAGAATGATATTAAAGGCATTCCGTATTCGAATACTTGGTCTGTAGAGAATACGCAAGTGTCTACACTTGGAGGCATCCATGTGTTGCCTGACGGATCTGCTATGCAGTCGAGAGTGCCTGCCGGTATGATTTGGGATAAAGACGACAGGGATGTCACAAGTACTACGAATACAGGACGTTACAATGCATACTTTGTGACTGACAGCTTGGAGAAGTTGTATGGAAAAAATCCTTATTCCATCGTTCCGCTTGGATCGAACGGAAATGGATTCTATGTCCTTCATAATCTGCAGAGTTCGGCTTCAGGAGGATTGAACTATGGCTTCCCATATCAGGATTTCAAAGGCCGTGATGTGGTACTAGAAATTAAGTTCTACCTTGGAAACAAAGGTATGACTCCTGAAGATATCAGTACGAATGCTAGTGTTCCCGGATCACCTTATGGTGGTTTGATTCCAAGCCACCGAAGAAAAGGAAACACTAGTGCGAATGAGCCACAGCATATATTGTTTGCAAGACAAAAGGATGGATTTACAGATCCGGCTTCAACAAACAAGCATTACGGCGATTTCAGATTCCAGAATTTCGGAAATCCTTGGGATGATGCAAAAAATGTTTACTTTACGCCGCTTACAAACATAGCTAGGTCAAGTGTTGGCACGAAACAAGTCAAATATCCTGCTCATGCTTCAGGTGTCCAAATGCCTTACGGATATGTATATGGATGTGACGAGAAAACAATTTATGTACATGAGTGTCAAGGAAAAATTGAGTTCGGTGTCGGCTCTAGCAACGGATGTTTGACAGCTTCTCAGGTGGAATATTTGGGAGATCCAGATTATGGTTTCTATCCTGATGGAGAGAATTCAAAGTCGGGCTGGTGTTATGGAAACCCAAGTAACGATCAGGAAATCACAAGACTTTCTAACGGATACTGGTATGGATGGTATAAGATGCAGGTAAGATTCTACATCCCTGATTATAATACAAAGGCGGATGCGTTCACTTGCTTCTATTCATATATGAATACATATTTGTTGTCGGAGCACGACTTCATCGCTTACGACTACATCAACTTTAAGACAGCCCATATCTGTGCTGACAATGACAAGTACTGTCCTAATCAGCCTATCACTCTGAATGCATTCAATTATGCTGATAATGTGATGCTAGAGTGGCAGCAGATGGTTGCGTTCATCATGGACGATTATTCCAAGACTACATATCCTGCCACTTATAATAGCTTGATTGGCCAGAATAGAAAGGTTTGGAAGACAGTTAATGACAAAGGTAGAGAGGTTTACCAGAAGGTAGCTCACGGAGATACTGTAATTGTTAAGGGTTATGGAGACAGCAAGGATGTTGAAGGTTGGTATACATTTGAAAATTCAACTGCACGCACAGTTCAGGTAATACCTTCAAGAGATGTATATGAGAATTCGTATTCATTGGCTTTCCGTGCTGTGGATAAGAATGCAGAGCGACAGGAGTCGTTCGAGGTATGGCTTCGTCCGGATTTGAACTGTTTCAGCAATGTCGGTACCAATGTTAAGGGATCGGAGTTAGTCTGTATGAATGATACTCCTGAGTATTCGGCTACAATGGGAGATGGTAGCGACATTGACAAGGCAATCAACACTAAGTGGTTCTTGGAGTATGTAGGAAAAGAGGATGATGCTGCATTGAATGCCAAACTTAACGGTCTATTGACAGACGGTTACCATTCGACAACTGTTCGCTTCGACTATAATCAGCTGGAGGAAGGTGTCTATCGTCTAGGTTATACTCAGTCGGCTGCCTTCTATGAGTATGATCCTAAGTATCCAAATGATCCGACTCATGCTACCGTCGTTGATAAGCCATTGAATGACGGAGAACCTGTTGTGACTTATATCCGTGCATTCCGTTCTCCAAACGGAACCGCGACTCTAGTTTCTGGAATGACACAGAACGGAGGCAATTATCAGGTATGTGCATCTGACATTTCCAACAGTGTTGTTGTCAAATTACAAGATAACCCACATTATTTGCATAATGCGGATGATTACAACGCAATGGCAACTAAGCAAGGTTTGCCTGAATATGAGAAGTACCCAGAGTTCTGGGTCAGATATTTCCCATACGACGGTCAGACAGTAAAGACAACGGATGGAAAAATTCTTGATCCGAATAATCCTAATGATTTTGTGATAGTTCCTGCCGGACGTTATGGCGTATCTGATCCTGTTGAAGTATCTCAGCAAATTTCCGGTCTTTGTGATGCAAAGTATTTCAAGATCGGTGCAGATGCGAAGATTATCGTTATTAACGATAAAGGAGTGTTGAAGCAGTGGGGCACAAACGAACAGTGGGAAGCGATGTACAGTGAAGCCTACTGTAAGAGCAGCTTGGGTAAGATCGAGGCTGAGGTGAAGAAGCCTGACATGAAGTTGATTTGTGACAACATCTCGGCTCAGTACAGAGAATTTACTGCTGGCCCTACAACTAAAGATACTATCATCACACTAAGTGAAAATAGCATTCCGAAGCCTAGTGGTGATGTGTGTGATACTGATCCTACAGTTCAGATTAAATTTAAGGATGCAGAAGGAAATTCAACTTTGATCGATTATAAATATAGCCAGATCAAGGCAGGTAAGGCTAAGATACAGTTGGTACTTGGTAACAACACTGTCCACTATACATTTGTCGACGGATGTGGATCGTCGGCCGAGTGCGATGTCATTTATGAGTTTAAGGATGTCACTCCTCCAAATCTTGATTGTGACAATATTATTGGTCATGTTATCAGCGTACGCCTTTCTGATTTCGTCAATGATTCGATCGGAGATGGAAAGATCAATATTACTATCGATGGCCAATATATTAAAGGAGAAGCTATTCCGGATAAAATGGTTGTTGCCAATAAAGATTTGAAATGTGCGGTTAGTTTCCAGAATTATTCGAAATACTTGCACAATACACCTGGCGTTGAAGGTAAGTATAAGAATCTATGTTTGACAGATATCAATGGAGTAGACGGAGAGATCTGTCCGACATACGCCGGCCGTTGGACTACAGATATCAACTTGTTCGAAGAGAATATCAATGACCATATCAATAAATTCAAAACATCTATAGGAATTTGGGGAACACCTTATGAGGTAGGTCATACATACGTATTATGGAAGTATACTGACAGTTTCGGTAATTCTTCATATTGTTTCCAGTTGATAGAGGTAATAGATGACCTTCCTCCGGTATTGGAAGGATGTGTCACAACATCACGCAAGATCGGTACTGAACTTGATAAGTGTGAACTATCGTACGATGCACTTCTTGATTCAATTAAGACAGAGATCCCTACTGCAAAAGAGCAGTGTGTCGATTCGAAGACTTTGAATTTGAAGTATGAGTATTGGATTATACCTGATGATGGCGTAGCATATCAGTTCACATCTGCATCGGCACCATTGACTCCAGGAACGTACATGTTGCAGATCAGAGTCTACAAAGCAGAAGGAACATACGCAGATCAGAGTGTATATGCTACATGTGAACGTGAAATTGAGGTCGTTGATAAGCAGAATCCTACATTTGATTGTGATTATTTGACAACTGTCAGTGTCGATGTAAACAAGGATGTACGTACTGATCCTGCCCATTATTTCAATAAGTATATATTCGACTATGCTTCTACGAATGCGGGAATATTGAATAAACCGTCTGCATCTAAGACAAATCCATTCCCAGGTATGGGTGGCTTTCCAACTCCAGGTAATGACGTTCCTAATGGTCCAGGATTGGAAGCAACTCTTGAAAATATTTTCAAGAAGGGTGCAGAACATTATGATCCATCTTTGGTTATCGCCAAGGTTAAGGACAATTGTGACGGTAAGGTCGATGTCACAATGACATTGAAGCGTACTAAGCCTAATCTAAAAGAGGAGTATGATGAAACTGACTATACTGGTAAGACTGGAGAAGAACTATTGGAGATAATTCGTAAGACTCAGTTCTATCCTGGAGTAAACTATATTATTTATACGTTTACAGATAAGACTGGTAACAAGACAGTTTGTGAGCAGGAGGTAATTGTGGCCTCCATCTCGACTTTCGATCCTGATTGTAAAGACGATCTTTATCCAGATTCATTGTTCGTAGACGAGAATTGTAAGTATACGATCGATAAGAATTTCTTGTATGCTCTTCAGCCGGGCAAGTCTAAGTTTACATACGATATGGTAAACTATTACGGTATGACTTGTGGCCCAAGACCTCAAAATCCAGAGCCTCAGACAGTAGAAAAGACAGATGCATATCCTGATTCTTTGATTATTGTCGATGCCGCTGGTAATAGATTTGAATTTATAAACTCAAACAGCCAGAATGCTAAATACTATACAGAAGTTGATGTGACTTGTTCGGGAATGGGCCCAAATATGACACAAACTGGAGTGCCAAGACCAAGCAGTGAGTTCAACTATACAAATAAACCTTTTAATCCGGAAGACTTTGGAGCAGTCACTTTGGCAAAGGGTAAAGCTACTCTTATCTGGAAGTTTGTTTCCAACAAAAAAGGAAGTACTGATGCTCAGGATATCCAGTTGGGCTATTGTTATGCTTCAATCGAGATTGCTGATAAGACAGCTCCAACACTTGATTGTAGTGTGATAACTGACGTCAACAAGACTGCACTTGACTATCCACAGTGTGTGTTGCCATTCAACCAGTCTGGCGTAAAGATGCCGAAAATAAATGAATTGACACCAACAGACAACTGTACTAAGAGTGTCGATGATTTCGTTTTGACTTGGAAGCGTAGTGACGAAGCTAGTGAGTTTGAGACAGACTTCGCCATAGGAACAACAACTATCGACTATTACGTTACGGACCTAGATGGAAATTCTGCATTTTGTCATCAGGAAGTTGTAGTTACTGATAATACAGTATACTTTGATTGTGACAGATTAAAGACTCCAATAGAAGCAATCGCTTCAGCTGATTGTGATGTGCCGTTTGCAGAGGTGTCTGATCTTGGACTTCCAACATCACTAACAACAATGGATTGTAGTGATACAGACCCTATTGTAGGAGTTCCGAGTCGTTCGGACGGCAAGAACTTGGAGTCTAGTTATCCTAAGGGTGCGACTACAGTTACTTGGACGTTTACGGACAAATTGGGTAATGAAGCGGTTTGTACTCAGATAATTGATGTTAAGGATAAGACAGCTCCTGATTTCGACTGTAAAAACATTCCTAGCACTCTTGATTATTTGACTACAAGAAACGATGAGTGTGCTCCTGCATTGACGGATGTAGAAAAGTTGTTCGGCACTTATGAGGCTACCGACAATTGTGAAAGTACAAAGATTGTAGGAGAACCATGGTTGATTACTGGTCCTCTTGATACAGATCGTCAGCCAATGCCTTCTACGTTTGCTTTGAACCAGACATATATCATCGGTTGGGTATTTGCAGATGCAAGTGGAAATGAGAAGGTATGTCGCCAGTCGCTTAACATAAAAGATAACGTGGCTCCTGTTCCGACAGATTGTCCGGATCCTGTACATATCACTCCTGCTACTGAAGTATGTGAGATGACTTGGTCCGACTTGAGGTCTCAGTTGTCGGCTCCGACAATTACAGAGGATTGTGATGGCCCGATTACTGCGTCTAAGATCAGAATTGAAGCTTGGTATGGTGGAGAGTATGTCAATTATTTGCCAGACCAGATAAAGGTTGCGCCAAACACAGTCAAGTTTGCTGCTTCACTTAAGCCTCATAAGATACATTGGATTTTCGTCGACAATGCAGGAAATGAGTCTGAGTGTGTTCAGGAGCTTTATATTGAGGATATTGTAGCTCCGGTTGTTGATTGTGATCCAAACAAAGTATTCGGAGAAAATTCTACATATTTGTTCACTGTGTCGGATGATAATAAGGATTGTGAATTGAGTGCTGTTGATTTTAATAAGTTGTTCTATCCTCCTTTTGCATACGATGAGTGTGAGGATTTGGCGAACGGAACAAATAAGGCTCCGCTTCCAGTCAAGAGCGTCACACGTACTTATTATCCGACAGTAGAGGATTATGTAGCTCAGACAAACGGAAATCCAATTGTCAATACGACGACTGGAGAGGCTGACATGGATGCTAATTACAAGAAGGGTATAACTGAACTTGTTTATCAATTCGAAGACGCTTCAGGAAATCTTTCCGCGACATGTAAACTTAAGGTAGAGGTCGTTGATAGAACAGCTCCTTATTTCGATTGTAATGATATCCAGCCAGACACATTGCGTCCTGTGGCAACAACATTGGATTGTGCCGTAGCTTTGGAGGATATTGTAGCAGGTCCTTATTATGCATACGATTGGTGTAATGTGGATGATAGCGGAGCTCCTGTCGCAATTCCAGGTAAACTTCATTTTGGAATGACTCTTTCTTCAGTTATTCCTGATACCTTCAAGTTCAAGGTAGGAGAGACATACGATTTGTTCTGGATTTTTGTAGATGAGGATCTTAACAAGAGAATCTGTTCACAGGTATTGGAATCACAAAGTAACTTGGCTTTGGATTTGGATTGTGAGAAGTATAAGAATTACGAATCTCTAGCTACAGAGAACGAGTGTTTTGCACCGTTTGATTCTTTGAAGATCAAAAAAATGCCGTTTGCCATTGACTTGTGTATGCCTCTAGATACAGTTTGGGGAGTTCCTACTCGTTCCGATGGACTCGATGTCAAGGACAACTATCCTACTGGAGTGACTACGATTACATGGACATTCAAGAGCAAGTATAATGTAAATGAGGCAGTTACTTGTGAGTCTAAGGTGACAATCTACGGCAACAAGCCATTTGGCGATATCGATTGTAAGACTTTGTTCCCAGCAATTAAGGAGACTACTCCTGATTGCGGACCTAAGGAGATTGAGTTGATATCTAAGATGGTGCTTGATCCATGTTACGATGATGTGGAGGCTTGGGCAGTACCTTCTATCAAGAATGAGTCTAAGAAATATACTGATATTGCAAAGACAGGTGAGAAGTATCTACATGACTTTGCTTTGGGTCTAGATACTGTTAGGTGGACATTCTCGGATATCACTGATACAGTCCATGCTTATTGTTATCAGCCAATTGAGGTGCTTACAACATTGCCAATGAATGGTGATTGTCCTGCAGATAAGGGCGATATCCATCTTGAGCTTGCTACTGGACAGTGTGAGGCAATTCCAGCTGCAGCACAGCTTGATTCTTTGAAGGAGGGTATGTGGAACAAGTTTAATCCATGTATCAAGGATGATCAGAATCAGCCAATCAAGATCAAGGGAGTTCCAACACGTTCCGATGGTAAAGCGTTGAACGATCCATATCGTTTCTCTACGACTATTGTTTGGACTTTCGTTGACACAACAAAGACAATGAAGGACTCAGTCACAACTTGTGAGACTAAGGTTCTTGTCGGTGATGTTGACGAGTTGATCAATTGTGACCGTGATTTCCCTGCAATCAATGAAGTGCTTTCTGGTGTATGTACTTACGATTACGCTAATGTTTCTAACATTCCATTCCCTAACGATCCATGTTCTGGAACTCCAGCTGTCGTAGCAATGGAATATTATAAGAATGATAACAAGACTCCTGAAAATGTATATAAAGGTAAGGATGCAATCGAAGGGTTCTTGAAGACTAATTCTTTCTTGCCAGGTAATTACAGATTCCACTGGGAGTATGAATTTAGTGATAAGGAAAATAATAAGAGCGTAGTTCCTTGCGATCAGACTATGATAATCAAGAGCGATAAGAAGCCGTTGGTCGATTGTGATACTATTCCAGACGAGGAGATTGTACTTCCAACTGAAGCATGTGAGATAAAAAAAGAACAAGTACTTGAGAAGATTAAGAATCCAACAGCAAAAGATGCTTGTACTGGTGATGTGATCAAGGGTGAGCCTAGATTGAAGACATCAGACGGTATCAATGAAGTCTTGACTGATCTTCCATCAGAATTTAAGGTTGGGGAGCCTTACACTATCGTATGGATATTCAAGAACGACTCTTTGTCGACTGAATCTGCTACTTGTGAGATCGAGTTGACAATCAAGTCGTCTGCAAAACCAATCTTCAAATGTGAATTTGCAGATATGAGAGAAATCTCTGCTGAAGGTGAGTGTGAGATCGAACTTGATGATCAGATTCTTCCAATTCCTGTAGCTAAGGATTCATGTACTGGTACGGATGTCTATGGTAAGGGATATGAGGTTGATACTGTTGCTGGTAAGCCAGTCTTTACATTGTTAGCATCTTACGATGGTACAGCTGCTAAGTTTGAGAAAACATACCTATCTGTCGGAGTACATAAGATTGCTTGGGTATTCGAAAGCAAGTATTCAGTCGCAACTGAAACTTGTGTAGAGACGTTGGATGTCTTGACAAATAAGACTATGATATTGAGTTGTGCTCCTGACAAACACTCCAATCCAACAAGTGATGATCAATGTAGCGCATCTTTGACATTGGATCCGCCTACAGCAACTAATCCATGTACAAATGCTACGATTGTTCCTGACACTGTTATCCGTTCAGATAACAAGAAATTCTTAGGAACAAATGATGTATTCTATGTAGGTAGAACAAAAGTTTATTGGATTTTTGTCGACCATTCAAAGACATTGCAGGATAGCATCGACACTTGTGAGCAGATTATTCAGATCGGTGACGTGAAGGAAGATCCAATTCAGTGTCCTGAAAATAAGAAGGTGACATTGCCAGTTGGAGTTTGTGAAATATCGCCAGCAGATCTTGGTATAGATCCAATGAAACCTGAGTTCAGAGATCCATGTGCTGATACACTAGTTCCTGTTGTCAATGTATACCGTACGTCAGGAATGCCGTTGAATGCAAACTTCTATCTAGGAACAGATACTCTTGTAAGAGAGTATATCTATCATGGAGAGAAAATTGAATGTAAACAGGAATTTATAATTCGCAATGCTGCTATCGATGAATTTGATTGTAGTTTGCTTGGTGATTATAATACAATTACAATTGAGTTGAAGACTGCACTTGACTACGCAACATTTGAAGAGGTCATCGCTAAGGGATTCAAATTCCCAGTGCTAATTCACAATGAGTGTGGTAATCTTGATACGACATACACTCGTTCAGACGGAAAGAGTCTATATGATACATATCCACTTGGAGAGACAACTATTGTATTTGAAGTTAAGGATATTACCAAGGGTGCTGAGATGACAAAGGTTTGTCAGAGAGTAATCAATGTCGTAAATACAGCGGCTCCGTCAATGGAGTGTCCTCCATTGACTGATATGACTTATGTTTGTCATAAAGATTTGCCTGAAAAGTATAATACGGTAGCAGAGTTCTTGGCAGCTGGCGGTAAGTTTACTGCAATGGAGACAGATGCTAGCGCATTGGTTGATCCGACTTCATTCTCTGTAGATTCAGTCATTTATGATGTCGACAATACAATTGTAAGAAGCGTAGAATTGTGTGAGTTCACTATGGTACGTACATACTCGGCCGTGGATTTGAGAGGACAGAGAATCACTCCTTGTTCTCAGACATTCAAAGTGAAGGATAATGTGCCTCCGACTTGGGTCGCTACAGCATCTGTTGATGAAACTATCGAGTGTAGTACAGAACTAGACTTGTCTATCAATGTTCATGCTGTCGACGGTTGTTGGAATTTTGACTACACTACAGCTTCAGAGTTTAAGAATGATGCTTCTGCAAAGAATGGTATTTTCTATACTGATTCGTCTACAAGATCTTCTGATCCTATGAAGTGTGAATACTACAACTATGATAAGATCAGACGTTACGTTGCATACGATGCTTGTGGAAACCATAGCGATACTGTCAAGTTTACTAGAAAAGTCAGAAACACTATTCCTCCAAGATTCGATCTAGAACAACAGTTCATGAAGGATTGGATGGATAAGAAGATTGTTGCTGATTATGGCAGACCATGTATCTTTATGGTACCTGATATCGACAGTATGCTACCTAAGAATGCAGTAGTTGACGATTGTAAAGAGAAATCGGTATTGACATTCAATCACGTGCAGGATCCGCCAAAGGGAACTATCTTGAATACAAACGATGGATATTTCAATGTTAAGATTGTAGTTTCCGATCTATGTGGATTGAAAGATTCATTGTACAAGAGAATAGAGGTGCCTACTCGTAATTCAATCGTGGATATTAGCATGAATGACGTCACGATTTGTGCTGAGGATAGAATTATGCTTAACAATCCGATTATTTCACAATTTGAAGGACAGATTTGGAGTGAGAACTGGTTTACTAACGAGTGGGAATACATAAAGACCACATCTGTAGTTTATGATTTCTACAGAGATACTATTGCTGCTGAAAACATTGTGTTCTCGGATAATATGAATACTTATGGTTGGATGTTTAATCCTGATGATTTGAATAATCTTACTTTGAATTCATTCGACAAGACAGGTAAGTATTATATTGTTGTGACAGATACTGTCAGATATTGTAGAGATACTGCTTCTGCATTCATTACAGTTCACGAAGCGCCTTCGATATCTTTGTTGCCAGAAATCTACAGTGTTTGTGATGGCGACTCATTGCGTTTGGTTTCTGAAGAAATCTCATTGTTCGACAGATTCAAAGTCGACACTTTGGAAATGGGTGAGACTATCACAGAATCGGGATGGATGGTCGATGGAGTCAAGTATGATCCAAATTCATTGTTGTCATACTCTGAAAACATGAAAGTGTTGCAGTATTACGCAACCAATGCTTGTGGAACATCGATATCCAAGACTAATGGCTACATTGAGATGATGCCACGAATGAAACCTGAGAATTTGATGCTGGTCACTGAACCTAAGGATAAACCACGTGTCTTCGCTGGTGAGAGTGCAAACTTGCAACTTTTGACTAAGTATCGTCCTTATGAGTACAAGTGGTACAAAGTAAGTCAGGACTTCGATGGAAGATACGGTGAGACATTCGACCGTTACGGAGAGATCAAGGAAGAGTACAAAGGCATGATCGATGAAGAGGATGAATTGCTTATGACAACTACTTTGAATAACAACGATTATGATCGACTAGAGTTGACTTCATTGCAGGATACAGCTTCATACTATGTTTTGATGGTAGATAGTGTATGTCCGGCAGTTCCTTCAAATGTCGTATCTATCAATGTTGTCAAGGAGATTCCTACAGCGTTTACTCCGATGAACTCTATAGATATGAACGATGTATTCATGGAAGGATATTCAGTAGTCATTTTCAACCGTTATGGTCAGAAGATGACAGAGAGTGACAATGGTTGGGATGGTAAGTGTAGAGGAGAATTGGTTGACCCAGGTGTTTATTTCTATGAATTGATTTTGAAGAATGGAGTTAAACATAAGGGTACGATTGAAGTTGTTTATTTCAAATAACCTTTGAAAATTCATAATGTTGGACAGGGACTTGCGTGATGCAGGTCCCTGTCCTTTTTTTAATATTTTTACTGAAAAATGTATGATTATTAGCTAAAAAATGTATTTTTGTTGAATAACTGAAGATATGAGCGTGTAAAAATATTGTATATGCTTGTTAAACAGCTGTTTAGTTTTTGTTGAAAAATTGTAGATTTTAGTCCTTACTATATTTATGTTAGAGTTTATAAAGGAAAAGATATTTAAATGTCGAAAGTTTGGTCCGTCGGCATCTATGTGGAAAAAGATTATTGCTTCAGCATTTGTGTTCGGAAGTAGTGTGGATGCTTTTTCCTTAAATATTACTGCAGAAGAATATACAGTTTGTCCGAATGAAGGAGTCATTTTGAATTCTTCAGGAGCGTCATCCTCTTCTGTGACATGGCAGAAGAAGGTTGGATCGTCATGGGTAAATGCAAGTAGTGAAGGTTCTCAGCTAAAAGCCGGAGTCGCTTTCATATATGAAATGGACGATGATGATGTGGAATTCAGAGCAATAGAGAAGACAGGTACGTTGATCACAGCTATCTCTAATGTGGTGAAAATTACCAAAGGAACAAATTGTGTCCCTGAGTGTCATACATCAGCTACAGGAGATTTCATTACTGGTACCGATTTTGATCCGACTGGTGCTAATTCGGGAAAATTGGAGAATGATGTAGAGCACTACTTCCCTGAATATGGTTTGGAATTTTCCAAAGGAAAAGCCTCTTATTCTATCTCTAATCAGAATCAGATCCTTGATAAGTATGTCCCTTATATCGACAGGAATTTAGCTGAGGGTAATCCCAACTATCGTAATTATTTTATGACGTTGGAAAACCCTAGTAATACGTTGGTTAGTATTCGTTTCCCTGCCAACCCTAATGCATGTACCCACAATGGTTTGCATTATAGAGATCAGAACTATCGTTTTGTGATGCGTGCCTATATCCTGCCTACATGTGGCATGGATGGAAATGCCAGTTTTATTGCAAGAACGGAGCATGGTACTGTATCACAGGATAGAATGGATGTTGAGTTGTATGATGATAATACCAATACATTCATGGGTAGAGTACAAGATGTAAAGAGCAGCGGTGGTGTTGCACGTGTCTACTTAAGAGATTTTAAAAATGTAAATGTCAGTACACTTTCTAATAGTGGTCATGTCTACCGTTTGGAGATTACTTTCTATGGTTTCATGCCCTATGTTAATGAAGGTTTGGAACATTATGGTTTTACTCCTTTCTTTGAACAGTTCTCTTGTACTAAGGTTGCAATCGACTATATTTCAGCTGAGGTTGAGAAGGTATGTTTGTCTCCAAAGATGGTTTGTAAAGGTGAGACTGTAAGTGCTACGGCAACAGGTTTTCCTAAGACTTCTTCATATAAATGGTATGAAAAAGACAACCGAGGATGGTATGAATTAGTCGGATTCTCGGGAGATGGAGATGAACATCGTACTGCTAATATTCCAGTTAATTTTGTTGGTGCAAGATTGTTCAAGGTTGAGGTGAATAAAGGCGACGGTGGATCTGCCGTATCTAAGGAGTTTACAGTCTATGGTAAGGAGTGTGATCCGATTTGGCCTGATGCAATTATCGGAGAATCAAAGATTTGTGCTCCTAGTGCACAGAATGTATTTTCAGTTGATCCTGTTTCGGAAGATGAGTCTGTATTTTATCGTTGGACATTGATTACTCCAAGTGGAAAGGAACTTGTGAACAATACAGTCTATGATGATGGAACAGAGATCCACGAAGATGCAGCTACAAAGGGTGCAACTGTAAAAGTGTTGTTTCCTAAGGTTGCTGAGTTTGGAAAGTATACAATACAGGCTCAGGTAGTAAGACGTGTAGAGTCTTCCAATGGTATAGTTACTGATAATCCAATAGGAGAGCCTATCAAAAAAACTATTGAAGTTCACAATACCCCTGATCCGAAGATTGTTTTGTCAGGTGTAGAAGGAAGTGCTGAGTCGGACAAGTTGCTTTGTCCTTCGGATACAAAGGCTGAGATTAAAGCTACTGCTAATGTGACTACGACCGATGATCGCAAGTACATCTATACTTGGACCGGAGCTTCAGCATCAAGCAAATATTCGGCAGTATCAAATGTAGCTTGGGATAGAGATGCTGCTTGTTCGGGTACAATGACAAAGCATAGCGTTTCTGTAAACGTCGAAATTGAAGGCTTCGGTTGTCCTGCATCTGCTGAAAATTCTTATAAATTTGAGAAACTAGTCAGTCCTACAATCGACTGTAGCAAGATTGACGGAAAAGAGTTCGTTCTTGGAGAAACGGAGAAGACAACGACAATTGATTTACCATTGCCTTCGTATACGTCAAGTTGTGATCCGGATCCTAAAATGACAATCAACATTGTTGTTAAGGATTTGTATGGAAATGAGTTGAAGGAAGAGAATCAATCACGTAAAGTTTCATTTGATATGTCGTTGCAGGAATCGATCAACAAGAAGGTTGTAGCTCCTGCCGGCAGAGTTGAGTTGACTTATTCCATTACTGACGGTTGTGGAAAGACCGAGAGCTGTAATGCTGTAATTAAAGTCGTAGACAAAACGGCACCTAATGTGAATTGTGATTTGATCAAGCATTATACAACTCATCTGAAGAATCAGAAAGGTTGTGTTGCCGTACCTGGAGATTACCCTGTGGAATTACCAAAGATCACTCCAACCAAGTTGAAAGATTTGAATGGTGTCGATGATGATATCATAATTACATATATGGGTAGATTGGAGAAAACAGATGAACCAGCACATTCTCCGTCAGCTGGATTTGATAAGACAAAGGATTTGAATGCAGACTATAAGAAGGGTGTTACATGGATTCTTTGGGAATATGCTGATAAGTCTGGTAATGCTACATACTGTTTGCAATCAGTTACTGTTATCGATGATAAGGCACCAAACGTGACATGTCCAGAGATTACAAGCCTTGGCAATATTGATGTAGATACTTTGACATGTACGTTGAAACCATCTTCAGTAATCGCAAAACTACAGGAAGTTGCAAAATTGCCATTCGGTTTCGATGAGTGTTCGTCGACTCCAAAGGATAGCCTTGTTCCGACTCTTTACTATCGTATTCCAAAGGAAGGAGATGGTTTGTTTGAAATCAAGGAAACGGATATGAATGAGCCTCTATTTGAGACTGGAACTAAGTACGAGTTGGTATGGGTGTTCAAGAAGAAAGCTGCTTCATTTGTTGACACTAACGTTTCAGTAGAGTGTGCGGTTTCATTTATGCCAGAAGATCAGGATCCTCCTGAATTCGACTGTTCTTCTTTGATTGATATCATGGTCTATCCTAATCACATGATATCTAACGATGGAATTCATTACGATGATTATGCGTCGGCAATCGGTCAGGATGGAACAAATCCTAACAAGACATATACATTGAAGGAATATTTCGATGAAGGATATTTGTCAATGCATGACGATGTCGAGGATAAATGTGGTGGACTCGTTACTGTAGAGGTCGTTGTTGTCGACTATAATGGAAAGGAAAGGAAGATACAGAATCTGACAGAGTTCCAGAAGTATAGATTCGTGGGTGACCCTGATGGTAAAAAAGCACTCGTATATACTATAAAATATAAATTTGTAGATGCACGTGGAAATGCGAAGACTTGTTCTCATACAGTAACAGTCGTTCGTAATGCGCCGCCAGTTCCAAATTGTCTTGATCCTGTCGTGATGTATGCAGACGAGAAGTGTGAAGCTATCTATGATTTGAAATTGGATCAGATTCCGACTGCTACAGTACAGTATTTCCATATTTCAAGATATGGAGAGTGTGATGGGCGTGTAGAAAAGGATTGTTCTAAGACGACACCGAAGACAACTAACTCAAATGGAGAACCTATTAAGTTTGAGGCAATGAAAGATCCTAAGGCTAGTTCTACAGAATTCCGTAAGGCCTCAGTTTTCCCAGACTCAGTACGTTTGATCGATGCCAATGGAGTAGTGACTATGGTTAAGAATCCTTTGACTGAAGATGATAAAGTTGTCATTAAGGATGTGACATTCCGTACATTCTTGTCTGATGGTAAACCTTGTTTCTGTGATGAGGATGTGCCTTATGCATACGCTGCTGCGAATTTGACAAACTTCAAGACAGTTCCTTCAATTGTAAATAAGTACAATTTGCCTGTAGGAGAGAATACATACGTATGGTACTTCTCAAATGTGTACGATAAGACAGATCCTACATCAATGTCTTTTGTCGACAGTTGTGTCGTAAAGATCACCGTACTTGATACGATCAGTCCGAAGTTGACTTGTGGACCTTGGGAAGTAAAGTCAACTTTCTATGCCGATCACTCTTGTGAGTTGAGCCAGTCTCAGGTTAAGGTAGTCAAACCTACGCTTTCTCAGTTGGAGGCAGAAGATAATTGTACTCCTGCGGATGAGTTGAAATTGTCTTGGGTTCGAACTTACAACAAGAAAAAGTCGACAGATTTGGCTGCACCATATAAGGTAGGACTTACTACTATTGATTGGATTGTTACAGATAAGTCTGGAAATAGCGATACATGTACTCAGTTTATTGAAGTGCTTGATATACTAGGTCCTCCAGTTGATTGTGGAGTGGCGACACCTCCTTTGACAGCATACGCTGATGCCAACTGTTTGGTGGAGGTCGCTGTTATGAAGGAACATGGTTTGCAGATCCCTGATATTGAGGATGACCCATGTTCACCTACAGGAGAAAGAATCAAGGGAGAAGGCACTAGAAACGATGGTAAGGAGGTCTTTGAAGATCCATATCCAAAGGGTGAGACTGTAATCACATGGAAATTCACAGATGCTGCTGGTGCATCGTCATATTGTGAGCAGGTAATTACTGTGCTTGATACAATGAAGCCAGTGTTTGATTGTCGTGAAATTGTAGATACGACAGTCGCACTTAGACCAGATCAGTGTGAGTTGACATTAAAAGAGGTTTTGGAAGTACTTGGAGATCATACTGCTCAAGATAATTGTGATGGGGAAATCAAGGGAAATCCAAGGTTGCGTAAGGATGATAATGTTGAAGTTGACCTTCCTGCTAAGTTCCCTAAGGATTCAACTTACCATATTATCTGGCATTTTACAGATACTTCAAATAACGATAAGATTTGTGATCAGTATTTGACTGTTGCCGACACAACACCTCCGGATGCTTCCGAAGCATGTAATAATTTGACTGACAAAGAGGTTGTTGCTACTGAAACCTGTGAATTGCCGTTTACTGCTTTGGGTATTAATATCGATAGCTCGATCGAGGATTATTGTGATGGCGCATTGAAAGCAAAGGTTCAGGCTTTTGTAACGCAATATGATTCGTCAGTCGTAAGATATGAAGACGAAGAGATTCTTGATGTAATGTTCCCTGTAGGAAAACATAAGTTCTTATATATCTATACAGATAAGGCATCTTTGTCTGATACATGTACGATGTATGTTACCGTAAAAGATGGTACTCCTCCTGTCCTTCTTGACTGTTTCAATGGTAAAGATACAGTGATGGGTAATGTTTCAACCGATGTTTGTGGCTTGACATACGAAGATTTGAAGAATTTGATTATCATACCAAAAGCATACGATGAGTGTGATGATTTGGCTAACGGAGGTTCTACTATATTCATTGAACCTGTCGTAAAGAGATACTTCAAGAATATTGAGACTGGTGTATTTGATCTAGTTGTAGATGGAGTAGATAATGAGGAGTGGAAGGTTGATTCGTTCCCTGTTGGTTTGACTCAGTTAGTCTTCTACTTCTCTGATAGATCTGGAAATACAGTTTCTTGTGACAAATTTGTAAATGTGGTCGATGCGCGTGGACCTAATTTTGACTGTTCAACTTTGGAAAATCCAATTTATGATGTTACAGCTCCAGAAAATGCGTGTAAGATGGAATTTGGAGATATTTGGAGTGATTTGGATAAAGAATATTGGGCCACTCGTTCATGTACAGATGAGAAGATTCTAGGTATTCTTACTCTATATGGTACAAATGTGAAAGTCCCTTCTGACTATGAGTTGGAGGTTGGTCGTGATTATCATTTGTTGTGGATGTTCCGTTCTGAAGTCGATGGAAAGGTTGCCACATGTGATCAGATTATTCGTCCAAACCATCAGTATAAGTTGGAACCGAATTGTTCTAATGCGGCCGATATTGATACAATAAAGGCTACCGAGGAACTATGTGAAGTTCCAGGAAATAGTGTTATTACAAAATATCCATTTGCAATTGATCATTGTACTAATGATACTGTATGGGGAGTCCCTCACAGAAGTGACTCACTAGAGATTTCGGATCCGTTCCCAACAGGTCATACGCATATCACTTGGACAATGGTCAGCATCTATAATGTCAAGGATACTGCAAAGTGTGAGCAAGATGTCGATATCAAGGGAAATAAGAAGTTTGAATTGAATTGTGACGAGTTGGCTCCAGCAATGCATAAGGTTGTGTCTGGTTGTGATCCTGTTTATTTGGGTGATACATTGGAGGTACCTTACGCTGATGATCCTTGTGCGGACCCGGATTCTTCTTATTTCAAGCGTCCAGGTGAGGGTGTGCGCTCTGACAAGGCAGAGTTAGATCCGTTGGCTGACAAATACAATCTTGGTCAGACATGGATTAAGTGGACATTCTGGGATTTCACTCATTCGGTAAAAGATTCATGTAATCAGTTGGTTGATGTCCGTACTACTGAAAAATTGGATATCAATTGTGATTCAATTCATGCCGATACACTAAGCATTGCAGTCAATGAGGGAGAATGTTCTGTAGATGCAAGTGTTGTTAAGGCTTCTTTGAAAAAACGTGGTTATCCAGTTGCAAAACATCCGTGTGGACTTGGTTTGTTTGAAGGAACACCTACACGTCCTAATGGATTGACAATGGATGATCCTTTCTATATCGGACCTAATGAGATCATTTGGGTATTTATAGATTCTACGACACATACATTGACAGATTCTGTCGCTTATTGTACTCAGATTGTAAGAGTTGGCGACGTGAATGTGCCGCCGGTTGATTGTAGTCAGATGCCTGACACTTTGATAGTCCTTCCTGAATACGATTGTGATATTGAGTTTAGTGAGTTAGGCCTTGATATTAAGCCGGTTTATGATTTGTGTTCAGGTGAACATATCGACTCAGTTGTGACAAGAGCATCGTTGCCTGGAATGAGTTCACAGACAGTAGATATCTTTAGCTATCCGTTCTATGTTGGTGTCGACACTGTTTATTGGAAATATGACTTCGGTTCATACAGTTTCTTGTGCAAGCAGACGGTTCATGTAAAGGATGCTATGGCTCCGGTTGTCGACTGTGACACTATATTCGATGATACATTGATTTTGAAGGAAGGTCTTTGTGAATTGGCTAAGGAAGATGTTCTTGATTCAATCAAGCAACCATACGCATACGAGTATTGTTCAAATGAGAAGATAAAGGGAGTTCCTAAGTTGATGACAATCACAGGAACAGATACGACATTGTCTGATCTTCCTGCTAAGTTTGCTGTAGGTGAACCGTACAAGATCGCATGGCTGTTTGAGAATGATTCGTTGTCGGTCGTATCCAAGATGTGTGATATCGATTTGACTATCATGTCGTCTACAAAACCTAAATTTGATTGTAGTATTTATGATGATACGATAAAGAAATTCATCAATGGTGAATGTGATGTCGTTCTTGATAAACAGATTCTTCCAATACCTGAAGGTGAGGATTTCTGTACTGAAACTGTAGTATATGGAAAAGGATATCAGGTAGACACTGTTGCTGGTGTCCCTGTATATACATTGCTTGCAGTTCAGGAGAATGGAGTCGCAACATACAAGAAGGAGAAACTTTCTGTCGGTGTTTACAAGATTGCTTGGGTATTCGAAAGCAAGTATTCGACTGCAAAAGACACTTGCGTGGAGACGTTGAATATCTTGACTGACAAGAAGATTGATCTTGCTTGTGTGGAATTGCCATCGTTTGCTCCTAAAAGCGAAGACTTATGTAAAACTTGGGAGAAGTTAGACGTTCCTGTCGCTTTGAATCCTTGTACTGGGGAACAGATTTTGCCTGATACAGTGCTTCGTTCGGATAAGATTCCGTTCAAGGGAGTTGATGATACGTTCTATGTCGGTAAGACGACTGTGACTTGGATTTTCATTGACCATTCAAATACTTTGGTCGACAGTATCGAGACTTGTGTCCAGACTGTTCAGGTAGGTGACATTAAGGATGATCCTATTCAGTGTCCAGATGATATCCAAAAGACACTAGCAATAGGCGTGTGTCAGTTGAGTCCTGAGGATATTGGATTGAATGATTCATTGCCTAAGTTTATGGATATGTGTGCTGACACAGTTGTCCCTCTTAATAGAGTTTGGAGAACATCAGGCAAGGCAATTACAGATATGTTTGATCTTGGTGTCGATACAATCGTTAGAGAGTATCTATATCACCATGCAGTTATCACATGTGAACAGAGAGTATCTTTACGTAATGCGGCTATAGACTCATTTGATTGTACGTTGCTTGGCAATAGCAATAACGACACAATCACTGTCGAGTTGAAGACAGCAGAAGACTTTGTGCCTTTCTCTGATGTGATAATGAATGGTTTGGTTATTGATTTTGACTTGCATAACGAGTGTGGACAGCTTGATACATTCTATACTCGTTCGGATGGCAAGAAGCTTGGAGAGCCTTATCCATTAGGCTTGACAAAGATTATTCTTACTGTTCGTGATACGACACATGAAAATGAGTCAACTAAAACATGTCAAAGATTTATCAAGGTAATCAACACAGGTAATCCGGATATGGTATGTCCACCGTTGACATACAGAAAGTATATTTGTCACAATGATTTGCCTCAGTCGTATAAGACATTTGAGGAGTTTGTAAATGCCGGTGGTAAATTCATGTCACGTGGAGAAGAGGTGCCGGAATTGGTTGACCCTACAACATTCAAAGTTGATTCCGTCATCTATGATGTCCTTAACAATAAAGTTACGACTGTCAATATCTGTGAATACACTTTGATCAGAACATATTCTGCAATAGATGTAAGAAACCAGAATGTGACACCTTGTTCAGATACATTCCGTGTCAAGGATAGTGTTCCTCCTGTTTGGATAGATGATGCTGTTTCGACAATAGAGAATTTTGCATGTACGCCGACAACTCCTTTCTCAGATGGAGTCTTGAAGGCTAAGGATAATTGTTGGGAAGTTGTTTATGATAAACCAGTTCAGAAAACAGCAGGCGTTCCTCTAGCAAACGGTATTTTCTATTCAGATTCAACAAACAGATCTGCCGATCCAACATCATGTGAGTATTACAATTATGATATTATAAGACGATTTGTTGCTTATGATGCATGTAATAATCATTCAGATACGTTAACTTACATTCGTCAGATTAGAGATAATGAGCCTCCTAAATTTGATAATGATATTGTCAGCGCTTGGTTGGAAGACATGATTATGGCAGATTATGACAGACCATGTATTTTCAAGGTTCCTGATGTCGATGGATTGCTTCCGCCTGATGCGATTGTCGATAATTGTGATCCAAATGCGACTCAGTATTTCAAACATACACAGATTCCTCCAAAGGGTACGGTGTTGAATACAAATTCCGGTTATGTTGATGTAAAGATTATCATTGAAGATCCATGTGGTTTGAAGGACTCTTTGATCAAGAAAGTGACTGTTCCTACTCGTAACTCAATCGTAGATGAGTATATGAGAGATACTACAGTATGTGGAGAGGACAATATATTGCTTTCTAACCCAATAATATCTGGATATACAGGTAGTATCTGGCAAAGAGACTGGTTCACTGACGAGTGGTCCTTCGATCCAACTCGTTCTGTAGTTTTCGATTATTATAAAGATTCTATTGCAGAAGAGAATCTATTGTTCTCTAACAATGAATATACTTATGCTTGGAAGTTCAACCAGCAAGTAGGTGGTGATGAGCTATTAGCTTTGAAATACTACACTAACAGTGGCAGATATTGGGTAGTTGCGACAGATACCGTTAGATTCTGTCGTGATACGGCAACTGCTATTATCAATATTCATGAATCACCAAATGTCTCTTTGGTATCAGAAATCTATACTATCTGTGAGAATGATTCGCTTCATCTGGTATCAGAAGATGAGAGTCTATACGACAGATTCCAGGTTTATGTTTTTGATAACGGATATCCGGTCACTGAAGAAGGATGGTTGATCGATGATGTCAGGTATGAACCGAATTCCAAGGTATCTTATTCAAGCACTTCGCGTACTTTGAAGTATTATGCTAAAAACTTCTGTGGTACTAGTTCATCCTTTGATGGAGTAGTACTAAATACAAGACCGAGAATGAACCCTGAAAACTTGATGTTGACGACCAAGCCTCAGGATAAGCCGCGTGTCTTCAAAAGTGAGACTGCGGAGTTGAAACTTCTTACTAAGTATTCTCCGTACGAATACCATTGGTACAAAGTCATTGGAGATTACGATGGTAGGTTTGAGGAATCGTACAGTAGAGAAGGAGAGATCAATGAAGAGTATAAGCATCTGATAAATGAGCCTGACTCATTGATTGAGATCAAGTATTTGAAGGATGCAGATTGCAAAAAACTAGATTTGTATGACCTTCAGGATTCAGCTTCATACTATGTTGTGATGATTGACAGTGTTTGTCCTGCAGTACCATCTAATGTTGTGTCAATCAATGTCGTGAAGGATCTTCCGACTGCCTTTACACCTATGAATTCAGTAGGTTTGAATGATACATTCATGGAAGGTTATCCTGTTGTTATTTTCAACCGTTATGGACAGAAGATGGTTGAAAGCCAGAATGGTTGGGATGGTAAATGTCGTGGCGAATTTGTCGATCCGGGAGTTTACTTCTATGAGGTTATTTTGAACACCAGTGAGAAGCACAAGGGTTCAATTGAAGTAGTCTATTTTAAATAATAAATTTTTATATGCAACGAAAAAAGGCGCGAGTGATCGTGTCTTTTTTTGTTATTTATAACGCCTGAAATATCATTGTTTCGTGTGTAACCGCCTTCTAATGTTAAACAATGTAAAAAGATGCTCCTTCTGAAAAAAAAAGAGTGCTGTAAAACATCGTTTTGAAGATGTTTGTGTGTAACTTTGCCTCACTTTTACAATCAGAACGTTTTGAGTCCTAAACATGGCAACAAGAATATTTAAAAAGTGTCTTCTGGTATTGCTATTTATTGCAACTAGTTTATTGTGCTCTTTCGGAGCTACAATTGATTTAAATCGCACAGTTTTTTATGTAAAAGAGAATGGTACTGGATCAGGTACAAGCTGGACTGATGCCATGGGTAACGATGACTTTGCTGCCACTTTGCCAAATGCGAAGAATGGTACTACCTTTCATGTCGCAGCAGGAACTTATAAACCAATGCTAAATCGAACAGGAGCCGTTACTGATGTTACAACAATCAGATCCTTTTACGTGAATTCTGATGTGACTATTATTGGAGGATACAGTAGGAGTGTATCTTCTCTTGATGCACAACCTAATCCCAGAAGAAACAAAACTATATTTACCGGAGATTTTGAAGGAGATGATGTAGTGGATATTTCTGATAAAAGGAGCTTTCTTAGAAAGAAATTTGATGAAAATGCGAAAAATTTATTTTACTTCTTAAAAAGTGATTTGACATTAAGTTTATCTGGAATTATTCTTTCTAATGCTGATAATGCTGCTATCCTATCATTGTCTGGAGGAACTAATATAATTATTAGTGAATGTACATTTCAAGATAATTTCTATGGGATACTTTTGAATACAGATGATACTAATATAGATATCAAATCATCCACATTTCAGCGTAATTCTATACCTATTAATCAAGGGATACAAAATGTTACAACAAAAGGTAAAACTAACATTAAAGAGACTACATTTACAGAAAGTGTAGATGCATTTAAAATTTTTTGTGGATCATGTGTTTTTGATGATGTCGTATATTCAAATTGCTACGCTCCGATTGTATTTCAATGTAAAAATGAGCTGTCAATAGTAAATTCAATATTTGAAAAAAATGATATAGATACTTGGTTGTTTATATTTGATGGTATATCTAATGAAAATTACATCATTATTGATAATTCTAAGTTTATCAATAATATTTTTAAGCAAATTGTTTTACTTGATGTAAATAATAGTTTGAAATTTACGAATTGTGTAGTCAGCGATAATACATTGGGAAATTGTATCCAACAAGTTCGTCCTGATTTTGGTTATAATTTAAGTATTGAGCGTTCTTCTTTTACTAATAATACTTCATATTTTTCTTTTTTGTCTCTGCAAGATGCTAGTATCAAAAACTGTTTATTTGCTGGAAATCAGTCAGAATGTTTAATTTATTGTGACGGAGTTGGTTTGACATTAGAGAATAATACAATTCTTGACAGTTCTTCTAAAATTTTATTAGATATTCATTCGTCATTTGATGCAATTGGTAATATTATGCTTTCAAATAATTCCGGCGAGAATTATTTTACTGTTCCTCAAAATAGATTTGCGTTGAAAAATAACATAATTAGAAATGGAGTTTATAATTCTGATCTGCCAATAGAAGAATCTGATTATGTTGGAAATATAGTGCTGAGAGATGACAAATCTGTTAATGAAGTCTTGACAACTTTATTCGAGGGTAATCTGACAGCATCTGGTTTTGAACCTACAATTTCACAGTATCAGGATAAGGTTCCGACTGTAGGCCTAAAAACTGATTTTTTGGCTGACGGAGTAACCTCCATCAGATTTCCTTTGAGTCAGACTTCTGTCACAACTGATATATTGGGAGTCGATCGTGAGTCGTCTACTTGTATGGGATGTAACGAATTGTGTTATTCTGATGTTAACGTAGAGTGGAATCCAAAGGTTTATCATGCATGTGGAACATCCAATGGTAAGTATACTATTTCTTATGCTGTCAAAAACAATTCAAGCACTCCTTCTGATTTCTTCTATGGTGTAGTAAAGAACGAAAAGGGAGAAGAATTCAAAAGTGAACTTTGCTCCAACAGAGTAAGATCGGCGACAATCGTCTTCAATAATCTTCCTCCAGGAAAGTACTCTGATATGAAATTCTATGTACGAAGTGGACTTTGTAAAGGAGTCTTTTTCCATGATGGAGATGCTCTTTTGCCTACTTCATTTGAAATTGCTTCGACTTCATCTTTGGGTGGTGTTAAGGTCTCAAATGTGATAAATGCAAGTTGTGATGGAGATGGTTATGCACGTCTGTTGCCGACAGAAGGAAATATTCCTTATTATTTGGATATAGTCGACGAGGATGGTAAGGTAGTCGACAATCTATTGGTTGGTAAGAAATCAAGTGGCAGCCAACTTGTTGTGGTTGATAAAGTCTATTCTGTAGGACCTATAAAGAAGGGTAAATATACAGTACGTCATAGTGGATGTACTGAAGATTTGACTGATTTTGAAATCGGGTTCGATGCTCCGTTCTCTGCTACGGCTAAGTTGATGAAAACATGTAAGTCTTCTCTTGGTCGTGTCGCAGTTAATATATTTGATGCTAGCGGTAATCCTTCAGCAGATAATTACTCGTTTGCATGTGATGATTTTCCTACAGAAAAACTTGAAGATGTAGTAATTAACGGTACACCGAATGTCAGAAAGTATGGTGATGGAAAATATCTTATACAGGAAGCGAGAAGAACTACAGGTATCATTATCAGTAATGGTACATGTCAGATAGATGTTCCTGTCGTAGCTTATACTGCAACTGCAGAAGATCTAAAAATCAATATTAATGAAGCGACATCTAAATTCTGTGCCGGAGACGAGACTGGCTCAATAGAATTATCTTACGACGGGTTCAAGGGCGCTGATTATTATGATGTTTCATTGTCGCTTTCTGGTTTGGATGGACCAATACATCATTTGTACGGAGAGAATAACTCTTACGTCTATGAAAATCTTGCTCCTGGAGATTATAAGTTGACAGTAGGTATTACAACAGGATATATGGGATGTAGTGTCTCTGACGGAGATATCTATGAAAAGGAGTTTACTCTTAAGGCTGCGTCAGCAATGAGCGCAACTCCTAAAACTCCTGTGGCAAGTACTTGTGGAAAGGCTAATGGTAGTGTAGAAATTGTGATCACGGGTTGGAATGCTACATCTGATAACGGATGGAAGTTCTACAAAAAATCAGAAGCTTCGACAAGTGCTTCTATCTCGTATTCCAAGACTGTGACTGCCAATACAAACGGATCTGTTTCCGTAGTCAAGAGTTCTCTTGCAAGTGGAGACTACATCTTCGAATTGAAAGATGGTTGTGGTAAAACAACTACAAAGAACATTACAATTCCAGGAGGCGCTAATGAGCCTTTGACTGTAACCCAGAGCATAGAAGGATATTCTTGTGTTGAGAAAGCCGACGGTAAAGTCACATATACAGTGACAAACTGGTCGGATGCTTGTACTGCGACATGGGAAGGCAAGGATGCCGTGCCTACTGTCTCTGCTGGAGTGGCTACGTTCACATTCGCTAATTTGAATAAGGCTTCATACGTATTTGAGGTTACCAACGGTTGTGGAGATCCAATCACACGTACTACGGATCTTACAAAAGAGAAGTTGAGCTTGCAGCGATTCATGACACCAACAACTTATACGGATTGTGATGTCACATCCCACCAACTTCAGATTGCTGCTTCAGGAGGAAAAACAACGAACTATACTTATAAGTTGACAAATGAGGATGGAGTAGAGTTTGATAAAAATGCCTACACTACAAATCCATACCCTGACGGAACATACAAGTTGTCTGTTTCGATACCAAACTGTTCTGTCGAATCAAGAGAGTTGACAATCAAGTCAAAATTCTCTGCGTCGTTGGCAAAGTTGAATTTGGGAGAGTGTACGACAACTACTAATAGAGTTGTGGTTAGTTTGACACCATCAACAGGTTATACTCTAGGAAAAACATTGTCGTTCACGATCGGAGATGCATTGAACAAGGAGACTGCTGTGGCTGCGGCAAATGTGATCAAGGTTTATGAGAACAAATATCAGTTGGCAGGCGTTTCAAAGAGTGCCAAGTATCTGATTGTCTCTGATGGAACATGTAGCACTGTCGCTTACTTTGCTAACATGGGAAGCGAGGATATCACTTGGCCTGCAACCATGTCTGCCAAGATCACAAATGCCAACCAGACATGCTACGCCACATCAAATGCATCTGTGACGTTGGATTATGCAAACATGAATACTTTGTATGGATTCAAGTTTGATTTGACTCCGACAACGGTGTCAGATACATATACAGAAAAAACAGCGACAGATGCAAAGGGCTCATTGAAATATGAGAATGTCGCAGCAGGTAAATATACGGCTAGAGCTTGGGTGACAATCGAAGGATGTGAAGTTAAGGAGTTGGCAAAAGAGACATTCACAGTTGAGGCTCCTGCATCCGATCCGAAGATTTCTGTCGTTTCCAATACTTCGACTAAGTGTGGAGAGGATGGCGCTGTAGGTTTGAAAGTTACAGACTTGTATAAGAATGCCACTCATCAGTATGCATTCTATGTGAAGGGAACAGCTTCACCTACTTATTCGACTTTGGCTCCGGATGCCAGCGGTTCATTCTCATTCGAGAAGAAAAATCTAGCTGCCGGCAC
>JAZQQY010000032.1:0-53485 GCA_045629285.1 Paludibacteraceae bacterium | reverse complement strand
AAACTCGTATATTGACGATTCGAATGCCGTGATGGAGCATCCGGCCACAACGGAGGAAATGGATAAAAATGGACGTGTTTATGTGGATCTGGGATTGCCGAGTGGATTGAGGTGGGCTAAATGTAACGTCGGGGCTAATTCTTTAAATGATCTGGGTGTCTATATGACATATGATCATATATATCAAAAGATATATTCGGGGAGGGTTGAATATACATTGCCTAGTCTTGTGGATGGTTGGATAGGATGGATTGTGCCTACAGATGCTCAGTTTAATGAACTGATTACTTATTGTACTTGGACATGGAACAAGACTTATAAAGGGTATGATATTGTCGGACCTAATGGAAATGCAATTTTTTTACCTGCTGATAAAGGAGTTGGTAAATACTGGACATCTATTCCTCATCGTCCACATGTTTCAATATATAGTTTGAGTTATTATCTCTACTTTAATAAAAAAGAACGTTTTGTTACTCAAGGTGAGCGTAAGTGTTTGATGAATATACGAATGGTTTTACCTAAATAAGATGTATATAATTATTGATTTAATTATTACCTCATCTTTTGGATTATCTCCTTTCCTACCTTAAAGAGATTGTGCATGGCTGTGTCAAAAATATCTGCTCCCTCTTCATTGTCTTCCTCAAGCATATTGTCTTCAAAACAGCTGTCATTCCATAGCTTTTCTGGTGTAGCACCATTCATATAGCAATCAAGATTCACGGCGACACGAATGGCAATTAGTTTCTCGACTAATCCAAATCTTTCCAATACTCTAGCTACTGCGATATCCTCCATATCCGACACTATATAATCGTCAGGGCATCCGTAGTATTTGTTAATCTGTTTTGCGATTCTATGCCCATCCTCGCCCTTCCAATAGTTGTCTGAGGTGATGAATGTGCCCTTTAGTATTTGTGGGCCGACGCGATGGTTTTCGCCGCTATTTTGCCTCATAAATGCGATAGTCTTGGCTGTTGTGTTGATTTTAGTATCTTTTATCTGCTTGTAGATAAAGTCAATTCTATCCACATTTAATTTCACGCATCCATATTCGCATAATCCACTATCGGGAAACCAAGTAAGTTTACCGTCCGAGCCTATCACTTGATGGCCTAAATCGTAGTCGACAAAGGCAGAGGCAAGTACAACGTCGCCCATAGTGGTGCATTCATAATTGGTGCCGGCGCATCCCACGGATAGAGTCTGCATGTTGCTGCAGTCGAACCTTGGATTTGTGAGAATAGCCATCATAGTGGCGGTTGTATTCACTTTGCCTGCATGTGTAAGGGTGAGCGCAATTCCGTCTTTTACATACAGTTTTTCTCCCGGAAAAAGCCCAGTCAATTCATATTCTTCACCTCCTTCAACATATTCCTTATAGAATAGTTCACCCTCTCCGCAAATGCCATTGCCGAGTGGACCGATGTCGAATTTAGGAAGAATAAGAATGTTGATAGGCGTTCTCATATTTGTAGTTTCAAGGAGATTCTTAACTCTTAATTCTTAGCTTTTAATTATAAATTAAGCGTCGTGGAATGCTTTCCCGTTGACATCCTGTCTTTCAAGCATCTTATATTCGCAGCAGAATTCGTTTTTCAATCTGCCGATATATCTCTTAGCCTCCCACTTAGCCATTGGAAGATCGTGAAGAAGATAGTTTCCGCAAGCATCAGGAGTTGTGCCTGGCACTACGTCGTTGAAGTCGACAACAAATTGCATTGCATCGATCATAAGCTGACGGATAACCTGACAGTCGTAAGCACCCTTAACGATAAGATAATTGCCTGTCAAGCAACCCATTGGACCCCAATAGATGATATTCTGCTTCCAACCGTCAAGATTACGCAAATAAGTAGCGACAAGATGTTCGATAGTGTGGATCGCAGCAGGTGCTATTGCCGGTTCCTGGTTTGGTGCAGTCATACGGATATCGTAAGTAGTGAATACTACGTTGTCGGAGAAATCCTGACGAGAAATATATATTCCGGGTTTTAGACCAGTGTGGTCTACCTGAAACGACGGTATTACTTCCATGTTTGTTTACATTTGGTTGAATTATGTCTGCAAAGATACGGGAAATGTTTAAAAACAAAAAAGGTTGCACCCAAAGGATGCAACCAATTTTGTTTTACGGTTTTGTCGTAAATTACTTGATCTCTGCGAAGTACTTGATTGTACGAACCATCTGAGAAGTGTATGAGTTCTCATTGTCGTACCAAGAAACTACCTGTACCTGGTAAGTATCGTCGCTGATCTTAGAAACCATTGTCTGAGTTGCATCGAACAATGAACCGAACTTCATACCGATGATGTCTGAAGAAACGATCTCATCCTCAGTGTAACCGAAAGACTCAGTCTGAGCAGCCATCATAGCAGCGTTGATACCCTCCTTAGTGATATCCTTACCCTTAACAACAGCAACAAGGATAGTTGTAGAACCTGTTGGAGTTGGGATACGCTGTGCAGAACCGATCAACTTACCGTTCAACTCAGGAATTACAAGACCGATAGCCTTAGCAGCACCTGTTGAGTTAGGAACGATGTTCTGAGCACCAGCACGAGAACGACGAAGGTCACCCTTACGCTGAGGACCGTCAAGGATCATCTGATCACCTGTGTAAGCGTGGATTGTAGACATGATACCTGACTGGATTGCAGCGTACTTGTTAAGAGCGTCTGCCATTGGAGCAAGACAGTTAGTAGTACAAGAAGCAGCTGAAATAACTGTATCAGAAGCCTTTAGAGTCTTGTGGTTAGTGTTGTAAACGATTGTAGGAAGATCGTTACCAGCAGGAGCTGAGATAACTACCTTCTTTGCACCAGCTGTAAGGTGAGCAGATGCCTTCTCCTTTGAAGTGTAGAAACCTGTACACTCAAGAACAACGTCTACGTTGTTAGCCTTCCAAGGACACTCAGCAGCGTTAGCGCATGCAGAGATCTTGATCTCCTTACCGTCAACGATGATAGAGTTCTCTGTAGCCTCTACTGTGTGCTTACCCTCACCGAACTTGCCAGCGAAACCACCCTGTGCAGTATCGTACTTCAAAAGGTGAGCCAACATCTTTGGAGAAGTCAAATCGTTGATTGCAACTACTTCGTAACCCTCTGCCTCAAACATCTGACGGAATGCAAGGCGTCCAATACGGCCAAAACCGTTAATAGCAACTTTTACCATTGTTTATTAAAATTAAAAAAATGTTTTTATTCTATCTTTGTTATAAAACTCAACTTTATGCCCTATCGGATATAACAGTCTCCAACTGGTCTCCATAAGGATCTCCATGGCAGCCACATCCTGATTTACATCCTGATAGTGATGCTAATGCCATTGCTGCCAAGAAAACTGCAGTGATTATTTTTTTCATTAGTTGAGGTTTTTCTGGTCAAATCAATTAAGCGTTCTGCTCAACCTCTGCGTTCTCAACCTCACCGTAACCTGGGCAAGTCTGTGTCTTGCATGACTCGAAAAACAATGCTACTGCAAATGCAGCCAAAATTAACTTAATTGCCTTCATATAATCAAAATTTTACATTATCCGAGCAGCACTATTCTGCCCAATTCGAGAGCAAAGTTACTATTTTTCTAAATATATCGTTAATATTCTAGGAAAAAATGCATCTAAGTTTTCAACAATTTTGCGTAGATTATATTCCTTTATTTAATATGTATATAAAAAGCCGAAAAATATTTTCAGCCAAAGTATTTTTGTTTTGATATTTTTGGCTAACTTTGTGCCGTTAATAATGAGGATTAGCTCGTTTAGTCAATAAAATTTATGAAAATCAAACAGTGCAGAAAAGTAGACGGGAACATTTTTCCGACTTCTTTCATTAAACATTTTATGTTAGTCATCTTCTTGAGTATCACAATGATATCCAAGGCTGACGTGGTGTATCCAATTGATTTGTTTGCGGCAATGCTTCCGCCGTACACGAATTGCATAGGTGATTATTTCGAAGGCGGTCGGAACCGTATGAAGCTGACGGCTGTTGTACGTGATCTTACCAAACAAGGAAGAAATCTCTCAATCTCTGTTTCTGTCAAGGTCAAGTCGGGTAATACGATTTATCTTGAAAGCCGTACTCCTATTCAGCAGATTGTTAATGTGCGAGGTATGATGTCGGAAATCAATACTCATAAACTGTTTACTGACGTAGATCTGAATGTAAAGGGAAAATTGAAAGAGAATGGATATTGTTTGCCAGAAGGTGCGTATGAGTTTGTATATCAGGTGTTTGACGGTTATGATAAGACGTTGCCATTGAGTCTTCCGGTTTCAGTCTTTTGTTTCCTATCCCAGGCAGAACCTCCTATTGGAGTTTTTCCGCCTAATGGTGATTGTATTCAGGAGTTGCCGTCTATTCCTTTTCAATGGGTAGATGCTGTTGCTTGCAGTAAACCGCATAAGTCGTACAGGTTTGAGATTCATGAGAATATGGTTGATGCAACATACGATAATGGAATGTTCGGAACGCTAAGTCAAGATAATAATTTTCTTGTTCTTTCTGATAATGTCTATAATTCAAATACTTATATCTTACAGAATAGTGCTGGAAAACTGAAGAAGAACAAAAAATATTTTTGGCGGGTGAAGGTGCTTCCTGATCAATCCAATGATTTGAATGACGGTGATTTTGCATATAAAAACGTAGGGTACAGTGCATGGTCTATGTTTACGTATGGATGTGATCCGATTGTGATTCCAGAACGAAAGTCGGAATATAAAAAGGAATTGAATGTAGAAGCGACGAACGACATGGATTCTACTGCAGTTGAAGAAGAATGTGACACTAACATCAGTCAGGTTGAATGTGACTCGTTGAGGAACATGTTGAATCCCGGCGATTCGTTTATTGCGAATGATGAAAATACGGTGGTGACTGTTACTGATGCGGTAAAAAACGGAGATGGAAGTTTCAGCGGCAAGGGTGCCGTCTCCTGCACTCTTCTGAAAAAAGAATTGGGATTGAATGTGACGTTCGATCATGTCTTTATTAATCAGGAAGATGAGTTGTGTAGGGGAGTCGTAAGAGTAGTAACTTCGGAGAAAGATAGATTTCTCCTAAATCTCAATAAAATCGCTCAGAAAGATTATGCTCCGGGCAAAGCGACAGGGCAGGAGATTGTATGTACTTCGGAGGTGAATGATATTGAAACAATCAGGGAAAATCCAGAGAATTATCATGGACAGATAGTATTAGTTGGCGGAAAAGATATAGTTGCAGTCGACGGGAAGGGCGAGATAGTTAAGGTCGCAACTGTGGCAGAAAACGCATGTCCGCCAGCCAGACAAAGTTTTGACAATGAATACGGTACGATTCATTTTGATGTGGCGAATTTCAATACTCCGAAGTTTGAACCGTATATTGATAAGTTTGCCGGTGATTTCAACAAATGTCCGGAAGTTTCGCAAGGATATGAGCATTTCTACTCATACACGGTGCCGTGGCTTGCCATGCTTGAGGGCGAAGCGAGATGGATAAAGGCGACGGTGGATGCGAATTCAAAGTCGCAATACAGTTTGAGGAATATGGCAGACAGAGTTAAGTTTTATTGTGTATCCCAAAGGGAGACTGTTGAATTGCTGTCGTCGTACGATGCTTCGGATGGAACCTATAAAGTGATGGTATTCGGAGGGTTAGCAGGCCAAAGATTGGAAATATATGCCATGGTCGACGGAGATGGATTTGACATTGACTGCGATAAAACCAGTCGTACTGTCGGCAAAATCAACATCTATACGATGAAGCGAAAGGAGAAGAGAGTAGCAGTCGTGCCCGTGATGTGCGATGCAAAGTTGAATGAAAACATTGAGAATAAAATCAGTGAATTGTTTGCTCCGTTGGGCAGAACATTTAATTTTGTAGAGAAAGAACGATTTGACGGAAACGACACGCTCAGACAATTGTTAGTCCAAGGTTTGAACACCCGCGAAGGCGGCAACGTGTTCACCAATGAAACTGTAGAGATGAAGTATTTGCGAAAGCTATATAAAAAATCGGTAGAAATAGACAGCGACGCAGACGCATACCTGTTTTTGCTACCCGCCAACAAGGTGGACGGCATCAGCGGCTATATGCCACGCACCAGCTCCGTCGGCTACATTTTCGTAGGTAAAGATTCAACATCCGGCAGACCGTATTCCGACCACAATACTGTGGCGCACGAACTATGTCACGGCCTATTCGGACTGCAGCACACATTCGACTACGGAGTGGAGAAAAAGCGTCCTGTAGACAACATCATGTCCTATTCAACGCAGTCGGACCGCTATCCGACGAAGTATTTCCAGTGGAATCAGATCCAGAATCCAGCGTGGTATAAGATGCCGTTTGTGGATGATGAGGAGGATGGGGAGTATTTCCTCAATTTTGATTTTACATGGATTGGAGATTGGAAAGGGGGAATATTAAACTTTGATAGTCAAGAAAAAGCGATTATTGACCTTTCCGTGTTGGAGATTGTTTATAAGAATTATAACAGCTTCTTCTCTAAGTCAAAAAAGCAGAATTTTGAAATAGAAGGAAGTGGAGGTTGGAATGGACGTAAAAAAGGGAAAAGCAATATTTGTAAATCTATATGTGATAAACTTGTGAATATCACAAAGAAAAATGATCCACAAAAGAAAACCTCTTTTGACCTGTATGATAGAGGTGTTTACTTTGATCCTTGTTCATTAGATTTGGATGGAACCAAGAAAGAATTTAATGTTGCGATTTATTCCTTTAAGGAAAAATTCAATATAGATTCCGCAAAGACGCGCCAGCCAAACTATTCTGCATTAGCGAATTGTAAGTATGTCAAGGCCGGTTACACTGATAGATATGCATTTGTGGTTTTCTACAATGACGATTTGAGTCCAAAGATGTTAGTTCAAATTTGGAATGGAGAATCAACGGAGAAGTTGGCATATAATTGGGTTAATTATCTTGGAATTGTAGTCGGCTCGGATGCTCAGAAAAAAACTGACATTGAAAATATAAAGAAGCAGGATAATTCAGAAGAGAAGAAAGATGATGGCTCGCATTGGTATGATGCGATTGTGGAGTATTTCATTGGAGCAAAAAATGCTGTTGACATTGGAAAGGTTTGGGGAGAAGGATATTCTGTTGAAGATTATGTCAAAGCGACCCAAGATGCTGTTGCTTTTGCAAATAAGCATTATCCAAATATTGCGTCGTGTAATGTTTGCGTTCGAACTGCATTGCTGTATTTAACTGGCGATTCTATTTTGTTTCCAGATAAGACTTTTGTAGAAATTGAAGAGAACGGGAAATTTCACAAATACAAAGGAAGCATTACTGACCCAGGACGAGCTTATCATATGTATAATGATCTAAAAAGATTGATTGATAATCCAAGAACAGCTAAAGACGAGTTGTTGAAACATTTTCTTCCCATAGAAAAACCGCAGGAGTCTTTTGACAAGAATAATTCTTTGGTTTGGAATGATTTTTTAAGAAAAATACAAACTATGGCAGATAATGGAACAGCTGTAATAGGAATTTATTCAAAAACAATTGAAAAAAGCCATATAATAATGATTGTGCCTGGAGGATTGATGCCGATTGATAACTCAGTTCAATTGTATGGAAATAGTTTCACTATTCGAGGTGTTTCTTCTGTCCCAAGAATTCTTGAGTGTGGTTATGATGTAAGCAAAAAAAAGGAAAAAGGGAACAATCATCCTATTTGTAGAGCAATGTCTGCAAATGAAATAGTTATTTCTAATTTTTATAAATATGTGCCATGAAAATAAAAATGTTGTTTGTATTCTTATTGTTGTCCTCTTGTGCTTTAATAAATAGCAAGGACGGTTGTACGTTAGATAGAGAGGTTGGATTTCTCTATCATGGATATATAAATGATTATCCATGCACTTATGGAGGATATATTTTAAATGAGAATCAGTGTGTTGTAGAGAAAAGTTGTCATTGTGATTATGAAAGTGAATTTTTTTGGGGCATAGAAGATTCTTTTGCTGTTTATAGTAAGAATGATGACGAAAGTTTACAAAACTTTTCATGTTATTTTACCGATGGAAAAAAGCATATAAGATTGTCAGGCATTGAAGACGAAATCGCTATAGGCTCTGCATCATTTTCTAAACATCACAATATTTTGGCTTTGACAAAAAGTAATAGAAATGAAAAGTCTAAAGAGAACGATAGTATTTTAATTTATGATCTTAAAGATTTGATAGATGGTAAAAATATAGTTAAGAAATTTTTTTGCGAAGATTGTGCAGAATTAAGAATTGTAGGTGATAGAATATATTATTCTAAATATCATAATGTAGAATCTGAATGTTTGGCAAATTATGGATTATTTTATAGGGATATAGATGATATGGACAAAGAAATTTGTTTGAATGAAAATTTTTATGTGTGTGCAATTTCTGAAGATGGAAACTACGTGATGGGCCGTTTTTATGCTAAAGAAGATCACACTTATGAAACACATATACCGGTTCCTTTGTCAATTTGGAATCTAAAAACAAAGAAAGTTGCTATAATTGAAGAAAATGGATTTCGCCCTTTAAATGTGTATTCTAAAAGGAAGAAAGGTTTTTATATGCGAGACGATAATGGAAATCTAAAGATAGTTGGTATTGAGCAAGATTATAATTAACCCGACGGTGTCAAGTCACATCCAGTCGCATAGATATGGGATGAATGCGATTTTTCTCAGCATTGAAGGCTCCAAGAAAGTGTAGCGGCAAATAGTTGTCGAAAGTACTTGCCTTACCTGCTGATGCGATTGCAAAAGAGATGCGCTGACTTGACGTCTTTATTGGGTTTTGCTGCACAAAATCTCATAAGCTTCCGTAATTGCTCTGAATTTGGCGACGGCGCTTTCCCTCTCGTCGTCGCTGCATTTTGTTGACAACGCATCCGGATGGTATGTCTTGGCAAGCTGGCGGTATGAGGTTTTGATCTCGTCGACAGAAACGCCTTCTTTTAAGCCAAGCATTTCGTATGCCTTATTAAGAACGATATTTGGTACAGGCGATGATGCTGATTGATTCTCCGTCTGCTGCTCCTTCTTACGACATTCGTATTTATATTCCAAGTTGATCACATCCCAGTCGTTGACGGAAAAGAAACGGGCGATTTCATGCAAGAGATATAATTCGTTCTTGTCGACACCTTCACTTGCATAAGCCACGGCAAAGAAATGGTCGAGCAACTCAAGTTTCTCGTCATATAGCATCTTGCCGTTTTTCCTTATTTGCGAACAATAAACTTGATATTTTTTCTGCTTTGAATCCAGACATTTACATATTTTATTCTTAATAGACTCTCTTAAAGTTGAAGTGTTTTGTCTATGGAAATAGTTTTTGTTGATATAGTCTGTAACCAGGTCTATCTTTACCATTTTAGATAATCCGGCTGTTTTTATGAGCCATGCATCCAACTGAAGAATATTCAGCACATCAGATCTGCTGTTGCTTAAATCCGTATCCGTATAGTCATATACTTTATCTCGGAATGCACTTCTAAGCAGACGGAATAGACCTTTATCTTGAATGTCTCCTGTATTGATTGTAAATGTTCTTTTGCCGTACTCTCCTTGGTTATAGTAGATTGTCATATTGTATATAGGTTCTTCACTATCTACTTGTAATTTTGCTCCGTCAGAAACAAGAGTCAAACGGCTGTCTAATGTTACTTCTATTTCCGTAATGTCTTCGTATCTTATTTCTTGTGTTCTTTTTCCATAAGCAATCTCCCCTTTGTATATGAATCTGTCCGGATAGACTGATAATTTTGAATTGATGCTATTTGTCCACTGGATCAAGAATCCCATTAAGAATAAAAAAGCGAAACAGGCAAGAATAATAGTTTTTTCGGATGCCATCAGGTCATCCAAAATTAAAATGATGAAGACCAGTCCCATTATTGTTAGTACACAGAATGGTGGAAACAGTACGATTGGTGAAACCTTAAAGAATCCTAGGATTACTTCAGTGCCGCGCACAGTCCATGCACCATCCTTGTCCAACTCGTTTCTTTTGGAGTTTAGGAAGTTTCTTACCTTATCTTCTATTGTCATATCCTGGAATATTTTTGCAAATATAGCAAAATCCTAATCGGGTTTGTGTTATACAACAAAAAAGGGTTGCTTCCCAGCAACCCTTTTTGTGAACATTTTAGAAAAAGATTATTAGTTGTAAGCACTTTCTCCGTGCTCGTATACGTCAAGTCCTTCCTCTTCAATTCTCTTCTCAACTCTCAATCCGTGGATCTTGTTCAAGCTGAAGAAGATGATGAATCCCATTGCTGCGGCCCACAATCCGATTGTGACTGCACCGATCAACTGACATAGGAAGAAATCAATACCGAAACCATAGAACAAACCTCCGTCGACTGCAAACAAACCTGTTAGCAATGTACCAGTGAAACCACATACACCGTGCACTGAAGATGCACCTACAGGGTCGTCAATCTTAAGTTTGTGCTCGATAAACTCTACAGAGAAGATCATCAATGTACCACAGATCAAACCGATGAATGCTGCTCCTACTGGAGATACAGCGTCACATCCTGCTGTGATACCTACCAATCCTGCCAACACACCGTTGAGTGTGAATGACAATGATGGTTTCTTATACTTGATCCAAGTGATGAACAATGTAGCCAAACCTCCGATTGCAGCTGCAATGTTTGTGTTTACGAATACCAATGTTGACGCTGTTGCATCCTCAACTGATGCGATTGCCAACTGTGAACATGGGTTGAATCCGAACCAGCCCATCCATAGGATGAATACACCTAGAGCTGCGATAGTCAAGTTGTGACCAGGAATGGCACGTGCCTTTCCATCTTTACCGAACTTACCTACACGTGGACCAAGGATCCATGCACCGATCAATGCCATCCAACCTCCGACTGAGTGTACGATTGTACTACCTGCGAAATCGTGGAAACCACCTGTGTAAGAACCGATCTCTAGAGTTGACAACCAACCGCCACCCCATGTCCAGTGACCACTGATTGGATAAACTACTACTGAAATCAAAACTGAGTAGATCATGTACATGTAGAACTTAGTACGTTCTGCCATTGCACCCGATACGATTGTTGCTGCTGTTGCACAGAATACTGTTTGGAAGATCAAGAATGCATAGTTTGGAATTCCCATCTCAGTCATACAGTCCTTGAAGTCGATGTCGAAGAAGTTTGGCGCTCCAGCGAAATCTCCTGCTCCGAACATGATACCATAGCCAAGTGCCCAGAATAGGAATGTACCGGCCATGAAGTCGAAGAAGTTCTTCATTAGGATGTTGGCTGTGTTCTTGCTCCTTGTTAGACCTGCCTCGACTAGTGAGAAACCTGGCTGCATGAAGAACACCAACATGGCTCCCAAAGCCACCCAAAGAGTATTCAATCCCACTGCGATCGGATCAATTGCTGATTCCTCAGTTGGTGCGGCCACCGTCGCCTCGGCTACTTCAGCCACTGCGCTAACAGCCTCTGTAGCTGTTGAATCCTGTGCTGCTGCCGGCATTGTGAATGCTCCGGCTAAGAATATAAGGAGTGCTACGAGAGCTTTCAAACCTCTCGTACTATATATTTTACTTTTCATTTTCGTTTCGTTTTAGTATGTGATTTTTAGATTGTTAGAAAGATTAAACGTCCCTATAGGAGAATAATGTTTAATTTTCCTGCTCCGCGTTGTAAAGCGCGATGTCGCCTCTTTCTCCAGTGCGAATGCGGATAGAGTCCTCCACTGGTATGATAAAAATTCGACCATCTCCAATTTCTCCAGTCTGCGCAGCCTTTAGAACAGCTTCAACTGTCTTTTCAACGTTCTTGTCTCTTACGATCACCGAAACCAATATACGTTCGATGCAGCTTGTATCGTAAACTACACCACGGTAGATTCGTCCCTGACGGCTCTTTCCGATACCACGTACATCTATGTATGAGAACCACTCGATTCCAGCCTCAAGCAAAGCGTCGCGAACCTCGTCGAACTTTGTTTTTCTGATAATTGCTTCAATCTTTTTCATCTTATTCTCGTTTTATGTGTCTTCTTAATTAGACGCCCTGACTGGACGTCTCTTCTATATTTAGAATGATAGGCCAACTACAAAGTGAGCTCTTTCAGTTCTTGGGTTTAGAATCATCTGAGCGAATAGAGGCAACTTGAATTTGTCTGTGATCTCGATATCCTTACTTGCCTTGACACCGATGTTGATTACTCCGAATTTATCGACCCCGTAGAATCCAGACTCATTGACACAAGCGCCTAGAGTGAAGTCCCAGTTTACGTATTTGCTCTCTACCGGATAACCAAGCTCAATGTAAGTCGAGAATGCCTCTTTCTCTTCTCCTTCGTCGTTGATCTTCTTGTCGTTCAAGAAGTTGATGTTAGCTGAGATTGTCATTGCGAATTTCTCACAGCATTCAGCGAAGTCCCAACCTAAGTTTGCTTCTAGCACGTGCGAGTGATCAGCGAAATAGCTGTGGTCGCTCCAAGATGGAGTGCAGAAGTAATCTGTTATACCGAATGAAAATGCCTTAGCCTGAATAGATGCGTAGAAGTCCAACTCTCTTGTCTCTTCTTCTTTGAATGAAGCTGAACCCCAAGAACCTAGAGTGAAATTACCGACTGTCATCTCGATTCCAGGTTGTACGGCAAAACTGCTCTGGTACATTCCTCTCCATACGTAAGAACTTACCACATCAGCATTGACGCTGAACTCTACTTTCTTCGCTTCTTTAACTTCTGCTGTTTCCTCTGCGAAACAAACGCTTGATGCCATAGCGCTCATCAAAGCTGCAGTCATAATCTTCAACACTTTCATAGTCTTTCGTTTTATGTGTTAATATCAGTTCGTCTGTAATCTAAAGGGGTAAAAATTTCAGTTCGTTTATGCGTTTTATGTCGTTTTATAATCAGTTTCCCTCTCGATTACATTGCAAAGGTATGGCGATTTTCTGCGTCGGAATATAAAAAAACTCATTTTGTATCGTGTTTTTTAGGGCAAGTTGCATTTTGTAAGGATGAGGCTCTTTAAATCTTACATTTTGTAAGGAATCTGAGTTGCTGCGCTTATGAAATGAAAGTGGTCTGCTTTTTAGCATAATAGTTGCTTTTCGGACGCTATAAACGGCTATTTTATTGATTTTGTCGGCATATTCATTGACTTTGTAAGCAAAGTGTTATCAAATGCATTAGTTTTGTGACTTTTTGAATTGTTTAATTCGTGCGGTAGTCTCGCTTGAACGTCATGTTTTGTGCTAATTATACTTACTTTTTAACCGTTATTTTGCCATTATGATTGCATTTTTGCTATAATGAAAGCGTCAGATAGTTATTTTATGTTAAAAAACTACATTCTGTAACTCATTTTTGATGATTTTGTCTATCTTTGCATCAATTTGTGAGAACACTATTATACATTTATTACTTGTTGTTTATTAATTAAAATAGCTGCGACTAACAATGAAATCTAGTCCGAGTTTAAAGGCGCTGTTTCTAGTAGTATGTTGCTTCTTGACATTAAATGTGTTTGGAGCATGTCCATTTTCAGAATTTACAGACGTTGTCACTGCATGTACGGGTGCCAACGACCTTGGTGTTGTATATCCAGCAGGAACATCTAAAAGAGAAGTCGCATCATTTCCTTTGCGTCCTAACAAACGTACGGGAATGGGTTATACTCACGGTATCGGTTGTGTCGACGAGACACCGTCGCCAGCATGGTTTGCGATTAAGATCGATCAGCCTGGAAATCTTTTGATGAACATATCACATTCTGAAGGTGCTGACGTAGATTTTGTTTGTTGGGGACCTTTTAAAGGTGAGTCGAAGCAAGAGATGCTTGAGAATGTTTGTGCTAATTCGGATAAATACTTTGCAGATTGTGTAGTCCCAAATACAAGTAATACATGCAAACTTGATAAGTTGGATCAGTGCGAATCTCAATTTGCAGTCGGAACAACCGCTTCCCAAATGGATATTATCAATGCCAGAGAGAAAATATCTAAGTGTAAGGCTGAAGTTGAGGAGCGTTCAAAACTTGATACGGACTATGAGTGTTTCTACGGTAAGTATGATGCATTCCCAATATCTCAGATGTCGGACTGCAGTTTTTCTAAGAATACCACAGAAACATGTTATCTGGAAAATGTCAAGAGTGGCGATTGGTATTTGATTCTTGTGACAAATTTTTCCGGTAAGCCAGGAAACATATTGTTTACTGCAGTAGACGGTAGTGCAACTACGGATTGTAGTGTTGTTGTAGATGCCGGAAGCAATTCGCCTGTGTGTGAAGGTGAGTATATCGACCTATTTGTAAATAATCTTCCTGCATACGCGACATGTAAATGGACAGGCCCTAACGGTTTTGTATCTGATGAGATTTCCCCTAAAATTCTTGGAGTTAAGAAATCCGATGCCGGAGTTTACTATGTTCAGGTCACGACCCATGATGGTTTGCAGTCGGAAGAAATACCGGTTCCGATATCCGTTATCCCAAACAGTCCGATAGATACTGTGATCAAAATGGTTGAAGGAAGTTCGGTAACGTTCATGAACGTTGAGTTGTCGAAGTCAGGTAACTATATGATGACTTCAAAGAAGGGTCAGTGTGAAAAGATCTACAATGTTAAGGTTATAGTCGAGCCTTTGTTGTCTGCATACATTGAGCAGAATGGTCCGATTTGTGAAGGTGATTCGTTGATCCTTTCCGTGGTTGATGCTCCGACAGACGGTGTCGAAGGTTATATATGGACAGGCCCTAACGGATTCCGTTCGTATGCGGATAGTCCTGTCGTTTTGAAGATGAATCAGAGCAAAGCTGGCGAGTACTATTTGCATATTCAGAAAGAAGGATTATCATTCCCTGTCGCTCCTGTCAACGTTGAAGTTATCTCGAAAATCCGAGAGAAGGTGTTCCAGAGAATTCCGTATGGAGACACATTCGAATTTGCAGGCGAGGAGATCAGTCAACGAGGTACTTATTTTGCGACATTTGAGTCGGCAAATGGTTGCGATAGTGTTGTGGAGCTGATGTTGGTTCATGAGATGCCGGAGCTGGTGCCGGATCCTGTCCTTACGCCTAATGGTGATGGCGTTAACGATGTTTGGAGTATTAAGAATATTGAGATATATCCGGAGGCTGTAGTCAGAATCTTCGATAGATTTGGAAAATGTTTGTATCAGGAGACAGAGTATAGTCAGGAAAACGCATTTGTAGGAAAAGATCAGAATGGCCGTGAGCTTCCATCATCCGACTATTGGTATTCTATTGATGTTCAGACTTCCGACAGAACATATTTCGGCCATTTCTCATTGGTCAGAAGCAAAGAAAAATAAATATAGAAATAGAATAATTTCTTGTAAAGACGGGGGGTGCCCCGTCTTTTTTTGTATTATCTTTGCCGATGTAATCAAAGCGTGAAAACTATATGATTTTAATAACAAACGACGACGGTATATCAGCTAATGGAATAAAAGCTCTTACTGAGGTGGCTCGTGAGTTTGACGAGGTGATCGTGTTTGCTCCGGATGGCCCGCGTTCCGGAATGAGCAGCGCCATTACTTGCAATAAACCGTTGAAATTTGAATGTGTAGGAAAGTTGAGCAATGTCTCTCTTTATACTTGCACAGGAACTCCTACTGACTGTGTGAAACTTGCAGTCCAGACAGTATTCAAGAATGCAGAGCGTCCGCTTGTGTTGTCTGGAATCAATCATGGTTCAAATGCATCGGTAAATATCGTTTATTCCGGCACAATGGGTGCGGCTCTTGAGGCAAACATCATCGGAATCCCGTCAATTGGGTTTTCTGTTGTCAGCCCGGATGTCAATATTGACCTCGAACCAGCCAAGGACATCGTCAGATTCATCCTTCAGAAGTATTATGACGGCGAATACGACAGCTATTACACCGACACTTTCTCGGATGTCCCTGTCTGCCTTAACGTGAATATCCCGGCTGGCGACGTGAACGGCGTGATGCTATGTAATCAAGCGAGAGCAAAGTGGAGCGAGGATTTCGAACTCCGCAAAAATGCCGACGGAGAAGACGAATACTGGCTTCTTGGTGAATTCCACAACCTTGATGAAGATCGTAGGGACACTGATCTATATGCATTAGAAAACCACTATGCGTCGATCGTTCCTGTGACTACTGATATGACTTTGAGATTTTGTCCTGAAAGAAAAAAATAAACGTTATGTCTGATTATAATAAGTTTTATATAGATGCCAACGGCAATATCGCCACGAAGAAGAGTGCCGACAAAGCTTTGTTCGGATTCTTGATCGGCATCATTTTTCCTGCAATCGTTTTGATGGGGCTTGTCTTTCGTGAGACTCATTACACATTGTCGGAATTGATCCCTTACACATGGCAGGTGGCTGGAAACTCGCTTTTCTATCCATACGTCATTGTGTCGCTTATGCCAAACATGTTTATCTTCTTTTGGATGTATAAGACTGAGAGATGGAAGATGACTCGTGGTTTGGTTGTCGCCACATTCTTTCTGTTCGGCCTTTTTGTTGCAAGAGCTTTCATTAAGTTTTGATAGATGAAGTATTTTATCATTGCAGGAGAGGCATCGGGCGATTTGCATGCGTCCGGATTGTTGAAGGCGTTGAAGAGAAGAGACGGCAATGCTGAATTCATGGGGCTAGGCGGCGACATGATGGAGGATGAAGGCTGTAAGCTTGTGAAGCATTACCGTGATATGGCATACATGGGATTCATTGCCGTCATCACGCATCTTGGAAAAATCATGCAGAACATGAAGGATTGCAGGAACGCTATTGTCGACTTTAAACCGGATATCGTGATTCTTGTGGATTATCCAAGCTTCAACCTTCAGATCGCGGAATTTGTAAAGAAAAATCTTCCCGGCACACCGGTACACTACTATATCGCCCCTAAACTATGGGCGTGGAAGGAGTATCGCCTAAAGAATATCAAGAAGTATGTCGACAGAGTCTATTCGATTCTGCCCTTTGAGATAGAGTGGTTCGGAAAACGTGGTTATCAGGTTGACTACGTCGGAAACCCATGTGCTGATGCTGTTTACAACCGTCCCGACCAGGATGAGTCGTTTGATTCGTTCAGTACGTCGCAATATCTTGATAATAAACCGATCATCGCTCTTTTGGCAGGAAGCCGTGTGCAGGAGATCCGGACATCCTTACCTAAGATGTTGGCAGCGACAAAGAATATCGAAGGTTATCAGCTTGTGATTGCTGGAGCACCGTCGATCTATGATAAGCTTTACGACAAGATCATCGAGGAGTCGGGTGCAAATGCGATGGTGGTTCATGACGCGACTTATCGCTTGCTTACACAGGCTAAGGTGGCAGTGGTTTGTTCGGGTACAGCGACATTGGAGACGGCTTTGATCGGAACGCCTCAAACAGTAGTCTACCACATCGGAGGAGGTAAATTCGTGCATAAATTCTTGAATCTGTTCATTCATGTTGATCAGGTATCGCTTGTGAATCTGATTGCAAACCGTAAGATGGTTAAGGAGTTGATCATTGAAAACTTCACTCCAGAAAAGGTAGAGGCGGAGGTTCGCAGATTGCTTACCGATGAGGCTCAGCAACAGATGAAAGCAGATTATGAGGAGCTTCGTAAGATTGTTGGCGACGCAGGTGTCGGCGACAGAGCTGCGGCTAAGATCATCGAGGCTATAGGAGATAAATAAGATTAATAAAAGATATAAAACAATGAGAACATTATTGATTGCGTTATTTGGTTTGCTTGCCTTTACTTCATGTATAGGACTCGAGGAGAACGATTGTGCTTGTACAACATCAAGTGGAGAGCAGTATGAGGTGTATGATGTTGAGGGAAGTTGTTCTACATTGAGCACAAAAGATGCAACTTGTACAGTTAAGTAAACATATTCCGGCAGTTGCTGTCGGTGCATTATTCATCATTTCCGCCGGACTCAAACTGTTGGGTATGGCGGCATTTGAGATGTATCTGTATGAATTTAATGTTGTTTCATTTGAGGCCGCAGCTCTCTTCTCTCGTTTGATTATCGCGGCAGAATTGGCTATCGGTATTGCGTTATTGGCGAACATCAAGTGGGCCGACTATGTGGCTGGAGCAATGCTTTTGGCTTTCTCCATCTTTCTCTTTGTCCAGGTCAAGCAGGGCAACACTGGCAATTGCCACTGTATGGGAGAGGTGTTTGATCTGCCTGCCGACAAGTCGCTATCTAAGAATATCATGATGTTGATGCTCCTATTCTGGGGCCATCGCATGACTAACTACTTCAAGCAGAGCAAGAAAAACTGGGTTATCACGTCGGTATCTATTGTACTTGTTTCTCTTATTGCTGTATTCGCGATTAACCGTCCCGATTTCATGCGTTTGATTAGGGAACGAGAATATAGTCAGATTAAGTTGACAGAACTGTTGCAGCAGAAGTTTCCGTCGGCATTGGAAGGTGATAAGATCGTTTGTGTGTTGAGCACCCATTGCGGAATGTGTAAGATGGCGGCCCGTAGGATGGAAGGTATATTTGTCCGTCATGATTGGAAAGACAACGAAATACTAACTGTTTTCAGCGACACTAGAGTCACGTCGGCACCGATAGAAGAGGAGATAGATTCATTCTTTGTAGAGACGAAAGTAAAGCGTCGAAATGTAATCACGATGTATCATGATTCCCTTTATGAGGTAGCTCCACGAGTACCGACTATCTTTTTGCTAAAGGACGGAATTGTGCAGAAAACACATGGATATAGAAGCATCTTGACGGACGATTTTGCGAAAAATAAATGTTCATATACTTGCATGCATAGTTATCAATGATTTAGTTATGAATAAAGAAAACGGATGATGATCCTCTTATGGGAGAATCCTTGATTCTACAGATGCCGTTACAATTCTTTGGAAAACGGCGTATATCTTGTGTTATTTGGAAGCAAAACATACAAGGTTATTGTGGATTGATGACGAGTATGATAAAAACAAATAAGGCTGTTGCATTGCAACAGCCTTATTTGTTTTTGAATATGCATTACATTTCCGATTCCTTCAATCTCTCGGCGTTCTCAGCGATGATCAACTGGTCGATGATGCCCTGGATATCACCTCCGACGATTGCCGCCAAGTTGTATAGAGTCAAACCGATACGGTGGTCTGTCACACGACCCTGAGGGTAGTTGTAAGTACGGATCTTGGCAGAACGGTCACCTGTGCTGACCATAGTCTTACGACGTGATGCGATGTCGTCCATATACTTCTGATGCTCTTGGTCGTAGATCTTTGTACGCAAACGAGACAGTGCGCGCTCCTTGTTCTTAGGTTGGTCACGTGTCTCAGTACACTCGATCAAAATCTCTTCGACAACACCTGTGTTCGGATTCTTCCAAGGGTAACGCAAACGAACTCCAGATTCCACCTTGTTTACGTTCTGACCACCGGCACCACCGCTTCGGAATGTATCCCATTTGATCAAACCTTCCTGAATCTCGACATCAAACTCGTCTGCTTCTGGCAATACGGCTACAGTCGCAGCTGATGTATGCACACGACCCTGAGTCTCTGTCTCTGGAACACGCTGTACACGGTGAACACCACTTTCATATTTAAGGATGCCATACACACCGTCGCCCGAAACGTTGAAGATAATTTCCTTGAAACCTCCGGCTGTACCTTCTGTGAATGAAGATACTGTGACGCTCCAACCCTTTGACTCGCAATACTTGCTGTACATCTTGAACAAGTCTCCGGCGAAGATAGCTGCCTCGTCACCTCCCGTACCACCACGGATCTCGACGATCGCATTCTTTCCGTCCTCTGGGTCAGACGGGATAAGCATAAGTTTGATAGCCTCCTCCATTTCAGGAAGTTTTGGCTCAAGCTCGTCAAGTTCTGCCTTGGCCATCTCCTTCATGTCGGGATCGTCCTCAGTTTGAAGAATCTCCTTTGCCTCAGCGATATTATTGAGAGTAGTCTCGTATTCCTTCTTTGTCTTCATGATTCTCTCAAGGTCGCTATACTCCTTGTTGAGCTTCACGAAGCGTTTCATATCGGCAATCACTGCCGGGTCTGTGATAAGGGTGCTGATCTCCTCGAATTTGATCTCAAGACCCTCGAGTTTCTGAAGTAGTGTATTTTCTGCCATATTAAAATGATATCCGTGCAATCGGATTTTGACCGAAAGCGACTGCAAAGGTAACATTTTTTTTGGAATATTAAAAGATGGGTGACTGTGGGGATAAAACGAAAAGGCGACAGGAATACTCCCATCGCCTTCACTGTGAATTATGCATTACATTTAGTTTCCCAGTCCTTATCTTTTGCCATTTCCGTAAGCCTCTCAACCTCTTCGATCCAGATTTTGCTACTTGCGTCGCTCGGCATTCTCCAGTCGCCGCGTGGAGAAAGGTTTACGCTACCGACCTTAGGTCCGTCAGGCATACAGCTTCTCTTGAACTGCTGAGTGAAGAAGCGCCAGTAGAATGTGCGCAACCACTTAAGAATAAAGGCATCATCGTACTTGTCGGCAAATGCTCTGTGGGCCATGAAGAAAATCTTCGTTGGCGAGAATCCGAAACGTAGAGTGTAGTAGATGAAGAAATCGTGAAGCTCGTAAGGGCCGACGAAATCCTCGGTCTTTTGTGAAATCTCACCCTTGTCGTCGGCAGGAAGAAGTTCTGGGCTGATTGGAGTGTCGCAAACATCAAGCAGAGTCTCTTTGGTTGCTTCGTCCATTTCGTATAGAGCTACATATTTCACCAAGTATTTTACAAGAGTCTTAGGAATTGATGTGTTGACTGCATACATGCTCATGTGGTCGCCGTTGTATGTACACCAGCCTAGAACAAGTTCCGACAAGTCGCCTGTTCCGATCACAAGTCCACCGATCTTATTGGAGTAGTCCATCAGAATCTGAGTTCTCTCACGAGCCTGAGAGTTCTCGTAGCTGACATCCAGAACCGACAAATCATGGTTGATATCCTTCAAGTGCTGTATACATGCGGGTTTGATGTCGACTTCCTTGATTGTCACACCAAGGCTCTTCATCATATTGATAGAGTTGTTGTATGTGCGGCCTGTAGTTCCGAATCCTGGCATAGTGATACCGACGATGTTCTTGCGTGGAATACCAAGCTTGTCGAATGTTTTCACAGTTACAAGCAAAGCGAGTGTTGAGTCCAATCCGCCGCTGATCCCTACCACTGCACTCTTGATGCCAGTGTGGTACAATCGTGTAGCCAATCCACCGACCTGGATTGAGAAAATCTCGTTGCAACGAGTCTTCATCTCATCCTCAGGCGGAACGAACGGATGAGGTGCGAATGTGCGAGTGACCTCAGACGGTAATGTCTGGATCTTCACTGCTCCCTGATTCTTGATGTTTAGGACATCTATCTTTGTCTTGTTAGGATTTTGATTTCCTATGATGAAAGCAGAGTTGCGTAGACGGTCGGCCTGTAGTCTCTGTATATCGATGTCGGCTACGATAAGCTGTTCTTTGAATGAGAATCTCTCAGATGTGGCTAGTAGGCTTCCGTTTTCAGCGATGATGGCTGTGCCCGAGAACACAAGGTCTGTGCTGCTCTCTCCGAATCCAGATGCAGTGTAGACGTAGGCGCAAGCGTTAGTCGCAGATTTCTGCTTTACTAGCTGGCGACGGTAGGCCTCTTTGCCGATAAGTTCATCACTTGCCGATAGGTTGAAGATGATCTCTGCACCAGCCAAGCTTAATTCGTCACTTGGAGAAGACGGCATCCACAAGTCTTCGCAGATCTCGATGCCGAACTTAATTCCGTCGACTTCAAAGATCTTTTTATTCTCACCGAAACCTGGAGTGAACCAGCGTTTCTCGTAAAACTCATTATTGCTTGGAAGGTACTGCTTGTCGACTTCGGTAAGAGCAAGAAAATCAGAATTGAATATTGTTGTTCCGACTCCTGCTACGAAAGCAGCGTTGTATAGTTTGCCGTCACGATAGTAAGGTGCACCTACAAGAGCGTAGATTCCATTTTCGCAGGCAGCGTCGTTGATTCTGTAAAGCTGCTCTCTAGTCTCCTCGATCAATGTTCGTTGGTAGAACAAGTCGGCGCAAGTATAGCCTGTCAGGCAAAGTTCGGGGAAACAAACGATCTTCACATTCTCCTTTGCTGCCTTCTCTATCAATGCGATTATTCTGTCGGCGTTCACCTTGGGATTGGCAATCTCCACTACTGGAATTGCACTTGCCACGCGGATAAATCCTATATCTTCTTTTTTCATATTTATATCTATTTCGGATTGTGCAAATTTACTTCTTTGGTTTTACTTTTTAGCAAAAATATAACAGAAATCTACATCTACAAAACAATTCATGTAAAAAATACACAATAATTTGTAGTGTATAATGTAATAGATTGATTTTTAATGGATTTGATTGTGTCGCATACAAATAAAAAAAGAGCTGAAATCACAACTATGTGACTTCAGCCCTGCAATTTATTTAATTCATATCATTTTCTTTGATTAGTCTCTTGAGATGTAAGCCCAATCCTCATCCTTAACTTTCTGGAGAATACCGACGATAGCCTTGTCCATCTCCTCTTCCCATTTGTTCAGGTCTTTTGCCTTGCTTAAAGCCTCTCCATTTTCGTCTTTGATGACCATATCTTTTGAGAGAACTCCTGCAATAGGGAAGAATACGCCGAATCCGACGCCAAATTTGCTTTTGACAATATTGGAATAGATGTAATAGCAAGTGCCTTCGTTTTCAACGTCTGCGATGCAGGCATAGGTAGAATCGGACACTCTTAATTCTTCTTTGATAGCATCTAGCGGTGCTCTGATTGCACCCTCCCAATATGACAATGCTTTTTCCTTGCAGGTCAAATCCAAAGTTGTTTGCGATTGTTGCTTTTTGCTACATGAATTTGAGATGAACATAAACAATAGTATGCTCAAGAGTGATGTTATTATGATGAAGTGTCTTCTGCCCATGATATTAAACCTTTTCTTTAATGTCTCAAAATTAAAGAAATCATATTTGGTTTACAATGCATAAAATCGTTGCACAACAATTAGTTGCGTGTATTTTAAACATTTTTAAGAAATGGGCTCACAAATCAATTGTTATTTTAATTCTTTGGTAGTTTCTTTGCCTGTCTGCAAATCCAAGCCGTAGACTATCGGTTATAGACAGATTGTCTAGAATCCTGAAACTCAATTGACCTCCCAGATGTCTTGAGGCTCCAACGTCATGACGCCATCGTTTGACTGTTTTGCCAACGAGATCATTGCGTGGGCAACCTGTGATGTCGGCATCGGACGGATTGATCTTAGAATGCCGATCTTGTTCAAGCCTTGCAAAAGGGAAACACTCATTCTTTCTCCGAATCTGTCAGTATCTTTTCTGATCAGCGACGGTGGACGCATGATAGTCAGACTCTTGAATCCAAGTTTCTTGACATCCTCTTCAAGTTGGCCTTTCATTCTGGTATAGAATACTTTAGAATCGGCAGTCGCCCAAGCGGATGAGACGAGAGACATTGTCGGCACACCGTTTTCACGAGCTGCCTTTGCCACCTCGTATTGATAGGTGTAGTCGATTTTCCATTGGTTTTCCTGGCTTCCTGCCTGCTTGATAGTAGTGCCAAGAGCCGAGAACAATACGTCGCCGTGAAGCTCGTCTTTCCACTCGTTGATCTTGTCGAAATCCACAATGTGAACCTGTAGTTTGTCGTGTTTAATAGCGATGTCGCGTCTGACAAAGATGTGAACTTTGTCAAATGCATCGTCTTCAAGAAGTTGAGATACTATATCTTTGCCGGTAGCGCCTGTGGCTCCGATTACTAATGCTGTTTTATTCATGATTTGAGTGTTTTTATTTCATCATCTCTTCCAATTCCTCAAGGGCGACGACTATGTCTTCTGCAAAAGTTGTATGGTTGCGTAGGAAATCCGATCTGCCTTTGGAAAGAATATTGTAAAGCTCGTCAGACATTCCGTCGACATAGCTTTCTATGGCATATTCGATGTCGTCTTTTTGCCAATCCATTGTGGAATATTGGTACACTCTCTGCTTCTGATGAAAAAAGCAGTACGCTGATTCTAATATGTCTTTACTTATCATTGTAACCTTTGGGTCTGAATTGCAACTGGTCTTCTGCGTAGACGTATTCATGCTCCAGCAGATATGCTTTCACGTCTTCGGCAGTTGTGTTGAAACAATAGCAGAGTGAATCAAGAGTATCAAACTCCTCATCGCGTAGAAGCATATTGATTGTCGACACAAGGATTGCCGGATCTTTCGGTAAGTGTTCCATCTTTTTGCGTAAATGGTTTTGTGTGGTGACAAAAGTATTGATTTTTTTTTGTCTTGCCGATGAAATATTGGTCAGATTGTGCGGAATGGCCTTTTCAATGCCTCTTCGATGCCATCTGTACTGTCAAGAAAGTGGATCCCGTGCTTTTCTATAGATGCACAATCCATTGTCAGGTTTCTTTCCTGATCGCTGAATCTCTCTTCATCAGCCAGAATCAAATCTTGTGGATTCTTGATCCCCATTGACGTTGCGGCTTTCAAATGAAGGTCATAGCTGTTAAGAGTGTTGCCGCTTCCGAAGTTATAGATGCCTCCAGGCAGATTGATTGCTTTCTCTATGTTTTTTACGACTTCCCATACGTAGGTCACCCCACGAAATTCATGAGTGGCAGCCTTGATTTGAGTCTTCTCGTTGAGTGCTTTTTGAATGTTGACTAGGATATTACTGTTCAGTTTCATTGGGCTGTCCGGCAAGTCGTACATCCAAGTCAGTCTTAGCCCTACAGATTCTGGTAAGTTCCACTGAGTGCGTTGCTCAGCCTCCACTTTATGCTGTCCATAGATGTTGACAGGTTGAAGCACATCCTCTTCCTTGAGCAGGCCAGACAATGGTGTAGCGTTATAAACCTGATCGCTGGACATGAAAATCAATTTGGCACCAAATAGTTTGCATGCCTTTGCTATCCTCACCGTGCCCTGCACATTGACTCTATGCGACTCTTCCGCATGATTCTCACAATACCAAGTATTGCTGAGTGCGGCGCAGTGAAGCACAATCTCCGGACGGTTTTCTTCCATGTATGCTTTGACTGCCTCTTCTCGGCTTATGTTCAACTCTGTATGTGTCGGCAATAACAGCTCATATCTGTCTTTAAGGTATAGAGCCAATCGGCTACCAAGAAATCCGCTGCCGCCAGTAATGAGGATCTTTGTCATTGTGTTGGTATTTTTGTGGAAGTCGAAGATAATATTCGCTTGGGAGTTTTCTATTATCTTTCCTCCTAAAATCTACTTTACTGCTTCGTGTTTCCTCTCCCATTTAATCGCCAAAAGCACCAATACCAAAAGGGCAGGGAAGATGGATGCAGCAAGGATTCCGCTTTGTATGTTGCTCTCTGAACTGCGGATGCATAGTCCGATTAATGATGGTCCGAAGGTTGCTCCTGTGTCTCCAGCCAACGCTAACAATGCAAAAAGGGCTGTGCCTCCTGTCGGGATGCGTGCTGATGTCAAACTGATGGAGCCGGGCCACATGATGCCGACAGCAAGTCCACTGAGCATACATCCTGCCAAACTGATGGCTGGAGATGTCGACAATGATGCAATCAGGTAGGCAGCAAAACAAAGTATTCCTGCACCTGTCATGTAGGAGGTTAAGTCGAGATGCTCGCCTTTCTTTCCATACCATAGTCGTCCAAGTCCCATGAAGAAGGCAAAACTACATGGTCCTGCCAAGTCGCCAACTGTTTTGCTGACACCGAGTGAAGCCTCTGCAAAAGCTGATGTCCACTGTGCCATTGAGGCTTCTGACGCTCCTGCTGCAACCATCAAAACAAGGAATAACCACAAGATAGGGGTTTTAAACAGTTGTGAAATGCTCATGCTCTCTGCCTCCTGTACAATCGGTTCGATGGGGCAAGTGGCGAAATTGACGATGTTGTAGAGCGGAATCAAAGCCCACAGACATATCAAGACTCTCCAGTTTTCCAATCCAAAGAATGAGAAGAATAGTGTGGAGATGAGTATCACGCCGACTGCACCCCAGCAATAGAAAGAGTGGAGTAGGCTCATCATGCTCTCTTTGTTGGGGAATGGACAAGCCTCGATAATGGGGCTGCATAACACTTCTATAAGTCCGCTTCCAACTGCATAAATGCTTACACACAATAGGATTCCCACAAGCGGATTGGAGAATAGTTGTGGAATAAAGGCCAAACCGATAAGCCCAAGTGCCGACGTTATTTCGGAAATGATTATGCTTTTGCGGTAGTTGATATCCTTAAACTTTGCACAAAGCAGGTCTGTCACTAGCTGGACTATATAGAATACGGCTGGAATAAGAGCCAAACTTGCCAATGGTATTTCGTATTCTCTATGGAATGCCATGAATAGCAATGGGATGAAGTTGGCTACGATGGCTTGTGTGATGAAACCAAGATAGCAGGCGTATTTGGTTTTGTTGTAATTACTGATATTGTTTGTCTCCATTGTTAGTGATATTTTAAATTATAACGTCTTATGAAGAGTGTTTATTGTATGAGAGTCCCCATTATTCCCTCATGCTTCTTGTCGTAAACATAGATGCAGAGGATGGCAATTCAGTCCATGAAAGTAGGCAGACTGCAATAGAGTATGTCAAGGCTTTTTTCATGATTGTGTGTATTTTACAGAAGATGCATTTATAGTCTTTCTATATCATCCTGGAGCATCTCCCAACAATCCGCCTTAATGCATACTTTGACAGGATCAGACCATATACCACATAGCTGTTTTGCACAAAGGTCCGTATGCTTGTCGTCCGACTTTGCTGTTGTGTAAAGATAGATGCCGTCCTCTTGTTCTACAAGTTTTTTGTAGACTTCTATCTCATGACCTGTTTTGTCGCTTAGAAGACTAAGTCTTTCGTATAAATCGTCGTCAAACTCAATATTGTTTGTGATTGCCCAATGGAAGTTTTCACCGTACGACACGCATCCTTTTAGTGAGGATTGTGCTTCAGAAATATTCTGGTAAAACTGTTGAGCTGCTTTTTCTTTCTCTTCTTTTGTCCATCCGTTTTTCTTTGCTTCTTCTTCCAATTTCTCGGCAAAGATGTTGCCCAAGTTGAGGCTGATTTTATTGTTACTCATATTATTGATTATGTATTTGTTTTCTATACGATAATTTCTTCTTGTTTATCAAGTACATTCCTGATATCAATATGACGGTGCCGACTATTGCCATCAGCGTTATTCTTTCGTCAAGCACAATGCTGGCTATGATCATTGTGAAGATGCTCTGGGTGTAGACGATATTGGTTGCCGTCACTACTCCTACACGAGGCATCAACCAATTCCAAACTAGGAAACAGAGTAGTGATGCTACTGTCGCCAAATAGATTAGATTGCCCCAAACGGCTGGCTGCTGAAGTATGTTGTTGTCCGTGTTCAAAGGTACTACGAAAGCAAACCATGGCAGGATGGTCAGCAAACCGTAGCCAAACACTTTTCGCGTGAGGAATTTTGCGTCATATTTTCCCGACAAACCTTTCAGGCAAAGTGAGTATAATCCCCACGAAATGGATGCTCCTAACGCCAAAGAGTCGCCTAATGGGTTGAGATGCAGAACAAATTGTCCGTTCAACACTACGAGAACCAATCCGAGGAACGCTATGCCTGAACCAATGATTTGCCTCTTGTTCATACGTTCTTCCTTATAAAAAAGTGCAAGAAACAATGCTGTCATTATTGGTGTCGTGCCTACGATGATGGCGACGTTGGATGCAGTGGAGAATTTCAACGCCATGTTTTCGGTAAGGAAATAGAGGGAACCACCGAATATTCCTGTGCCTGCAAACAACAATTCATGCTTCCACGAATTTGCCCAAAGTCTTTTGTGAGACAAGAGGATCATGCCTATGTAAGCTATCGTAAAACGATAGAAAAAGATATCGGCTGGATTCAGTCCGTGTTGAAGAAGGATTTTAGACGACACAAATGTCTCCGCCCATATCATCACGACGATTGTCGCTATAGCGAGTTGGATTGTGCGTGTCATTACAGTATAGTGATTTATATATTTTTTTTATTTGTTCCACCTCTTCAAGATTTGTGCCGCTATACTTCCTGAAAAGTTATGCCATACCGAGAAGATGGCTCCTGGCACCGCAGCCAACGGATACATTGCAAAGTGGGCTGTGGCAAGTGATGTGGCGAGGCCTGAGTTTTGCATTCCCACCTCAATGCTGATGGAGGTTCGTTTCTCTGGTGGCAATCCCATCAGCATACTTGCGACGTAGCCAAGAGATAGGCCAAGAATATTATGTAGGATTACAGCGACAGCTACAAGCATACTGCATCCGATGATGTTTTGTGCATTGTGAGAGACGATGATTCCGATGATGGCAGCAATGGCAAGCGTCGAAAACATCGGTAGATATGGGGTAATCTTCTGTGTGAAATTCTTGAAATGATGGTTGATGAAAAGTCCTGCGATTATTGGCAATATCACCACCTGAACGATGCTTATGAACATTCCCACAATATCTACCTCCACCGTCTTCCCGGCTAATAATAATACCAATGCCGGTGTGGCGAAAGGAGCGAGTAGGGTGGAGACTCCTGTCATAGCAACGCTAAGAGCGACGTCGCCCTTGGCTATATAGCAAATCACATTGCTGGCTGTTCCGCCCGGACAACATCCCACAAGTATCACTCCCAAAGCAAGTTCCGGAGGCAGATTAAGCAGACTGCATAGCCCCCACGCCACAAGTGGCATGATGATGAATTGTGCCAACTCACCAATCATGATCTCCTTTGGATGCATCAGTACGGGTTTGAAGTCGGACGGCTTCAATGTCAATCCCATTCCAAACATCACGACTCCGAGCATAGGTGTGATGGCCTTCGGACTTATCCATAGGAAAGACGACGGTACAGATAAAGCGATAGCAGTTACTGCAATGACAATCAGCGTGATATGCGACGCTATCCAATTAGGTATTTTGATTATATTCATTATGATTTCGTTATTTTCCGTTGGCTGAACATTCATCACATATTCCGTGGATTAGGATTCGGCTATGTTGAATACGGAATCCTTTTGGTAGGGACGCAACAAGATGTTGGTCCGCCTCAAGACACATCGTCTTATGACATAAATCGCAAACGAAATGCGCGTGATCTTTCTCGTGATTGATACTCAACGCATACACAGTGTCTTTCTCTTCAATTAAAATAGGATGGATGATGCCTTCTTCCTGCAACGTCTTCATTGTGCGATAGAATGTGACGCGGTCAAAATCTTTTCCGATGGATTCTTTGATTTGCTGCTCGGAAAGCGGTTGCTGGGCATTAAGCAGACTTCTTACGACGGCGAGTCGTTGAACTGTACTTTTTAGTCCTTTCAAACGAATTATTTCTTCTGCATTCATATCAATGACGTTTTTTCTAGTGCAAAGATAATGCATATAAATCAATTAATTGTGCTATTTGTTGCAATAATGTTGCAAAAAGTAATGCAACAATGTTGCAAATGCAACGTAGTTGCATTACCTTTGCTCCGAAATTTTGAAAAACGATGCAAAATATAATGTTTAAGAGTTTTGATAGAATTGTAAAATGGGTATGGATGACGTTTATGCTCACAGTCTCTGTTGAGGCTCAAACGATTGATTCTTTGGAAACTATCCAGCTTGACGAGATGGTAATATCGGGTTCGGTTGCACCAAGGGTTGAGGTGGCGACGTTACCTGTTGTCGGTGTTTCTCCTGGTGAGCTCAGTCTACACATGGGGCACAGCCTGATGGATGCTCTTTCTCATACGGAGGGAGTCCAGTCTATGGATATTGGAGTCGGTTTCAGTAAACCGATGATTCGAGGATTGGGTTTTCAACGTGTGGTGGTGACGGAGAATGGAGTGAAGCAGGAAGGTCAGCAGTGGGGTGCGGACCATGGATTGGAGATAGACGCTTTCCACGTTGACGGAGTGAGAGTGGTGAAGGGGCCGGCTTCGGTCTTATATGGCAGTGATGCTATGGGAGGCGTGATAGAGATTTTGCCGACGACGATTCCTCTAAAGGATACGTTGTATGGAGAGTGTTTGGTTCAGCATCAAAGTGTAAGCATGGGGTTGAGTGGTTCGGCGATGGTTGCGTGGAAAAAGAATCGCGTCTTCTCTCAAATACGTTATACAGAGCGACATTGGGGCGACTATTATGTCCCAGCCGATAGTTTCACCTATCTGAGTATGCGTCTTCCGATTATGGGAAGACGGTTGAAGAACACTGCCGGCATGGAGCGAAGTGGAAATGGCTTGATTGCGTATCGTCGCAAAAAGTATGAAGGTCGACTGAATTTCAGCGACAATTATCAGAAGTCAGGATTTTTCAGTGGTGCACATGGCATCCCCGACCATAATGATCTCCAGCCGGACGATAGCAGATGTAATATCGATTTGCCGTATAGTGTGGTCAACCATTTGAAAGTATCAAGCAATAACAGGTGGACGACGGATAAATTCCAGACGACGTTTGTTTTGGCCTATCAACGCAACCATCGTGAGGAGTGGAGCCGATTCCATACGCATGTAGTGGGGCAACAGGCACCGGAGGTGGATCCGGATAAAGAGTTGATGCTTGACTTGCAGACCGTTTCTTCTAAATTGCAGTTTCGTCTGACTCCTTCAGATGTTTGGGAACACTTCGTCGGAATCTCCACAGTGTGGCAGAAAAACGGGATTGGTGGGTATGGTTTTCTGATTCCTTCTTATCGTCGAGGTGAATACGGAGTCTATTATCTTGCCAACTATACGCTGAATAATACATGGGTGCTGAATGCGAGTGCCCGCTATGATATTGGACATATTCAAACAAATGAGCACGGTAGTGATGTCGGGGCTGTAGATCGAAATTTCAACGATTATTCGTTGGCTTTAGGTGCTGCGTATTCTCCGACATCGCAACAGAAATGGCATCTTTCGTTTGGACGAGCCTACCATCTGCCTTCTGCTAACGAGCTGACTTCCAACGGTGTGCATCATGGTGCTTTCAGACATGAATTAGGAGATAGTAGTTTAGTTGGAGAACGGGGATGGCAGGCAGACGTCTCTTACTCATTTCAAAACAAGAGATGGGATTTGTCGTTTTCCCCTTTCTTCAGCTACTATCCGCATTTCATCTCACTTCATCCGACAGGAAGATGGTCGGAGCTGCCCGACGCAGGGCAAATCTATCAATATGTCGACGCAAGGGCCACATTCTGTGGTGGAGAGGCTCGTGTGAAGGTGAAACTTGTGCGTGATTTCTATTATGAATTCTCTGGAGAATATGTTAAATCCTTTGATTACGATTCGCATACAGCCACTCCTTTTTCTCCACCTGCGTCAATGCGAAATACTTTAATTCGGGAGGCAAAACGATGGCAGGCTTATGTGGAATGTCATAGTGTGGCGTCGCAAAAACGTGTTTGCCATAATGAGGATGAGACTCCTGGATACAATTTGCTGAATGTAGGAGGAAAGGTGGATTTCCCGATGGATAAGCGTAATTTGTCGTTGCTTGTGAATGTTCGTAATCTGCTTAACACATTCTATCTTAATCATTTGAATTTTTATAGGAAAATTGATTTGCCAGAATCAGGAATCGATATCCAAACCACCATTCGCTTGAATTTTTAATTTTATATATATGAAAAAAAGTATTTTCTTGTTAGCGATTTCCCTTGTTATGGGATATTCGTTTTCTGCTTGTTCGGATGACGATGCAGATACAACAAAGCCAGAGATTCAGTTGCATGAACCAGAAGATGGAGACTCACTTTTGATTGGAGCTAATGTTCATTTTGAGGCGGATTTCTCTGATGATGAAGCGTTGGGTAGCTATTTGGTAGAGATTCACAACAATTTTGATGGCCATGGTCATTCTGCTTCTACACGTGCTGAAGAACCTTTCTCATTCAAAAAATCTTATGATTTGGGTGGCCTTCGTAACTCTCATGTCCATCATCACGACATTGTGATTCCAGAGAATGCCACTCCTGGAGCATATCATTTGGTGGTATATTGCACAGATGCCGCTGGCAACCAATCGTTGGTGGCTCGAGATATCGTTCTTTCTCATGAAGCGACGTCGCACGAACACGAGGATTAATTTTTTTCCTCTTCCAACAATTTGATTTTCTTTTCAATCATCACACCATCGCGTTGGCCGTGAAATCCACCTATGGATCCGTCCGACGCGATTACTCTGTGGCATGGAACCTCCGGAGCGAAAGGGTTTCGTTTGAGAGCCTGACCGATGGCTTGAGCACTACGGCATCCGATTCTCAGTCCAAGCTCCTTGTAGGAGATGGTCTCTCCACGTGGCACTTCCAGCAATGCCAAGTAAACCTTGCGTTGAAACTCAGTGATGGATTTGTCGTTTATTACACGCTCACGAATGGTCATGGAGAAGAATTTTGTCAATCGAATAAGGCATTCATATCCAATTGAACTGGAATTTGGTCGCTGTATGCCCCTTGTGATAGTCCGAATGTTGTAATCATAGTTTTTACGATTGTTTTTTTTGTCCCTGTCTCATTTTTGAAAGTGTTTTGACGATTCGTTATTTTCATATATTCGTCTTTATTCAAAGAATAGGTTGATTCACTATATTTAACCTCGCACAAATTTATCATTGCATCTGCTCTGTCTATGATTATATCAATTTGGGCTGCAGGTGAAGAATGTTTGCTTTTCCATGAGTAATGTTCCGTAGCGACACTTGCAATGCCCAACGATTGTTTGATTTGTGGCATATGAGCTTTGCAAATACGCTCATAAGCTAGTCCATACCAGTTGTTGACTTCAGGTGTGCCAATGTTGAGTTTCCAGAAATGGTCTTTGTTGGATGTCTTTGTGGCGAATGTATTGTAAAATATTGTATAAAAGTCAACTAATTGGAATATTGCAGAGTTGCTGTTTATTTTTTTTTCTCGTACGTTGTTTTTGCTTACAAAGTCACAATAAACAAGATCCATCAACATGTCTCCCAATTTTCCATTATTGCTTTGATGGGTCGCTTTTGCTAACTCTTCTCTAGTCATTCCTTGTGGATGTTTTGAAAGGTTGTCGATTATTTCGAGATATGGCGTTGCATTTCGGAATAATGAAGAAAAAAGTCTACGATATTCTTTTCTTAGTTCTGAGTTTTCTCCGAAGAATAGACGGTCAATGCCAATGGCTGGACTTTCTGTTTTGTCAAAAAGGCTCATATAGTATGGTACACCACCGATCACCATATATGTTTGTAGTATACTTAGTCGTTCCCAAGGAAAACCGTTCGCTTTGAAGTATTCCTCTGTCTCTGTCAATGTGAATGGATGTAAAGACAATTCGTGTGTTATTCTATCATGTAAACCTCCGTGGTTATCAATTACATTGTGGACCATCCATGATGTCGCACTTCCGCAAATAATTAACATAATTTCTGATTGCCAGTTTGCCCAACTGTTCCAAAAATGACCGAGTGCATTAACAAAACCAGCTTTTGGAGTATCCAAACAAGGAAGTTCGTCTATGAATATCACGCATCTTTTACCCGGTACAATCTTTTCTGTTAAAAGTTCACGTAGAGCAAAAAATGCATCTATCCAGGTGTCGTTTTTTTTGCCTTTATATCCGTACGACTTCAAGGCAGTATGGAATGCTTTCATCTGTTCGCTTTTTGAACCCTCCAATACTCCTGTCATATCAAAAGTAAACTCTTTGCCGAATTTTTGCCGAATTAAAAAGGTTTTGCCTACTCGCCTTCTTCCGTATAGTGCAACGAATTCTGCTTTGCCGGAATTGTAGTATCTTTCAAGTAGAGAAAGTTCTTTTTTTCTGCCGATTATTGTGTTTGTCATTACTTTAATAAGTTAATGTCTCAGTGTGCAAATATAGTGAATACTTAGGAATATTGGGCCGATACTGTGCGAAATTGATTGATTTTTCTTTGGTTTCGCAACTTATCGGCGTTGTTTTGTGGATTTCTGCATTAGATTTACACGCTCACGAATGGTCATGGAGGATTGATGTTTTATTTTTCCCTGTATTCTTGTGGTGTCATGCCAAGGTGTTGCTTTACATATTGGCAGAAAAATGAGAAGTTGGAAAAATTGTATTTGATGGCTATCTGCTGAATAGGAGTATCCGTAAGTTTGATATCCAATTTTATCTGTTGCATTGCATGCTTATTGATAACGTCAAGTGTACGGTTTCCACTTTTTTCCTTAATCACTTTCGACAAATGCTTTGGCGAAATGTACAGACGGTCAGCATAGAAGGCGACGGTTCTATGGCAACCTCCGTCTTCATTCAAATATTTGAGGAATTCTTTGAAAATAGAGTCCGCTCTGCTTGTTTGATCGTTATTGTTTGTCTTGTCTTCTTGTAGACGCAATGGTTTGCAACATTGATTGAGCACTTCAAACAGCAGAGTGCTGAAAAGATGATAGATGGTGTTGCTCCTGAATGTTAGGTTTGGATCGCTCCCTCTCTGACGTAACATATTGAGCAATACGAAGATATTTTCGTCAGCTTCATTTCCTGTAAAATGGATCAGTGGATGAAACTCTCCCTCCAACACTTTCGACAGATTATGTCGTGCTGGCAGAATGAAGTCGACAATATGAGGAGAGTAGAATAGTACCCAGACTTGGCAATCGCTGCTACTCAATACTTGAAGTATTGGCTGACGTGGCTTGCAAAGAAACGCGTCTCCAGCACTCATCTGCTTGTTTTCATCTGAAATTGTCAGTTGCATATTGCCCTTTTTGCAAATAAACAATATGAGCATTTCCGACTGGAAGGCACCATTAATATATGGCACTTTCGACAGATTGTCGGCAAGTGCGAAATCGTCTTCCAGGCATATAATGCCCGGTGTTTCCGAAAGAATACTGGGTGTGATATTGTTGACCATATTGCAAAAATAGTCATAATTGTTTGATTTTGTATGTTGAATTTTACCCTTTATGTTTTATTTGTCTTATTTAAGGCATATATTGTATGATTATATAGGTTTAATGCGAAGTTTCAAACATTATATGCTGAAAATCGTAAATCAAAAATCAAGTGGAAGAGTTTACCTTTGCGCTCAGATAAAATGGATATAAAATGGGAAAGAAATCGCTAATGTGGCTGTTGTTGCTTGGCTTGATTACGTCGGCAAATGCACAACGAAAGTTGAGTATTGATGATTTATTCTCTCTTGTAGAGGAGAACAACAGTCAGCTGAAAAGCGGAAGAATAAGTGTAGAATCCGCTTCACATGGAGTTGCTTCAGCGAAGAGCAGTCGTTTGCCGGGCGTCAATGCTCAGCTTTCAGGAAGTTTTAATGGCGATGTGGTGATGATGGATCGTGATTTTTCGAATGCCACTTCTTTCAGTCAGCCTCGCTGGGGCAACTCTTTTGTGGTTGAGGCTCAACAGACTATCTATGCTGGAGGTGCAGTCAATGCCGGAATAAAGTTGGCTGAACTTGGCAAGGAGATGGAGGAAACAAATCTATCTGGCACTCGTAATAATGTGCGTTTTTCTGCACTTGCACAATATCTTGAACTTATCAAACTCGACAATGCTGTGCATGTGTATGATGAGAACATCCAGCTGATGAACCATCTTATCGAGCAGGTCAACGCCAAGCGTGACGAGGGTATGGCACTCCGCAATGATATCACTCGGTATGAGTTGCAACTTCAGGAACTTACGTTGGGAAAGCGTAAGGTGGAGGATGCAAGAGTTGTGGTCAACCATCAGTTATGCAATGCGTTAGGTTTGGATGACGAGACTATTGTTCCTGACATTTCCATCACAGATTTAAAATTCAGCCAAGAGGGAGAAGCTCATTGGCAGTCATTATCGTCAACCGAGTCGACGGATTTGAAAAAAGTGGAGCTGGGGACACAGATGGCAGAGCAGAAACTGAAGATTGCCAAGAGTGACCTGTTGCCCAAAATCGCCCTCGTCGCAGCGGATAATTTCAGTGGACCATTCACTTATGATATTCCTCCCGTCGACAAGAATTTCAATATATGGTATGTGGGAATAGGAGTGCAGTATTCGCTTGGCAATATCTGGAGATCAAACAAGAAAATCAGCCAGGCAAGATCTGAACTTGAATTGTCGGAGTCGCAGAAATCTGTCGTCGCAGAGATGCTTGACAATAGAATCCAGGAGGCTTATACTCTATATATGCAGAGCTATGTGGAGCTTGAGACACAGCATAAGAGTGTGGAACTTGCCACACAAAACTATGATGTCATCAATGAGCGTTATCTCAATTCGTTGGCTCTTATCACCGATATGCTCGACGCAAGTAATATCAAACTGTCGGCAGAACTTCGTGAGGTCGACGCGTGGGTAAATATTGCTTTCGCGTATTATAAACTTAAGTTTATAGCTAACAATTTATAAGAAAATTGTCGCTCACCCTTCGGGTTCGCGAATGAGGAGGGTGTTAGGGCGTTCCGCCCTTAACAATCCTCGTTTATTTCAATATTCAACTTAGTCAATAATTTAGAATCAAATGGATAATAAAAAGACGGTAAGATTAGCTTACAACATTATCATCGCAGTGTTGCTGATAACAGGAATAGCAATAGTAATCAATAAGTTTGTCCACTTTGGAAATGTGGAGTTTACGGACAATGCCCATATCGAACAGCATATCACTCCAGTGAACACAAGAGTGCCAGGATTCATCAAGGAAATCCGTTTCGACGAGTTTCAGAAGGTAAAGAAGGGTGATACACTTGTAGTCATAGAGGATGCGGAGTTTCGTTTGGCATTGGCACAGGCAAGAGCAGGCTTGGCCAACGCACAGGCAGGAAGTTCGGCTACAGGAGCCAGCATCTCCACAACCGCTGCTAATATGGATGTGACCAACTCTGCTGTGGAGGAGGCGTTGGTGCAGATGGAGAATGCCAAACGTGAAGAGGATCGTTTCGCTGCTTTGCTGAAGAAAGATGCTGTCACACGTCAGCAATACGATGCCGTACATACTGCTTATCTTTCTGCTAAGGCTCGCTACGAGGCTGTGAATAATCAGAAAAGTTCGCTTGCCAGTGTGAAGAATGAACAAGGGCACCGACTATCGCAGTCGCGTGCTGGAATCGAGGCTGCACGTGCTGCTGTGGAGATGGCTGAACTAAATCTGTCGTACACTGTTATCGTCGCCACAGCTGATGGAGTGATCGGAAGAAAGGATATCCACGTAGGTCAGTTGGTCAATCCCGGCCAGACGATGTGTTGCATCGTCGACAATTCTGAGAAGTGGGTTGTGGCAAACTATCGAGAGACGCAGATGCCGAACATTGCAGTAGGAAGCAAGGTGGATATCACCGTCGACGCAGTGCCTGGAGCTAAGTTTGAGGGTGAGGTGGAGCGTATAAGCGACGCTACAGGTTCAGCCTACTCGATGATACCACAGGATAACGCTACAGGTAATTTTGTCAAGGTGGAGCAACGCATACCAGTACGTATCAAGTTTGCTAAGAATGCTGTGCCTGACCGACTTTGCGCAGGCATGAATGTGGAATGTGAAGTGAGATACTGATGGAAGAGAAAATTCCCCCATTTTCAATGCCGATGTACCACGACTGGGTTCCAGAAGGAATACGTCCGTGGATATACGTACTGTTGGCATTCTGTTTTCAGTTTAGTGGAGGCGTTTACCTTGGCGCAATGAATGACATGATTGGCGAGCATTCGTGGATGAGGGAAGACGTGGTGTTCCTTCTCTACTGTAATCTGGCAGGTATGGCGGCATGGTTTCCCGTACTTTTCAGAATGAAATTTCATTTTAGCAATAAGTTTTTGCTGATGACTGCAGCCTCAGTCATCCTCGTCTGCAATCTGCTTACTATGCATAAACTGCCATTGCCTGTGATGTGGGTAGTTTGTATCATCGCAGGTTGTGCCAAGATACAGGGAACATTTGAATGCATGTCCAATATCCAGTTGTGGATGACTCCGACGCGTAATTTCGGCGTCTTCTTTCCGATATTGCATATAATCTTGCTCACTGCGATTGAAGGTGCAGGGTGGCTTGCCGCAACATTTGCTTTCCACATGCACTGGACTATGATGCATTGGTTTGTGGTCGGACTTATGCTTGTCGTTCTCACCGTACAAGCGTTGCTCACACGACCATTCTGCCCGATGCCACCCGAGAGACGAGTGCCGCTTCAGGGAATTGACTGGCTGTCGGCGGCAGGTTGGATATTGTTTTTCCTTCTTTGTGCCTACGTGCTTAACTATGGCGACTGGCTACAGTGGTGGCATTCAAGCACCATACAGTTATGCACAGCGGCAGCTTGTATCACGTTGGCTGCACTTATGATACGAATGAAGAATAATCCGCATTCGTATATCGAGTGGAAGATAGTCCGCTACCGCTATTTCCGTCCGATCATATTCTTTGTGATGATATTTGAGCTTATCATGTCGGTGGAGCATGTGTTAGAGACGATATATTATGAAGAGGTGATGCATTATTCCGACCTTACCTACGAGACACTCAACCAGTGGTCGTTGATAGGAGCGTGGACAGGCTGCCTTTTCTCGCTTGGTTGGTTGAAAGTGATGACGTGGAAACCGTACCGACTGATTATCATAGGAATGTCGGCGATTTGTTTGTACTGTGTTAGATTCTATTTTCTTGTCAATCCGCAAGTTGGCTATTATCAACTTGTGCCGCCACTTATCTTTAGAGGTTTCGGTTATGCCATCCTCTGTATTGCATTGATGTGGTCGTTGGATGAGGTCATGTCGTTCGAACATTTCTTTCAGGCACTCTGCATTTTCAACTTCTTCCACATGTTTGGAGGAGGAACCGTCGGAGCTGCATTTTTAGCTAATGGCATCGGTTATTATGTTGGCGACGGATTCGCCCGTTACAACGGTTATATCAACCTCGTCGGCTTTACTGCGTCGCCTTTTGATATGTCGCATTATATGGAAGGAATGGTGGAAGGGTTGTTGGCCCAGACCATCAAGATTCTATATGGTTGGATGATCTACGCATGTCTTGCGTTCATCGGAGTGTTCGTCCTATTGGATCGTCCGGGTGTACGACGTCGAGTCAAGAAGATGCCATCATGGTCGACGGTGGGAACATGGGTGTTGAACAAAGTTATGAGACAATAGATTTTATTCCTCTTCCTTGTCGCAAATCTTATGGGTGAGTTCCAACGCCTCTTTCGGATGAATAGGTAAATCCGGAGTCAACACTCGCACCGTCCCCCCGAAGGCATCTCTCAAAGCATTGGCAGGGACACATTGCCCGCTGGCGAAAAGTCAGTGTATGAACAGGATGGTTTTCATTTGTCTGAAGGCAGTTTCTTCCAATATAGTGATTTTGGATATAATCCCCACATTCCGGCTTTCACGTGTAGAGTCGTGTCGTCGTCGAATTTCATCTTGACATTATAGGAACTGCCACTGACTGGATCGTAGATTTTACCGTCGCACCATTCACCATCCTTGTAGATAAGCTTGTCGACGAATACGACTTCTGTCATTGGTGTGTTGCGCTTTGATTTGTCTGGATTATTCACATCCTTGATTGGAGTACCGTCAGGAAGATTAGGCTCTTTCATCCAGTGGTTCTGGACTCTATAGCCGTCCTTATATTTGAAAATCTTCACTTTGGACTCGTGACCTTCGTAGTTCAACAGATAAATACCGATGATCTTATCACCTGCATTCTGCGAGAATGACGCTACACTGTAGAATAGTGAGAATAGTAGCGTTAATAAGCAATTTTTCATAGTCGTTTAATTAAAGTTTATGATGGGCAAAGATAGCCAAATAAAACCTTACAACGAGGAATATTGTTAATTATTCTTTCCTTCTTTTGTCATTTGCTTCAACTTGTTAATTTCATTTTTTAATTGTTCTGCAGTTGGAAGATAAAGATGATATTCGCTTGCAAGGATTGATTTGTTGTTTTCAGGCAGAGTCATCTTGACAACAGTATCGTTCTTGTGGGTACATAGAAGAATTCCTATTGTTTTGTTCTCTTCTGGAAGTTTCTCTACACGATCGTAATAATTTACGTACATCTGTAATTGACCTAAATCTTGGTGGGTCAATTCTCCAGTTTTCATTTCAATTATAACAAAACTTCGAAGTAATCGATTGTAAAGGACAAGGTCAACGAAGAATTCGTTGTCTTCTAGCAAAATTCTTTTCTGTCGTGCTACAAATGAAAAACCTTTTCCCATTTCCAAAAGAAAGTCTGTCAGGTGAGTTATGATTGTACTTTCTAAGTCTTTTTCATAGTAACTAGATTCTCGATGTAATCCTAAAAACTCCAGTACCATTGGGTTTTTGATTATTTCTGTTGGACTTTCAGGAATACGTTCTTTTCGGGCAACTGCAAGAACCTTCTCTTTGTCTGAACTCATTAAAAGACGTTCATAAAGCATTGAATTTATTTGTCTCTCAGTTTCTCTTGCTGTCCATGAATTATTGACAGATTCAAGCTCGTAATACTCTCTTTTATCTGGATCTGAAATGGCTATAAGTGACTTATACTGAGTCCAGTTCAATTGCGTCCGCAGTGCGGACGCAATTGGATAAATAGTATAGAATTGACGTGCTCTTTCCAATTGCCTCTTCCCAAATCCACTACCATACTCCTTTTCCCTTTATTGTCGCTGCATACGCACTGTTGCACAATCCAAGGATTGCGGAGATAAGGAACAACGTTTCGATACCCAACACTTTCCAAATCCAACCGCCGAGAAGGGCGATGAAGATGGTGATGAAATGGTTGACGGAGATTCCTGTGGAGATGGTTGCTCGCATCTCATTCTTATCGTCGGAGATATCTTGTACGTAGACGTTGGATGCCATCGACGCAAGGGAGATTATAGAGTCGAGCACATAGTTGACGCAGCAGACGATCATGGCTGTGTGCATGTCGAAAAGGTGGTGGGCATAACCGTAGAAGAAGCAGACGATGACAAGAATCAACGTGTCGCCAATCATAACGGGTTTATAACCAATGCGGTCGATGAGTTTGCCTACCATCGGTGCCAATGCGAAACATGCTATCGCTGAAATGGCAAAAAGCAGACTGATCGTTCCGGCGTCGGCTCCATAGAATAGAATCAATACGTATGGTCCGAAGGTGAAGAAAACTTGCTTTCGTGCTCCGTAGAACACTTCAAGCATATAGTATTTTGTAAATTTCTTTCTGAAGTAGAATCGGCTTTTGTTTTTGTCAGTCTTGCTCTGACCCGTCATTCTCAGACTTACCAGCATTGCCAAAAGCATACAGATTGCTGCAGCCATGAATGTTGGCGAGAAGAGTGCGGTGCTTTGTACAAGTGCAAAGGCGACGATGATGACACCATATCCAAAGAGGTTTCCAATCTGATAGATGGAGTTTTGATAGCCAAGAGCCTCTCCTCCCTTACCGTCTTTGGAATACTCCAGAGAAAGGGTATTTTTCATGCCGAGTTGGATATGCTCTCCCGTCGAATAGAAGAATATTGCAGCGATAACCAACAGTTTGGTAGGCGAGATGAATGCCTGCATTGTCATTCCTATCACCATGATAATCATACCAATCTTGTACATCCTCTCTGCCGACGACTTATAGAATATCGCAAGAATCAACACAAGTAGCAGACCTGGTAGTTTACGGAAGAACTCAGTCAATCCACGGTCGAATTCCTCGATCTTCACCACCTCCGCCATGTAGTTGTCGATGACGCCCTTATACAACCCGAATCCGATTGCTGAAAATAGCAATGATAGGAATAGTGATCTGTAATGTGAATCTTCTTTGAAGATTTGGGATAACTTGTTCATTATTACTCTTTTATTTGCCAATACAGAAATGTGCAAATATATTACCAAGGACTTCGTCGGTTGTGATTTCTCCACCTGTGATCGACGCAAGAGCATCTAGGATATCGTGAATGTCACGACTGATGAGGTCGCCAGAGAGGTTGGTGTTGAGGCCGTTCTTCACACGGTCGATTCCTGCAAGTGCGTCGCAGAGTGCTGCGTAGTGACGGGCACTTGTGACGATGATATCATTGTCTTCGCCGGCAATATTCTCTGCGAATTTAGCCAACGTTGATTCGATTGCCTCTTTGCCGACACCGTTCTTAGCAGATACGGAAAGGGTAGTGGCATCGAAATTATATTTGTTGTTGAGTAGTCTTTCCAATTTATCCTGCTCGCAAATGTCTGATTTGTTGAACAGAAGAAGCACAAGCTTGTCTTGCAATTGTTGTGCGTTGATGAAGTTGACAATCTCTTTTTCGTTACGTGAAGCATCAACGATGAAGATCACGATATCTGCCTGCTCCATCATCTTATACGAACGTTGGATACCAAGGTTTTCGATGGCGTCATCGGTGTTGCGGATGCCTGCAGTGTCGATCAAACGGAGTGTATAACCGTCGACCTGCAAAGTGTCTTCGATAGTGTCACGAGTCGTTCCGTGGATATCGCTGACGATGGCTCTCTCCTCACCAAGAAGGAGATTCAACAGTGTGGATTTGCCCACGTTTGTTTCGCCGACGATGGCTACTGGGATTCCGTTCTTGATTGCGTTACCTGCCTTGAATGAGTTTGCTAACTTGCTGACTCTCTGCTCAATTGCATTGATTAGCTCACGTAGCTTGGCTCTGTCGGCAAACTCCACATCTTCTTCGCTGAAATCCAATTCAAGCTCGATAAGCGACACGAATTCCAACAATGACATTCGTAGTTGCATCAACTCGTTGGAGAAGCCTCCCTTCATCTGCTTGACTGCGATGTTGTGGGCTTTCTTTGAGGTTGAGGCTATAAGGTCGGCCACTGCTTCTGCTTGCGACAAGTCCATCCTTCCGTTGAGATACGCGCGTTGGGTGAACTCTCCGTGACCTGCCATCTTACAACCTTTGCGAAGCAGTAACTCAATGATTCTCTTTTGGATATAGATAGATCCATGGCATGATATTTCGACAGTATCTTCGCCTGTGTAGGATTTCCCCTCCTTGAAGATGGCGCACACCACGTCGTCGATAGTTTCATCACCGTCAACAATAACGCCATATTTCAACACATGAGATTTGCAATCCTTCAATGATGCGTGGCTGTTTGACGTGAAAACCCCGTCGACAATGGAGAATGCTTCGGGACCAGAAACTCTGATTACTGCAATTCCTCCAACGCCGGCTGCGGTGCTTATTGCGCAAATCGTGCTGTCTCTATCTATCATTTTTAGTTAATAGTTAATGATTAATAATTAATAATTTATGTTGATGGCTTTGACTTCTATTTGTTGGTTTACTGTAGCCCTTTAATTATTAACTATTAATTATTCATTTAATTAAGCTTAAACTCTGCGTCGAAACGGAATCCACGTAGGAAATCCTCGATTGGTAGACGCTTCTTTCCTGGCACCTGAATCTGCAACAAGTGAAGGTAACCGTCCTTTGTCGCAACTTTCAAGAACTTCTTTCCGTCTGTCACCAATGTTCCTGGCTCTGAATTGTGGGCGCAGATCTCTTTTTTAGTTTCGTAGATCTTCATCTGGACATCCTCTTTACCTTCTGCAGAAAGGTTTGCCCAAGCGGCAGGGTATGGAGAAAGACCACGCACAAGGTTGTGGATATTCTCAGTTGGATTATTGAAATCCAAATGACAAGTCTCTTTGAAGATTTTTGGAGCAGGTTTCAACTCTGATTCCGACGCATAAAGCTCCTCCTGTGGTTTTGGTGCAATAGTACCAGCGATGATATTCTTCACAGTGTCGAGCACAAGGTCTCCACCCATGATCATAAGCTTATCGTGGATTGTGCCGACGTTATCCTCCTCATTGATAGCGATCTTCTCCTGCTGGATAATCTTGCCTGTGTCAATCTCGTGAGTTAGGAAGAAAGTTGTGATGCCTGTCTCAGTCTCGCCATTGATAACAGCCCAGTTCAACGGAGCCGCACCACGATACTGAGGAAGAAGAGAGCCGTGAAGGTTGAATGTGCCAAGACGAGGCATAGCCCAAACCACCTCAGGAAGCATACGGAATGCCACCACGATGAATAGGTCAGCGTTGAGCGAACGAAGCTCATTCACAAACTCCTCAGCTTTCAATTTCTCTGGCTGCATTACATGAAGATTGTTGTCGACGGCATATTGCTTAACTGGAGAAAACTGCAGTTTGTGACCGCGACCGGCAGGTTTGTCTGGCATTGTCACAACACCTACCACATTATATTTATCTTCCACCAGACGTTTCAACGGTTCAACCGCGAAATCTGGTGTACCCATATATACGATTTTAAGATCCTTTTTGTCCATAAATTAAGAAGTAAGAGTTAAAAGTTAAGAATTTGGGCTGGCCATTTTTAATTCTTAACCCTTAATTTTTAATTAATACTTACGTTGGTCCGTTCCCCACATCAGTTTCTCACGGATGGTAGTGTAGAACGAGTGGTTGTGAAGACGGATTGTCTTCATGAAGAAATCAGCTTTTCTGACCTTCAAGCGGATATCTTCCGGAAAGACTTCACATCTGCCGTCAAGAGAGATAAGGAACTGACCGTTGCGGCTCTCCACACGAAGTTCCATTTCGCAATCGTCTGTTACCACTAGCGGGCGAATGCTTAGGCTATGAGGTGCGACGGGAGTGATGATGAAATTGTTTGCATGAGGCACTACGATTGGTCCACCGACGCTCATTGCGTAGGCTGTGGATCCAGTTGCAGTGGCGATGATAAGTCCGTCGGCCTGATACTTTGTCACGAACTCACCGTTGATATATGTATTGATTGCAATCATTGAAGAGGTGTCTTGCTTCGAGATTGCAATTTCGTTGATTGCGTAGTTGAATTTTGAAAACTTTTTTCCGTCGGTAGAAAGTTTTAGCAACGGACGGTCTTCAACCTTATAATTACCTGAAGCGATAGCATCTACGGCTTTAGTAATCTCTTTTTCTCCGTCGACGTCGGCAAGGAACCCAAGTCGTCCGGCATTTATACCAAGTAGAGGAATTTCCTGACGTGCGATTTTTGCAACGGAGCGGATGAATGTACCGTCTCCGCCGACGCTGAATGCGACATCTGCGTCGATTTCGTGGCCCGTCTCGAAAGTCGTGATGTTTTGTGTGGCAACACCATTACGGTCGAGAAACTCCAAGAAATATGGCTCGCAAGTTATGGCGATGTCGTGTTTCTGCAACTCGTAGATTAGTTTGGCAGAGTATATAGCGACTTCTTCACGGTTTACATTTCCAAAAATAGCTACCTTCATACTGTATAAAATTTGAGGTACTAAATAAAATCAAAAAAGGACACTCACCAAAAATGGTAAATGTCCCTTATGCTGTATAAAGACAAGTCCTTTATTACTTCTTGTTACGGTTACCGTACTTGCTAAGGAACTTATCAACACGTCCAGCTGTGTCAACCATCTTCTTAACACCTGTGTAGAATGGGTGAGATGATGCAGAGATTTCAAGCTTTACCAATGGTAGAGTCTCTCCTTCGATCTCGATAGTGTCCTTTGTAGCCACTGTAGAACGAGAAATGAACATATCGCCATTTGAAAGGTCCTTGAATACTACAGGACGGTATGACTCTGGATGAATATCTTTCTTCATTTTTATTTGAATTTTAATTTTTTTACTATTTCACTTGGTAACTTATGTGCAATGCGGGTGCAAAGTTAAGAATTGTTTCCATTTAATAAAACTCTTTACCACTTTTTTTGCCAAAATGATGCACATTGTTGATAAAAATGAGAAGGCGACGTTGGAATCTAAGAAAACAATCTTGCTTAATCTCCTTATGATATGGCAAAAAATGCTACTTTTGCAGACGGTTGGAGAGGAAAGTGGATCTCAACCGATTGTTTCACTAAATGAATGGGGAAGTAATGAAAAAGAAACTAATATTATTCATCGCCATGTTTATGGCAAGTCTAATGAGTATGGAAGCAAAAGAAAAAGAGAACTTGGTAAAGATTGAGTGTGAGTATGGTACAATGGTTGTCCGTCTTTACGACGACACTCCTCAGCACCGCGACAATTTCTTGAAACTTGTAAAGGAGGGATTCTACAACGATTTGTTGTTCCACCGTGTTATTAAGGATTTCATGGTACAGGGTGGTGACCCAGATTCAAAGGGTGCTCCTGCAGGAAAGCAGCTTGGTGCTGGTGATGTTGGCTACACAGTTCCAGCTGAGTTCGTTTATCCTACTCACTATCATAAGAAGGGAGCTCTTGCAGCTGCACGTCAGGGTGATCAGGTTAACCCAGAGAAGAGATCTTCTGGTTGCCAGTTCTACATTGTTCAGGGTAAGAAGTACAACGAGAACGAGTTGAAGCAGATGGAGCGCGCAATGGGTCAGAAGGCAATGCAGGCTAGATTTGATCAGTTGGTTCAGGAGAACAAGGATTCTATAAAGTCTATGCGTCTGAATCGAGACCAGGCAGGTCTTCAGGCTCTACAGGATCAGTTGATCAAGACTGTTGAGACTGAGTTCAAGGACAAGCAGAGTGTGGCTATGCCAGAGCAGATGAAGAAGGATTACATGGAGATCGGTGGTACTCCATTCCTTGATAACGAGTACACTGTATTCGGTGAGGTTGTTGAGGGTCTTGAGGTAGTTGATAAGATCGCTGCTGTTGAGACTGAGCGCGGCGACCGTCCTAAGCAGGATATCAAGATGAAGGTTAAGATGAAGTAATTTTAATTCATCCATTGTTATAAAGGAGAACCGACGTTGTTTGGTTCTCCTTTTTTTATGATAAAAAATGGCATACGATGACTTTTGTTATGTAAAATCCGTAAATTTTGATGAATGTGCGAATTTTTGTAATGTATTGCTTTTTAATATGATATAAGGATTGTAAATGCGTAAATAATAAATTGACCGTATATTTTACGTATTTGAAAATATGGTTGCGTTTTTAACTATACATTTGCAGCATTGTATGACAAGCGAGATGCGAAAAAGACATGTAGTTTGAATACGGTTTAGTCGATTATTAGTTTTATGTTATATGTAGACTAAGTTCGATGTTTTTAAGTTACATTTATTAGTTTTTGAAAAAATTGGATGTATGAAAAGATTTATTTCAAAAGTTACGTTGGCGGCGATAAGCCTACCTCTAGTAATGACAGCGTTCGTGGGTTGTAGCGATGACGACGATGTTCAGCCATCGAATGGCAGTGAACAGAATACTGTACAGAAAGCAGACAAGTTGAAACTTGCATCGCTAACTCCGGAGAAGAAGTCGGCAGTTTGCTCGGCAACAAATGAATTCTCTTGGAAGATGCTTTCTTCTGTTGCTAAGTCTGAATCTAAAGAAAAGAATCAGTTTGTTTCTCCTTTAAGTATGTCTATTGCACTTGCAATGCTACAGAATGGAGCGAACGGAGTAACTGGATCTGAAATTATAGATGGAATTGGTCTGAATGGATACTCTTCAGCTGAGGTAAATGCATATTTTAGTTCAATCGTAAATGAGTTGGTTAATGTTGACCCATCTATAAAATTAACTGTTGCAAACTCAGCTATTTATAATACGGGAAGAGTTTCGAAGTTTGATGATGACTTTACAAAGTTCCTTACCGATAATTACGGTGCTGAGATGAAGGGTGGACCTTTTGATGATAGCATGGTTTCGTACATCAACAACTGGTGCTCGGAGAAGACGAATGGAATGGTAGATAAGATTGTTGATAAGTTGGAAGCTTATAATATTTTTGTTCTTCTTAACGCAATTTATTTCAAGGGGCAGTTTGTCAAGAGATTGCAGACTTCGGAGATCCCTTATTCATTCAAGAATGCATCCGGTAAGGAGGTTCAGCAATATTTTGTCTCAGGAGATGAAAAAGTCAACTATTTTGAGAATGCAGAACTTTCTTACGGAGAGCTTCCTCTAGGTAACAAGTCGTACCAGGCATTCTTCATCCTTCCTGCAGAAGGAAAGAGCACAGAGTCAACAGTCGACTATCTTGCATCAAACTGGAATACAGTGGTAGGTAATTTGGAGACTCCTAAGGTTATATTCTCCGCTCCTAGATTCAAAGTCAAGTTTGAATGTGGCGGTGATAAGATGAGAGAGGTGTTGAACGGATTGGGCATCAAGACAATGTTTAGTCCTGGTGCAGCCGACCTAATGGCATGTGTGGATTCTGCAGAGAGAAAGAACATGGATAACCTATATGTCCAGGATGTCACACAAAAGACATTCTTTGAGTTGTCTGAAACGGGTGTTGAGGCTAGTGCGGTGACAAGAATCATTCTTGGAGATAGGGCAATATTAGATCCGGAACCAGTCAAGTATCTCAATCTAAATCGCCCGTTCATCTTCGGTATCAGAGATATGTCGACAGGAACTATCCTATTCAACGGTATCTGTAATGATCCAACTTTGGAAGAGTTGAACTTGGATGTAAATCCTTTTAATTGAGATGACGATTGGAAATGTGTTTTCCCATCTTCAAGAGAATAAGAATTGTATTTTTTTTATCAATTTTTATTCACCATTCCAAAGATTGCAAAAAGCAGATTTGTCTATCAACGGTCAATCTGCTTTACAGGGAACCTTTATAAAAAGTCAATGAAATTGTCGTAACACATAATAATTACGTCCTTTCTTTTGTGAGATTTCCCACAATCGGGAAAACTCGCAACAGAGAGAAAAATGAATTAGAATCAGAAAACCAGAATAAATGGTATTTTCGGATATTTGTCCATCAGTCTTAAAATATTTGTTAGTATACCGGACACAGTGATGTGTCCGGTTTTCTTTTTTATGGCAATTTGTTTTGCTCGTCATCTTTGATGCTTAGCAATTCCTGCATTTCTGCGTCAGTCAAAACGAAATCTAGTGAACTGTTTTGAATCATATACTCCTTGTGTGTCGTCTTAGGCAATGGCAACAAACCAAGCTGCAAATCAAAACGGATAGCTGCCTGAGTTGGAGTCACATTGTGAGCCTGGGCAATCTTCAAAAGGGTAGGGTGCTTCATTAGTCGGCCTGTTGCATTTGGAGAATATGCCTCTACTACAATACCGTTCTTGTTGCAGAAATCAATGATCTGGTCTGGCACGTGTCCTACGTGGACGCGAATCTGGTTGACTTCAGGAATCTCGTTGCTGTGGTTGAAGATGTTTTGTAAGTCTTCGATGTTGAAATTTGAAACTCCGATATGTTTAACCCAACCATTTGCTTTCGCTTCACACAATGCCTTCCATACCTCTACATTCTCAGCCAAGTATTTCTTTGGTGAACCGCCGTGCATCTCATCCCATGGCTTTGGAGCGTGGATAAGCAAAAGATCGATATATTCCAATCCAAGATTCTTGTACGACTCTTCAATGCTCTTCTTTGCCTCCTCGTATGTTTTCATCTCAGCAGGAACTTTTGTCGTGATGAACAACTTTTCACGAGCAATGCCACAATTTCTGATAGCTTCGCCAACCCCCTTCTCATTCTCGTAGGCATTAGCAGTGTCGATATGGATATAGCCAACTTCCAAGGCTTCGTTGACGCAACGACATGCGTCTTCGTTTGTGATCTGCCATGTCCCGAATGCAATGTTTGGGATCAAGTCTCCACTACGCATCTTAAAGAATTCTGTTTTCATATAGTTTGTTATTTTGTTGACGTGAAATTAAGAAATATTTCTCATTCCGCATCCTTCATTTCTGTTTTAATAGAATTGCGGTGACGAAGGATTCGCCACCGCAATTAACGTGATTGGATATATAAGAGAAATTACTGTTTTACAATCTTGACTGTAGCTCCGTTCATTCTCAACATATACACACCGGCAGGATAATTCTCTCCGATCTGAGTTCCGGTTTCTGCCTTACCCATCTCGATAACCTGACCAAGCATGTTAGTTACTACGTAATTACCCTCTGTGCCAAGAGTCCAAACAGAGTTTGTTGGGTTTGGATATAGAGTGACCTCTGTGACTGCATCAAACTGATCAACAGCGTCGATTGTCTCTTCCGAACAGATAACGCTTCCGTTGGCAGCCATTGGTGAGTTCTTGAATAATCCGTATGCTGATGGATCACATTTTGTGAAGATAGTCATTGCTGTATCACCGTCTGTCACTCTACCGAAAGAGAAGTTGCGGTCATGCACCATGTAGTTCATCTCGTCGATCAAAGTGTCGCCTGAAGTCAACGGCATGATCAACTGAAGCTTCTGACCGAGGTCTGCGTTCAACTTGAAGTTCAAGTGAAGTGGGCTGATGCTCTTGCCCTTGTCCGCCCAAAGCACTACGTGGCTCTTTGCCGGGATGATTGTCTTGGATGAACCGAATGGGATAGTCGATGTAGAATTTGAAGTTACATTCTTCAACACCATACCTGCCAAATCAACATCGTAAGCCTCGCTGTTGTAGATCTCGATCCAGTCTGGAGTCGATCCGAACTCGTCTGTATGAGCACCGTTAGATGCACAGACCTCGTTGATGAACAATCTTGGGATAGAGAAGTTCTCGTCCTTAGTCAACAATACCTGAATGTCTGTACCTTCCACGCTTGCACTGTCGATTGTCATTGTTGTCGATGGATCCTCAGTCAAAGTTCCGTTTACTGTCCAAGAAGAAACCTTGTAGCCAAGTGGAACTCTCACCTCAACCTTTACACGCTCGCCGACGAACAACGACTGGTTGAATACCTCGTTGTTAAATTTGTTTTTGTTGACCATGAATGAGTAGTCTGGCTCCTCATCACCGTCGAATTCAACTCTTACAGAAACATCTGCTTTTGCATTAGCAATTCCCAAAAGAGAAGCCAAATGCTTTGTCACGTAATTCGGTCTGCGCTCGATGAAATCACGCATTTCTTCGATAGCTCCGTCATATTTTACCTGGTTGCCGACATATCCGAAATCTGGACATGCCATAGTAGCGCACATGTCAATGTTAGTAAGCTTGTACATTGAATCTAGCAATGCGAATGCTTTTTCTGTATTGAAGTACTTCTCCATTGCGTACATGAATCTGTCTGCAAACTTATATTTGAAGTCTTCGTTCTTGGCCAATCCATCGAATAACATTGGATATTCACCCTTGCCGTTTGTACGGGCAAAAGTGATCATGTTCTTCGATACACTTGTATGCTGAGAGATTCCGAAGTCTGTGTCGTAAACCATCCAACGCCATTTTCCACCGTTCTTCTTTCTCCAGATCTTGATGTTGTTGATTACCCAGTCTGTGTTTCCTACAAACTGCTCAAGAATATGGTAGTCGATGAACTCGTCCATATCCATCATCTCACACATATTATCGAAGAAGTCTGGATCCTGGTTGTGGTCTCTTGCGTACTCCTGCATAGCGTAGTAGTCCTCGTTTGAACCGTACTGTGCAACGAAGCCTGTTCCGTTAACGACCTTCAACATGTCGATTTCATCCTCTTCGATGCCATAGTTTTGGCTTAGATAAGTCTCATCCATTCTCTCACGCAATCCCATCATTCCGTGGAATTTTCCGTTCAAGAAGTAGGCTACTGGCATATATGCCTGCAAGTCGATGTTCATATCTTTTGCCAAGTTCTGCATGTAACCGTCACGCCAACGAGGGAACAAATAACCGAATCCGTTTCCTCCGTTTCTCAAAGTAAGAGCCTTGTATTTTGTGTAGTCTCTGTCTGCAAAGAACTTGTTGTACTGGAACTTGTTTTCTCCTGTACGCTTGTTTGTCTTGATCTTAAAGCTCTTTACTCCATGTGCGCGAGAACATCCACCCTGCAATGCGACTTCTACCTCCTGACTGTTGACTGACTTTCCGTCGACAATATATTCGAAGTTGGCGGGACGATACCACTCCTGATGGTAGTTTGCTTTCTTGATCTTATCAGAAGAACAGATTGTCTGTGCTCCGTTTTTTCCGACTACGCAGCTTCCCAAAGAGTCGCTGTACAAATCGATGCTGTCTGCTACGATCGACACTACTGGAAGGGTTGTCTCGCCACAAGTCTCGTAGAATTCACCTAAATAGATGTATGATGCAGTAGCAACGTCGCTATAAAGAACGCCATCCTTGAATGCTTTTGCACGGATAATTGTATTGTTTGAGATTTCAATTGGAGCAGTGTATTCGATACCTTTCTCCAATGTAGGAATGCTTCCGTCTAATGTATAATAGATTTTTGCTCCTTCTGTCTTACATGACAATTCGGCAGTACCAGTGTTACCTGCTCCGATTAGACCAGGAGTCGTTCCTCCGAATACCGGTTTTGCAACTCTGTCTGCGACCTTGTAAGCAGCTCCGTTTTCTGCTCCTGGAGTTGGCTCCATGAATCCTTCATTCGAGTAAGATACGTGAGGGTACTGAGATGGGTACGACATTGAAATTGTGTCACCCTTGCTTGAGAAGATGATGGCACCTTCGTCAGAAGTAAGTTTCTTCTGTACGCTTCCTACATACAAAGGATGTACGGCTGCTGCTTTTTCACTGGAAGTCTCTTCCTTTCCGAAGAACATCACGCTGTAGCCTTTAGGTAATACATGCGACTCATTAAGCTGAATCTGCCAATTCAGTTTACCTTCCTTCATGTTCTTGACGTACCAACCATATAGATTGACTGGCTCGCCATCGTTGTAGAACTCAACATAACCGTTGTAGTCGAACTTATCGCTGACTGTTGTGGCGATATTGCTTGGCATGATTTCTGTGATTGTAACTGTAGCAGAAGCTGCCACAGCTGCCGTTGCAAACACCGAAGTGAATAACGGTTTTAACATTCGAGTTAAGCTGTAAGTATGTTTCATATCCTCTTATTTTGTTATCAACGTTGATGCAAAAGTAAGAAAAAAAACAAAAGGACAAGGATTTTGTCGGTAAAAATTGCCGATTTGTCTAGAAAATTGCCGATTTGGGTGCAAAATCGGGGATTGGGGTTTCAAGTTTCAGGTTTCAGGTTTCAAGTTTCAAGTTTCAGGTTTCAAGTTTCAGGTTTCAAGTTTCAGGTTTCAAGTTTCAGGTTTCAAGTTGCAAGTTGCAAGTTGAAAGTTGGAGGTAGGGATGGATAGAAGAGAGTTTCTGAAGGGGACGGCGTGGATGGGCGCGGCGGCGTTTGCCGCGGGGTGCCATCTCAATCGGCTTGGGCTTGGCGAAGGCGGGCAGATGCAGAACTACGCCTACCGCAAGCTGATGGGCAAGCGCATTCGCGTCGGCTTCGTCGGCATCGGCGGGCGCGGCACGGCCGCCGTCCACCGCGTTTCGATGATTCCGGGCATTGACGTCGTCGCCCTGTGCGACAACCGTCAGTGCCAGGTCGACGAGAACCTGGCCTGGCTCAGGGAGCAGAACTATCCGGGTGTCGACAAGATCAGGACCTATGTCGGCGACGAGGCGTACAAGGACCTCTGCGACTTCGGGGACTGCGATGTCGTCTACTGCGCGACGCCGTGGGCCCTGCACCAGCCCGTAGGCCTGCGGGCGCTGTTCGGCGGCAAGATCGCGTTCATTGAGGTGACGAGCGCGCTCACGGTCGACCAGTGCTGGGAG
>JAZQQY010000031.1:0-8905 GCA_045629285.1 Paludibacteraceae bacterium | reverse complement strand
TGAGTGTGGCGATTTCCTTTGTCGCGCTATCGGCGTCGGCAAAAGACCACCTTTACGTTAAGGCGGGAGCAGACGGAGACGGAAGTTCCTGGAGTAAAGCGATGGGTAATCTTCAGCAGGCTGTGGATTCGGCTGCTAAGAAGGGTGTTGATGTTTGGGTTGCCAAGGGAGTCTACAAAGGAGGTTCGTCGGCTGTAGTCACTCTAAAGTCTAATGTCAGTCTGTATGGAGGATTTGCGGGTACAGAGACATCTGTTTCTGCAAGAGACACTGCGAAAAATCCTACGATATTGGATGGAGATGGAAAGATTAGGGTAATAAGTCAGCAATATGACTTTGCCGATACAGCATCTGTTGTTGTTGATGGTTTCAAAATCCAGAATGGTAATGCGAGCAGTGATGGAGGAGGAGGAGCATATTTGAGAAAGAATACTACTCTCAACAACTGTATCTTGACTCATAACACCATAACTTCCAGTCGTGGTACTGCAATACATTCTGATAATGCAAAAATCAAGAACTGTATAATTTGTGACAATAAATCGGAAAAATATGAAATGACGATTTATTTGTATCGTTCCGAAATGGACAGTTGTGTTGTGAGAAACAATACTGCGAAAGCTATGTCGGCTATATATGCAAGTCATAGTAGGATTTCTAACACAAAAATTGATGGCAATAAGGATAGTTACAAGTTTGATCATCCTTTGTTTTTGACAGATTCATCTGAATTGATCAATTGTGATGTGACAAACAATTATGGAGCAAATGCAGGTGTTTGTGCAATTTCAGCTAGTCTTGTAAAGGGATGCTCTATTTCAAACAATATAAGCACGTCATACCAGGTCGTTTTTATAGAATCTAAATCAAGAATTGAAGACTCAAAGATATTTGAAAATGAATGTGATGGTGAGATTGTTCAATTGATCTACTCATCATCAATGGATCGTTGTCAGGTATACAATAATGTAGCAAAAGGCGAAAGTAGAATTTTGGAAATTGGAGAATTCTCCACTTTATCCAATTCTTTGGTCTATGGCAATAAGAATGTGGATGGTTCACAAGAGCCTATTTATTTGGATTATGGTTCAAAAATGGTGAATACGACATTTGTTGATAATGAGACAGGATCACCGGTTGTGTTGGAAACTCATTACGCAAATGTAATCAATTCTATCATTGTCGGAACCAAGTTCACAGACGAATACACTAGTCAAATCAAGACACGTGGTGAGAAGAATGTGTTCAGCCACTCAATGTTTGAGGAGTACATTGAAGGAGACGGAAACATAATGGGTACAAAGGAGTTGGCGGCATTCGTAAGTCCGGAAAATGGAGATTATTCCTTATCTGAAAAGTCGTACTGTATCAATAGAGGAGAGGATACAGACTATTCTTTTGATCTGTTTGGAAAAACAAGAAAGCAGTATGGTGCAACAGATCTTGGAGCTATTGAGTCAAAGTATTCTGCTTGTCCTGCTCTTAGTGAAATCGTATATGTAAAAGAGGGTTCAAAGGGCGACGGTACAAGTTGGAATACGGCTTTCGGAGATGTTGACGAGGCGGTGAAGATGGCTTCTCATGATGGTAAGAAACACCAGATATGGGTGGCTGCCGGTACATACTATGGCGACACTACTTTGTCCACGGTAGTGAATTTGGCTAGTGGAATCAGTCTATACGGAGGTTTTGCCGGAACGGAAACGTCGCTATCTGCACGTGATATTGCGAAGAATCCTACAATACTTGATGGAAAGGACTCAAGACGTGTGATCACTCAGAATTATGTATTTGCAGATACTGTGGCGGTTGTTGTTGACGGATTCACAATCCAGAATGGATTTGCAGTCAATGGTGGTGGAGTATATTTGTGTGGAAACACGACTTTGAATAACTGCATCGTTAAGAATTGTCATGCCGAGAACTCTGGATTAGCGGTTTATTCTGTCAATAGTAAGATTTCAAATTCGGTTATCTGTGATAACGGAAATATGAATACTTCAAAATCAAACAATAATGTCGCACTGTATTTGAAAGGTGGTGAGGTTGACAGTTGTATTGTGAAAAACAATAAGGCATACAAGACAAGTGCGTTGGAAGCTAAAAATGCAAAGGTTTCCAACTCATTGTTTGAAACAAACGAGTCTAAAGCCTACCATACAATTGATTTGTCAGAGACAACAATGAGTGGTTGTAAGATCGTCAACAATATCAACAAGGAGTCTAATGATTATGTTATTGCAATGACATCTAATTCAGTGGTCGATGGATGTTTGATAGATGGAAACGAAACATATAGTCATCTATTAAAAATCAACAAATCTGTGATTTCCAATTCTCAAATCACAAATTGTAAGACTCGTTCTTATACTCATTTGATTTTCCTTACTTATGGTTCGTCAATAATAAATTGTACTGTTGCTGACAATGAGTCATATTATAGTACCGTTTACTCTGACAACGGAACAATAGCAAACTCTATCGTCTATAGAAACAAGATGGGGAATGCGTTAGAGCCTCAGATTTCGGCGAACGGTAGAATTACTGTGGTAAACTGTGCTTCTGATGACGACTTGACTGGAGAAAACAATATCAAGTTGGCAAAATCGAACAGTGGATCAGATGCGTCGCAGAATTACGTTTGCTTCATCAATTCTGTAGGTGGCGACTATCGTCTACATGCGACATCATCTTGTATCGACAAAGGTATTGATAGCTTGACGACTGCGAAGAGTGATTTGAATGGTGGCGCAAGAATTTATGGTAAATCAGTCGACCTTGGAGCAATAGAGTTTGATGGAGGATATGTTCAGATGTTGGATTACAGCCAGGTGGTTTGCGGTAATAAGCATTCACTAGAGGCGACATTTGATTCTAACATTTCCAAGGTGGAGTGGGAGGTTGACAATGCAGGAAAAGTATTAGGATTTGTGTCGACTTCAGGAAGCGGCAAGACAATTCCATCGATGCAACTTTATACAACTAAGAACGATATCGATACTTTGACGTTGAAGGTGACTCCTTACAACAAAGCAGGTTTGGCAGGTACTACATTTGACTACAACTATTATGTATATCCTGATTTCTCAAAGCAAAAGATTTCCATTAAGAGTCCTGCTGGAAATTATGTCAACATGGTTTCAACAAACATGACAGTTGAATGGAACCAGTTGAATCTTCCAGTGGAAGTTGAGAAATATGAGTTGTACGTATGGAAGTCAACAGAGAAGATGCCATCTGTTCCGACAGGAACTTATTTGAATGTACATAGCAAATACTTCACTTCTCTTGACAACCACACTACATACAAGTATTTGGTGAAAGCTGCTATCGCTTGTGATACTGTCTATTCTGACACAATGCAGTTCGGAATAGATATTCCGGCAAGCCTTGAGTCGTACGGAAATATCAACTGTGAGTTTGGTTCTAAGTTGGGTGAGCCTTCTTATTTGACTCGTCAGATTAAGGGATTCGAATTGCAGGACACTATCTCTTATGATATTACTGGTGACGATGCCAATGATTTCTATGTGGAGAATGACAGCAAGTGGAATGCATTGGAAGGAGGAACAGTAAAGATTTTCTATAATCCTACTGATTCTAAGAAGCCAATAAGCAATGCAACACTTACATTTAAGTCCGGTAGCAAGAAGACTGTATATATTTTGAAGGGTCTTTTGGCCAACTATTATGTTTTTGATGCTGCAGTTGGAAAAGATGCTTATCGTGCCGGCGACACTATTGAGATCAAAGGCTTGGTGACAGATGCTTATGGTGTGCCATACGAGGGCAAGAATCTAAAGATTACATTGTTTAAGAATGGATCTAAGCTTAGAGAGTTCAATGAGTATTCAGATGCAAACGGAGTTGTCTCTGTCAAGTACGCATCTTCAGTTTATGAAAGCGGTGTATATTCTGTAGGCATAAGTCTGAATGGAGAGAATTCAAACGGTACTTATGACGAGTTTAATATTCTAGGCATATCATGTAGAGTCAATACAGAAAAATGGCTAGTTCAGAAAGGAGATACAATCACAGGCACGTTGACTGTGACTAACCGCAGTAAGATAGAAACTAGCGATATCAAGGTAAGAGCAATGTCTTTGGCTGATGGTTGTAAGATTGAGTTTGATTCTATCGATGTGTTGAAAGGATTGGAGTCGAAGACTATCAATTTCAGAGTGACAGGAGATAAAGTGACAGAAGGAGATCTGTTTAGGCAGTCGACATTCCGTGTCCAGACTGCAGACAATCTTACTGCAGACTTCATTTCGTACTTCTATTGTGAAGCTCCATTCGGTCAAATTAAGGTGTTGCCTGCCAATATCAAGGAGTATGTGTCAAAGCAGAATCCAAAATTTATTGAGCTATTGCTATGTAATGAAGGAATAGGTGAGTCGGGAAAAGTAACTTTTGATCTTCCTAAGGATTTTCCTGGCATGGCAATTTTGGACGGCAATGATATTGAGAGTATAAAGGCAGGAGATACAGTGAAGGCAACATTGAAGATGGCTTACTATGAAGGAGCAAAGCTTAATACTCCAATTGATGGAACAATAGGTATCAATTGTGAGAATGGTAAATCTACAACTATTACGTACTCTATGGAATACACTTCAGAAAGTACTGGTGGTATTGTTGTTGATGTTGTTGATGAGTATTACTATAACACTGCTTCAAAGCCACATATAGCTGGAGCTAAAGTTGAGATCAGGAAAGCATTCAACAATAGCCAGGTCGTAGCAAGTGGATTGACTGACAGCACTGGTATGGTTCGTTTGGATAGTATTCCTGAAGGAGAGTATCTACTGGTTGTGACTGCGGATAACCATTCAAGTTATAATGAACTAATCACAATACAGGCTGGTCAGACAATCAGTCAATTGGCATTCATTTCATACACTGCAGTCAAGTACAGTTGGAAGGTTGAAAAAGTTGAGATAGAGGATAAATATGAACTATCTATCGACGCACAGTTTGAAACAAATGTTCCGGCTCCTGTAGTTACGGCATCATTCCCTAAGGGAATACCGGCAAGAGAAAAGTTTAATCCTGGCGACAAGGATGTCGCATATCTTCAGGTGACAAATCATGGTATGATTGCGGCTAAGGATGTGAAATTGGTTATGCCAAGATACAAAGGATTCAAGTTCACTCCTGATATTGATCATGTTGATTCGCTTCCTGCTAATTACTCTATGATTGTACCTATCACGATTGAGCGTATCAGCAAGAATATTATCGATACGTTAATACCTGTTGTGCGAGATACAATTGTACCAGTAGAGCCAGACACTACACCTGTTAATCCTTCTACTCCAGGTGATGGAGGTGGAAACAACGGTGGCGGAAGCGGCGTTGGTGGCGGTTCCGGCAACAACAATGGCGGATTCGGACCAATCGTTGATGTCCCTGGCGGTGATTCTGATGATAAGAAAAAAGAAGATGAAGAGGAGGAAGACGAAGAAGAAGAGACTGCTGAAGAAGAGGATGATGACTGTTCTTTAAAGATTCATTATTCGTTTGAGTGTGGCGGTGTAGTTTTGAAGGAAGGTTACATTACAGTTTGGCCTTGTATCACATTACCGAAAATTAGCATCGGAGGTGGAGGAGTCGGCTCAACCGGAGGTTTGGGTCATGTTGAAACTAATTATTCAACTGGTGGAACTCCAGGGGCTGTGCCTCATTATAAACCTTTGAAGAAATTTACTATTGGCACTCTTACTATTGGTACTCTTACAATTAAAGGAATACCATGTAATCCTTGTCTATTCAAGTTTGGAGAATTAGCGTTCAATTGTGGATTGAATCTTTTGGGACTATCTCCAAAGACATTCAAGTATGGTGATGAGCCAAGTATAGTTGTAAAACGTAGAGATCTTGCCGAAACTGCCGATTTGTTTAATATACCTTCTCTTAATGGTACGACAAAATCTGCTGTCAATATTTGGGAAGATATTCTTTATAATGATTTGGATGCAAGAGAGCATATTAGTTATACATACACAGCTGTAACGGAATTATTGAATCGTATTCCAATACTAGAGAACGTGCCTTTTAGTTGTTTTGATATGGTGTGTGGAGGCTTATCTTGTCTAATGAAGGGCAAACCAGTATCTAATTGTGCTGAATTCGCTTATGATTTGATAAAAGACCTTTCAAAATCTACTGATAATGGCGGTTTAAGAAGTGCTAATGTTGATTCTGAATCAGAAGTTGATTTTTATAAGAATGCAACACCATATTTATTGGCAATACACGATTTGATAGAGTATAACAGATATGCTTATTATGTCGGCCAGATGTTTGCTGAAGTTATGGGCGGGGAGGAGATGGTTTCAAAACATGGAGCAGTCGACTTCTTGGGATATGCAATCGATAGTATTTCTAGTGGAACAAAAATCAATATTGATGGAGTTAAGAGTTTGCCGGTTTCTGATTTGTCTGTCACTGATATGATTTCAATTGCAGAAAGATGGAACGAGTCGGTAGATGCTTGGAGCGGAAAACTTGAAGATTCTTCTGAGTTAAGTCAGAATTTGGTAAAAATAGATGAGTTGAAGAAGAATCTTGATGGAATTACAAATTTCTATCAGTATGTGAAGTTCCGTGGTTATGACAATATGCTTGATTTTCTAGTTTTTGTTGAAGAGAACATTGAAAACCATGACAAGGAATCCGTATGTGCTAGCGTCAAACTTCAAATTTCTCAGACCATGACAATGACTCGTGAGGCATTTGACGGAACGCTTACTGTTGAAAATGGTAAGGAGACAAATATGGATGCATTCCAGGTTCAGCTTGAGATTCGCGATGAGAAGGGTAATCTGGCAAACGATTTGTTCCAGATCAACACTCAGTCGTTGAAGAATATTGCTGCTGTAGATGGCTCGTCAAGTCTTCTTGCTGGTAAAGAGGCTACAGCTCTATTCCGTTTCATTCCGGAAAAGGGTGCTGCGCCAAAGACTCCTGTCAACTATTCATTTGGAGGAAATATCATTTATGTTGAGTCTGGCGATACTGTAGTTGTAAAAATGGATCCTGTGACATTGACTGTTAATCCAAGTCCGGATTTGCAGATCGACTATTTCATGCAGCGCAATATCCTTGGCGACGATGCTTTGACTGAGAATCGTGTAGAACCATCGGTGCCAGCTGCCCTTGGTGTGAGAATCGACAATCAGGGCTATGGCATTGCTAAGAATGTTAAACTTGAGACTGCTCAGCCTGAGATTGTTGAGAACAATAAGGGCTTGCTAATCGACTTTGCGATCATCGGTTCTAGTTTGAATGGCAAGGATTGCAATCTTGGATCGGAGAATATTGACTTCGGCACTATCGATGCCCAGTCGGCTAAGACAGGTGTTTGGTGGTTGACTAGTTCATTGCTTGGACATTTCACTAAGTATGAGGCTAGTGTTGTTCATGCAAACAGCTTCGGTAATCCGGAATTGAGTTTGGTTAAGGGAGTTGCCATCCATGAGTTGATCAAGACTGTTGACGCATACTCTGTAAAGGAGGATGGAATTGTTGACTTCCTTGTTAACGACTATAACGATGGCAAGGATATCCCTGATGCTATCTACTATTCACACGGTGGTAAGGATACTGTGAATATGGCTAAGATCATGAAACTTGATAAGGATAGAGTGAAGGACTCTGACACTATTGTCAAACTTACCGTTACTCCTTCTCAGTCTGGATGGAACTATGCTCAGACGCTTGATCCTGGAAATAATAAGTATGAGATTCAGAAGGTTGTTAGAAAGATTGATGGAAAGGAGATCCCATTGAGCAATGTTTGGACAACATTCGTAGATCTTCCTGATAGTAAAGAGCCTGTATATGTGAATCGTCTGCACTTCTTGGATTATATGACGACACTTGGAGAGAGTGATTATGATGTCTACTACAGTATCAGGAAGAATCTGTTGGAGGTGACTTCAATCACTGGAATTCCTGAAAATATTGATTCTATTGCAACTCCTGTGAAGAGCGTGGTTGTTAAGTTTAATCGTAAGATTCAGAATGAGTCGTTTGATTATAATGATATTGAACTTTATTGTCAGGGAGGAAATAATTTGAGTGACTCTTCAATTGTGGTAACACAAATTGACGATTACTCTTATTCAGTAAATATCTCTTCTAAGACAGATACTACGGGATTCTACAAGATTGAGATTAATGTCGACAATATATTTGACGAGAAGGGTTATTCAGGAGAGTTCGGAATGAATGCTGCTTGGAGTCAGTTCATAGAGAGTAAAGAAGACACAGATGATCCGATCGATGATGGAAAAGAAGACACAGACGATGATCCGGAAGAAGACAATCCGTATGATGATTTCGAAACTACTGTTGAGGGAATCAAAATGGAAGAGATCGTGGTTTATGTAAATCAGAACAATATCTATGTGAAGTCGGCAAAAGATGGAATGCTGGATATTTATGATGTACTTTCACGACTTGTAGCGAAGGATGCACAATATGGAGTAGGCGTCACGAATGTGGCAACTCTTCCGAAGGGTGTTTACTTCATCGACGACAAGAAGATCATAGTCAGATAATCAACTTGCATACAACAAAGAAAGACGCAGGTATTTGTGTCTTTCTTTTGGATTTTGAAATTAACTTAAAATTCTAATTTTATTGCAGTCCTTTAATTGCCGCAAGTGAATGTGACTATTTTTGGCACGTTTTTTGTGGATGATTTTATGAATGTGATAAAGAATAACAGACACAATGGAGTCAAAAAGAAAGAAACTGAAATCGCTGTTTATGAGTGTGGCGATTTCCTTTGTCGCGCTATCGGCGTCGGCAAAAGACCACCTTTACGTTAAGGCGGGAGCAGACGGAGACGGAAGTTCCTGGAGTAAAGCGATGGGTAATCTTCAGCAGGCTGTGG
>JAZQQY010000030.1:0-42228 GCA_045629285.1 Paludibacteraceae bacterium | reverse complement strand
GTAAATTTGTAGCCATTAAGTATTTGGTTTCTATAAAGATACAAAATCTTTATGAAAACACAAAGCCCCAGCTTGAGAAAGTCGGGGCTTTTTTGATTTTTAAATACGAAAAGAGGGCATATCAATTTTGATACACCCTCTTTTCTTTTTATTGGATTCTGTTTCGAGACAATACAAATCTAGCTATCCAAAGATCATCATATATTTTTAGAACTAAAATAATCAAGAGTCTTAATAAAGTAAAATAGGCTATGGCATGAGCATTGTCATCTTCAATAATAGGACTACAGCCATGAGCATAACGATTACGATATTCATATCCATTTGTAAATTCACTATTGTCCATGTAATAACTAAAATATTGGCGTTCCAACCTAGATAAAAGACGATCATCTGTTTTAATCCAACCTTTGGTTATCATATTATCCAATACATTTCTTGTATTATCATCATAATGCCAATATGAACAACTACCAAATTCCCAAATAGATTTAAGTGCAGATATAATCGAATTATCTCTATACTTTATTTTACCATTTTCCTCTACTTCTACTATTTCATTTTCAATAAGAAAGTTGATTTTTTGTTTTTGAAAATCTTCATAATTATTGTAATATACAGTTTCATGTTCCATTAAGTTTGCAAAAGTATAATATCGTTTATCCTTGTATGGATCTACATGAGCAAGTAATGAATTTTTGTTAAATAAAGTATGCAGAATACTCCCAAAAACTGTATTGTTTTCGTTGATTTCACAATACTTATTACAAAGAAAACTCTTTGTATTCGTCATTTTCTGAGGCTTGACCATTGACATATATTCAGAATCAATTTCTCCCTCATCGATGTATGTGTCATATTGTCTAGCTATATTGTCCAATTCAGGGAATAAAATTCTACACTTTTCAACCCATCTATCGTTAGGCTTTGGCAATATGATTTTAAGACCAGGAAACCCAAATTCATCTCTTAAAACTTGATAGAAAAAAGATTCCATAATCTGTTCCATTGTAGTGCCATTTTGAAATACGGTAGCACAAAAACCATTTAATTGATATAAGGACAGAGCGTTCTTTTGTTCAAAAACAAAAAAATTCGGATAGGCGGTTTTGCATCTATCTCGCAGAATCCACTCAAGTCCATCAACCTCACTATTCTTATTAATAAGGTTTATCATTCCATTCTCATCTATCCAATCAAAAACTTGACCACAATACAAAATCTTATCTTTAATTGAACATGATTGAATAAAATGTTTGCCATATTTCAGTGATGGATAGCCATCCTCTATTGAACTATTTAAAATTTCATTATCATCTGTGAATGAAATTTTAATATGGCAATTTGTAATGCATGTTCGTGGGTCATTGAGCAAATCGTCATTCATTTTTTTTGCAAGATTTTTTGCTATAAGTCTTGTTTTAGGAGACAATATAAATTTACCTTCTATATTCTTTGCTTCTACAATCAGACGAACATAGTTAAGATTGGGTTCCTTACTATTAAGATACGACAACACTATACGTTCTCTTTCTTCTACCGAAAGATTATTTGGAATGTAACTATGTTTTTCAGTATCTATGCAATTTGTCACAAATTCATCAATTAGAATGAGAGTCGTATTGGGTTCATTAAGCAAAACCTCCTTTACTATACACTTAAACTTTTCAACAAGAGTTTTATTTGACAAAACGTATCTTAGATTATTAATATTTGTTTCTATTATGGATTTTAAAGTAATAGGATCTATTATTTCAAAACACTTAATCTGCTCTATGATATCCCAAAATGATTCTTTGTATGTCCAATCTAAAGACTCATACAAATCTTTAACTCTATCTTTGTTTATATTGTTGAAATATTTTGCAACTATTCTTTTATAGTTACTTGTTTCTACCTTAAATTTTTCAAAATCTTCGTCCGACCATTTTTTTAGTCTACATTCTGCATCAAAATATTTTCGAATGTGCCATAATTCAATTATGCTTTCAATATCGTTAGGTGAATCATCTACGATTTCACTTATTCGTTTTTCTGCCAATTCAAGGTATGAACTAGATAGTAAATCAGAACTTGAAAAGAAACAAACTCTATCCATAGTGTTATTATTTTATAATATACAAAATTAATAATATCTGCTAACATCGCAATTCTTCACCGTCTCCAATCACCTTAAACCCTTATATATGAGTAAATTATAGAATTAGAAACAATACAAAAATTAGAACGGCGAAGAGCCGTATTTCATAGGGCGACCGAGGAGGTACAGCCCGACTTATTATAAAGCAAAGCCCGAAGAAGGTACGATGGATGAGGAATCCGTCTCCCTTCGAGGGCTTTTGTCATTTAGAAACAAACAATAAAAACATATAACAAAATGGAAAGATTTAACAATCAAGCGATGACTCCTGTAGCAGGAAGATTCGCAGCAAGATTTGAGGATGCAGTTGAAGCAGAGGTCGTAAATGAACCATTCGCTTCTGAGCACCCAAACTTTATTGAGAGCAATACTCAGGCTATCAGCCTTGAGGATTTGATTAACAAATGTGTTATCCCTACCTTCAGCGATAATAGCATGACCATCTCACACCAGAACTTTATATATTCGGTGATGATGGCAGCAGAGAAGGTTTTCGGACAACTTACTTCAGCAGAATGCAGAGTTAGCCATGCAGTTAATGGTCGTATAGCTTCTGCTCAGTATAAACCAGTAAATGAATTAACAGACAGTGAAAAAACGCTTTTCTATCAGAGACTAGCATTTATCTGTCATGTAAAGAACCTTACTAGGGAAATCAATGGACAGACAATTCACCTAACTATTGGTGGATGTCGTAGTTACAATGATGACAAGCTACTTAACAGACAGTCGCCACAGAAATTTAAGATCTTCGTGGCATGGTCTTGCAAGGTATGCAGCAACCAGATGATCCAATCGGACGGAACAACAGGAGTGATCGAGGCTTTGACTGAGAATGATATATTCCAGAAAGCAATCGAACTATTTAGAAGTTTCAATCCTAAGAAGGAAGAGCATTTGAGAATCCTTGAGAATCTAGGTTCTACCAAGATTTCAGAGGAGCAATTCTGTTCAATTGTCGGAAGGCTAAGGCTTTATCAGGCTATTAGCAACGACAGAAGAAGAGAACTCAACCTACCAGATTTTAACATCGGCGACCAAGCCGGTAACAAAATCGTCCAAGGTTACGTCGAGAATCCGAATTTCGGAAAGGTCGACGGTGAGGATATTACAACGTGGAATTTGCTACAGCTATCCAACGAAGCGGCTAAGTCGGCATATATAGACCGATTCATTGACCGAAACGTGGCATGTACCGATTTCGCAATTGGAATCCAGAGAGCACTTGAAGGCAAGAAGAATGCCTACAACTACGAGTGGTTCCTAAACTAACGGTCATATTATGACCAATCCCAGACTGGGAGATTATTACAGATTACTAGATAATGTGTGATAGTCTCCCGGTCTTTTTTCTTTTTACAAAAACCAAAAAACAATATAAAATGGAAAAAACAAAATCAATCGAAGAGTTGAGAGCAGAGCATTTCAACGCTCTCTACACTCTTAACCTTAACGACAAATGTGAGAAAAAGAACAATCTCACATATCTATCGTGGGCTAATGCCTGGGCAGAGTTCAAGAAGGTTTATCCTTCGGCTACCTACCGTATCGTGATGAATACAGAGACCGGTTTGCCTTATTTCGTAGATCCAAATGTTGGTGTTATGGTATTCACAGAGGTTACAGCAGATGATCTTACATATCAGATGTGGCTGCCAGTTTTGGACGGAGCGATGAAGCCGATGAAATCTGAGGCTTACACTTACCAGGTATTAGACCGTTACAAGAATCAATACGTGGAGAAGATGGTAGATAAAGTGTCGATGTTCGACATCAACAAAACCATTATGAGATGTTTGGTGAAGAACTTAGCCATGTTTGGAGAAGGGCTTTACATCTATGCAGGAGAAGACATACCACAGGACGGTATGGTGAATCAAGATTGGAATGTAGGTCAGCCAATTCCTGAGCCTAAGACAATCACGTCTACTCCTAGAAGACAGCAACCAGCGGATAAGTATGCTGGAATCAAGACTGCATTGGGTTCGGTTCAGAATCAGGAGCAGCTGATGTTCCTATACAACCAACACAAGAATGAGGTCGATGGCAACAATGAAATCAAGAATCTGTTTTCAATGAGAAAACAGCAGTTACAAACACCTAATCAGTTTTAAGCTATGGCAAAGAGAATTGAGTTAGCAGACAGTGGTGTGATTTTCAACGAGGAGAATCATACATACTTGTTGGGAGACAAATACTTATCAGGTATCACAGGTCTCCTTCAAAGACAACTTTTCCCAAATGAATTTGACAATGTAGATGAGACGGTGCTAGCAAAAGCAGCAGCATACGGAACAACAGTCCATCATTCATGTGAGAATTTTGATGCGAACTGGATAAACGACGGAACTCCAGAAGTACAGGATTACATTCAGATAGTAACCAAAAACGGATTAGTACATGAGGCATCCGAGTATACGGTTACAGATGGTGTGAATTATGCCAGCAACATAGACAAAGTTTATCGACTAAGTGACAATTCATTCTCCATTGGAGATTTGAAAACTTACGGAAACATGTCAGGAGAGAAGATTGAAAAGGCAAAGTGGCAATTATCTATTTATGCCGCCCTTTTTGAGCTACAGAATCCAAAGTCAAAAGTTGAAAAACTGTTTATCATCCACCTACGAAACAAGGAGAAATCCAACGGTGAGATAGACAAACATTCAGAACTTATTCCAGTCGAAAGAATACCGAGCGACATCTGTTTTGAACTATTGAAAGCAGATCTAGAGGGAAGACAGTTTGTCAACCCATTCGGAATTCCAGATGAAATCAAATCTAAGGAAGGAGAAATCCGAGATTTGATGTTGCAAAAGACGCTTATCGAAGAGAGACTCAATAAGATTAAGGAGAAAATCCTTAACGACATGAGAGCAATCGATGCTAAGCAATGGGTAACTGACACGATGAAAATCACTAGAAAGTTACCATTCACTAGAGTCAGTCTTGACTCAAAATTGCTGAAATCAGATTTTCCAGAAATCGACTACAGCAAGTATGAGAAGGTATCACAAGTTTCAGACAGCTTGTTGATCACAATCTAATCACTAACCCAGCAGGGAGATTACATATCATATTACATATAATATAGTAGTCTCTCTGCTTTAATTTTCAAACAGAGATGATAACACTAAAGCTTTGGAACTCGCTTTCAGATGAGAGTCGAGCCAAAATATGCAAGACGCTAGGGACATCAGGCAAAATTGAAAATCCATACCATCACAACTTTGATTTTGATGAGCATGGGAAAAAATTGAAGAGCATTCTTGAAAGTTGTAATCTTCAGAAAGATGGGACAATCAATGTTGTTGTACCTGTAAAACCAACTTACGAAGTCGTAAAGAAGAAGGTTGAAGTTAAGAAACCGATTGAGGTGAAGAAACCAGAGAGATTTTGCTATGTAGGTTATTTCTACGAGTATGATGACGAGGGAAATCGAGTTGATGATTTCAAAGAGTGGTGTGAAGAAGAAAGTATAGAAGATGCAAAAGACTATTTCAGACACGACCACAGAGGATGCTTGGACTGGCTGAAAAACAAAAGGTCATACAGACAAGGTATCACTCTTGAAGGAATCAGAGTTGAGACAACAGAAGGTAAATATGTTAACGAAGTTTGGTTTTGACATGGAAAAGAAGACTAAAGACAAAGTAAAAGTGACCTACAGAGGTGTTTCTATGTTGGATGTCGTAAGATACGTCCACGAAGAAATTGTGAGAGAGTGTGATTATTGTGGCAAAGCTATGACCAGAAGCGATTACAACGATTATGGCAGTCTTTGCGAAAGATGTTACATGAAAGAGTATTACGGAGAGGAGGATTATTGAAATGGAAGGGACTTTTTGTAGTAATCGAATTTCCAGAGATTCAAAAATACATGGATATGGATGGATTCGAGGAGAACAGTTATTTAGTCAGCGATGAAAAAGGACTTGAGGATTTTGGTTCAAGTGCCTATTTTGTATCACTGGAGTGGATAAACAATCAAAAATGATTAAGTAATGGAAGCGATAACAGAAAACGACTGTAAAATAGCAGTCTACATTTGGAATATCCTTAGAAGCAAGATTCAGGTATTATGGTCTTGGGGATTTGAAGATGTAAAGACTATTAATAATGGAGTCTCATTCAAAGTGAATGGACTTATATTGAAAGGACGAGTTGAGATTTATCTTAACGAAGGCAAAGATTTGTTTGAAGTCAGTTTTTATGATAAAGATGAAAATCTGATAAAGCAGATTGATGAAGTGTATTTCGACCAGTTGGTTGATATGATTGATCGTAATGTCGAATTTACAGGAAGCGACTACGAGGATAAGGTTAAAGAAACCTATCAGATTATCTAGTTGAGCATGGCTCGAAGATGGAATTTTAATGTTTCACTTCGAGCCTTTTTTCTTTGTCAACCATAAGTGGAAAGATTTTCCACTAATTAAACGGACGTTTAGTAAATGGAAAAAATGAATAAATACGTTGCATATCTCAGAGTGAGTACGCAACGGCAAGGAGTTTCAGGTTTGGGATTGGAAGCTCAAAGGCAGATGATTCGGAATCATTTGGGAGAACAGCCTTTGGAAGCAGAGTTCGTTGAAGTAGAAAGTGGTCGTAAGAATGACCGACCAAAATTGAAAGAGGCACTTGAACTATGCAGAAAGACAAGTGCAATTCTAATTGTGGCGAAATTGGACAGACTGGCAAGAAATGTCTGCTTTCTGTCCAATCTACTAGAATCGGACGTAGAAATTGTGTTTTGCGATTTTCCCAGTGCAAACAAAATGGTTTTGCATATATTGTCAGCCATTAGTCAGTATGAGGCAGAACTAATATCTAGCAGAACGAAGATGGCATTGCAAGCAAAGAAAGAACGTGGCTTTAAGTTAGGGAATCCACATCATCTGATGAACAACCACAAACAAGCCATCGCAAACAGCAACAAAGCAAACAGTTCTAAAGCCAAACGCAATCCCAACAATAAACGAGCAATCGCTATGTTGAGAATTCTCTGCAACAGAGATTTGACATTACAGCAGATGGCAGACACTTTGAATGACGAAGGTTTCACAACTTCTCAAGGGTGCAAATTTAGTGCATCAACTGTTTACAAACTAATAAAACGATACAAATTAATTAAGGAGGAAGAACAATGAAAGAGATTATCACAATTGCCATTATTATTCTTGGTGAGGTTTTGAAAAGCAAAACAGGAAAATGAGAATCTTATGGTATTTCTTGGCTTGGACTAAAGATAGTAGCAAGCCGATTACATTATGGGTAGAAGCTAAGAATCAGATGTCAGCAAGAAATCTGATTATGAGAGAAAACCCATTCATCGTGAAACTGATGTTTCAGAAAACAAAAAGAATTGAGTAATAACTAAAATTTGAGAATTATGCCAAACTGGTGTGATACAACTTACAAATGTGTTGGTGATCCGAAGGAAGTAAGAGAACTACACGAGATTCTAGAGAGAATGAACAATCGTAAAGAACCAAAACATCCAAACGGATTTGGTAACTTATGGCTCGGAGAACTTGTAATTGAACTTGGCTGCGACTGGGAAAAATACCCATGTCGAGGCGAGATTACATATTATGAACATGATGAAGGAATGCTCACTATTAACCAGTACACAGCATGGTGTGAGCAGGAAGGAGTACGAGAGGCAATACAAACGAAGTTTCCTTCAATCAAGGTTTACTACATGGAGGAAGAACCCGGATGTGATGTCTTTTATACTAACGACTTGTCAGGAGATTTCTTCCCAGAGAAGTATCTCCTAGATGGAGAGGATGTTTATGAGTATTTTGAGACACTTGAAGATGTCAGCAAATTTGTGAATGACAGATTTGGTCTTACTACAACTCCTGATTTGGAGGAGATTGAACGTCAGCTTAATGAGTACGTCGATGGTTACGAAGATTCCGATTTCTACCTTAATCTACATGAGTTTAAGTATGTGGAGGATTAAGATTAACTAATTAAAAATCAAATAGAAGAGCAGGCTTATGCCTGCTCTTTTTTTTGTTGAAATAGTATGATGGCTAATAATATTTTTACACGGACATGTAGAGAAATTTCTTTTATTTATATTTTACTCCGAATATTTATTATCTTTGCATCGAAATAAATCATCAAGAGTTCCCAGATGGGATGCCAACCGAGCAAATGCCAATGCTACGGTGGAAAAGTTACGATGAGAATGTCTAACATTAAAAACAAAAGATATGGCAAATATTCAGACTAAGGCAACTTCTGCCGCTTTTTCAGACAATCGTATCAAACTTTTGAATGGGATGGAGCTTTTGTGCTATCCTGGTCAAGCATATGCGTCGAACGAGGAAAATAGGGATCTTTTCATAAAGTATGCTTTCCTTTTCTATCGTAATGCATCTCGCATTTTCAGCGACAGCCGTATGTTTCTCACTCCCGTCAATATCCAAAATGGTTTGGCGTATATCGGAGCTTTCAAAACTCCTACGCTGGGTGCCTATGTCGAGTGGTGGATTAATTGCCATTACGACGTCACTAAAGATGACGACGGTATTGAATCCCTCGTCTGCATTCTTGCTGGAAGCCCACTCTCAGGATGCAATACCTGTCTTTGTGCTAGTCCAGACGGAAGTTCTCAAAAACGTTCGATCTTAGATTTCAATGCATCTGCCAAATCATTCGCCGACATCAACCGTCGATATAAGGAGGCAAAGGATAATTGTGAAGCGTATACATTGCAGGAGGTGGTCGATATCCTCACGTCGACAGAAATGACATTGGAAGATGAGTTTCAAACTAAGTTTTTGATTCAGGAAGGCAGATACAATGCGTTGAAGTGGCATTATAACAGGCTGGAGGAGAGGTATGAGTCGCTTCAGGAAAAGTATAAAGCGATGCAGATCAGTCAGAGTCATAAAGACGTTGATGATTTCATTGCTGAGTATAGAAATCGCAAAGCACAAGTCAACAGTGAAATCCAAGTGCTTGACGAGCAGCGACGCAAGTACAAGGCTGATTTGAAGCAGAATCTCATCTCCAACACTGATTATCAGAAACTTCTTCGCTCGTTGAGTGATAAGCAGAAAGACCTTCAAAACAAACTCTCAGATTTCAAGTTTGACAGGATGAATACTTTGATTAAAGAGGGAAAGACATCGTTGGGTGAAATCATGAATAGACTTGAAAATGCATAATGCTGATGATTTAATTAACATGAAGTCGATAAACATAATGATCTACGAGGTCTTTTCAAATCTTATTATAGAGCATATAACTCCATTTAGGGAGGTAAAGCATTTTCATCCTAATAGTCAACCATATCCCAACGGATGTCATTACCAAAGAGGCTGGTATCTAAGTGAATGCAGAAACAATAAGAATTCTTTTGTCTTAACGGAAGAAGCGTCTATTTTGCAGGACAGAAAATCTAAAGATATAGGTGGTTTTATTGTTTTTTCTACAGGAGTATCAATTAGTTTTGGTAATGTCTTGGATAAGATTGTGAGGATCCTCAATTCGTCTAAAGAATACAATAATGTGGCGTTTAGGGTGGGGCACCACTTTTTAGGCAAGTACATTGGAGATAATGGTGCAATGTATTCTAGTTTGTCAGTGAGTATTAAGGTTGATGGATTGTCAAGAATGTCTTTACTCAAATTGGCAGATTCTCTATGTCGTGAGCTTATGCTAAAGTCGATAATGGTTAAAGATTTGAATTTTAATAAAATCTATATTGCCTAGATTCAATCTTCTGCCATTACTATATTTGGACTATGGTAATGTTTTTTTGTTGATTTTGCACTTGTTTTTTACTGCAGGTCTGTGGAATTATCATTATATAGTTGCAAGATTATAAAAAAGGCAGTATCTTTACATCATGATTAAGGTTGTGAGTTGGGGCGGAAGGCCCCAGATTCCTACGAAAGTGGGTGTACGCTTAATCATAAAAACTGCCACCCTATCATAATGGTATGGTGGCATTTTTTTGTATGCAAATTTGGAAAACTGCTATATAATTACCTTTTTAATCTTGAGGACAATGTCAAAACCGTAATGCTTTTAGGAGCATAAGACTCATTCATTATATAGCAAGCCTCTTTAATGGTCTGTCCACTGTTTATCGTATCATCATCAATAATCAATATATTTTGTCCATTAATATACTTTGATTGACGAGAGATTCTACTATTAGAGACTTTAAGAGTATTAATCAAAACATTTCGCATTTCATGTTCTTTAATCAAATGCCTTGAAAACATACCATTTCGCTCTAAATCCATATCGTCAAAATATTCCTCTAATTGAGCATACGCATCATTAAATCGTTCTCCGTAACGCTGTCTAAATTGAGAGCCCTTTTTTAGAACAATTTCATCTACTTCTTCAACGGATAGCTTTATTATCGCACCAACAATTAAGTGTGCGTTTTGTGATTTTGACATCACCATTTCTGCTATCTGTCTAGTCCAATTATTCATGCTTGGGATTATAATGGTTACTTCTGATGGATACATATTTGTAAATTCTTGTGCTATAAGATGAATTTTGGGTTCTATAGCATTATAATCCTCATCGTTACGAAACTCCAATTTAACTACTTTATTCATGGTTTTGTCAAGATGATTATTGTTGAATGATTCATTGATTTTTCCCATTCCTAATTTCGTCAAGCTATTTTCCAATTAAACTATAAATCACAATTTTATTCGTGTCATTGATAGTTCTTAATGTATTTAACAAATGATGAATCGAAGTTCCATTATCATCTAATACTATGACATTACTTTTTATAAGATGCTCAAATGTGATTTTTGATTCTTCATCATTAAATTTGCTAAAATTCTTCATGTATTGACGATATTTGTCTTCTTTTATATCTCTGGCAAGAGAAAGATAATCACTTTTGTGAATATGATCCATTATGGCTTTTATATTGGCAATTACTTCATCTTTCTGACTTCCCATATATTTCGGTTGACCATTTTCTTTGCTCTCCAGCACTTCGATTCGAAATCTTTCATAGTCAAACTCAATTTTCATCGGTAAATCTTTCACCATTTCTATCTCAATATATTTGACTGAGGTTATCCTTGACAAATAAGACAACATTTTTCTGTTTAATTCAGACAAAGACTGAGGATAGACTACAACATTGTACTGTGGAAGAGAAATTTGAGAGTCTAAATATCCAACAGCTTTAGAAATAAACAAATTCAAATCCTTTTCGTCCTCAAATGATTCAGGAGACTTTACTTGTTTTATAAACTCAAATCTGACGTTATTGTCTATATCTTCGGCAAACTTATATCCATAATGATAACATCTTTCGAATTTATCTACAGAATAAGCTATATTCTCTAGTTTGATGATGTCAGAATCATGGTCATGTCCAAAGTTAAAAGAAAATGTATTTGTGTTAGCATCATAATAGACACCTCCTGAAGTAATGCGTTTTGAAGAATGAACCTCTTTATTATTAATTGGGGTTATCTCTATTATTTCGTCTTGCATATAAAATTCCTCCTTATAAATTCTGCGTTTCAATTTATACACAAAATCACAGGTATCTATTTCTCCTTTCGCTAATAGAACCAATAATTTTTGATTCTCTTGAATAAAGTCCATTACAGAGATAATATCATCATTTGAAATATGGAAATCCATATCATCATCCATCACTTTGGGTTTATTTGAAACAAGGATTGGTATAAAATCTGCTACATCTCTACTATATCCATTCCTTAAATATAATACCAGAGAATGACCATATCTCTCAAAAGCATTACTGTCATCAACAAAAATATCAACGTTCAAGTTGGTTTGAGGATGTCCTAGCCATAGATATTCCATTAATTTGTCATTATCTGTTATTCTGACGCTTTCTTCCATTATTTTTTCAAATTAATTCGTGTTTCATTATTTCTTGACACATAGGTCAAATGGTTTGATATTAACAAAACCGTCGGTTGAATGTTATTGTCAATCGTGAATCTGTATCCACGTCGCCAACGCATTCTCTCTATTCGTAACCTTAGGCTGAATAGTACACTTTGAATGCAACCAGGTGTTTGCATTTTGTTTCATGTAGTTGAAAATATCAATTTTTTCTCCTTCGCTATTTATTTTTAGCATTTCCCCTGACTCAATCATAAAACTAACATCCCATCCATCTTTCATAATATGAAAATGAGGGGGATTATGGTCATTACTCAAAATATTTACCTCCCAAGTATTATAAGGAAAAATCGATATTTCCTTTGAATTGATTTTCGCTATCTCCATTTGTGATGTGTCCATTAATCTATATCTTTTATCGAACTCATTGCAAACTCATCCATTATTTCTTCATAAGTCTTTATCGTTTTCTCATTTTTCTTTACTTTGATGATAATGTCTTTGTTGGCATAAATCCCGTCATTATGATTTGTTGTGACTGAATTATTATGATTCGCCGTACTCAAAAGAATCCACATATTGCCTTCCATTAATGGAGAACCATCAGTATCGTCTAACAAATCTTTTGCGTTTTCTATTACATTATGAATTGATGAAGAGATTCTTGCGTCTTGTGAATCATTTAAGACCCATAAAATGTGAATTCTTTCTCTTTCGTACCCAACCATTTCACAATATAAAACGATTTCTATAAGCTTTCTGATGTTTTGTAACGGAACATCAAAAATCATATTGTCCTTTGTCGTTTGACGACTTGAATGCTGTATAAATTGATGCATCGTTTTTTTGTCAAATCTTTTTTTCTTGCAAAAAGATTGAAGATTATATACATCCTGCTCATTTTCCATACCTGTTTGAGATATGTGTTTGCCATAAAGTTCAAAGAACTCTCTGTCAAAGAAACTATTCATTTGAAATTTTTCCATTTGCTCTTTGATGAAGTCTATTTCAATATGTTTTCCATCAAATGCAAATTCTTCTTTTAACAGATTGTTCAATTCCCTTCCTGCATTTCCTGCTATGATCAAAATGTTTCCATATTTTGGAAGTGAGTGATTTTTATCCACCATTTCTTATTTCCATGTTTGTCATTTTCTAACCAAATTTCGCCACTGGCATCTCGTCTCATCCTTTCATTCAAAGTTGCTGGGCTTGGATTAAGTCTAATGCATTCGCTTTTTTCTGTATGATTTAACGGAAATCCGGTTTCTTCATTCTGGTCAACAATATTTGTTGGTACTGAAGAATAAAATATTTCATTTGTTCCGTACTTCTCACACATCTTGATGGCAAACGTTTTTAAGTCCTCAAAGTTCAATGACTCTCCCTTTCTGTTGTAATTGCAAACAATAAATGAAGGTTTATAGTCAGCATTATCGGGGTTGTTTGCCTGACAACTACCATAAGTTGAAATATATTTATAGCCTTCATTTTTGATGTCATTTATGAGACTTATAGTCTGTTTGTCGTTATCTTCAGCAGAATTGTCGTTTCGGTATGCGGAGATAATCGCGTAGCCATTGCTCGCATACTTTATGAGAAATTGGTTTAATGTGGTTGAATCAACCAGCTGAAAACCATTATTGCCGTTTATGTTGAAGTATTTCTTCAACACATTCGGTATCTTTTCGTCAGCAGTGCTATTTACTGCTTTTGTTGTTTGATCAATCATCAGGCGTAAATAAATTGTATTTTTTTATTAAATCATTTTCCAACTCATCTAAAAGATTGAACAAGGAATCATACGTCAATTCAGAGTCTTGCAAGTCTATCTTTTTCTCATCGCCAGAATCTACGCAGATAGCATCTTTTATAGGGTCGTACCAGTATTCCATGGGATCATGATTCTCCCAATAGAATGTGGGTACAAACCTGCCGTGGATTTCTTTCAGTAAATAGTCAATTGTTTCTTCTCTGCATTTGTCCAATTTTTTTTGAATTTCATCCAATTTGCTTGTACATTCTTTTATGGCTTCATTAAGCATATCTTTCTTGTTTAGAAAGAATCGTTCATCACCTAATAGATTAATGAGACGTTTGAGCTCAATGTCATATTCTAGAATTTTAGCAGTCCTGATTACAGTCTTTTCGTTTCTGTATCCACTATAGGTGACAACTATTTCAAGACGGCTATTCATGTCCTTTTTAGACAGAATTTCTCCTATATAAGAAACCATTTTTGATGAACGTAGATGATAACCATATATTGGAGTGCCAACGTTAGGTCTTTGTATCGACGTTTCTGAAGTGACGCTAAGTTCATTCTTAAGCCCATCCAAGGTTTTCTGATAAGATTCTTTTTCTCTCTTTAGATCTTGGATTTTCTCATTGATGGCATCTTTTTTTGAAAAATACCAGATCCCACTGTTGGTGTGAATGCTACGAGTGCCATCATCAGAATCATGGTATGTGCCATAACTTATAGATGTGTAACAACTTTCATCGAACTCGTCAAGACAAGGGTTGTCATAATGCCATTTTATGGCGACACGGATACGATTCCATTTTTCATCCTTTTCGACGCAATAGATGCTCCCTTCGCTGCCATTAATATGGGCTGAATTCATGTAAACTTTTTCTCCTGCCTCTGGGGTAGGGAATCTTTCGTGACTGCTCATATAGTTTGTTTTTCTCGATATCTTTTAATTGTATTTTGTTGTTCCTCCGTCAATTCGCTTTCTTCCATCTTCCTAATTATATAGTCTTTTCCGACAGTACAAAGAAATCCATCTAGAGGAGATATGCTTACTGCAGCATATAATATATTGGGAATGATCGTTGATGTTATTAAACCAATATATTCTTCTTTTTCAAAATTCTCTGTATTGAGTGGATGGTCACCGAACATTTCCCAAATATGACGTGCTGGATCATTTGTATTGAAAAGGATCATATCATCTTCATACAAAGGCTCTGCTTTTAGAAATCCTCTAAATTTTGCACTATTTTCTTCTAGTTTGACCTTTAACTGTTCTGTAATGGATTCTGGGATATTTTCGTTTACTGGAAAAACATTAGGACAAAGTTCATGTGCATGACTATCTCCTTCTCCAATATAATCAATAACATAGCAATCATAATTTGCATCCAATCCAAATCCCAATGGATAGTCTTTGAAATTATTCTCGAAATAACTACTTCTTTCATTATACCATTCTGGAGTCACTGGAGTTGCCTCTACAATCCCTAATTTTATTGAATTATTTCTCAACACCCAAACAATGTCTCCTTTTTTGAAACGGATTCTGTCTGAATGTCGTCCATGAAATGATAATTCCTTGAAACTGATACTGTCTATATGTCGACCAAAAAACACATCTGTTTCAAATTCTCCACACAAACACTCATCGTTTTTTTCTCCTTCACAGTTATAGGTGCGATAACTTTTGAACCCATTGCCGCGTATGTCTGGATTCACCACTCGTTCCTTTATCAGATAAGCACTGTAATTCCAGAGAGGATGACTTGTAACTTTCTTTATTGCGTTCTCTGCAATTTCTAAAGACGAGTATAACCCAAACACACTTTTGTTTATGTTTCGTTCCACTGCAAATTCAGAATCGTAAGTGATTCCGATAAGTTCAAATATTGTTGCTTGTTCCATTTTTTTAGTTCTATAATCTTACTGTAAATCTCCTTTATCATTTACAATTCGCTGATGAGTTAGATCGACGTCGCACCAGAAATACTGAATTCTCAATATGTCCTGTGGAGAATAGAGAGAATGACAATACAACTTTTCAAATGTCCTGCAGATTTTAACATTACGATCAAATCCTGGTATTGAAAAAGATGGCTCAATGTCTTTTTCTTGAAATGTTGGGATTGATTCACAGCTGACACTTGGACTTCCTGAGAAAAGTTCTTCCATTATGATGTTGCCGTCAATATCTTCAATTTTTTCCAACATCCACTCATAATCGGATCCTGAGTCGTCGTCTGACACTTCTTTCATTCCGTTGACGTGAATGACACCAGACACATTACAGTCGTTACGCCACTCGGCATCTTCGTTTTCCAACCAGCCTGTATACACCTTCTTCATCTTGATTTTCATCTTTTCTTCAAGTTCAAGCAAAGTGTTGTTAATCTGTGACAATTGCTGCATTGATTTTTCTGAATAATCAAAAAATTCTTTCATCAAGATGTTTTTTCTCTCTAAGAACAACATTTCCAAAACTTTCTTACAAGTTTTTTCATTCTTGTTCCAAGGCTCAGAAAGAAATTTCTTATTCTTTTTATATACATCCTTGATGCAGTCTTCAAATTCGTGTAAGACTTTCCTCCAATTTATACCTTCATTATTGGAATGGGCAATAAAAAGCACTGGCAAAATTGATACGGGAAAATATTTGTGAATTCCGTCGAAAAAAGAATAATTGTCAAGTGTAAGAAAACCTAACCTTGTTCTCGCAACCAAGCCATCAAGATCTTGTTTCATCCTTTTTACATATTTGAGAGAAACAAAATGGTTAGGAAGAATCTTCTCGTCAATCAATTCTAGGAAGTAAAATATCTTCTCATAGTCTTTTTTGATGTCTTCCCCCAGCAACTGGTCATGTGCTGTGTAGTGACATAACACATTATGCAGTTTGTCATACTTCAATTCGGCAAACTCGTTGAGCATAGTTTCTGTGAAGACAAAGTCGGTTTGTCCATCAGGTCTGCCTGGCTTATATTGGTTTTTTCCAAGGAATTGACGAAGATCTCGTACAGGGTCAGTCACAGGATTCACTACTAGTTTTGGTCCGTCATAGTCGGCACACATGGCGTAATAGCCTCCTAGTGATGTTCCTGCGACAAGGCATACTTCATTCGTTTTGATGAAGTTGTTGATCTTCCTCATTGACGCAATAGCATGATGATCCACCTCGATGCTATACCAGTCATAGTTAGGATAGCATTTTCTCATTTCTTGCACTGTGGCATTGTTGGGACATCCAGCAAAGCCGTGAATCCACAAAATTGTCTGTTTATCGTTCATTATAGTTATGCTAATAGTTTTTCTTCTCTGATTATCACTCTTACCGTATAGCCTTCCAAAAGACAATAGCCCAATTCACGATCATCCATTACGAATGTGAATTCCAGTCTTTTTTCACCTTCTGATGTTTTTAATGAGCAGCTACATCCCTCTGCGAGTTCAGGTACTTCATCGTCTAAATACCTTTGGATCCCAAATAAGAAGTCGAAATAGGCACTATTGCTTATTTCATCGTCGTCATCAGGAAAATCGAAATTGTTATGGACATAATGCACAACATGCTCTAATGCCCCTTCATAAGTCTCGTGAGGATAGACAGATGGTGATTGTGGGTCATCGTAATAATCATAGTTGTTTGATTCGTTCCAAATTTCAACCAAATAGATTTTTTTCTTATTTTCCATAATGTTATTTTTTAGGTAAACCATAAAAGAAAACTTATTATAGATTATTCGTTTCTCAATTTCGTTTCATAAATCACATCTTTACAAATCATGTCCCTATAAGCGACATTTTTTAGTTTGAGTGAGAACGACGGTATTGAAAAAGAACATAACTTATCTTTTATCTCTGTTATTTCGACATCGGAATCCCTAAGTCTACCAAGGGTAACGTGTAAATTGAAATTAGACTTCATCACACACCCCATAGACTTCAAGTCGTTACGCATATTCTCAATCAAAGAAGCAAATTCGTTAGGAATATTTGATGTTCCCAAGTGAATTATGAACATATTCGATGGAGTTTTGAATACATCAAGTTTGTCGAAACAGATAATAGGTGCAACAGCTTTGCTTAAGTGTTTCGCCAAAACTGGACACAATTTAACATCAGGAGTCTCATCACAAAATGCCATAGTGATGTGAAAATATCCCTTTTGCCAACTCACCTGAGACTCACTCATGTGGTTTCTTAGATCTTCATACCATCGAGCATCGTAGCTCAATGGTACTTTTATTTCTAAATATGTCTTCATCACTTGTCCTTCCTTGTTAAGCGTTAATTTCGTTAAATAGCTTTTCTAGCTTCTTCAAACTTTTGCTTCATTGTAGGATTATTATGCGTTAGTTTCCTGATTGTTAATTTCTCAGAATCAGAATTGACTAGTCGCATGTAATTTTCACTACCTGTCAATGCGTCTCTTACCTTCTGTAGCTTTGATATAGTATCATCTATACCTTTAATGGCATCATCATACTTCTTTTTAGCTAGTTCATAATGATGTCCGATCTTTTCTTTGAAAGCCTCCATGTTTGCTTCAAAGTTAGTGACATCCACTTCTTTGCTTTGTGCTAAGATTAGTTGTTTCTTATACTCAAGACTCTTCTTTGATGCCTGCACCAACAAATTGATAAAAGGCACGAAGAATTGTGGACGAATGACATACATTTTTGGATACAGATGGCTTTTATTTACAATGCCGTTATTATACAACTCATTGTCCGACTCCAAAAGTGATACAAGAACAGCAAATTCACAACCCTTCTTCTTTCTGTCCTCGTCCAACTTTTTCAAAAAGTCGTCATTCTTATGCTTGTTGGCAGTCGTATCCATTTCATTTTTCATCTCAAACATGATCGAGATGTACTCTGTGCCATCGTCAGAATCTCGAAAAATGAAGTCTCCTTTGCTTCCATCACTTGCATCATTGTCTTTATCGAAAAACGCATTCGGCATCAATGGACGGATATATTGCTCAAATTGTATACTACAGTGCTGCTCCAAAGTCTCTCCAACCATTTTTGTAGACATCTTCGTCTTCAAGTCTTTGTAGTAATCAACTTGTTCTTGTTTTGCACGTAGATCCTCTTCATGAAGTTTTTGTAGGTCTGCTTCATGAATCTTGGCCTCTCTTCTTTCTTGTTCGACAGCATTACGCAATTTTATAATCTCTGTCTCTTTCTGTTGGATTTCCTGCTGAGCATTTTTGCGTTCTTCCATCACAGCTAATTGTAATTTATCATCACTCTGTGCAATTGCTGATTTTAACTGCACAATTTCATTTTCTTTTTTAGCTAGGGCAATCTCAATCTCATTCTTTTTCTGAGCTTCAAGACCATTCAATTTGGATTTTAAGCTTTCTATCTCGCTAACTTTAGCGTTTAATTCCAACTCTTTATTGGAAAGTTGATTCTTGAATGTTTGCTCAACGGCTGCAGTCGCTAACTTCTGCTCCTGTTCCTGAATCTTTCTCAACTCTGAAAGGCGACGGTTCAACTCATCTTCAAATTCAGAATTTCTTACCTGGTTAACGATTGAAGCATATTCTGCATCAGAAATGCTGATTGGAGTACCACAATTAGGACATCTTAATTCTTTCATAACTTTTCTTTTTTAAGTTAATAATTTTAGTTATCGGATGCAAATTTAGATTTTGTTTGTGCAGACTTGTTGCACAAACAAAAAATAAATTTTATCTTTGCATCGTTTTTTAATAAACGCATATTGTTGAAGACGGTACAAACACCGTCTCTGCGAGTGCTAAATACTTAATTATTAACTTTTAACTTTAATTTCTAGAGATATGCCTGACTCAAAAAATGCTTTACTTCGCTACAAGGTACTTGATCGTTGTTTCAGTGATCCAAATGAAGATTATGATTTTGAAGACCTTCTTAATGAAGTGAACGCTGCCCTCGATGACTACCGTACCGATAAAGAGATTGACAAAGGGGTTGACAGAGGTATTAATATTCGTCAATTACGTGCGGACATTAAGTTCATGCGTGAATTTTATGACGTGGACATTATTGCAGTACCATATAAAGGAAAAAAGTGTTACTATAGATATAGTGAAAGCGACTTCTCTATCTTTAATAATGAGATGTCTGTAGAAGAGTTAGACAAGCTTCGCTCTACTATTGAGATGCTTGGAAAGTTCCGTGGTGTTGCTGACAACGAGTGGCTTGAGGAGGTTATATCTAATCTTGAATATCGTTTCGGAGTTAAATCAAATAAAAACAATGTTGTTTCATTTGAGCAGAACTCTAAATTGAAAGGTCTGGAATTTCTATCTGAACTTATTGATTCAACTGCCAGTCGCACACCGCTTCAAATTGTCTATAAGCCATACAAAGGTGATGAGTACACATTTGTTTTCCATCCTTACCATCTAAAACAATATAATAGTCGATGGTTTTTAATCGGATTGGAAGAGAATTCGAAGTATGGTCCGAGTATCACGAATAAAGCTCTTGACCGTATTGTAAAATTCTCTAAATTGACAGAAGTAAAATTTATACCAAATGAGGATATTGATTTCGCTACATATTTTGACGATATTATAGGAGTGACAAAATACGATGGCGTAAAGCGAGAAAAGATTTTGCTAAAATTCGACGCTGCTCGTTTCCCTTATGTCGTGTCAAAACCAATTCATCTTTCTCAGGAAATTGTAAATGAGGCAGAATGCACAGTCTCCATAAATGTCCGTCCTAATAACGAGCTTGAAGCTAAAATTTTAGAGTATGGCCCACAGGTGGAGGTGCTGGAACCTGAGAGGTTCAGAGACAAGATAGCGAAAAAAATAGAGGAATCATATAATAAATATTTTGCTGTGTAGTTCCTCAACAAATAAAAAAGAATTAGTTTTGCATTGTACCACCTAAAATGGTGGTATGCGTACCACCATTCGAAGTGGTATGTCAAAAAAACAAATAAGCAATGACGTTAGAAGAAGCATATAAGAAATGGCAAAGTATTCAGCCATTTAGTGAGAGGCAACAGCATAAACTTAGTATGAAGTTTAGTGTGGAATACAACTATAACTCCAACCATATGGAAGGCAATACGCTTACATATGGTCAGACTGAATTGCTATTGCTTTTCGGTAAAGTTAGTGGAGAAGGAAATTTGAAAGATTTCGTTGACATGAAAGCAAGTGAAGTGTCTGTGAAAATGATGACAGAAGAGGCATTGAGCCTAAATACTCCGCTCACTCAGAATTTTATTCGAACCTTACACCAAACACTTCTCAGAGAAGACTATACCGAATACCGCACGCTGCCCAACGGTGTACAGACAAGTTATGTTGTGCATGCTGGTCAGTACAAAACCCGTCCCAACAGTGTCATAACTCGCTATGGAGATCGATTTGAGTACGCTTCTCCTCAGGAAACACCTGCTTTGATGAACGATTTGGTAGATTGGTACAATGAAGAAGAAAAAAGAGGAATAATGACACCAGTTGAGTTAGCGGCATTGTTCCATTATCGATATATTCGAATACACCCGTTTGAAGATGGCAACGGACGTATTGCTCGTCTGATGGTCAACTATATTCTTGCTAGACACGGATGGCCAATGATTGTGGTACGAAGCCGAAAGAAACAAGAGTATCTGGAAGCACTACATAAGTCAGATATCGTTGTTGGTACAGCTCCTTCTCAAGGATCTCATGCTTCTCTAACCGACATACGTCATTTCTTACAGTACTTCAAGAACCTTGTACAAAAAGAAATTGAGTCAGATATAGAATTTGTTCAGTCAGAAGGCGAGGAATTCTGGTGGTATGACGGAGAACGAATATCGTTTCGTAGTCCGAATGGACCTAAGGTACTTGAAGTGTTGCAATTATATCCTGATATTTCAATCTCAATGTTGGCAGAACGTATAGGCATCAACAAGTCGGCAATGCAGAAACTAATAAAGACAATGTCTGATAAGGGATATATAGCCCGTGGTGAAAAGAATGGACAGTGGCATGTCGTTGCTATATCTACTAAATAGTGATGTAGGAAGTTATGAAAAGACTCAAAATTCAATATCTAGGATTTTTTGTTAAATGTAAGATGTTGATTTTTGCCTGTTAAGTAGAAAAAATAAAGAAAAATAAATTTTTGTTGCTATCTGTGCATTATGTCTGCACAAATGGCGAATAACTTTGCATTCGATATCTGATTTGTTTTCAATTTAATTTATTGAGTATGAAGAATACAAATAATTCATTCAATGTAGAGTATGTTTCCAACAAGGCTTGGCAGTTCATCAACATTTTGAGAAAAGAAACTTCTTTCTTGGGAAGTTTCAATTCAGTTGTCTCTGTTTTGTATGGATTCCATAAGGGATACTACGACAATTCTGTACCGTTCAACCATTTGGATTATCCACGTTTTGACCTAAGATATTTAGGATTTATCTATACTGATGATGCCCTGCTTTATGATTTGGAAGACTCTATACCCAATGACAAAGTCATCTACAATATGCTTCCTTCTTTTATACAGGAGCTTTCTTACCTAAACAATGAATCTGGAAAAAGCGGAGAGGGTGACTTCAATCGTATTTACGTTGATGTCCTCCAGAAACTTCTTCATTTAGCATGTTTGGGAGGTGGTCGTTCATTTGGAGATCATAATACACCGGATGAGATTTGTAAATTGATGAGTTATCTTATCCATAAAGAAAATTGCAAAAGTGTTTACGACCCTTTCTGTGGAACAGCTTCGATAGTGAAATATTTGTTTGAGAAGGATAAATGCTTTGTTTTTGAAGGACAGGAGGTAAACGCAAGTATTGCTATATATGCTCGCTTGATTGTTGAAGGTGTTACTGGTAAGGATGATGGCATTAAGATAGGCGACTCGGTTACTCAATGGAATGATAAGAGTTTTGATGCAGTTGTCTCATTTCCTCCATTTGGAGTTGGAGTGGTTAAGGACCATCAAGCAGCTCCTGTTTTTTTTGATTCTTTGTCCCTTTGCAAAGGATTGGATGAGTTGACACTCTCAAACGCTTTTTCAATCAACAAAGCCAAAATGACTGTTACGCTTCAACCTGTGGGCTTCCTTTACAGAGGTAATGAAGAAAAAATGAAACGTGAATATTTGATTGAGAATAATTTACTCGACACTGTCATATCTCTTCCGTCAAATGTGCTATATAATACAGGTGTGAAAAGCTGTATTCTTGTTTGTAAAAGGAATCGTCATGAGAATGCGCCTGTTAAGTATATCCATGGTGAAAACTATTTTGTAGGAGAAGGTATCCACAACCGTAGTTTTGACTATGATGGATTTGTAAAGATGTTGGAGGGTGATTCTTGTGATTGCATTGAAGTTTCTCTTGAAGAAATCCGTCAGCACGACTATAATCTAGAGCCCTCTTCTTTATATTACAAGCAGAAATTGGAACTAAAAGAGGGGCAAAAGGTAGTTCAGATAGGAGAGTTGATTACTTTGGAAAACGGAATGCGAATTCCATCCAAAGATGTCAATTGTTTGGTAAATCGCAATCTCCTAAGCTCACATTTTATTTCTATTCTTCTTAATGATGGCAAACAAGAAACTCCTACGTCTAAAGCGTCGTCATTACCTTGCAGAAAGTATGAGAAGTCTACCAATAAGTATGTTTTGGCATTCTCTTCGACGGGCAACATTCGTTATGGAATAAATACGACAGGAAATGAGTTTGTCGTTCCTTCAGGGGTTCAGGTGTTTAAGGTAAATGAGTCTTTGGTAACTCCTGAATATCTGGCATATATTTTGGTCGACAACACAATAGTCAGTACAGGTCGTATTCCATTGTCTAGTTATATGAATTTTCCTATTGTAATTGACAGTATGGTCCGACAGAAGGAGATTGTTGAGTCTGAAAAACAAAAATACCATCAGAAAATGACTGAGGAAAAAGAAGCGGAATCTAAACGTTTAGGGGTAAGGCAGAATACCTCCGACCTTGAACACATGCTCAGCCTTACCCAGTCTCGTATAGACAACAATATCTCCAAACTTGAGTCGTCAACTCCGTCTTCGGATGATTATAAACGAATAGTAAAATCATTGAAGGATAATGTGGAATACATGAAGCGAGTCATTAAATATAACAGCTCCAATCTTGATTCCCATTCATTCAACAAAAAGAAGGGTAATATAATTGAATTCATTCAGAATTACGCAGATTCCTGGCGTAATTATGGAGGCGAGTGTTTTGAATTGGTAGTCGCTAATGAGATAGATGAAATTCCTGTTATGTCTTTTGATAAGGCAATGATTACTGTGATGCTTGATTCTATTCTTAATAATGCTTTACGTCACAGTTTCAAGAAACGTAAGGATTACACGGAACACAATATGGTTCAGATCAAATTGTCGATTGTGGAACGAGAATTGAAACCGTTTGTCTTAATCTCTGTCTCAAATAACGGAGATCCTATAGCAGAAGGTTTCACTGTTGACGATTATATCTGTAAGGGGCGATATTCGTACTCTTCTGGCAGATCTGGATTAGGAGGGTATCATGTCTACAAAATTGTGAAAGGACATGATGGTTACCTATGTCTGGACAGCAACAAAATGTGGGGAGTCATCGTGGATGTGCTGCTTCCCGTCGATTCTAAAATATCAAATATGGTGCAATATGACAAAGAATGTATATAATATAGTTTGGGCTGACGATGAGATTGACGATTTGATGTCTATTTATTCAGACAATCTTGAATCTAATGGGTTCAGGATTGTCGGGATCGCTCATGACGGGGAAGAACTGGACCGCAAACTCGATGAATTGATCTCGTCAAAGATGGTTGACGCTGTAATTGTCGACGCTAATTTCAACTGTTCAGATGATTCTGTTGAATGTGAGAGAGACACATCTGGATTGGATGCTGCTCATAGTTTATACCAACATTATCAGAAATCAAACCAGCACATTCCATTTTTCTTGTTGTCCGCTCGAAGCGAGGAACTGTTGAAAGAGATATACAAATTCAAGAAAAAATTCTTTGAAGAGGATTTCCCACGTCATAAACGATGGTTTAGTAAAAATGATCGTGAAGAATTCGAGGATATGCTTGCAGAGATTAAAAACGCAGTGGATGAGATTAATTCCTCTGCATTCATAATTCGAAATAAGTATTCCAATATTTTGTCTTGGCTTCCTAAGAACATTTACGAAGACGTTTTTTCTCTTCTTGCTGTTGTTGAAAATCAAGAAGATAAAAATTCTACGATATTCAACACCATCCGAAAAATTCTTGAAACCATAATGAGAGAATTGAATGAATATGGAATATTAGGAGGAGTGTTCAATGGCACTAACATCAATGAGTGCAGTAAACTCCTTTCCAATTCCAATCTTCAAAGATATGTGCCTTCATATATTCAGCGAAGTATTCATTCCTGTACGACTGTCGCCAACGACGGTTCCCATACTCCTGAACGTATGGAGGAGAACGCAAGCATAAAGGGTAGGGCACACACTGATGTGCGTGATGGAGTCTGTCCATATTTGGTGCGTTCCACTATTTTGGAGCTGCTAAATATTTTGGTGTGGTACAATCAGTTGCCTAAAGACGAAAATACAGTCTCAGAAATCAAGAATATAGCCATAAATGTCGCTGACAGAATGAAGGAAGACGACAAGAGAAAGCGTGAGGAGGAAGAAAGAAGAAGGGTAGTGGAAAACTCCCAGGAACCACAGTACGACGAAGATTTCGATTTGTGGCATTGTGGCGATGTCATGCTTCCCTTCAAGGAGTGGTTTGGAGGTAGAGTCATTCTCAAGGACATTGTTGAAAACACTCATAACGACGATGATGTCAAGAAGCTATATCCTAAGTTTGGACATTTTGACGTGGTGATGTGAGAGGAGGTTATGACATTTGTGCATGGTAATATGGGTTATATGATAATTATAATCATATAATATACATGGTAAGCATCCAATACAAAATATAATATTGTATGCTTAGGAAAATTTTGATTCTATTATGTATGATTCTTTCCGATTTGATATGATTTTTCTCGGCTAATTAATTGTTGTATTTAATTGCTTCAGTTTTTGAGTGGGAAAACTTTGTGTTCTCACTTTTTTTTTAATTTTGCTTAGAGTATTATGGTAAATTATATTTATACCTAAAATAAAATGACTGAGTATACAAGAAAGTATTATAGATGTCTGTTTGCATTATAAAATATAATATTGTAGTTGTTAATTATTGTGTGATTCGGAAAACATCTATAAAGTTATGACTAACTTAAAATTTTTTAATTATGATTATACATTCAGCGTTATCTAAAATACTTGATAAACAAGGTATTATTACACCAAGAGTTCCACTATGGATGAACGATATTTCAGAAAATGATTTTGAAAGTCTAAAAAGGGAACTTGTAATTGCAAATGAAAAAGGTGTACTTAGATCATATAAAGTTGAAGCTGCTATTGTTTATGCATATTGGTGGCAGAACATATTTGATGGGAATAGTCCATCTAAAGTTAGAATAGCTGAATACATAGGGCTTGATGATGAAGAAGACACTCTTTTTGAAACTGCAAAGAAAGGGTTGAGGGAAATGTGCATCCCTTATCTTAAAACTAGACGAGGATCTCATCCTTTTAGAACATTGTTGTCTCAAGGAGGACTTCCAATGAATTTTATTTGCAATAATCGTAATAATTTAGGAAGTTATAAAAGATTCCTATGTGGCCTGGTAAATGAATTGTCTCATATCCAGGTTGATTGGAATGATGCCGAATTTGTTACAAAGCTAAATTGTATACAATACCTTCCTAATACATTTAGAGAGAATAGTATATACGCTATTAGTCTTCAGATTGCACATGCAATTATTGAAGAAAGTGAAGAACTACTTCCTTACGATACAAGCAATGTTGCTTTAAGAGAGCTTACTAGTGCATTGCAAAATGAACGAATACGAATTAAAAACTCAAGAAATAGGAAACCGTTTGCATTTGATTGGAGTTTTACAGTTTCAGAGTCTGGGAATGTAGATTTATATTACAGATTTGATTGTGGTAAACTAGTTTCTTCTAATACTCTGCCAGAACTAAATATTGATAAAAATTATCAATTTGATGTATATGTAGAGCAAAGATATGTTGGTACTTATAAACGTATCAAAATTGAGACAGATGAAGCAGGAAATGCAATTTCTGCCGAATATAGATCAATGAGTTTAGATAATAAACCTGTCCTTTGGAAAGGCGAAGCATTTATTGAAGTAAAAGTTGTTTGTGAAGAAGGAGATGAACAGTTCATCTCTGTACCTAACTGTTTTCCTCCAAGTTTTGATTATCCTCAGGTATTTGATGCAGAATCTAATTTCTATAAATTAAGAAAAAACACATCTGATTCAAAATCTTATGTTGTATGTAATAGTGATTGGATGTCTAATTGTGACGATAAAACAGTTACATTAAATCAAGATATATTGTTTATTGTACCTGTTGAGTCAGAAATAACATTGAAAAATAATAAGACAGGGGATGTTTGGCAATATAAAAACAATTATCAGGCATATGATGTAGAGTTGACAGGTATATATATAGATTGGATTCAGTACTCAAATTTTAAGTTGTTACCTTCTGTTCCTGTTGTCATCATTTATGGTGATGATGGAGAGCGAATAAGAAAATTTGATAGTTATTATAGAATCAAAGGCGGAATTGAATGGAAAAGAATAACTGCTAATTCCATTTTGCCAAGTGGATTGTTAGATATTAAAATCCAACCAGAAGGAAATTATGTTCCATGGATAAATACATTTTATTCTATACCAAATTTATGTTATAGTAAAAGAGACGCCACTGCAAATTCAGCTGTTGTTGAATGGAGTTGTCTATGGGCGGACATTAGACCTTCTCAAGAAGAAGTTGGTTTAATGTACGAAATTGTTTCAAAAAATTCGTGGAATGTGAGATTGGAAAGAGGAGGTAATAAGGTTCCTAGTATATGTTATTATTCATTGTTTAAGGACAATAGAACAAAAACATTGGTTTTAGGAGTAGCTACACCTTTTTATGGAACAATGTTGCTCGATGATGAAGATAATATTGTTGGTGCTGATGATGTTATTTCTGTAAGCGAATTACAGAGATATAAAATTTTATGTAATGGTAGAAATAATGCTAAAGTTGAAATAACATATAATTCAAAGCGTTTTGATGAAAAATCTAAAATCATCAAGGTTACTGTGCCTTTGAGTTCTGGTATTACAATATTAACAAAATTCGAAGATATAGTTAACCGTATTTTTAATTTGTATGGTTTTAACTCTTTTGATAGAGATAGTTCTGTTACTCTTTTTGTAGGAGGTAGAGTGTATAAAATACGTAAATTTGCTTATGATAGCGAAAGTGTTGGAGAATGTTCAATACAATTGATCTCTTCCTGTGAAATTGAAGAAAATCAAATTGACTATGACGGCAGTCTTTGGGCGTATCAAGTCATAAACGATGATGCTGACATTGTTGCTCCAATCCAATTAAATCAAACAGATAAGAATCTTTTCTCATTGCCTAATACTGAAGAGTTCAAAGAGTATATTGTGTTCTCTGGGGAATGTGATATAAAACGTATGATTCCTCGACTTTTTTCTGTGAATGGAAATGTTGAACATAATCCAAAAGAAATTTTTAATGATTGGGTAGATAAATTAACTGATGATCATGCCTTGTATGGTAAATATTGGCCAAAGGTAATTGATGCTTTTGAAGTCGCATCCAAGTTTAGATTGCCTTTTGGTACATTCATTCAATTGAAAGCTGCCGTATCTACACCTCATTTGTTTTCCAAATTTTTAGTGGCTATCTATAGTTACATGAAAAAAGATATATTGCTTTCGGATATTCAACGTTTGGAACAAGAATTTGCCATTGCGGTTCATTGGCTAAAATATGATGATATGGAGTCTGCTTTTGGAGAATTTGAGTCAGTCCCACCTGCCATGTTTATGAATATGTGTCAGGGATTTGTTGGGTTTATCAACGAATTGCAGAAACAAACAATTGATGACTCTCTTGCCGATAAGTTCAAAGTACATTTGATGAGTACCCCTTTTAATACTCCTAATGTGGCAAAGCAGATTTTGTCTCCGATGTTTAAAGAATTTTGTTCAAGAGCTCATGGATTTGATCAAAATGGTGCAGATATGCCTACATATCCAATTATGTTGAATAGACAATACTACAATGTTGAAGGGAAAAGATCATATCATTATACAATGATAAACTCCCCAATTAAGGTTTTTGAACATTTAGTTGGTCTATCTGACTCTCTCTGGACGGATTCTGATTTGTCATTAAGAAGAACGATAAACTTTTATCGTAAATATTATATGAGAACGTATTGTGAGATAGTTCTTCACTTAATTAACTAATTTTTAAGAATATGAATTATTTGAATTTTTATAAAAAGACAGAACAGCAATTAATAGATGCGATGACAACTTTGTGGGTTCCAGGACACCCTAAAGAAATAGAATATTTAAAGCATCTATTTGAAAAGCGTGAACCAATAATGTCTGAACCTGAATTTCAGACTATTTTTCCATGGGAGACTTCATCGGAGTCTTTTGCAGAACATTCATCAAAACTAAAACTTTTTGATGATAGTTTTGTTAAGTCTTTGTCTGAAATTGATGATGAGGATTATAAAGAATATAGTTTTCCTGTTGACCGTCATCCATACAAGCATCAAACAAAAAGTTGGATGTCAATGTTGAGAGACAAGAAAACAATTGTTGTTACAACTGGAACTGGTTCTGGTAAGACAGAGTGTTTTATGTTGCCTGTTCTTCAGGATTTATATCAACAGCGTAAAAATGGAATAGCAGAAGGTGTTCAAGCCATTTTTTTATATCCATTGAATGCATTGATGAAAAACCAACAGAAGAGAATACATGCTTGGTGTAAAAGTCTTAACCCATATGTGACATATGCGATTTATAATGGAGACACAGAAGAGTCTAGATTAAACACTACGGCTGCTAAACGAGCTTTACCTCAAATTTGTTCTCGTGATGAAATAAGAGAAACTCCGCCTCAGATTTTGTTTACAAATCCCACTATGTTAAATTATATGTTGGTTAGGGCAGAGGATCAACAAATAATGCAGGTGGTAAAAAAATCTAGAGGGAAATTACGTTGGATATTACTAGATGAAGCTCATACATATACAGGATCTTCTGCTGCTGAATTAGCACTCCAAATACGTCAAGTAATTGATGCTTTTGGAGTGTCTATAGATGATGTCAATTTTGCTCTGACATCTGCGACAATTGGTGATGGTAGTAATTCAGATGCTATTCGTCAACTAAAAGAAAATGTATCAAAACTTACGGGAAAATCTGTCGACAACATTGTTGTTATAGATGGTAAACGTATTATACCAGAGTTGAATGAAAGCAAAGTAAATGAAACTTTGCAAAAAATCAATACTGATTTCGGAACTTCAATGTTATACTCTGATCTTACAAAATTGCGTAAAAATCTTAATGAGAGACCTTGTATGTCTTCAAAAGATATTGTTAGAAGCATTCCGTCATCAGGAGATTGGGATATTTATAAGCGACTTGATTTTATTAATGCTTTAGGAGAAAAAGTTGACGGGTTAGGAAAAGAAGGTATAACTGAAGCTCTTTTACCTACCCGTGCTCATTTTTTCATTCGATCAATAGGAGGAATCTATACATGTCTTAATCCTAATTGCCCAACAACAAAAGACGGAAGTACAGAGGTTGGATCTCTTACTTCATATCAGAGTATGGAGTGCCCTCATTGTGGTATGCCTTTATTAGAAGTTGGTGTATGTTCAGATTGCGGGGGACTTGTTGTTACTGGAGAATATGACACTAAATCAGGTCTTCGTATGAGAGTAAGTGCTCAGGAACTTGATAATTTGATTTTCTATGCTCCTGATGATGATTCTGATGGCGATGATACTGGAAATGAAGAACATGTCCGAGTTCATCATCAATTCTTTGTGATGGGACATAATGATACACCTTCTCCTCGTTCTGTTGTTGATGGTAATAATGTTGTTATAGATACTGAAGAACGTAAAATTCGTCGTGCTAACACAAATGACAGTGCTGATGTTATTTTTAAGGAAATTGTAGACCATGAAAAAGGAACTGAATTGTGTCCTCATTGTGCAAATACAATTGGAGGTAAAGTGTTATATTTTAGAACTAGTACTACATTCTTAAGTCGAGTTATATCTCCAATTTTATTGGATAATGCAGATCCAATGGAAAAGAAAACTTATGATACTTTGTTTGATGGTAAGAAATATATCGCTTTTACAGATAGTCGTCAAGGTACAGCAAAGGGTGCTATGCAACAAAACCTTGAAGTAGAAAGAAGATGGATTAGATCTGCTTTATTTCATGAGCTGGCAGAAAGAAGACGTTCGTCCATCGTACTTGGAGAACTGACAGCTGAAGATGAAGAGTCGTATGTTTGGTTAAAGGAAAAGGCTGAAACTGGTCCGTTACCACCTGTAATGAAAGCACAATTGGAAGAATTGGAAAATAGGCGTTCTGGAAATGTTATTGTTCCTTCTCCAGAATGTTATAACTGGAATACTATAGAACAGGTACTTATCAATGATAATGATCTGAAAAAACTAGCACATCATATGCGTGATGCTAGAAAAAGATTTGTCTCTTCAGAAACTGTTGCTGTCACAACTTTAAGAGATTATTTGCAAGCATTATTTATTGATCAATTTGGATGGATTCCTAAAAGAGGAAATACACTTGAATCATTAGGATTTGTACATTTAGTTTATCCTAAATTGAATTCAGCAAGAGTACCTGCAGATTTGGCTCGTAAAGGATTTACTGATTCTGATTGGAAATCTTTTCTTAAGATATGTTTGGATTATTTTGTAAGAGCTGGTAGATGTTTGTCTATATCAGATTCTATTAAGCCTTATTTACAACAATCTGGATTTACAAGAGATGTCTATTCAAGTGATTCCAATTTGGACAAAGTTTTGAAATGGCCTACATTAAATGTTCAAGGAACAAATGTTGTAGAAAAACAGCAGCGTATAGTTCTAATACTATGTGCAGCGTTAAATATGAATGATTTTAATGCATTTACTAGAGATGATCAAGATCTTGTTAATGGAGCTCTTAATCAAGCTTGGTTGTTCTTAAAGGATAATGTATTAACAGAAACTGATCATGAAAATCATGGTTATCGACTTGATATGATCAATAGTAATAATGTTGCTATTCAGTTGATGTCAGAAGGATGGAGGTGTCCTGTTAACAATGTAATCGTAGATACAATTTTAAAGGGACACAGCCCTCGTATTATGGGCTGCATCAATGCTGATAATTATAAGAGATATAAAATCATTGATGAAAAGATAGATCTTCCATATTATCCATATGCTTTTAGAAAAGAACAAAATCCAGATGGATCAAAATGTGAGGTGTCAGAATCTCAGGTCAAACAATGGACATTAGATAATTGGAAATCACTGTATAACCTTGGTTTGTATCGTGATATTCATATGGGAGTCTTGCTAAATCTTCCTATATTCATGGCTGGAGAACATTCTGCCCAGCAACAAAAAGATGTGTTGGAAAAATATGAGAAAGATTTTAATGAAGGTCGATTAAATATTCTTTCTTGTTCTACAACAATGGAAATGGGTGTTGACTTAAAAGGAATTTCTGAAGTCGTAATGAATACAGTTCCTCCTAAATCTGCGAACTACTTGCAGAGAGCTGGTCGAGCTGGTCGTAGAGGAGAATCCAAGGCTATGGCCGTAACATTCTGTTCTCCGACACCTGTTGCTATGAATGCGTGGAATAATCCTTCTTGGCCAATGACGGAAAATAGTCAGTTGCCACAGATTAAATTGGAAAGTTTACAGATAATTCAAAGGCATGTCAATTCTCTTTTGTTTGCTAAACATATATCGTCTGTTGGAGGAATGAAAATCACTACAGGTGTAGGCGACTTTTTCGATTCTACAAAAATGAATGTTGAGAATTTCCGTCAGTACTTGGATCATTTAGCTTATGATGATAGTTCTGATGTCAATATTGTCAGTGCATACAAAGCATTGGTGAAGAATTCTGTTATGAGCTCAACTCCATTTTCAACAGCAGTGTCAAGAACGATCATGACCCTGGCAGAAGTTCAAAAAGTATACAAGGATAGATTAGATGTATTGGAGGATTCTTTGACACGTACTGCTCCTAAAAAAGGACCATATATTGTTCTTACAAAAAAAATTGATCATTTTAAGAAACAAAATATACTTACTTTTTTTGCAGAAAATGGTTTCTTACCTTCTTCTGGAATACCTACTGGATTAGTGGAGTTCATGCCAATGAATGATCCTTTTGATAGAAACGGAGAATATAAAAAACAGCCTACTCAACATATAAGTCAAGCAATAGCAAACTATGCTCCTGGCAAACAAGTTGTGATCAATGAATGGTGTTATGAATCTTCTGGTATCGCTTTGAAAACAAAGTATGAAGAAACAAAGAGAAACATACTTCAAAGTTGTTCTCATTGTGGTTATACAACTATCAATTATGGAGATCCATTACATGACTGTCCTGTATGCCATTCATCAAACTCTATGCAAGGTGTAAAAGATATGAATGTAGGAACTAATAGTTATTTTACAGAAATAGTTGAGCCTGCCGCATTTGGAGTTAGATATGGATATGAGCCTAAGAGGACCATGAAATCAAAATCTTCTATGGAGTTTATCCAGCCAGTGTTGCTTAATATGGATCCTTGGACTGATAGAAGTAGTGATGCTCTATTCGCTATGCGTTGTTCTACTTCAAAATCAGAAATCCTTGTTTACAATAAAGGAAAAGGTATGGGGTATGCTTATTGTCCTTATTGTGGTGCTATGGAAGCAGAAACTCATTATCAGGGAACTGTTGGTGATAAAAATCCACTAGAATTACATAAACATTTTGAGACTGGTGGACCTTGTGACGGATCAGGTAATCAAGGAGCCCATATTAGAAGAAATGTACTTCTTGTTGGACATTATCAAACTGATTTTGTAGAAATGAAGTTTTATGATCGCAACAAAAAGGAGATTGTAGATGAATCTACATTATATTCATTGGGTGTAATTATCAGTAGAAAACTTACTGAAGTTCTTGGTGTGAATGATGGCGAGATAGATTTCGGTTACTGTGCTAATTACAATTCTATCTTTATATATGATACTGCTATTGGTGGGGCAGGGTATACTCCTTTATTGAGAGATTACAAATCAATTGTTTTAGATGAGTGTAGAAAAGCATTGGCCGATTGCAAATGTTCTTCTGCATGTACTCATTGTTTGATAGATCGTCGATCTCAATGGTATATCAACTATCTTAATCGAGAAAAAGCTTTGGATTGGTTGGATTTTGAATATGAAACAAGAAAAGCAAATGATGAAGTTCGTAGTGTATTTTCTGATGCAAATGTTGTTACTTCAGATTTTCAATCTGAGTTCTATGCGGTTACAAGAGATGAAAATCTTACAGAGTTGACAATTTTTGTAGATTCTAATGTTAGCAGATGGCAGCCTGGAACGTTTAGCATTAGAAGAAGATTGGAAGATCTTAAAGCAAAAGGGATATCGGTAAAATATGTTGTAGATAAAGATATTGATTGCAATTCTTTGTCCGCAGAACAACAGACGATGCTAATGACAGTTGCTTTTAAAGAGTCTTTTTCTGTTGGACATTCTGAGATGAATGGTATGATTCCATTGATGATCGCAGAGTTTTCTGGTAGTTCAAAGACAATGTATTTTGGAAAGGATATTAAGAATTCTTTCGATAATACTTGGGGAAATGGTCAAATTTTTGAAACTAAACAGGTTCCTTTATTATCGATGTCTGATATCAATGCTTCTCAACTTCTATCTCAAATGAATTCTTCCAATGGAAATATGGCATTTGAATCTTATGTGACTGCTCATAAAATTCATGTAGAAACTCTATTTGATGAATTATACAATACAAATAGAGAATATTGGGATAAAATTAAGAATGCATTAAGTGATAAAAAGGTGACAATTGAGTATGATGATAGATATCTTCTTACTCCAACTGATGTGTTGATTCTAGCAAGATTTATTCAAAGACTAAAGTACTCTTTCTCTCTTGAAATAGAGTCTATCAAAGTTAACTTTGATAATACTTTAAGTCGTTATGATGGTCCAGATTATAATGATATAAGTTTAGGAGAAAGATTCCCAGATCAGCCTGCACGAAGGGACTTTGCAACTTTTTGTTTTGAAGAATATTTGGGAATAAGTCCTATAATTAGATCTTCGTATGAGGAGCATTCACGACCAATGATTATTGCTTCTGACGATTGTCAATTAGTAATTAGACCTGATGCTGGAGTTGCTCACAATTGGAGAATAGATAGAAATGAAAATCCAGATGTGTTAATTGGTAATCTTGTGGATGATCCCGATATGGATATTACTATTTTTAGTAAAAATTGGGATACTCGACAAAGACTGTTGAAGAACAAAGGAGAGTTGTATTTTGTTTTATTTAAGAAAAAGTAATTATATACGATATTTGTGATTGTCTTGTAAAACTCAAAAAAAAACTATGCAAAGTTGATGAACTAGCAAAAATGCCACTGAAGACGAAGGCAAAAGATAAGTTATCTTGTTGGGACAATTTGAGTTTTACAAGACATTATTTGATTCAAAAATTGGTGATATGGAGGCGTTTATGTTTTGCTAATTTATTTTCAAATCTATATTTAATGGGAAATAAAGAAGATTACAATAGTGTGTTAATTGGTGCTATCTAATCTTTTAAAAGCATCCAAGTCAAGTTTTGAATTGGATGCTTTCATTCCATGCTTTTAATATTTTATCACGTTCATCTGATGTGAATTCAGTTTCAAATTCTAAGTTGCAGTTTTTCCACTTATGCCACACTACATTTTCAAAGCATAAAAGAACGATAGATATAATAGCACCTTTTTCTGAGCAAAATGGCTATGAAAAATAGTGTAATTTCAATAGGAATTGCACAATGGTTTTTAATTTTCATCGTTATTAAATCAAGAATGATTAATTTTGCGTTCAACGCAATAACTTGTAAAATGGAAGATATAAATAGACTAAAAGTTGTACTTGCTGAAAAGAAGAGAACCAATAGTTGGTTAGCAGAACAAGTTGGTAAATCTGCATGTACTGTTAGCAAATGGTGTAACAACAGTGTTCAGCCAAACTCTAAATAATATAGCAAACCTATCAAAGGTCGATGTTAAAGACCTCTTAATTAGCAACCAATTTTAATAATTGTGACTATGCTTAAGTACGAATTATCGCAAGATAAATTAGATGTAATCAATAAAACTCGCTCAAATCTATTTGACTGGAGAGGACAGTTTACTCCAGAACTTATAGAATACCTTCTTTCTGTTTTCTCAAAGAAAGGCGATGTTGTTGCAGATCCTTTTTCTGGTAGTGGAACCGTTCTTTTGGAATCGATACGCTGTGGTTATGATGTATTCGGATTTGAAATTAATCCAAGCGCATTTTACATGTCTAAATTTTATGAGTATTGCAAATTAAACAATCAAGATCGAGAGGCACTAATTGATGAACTACGTAAACTGCTAGGTGCCAAAATTCAGAATCTTGATTCTGCAAAGATGGTATATACGAAAGATGACGATTATAGAGTGGCGTATAAGGAATTACTTGAATTTGCTAGATATTGTAATTCTGTTATTTCTGACCATTTGATGCCATTTGTTATGAATGCACTCTTTATGAGCGAAAAAGACAAAAAGCTATCTCTAAAATCATCTTTAATCAAGAATATTAACGCTCTTAAAGATTTGTTATATTCTTTGCCTGAAGCAACGAATATAATTGAAGCAAATTGGTCTGATGCACGAAACATTGCCAATAAATATCAAAATAAAGTTGATGTAATAATTACAAGTCCACCATACATCAATGTTTTCAACTATCATCAAAATTACAGAGGAATTGTTGAATGTTTCGACTTCAACCTTTTACATGTTGCCAATAGCGAAATTGGTTCTAATCGCAAAAATAGACAAAATCGTTTCAAAACAGTTGTTCAGTATGCCATTGATATGGGCCATGTCTTACAAAGTTGTACATCTTCATTAAAGAATGGAGGAGTAATGATATGGATTGTAGGTAGATGCTCTAATGTTAGGAAAGTCGCTTTTTATAACTCCAGCATTATCTCTGATCTGGTAAATATCATTCCTGGATTAGAACTTGAACAAATATCTCAGCGTCAATTTGGTAATCGTTTTGGAGAGAAAATCATTGAAGATATACTTATTGTTAAAAAGACATCCGATGTGGGTGAAATTCAATTAAGCAATACCTTTGAAGCTATCGGTTTAAGTCATTTGAAAAAAGCGTTACCAAATGTTGAAGAAAAAGATAAACCCGATATTCAAATTTTGATAAACAAAGAAAATGTAGTAATAGAATCACCAATACTAAACAAAATATGATACAGTTCCCACATAAAGAAAAATTGCTTGCAGCAATAGACAATCGAAAAGCTGCTGCTGACGTAGAGATATTACGTGAAGCATATAAAGCTTATGAACAATGGATACATCAAATGACATCCTTACGTTCTACTGGTGACGAATTTCTCTCGGATTTGGTTAGACTGCTAAATGATTACAAGAATTATTTAGAGGTAGATCTCATTGCAAGAAGAGGCAGTGACTTCATAAAAAGACAAAAAGGCCAATTAAAGCTGGACAATAGCGTTATTGAGGAATTTTTGCCATACTTAGTCACACCTAAGCTTTTATCAAATCTACCCACGAATTATGAGTTAGAAACAGGCTCTCAAACCAGTTTTATGTCACTATCTTTTTGTCCTTCAAGCATTAGGACACTGGACAAACCTCAAGTGGTAGTAAAAGATAAAGACCAAGACTTTGCAATTGGAAAATCTGTATATTACAAATTTTCAACAGATGAGCAATTCAGTGCAAACAGTACAATCAATGGAAAATTATTCCTTGCAGTATTAGCGGCAGAATGTAAGGTTAATTACGATAAAACCATGTTTCAGGAGTGTGCTGGAACAGCGGCTAGACTCAAACAAGGCTGCCCAATATCCAAGTATTATGCATTAGTAGAATATCTTGATATGCAACCAGAAGACACTAGACTAACCAATATTGATAATGTTTTTCTTCTTAGAAAATGCAAGAGACTTCCCTATGAAAAACGTAGTATATACGAAGATGTACGTAAGCAGCATCAAGAAAATCCAATTTCCGTGGATGTTATGAAATTGTTTGTAGAAGAAATGCAAAATTTCATTAATGCTACTTGGTATGATCCTGATGCTGCGTTAGCAAGAGGTTCATTTGTTTAATCATTATTATATTCGAACTAACCGACTGATATTAAGAGTAATTACCCTAATGTCAGTCGGTTCCCTTTATCTATGGAAGTGATAAACAACCTCACGTTCTGCTCTGCTTGAAGTGTGATGTTGTGCTTATTTGGGTGATGGCTGTATAAGAGTTCAACATGCGGAAGTAGCGGTCGTTGTCGGTCGCTCTCTGGATGCGGTTGATGTACTCATGAATGTCTGGGTTTGGCTTGTCAAGTTCGTCAAACATACTTGTACACTGTTGACCGTTTTCAGTATGAACGTAATGACCGGGAACAATTCATTAATATTCCTTAACCCTGTTCTGTGCCCTTGTAATTCATCGACAAACATTTTGACATCACTGCCAGTGTTGATATTATTATAGCATCCCTTTTGCTTCTGGTTTTGGTTGAACCTTGGTATAATTGTAACAAATTGTAATTCTAAATCAACCTCAAATTGTTATAAAGTCGTAAAATTCAGAAATGCCAATTTGAAAATTTGCTGTCCCACGAAACTAAATTGCTACAATTTCCATAAGTATTTGCAAGTATTGTTTATATGAGCTAATATTGCATACTACTAATGATAAAACATTTTGATATGAAATATGGATCTGATGAACAGCAGTCATTACAGCTGAACAATATTCTGTCGGAGCCTGATTCATCCTTTCCGACTCCGGACATGGTACTTGCGGTCTATTCAGACAATCGCATGATTTATCGCTTGAAAACTGATTGCGAGCATCTTCAAAGAGTACACTATGGAGCTAAAATTGTCCAGTCTTGGTCTTTGTCCAGTATGGTTAGTGCCTTGCCTCCTTTCATCTTAGTAGACAAGAATGACAATGGTGTGGCACCAGGAAAATACATTTTGCATATTTGCCCAGGTGGAAGGGAACTTTCTTCTAATGTTTATTATGCTGATACATGCGGTAATAAATTGCCAGAGTTTGATTTTTATGATAACGAGCTTCTCGATGCTGTTTTTTTGATGATAATGCATGTTGATTCGACAATGAATTATTGGGGTAGAACGATAAATTAGTTTGGCCCATAGTTAAAAATGAGCGTCCCACGCAATAATAATAACTGTCCCACGTAGTAAAAATAAGTGTCCCACGCAAAATAAAATTTGCTGTCCCACATGAAACAAAAAAAGCACCTACTTTGGTTTGTAGGTGCTTTTCTTTAGAGTCGTATGCTATACAGCAAACAACGCATTCATACATACTAAAGTATCTCAAAAGGGAATCCAGGGTATACTTCACCTACAGTTCTTATTCTTGTATCTGTGGATGATGCGTTCCATAATCCCCAAGCGAAATGGCCATTAGGATGGATGATAGCCTCAAGTTTTTTCTGCTGCTTTAGTGTCGACAAAACACTTATTAGTAATTCAAACTGAACTTCGGTGTCGATTCCTAAGTGATCAGCTAAAACTTCGGTCTCGATATAGCCATTGGGAAAATACTTGTAGAACCAAATGATAAGATTGGTTTCATTGAAGTTAGTTCCGATTTTAGCTAACTCATCAAACCCCTTAAAATAACTATTCTTCTTCATGCTCTTTTCTTCTTTTTGTCAAGATTATCTTTGTTATTATCTTCTATTGATCGTTCAGCAAGGACTTCGATAAGGTGTCTATGCACTGTAGACTTGCTCTTGCCCAGAATGTCGGCAATTTCTCTAATGCTTTTGCCCTCTTCTTTAAGCTTAAGAGCTTTTTGAACATCTACAGGACCAAAAATCTCAGTCTTAACTTCATGAGGCTTTCCAAGATGAGCTGCTTCTTGATTCCACTCTCGAAATTCAAAGTGAAGGTAATCTTTATTACTGATGTCAACTACGGCTACATCTTCGCGTCTTTCTGTAGATCTACTTTTGATCTGCTTAATATAGCGTACATTAGCCTCTTGTGTACTCATGCCGACAGCAATGGCAGCGTCTACGAAATTAATCACATCCTTTGATCCTCTAATGTCATTTTGAGTGATTGGCTTTTTCATGTCTCTCTTAATTGTGTGAGCTCCAATAAGACATGGAATTCCATAAGAACGGCTTACTTCTGTTAATTTCTTCAGAATTGGAATTCTAAACTTGGTTTGAGCGACAGTAATGTTGTCAAAGATGATTGCCTTCGGATTGTGATTATCAAGTAATGAGACAAGACTTTGTGTAAATACTTCTATATTGTCTAACTCTATAGAATCAATTCTGATAATACGATTCTCACTGTCGTTTTTCATTGGTGAGTTTGCGTAGCGTCTGCAGAATTGAGCCTCAGAGTTCTCAAGATCAAATAATAGAACCTTACCCTCAATCTTTGTGTCGCATTCTCCATCAAAATAATTGATTCCATATGCAACGGCAATAGCTATGTCGACTGCTAACACGGACTTGCCGGTATTAGTATCTCCAAAGATAAGAGTTGTTTCCCCGTTTGTGATTAGGTCTCCTAATACTGGTAGGTCCGTTTGAATATCTGATGCTAGGATATCCGCAGTAGATTTTGCGTTATACTTACTTTTCTTCATTTGTTTTTTTTAATAATTGTTGATAATTTAGTTCTAAGAAAACTGTATTGGTCATCTCCACCCTTACCATAAACGGGTTGTGCCTTTGCCACTGCCTGAGCAGCATTGGCCGTTTTTTTCTGAAACATCTTTTTCTGAAACATCTAATTAAAGATAAAAAACCATACGACCAATCTGCAGGAAAATCGGCTTCTTAGCCGTATGGTTGTTCTAAATAAACAATGTCTGTTCATGTCATTTCTGACAGCGAGGAAACAGACAGACCGTATCGATAGCCTCGTCTATCTAATGATTCTTAGCCAGCTTTTAGAATGGCATCTGAATCATCATAAGTTTCGACATCTTTGACAGAAGACGTTGGTACTGGTTTGACAGAAGACGTTGGTACTGGAAGCACTGGTGATAAGATCATCTTTGATTTGACCAACCTGTCAAGATAATCTTTACGTTTAGTGTAATTTTCCAATTCCTCTCTTCTTGCCATGCTCAATGCTAGGAAGCTATAATCCTTCTCTATCCCGACATAGTTTCTGTTCAGCAGACTTGCCGCAATACCAGTAGAACCTGAACCATTGAACGGGTCCAGAATCAAGTCCCCAGGTTTTGTACTTGCCTGAATAATTCTTGCAAGCAGACCAAGTGGCTTCTGACAGGAATGCTTTCCGCATGTCTTCTCCCATTTTTGAACAGAAGGCAATCTCCAAACGTCCCTCATCTGTTTCCCACCGTTCAAAGCTTTCATCAAATCATAATTGAAGAAATGAGTCTTCTTAATTTTCTTTCTCGCAAAAATGATAAACTCTGATGATGGTTTGAACTTCTTCTTGTACAAAAGAGGTGCTGGATTTGTCTTCTCCCAGGTGATAGTGTCCAATATCTTGAACCCCAACTTCTCCATCTGACGATAAACACTAGATAAGTTGTGATGACTACAGGAAGCATAAATTATAGCATCATCCTTCATGTGTTTTCGCACTTCTGAGAGCCAGTTGTAATTGAAAGCATCTATCTCATCAGGAGTTAGGGAATGATCCCAGTCTCCTTTGTCAATGGTTTCAACCTCACCCTTTAGAATCCCTCTCTTTCCTTTCCCAGAGAGAAAGTATGGAGGGTCGGCATATACCATATCTACGGATAGACATGGCATTTTCTGCAACATATCTACACCGTCTCCTTCATAGATCGTAAAATCTCCATTTGGTGACTTGTAGAATGAGTCAACCGAAGTTGCCTCGTGAGCTGCGGCAGCTGGATCTATCGAACCATGTCCTGCCATTTTTTTTGTTTTTGTCATGTTTGCAATTATGTCAAAGATCTCTTTTGTTCTCGCTCTCAAGCGACTCTCACTCGCTCTTGAGGTCAAACTCTTACGCCTCATGCTTTCGCTCTCAAGCGACTCTCACTCGCTCTTGAGGTCAAACTCTTACGCCTCATGCTTTCGCTCTCAAGCGACTCTCACTCG
>JAZQQY010000029.1:0-314750 GCA_045629285.1 Paludibacteraceae bacterium | reverse complement strand
TGACATGCCAACTACAGACTACTGGTATGAGTTGATCGTCCGCGAGATCGATATGGTCTACACAGGACACTTCACATTGATCAGACGATAACGAATATCGATGATAACGAAAAAAGGTTGCGAGAAATCGCAACCTTTTTTGTTTCAGGTTTCAAGTCAAATTGTGGAATAGCCATAGGACAAAAAAGGCAGACGTTATTTTTAACATCTGCCTTTTGTCTTAGTAAACTCTGTTTGAATTTCCGTCGTCGTAGATGACCATATCGTTCACTTTGAACACTCTGTTGCCTGAGGTGATGAATGAATCTCTTACGTCGGTCAATTCTCCATAGATGTTGTCCGTTTGAATATCCAAGATCCATTTGACCTCATTCTTATCTCCTATGGTATACGATTCGTTTTTGACCTTTAACGAGTTTGGATTAGGAAGGTAATTCCTATAGAAGCGCATGTAAGCCTCCCGTCCCTGATCTACTTTTTTATTTTTGCAGGATGAGAATGCGGCTATAGCACAAATTGTAAAAAGAATGAATTTAACTGTTTTCATAATTCTCATATTCTTTGTTTCGTTTGCAAAGGTACAAAAAAATCATGACATCTTATATTTGTCAATAAAACAGACTTTTGTTCAAAATTATGTATATCTTTTTTGTCCTTTCTCATCTTAATTTTATTATATTTGCATCACATTTCAGAAAAGGAAATTTTAATAAACAATTAAATAAAAAGTTATGGCATTTTTAACTAACGAGAAGCTTGTTATCGTAGGTGCTGGTGGTGCAATCGGCTCTAACATGGTACAGTCAGTACTTATGCTTGGTTTGACTCCAAACATTTGTCTATATGATATCTTCGAGCCAGGTGTTCACGGTGTAGCTGATGAGATGGCTCACTGCGCATTCCCTGGTGCAAACATTTCTTGGACTACAGATCCAGCTAAGGCATTCACAGGTGCTAAGTACATCATCTCTTCTGGTGGTGCTCCACGTAAGGAGGGTATGACTCGTGAGGATCTATTGAAGGGTAACTGTCAGATCGCTGCTGAGTTCGGTGACAATATCAAGAAGTATTGTCCAGATGTAAAGCACGTTGTAGTTATCTTCAATCCAGCTGACGTAACAGCTCTTACAGCTCTTATCCACTCAGGTTTGAAGCCAAATCAGTTGACTTCTCTTGCAGCTCTTGACTCAACTCGTCTTCAGCAGCAGCTAGCTATGCAGTGTGGTGTTCAGCAGGATCAGGTAACTGATTGCTACACTTACGGTGGTCATGGTGAGCAGATGGCAGTATTTGCTTCAAAGGCAAAGGTTGCTGGCAAGCCGCTTTCTGAGTACAATATCCCAGCTGACCGTTGGGCAGAGATCAAGCAGGCTACTATCCAGGGTGGTTCTGCAATCATCAAGCTTCGTGGTCGCTCTTCATTCCAGAGCCCAGCTTACCAGGCAGTTAAGATGATCGAAGGTGCTATGGGTGGTGCTGAGTTCACATGGCCTGCAGGTTGCTACGTAAACTGTGACAAGTGCGGTTTCAAGAACGTAATGATGGCTATGCCAACTAAGATCGACAAGAACGGTGTTAGCTTCTGCGCACCTTCAGGTACAGCTGAGGAGATGGCTGATCTTGCTAAGTCTTACGAGCACCTACAGAAGATGCGCGATGAGCTAGTAACTCTAGGTATCATCCCACCAGTATCAGAGTGGAGCAAGATGAATCCAAATCTATAATCTAGATACGGATACATTCCATAACATAAGCGGGTTCCATTTGGAACTCGCTTTTTTTGTGTTTTATGTTTCATTTTAGGACTTTGTAGAGACAATGCAGGTTGGTCTTGGATGATGGGTAGAATTGTCGGCATTGGCCTTGTAAATGCGCCAAAAGAGACGCGCCAAAAGAGACGACGTACGCAAAAAAAAAGAGACGTTGCACGCAACGTCTCTACAAGTATGAATGAATTGGTTGTTTATTACATTCTCTCTGGAACCTCGATACCAAGCAATCCCATACCGCTCTTTACTACCTTTGCAACCGACTTTGAAAGAAGTAGACGGAATGCGCGAACCTCTTCGTTCTCCTCCTTTAAGATAGAGAAATCGTGGTAGAATGAGTTGAATTGCTTTACTAGGTCGTAGATGTAGTTGGCGATCAAAGCAGGACTGAATTCTTTTCCTGCCTGTGCAACAACATCAGGATATGAAGCCAATGCCTGGATCAATACACCCTCTGTATCCGAGATCTGCAAATCCTCGTTTAGCTTGCTTGGCAATGTGATACCCATGTCGGCAGCCTTTCTCAATACAGAGCAGATACGTGCGTGAGTGTACTGGATGAATGGACCTGTATTACCGTTGAAGTCGATAGACTCCTTAGGGTCGAACATCATGTTCTTACGTGGATCAACCTTCAAGATGAAGTATTTCAATGCTCCAAGACCACAGATTCTAGCAACCTCGTCGACTTCTGCCTCTGTGCAATCCTGCAACTTGCCAAGTTCTAGCGACATCTGCTTTGCATCCTCAACCATCTTGTCCATCAAGTCGTCAGCGTCGACAACTGTACCTTCACGGCTCTTCATCTTTCCTTCTGGTAGCTCGACCATTCCGTAAGAGAAGTGAACCAAATCCTTACCCCACTTGAATCCTAGACGATCAAGAAGGATTGAAAGTACCTGGAAGTGATAGTTCTGCTCGTTACCTACAACGTAGATCATACGAGTGATATCGTAATCACGGAAACGCTGCTGAGCAGTACCGATATCCTGAGTCATATATACAGAAGTACCGTCGGCACGAAGAAGAAGCTTCTCATCCAAACCGTCCTTTGTAAGGTCAGCCCAAACAGAACCATCCTCACGACGATAGAATGCACCCTTCTCAAGACCCTCGTTAACCTTAGCCTTTCCGTCAAGGTAAGTCTGAGACTCGTAGTAAATCTTATCGAAGCTTACACCCATGCGCTTGTAAGTCTCGTCGAATCCGGCGTAAACCCAATTGTTCATCTTCTCCCAAAGAGCACGAACCTCTGCGTCGCCATCCTCCCACTTCTTAAGCATTTGCTGAGCCTCTACCATAAGAGGAGCGTTCTTCTTAGCATCTTCCTCGCTCTGACCCTGAGCCATAAGCTCCTTGACCTGAGCGCGATACTCCTTGTCAAACTTAACGTAGTAGTCGCCAACCAAGTGGTCGCCTTTCTTGCCAGAACTTTCTGGAGTCTCACCATTACCGAATAGCTTCCATGCAAGCATTGACTTACAGATGTGGATACCACGGTCGTTAACGATATTAGTCTTGACGACTCTCAAACCGCAAGCGTCAAGTATACGGCAAACAGATGAACCAAGTAGGTTGTTGCGGACGTGACCAAGGTGAAGTGGTTTGTTTGTGTTTGGTGATGAGTACTCAACCATGTAAAGAGGCGACTCTGCAGTAGGAGTCTTTTTCCCGAAGTTGTCGTCGGCAAGGATATTATTAAGAGCGCTAACCCAGTGCCCCTTTTTGATAACCATGTTAAGGAATCCCTTAACCACGTTGAATTTCTCAACTTCAGATGCGTTGGCTACAAGATAGTCGCCAATCTCCTGAGCAGTCTCTTCCGGCTTTTTCTTAGAAGCTTTCAAGAAAGGGAACACGACCAAAGTAAGGTCACCCTCGAACTCTTTTCTAGTTGCAGACAGCTGCACTGATTTGTCGTCTGCCTCGATACCATATAGAGCAGACACTGCAGCCTTAATGACTGCTGATAGTTTTTCTTCTATATTCATGTTAATAAGTTACTTCTAAGAAATTTTGTGCAAAAGTACAAAATTCAGAGTGAAAAGCGAAATTGGGAAAGCGAAATTATTTAAAACGTCAAAAGTCACCCAGGAAAGGGTGACTTTCTCCGATTTTTTCGATCAAGATAAAGGGAAAATAGGATTAGTAACAGTACAAAAAAATACTTATGAAAAAGTATGTCTTTTCGTTTAACTGCCCAAAAACAACATTGCAAAGATAGACCCTTTTTTTGAAAATTCAAGAAAAAAATAGAAATAAAATATATGAAATTCAAGTTAGAAATGTAAAATTTTAATGACTTGAAATAAGTACCAATGGTTGAAGAATATTTAGTGAAATGTATGATTTTAGAACGAATCGTGTATTTTTTCTGTATTTGTATACAATATGCCGATTTTGGTATTATCTTTGTAATTTACACATGTATACGTACACAACACACATTGCTTTTTGTTACTTTTTATAACTTTTTTGTATGGATAATTTGAAGATTAGTCAACATAGAAGAAATAGGGTTTTCTTTAGAATGAAAAGGATACTTCTGTCGTTAGTTTTGGTTTTTGCTTGTTGGAGTGGATATGCTCAAGATTCATATTCTCCAGTGTGGGCTGAATCTGGAAATCTAGATTTTATCACTGTTGGTAACACCAACCATAGATTGAAGGCATTTGCTGAAGGTGCTTTTCCTGTAAAACGTGATGATGAAATCAAAGATGGAATAATTGTGCCTATTACTAGCACTACTGCTGCTACAAGATATTTTTCAGGTATAACTGTTGATAATGTAAACAGTAAAGATTTTAGAATTTCTAAACCTAAAGCTGCAACATGTGACGGTAAGTTGACTATTAAGAAGGCGTTCCTATCTTGGGGAGGTCGTTCTGATGCTGCGGGCAAAAATAAGGTAAGTTTTGCTATTGTCGAAGGAACAAGACTACTAGGAAGTGCAGTTACTGTTACCGGTAATTTAGTGGAAAAGGATCTATATGGCTTAGGAAAGCATCTATATACATGTCATGCTGACGTCACAGATGAGGTTAATAATATTCTTGGCAATACAATCAGTCAGGATGCTGTATTCAAGATATATGTGGCTAATGTAGAGACTGTATTAGATGGCTCGACTTTAGGAACTGGTGTGCAGATCGGTACGTATTCAGGATGGACATTTACTGTAATTTACGAATATTCAGGATTGCCTGAAAGATCAATTTTCTATTATCAGCCGGATAAGGTCAGCGATGTTGTGACGACAGATGCTTCTAATACAGCTGCTCCAACCTTGTTCAATTTGAAGCTTGATTTGCCTAGTGGTAAAAGCGGTCTTGATTTGTCTCAAGGTACATCTGTTGCTATAGCATCCTTAGGAAGTACTTACAATATTGAAGATGACAAATTGGTTTGTAATCAAACAGGTACAGATAAATTAAAGGAATTCAATAGCTTAGGTTCAGATAAGACGACTGTTGTAAAGAATGGAGATGGTAATTCATTTAGTGGTACGGTTACATACGAATATTTGTTTGAGGATGGAAATAATATCGTAAGTAACTCAGGCAAATATACAAGAGGTTACGACCTTCATGCATTTGCATTATCTGGTGAGGTTGTTGAGAAAAACATCATCACTAAAGACCATTCCTCATTCAATCTTGCAATCTCAAAGTCTGATGATCCTCACCATACATCAGACATCCTTCTTATGTTTGGAGAACCTAACATGCCTGAGGTCGTATTGAAAGATGAGTCACCTAAGAATGTAACACCTGGACAAACAATTAAATATAGTTTGACCGTAGCATTAAATAACAATACAGAAATTTTTAGAGATTGGGAACTTGCTATTCCGTTCTCAGAATATGTAGATTCCATTGTTGATATTAGTGTTAAATTCCCTGCTACGGAAATTGGCTCTAGAAACGAATGGAACCCTCACCCTTATCCTAGTAACAAGACTGTGTTTTATTTGAATACAGATGGTAGGTCTGATATCGCAATTCCAAATCAAACAGACAGATGGAAATATTGGTCTACTGTTGAAAAATCTGCCTTTTTGAGAAATCTAAATACGATGCTAAGAGAGGCTGATGCGGATAATTATGAACGTTTTAAGGTTAATCCAACTAGTATCAAGCAGAGAGTCCTTAAAATGAAACTCGATAGTATTGACAATGTTAGTAAAGTAAAAAGTGATCAGGCTATTGTCATTACTCTTACAATGAAAGTCAAGGATGAAGGTGATTGGGCTTTTCAAAAGAATAGTCTAAAAGGAGGTAGCACGTCGTACGTTCCTCAGTCGGAGTTGACATTTACAACTCCTACCGATCGTTCTTCTGTCGTTGAAAGTATTGATAAGGATGATCCTTTCAATTGGATTGATTTTATTTGTAATCAACGTAATAGAGGCAATGGTCTAGGTTCCGGCGGCGGTGGCGGCGGTGGCGGTGGCTTTGGCGGTGGTGATAAATGTGGAGAAAAGAGTTCATACTCTGATAAGGCGGCTACATCTAAGGGTCTTTATGTAAAGGATCCAAAACATGTGGTAGTTGATGTGTCAGCTTCTTCAAATTGTCCTGATGTTTCAAAGATTGATAGTTTGACTTTTAGTTTTTGCAATAAGGAACTTAAAGTAAATACAGGAGAAATTGCTGCGTTGCTTAGCACGAAGTATAATTTTGATATTGAGGCAGAGAGGGAGAGAGATTCTCTTACTTGGATTGATGTAAAGCAGGATTCAATCTATATGCTTGCACGTCGTCATGGAGTAAACAGATCTCAAGTCGAAGGTTTGATTGATTTCTCAAGTTTGTCGGCAAAAGCTAAAACTGTCGATACAATTTCAACTTTGGCTAAGTGTGCGGACAGTGGTGATCTTACGTTGTTTGACGATAGTATAAATACTATCCTTAACTCTCCAATGTCATTGTCGAATGTCTATTTGCTATTTGAAAATGAAGGTTTGACAAAAACTTTTGACACTCCGGAACGTATTTCTGTTCTAGATGATCATATTTATACTTTTAACAAAAAAGGAAAGTATTATATTCAGATCTCTTCTCCATGGAACAAAGGTCAATGTAATCAAAAAGTACCTCTTGTGATTCAGGATTTTTCACCTGAAAAGCCGAAAGTATTTTATGCTGGTAATGAAATATCTCCGGATACAACCATTTACGTATGTAAAGAGGCTGACATTGAGAATATCAAGATTGAAAAGTCAAATAGAGTTTATGATATTGTTCGTAAAATTGATGGACTTGTTCTTTCAAAGTCTGATTCTGCGATCAATGTAAATTCAGACAAGGTGTTCAACTGGAATCTCAATAATGAAGTTGATACTCGCAATTCAGGAGATTATAAAATTTCTTTGTGGCAGAAAGATTCGGGATGTGAAGGAGAGAAATTCAATTTCACTATCAATGTTACTAATGTCGCGATCCATGATCATCCAGATATGATTGTAGAGGATACGATTGTTTGTCATGTTCCTGATGGAGGAAAGACATTGGAACTATCTATCGATGATTCGTATAATCATGCCAATTTTACTCCGGTTTGGTATCGTGAGCATAGAATAGATTCTTCACGAGTCGTAATTGAGTCAATTGTAGATAAAATCCAGGTTCCACTTGATTCAGTAGACATTTTCTACTATTCTGTTGCATACAGGAGTGGTCAGTGTATCAGTGATTTACGTGATACTGCTACTGTGGAAGTCTTGCCTTTGCCTGACACTCTAGCTTCGGACACATTCTATGTATGTGCTGGTTATGGGGTGACGGAAAATGATATGCACCGTTGGCTTGACACGATGATCAAGGCTCCTCTTTTCAATCCGTTGACTGACTCGATTAAGTTCTATAAGAGTATCACAGACTTGGAGGAGGATACTGTGTCGTTGGCAACTATCGTGGCTGGAATAAGTACCGATTGCACTAATTCTACAGAAAAAGCGGTTAGCTCTCTATTCTATGTTCGTGTAAAGAACGAGTGTTATGGTGCGCCAAGTAGAATGGCTGTTTTGGCTCGCTGCTACAATACGGAGGCTCCTAAGTTTGCCGGCGGTTTGGATTCTGTACTTTACTGTCTTGGCGACGTCGTCGAGCCGGATTTGAATAAGTTTATTGACGAGAAGGAAGAAAAGAAAGTTTATCCTGGTGGTTATCGTTGGCAGTGGATTCCTGCCGGCGGCACTTTGCCTGCATTCGATAATAGAACGGATTTCTATAACAACATTCCTTCTAGCTACAGTTCGACATTAGATGGAAAGGATCAGGGTAGAGAGCCTTGGTCTGTAGTACGTATCGACTCTAACAACTGTGTCAGTGAGGCTGATACATTCCAGGTTATTGTCGACGAGAAAATCACTACGTTCCCATTCGTTGGTGATACAACTAAGGCCATCATAAAGAATAACGATCCGTTGGTTCTTGAGACTTGTAAGAACACACCTTTCTATGAGTCGGCTAATATTCCTACAAAACCGACATCTGCGGATTATAAGATCGAGTGGTTTGAGAAACCTGATACAGTTGTTGTCGACACTGTTTTCCGTAAAACGATCGTTGGTAAATACGATGTAGAAGGATTGCGTAAGTATAAGGTCCGTCAGAGCACAAAACTAGGATGTAAGGGAGGTTGGCTCGACGTGAACTTGGTGGTTCATCCAGAGGTTACGGAGGCTCCAGAGTTCGATAGAATAAATCTTTGTTCGGGCGACGATCCTGTCAGAGTCGTAGATAAGAATACCCCAGGTTCAAGATTGTCTTTGATCTACTACTATTTCAAGGATACACTAAAGGCAAATCCAGTTAGTAGAGCAGAGATCACAAGTGATAGTCTTGGTGAATTTGTGGCAAAACACAGTTTGTATAGAGCTTCTTACCAGAATATTTCTACTGGTTGTGAAGGTCCGCTTGTCGACGTTGAGGCAATCGTAAGCGATCTTCCTCATCTTCCTTTGTTGGACGAAGATGCTATCAACTTGTGTCTAGGTTCAGAGAAGTATGATTTGGTTGCTGCGACAGGTGCTGCAGTCAATACTCTTGACAACAATACTAAGCTTGTTTGGTCTGCTCCGACAGGTGTGGCCGTTACTCCGGAAGGAGAGGCTACAATCACGTCGGCAAAGAAGAATATCAAATACTTCGTCAAGCAGATGAATGAGTTGACTGGTTGTGTCGGTGCTGATACGACAGTGGTTGTGAATATCGACAAGACATTCTCGTTCAAGCGTCAGAAAGATACTGTAAGATGTTACGGAGAGTCGTTCGATCTGTTGAAGTCAATCAACGATAGCTTGCGTACTAAGACTGATATCGTCGCTGCTGATGTTAATTTCAAAATTTATAAGTTGACAGGAAATACCCCTTCAGCGACTCCGATGACTGATGCCGCGTTGTCTTCCATCAAGTCGGATGTGGGTCGACATGAGGATCAGGTGAAGAGATTCTTGGTGCGTTATGAAGATGCTGTCGGCGGATGTACTGAAAACGATACTGTGGCATTGTTGTTCAAGGGATTGCCGACAATCATGTCACTTCCTGATATCGACACTTGTTATGCACTTCCATTCAGTTTGCCTGCTCTTGACAATGCTTACGAGTATCAGTGGTACAGAAACGATTTGACTACTAAGATCACAGAGAAGAAGGTCGCTCTGGAAGATAGCGAGACTCTTTATTTGATTGCCGAGAATGAGCAGGAGTGTGCCGATACATCTTCTATTGTCGTGACAATCCATAAGAATCCGATTGAGTCGTTGGTTAAGGATACGACAATCTTCTGTCAGAATACAGGTGAGCACGTCATTGATATCAAGGCTCAGAGTTCTGATGAGAACGACGCAACAATATTGAATACTATCATTTACGACGAGGCTGGAAACGAGGTTCCTCGTACAATCAATACAGATACTGTTGTAGTGGATGTAAAACGCAAGGTTCTTAACTATGTCGTGGTGCAGGAAAACTTGGTCACTCACTGTACATCGAGAACTGATTTCCACGTTGAGGTGAGAAAGGCGTTCAAGTTGGAGGCTGAAGATTGCAAGCCAGTTTGTGAACCTGATTCTGTAGATTTTGCTAAACATGTGATGGTTTATTTGAGCAATAATGAATCGTCTATCGGTATTGTTGATTTGGCAAAACTGAAGGTTGAATACGCTCGTATAGATGGAAGCAGAAAGGTAGCTATCACAGATGCCGAGGCAGCAGTGTTGAAGCATATAGCAGGTAGTGATTCTGTCGACTATACATATACTATTACTGATGAGAATGGCGTTTGTGTCGCTTCTGATACAGTAAGTGTGACTATTGATTTCAAGCCGACAACTCCAAAGATTGTGGATTCTCAGGATACTGCGTTCTTATGTTCCGGCAATGTTGATTTGAAGCTTTCAGCTGTCGACACAAATAAGGATAAGACAAATACAGCGATCTTCTGGGGTGAATACAAAAATGGTGTTCAGGGCAATGATTTGAGTGTCGCAGCATCTGCTTCTAATGTTGTTTATACAGCATTCTCTAAGAATCTTAAGAGTGGATGTGTGAGTGATTACGACACAACATTTGCTGTCGTTGCAGATCCTGTCAGAGTGGATGTGATCGATGATTCTGACTCTAAGAAATGTGCAGGAGAGAAGATCAATGTTTATGATGTTCTTGTGAATTCATTCCATTTCGATGCTTCTATAGCTCGCTCGTTCATTAAATATGAGGCGACTCAGAACGGAATTGCTGCATCCAAGGCAGAACTTTCATCTGTCAGCAGAACTGTTCAGGATACAATCTTGTTCGAGATGACTGCTACCGATACTTTGACTGGCTGTACAGCTTCTAATTCTGTGACTGTGATTTTCCACGATCGTCCTAAGAATAAGATTGTAGCTTCTACAATCGCTTGTGCAGGAAATTCATTCGAGGCAACGACGGTAGGAGAGGATAGAAAGGCAGCATACTCATGGCAGACAACTGACGGTGCTGAACTTTCGTCTATCGCGTCATTGAAGATCAATTCACTTGTTCACGACACAACATTGTTGCTAATCACCAATATTGAGGGAACAGGTTGTTCGGACACTCTTGAACATAAGGTTACTGTATATGCTACTCCAGACAGATTGGAAGCACAGGAACCATTCAAGTTCTGTCAGAATGATGCAGATGTGAAGATTGAAATCGCACGTAAGGCTGAGGATGTCGCTGCTTACAAGTTGGAGTGGACATCACCTAAAGATAGCGTTGTCATAGATCCTTTCGTCGCTTCGGCAAAGAAAGACACTGCATATAAGTTGACAGTTAAGCAGATCAACATTACAGTCGATACGGTTTGTAAATCTGAACCTATCATTGTGGATGTGGAGATCACAAAACAGATCTCTATCGCTCTTGCCGACACTGCGATCTGTATGCCGCTCGACTTCAATTTGGCTAAGTATGTTCAGACAAAGAAGACTGTTTCTGATGATGGTTTCTTGCCTGAGTTGACATCGGTTAAGATCTACGACGGAGGAATCACAAAACCGGTTGCAGATTCAACATCAATCACAACTCCTGGTCTTTACGAGATTGCATATACAGATAAGTACGGTTGTTCGGTGTTGGCAAATGTGAAACTTGCATTCATCAATAAGCCGACAATTCCGGTGCTTGATACAGACAGCATCTTCAACCTATGTCAGAAGAATGACACTGTTGTTACTCCAGCTGTTGTTGCTGGTGATTATGAGTTTGTCTGGACAAACGTTGGAGCAGACAAATCATTTGCTGCAGAGTCGTTGAAGATCGATGCATCAAAACCAGTTGATGATGTCGTTTATAAGGTTGTAAGACGCGATACTGTTTACGGTTGTGAGAGTGATCCGCAGTCGTTGACATATAGCATTAAGGCTCCGTTCGCATTTGATTCTCTTCCAAATGTAGACATTTGTGAATATGAGACAATCAATTTGGATTCTATGGCTAAGAAGCATCTTCGTCCTCTTGGCGACTTGGTGCTTGACATCCATCGTGACGGCTTCAGCAGTAATATCTCGTCAATAGATGTTGAGGCTGTCGCTCTTGACGGAGTTTATGTAATTGACGTGGTTGATACAGTTTCTACTTGTGTCGCAAGCAGAAGTCTGACAGTCAATACTCATAAGAAACCATCTATTAAGGTTTCTGGAAATAAGCCAATCTGTGAAGGAAACAATTTGTTGTTGACTGCAGAAGGTGCTGATTATTTCTATTGGAATGATGTCACTACGGCTTCCCCTACATATAATGTAGTAAGTACAGATGATAATGACATCACTGTTTCATTGCTTGCTCGTTCGGTAGTAGCCGAGAACAACAAGAGTTGTGAGATGGATTCTTCATTCACAGTGAAGGTTCATACGACTCCTAAGGCTCTTGCTGATCAGGATCTATTCCGTTTCTGTCAGACAAACGATGATGTGAATATTGAGTTGGATAGAGATGTTGCCGACGCAGCGGTTTACAAACTTGAGTGGACATCTGCAGCAGACAGCGTAGTCAGCGACAAATTCGTCGCATCGGCTAGAAAGGATACAGCTTACGAATTGAGCGTTCGTCAGTTGAACATCAATGCTGATACTGTTTGTAAGTCGGAGCCTATCAAGGTGAATGTCGAGATTACAAAGTTGATAGAGATAACACTTGCTGACACGGCAATCTGTATGCCGCTTGAGTTTGACCTTGCTCAGTATGCTCAGACAAAGAAGCAGGTGTCTGATGAAGGCTTCATTCCACAGTTGACTTCTGTCAAGCTGTATGAGGGTGGAGCTGAGCAGAATGTTGCGGATTCAACTAAGGTGACTGTCGCAGGAAATTATAAGTTAGTTTACACTGACAGATTCAATTGCCCGATTACAGCGTCGACAAACTTGAAGTTTATCAAGAAGCCAGAAACTCCGATCTTGGATGTCGAACCATCATTCAACCTTTGTGTCGGTGTTGAGAAGACAATTCACGCAAATATAGTTGCCGGTGATTACAAGACATCTTGGACAATGGTAGGAAACGGTGCTAAGACATTCGGAGATGTTCTTGATTTGGACGTTGCAAAACCGGTTGCTGACGGATATGATGTAATCAGAACAGATACAGTCTATGGTTGTGTGAGTGAGAAAGCTCATTTCGATTACAATGTGATTGAGCCGTTCAAGTTGACAGAAAACAGAAATATCGATATTTGTGAGTATGAGACTCTTGATCTTGATTCTGTTTCAAGAGCAATGTATCCTGATACAGATTTGAATCTTGAGATTGTTCCTACAATGTCTCTTGATGCTACAATGACATTCGACCCTACGAAGGCATCTGCTGCCGGAGTTTATCTTTTGAATGTCGAGCATCAGATTTCTAATTGTAAGGCACAGTCTGAAATCAACATCAACAATTATAAGAAACCGGAGATTACAGTTATCGGAAACAAACCGATCTGTGAGGGTGATACTTTGTTGCTAAAGGTCGACGGTGGTGATTTCTACTATTGGAACAATTCTAAGGTAAGTGTTGATTCTGCGTTTGTTCCTGGAGTCGAGGATGGTGAGACTCTTGTTAATTTGTCGGTTAGCAAGTTGGTCGGTGTTGCCGGCAAGACATGTAAGGCTGACAGTGTTGTTACTGTGATTGTTGAGAAAGTTCCTGATTTGATAGCATCTAAACTTGACACTGCATATTGTCAGGAAGGCAAGACTGGTGCTCTATATTTGGATGCAACAGAAATTGGAGCTAAGGTTGTGTGGTACTCTCCTGAAGACAACTATACAACAGCAAGACCAAATGCATCGTTTGCTCCATCTTCAGAACAGGCTGGCGAGTTCACATTCAAGTTCAACCAGGTTCTTGGAAATTGTAGCACTAAGCTTCAGAATTATGTTGTGACTATCGAGGGTAAGATTACAGATTCTCCAGTTGTCAACGATACTGCATATTGTGTCGGAGAGACTCCGGTTGAGTTGATTGCACACTGGAATGATTATGCATGTGAGGTTAAGTGGACAGACAAGAATTCTAATGATGTCGATGTGTTGCCGTCTACTTCGGTTGCAGGACAGACTCAATACTGTGCTCGTTTGACTCGAGGCGCTTGTGTCGGAAATCCTGTTTGCATGACCGTTTATGTTAAGGACAGATTCAATACAATTGCCGATATTCAGGATACATTCAGATTCTGTGCTGGTACAGGAGTTCATACTCTTGAACCAAACACTACAATTCCAGGTGTTCGTTTGAACTGGTACAATATCCATGATGTCAAGCGTGCAGACTTTGCTGAGTTTGATGCAAACGGCACACAGAACAACGATACATACTTTGTCACTCAGTCTGAGATCGACGGTTGTGAGAGCGATAGCGTGAAGGTTGAGGTTATTAAGGTTCCTGCTATTTATGAGCAAGACTTTATGGTTGACACTTGTAAGGGAATCTCGATCACAGCTGCTACGGTGATGGCAGAACACAACATAGATTATGAGATGAAGTCGTTGTCTAAGGTGGCGGCCGACGGACATGACAGTATTATTCCACTAGGTGGAAATATCGGTTTCAACGGAACTTATATGCTTACTGTTCAGAGCGAGTATGGTTGTGTCGGAGTTCAGCATATCCACGTAAATATGATTGAGCCTGAGCGTGTGATTTGGCCAGAAGACGGATTCACATCATGTCCTGGTGATATTTTGGAGATCAAGGCAGGTTCTTCTAACTCGTGGTTCAAAGTCTTGGATCACAACGAGAATGAGGTGGCTTACTTGTATGGAATCAATGAGTCGTATTCATTTGTAGCTGACGAATTCAAGCAGTTTGAAATTATCGCTATGGTCAAGGGCCATGAGGCATGTTCGGTCAACAGATCATTGAGCTATAACGTTCATACTCCAGAGAAACCTGTAGTATTCGGAATGCCAGGAGTCTGCAAGGGAGACGAGTTGAAGTTGAGCGTCGGAAATATCGAGAAGAATTTCAGCTGGGATTACAATGGTGAAATCTTGAGTACGACTGATGAGTTCAGATATATACCGGAGAAGGGTGGATATCTTCGTGTTAGCGGAACAGACAAGAACGGATGTGCTGTAAGCGATACAGTGGCAGTAAGAGTTGTGGATGTATTGACACCGAAGATTGTATTGCACCCAAGAATCTCGTCGACACAGTACCACATCAATCGTGATACAACTGAGGTTGATTTCGAGGCTAAACTAAATACTGTTGATGACGGATTGTTCACATATTCATGGGATTTCGGAGACGGTTCAGCATTAGGAATGTCGCAGATGGAAAATCATGTCTATTCAGATACTGTAGTTAAGTTGTCGCGTTTGGTCAATGTCGGTTTGACTGTCACTCACGAATTCGGATGTGTAGGAACAGCCTTCGAGGCACTTTACATTGACCCTGCAATCGAAGTTCCAAATACATTTGTAGTCGGCACTGATGTTGTCTTCATGGAGAATTATGACCTTGAGATTTTCGACCGTGTCGGCAATCTGATCCATAAGGGACTTGGTTGGGATGGAACTTACGACAAGAATGGAGATTACGTCTTCCACGACACTTATTTCTATTCTTTGACTTACTACGTAGGTGGAGAAGAGCAGCATAAGACAGGATATATAACTGTGGTAAAATGATGAGAAAAATAGCAATATATATAGCAATGGTGATGAATCTTGTGTTGACGCAGTTTGCGTCAGCCCAGGAGGATGTGTTTTTCACCAACCGACAGTTGAGAACTGCATACAACAACCCTGCGTATATTCCGGAGATTCTTGAAGCTACAATCACACTTGGCGGACGTACACAGTGGCGTAACATCGAAGGTGCTCCAAGTACGTTCTATGCAAGCGGTAGATACTTCTTCATCGGAGCTCATTCACAGGTGGCATTGTCGATGCTTGGCGACAAGATCGGCTATACAAAGACAACGATGCCGAAGTTGTCGTATGCCTATATGGTGCCGTTCGGTGAGGACTGTTATTTGAATCTTGGTGTCGGAGCCGGGTTTGTTTCCCGTCGCTACGATTTCGATATGATGAACACGATGGACATCAAGTCAGAGAATGTGGCGATCGATAAACTTGACAACTATACATCTCCGGATGCAGAGGCTGGTTTCGAATTGTTGCTACAGAACTTTGAGGTCGGAGCCTCGGTCAACCACCTGATCTCTACAGGTGAGGATAATCAGAAGATGCACAAGTTGTGGTCGGGCTACGTCAATTATCTGATGCAGTCGAAAGAGTGGTGGAGATTGATTCCGTCGTACTCATTCTACAAATACGAGGATCGAAACAAGCATCAGATAAGTGTATGCTTCCAGTATCTGTTCGACTTTGAATTCCATCCTAAGGATCTTTTCTATGTAGGAATGGCATACCGTTTCAACTATGAGGGATCCGTAATGTTTGGCATGAATATGTTCTCGTTCTTGTCGGTATTCTACTCATACGACTATTTCTTCGGATCGTTGAGACACGATAATCGAGGAACTCATGAGATTGGACTTGAATTCAAGATTCCGCAGAAGTTCAAAGGTTGTTTTGCCAATTATGGAAAGAGCCACAAATATACTCGATATACGAGAATCAAGTAATACATGAAACCTTTTTATAGTATTTAGATATAGATATATTTGCATTAGATTAATAAAATAGCTATGAGTGAATTAATAGTATTAGGCTTGTGTATTTGGATTGTAGTGAAATTGGTAAAAAAAAATGTTTCCAACGAGGAAGTTGCCGATGAAATTGCCATGGAGGCTTTTGCAGCATTCACAAGATTGACTCATGGATACAAAAATAAAGATCTAAATGCGAAGTTGAACCGTTTGACAGAGAACGCAGTCTGTAAGATGTGGATGATCACGCCTCATAGCCCAACAGCTGTTTATCTTATGTCTAAATATACGAATAGGGTAGACAACAATAATCCAATCAGTGTCAAAGCAATGAAACAGTCGCTGTCTAAGTTGGAGGGGGCAAATTATAAATTCAAGAAGGAGTTCTTGTTCGGTTTGCTTTCCCTTGTTTATGTGGATGGTGACATCAACCAAAAAGAGGCTAGGGTTCTGAATGCTGTGTTGTCGGCCCTTAAATTGAACGAAAACGATTACAATAATATATACGGACAATTCAAGGAACTCCAGGAAACGGAGCAGAAGAAAGATAACATCAACACTTCTGAAACTTCCAAAACTTCTGTTGACACTCAAAATTACAAAAGTTATGCTGTTTCTGAATTTAAGACTCCGATGCGACGCAGACGTGTCGTTTATAGCCCACGTACTGTAGAGGCTATCCATCAGGCATATAAGATTATGGAATTGCCTAAAGATGCGACCATTACCGAAATAGAGAATCAGTACAATAGGTTAGTGTCAAGATATAATTCCGATGCGACTCTTGGAGGTTCGGTAAAAATGGAAGCTGAAACAAAGATAGAAAATGTAGAGAAGGCATTTGAGTATATCAGAAAGGTAAGACGTTTCTAATTGTTAGTTGAAGGTTTGGGGATTTTAGTGTGTCGGTCTAGAATAAGATTAGTAATGCCAAGTCAAATTTGATCTTTGCTTCCTCATTTAACATTTAGATTTTATCAAAGTCTTTTGCCGCAATGTTTGCAGAACAGAGAATCTTTTCTGTTTGTCTTTTCTCCGCAATGCTTACATACCTTAGCCTTGGATTTCTCATAACCGTCTATCATTGAAGACGAGACCACTCCCGTTGGCACGGCGATTACGATATAACCGAGAAGCATGACGAATGTGGAGATGATTCTTCCCAATGTAGTGACTGGTGCGATATCTCCATAGCCCACTGTCGTCATGGTAACGACAGCCCAATAGATCGATACCGGAATATTGTTGAATGCGGTTCCTTCCTCGTCGCTCTCCACGATATACATCAATGCTCCTAAAGAAATCACGACAAGCACTACAAGAGAGAAAAATACAATCAGTTTCTTGGAACTGTCGCGGAATGCGTTGATTAGAGTCTCTCCCTCACTCATGAAGTAGAAGAGACGGAATATTCTGAAAATACGTATGATTCGGAATATACGGATGACCGCCAACGCGTGGGCCGACGGTGTGATGAGGCTGATATAAGTCGGCAATGTAGAGATCAAGTCGACAATGCCGAATATGCTGAAGATATAGTTTAGCGGTCTTTCCTCACAGTAGACACGCATGATATATTCAATAGTGAAGAAGATTGTAAATATCCACTCCAGTACCTCGAATACAGTGCTGAAGCGACTTGCCACAGCCGGTACTGTGCCCACAATCACTACGATAACAGATAGTATGATAACTCCGGTAAGAAGAACATCAAACAGTTTTCCCTCCGGTGAGTCACAATCGAATAATATTTTTCGGCACTCCTTTTTAAGGCTGCCGTCTTTTATATAAGCAAACATATAGACTTTTTACAATCGTCTGCAAAGATAATCTTTATTTTCGAGATTACATATTGTGTGGCATTATGCAAAAATGTCATATTGAATTTTATCGGTGTGTCAAAAGGGCAGAATAATCAGTTGCATTCGGCATTGGCACGGAGTTTGATTTTAGGTAAGTGTAAAATTGAAATAAAAAAATTAAGATATATGGCTACAGGTAATATTGGCGTAACGACGGCGAACATCTTCCCCGTCATCAAAAAGTTCCTTTATTCAGATCACGAGATTTTCTTGCGTGAGATTGTGTCGAATGCGGTAGACGCAACGAGTAAGCTAAAGACTTTGGCCTCTGTCGGTGAGTTCTCTGGTGAACTAGGAGACCTTAAGGTTCGTGTCAAGATCGACAAGGAGGCAGGTACACTTACTGTTTCCGACAACGGTATCGGTATGACAGCTGAGGAGATTGAGAAGTATATCAACCAGATCGCTTTCTCTGGTGCTGAGGAGTTCGTGGAGAAATATAAGAACAATGCACAAGCCATCATCGGTCACTTCGGTCTTGGTTTCTACTCATCGTTCATGGTGTCGAAGAGTGTCGACATCATCACTCTTTCTTATAAGGAAGGTTCGAAGGCAATGAAGTGGAGCTGCAACGGCGACACAGAGTATACTTTGGATGAGACTACTAAGGATCGTCGTGGTACTGATATCGTTATGCATATCGACGATGAAAACAAGGATTTCCTTGAGGAGAGCAAGATCAGCGAGTTGCTAAACAAATATTGCAAGTTCCTTCCTGTTGAGATCGCATTCGGTAAGGAGACTGAGTGGAAAGACGGAAAGAGCGTAGAGACTGATAAGGATAAGATCATCAACAATCCGAATCCAGCTTGGACAAAGAAACCAGCTGATTTGAAGGATGAGGATTACACTAATTTCTATCGTGAACTTTATCCGATGGGAGACGACCCACTATTCAATATCCATTTGAATGTCGACTATCCATTCAACTTGACTGGTATTCTTTATTTCCCTAAGATCAAGAATAACTTCCAGATTCAGAAGAACAAGATCCAGCTTTACTGTAATCAGGTATTCGTAACAGACTCTGTTGAGGGTATCGTGCCAGAGTTCTTGACTCTTCTTCACGGTGTTATCGATTCTCCAGATATTCCGTTGAACGTATCTAGAAGCTACTTGCAGAGCGACCAGAATGTAAAGAAGATCTCTTCACATATCACAAAGAAGGTAGCTGACCGTTTGCAGGAGCTTTTCAATGCTGACCGTGCCGATTTTGAGAGCAAGTGGGATAGCTTGAAGATCTTCATCGAATACGGAATGTTGACTGAGGAGAAGTTTGAGGAGAAGGCTAAGAAGTTTGTCCTTTTGAAGAATGTAGACGACAAGTATTACACTCTTGAGGAGTACGGCAAGTTAGTTGAGGCTAACCAGAAGGATAAGAATGATATGACTGTCTATTTGTATGCAACAGACAAGGATGCTCAGTACTCATTCATCCAGAAGGCAAAGGATAAGGGTTACGATGTGTTGTTGATGGACGGCGAGCTTGACTCTCATTTCATGAATATGCTTGAGCATAAGAGTGAGGGAGGAAAACTAAGATTCACTCGTGTCGACGCAGATACAATCGATAAGCTAATTCCGAAGGGCGACGAGAAGAAGGTTGAGATGACAGCTGAGGATCAGACTGCACTTACAACTGCATTCCAGAGCATTCTTCCTAAGAATGACAAGTACAACTTCATCGTAAGCTTCGTCAATGCCGATGTCGATTCACAGGCAGTTCAGATCACTCAGGACGAGATTATGCGTAGAATGAAGGAGATGGCTCGTCATCAGGGCGGAATGAATTTCTACGGTGATATGCCAGACTCATACAACTTCGTTGTAAACGAGAACAGCGGATTGATTTCTAAGATTCTTCGTAATCTTAAGGATAAGACATCCGGCAATTTGAATGCTGTACTTACAGAGATTCGTGAGCTTGAGGATAACATTTCAAATCTTCGCAATCAGAAAGATTCAGAGGGTAAGATCAAGCCAGAGGCTGAGACTACAATAAAGGAGTGTGAGGCTCGCTTGACAGTTAAGCAGGCAACACGTGATGAGGCTTACAACTCATTTGCTGCAGAGAGCGATGAAATGAAGCAGTTGGTTGATTTGTCTTTGTTGAGCGTAGGTTTGCTTACTGGTTCGGCTCTTGACAACTTCATTACAAGAAGTATGAAGATGATGTAATGTAGATAATAACTACTAATGAATAACAATAAAGGCGACGGAACAATCTTCCGTCGCCTTTTTGAATATATTGAATAATAGTATTTTACTTGACGACAACCTTTGCTATAGTTGTGTTATTGTTTGTGTTAACCTTTACGATGTAGGCTCCTTTGCCTACGATATCGAATGCAACAACGTTATTGTCATTGCCTACAACCGATTCGTTGTGTGAGCCGTCGGCTCCGATGATGTCGATGCTCTGGATTCCGTCTGCTGATTTAGCAAAGAACTGTCCGTCTGAGACAGTAGGGTAGACTACAGCATTTTCCATTGCGATTGTTGATTCTACACCTGCATTCTCTCCACGCAAAAGGATAGCTTTGATACTCTTGGCTGGCAACGAGGTCTTGACAACTCCGTTTGAAACTGTAGCGTCGCCTTCAATCAAAGCGTTCTCGCTGTGACTTACGAATGTCTCTTCTTTTGGAAGATTCGACAATGACAAAGTCTTGCAGTTTCCATTAGTAATCTCCATGCCTGAAACGCTGACCTCTACGTCGGCTGCATCCTTAAGTGAACGATTTACGATAAGCAAAGTAGCTTCTGAATTATCTTCGTTTACAGTTACATAGCTCTCCACCATGTTGACATCAGACGATTCGCTTGGAACAAAGTACGCCTGGCTATAACGAGCCATCAAGTGGATTGCCTCCCACATTCCCGGATACCAGCTCCATGGAGTGAAAAACTCACCGTTGTTCTTCATCAACTCACCTACGTGGCTTAGATATGCGATTGCATGAGTCATAGGGTCAAATTTCTCATTGATGTTGTACTCCGATACCGAGAATGTAACTCCGTGGTCTTCGCCGATATACTCCTTCATCCAATCGTCGCAACGACCAAGAATATACTCTTTCTTGATGTTGGTATCCCAACCTCCGTTTAGAGTGTAAAGACCGTTAGCTTCCGGATTGTCGTATGTACGATCGAAATATGTACGGTGCGACTGTAAGTTTACCTCCTCGCTCTTTTCTGCACTTGGATAATAGTGAATGTCAAGAACGTCAAGAAGTTTCACGCCATGTTTCTTCTGCTCTTGTCCGATTCGCATGATGAAATACTTCAACCAAGGCATCTGTTTGCCTTCCCACTTTGGAAAAGAATTCGTCTTACCGCTTGTTGCAAACCAAGTCCACTCGCTTCCTGCTACAGGACCACATAGTTTGATCTCTGGAAATTTCTTCTTTGCCGCCAACGCTACCTTGACGTACTGCTGGACGTAGAATTCAGGATCAAAGTCTGGTTGTACATCCTTGTGTGTCCAGCTCCACATTTCAGGCTCGTTGTCCATGTTCCAGTATAGGAACTGGCTCATGTCGCGCTTCAACTCATCCTTCCAGTAGGTAAGGATATCTGTGGTCTGCTCTGTCGACCATTCCTCAAGGTAAAGAGATGTGTCGCCTGCCTTATACTCCTTTGCTGTAAGGTCGATCACCTCTCCGCCTCCGCACAAAGGCCAAGAACACCATTCGCCCCACTTGCTCTGGTTGAACGCCCAGTCGTTGAAGTTGTACTCTTTTGATGCCGCAACATAACCGCAAAGCTGGAAAGAGTACATTCCCTGGATATCGGGAAACGTCTCGTTCATGATCTTAGACGACATGTCCCAGTCGCAGTCGTAGATGTTGCTGTACCAGTCGGGATGACAAGTAAGACGTTTCTTGTAGTTGAACTTAGTGGCGTTGTTACCGTTGTTAAGACGTACGAATTTGATGCCGCTCTCCTTCAACTGAGTCTCGAATGCTGAGGATAGAGTCTTACCAGGCTGGAAAGGAATTTCTGAACTGTTGCGACCAAACAAGTACGGACTGTACTTAAACGCACCACTTTTTGTGTCGACGGAAATCTTCACGTCTTTTGCATTGACCAACGTGCATGACGTTGCCAACACTGCTAGTAATAATGTGTGTTTCATTGTAATATATGATTAAGTACTTATTCCTTTGTGTACTACGCAAAGATAGATATTTAATGCGAAATGCGAAGTGTAAAATGTGAAATAAATAGATAAAAGCTTGTTTTGTAGCTAATTATGTATTATTCAAAGCGAATAGCTTCTGCAGGAGATATGTTCTTGATGATATAAGTCGGAGCTATAAGAATCAATGTGCTGACGGCAGCGATTCCGAGATTCAAAAGGATAATTGTCGACGGCACGATTTCTGCGGGTACATGGTCGACGTAGTATGTCTCTGGGTCTAAAGGGATGATGTGAAACTGCATCTGTAGCCAGCAAAGCGCAATGCTGATGATGTTTCCGATCAACATACCCTTGCCGACAAGGAATAATGATTGATATAGGAATATTTTTCTGATACTCCAGCTGTTCTGACCGAGAGCAAAAAGCACTCCGATCATATTTGTGCGTTCAAGGATTAAAATCAATAGGCTCGACGCAATGGTGAACCCGGCCACACATATCATCAGAATCAATATGATAGCCACATTGATGTCAAGCATTTCAAGCCAAGCGAATATTTGTGGCGACAAATCTTTGATGCTTTTTAGAATGTATGGGTTTCCGTCCTCGTCGAAACGGTTTCCGATTGTGCGGAAAATGCTCATGTAATGTTCATCAAGCGTGTTGAAATCGGCAATCTGTATCTCTACATGAGTCACTTTATCTTCACTCCATGAGTTTAGTCGTTGCAAATGACGAAGGTCGGCAATCACGACTTTGTCGTCGAAATCGGTGAATCCTGTACTGTATAATCCAGTGATTGTCAGTGGACGAACTCGTATTTTGCCTCCAAGCACGAAGTAGATTCGCATTTTGTCGCCAACTGATAGATTCATCTTTTTAGCAAGACGCGATGATATTACAGTCTCCTTACTGATACTGTCTTTGGATATTTCTGCGATTCTTCCGTCGACAATACTGTTTTCGAAGAATTTCCAGTTGTAGTCGCTATCTACACCTTTGAAGACAATACCCTGTACCTCTTCATCGGTCTTTAGAATTGCTCCGTAGTTGCAAATACGTTGGGCATGCTCTATGCCGTTGATTCTCTGAATTTTAGAAAGCAATAGAGAGTCAACACTGATTGGTCTACAATCAATGCTGCCTCGTTCTGATAGTCCACAAATTTGGTAATGGGAAGAAAAACCGATTAGTTTTTCGCGGATTTCATTTTTGAATCCAGTGATGACACACATCGCTATGATCATCACTGCTGTACCGATTGCCGTACCCAGCACCGCAATCTTCACTGCGGTCTTTGACACTCGTTTCTTGCCTTTCTGCTCATAATGAAGACGTTTGGCAATAAACAGTTCAAAATTCATACTGGGCAGCGTATATCAGTAATTGTATCAAATAGTGCGTCCTGGATAGACCTCCAACGCCTTCTTCAATACAAACAATGCTTTTTGCAAATCTTCTTTCTGAAGCACGTATGCTACACGAACCTCATCTCTTCCAAGAGTAGGAGATGTGTAGAAACCGCTGGCTGGAGCCATCATCACAGTCTGTCCTTCGTACTCGAACTCCTCAAGAAGCCAAGCACAGAATTTATCCGCGTCGTCAATTGGAAGACGTGCAACTGTGTAAAATGCTCCCATTGGGATAGGGGAGTAGACGCCTGGAATACGGTTCAATCCGTCGATCAAGAACTTGCGTCGCTCAACATACTCGTTATACATCTCAAGCATGTATTCCTGAGGTGTGTCAAAAGATGCCTCGGCAATAATCTGACCGATCAATGGTGGAGAAAGACGTGCCTGACAGAACTTCATCACGTTTTTCTTTACCTCTTCGTTCTTTGTGACCAAAGCACCGATACGGATACCACATTCACTGTATCTTTTTGAAACAGAGTCAAAAAGAACAACGTTATTCTCAATTCCGTCAAGATGGAATGCTGAAATATATGGAGCGCCTGTATAGCAGAACTCGCGGTAAACCTCATCAGAGAACAAGTACAAATCGTACTTCTTCACCAAGTCGCGAATCTGGTTGAGCTCATTTCTTGTGTAAAGATAACCTGTTGGGTTGTTAGGGTTGCAGATCAAAATACCCTTTGTGCGTGGAGTGATAAGCTCCTCAAACTTCTCAATTGGAGGCAATGCGAATCCCTCTTCGATTGTAGACTCAACTGGCTTCACCACTGCACCACATGCGATGGCGAATGCAGTATAGTTGGCGTATGCTGGTTCTGGCACGATGATCTCGTCGCCTGGATCCAAACAAGCCATGAATGCGAAGTTTACAGCCTCAGAACCACCACAAGTTACGATGATATCCTTCTCAGTGACATCAATCTTGAAACGGTGGTAATATTCCTTTAGCTTAAGACGCAAACTCTTGTAACCATCAGATGGAGAGTACTCCAATACTTTCCTGTCGATATGCTTAAGAGTATCAAGCGCGACTTGTGGTGTACGCAAATCTGGTTGACCAATGTTCAAGTGGTACACTTTAACACCACGCTCCTTGGCTTTGTCTGCCAATGGTACGAGTTTTCTGATAGGCGACTGAGGCATCTGCTGGCCTCTTTTTGATGTCTGCGGCATTTTTAGTTTAAAATATTTTGTTCAATTTCAGCATCAGACTGAAAGATTCGTCTCTTTAATTCTGCGAATTTACGCATTTTGTGCGTGCAATTACACAGTTTCGCGCAAAAATAATCTTTTTTCGGGACAAAATGCAATAATATTTTGAATTTATTCTTTTTCGCTTAGCTTAAAGACAATTCTCAATTTGCCATCGGCATAGCTATGGCTTGTGATGCGGAATTCTCCGATCTCGGAAGTGTTGGCTACATGAGTACCGACGCATAGACATACATCATAGTCACCGATGTAAACAAGACGGAATTTACCCTCTGCGCTTTTAGGTAGTGCAGCTCGGCTTACATTGTCGGGAATCTGATCCTCAGTAACGAACTCATATCTCACGTCGACGTTCGATTTGATGACATCATTCACTCGGCGTGTGATCTCATCCACCTCGGCCTGAGTAAGATCGTGGTTGATCATATAATGACACTTACTTTTCTTTCTCTCTATATGATTCTCCACCGAACGTGGACATCCATATATATTCTGCATCGTGCGGTTCAAAAGATGTTCTGCAGAATGCATCGGAGGATACTCCTCCTTATTATGTACAAATTGTGGTTCTTCCATTGTATTAAATGCTAAATTATAAATGAGGAATGCGAAATGTATTCCTGCCACAAAGGTAGGAATAAACTCACTTCCGTCATATCCTCTATCTCCTTATATTCGATATGTCGTTATGCCATAAGTTAGTCCTCTTTGCCATGTTGTGCGAGAAAGAACTGCTTTTGCTGTTCTATCTCCCGTTGAAGTTCTTCTTCGGTTGGCATATATGCCATATATTTTGAAGCAAATAACTGTTCGCTGTCATGCAAGACAGAATATTTTGCTATGGTTTTGTCTGTTTCGGTACAAAGCAGCACTCCTAAGGTTGGATTATCATCATCTCCTTTCACAAGGTCATCATACATACGGACGTACATATCAAGCTGACCAACATCCTGATGTGTCAACTTGTGAGTCTTCAGTTCAAATAAAACAAATCGCTTCATTCGATAATTATAGAACACTAAGTCAATATAAAAGTCCTCAGTATCTGTCTTGATGTGTTTCTGTCTATCTACAAAGGCAAATCCACGACCAAGTTCCATAATAAACTGCTGAAGATTATCCAATAGGGCTTGCTCCAACTCAGATTCATCGAATTTTGAATCTTTTCTGAATCCCATAAACTCTGCCACTACAGGATTCTTGATGTACTCATTAGGGTCTTCTCCTTCAACCACAGGTGGCGGAATTTCTAACTGCTGACGTTGCGAAGCCATCATTCGACCATAGTATTGGGTTGAAACATTTCTGTCTAATGTTCTCACACTCCACATCTGTTCCGACGCTTCCTTCATATACCATAATCTTTCCTCCGGCGTTGCTTCACGCATTATGATACGTAAATGACTCCAAGTCAAATTGTGCACACGCGTGTGCACAATTTCCAAATTGCTGAAACTCAGATAAAAACGACGATATTCTTAAGGCTACGGCAACTGAATCCCGACCCAAATTCCAAAGTAAGTTGGTGTGCAAGATTAGCAATAAGTCTTGATCCATATTTGGCTCTCTCTTGACCTTGCTGTTCTTCCTCAACAATTCTTTTGCCAATATTCCAATAAGTAGCAATGACAATTTGACCAGCCGTAGCATAAGCCTGTCGTCTTCCTTCTTCTATGATCTTGCGAATGTCGTTCAGGACATTTCCGTTTGCTGTCAATTCATTCATAAAATTTTTTTCATTATCTCGTCCAACTATCTGTCAGTGTCATGCAAAATGCTCAACTATTTGATATGTCCCAAATTTACGAAATTTTCATAGGGAATCCACGATGCCGACCAATTTTGTTTTCCGCGAAATGTATTCCTGCCACAAAGGTAGGAAAAGGAGATGTAACTTGCCGTAAATTATTTGTAATTTTGCACTACAAGAAAACAATCGGAATATGAATATTGAGGTGATACGTGGGGAGGCAGAGTGGCAGCGAGCCGGAGCCTATTCAGTCAGGATTCAGGGAATGAACCGTCAGCATAATATCTCTTTGAGAGAGGAATTCGACGAGCATGATTGTGATGGCACAAGATATATTATCCTGCTCGACGACGGTTATCCCGTCGCCACATGCCGTTTCTACGAGGTCAATCCAGAGTCCGTCACATTAGGTCGTGTTGTTGTGCTCCCGGAATATAGAGGCAAACATCTTGGCGACCGTGTGATTGCCGAAGCCGAACAGTGGATTCGTGAGTTGTGTTACAAAAAGATAGAGATCGAGAGCCGTACCGTCGCCATCGGTTTTTATGAGAAAAACGGATTCGAGATCGTCAACGACGACATCATCAAAAGCGGATGCTTTGACTGTGTGAGAATGGAGAAGAGGGTAGTGGAGTGGTGATGTCGATTTAATCTCCTTCCGCCACCATTGCCATTGGCTTTGGATCTCCAAACACGTATGGCTTGGGTGCCTTCTTTATTTCATATTTCTTGAAGTTCTCTGCTTGCTCAATTACCTTGTCGTAAACGTCCTCTGGATTATCAGAAGCAGGAGGATAGCCATAATTCGACATGATTACAACAAGCTGGAACTGCATCTCTGCCATAATATCAGCTCGCTTAAAACAATCGGTGAAACGTGATTTATCAGCAATCATGGCTTTCATCTCTTTTGCCATCTCTACCATTTTTGAATCTTCATATTCGAAGCCTCGCTCGTCACGCACTGTTTTCAAAATATCGTAGAATGCTTTTTCTTCATAATCAATGCCAAGAGTTTCGTGTGATTTTCTTTCTTCATTCAACTCTTTCATCATCTCCTTGATCTTGTCCACCACATGTTGCATCACCTCTGTGACGTTTGCTATGTCGTCTGATCGGTCGTTGTAATTGATAAGAACATTGTTAAGTTGCTCAGTAAATGTTGTCGCTTTGACTTTATTCACTTTGCTAAACTCGCTTATCTGTAGTTTTGCAAGTCTCTCAAGTAGCTTCAAACGGATATTTGGCAACGGTATCTTGTCTATCAAACTCATGTGCTTTGGATCGAAGATGTCCAACGTTCCGTTTGCACTCTCCACAATTTTCACTACTTCTTCAACTCCGTCGCTCTGAAGTGCATCTTCCACCAATTTGCGTACTTTGGCATTCATCTCTGCTACGTCTGGAGCATCGCCTTTTGTCATCTTGAACACAACAGATCTAACAGCAGTAAAGAATAATACTTTTGCTCTTAACTCGTTTGTCCAATCATTGCTGGAACTGCACATGTTGAATGCTTGACGCATAGCTTTGGCATGCCCCATAAACAGGTTCGTTCTGCCTGTCTCTGCCAATACATAATTGGCGGCTCCGTTTAATGTCTTTAGCTGTAGCAATGGATCATTCTTGAAGAATCCAGAGTAGTCATAATTGCTCATGATATAGTCAAGACTCTCCAGTTCATCTTTTGTTATCTTGACCAACTGCGCGATTTCATCTGTAGGTATGTTGTTTTGATCTTCACCACCTTCTCCTCCATACACCTTCAACGCCTTGTTCATGTTGCGTTTGATGCCTAGATAATCAACCACGAGTCCTTTCTCTTTTCCTGGACAAACTCTATTCACTCGGCTGATTGTCTGGATAAGAGTATGACGCTGGATTGGCTTGTCAATGTACATTGTGTCCAAACTTGGGACATCGAATCCTGTCAGCCACATGTCCACCACAATGACTATCTTGAAATTGGAGTGGTTCTGCTTGAACTGTTCTGCCCACTCTTGTCTGTCGGACTTGTTTCCAAGTAGTTTTGCCAATTCTGGCTCGTCGTCTTTATTTCCTGTCATCACCATCTTTATTCTCTCCAATGGTAATAACTTCTCGTTTTCATCGTAAGTGAATTCTGGAGCACAAGGCATTTTCTTCGCCCACTCCGGACGAAGTGCAATGATCTTCTTATATAGGCTGAATGCGATCTGGCGGGATGCACAGACAATCATTGCCTTTCCACAAACTGTTGCTCCTTCCGCGATTCGTTGCTCATAATGCGCCACTAAATCCTCTGCCACAGTCTGCAATCTTTTAGGATCGCCGATGATTGCCTCCATAGTAGCACTTTGCTGCTTACTTTTGGTTATTTGCTCTTCCGTCGATCCAGCTTCTGCACACTCCTCATAATACTTGTCAATCAATTCGAGCTTTTCATTGTCGGCAAACACTTTGGCGGCTCTTCCTTCATATACGATTCTGACTGTGATTCCATCGTTCACCGAATCTGTCATGGTATATTTGTCAACGACGCCTCCAAACACAGCGATTGTGTCATCTATCGGTGTGCCGGTAAAACCTACATAGATCGCATTGGGAAGTGATTTATGTAGGTATTGGGCGAATCCGTATGTCTTTTTGATTGCTACCGCCAATCCGTCTTCATTATATTTGATGACGGTACTCTCTTCCAAATTTGTCTGCGTCCTATGTGCTTCATCGCTGATGCAGATGACGTTTTTTCTGTCTGTAAGCAACGTGATATCTTCCGAAAACTTCTGGATTGTAGTAAGGAACACACCGCCACTTTTTCTGCCATTCAGTTTCTGCTTCAACAATTCCCTGCTCTCAATCTGCTCGATGGTCTCGTCGCCAATGAATCTTTTTGCTCGGATAAACTGGCTCGACAATTGGTCGTCAAGATCCGAACGGTCTGTGATAAGCAGGATGGTTGGGGATTCCAACGTCTGCGAACGCATCAACATTCTTGTAAGGAAAAGCATGGCAAGACTCTTTCCACATCCCGTCGCACCGAAATAGGTACCTCCTTTTCCGTCTCCAATCTTATGATGCTCAAGGATATTCTCATACAGCATCGTCGCCGCAAAATATTGAGGATAACGACATACTATCTTCTCTTCTTTTGACGATGAATCAGGGAAATAGATGAAATCCTTGACCACTTCAAGCAAACGCTCTTTTCTGAACAGACCAGACACCATTGTGAATAGAGAGTCTATTCCGTCACTTGGACTATCTTCCGCCTCAACTCTTTTCCACGCGTAGAAATACTCGTAAGGAGTGAATAGCGAACCGAATTTGTTTTGCACACCGTCGCTAATGACAACGAACGCATTATATCTGAATAGGCTTGGAATATCTTTCCTATATCTCACAGTCAACTGAGTGTACGCATCCTTAATGGTGCAGTTCTCTTTGACCGCAGACTTAAACTCCATCACCACAAGAGGCAAACCGTTCACATAGACAATCGCATCTGGGCGACGGTTGCAAACCTCAACTATTTCAACCTGATTGACAATCTTGAAATCATTCTTCGCAGGGTTTTCAAAATCAATCAGACGAATCCACAATGGCGGTTTCTTTGCATCATCACGTTTCAACGGGAACCCTTCCACTATCATATTCAGCACACGCTTATTCTCCTCATACAGACTTTGCGTTTGCTGAGCTTTGAGGACAAGGACGACGCGTTGGATCTCACCTTCAGTGATGTCGGCATAGCGACTCATGAGATAAGATTCAATATCTTCGACAAGCAGAACCTCCGCAAGATTTTTGTGGAGTTGTTCGCCTAATTTGTGCGTATATTTCTCTTTATCCTCAAAAAGCTGCATTATCGCAGCCTCCAGTGTGGCTTCGTTGAACATAATGGTAGGTTTGTCCATTAATTATATATCATTCTGCCAATTTACAACATTTTTCTCAATATAATCGGATATTCTGTCAAATTCATCTTGATTGCGGACAATTCGGTCGTGAAAACGTGTTTGCCATGCAAATGGGGTGTTGTTTTGGTTGGCAAATTTGGTGATTGACGATTTGATACCACGGATAACCACCGCCAATGAATTTTTATGTGGTGAAATATTTGCCATTTGTATATTCACCCCCGTAGAGACGTTGCGCGCAACGTCTCTACATTGGGTGCGTGCAACGTCTCTACAATGGGTGCGTGCAACGTCTCTACAATGGGTGCGCACAATGTTTTCACACTGGGTGCGCATGCCGTCTCCACATTGGGTTTGCACGCCGTTTCCACCGATTTCATTTTCCCCATCAATCGTTACAATGGCATGGATATGGTCTGGCATTATCACAAACAACGGAATTTCGGCGTAAGGATAATGCGATTTCACATTCATGAATTGTTCGTAGGCATATTGCCCGATTGGGGATAATTGCATTTGTGGTTCCGTAGAGACGTTGCGCGCAACGTCTCTACAATGCGTAATTTCCCCAAAATAATGTTCACGATTTTTTGTACAAATTGTCACAAAATATACCCCACCGTTATAATCATGCCAATAGGCACGTGCTGACGGAATACGATATTTGTTTTGAAATTTTTCCATGTTTTTTTGTATTGTTATTATTTATAATCTGCCTGTTACGTTGAAATCATTGCCATCGTAGGGATTAATTACGTCCACCGTTGAAATCATTGCCGACACCGTTTGAAATCATTACCATCGATGGAATCATTACCATTGTAGGAATTAATTCCGGCCCCGTAGAGACGTTGCGCGCAACGTCTCTACAATGCGCGCACAACGTCTCTACAATCCCCATCAATCATGCCAATAGGCACGTGCCGACGGAATGCGAAATTTGTTTTGAAATTTTCCCATGTTTTTTTGTATTGTTATTATTTATAATCTGCCTGTTACGTTGGAATCATTACCATTGTTGGAATTAATTCCGTCCACGTTGGGATCGTTGCCGAAACCGTTTGAAATCATCCACATCGATGGAATCATTACCATTGTAGGAATTAATTCCGGCCCCGTAGAGACGTTGCGCGCAACGTCTCTACAATGTGCACACACCGTCTCTACAATCCCCATCAATCATGCCAATAGGCACGTGCTGACGGAATGCGATATTTGTTTTGAAATTTTTCCATGTTTTTTTGTATTGTTATTATTTATAATCTGTCTGTTACGTTGGAATCATTACCATCGTAGGAATTAATTCCGTCCACCGTTGGAATCATTGCCGACACCGTTTGAAATCATCCACATCGATGGAAATCATTACCATCGTAGGAATTAATTCCGGCCCCGTAGAGACGTTGCGCGCAACGTCTCTACAACGTGCGCAACAAATCCATCATTTCCTCTTTGAATTCAATTCCTTAATCTCCTTCAAATTATTGTTGATTTATTTTCGTTATCAATTTATTTTTAATTCTTATTAGATGGAAATCAATACCATTTGTCGCATCATTAAAAGACTCTTCATGCTCTTCAAATGAAGCAAAAACAATTATTTGAGAGTTTTTGAATTCAGATAATCTTTTTAAGAACAGCTTAAAATCTTTCATTGCAGCATCTTGTTGTTTTGGTTCATCGAACATTAATAAGTTGGGATGATTTCCATTCATCTCGTTTGATGTTTGCATTAATGCTATAGTATATGCCCAAATACACCTAATGAAATCACTCGCCGAAGAATCAAATCTAATGTTATAGATGTCATTAATGGGAAGATATGTATCCTCCGATATTGTAATTGATTTCGTCGACTGACTTTTGTATTGAAATTCATTTAAATATTGTACAAATAACTCACCAAATCTTTTTATTTTTTGTTTGTCATTCTTAGAGTGAATATCTTTTGGATTATATTTTTGGAAACTCTCTAACTTCTTTCTAAATTCATTACAAATATTTAATCTTAAGTTTTCAAATTCTTCTCTTTGTTTATTAAAGAACTCTATTCTATTCTGTAGTTTAATCTTTTGTTCTATTTCATATTCCGACATAACTCTTGGATCCTTAACTAATTCTTTAGTTAAGCTTCTAACTTTTCCTCGCATTTGAGATAGCTGAATATTTATATTTTTGAGTATATTCTTTTTCTTATTTAGTTCCTTTTCTTGACCTTCTATGAAAATATCGATCATTTTCTTTTGAGAAATCAGGTATTGTATGTTATCTTCAAGACGCATTGGTATTTCTTTAACGTCGTTAGGCAACAATGAATCTTTGATTGTCTGTTTGCAAGTCGGACACTGACACATAGCAACAGAAGATTTTATTTCTGCACCTAATTTTTGAACCTTAAATGCAGCTTTATTCTTCTCCAAGTCTCTAACAATATTCTGTAATTGAATCTTATAAGTTTTTAGTTGTTGCTCTGAATTTGTTGTTTCGTCCAAAAGTAAATTGTACTTTATACTATTAGTTTTGATTTGGTCTTGAAGTGCCTCTATTTCCTTCTCGTATATTTCTGTATTTTCCTCTATTATCTTACTTTTATTAGTTATAAGAGTAGAAAACTCATTGGTCAATTGTTCTATTTCTTCGTTAATGTTAATTGATCCCAAATCTGAGGTTTTAATTAATTGTATGTCTAAATCATTCAGTATTTCAGGTTTTTCTCCCATTCCTAGCAATTGGAATCCACAATTTTTTGCGATATTCTGCATAGTTGCGAAATAGTTAAGCCATTCATCCTTAAGTTTTTCTTCTTCAAATTTGGATTCTTCTTTTTTCTTTATGATATCGAAAATATCTGTATTTAATAAAAAGTCAATTACACGGCAAAATGCATTTTTTATTCCATAGTAAGGCATTGTTGCCATAAAGTTGGACCACCCTTGTTTTTGTTCTATAAGAAAAGCAGGGGCAAGCATTTGTATATATAAAGAAACATTGTCACCTTTTGTAGTTGTAACTTTAGGTAATTCCCATCCAAAGAATTGGGCTAGATAATAATGAAACCCAAATTCTTTATTATTGGCTCCGCCCTTATCATGGATATATTTAGACATAACATATCCGTTTTCGTTTTTAGTTAATTTTCTAACCTCGCAAACTTCAATTAGTTTAGGGTCTTTAGCATCGTTTTTAACGTATCTTTTTATTGTGATTGCTTGACCTTCATTGTTTTCTATTTCAAGTTCTATGGTAGACTTCAATACCTTATGGGGTTGCTTGTTATCGTCATCAACGGAAACTTTCAAAACAGATTGCATGGTTTCTGAATTTCTACCACTTAACAATTCTTCGAAGCCTAAAGCATATAGAATTGATTGAAATAAAGTAGATTTTCCAGTACTATTATTCCCTCTGACAATATTTAATCCATTGTTGAAATTATGGAATGCACCATACTCCCCATCTGGGGTGTTAATTGATATTCTTATTGCATTTATTTTCATTATAGTCCTAGTTTTCTTGATGTTAATTCTGTAATTTTTGTATCTTTTAGTTTGGTTCCAGTTTTTGATAAAAAATCTTTTTCGTTAACAAAAAGTTCAGCGTCATCCTCTATCTTCTTCGCTAATAGTTTTCCTTTGTCTGTTAATTTGTATCTGATATTTTGATCTGTTTTTGTTTCTGTTTCGAATATATTGTCTGCAACACCATATTGCAATGCTCTGTTTAATGCAGGATCGATACACCAATATGGAGTTTGTGATTTAAACTTACTTTTGATAAATTCTCTCATAGTATTCATATTTTCTTCAGAGTACAAACACCATGAGAATAAATGAAGTTTTAATAATATTGCACTTTTATTATTACAACAAAACTGCAAAATCATAATTACCAATGAGATTTGATACATTGGACGATATTCTGCAGGAATATCAACAGGTTTTTGTTTAAATGTTATTCTTTTCATATTAATCAAAATCTAATGGACATCGTAATATCCAATCTGCTGTTACACCATTAGTTAATTTATCAATAGTCGCTTCCGTCAATTCGCTAAAGTTATTTGTTATTTTTTCTTTCAGGCGTTGTTTAACGTCTTTAAACAAAGTTTCATTTGTGCCTTCATTTGTCATACACAATTCCTCAACATCACACTCGAAATCAGATATGATTTTTTCAAACTTCTCGTATTGATGTGGACAAATATTTTTCCATCCTTTTAATATTTTATCTCTGTCCCAATAATCTTTTATTGTTTTGTCGGTTAGTTTATTTAATCTATCTTCTATCTCAGCCCTGGCTCCAAGCCTTTTCCTGTTTTTGCGTATTGCGTTATTCACTAAATCAATATTGGCTTCTTTCCATTCTGTTTTAGAAGGGTAGTCATTGTCTGATTCAATGTAAATTTTTTCATCATTTGCTTTCTTAATTGTTGCATATTCTGTGGTGAAATAATCTTCACTATATGCTAAAACATCAAATTCTTTATCGAAATATTCAATGTTTTTGGCTCTGAATTCATCTCTTTTGTTCAAACAATGATCTATTATATCTTTTCTTCTAATCAAAGGAGATAGAAAAATCCATTGCTTGATTTTGATGTTGTGTAAGTATTGTTTCAACGTCTTAACTCTGTCAGACTCAATTAATTTATTTAGGTCTTGTGTAATTTTATTCCTTTGTTTTTCATATAGTATTTTGGGGTCGTAATTGTCGTCTGGACAATAACATTGAAAGACTATGCCTGTTCTAGTAAAGCCTTCTATTCCTAAATCTCCATTACTTGCGTACAATTCTTGGTAGCCTTCGTTTTTAAACTTCAAAATCAAACATTGCTGACAAAAGGCTTCCCAAGAATCTCCATCAAAGTCACCAAATTTACAATTTATCATACCCCCTCCTTTCTTTACGCCATCACCACCGATAGCATTTCTGTTAATTTTTCGTTTTCTAATGTAATTTTTCTTGAATAAGAAACTAAGCTTTTTACCTTTTCTTGAAAGTCATTTAAACAATCAGAAACTGGTATAATTGTTGGATATTTGAGTGTCCATTCTTTATCTCCACGAGGCATTTTCACTCCATTACTTCCTGAAACAACGTGATCAAAAAAAGAGTCTTCGGCCATTGTATAATATAGGAAATCTGAAGGAATACCATTTTTTGAAACAAAACAAAGAACATCTGCAGAACATCCGCCATCAAAAGTTGCTTTCCATAGTTTTTTGAAATATGGACGGATATTTGACAAAAGTACCATATTTTTTTTGAATTCATTACATCTACCTTCAGGAACTGAATCAATAGTTGTAATACCTTTCTTATCTTTTAACAAATTCTCTGTGGAAATGTATGTTTTATTTGACAAAGAAGAAGTGTTGATTTTTTTATTATAAAACTCCGCTACCTCCCCCAAACATCCCATTCTCCATCCTTCCGGCAGCCTCTCCACATCAATCCCGTCCACAAACATTTTTCTATATAACGCTTGTGCTGCCTCTTCTAGTTTGGCTATGGTTTGCTTGTTGTTAGCGATTCGGTTCTCTATCGCTTTATATCTGTTTACGATACTGCGTTGCTCTTCGATGGGAGGAACGGGAAGCATAACATTGCACATTTCTTCCCAATCAAAAACCTCACGAGCGCTGCCGTGCGAATGATAACGTGCGTAACGATCAAATTCTGCACGACGGAACCACATCATCAAATATTCGGGCAATAATTGGTCGCATTGTAGTAGAGACGGTGTGCACACCGTCTCTACGGTATCGCACGTACCTACAATTTCAAATACAACGTATGCCTGCGAAATAATAGCAGGTTCATCGTCTGTATATAATGCAACGGTTATTTTCTCTCCATTACGTGAGGTTACTGGAACGTAGGCAAACTGATTATGCTTTACAATCTTGTAAGGTCGTAAATCTGTTCCAACCATATTGGCTATGGAAGGAATAAATTTTTTAGCTATGCTTAATCCCAAAAGATTAGAGCATTGCAAATCTTTATTCCTCACGTCCACTTCACGGATATAATCCCCCAGACGCTTATATGTAGAGTTGTTGTTAGTCATTGCTATCCTCCTTATTGTTTTTATCAGATAGTAACTCTTCTGCAGCTTCCACAATAGGGAGCAACACACGGAATGGATCTGGCACATTATCAGAAAGTCGATATGTAGCTACCCCCATGGGTTTCGTGAAGTCTCTTACCGCCAACTCTACTATACTTTTGTTTGCTTCTTTACAAAGTATTACTCCTATAGAAGGGTTCTCATCTGATTGTTTTACATCTTTATCTAACAATGTCAGATAGAAATTTAACTGTCCCAAATAAGAAGGTTTGAATGCTCCTCTCTTAAGTTCAAAAGCTACAAGTCTGCGTAGTGAACGGTTGAAGAACAGTAAATCCACAAAGAATTCTTCTCCTTCTACCTCTAATCTGTATTGCTGCCCGATAAAACAGAAATCTGGTCCAAGTTGTTGGATAAATCTTTTGACATTCAACACTATGCCATTCTCTATTACTCGTTCGTTAACATCCTCCTTATCTCGTTCTCCGAGTTCCTCTACATTGATATAATCTAGAAGATATTCATCTTTAAACATTTCTATAGCTCGAAGAGACTGCGATACAGGAGATATTGTATTAGAAAAATTGTTTGGTAATTTTCCTTGACTGTTATAAACATCAGACTTGAGGTAATCACGCAATTCGTATTTGCCCCATGAATTAACTGCAGCTTGATGAATATAGAATATGCGTGCATCTTGTGTTTTGGCTTTATGCAGAATCTCCATGTGCAGCGAGAAGCCGAGCGACAAGAATTCCTGCAAGTTAAATTCGGTAGCCAATGGCGACCGATTTGTGTCAACCAAGGTATAAATATCTATGTTTGAATTATTTGGCAATTCGGTCGCCGTGGCGACCGAATTGCCAGATTTTACTAACATAGTATTCCATGCCTCGTAAAAGGTTCTCATTTTCTTTATGTTTTCAGCTGAGAATCCTCTTAACCCTGGAAGCTCTCGTTGTAGTTGCTCACTGATATTTTCTATAGCTCCACTTCCCCAATTCTTGTTGCGTGTATTCTCTGATACATACTTTCCAATCGAAAAATACAACGACAATTGGAATGTATTGGTCATTTTTGCAGCCTGATATTGGCTGGATAGAATAGCTTTCTTTATTTCTGCTACAGCTTGTTTCAAATCGCCCATCTCTCTTTTACAATTTGTATCCAAGTTCTTCAAACACTTTCTCTACCGCTTTTTTGCTCTCTTCCTCCTGCGCAAAAAGTTCTCGCAACTCGGTCTGAAGTCTGCTCATAGTCTCTTCGTAGCCGGCATAGTCGTCGCGATTGACAAACTCGATATATTTGCTTGGCACAAGTGAATAGTCTTTCAAATCGGTGATTTTTACCGACTTGCAGAATTCTGGCTCGTCTTTATACTCTCCCATGTCGGAGCGTTGCCACTGATGGAATTTTGCTGCTGCCTTTTTGATGTCGCTCTGGCTGAATGTGGTGTATTTCTTTTCAAATGGCTCTCCCCATGTGCGCAGATCCATAAACAGTATCTCTCCAGCTCGCTCTCGATAGTTTCTCTGCTCCCCATTGATGGCGACGGTGCGAGCGTGCTTGTTGCGGTTCAATATCCAAAGTGTGACGCTGATGTCTGTGGTATAAAACATGTTGCGGGGCAAAATCACAATCGCCTCCACTGCATCGTGGTCGGCACTCAATAGTCCTTTGCGGATCTCTTTCTCATCTCCGTCGCCAGACAACGCTCCATTGGCAAGAAGGAATCCGGCAATTCCGTCGTTCGCCAACTTGGAATAGATATTCAAGATCCAAGCATAGTTGGCGTTGCTCATTGGCGGCACTTTGAAGCCTTTCCAACGTGGATCATCCTTTAGCTCATTCTCCGTACGCCAATCTTTCTGATTGAACGGAGGATTTGCCATGATATAATCAAACTTCTCTGCTTTGTGCTGGTCGTCCTGGAATGTGCTTGCTGCTTTCTCTCCGAAATTAGCGGAGATTCCTCGAATGGCGAGGTTCATCTTCGCCAGCTTATATGTCGTCAGTGTATATTCCTGTCCGTAGACGGAAATGTCTCGCTTATTACCTCCGTGAGCCTCGATAAACTTGCTGCTCTGCACGAACATACCGCCCGAACCACACGCTGGATCATACACCTTGCCTTTGTATGGCTCGATCATCTCCGTAATAAGATTTACTATCGATTTAGGAGTATAATATTCTCCCTTTCCTTTTCCTTCCTGAAGGGCGAAGTTGGAAAGACAGTATTCGTAGACACGGCCGAAGAAATCATCGTCGTCGGTCATGTGCTGCTCCATATTGTTCACGATATCAATCAGCGAACCAAGTTTTGCTGAATCGATTCCAATGCTTGAATAGTAGTTCGACGGGAGGGCTCCCTCCAACGCCTTGTTTTTCGACTCTATTCCTGCAAGAGCCTTATCAATCTTTTGTGCTATATCCGAGCTTTTCGCATTGGCCATAATATATTCCCATCTACACTCTTCCGGAAGATAGAACACATTATCCTTAGCGTAAGCCATCGGCGACTCCACAAGGAATTTATTGTCACCGTACTGTTCCTTTAGTTTGGCATGTTGTTTTTCAAATCTCACACCAGCATATTTCAAGAAAATAAGGCTAAGCACTACATGCTTATATTCAGGAGCCTCAATATTTCCACGAAGTTTATTTGCAGCATCCCATAGCTGAGCCTCAATTGATTTCTCTGCCTTTGCTGTTGCCGTTTTCTTTGCCATATCTTATTATTTCCGTCTTTATAGATGATCTATCAAAATATTTCCGTGTGTAAAATTAAGTAATTCAAGAGATTGAACAAAATTAAGGAGCGTGAATTTCAAACCAAATATTGTCTCTCTATTGCCAAAAAACATCCAATTCTTTCCAATTTATAAAGAATTGGAAAGAATTGTGTCGAAATCCTCACTTTTAATGTACCCTTTTTTCACTTCGTTAATCTGAATTTCTTTCAAAAAACCTCTGTTCATCAACCCGACAATATCCGTTTTGGCAGTTGTGGCAGTAACTCTGAAATGGATTTGAAAATCTTTCACGAAATATGTCTTATTCGGATTTTCCGAATATAATCTCAATATCTCTGCTTGTCTTGGGTTTATACCGCCAATCCGTAAAAATTTGTCTGCATCATTTCTTTCTGAATTCTTTCTCTTTAGATACACCTGAAGATCCTCAAAAGACTCCTTCAATACTTTCAAGTTGTACAAGATGAAATATCCGATGTCATTACCATCTGCTTCAGCATACAAATACGCCTTTTCGTAATCGTTTTTTCTTTTATAGATGATTCTGGAAATAGACATATATTCCATCAACCAATAGCCTTCTTTTAGCATATACCAGTAGAATATCGCTCTCGCCGTTCTTCCGTTTCCATCAACAAATGGATGCATATATGCTATCATAAAGTGTAGAATAATTCCTTTTATGATGGGATGCACAAACAGTTCGCTTTCCTTAGCATTGAAGTAGTCACAAAAGATTTTCACAAAGTATGATATTTCAGTATGTGAAGGTGGCGTATGAACAACTTCGCTTTTTGTGTCATCCACTACCACCACATCATCATTCTCTCTGAATCGTCCACAATCCAGAGGGTTATCTAGCGTATTTTCAGTCATGAGCGAATGGATATGAAGCAAAGCCTCTTCTGTCAAAATCTGATCTTTATGTTCTGATATATAACGAATTGTATTATAATTATTCAAGATCATCTGTTGGGCTTTGTCTTTCGGTTTCAATCCTTTCCTCAGCATATCTTTTGCCACCTTCCTGGTTGTAGAGGCTCCTTCCATTTGGCTTGAAGCAATCGCTTCCTCCATCAATGAACTTACCAAATATTTATGTTTGTCTTCTGATTGTAAAAGAGAATCATTGCCTAAAACTCCTCCGAAATTCAAGTCGAATTCATGACATAGACTCTGCATTTTGTTCGTCAGACCAAAATGAATGTTGTAGCGTTCCCATTCTGATATCTCTTTAGTTTGTAGGAATCTATCAAGTTTTATTCTTGTCCACAACTCCTCTGGACTACATGCATCGGGGCTTTTTTTATATTTAACCTTGTTCCAGTATAAATATTCTTCATTTATAGCACGCACAAATGACCACAATTCCTTATTCTGGTTAAGAGCAACGAATTGTATTGACATTTCTAATTTTGGAGAATGAGGTGGGTATTCAATCATATCGTAAACTTTTTTCAATTCTTTCCAATTTTCACAAAATTAGAAAGAATTGGAAGGGTTGCAAAGAAATAGCAAAAAAAATGCGGTTTTTAAGCTAATTCTTCAAACACATTCTCCACAGCCATTAAATTATATTTCCTCCATAATCCCAATATCGGCAGCTGCCCAGTCGAGAGATTCTAATTGAGATTTTGGGAGCCATTTATAATCGTTATGCTCATTCATTGTGAAGCGTCGACTTGAAACGGGAGAGCAGATATATGCTGCCATTGTAATGCGGAAATCAGGATATTCATGTTCGACGGTAATCAGATGCTTCTCCACATTGATATCCATCGACATCTCTTCTCTAATCTCACGTCGCAATGCCTCTTCAGGAGTCTCACCGGGTTCGATTTTGCCTCCTGGAAACTCCCATTTGAAACTTGTGTATTCAAACTTTGTTTTGCCTCGTTGCATACAAAGAATCTCTCCATTGTCAACGATTATTGCAGCCACTACTTGATGATGCTTCTTATTCTCCATGATCTGATTTCATTTTATAAAATGTAGAGACGTCGCATTGCGGCGTCTTCATTAGTGATCTGCCATGTTCCGAATGCCAGGTTTGGAATCAAGGCTCCACTACGCATTTTGAAAAAATCTGTTTTCATAATGAATTTGTATTTAGGGTTGTGCCCCATTGTAAAAGCACGTCAAAGGTAGAATGTTTCGCGCAATTATTATCGGGTCCGACGTCGGCAAAAATCCATTCAATTGGAATGGGGCATAATTGTGCATTTAATTTATAAGTGCCAAAACGTCAGCAGATTTCATACCTCACGTCGACATTAGATTTGATGACATCATTCACGCGACGTGTGATTTCATCCACTTCAGCTTGTGTTAGATCGTGATCAATTAGATAGTGACACTTGCTTTTTTTTCGTTCGATATGATTCTCTACAGAACGGGGACATCCATATATATTTACCATCGTGCGGTTAAAAAGATGTTCCGCTGAATGCATAGGAGGATACTCCTCCTTATTATGTACAAATTGTGGTTCTTCCATTGTGATGATAAAATTATTAAGTTTGATTTTCTCCAATTATTTAAGTAAAACGACTCAGTTTTTCATGGGAATACAGAATGGGATCAGACAAAATACAGTAATAGCGAAGAGGAATGTTCTTCTTTATCAGCATGTCAGCTACAAGATTTTCATAGATTCCTCCTTTGCTGTCGCCTGTCAGTCTGTCTTTGACTAAAGCTTGTTTCATATTTATCAATGCAAAGTTGCACGTTTTTGGACACTTTTGCAAGGTCAAGTTGCATATTTTTCGGTAGTTCGTCAATGCATAGTAATAAGTGCGATGGTGCAGAAATACCAATTTTGTTCGTATTTAAAAAGTAAAAGAGACCAGCATCACTGTCAGTCTCCTTCATTATGAATGTTATTGTTTAGTCGATGCAAAAGTAATACAATTTTTGGGAACTGCAAAATGGAAATGAAAAATTGGGGTTGATTTTGTATGAATTATGCGTTGCAGACAACGTATTATGAATTATAATTTTTGTGTTTTGAAATTAAATGTCTACTTTTGAACCTCTAAATATGAAAAACACATATGAGTAAAAAGAAGAAAAAGGGTGGCTCTGGCAAGATTGTCGCAATTGTTTTGGCCGCCATCGCTATAGTTGGTGCGATTGTTGGATACGTCTTGTATTCTAGCACTATGTTGCCTAATATCTACATCAGTAATGAAAAGGCAAAATTCCTTTATGTATATCCGACAGATAATTTCGAGTCAGTTGTGGCTCGTCTTGATTCTACTAAAAATGTGAAGGATATCAAATCCTTCAAGAATTATGCGGAGTATCAGGAGTATCCTGCCAATATTGTTCCTGGACGCTATGAACTTGTGAATCAGATGAGCAATGTTCAGCTTGTGAATAATTTGAAGAAGGGTCGACAGGCTCCGATGAATCTTACTTTCAATAATGTCCGCACTAAGGAGGATCTTTGCAAGAGATTCAGTGAGGCATTGATGTTGAGCTATGATGATCTCTATTCTCTTTTGAATAGCGACGAGGCTATGGCGAAGTACAATCTTAATTCCAAGACTTCTGTGGCTTTGTTCATTCCTAATACATATCAGGTGTATTGGACTGTCTCGGCTCCGGATCTGCTTGACCGTATGAAAAAGGAATACGATAAATTCTGGACTGAAGAGCGTGTAAAAAAATGCGCCGACGCGAATTTGACGCAAGTTGAAGTGTCGACTTTGGCTGCTATCGTGGAGGAGGAGACTAAGAGTGCGAAGGAGCAGCCTGCTGTTGCCGGACTTTATCTTAACCGTCTGCATAAGGGTATGTTGTTGCAGGCCGACCCTACGGTGAAGTTTGCAGTCGGCGATTTCAGCATACGACGCATCCGTAGCGGTCATTTGGAGGTTGATTCTCCATACAACACATATAAATATGAAGGTTTACCTCCCGGGCCAATCAGAATCCCTTCTGTTGGAGCTATCGATGCTGTGCTAAACTATGATCACCACGACTATATTTACATGTGTGCAAGTGAACAGTTTGATGGCACTCACAACTTTGCTAAGACGTTCGACGAACATCAGGACAATGCAAAGAAGTACCATAAAGCCTTGAACAAGAGAAGGATTAGATAAGTTTCAAGTTGACGGTGTAACCGTCCATAATTGAAGCCACGGGCCGACGAGCATGCGAAGCATCGAGGAGTCCCGTGGTGTCAATAATATTTTATTCTGCATTTTCTCATATTTGCATAATTCCGAATTTGTCGCAGATTCCAAGGATAAATACAGCCAAAACGATAAGTGGTAGTACGTATGTAAGATAACCGCGCATCCATGGTAGGAAACGTGATCCATTGCCGGTATTTGCCTCTTCATAGAATCCTTTGATTCCCCAACCGTATCTGCTAGTGCAGAACAGACAGAATACCATTCCTCCAAGTGGCAACAGACAGTATGAAACGATGAAATCCTCTAGATCTAGAATCGTGCCTCCGAAAATGCCTAGCCAATCCCATGTCCATTCGTTGAATCCCAATACACAAGGAACGGAAAGAATCGAGATGATGAAGAAGTTGTAGAATGAGGATCTTTTACGTGTCCAGCCAAACTGCTCGGAGCAGCATGTGATGATGTTTTCAAACACTGCGAATACTGTCGACAACGAGGCAAATGACATGAATATGAAGAACATCGAACCCCAGAACTGTCCCCAAGGCATACGGTTGAAAACCTCAGGCAGAGTGATGAATAATAGTCCAGGGCCTGTACTAGGCTCTACATTATAAGCAAAGCAAGCAGGGAAGATTATCAGACCGGCTACCAAGGCTACTCCTGTGTCGAGCGAGGCAATTGTCAAACCTTCCTTTAGAATTGTGTTTTTTTTCGACATGTAGCTACCGAAGATTGCCATTGACCCGATACCGATACTAAGCGTGAAGAAGGCATGAGACATTGCATTGTAGATCACATTGAAGATGCCCACTTGCTTCATACGCTCAAAATTTGGCACAAGGTAGAACTCAAGTCCCGCATCGGCACCCTCCAGAAGCATACTGTTGATCGCTAGGACAACCATGATTCCAAGCAAGATTAGCATCAACACTTTCGACACTCGTTCCACACCTTTGATAAGCCCGTTACCGACTGTAATGCTTCCGATCAGAACGACGATCACCATCCACATTGCCATTGTCGTCGGGTCGCCAAGTAGGTCGTTAAACTGTCTTGCAACGTGACCTTCCGGCATTTCTCCCGTGAATGTGCCTTTGGCTGTAGAGAATATGTAGTGAAGCATCCATCCTGCTACAGTGGTGTAGAACATCATAAGCATATAGCAACCGATCAACGACGCCCATCCTTGGTAATGCCATTTCGTGCCTTCTGGTTCAAGATGCTTGAATGCTTTGATAGGGGAGAGACGTGATGCTCGTCCAACACCAAGCTCCATACATAGGACCGGAATTCCCAACAAAAGAAGGAATATGAAGTAGATGAGTACGAATATTCCGCCTCCGCTCATGCCAGTGATGTATGGGAATTTCCACACGTTACCGATACCGATAGCACAGCCGGCAGCGACAAGGACAAAGCCAAGACGTGATGAGAGTAACTCGCGTTGAGTAGGTAACTCTTTCATTTTATCTGTTTTTATTAATGAATTCTATGTGCAAAAATACCAATAAATGATTTATCAAGCAAAATTATGAAATAATCATTGTGAATTACATGTTGATTTATAGCGACTTTTAACAAAATGATAAAAAAAGCAACAGAAAAGTTTGTGGGTAATCAAAAATATACTACCTTTGCACTCGCAATCGGGAAACAACACCGAGGATTGGTGAGGTGGGTGAGTGGCTGAAACCACCAGTTTGCTAAACTGACGTACGGGCAACCGTACCACGAGTTCGAATCTCGTCCTCACCGCTTAAAGGAGGAACTGGTAATTCAGTTTCTCCTTTTTGTTTTAGTCACTTTGTATTCTGACTTTGGATACGAATTATAAGAATTGTCACGGTTTGTCAAAATGCGGCTTACTGTTTTTGTATGATGTAACTTTTCATTTATATATATTCAAAAAAATATCCATAAATCAATCATTATATGTAATAATATGCTTGTTAACATTTTTTTAATCTTTTTTCTGCATTAAAATAGGAAAAAGGTATATTTTTGCAACAATTGAAAAAACTTGTGATATGAATTTATTGGCAATAGGCCTAGAGTCTGGTTCCGCAAATAGCGTAGTCTTTTCTGGAACAGACTTCCTTAAATACTATTGGAGTTATTTCCAAACCTTGACAGAAGGATATACTTGGCAAATTAAAGCAGCTTTCAGTATACTTGTCTTGGCATGTCTGATGCTTCTGGTCCTTTTCATCTTGTTTGGAGTCAAAATTCACCGCAGACGTGTTAATATCCGTAATCAGGAGAGAGTAAACAAAAACTACTATACTGTCGTCAGATCAATTCTGGAGAAAGGAGAGATGAGCATCGACGAGATGGAGGCATTCATCGGAGAGGATGAGGAAACTCTAAGAAAGAATGATCCTAAGTATTATGTCACGTTGATGGCAAACATTCGTACGGAAATGTGCGATATTCCTTATTTGCCTAACATTTTGCCACTTGCTGAGTTGCTTGGAGTAAGAGATTATTTGGAGATGAACCTTCAGCGTGGAAACAATGTGTTCACGATATTGCAGGAGATGCTTTTCCTACAGTTGAACATATCAGAAGGTCGTTTGGCGAACTGTGTCAACGATCGTAATCCGGACATAAGAATGTTGGCTCGTCTCAACTATATCATGTGTAGTGAGTCGAATCCTTACAAGTATCTTCACGAGGACTTGAACGAGCGTCAGTCTCTTCTTCGTCCGATGATACTTCACCATATTTTCGGTTGGATGAAAGCAAGAAACCGACGTATGCCAAACTTCCTGGTTTTGGCAAACAGTGTCGAAAATCCGGATACTGCAGCTTTCTTGATTCAGGAGGTTGCATATTGGGGAAATCCTGCTGAGCAATCGCAGATCTCTGAATATCTGTTGTCGCCTAAGAATGGTTGTCGTTCGGCTGCAATCAAGGCTATTGCGTTGTTGAAGAATGTCGACGCAGAGCAAAAGTTGGTTGAAACGTTTGATTATCAACCTGAAAATGTGCGTATAGACATCATGAATGCGCTTTTGGCGATCAATTCTGGCAAGCAAGTCGCATTCTTTGAGAATGTATATAAGACATCCGCATCTCATACAATGATTGAGCTTGCATTGACTTGTCTGTATGGATATGGAGAAGTCGGAAGAAGCAAGTTTGAAGAAATTCGAAGAAATTCTAGTGACGAGGAGAAAGTTCTGCTCGATCAGATTGAAACATCAAGTCGTCTTAATGAAAACTAATCTATTATGTGGCAGAATTTCGTAACTTTTTATAGCTATTTCGTATTTGTATATTCGCTTTTGCTAATATTCATGTACTGCTTTTTGCTAGTCAACGCATACATTTATGCCAATAGATACCAGAATTGGACAAAGAGCTACTTGAAGAATATTGTCGACAAGAGTCCATATACTCCGGGAGTGTCGATCGTCGCTCCTGCATACAACGAGGAGGTCACAATTTTCGATAACGTAACATCTCTGATGAAGATGGAATATCCGAAGTTTGAGATTGTGATTGTGAACGACGGTAGTAAGGATAAGACACTGGAAATCTTGATCAATAGCTTCGACATGGTGGAGGTGCCATACGATTATGTATATCATGTGCATTGTCAGCCATTCAAGAGACTGTTCAAGTCGAAGAATCCGAAGTTTAATAAACTTGTTGTTGTCGATAAGACCAACGGAGGAACTAAGGCTGATGCCGTTAACGGTGGTTTGAACGTTGCCAGATATCCATTGTTCATCAACACCGATGTGGACTGTATCCTTGAGCATGACGCCATGTACGAGTGTGTGTTCCCTGTGCTTCAGAACCATAATGTGATTGCGGTCAGCGGTACCATGAGTATGTCCAATGGTATGATTCTTAACGAGGATTTGGAAATTGTTGAGTATAAGGCAGATAGTAATCCTATTCCTTTGTTCCAAGACCTTGAGTATAAGCGTTCGTTCTTGGTCGGTAAGATGGGTTGGTCAAATATCAACGCCATGCCTAACGTATCAGGAGGTTATGGATTGTTCGACACGAGCGTTGCGATTGCAGCCGGTGGTTACGGTTACGACTCTTTTGCCGAGGATATGGATATGATTGCGCGTATGGTGCGTTACTGTTGTGATTTCAACCGTTCATACCAGGTGTTGCAGATTCCTCACAACTGTTGTTGGACTGAGGGTCCGTCGACATTGAACATCCTTAGCCGTCAGCGTACACGTTGGGGACGTGGTTTGATTCAGTTGCTGCATCAGCATCGTAGAATGATCTGCAATCCGAAGTACAGAAGATTCGGATTGATCACTCTTCCTTACATTGTATTGTTTGAGTTCCTGGCTCCGATCATCGAGCTTATCGGTATCATCCTTTTGATTGTTCAGTTGTGTAATGGAGCAATCAACTGGAGTTCATTCTTTATTATGTTTGCCGCTATTTATGCGTTCTCATTCATGTTGTCTAGTTTCGTGGTATTTTACGATTTCATTCAGGGATGTAGTTATTCACGATTGCAGAACTATTTGAAACTGTTGTTGGCGGCCTCTTTGGAACCGTTTGTATATCATCCGTTTGTGACTTATTCTTCCTTGAAGGGTTATGTCGGATATATCTTCGGTACACAGGCTAAGTGGAAGTCGATCACAAGAACAGGAACGAAGAAGACAGGTGGAGCTTCGACAAATCCTGCCAATGGTCCTGCTCAACCTGCTGGTGCTGCACCTGCCACTCCAGCTTCATCAGCACCTGTTAATCCGGCTTGATTCTTTTCATGAAATACATTTTGCTACTATGCAAACGTTAAAATTATATTTTATATCACTGCTCACTGTATTTTTTGTGGGAGTCCAGAGTGTTTCGGCAGAAAGTCGAAATGCTAGTTATTATGAAGCAAATGTCCGTGATTTGTTCAAGAAGGGCAAATGGGATGAAGGAAAGAAGCTTCTTGATGAAGGTATGGTCAATTATGGATCGTTGTCCTTCATGAATGAGTTTCAGGGTAAATACTATTATCAGAAAAAGGATTATAGCAAAGCACGCTATTATTTGAATCGTGCTTTGAAAGAGGATAAGTCTAACAACGTTGCGCGTGAGATGTTGCTCAACGTAGAAGATGAGACTCAGCATTATTCAAGTGCCCTATGTTATGTCAACGAGATGCTTGAATACAATCCTTATGCCAAAAATCTATGGTTTAGAAAGGTTGATCTTCTTCGTAAACTGAAGAATGATAAGGAGGCGGATGCTGTATTGGCACGTTTGCGCCAGATCTATCCTGACGATCAGACCGTAAGACGTAATGTCGACTATCAGAACGAGGAGCGCCTAGCCGATTTGAAGCGACTTGGCGACATAGAGGGCCAGATTAAGGCTTTGACTGAGTTGGTAAAATCTCAGCCTAAGAACACAGAGTATTATGTCCAGCTTGTAAATGTTTTGCATTCGAGTGGCGATGATGACGGCGCCTTAGAGATTGCAAATAAGGGAGTTAAATCAACAGGTGATTACGAACTTATCAAGAAGAAAGTAGGTATGCTTTCGGAGAAGGGACGTTATCAAGAGGCTATCGCATTCATCAACGATTGCAAGATCACAGATCCGTCTATGCGTCCGCAGCTAAACAAGTTGCAGAGTAATGTGGAGAATGAGGCAGCAGTAGGAGCTCAGGCTAATGATGCCTATTCAATGTATTCGAAGATGTATAGCCGCACTAAGAATCAGGAGGCTCTTAATTATTTGTTGAATACATCGATTTCCCGTGGATACTATGAAGATGCGCTTAACTACATCCGTGAGTCGAAAAAGAAAAAGGGTGAGAGTGAAGCTATTTTGTACAAGACATATATTGTAAACAGTAGAATCGGAAACACCAAGGAGGCAAATGCGGCATTGAAAAAGTTGGTTGCCAAGTATCCGAAGAATACGGATGCAATGGCTTCGTTGTGTGATTTGTATTTCAAAAATGCAAAATCCACAATGGCGGATGGTCAGTATGACGAGGCATTGCCTTTGTTGCAGTTTGTCTCAATGAACTCAAAAGAGTTGGATCAGCGTATGGCTGCAATTGCCCGTATGTATACTTGCAACATGGAGTTGAAGGATTACAATGAGGCTGAAAAAATCTTGGAGGATTTGAGAGAGTATTACGGTGAGGAGCGTTATGCAATGAACAAGGCCTCAATTCTTCATGAGAAGCAAAAGGATTCGGAGGCTATGCAGTTGTTAGCTAACACGTTGAATGAGACTTCCGACTCATTGTCTAAACCTCTTTTGTCAAATGCTTATGAAGAAATAGCCCAGCCGTATATCAAGAAATTGCTTAACACTGGTTCTGCTCGTCAGGCATTGGAGGAGGCTAAGAAGGCAACGGAGATTTGTCCGAAGTCGTCTGACATCATGCGTCAGGCGATCTCTGCTGCGGCATTGCTTCGTAAAGACGACGATTATAAGGAGTTGGTGACAAAGGCAAGAACTCGTTTTCCTAACGATCCTTTCTTTGTTGTCAAGGAAGCTTCGATCTATGCTAATGAGTCGATGTATGATACGGCACGTAAGGTCATATATCCGCTTCTTGCAACTTACGCCTACGACTCTACAATTGTGAACGCTCACTCTGATTTCAGTCAGATGCAGGCAACAAAACTTTATAAGAGTCATGAGTATGAGCCTGCTTTGGGAGTCGTTGACACTGCTTTGTATTATGCGTTTGACAAGTCGGAATTGCTTTATACAAAAGGTTTGATTTTGGAAAAGATGCACATGTACGATTCTGCATACTATTATCAGAAGGATTACGTGCCGTCGCCAACAGAAATCGATGCTTTCAATGCACATCTTCAGGATTTGCAGAATAAGGCGTTCAAAAACCATTTTATGGCTGACTACCAACGTGCTATCAATACAAATAGTGAGAGATACACCGCAAACGCCATGTTTGAATATGCTCGTAGAATCAAGGAAAACAGTCTATCTTTCATTGCTGGTTACACAGGAAGAAACGGTATCGAACAATCTGATTTGGATACAAAACAGCTTGTGACAGAGGAGGAGACTGCGGGTGGAGCTGCAATTCAACTTGGTATGGGATGGCAACAACATCTCGGTAAGCGAACAACAATGGATTTATCTGCTGCCTGGGGTAGCCGATTCTTCCCAAGATTGACCGCAAAACTAAACTTCGCTATAGCTTTGAACAACGATTGGGGTTTGGATTTCCGTGGATCATTCAGAAATGTGTATACGTATGATCCGATAGTTGTGAAATTGCCTGACTTGAGTTTAGACTATACAAATAAAAAGGATACAGTCTACTATACTAAACTTCAGGGCTGGGAAAGGAGTGACATGAACATATTCATTGTCGGTTCGACATTGTCTAAGACAGTCAACCAGTTCCTTCTTGCTCTTGCTGTCGATGCATATTCATATTCAGAGAATAGAAGATTGTACTACAGTTCGAACTTTAAGATGACGTTCTTCCCTGTGGAGGGTGCGACTAGTAACGTGTTCTTGGCGACGGGAGCAGGTTCGGCTCCTGAGGCTTCTTTGTTGGATAAATCGCTTCCTGCAACTTTTGCCCATTTGAATACATACGTTGGAGCTGGAGGTAAGTATGTACTCAACCGTTCGTTGACATTCGGTTTATCTGGCACATGGTATTCATTCTTCGCTCAGAGTTCATATTTGGTCGACAATAAATCATTCCAGACATACACAAGAACAACATATACTAATTACTTCTATATCAATGCGCAATTGTATATTAGCTTCTAAAATATTACTTACACTACTGCTGATTTTAACGTCGTGCGACAAAGCGACAACTTTGCCGTTTGACTATTATCAGAACTATTGTGTAGTGCAACTTTATGATAATAAGGATGACGCAAAGTGGACTGATTATCTGTTCTATCACTTGTCTAAACGTGCTAAGTTAAACACGTTGGTGTCAAAGGATTTTGCGACAAATGATAATCATGTTACTTTGGGTGTTCATCTTGTGCCGGATGCTGATTATGATTATAAGATCGACCGTGAACGTGAAGAGATAACTCTTTATGCCAGGGATGAGAATACGATGCTTTGGCTGATATACCAGTTTATCGGCGGAGCAGCTGAGTTGGATTCTCGTTTCGATGCTTCTGATCTTCCTCCTGTGATTCTTAAGATGGAAAGTCAAGAGAAGAAATTTTCTTTCGAGTGGAGGGGATTGTATACTCCTTCGAACTCTGATAGTGAGATGCTTTCAATAAAAGGAACTCACCATGTGGATTACGACTGGGCTTTGTGGGGACACAACCTAGGTAAGAAGCTTGGTATGAAAAGTGAGTATTATTCAGAAGTGGATGGAAAGAAATATTCAGAACAGTTCTGTTTTTCCTCGTCTAAATTGAAAAAAGATATAGAGTCGTATATCATTGATCAGTTTGGTTCGGGAAAACCAGGAAAAGGTGAGAATATATCTATCATGCCCAACGATAACAGTATCGTCTGTTTGTGTGATGATTGTAAGTCTGCAGGCAATAAGAAAGGAAATGCGACACCTGCAGTGTCTAAGTTGATTGCTGCGTTGGCTGAGAAATTCCCTTATCATAAGTTTTTTACTTCAGCATATAGCACTACTAAATCAGCTCCAAGCATGAAGATGCCTTCAAACGTAGGAGTGTTCATCAGTAGTGTCGACGTGCCGTTCTGTTCAAATTACAAGTGCAGGAAAGAAAACGAGGAGTTTGAATATCTATGTAGTGAGTGGGGAAAAGCAGTCTCATCTATTTACATCTGGGAATACGAAAGAAACTTCGATGATTATCTGACGCCGTTCCCTTGTATCAGTTCACTGCAAGACAGATTCAAAAGATATAAGGAATTGGGTGTAAACGGAATATTCCTTAACGGTGCCGGCGACGACTATACTACATTCGATGATTTGCAGTCGCATTTGCTTACTGCTTTGATGATAGATGTCAATTGTGATGTAGTTGAGCAGGCTGACAAGTTTTTGAAACAGTATTATCCAACAACGTCGGAAACAATCTTGGAGTACTACAAGGATTTGGAAAAAACTGCTTACAAAACAGGTATAGGTCTTGAGATTTACGGTGGTATCAATGATGCTATTTCCGCTTACTTGGATGTAGATAAGTTTGAGACTTTTTGGAAAAAGCTTGATAAGGAATCTAAGTCTCTTTCCGGTGACGAGAAACAGCGTGTCGGCAAATTGCTTTCTGCGTTGAATTTCACACGTTTGGAGATTATGCGAAGCAAGAGCAAGATCGACAAAGAATTAGTTGCTGAGTATCTTGCCGGTTTGAAAGAGTCGGGTGTCAAATACATCAACGAATCTCATGTCAAGTTGGATGATTATATCGATGCTTGGGAAACTCAAGGAGTCAAGGTTGAGTCGGAAGATCATTTCTTGAATCAGAAGACTGAATCGTCGATTGAAAATGTCGAATTGTTGACTGACGGCAGATATGGATTCCCATTCGACTATCATACATGTTGGCTACGTTGCAAAGCAAATGAGTGGAGTGTCAAGATTATGCCAGATGAGTCTACGACATCTTCCAACAAAACATTAGTGGCGTCATTCCTGTTGCGCAATAAGTGGAATATGTTCTTGCCTGCGGAAGTTGAGGTTCAGCAGAACGGAAAGACAGTCGGAAGTTGGAAAGATAATGGTTCAGATGATTCTGATAAGGTCAGGAAGACGATTGAGATACCATTGTCAAGTATGGATTCAAAATCTGAAGTTGAAGTAATATTTAGGAGAAAACAGATTTCAAGCAAGAGCACGATTGCTTGCGACGAGATTGAATTAAGATAATAAGATGAAGAAGAATATTTTATTGACAATATTGTTTGCCATGGTTATGGTATTGGCTTCTTGTCACAAAGAGGTCGGTCCGACAAAAGTGTTGGTGCTTGATCCTGTTCGTCATTATCCAAGCATTGTGCGTGGACAAGATTTGAAAATGCAGTGGAGAGTATCCAATGTCGGTAAGGAACCGTTGGTCATTACGGATATCCAGCCATCGTGTGGATGTATATGCAGTTCAGGAGAGATGAATACCATCATTCTTCCCGGATCAGAGAATACATACGAATTTATATTTAATTCGGACAAGTATGTCGGATATGTCAGTCATGTCATACGAATGTATGGAAATGCAGATTCAACAGGTGTCATAGAGTTGGAGTTTGATACCAATGTTATTGAACCGATTGATTCAGATTACGAAGAGATTTATTACAAGGAGAATAACAGGAGAAGTGTTGAAGAGGTAGAGTTGTTGAATTATTCTGTTGACGAGAAATAACAAAAAGAGAAGCACAAGAGGAATCGGAATTGAACCCGCTCTTGTGCTTCTCTTTTCTTGTGTAGATGCTTGCTGATTTGTGAACTTGATGTTTACTGTGGAATCCAGGTCCAAGCAACTCCATTTCTGCTTCACGATTGCCTTTTCTCATGGCCTTTACTGCGTCTGTCACGCTGCCATTCCTCTTCTTCTTTTTCATAACTAAACCGATTTTATGTTACTGGATGCAAAGGTATAGATAAAATGTGAATTTATAAAGATTGAATGCCGATATCGAAAAGATGTTAGAATTATGAATTACGAATTGAATTTCCTATCTTTGCATCTATATTTCGAATTATATGAAAGTAGTTATTATAAAGTACAACGCAGGAAATATTTTTTCTGTGGATTATGCGCTCCGACGTCTTGGTGTCGAGGCTACTATTTCTGGTGATGCGAATATCATCAAGTCTGCCGACAAGGTGATTTTCCCTGGTGTGGGTGAAGCTGAAACAACTATGAACTATCTTCGTGAGCATGGTCTTGACAATGTAATCAAGAATCTTACTCAGCCTACTCTTGGCATCTGCATCGGTATGCAGCTTCTTTGCAAGAGCAGTGAAGAGGGTGGTAATGTGGAGTGTCTTGGTATCTTTGAGGAGGAAGTGAAGAGATTCGTGCCAAACGAGAGCATCATCAAGGTGCCTCACATGGGTTGGAACACTGTGACTGCCGATCCGTCGTCGCCACTATTCAAGAACCTGATCAACGATCCGTATTTCTACTATGTCCACAGCTATCACGCTACAGTGGGCAAGAATACAATCGCAACTACTGATTATATCAACCAGTATTCTGCCGCTTTGCACAAGGATAATTTCTATGCTGTACAGTTCCATCCGGAGAAGAGCGGTAAGGTGGGTGAGCAACTTTTGAAAAATTTCTTGGAACTATAAATCTGCAGGGTAATGTTAGCAAAAAGAATTATTCCATGTCTTGACATCAAGGATGGTCAGACAGTTAAGGGTGTAAATTTCGTTAATATCCGTTCAGTGGGTGACCCTGTAGAGCTTGGTGCTGAATACAGTCGTCTTGGTGCTGATGAGTTGGTGTTCTTAGATATCACTGCGTCGCACGAGGGAAGAAAGACTTTCAAGGATTTGGTCCGACGTATCGCAGAAAATATCAGCATTCCGTTTACAGTGGGAGGCGGTATCCATGAGATCGGTGATGTCGATGCATTGCTTTGTGCAGGTGCCGACAAGGTTTCCATCAACTCGGCAGCCATTAAGAATCCTGACCTTATCAGTGAGGTTGCAAAGGGATTTGGAAGCCAGGTGTGTACAGTAGCCATCGATGCCAAACTAGATGAGAGTGGAGAGTGGACTTGCTACTTGAACGGTGGTCGCGTCGCTACAGATAAGAAACTATTCGCTTGGGCAAAAGAGGCTCAGGAGCGTGGAGCCGGTGAGATCCTTTTCACAAGTATGAACCACGACGGTGTAAAGCAGGGATTCGCTAACGATGCTTTGCGTGTGTTGTCGGAGAGCCTATCTATTCCGGTCATCGCATCAGGCGGTGCAGGAAAGATGGAGCATTTCAAGGATGTCTTTACAGAGGGTAAGGCCGATGCTGCTTTGGCTGCGTCGATCTTCCATTTCCACGAAATTGCTATTCCGGATTTGAAAAATTACCTGAAGTGTGAAGGTATTCCTATGCGAATCGTCTAATAGATGAAGAAAGTAATTAAGTATATACTAATCATTTGTGTGGCAGTGCCTTTGCTGGCATTGCTATACTTGTTTGTATATACCTCCTTTCATGTGATGACTCCACCAGAGGTTGGAAAGATTGCTTTGACCGACTCTTTGGTGCAGAAGAATGACTCTATTCGTACTCTAGGAAACAACTGGGCTAAGAAGTGTGGAGATGATATGTATGTCTGCTACACAGAAGGCAATCCAGAGGAGAGAGGTTATGCTTATGGTGCATTGCTGTCCGAACTAATGTGGCATCAGGAGGGTGCTTTATTGCGTAGAATGGAGGAAACTGTGGATGGAGAACTTTATCGTGAATTCCTTTGTCGACTTGTGCGATTATACAACAGTGGAACTCTTGAAAACCTTACTGAGGAGCAACGACGTGAAATCTACGGCTTGAGTCTTGCCGATACTCACGAATATGATGATCTTGCCGAGCCTTATGAGCGTCAGATCAACCTTCATGCAGCCCACGATATCGGCCATGCAATGCAGGATTATATGCTTGTCGGCTGTAGCTCGTTTGTGTTGAATGGTGAAAAATCAACGGATTCTTCATTGATTTTCGGACGTAATTTCGATTTCTATTGTGGCGATGATTTTGCGGCGACAAAAGTGGTGTCTGTTTGTAGACCTGATTCGGGCTATGCGTTCGCTTCTGTCACTTGGGGTGGTATGCTAGGTGTGGTGTCGGGAATGAACGAGAAAGGTTTGGCAATATGCATCAATGCGTCCAAACTTGATATTCCGAAATCAGCTGCGATGCCTATTTCTATGCTTGTGCGCCATATCCTGATCCATTGCAAGAATATTGATGAGGCATACGCTGAGGCTAAGAAGATGAATACTTTCGTAGCTGAGAATATCGTCATTGCTTCGGCTTGTGACAATGATATGGCGATTATCGAGAAATCTCCCGAAGATATAGAGTTGTATCGCTCTTCTGATAAAAATATGTTGGTTTGCACTAATCATTTTCAGAGCGAAAAGTTTTTGAAGGATGAACGCAACTTGATGAATCTCAATCAGACAGATACAAAATATCGCATTGAACTTCTTGCTGAGATGCTTGGCAAAAAAGAAAAATTTGATGCAGTCGACGCGATGGGTGTGCTGCTGAATCCGTTCGGCAAAGGTGGAGAAAATATCGGTTTTGGCAACGAAATGGCTATCAACCAGCTTATTGCTCACCATTCAGTCGTCTTTGAACCAGAGAAACTTAACATCTTTGTTTGTACTCAGCCAAAAGATTTCCAACCGTATTGCAAATTCAACCTTACAGAAATCTTGGAAGGAAAGTGTGAGACACCTGTAGAGTTTGCGGTGTCTGATTCAATGAGATATTCGAAGGAGTATAAAGATTTTGTAGCGTATAAGGAGGCTCTAGACTTCTCTTCAGATGCAAGTGGGGAGGGATTGACGATTGTGGCCAAGGATTTGGTGGAGAGAAATCCGTCGTTCTATGAAGCCCACGAAATAGCCGGAGATTTATATCTTAAGGCAAACGATTCAAAATCTGCTTGCAATGAATGGCGAAAGGCATTGGAATGTAAGATTCCAAAGCTTGCTCAACGCAATGCAATTGAAGAGAAGATTAGGAAGAACGATAGATAGAGTAAAAAACTATGAGTAGCGTTTTTAATCAGTTGACATTCAAACGTCAACCCGAAATACAATATAAAAGTAAGGAAGAGATTGCTGCATTTCAGAATGAACGTCTGCAGGAGCAGATGGATTATGTTTATGCAAATTCTCCTTACTACAAACGTCTGTTTGACAAGAGTGGCGTGAAGCCTTGTGATATCAAGACAATTGCGGATTTGCAGCGTCTTCCTGTAACAACAAAGACTGAGCTTCAGGCATATAACAACGATTTCTTTTGTGTTCCTCAGAGTGAAATTGTGGATATCGTGACTACTTCGGGAACTACCGGCGATCCTGTGGTCGTAGGTATGACAAAACACGATTTGGACAGACTATCATACAATGAATTTTTGACTTTCTCGGCAGCTGAACTTACAAAGGAGGATACTATTCAGCTTACTTGCACACTTGACAAAAGATTCATGGCAGGTATGGCATATTTTCTTGGTGCAGTTGAACTTGGAGCAGGAATCGTGAGAGTGGGTGGAGGAGTGCCACAGCTACAGTGGGATACCATCCAGAGAATCCATCCGACTACAGTGATGTGTGTGCCTAGTTTCTTGCTTAAGCTTGCGGATTTTGCAGAAAAAAACGGAATAGATTTTCATAAGAGCGGTATCAACAAGGCTATCTGTATCGGAGAAAGCATCCGAACAAAAGATTTCGGATTTACGGAGTTGAGCCAACACATCAATGAAAGATGGGGAGAAATCAAACTCTATAATACGTATGCGTCGACTGAGATGCAGACAGGTTTCAGCGAGTGTTCTTTCGGTTGTGGAGGTCATCATCAGCCAGAGTTGATCATCGTTGAGTTTCTTGATGAAAATAATAATCCTGTCGCAGATGATGAGCCAGGTGAAGTGACAATCACGCACTTAGGAGTGGAAGGTATGCCGCTTGTAAGATTCAAGACTGGCGATATATGCTATCACCATACAGAGAAGTGCAAGTGTGGACGCAATACAATGAGATTGAGTGCAGTCATAGGTCGTCGTAGCCAGATGCTAAAGGTGAAAGGAACTACCGTTTATCCGCCAGCATTGTTTGATGTGCTTGATCCGTTGCCTGAAGTTGCTAACTACGTTGTTGAGGCCTTCACTAATGATCTTGGTACAGACGAAATCAAGATTTTGGTTGGAACAAATGCACCGTCGGAAGAGTTGCAGAAGAGGATCAAGGATTTGTATAGAGCTAAGGTGAGAGTGGCTCCGATCATAGAATTCGCTAACCCTGCAGATATAGACAAGATTCGAATTGTAGAGGGTCAAAGAAAGATTACGAAATTTGTCGACAAAAGATAATGGACAATCTTAAGAATAAGACAAAAAAGTCGATAGTTTGGAATGCCATTGAGAAGGTAGGAGTGCAGTTAATCGCACTTGTTACCGGTCTTTACGTTGTTCGCAACGTATCAGACACTGATATGGGATTCATCGGAGCGTTGGCTATTTTCGTGTCGATTGGAATAGGGTTGGTTGATCTGGGGTTCTCTACTGCATTGATCAGAAGAAACAACAATACAGATGAAGAGTATTCTGCGATTTTTTACGTTAACTTGTTGATTAGCGTAATTCTATATTTGATCGGATATTTTTCTGCTCCGTTGATATCGGATTGGTATTCCATTCCGGAGCTGACTGATTTAGCAAGGTTTCTCTTCCTGATCGTCATCATCAACTCTTTGTCGCTGGTTCAGATTGTAAGACATACAAAAGCGTTCGACTTTAAGTCGTTGGCGATAGCAAACTTGGTTTCGGTCATTGTGAGTGGTGTCGTTACGATAACATTGGTACATTGGGGTTATTCATATTGGGCGTTAGCATGGCAGCAGATTTCATTAAGAACTACCAAGACATTGATGCTATGGGTTATCAAACCATGGAAAGGTTTGAAATTAAGCCCAAATTTTGGTGTGGTTAAAGAATTGTTCGGTTTTTCTTATCTGCTTATAATCAACGGTATTCTATCCAGTGTGGCGACTAACTTCTTCAGTGTGACGATCGGTAGGGTTTTCCATGCGTCGATACTTGGACATTATTATACCGCGGATAAGTATAAGATTATTGCGAGAGACATCATAACACAGACTATTGCCCAGGTTGCAATGCCGGCATTGACAGAGATTAAGGATGATAAAGTGCGTCAGAAACAGTATTACCGTAAGTTTATAAATGTTGGAGCCTTACTCATATTCCCTGCGTTATTAGGCTTGGCGGTTGTGTTTGATGATTTCTGTGTATTGGTTCTTACTGAAAAATGGTTGCCTATTGTTCCATATTTCAGAATGTTAGTTATAGTAGCGCTTCTTGATCCATTCAATGGATTGGCAAATCAGATATTGTTGGTCGAAGGAAAAACAAAGCATTTTTTTGCTTCGGAATGTGTACGTCACGTCTTCCTTATCCTTTCGGCTTATCTATGTTTTGTCAATTTAAGTGATTCATATAGAGTTTTTTTGGAAGCGTACGGAGGAAATGCAGTTATCAATTTGATGATTTTTTCATCATTTGTGACTTGGGCCATGTGCCTAGGTATGAAACTATATTTTGTAAATGGAGTATTCAAATATTCTATTTCAGAGATGCTGAAAGACGTTATTCCATATCTGTTGATATCAATTGTGATGGTAATTACGGTATGGTATGCAAAAAAGTTTATGGATATGATGCCTCTTTATAGAATGATGGTGAGCGTGATTCTTGGAGGCGTTGTTTATCTGATTGGTTTGAAGCTAATTAAATGTGATATATTAAACGAATTATCAATATTGAAAAGAAAAAAATAATAAATATGAAAGAATGGATGAAGCATCTGATGGTGCTAGTTATTTTTGTTGTGGGTACATTTATGTACTTCAGTGCCAAGATTGATGGCAAAGAATTGATTGGAGGAGACGTCTACCATTGGGAAGGAATGGTGCAGGAGCAAAAAGTTTTCTATGATGACGGAGCCAACGATGAATTGTCATTGTGGTGTAGTTCTATGTTTTCAGGAATGCCAGCATACACAGTCGGTACATACGGCTTGTCTGCCAATCCTTTTAGAAACATTATCCTTAATACATTGTACGCGGTTGGTGATGTCGACAGTGGAATTCTACTATGTAGTTTGTTGTGCATGTATGTATTGCTGATAATGCTTGGCTGCTCTATTCCGGTTTCTGTTTTTGGATCATTTGCATTTTCATTCTCGTCTTATTCATTGATTATCATAGCGGCAGGACACGTTATCAAGGCATGGGCAATGGCTTTGATGCCTTTGGTGCTTTGTGGAATGGCGATGTTGGCAATGAAGAAGAATAAGATTATTTCTACTGTTATTTTCTCTATCGGTCTGTTCTGGCATATCTCGTTTGCTCATTATCAGATCACTTATTACTTGGCGATATTGTGCGTTTTCCTTTACGTCGCCTACATGATCTATACAATCAAGAAGGGAGAGACTAAAGAGCTTCTTGTGAATACAGGTTGTTTGGTAGTTGGTGTTTTGCTTGCCGCATTCTTGAATTCACCTAAGTTGTATACTGGAATGGAGTTGGGAAAGTCTAGTATCAGAGGAAAAAGTGAATTGACGTCGATCACAGACGGAAAGACAGACAAGTCTTCCGGTCTTGATCAGGATTATGCTTTTGCATGGAGTTACGGTATTTCAGAAACACTTACACTTTTGGTTCCGAACGTATATGGAGGTGAGAGTGGTGGTGAACTAGACAGAGCCAAATCTCATGTTGCTAAAGAGATGAAGAAGCATGGTGCTCAGGTGCCAAAGACACTTCGTATGAACACTTATTGGGGTGACCAGCCATTTACTTCTGGCCCCGTTTATTTCGGATCAATTGTTTGTTTCTTGGCTTGTTTCGGCATGTTCTATTTTAAAAACAAGTACAAGTGGGTATTATTTGCAGCGACATTTTTCTTTACTATTTTAAGTTTTGGTAAGAATATGGGAATCAACGATTTCTTCTTCCATTACTTGCCAATGTACAATAAATTCCGTACACCATCTATGTCACTTGTTATTCCACAGTTGGTGTTCGCTTTATTAGGAGCTTTGGCATTGAATAAGTATATGTCAAAGGAAATTGACAAGACCGAGATAGTGTTAGGTCCTATCAAGTCGGATAGATTCAGTTTTTCACTTTATGCTTCATTGCTTTTGACTGCTGGTGTTTGTCTGCTTCTATGGCTTGTACCAAGCTTGTTTGGTAGTTTCGTGTCTCCAATGGATGAATCACAGTTGGCTAATTATCCAAGTTGGTTCTCAGAAGCTTTGGTTGCCGACCGTAAGGATTTGGCAAGTTCCGATGCTTTCCGTTCGTTGGTGTTTATCTTGATAGCAGCTGCATTGATGTGGATTTTCTCTCGTCAAGGTATGGTGAAGAACAGAAAGTTTGTTGCTGTTGCTATCGCATTCTTGACATTGGTTGATTTGTGGGGTGTTGACAAACGTTATTTGAACGACAGCAACTATGTGAAGAAGCGTACAAAGACAGAAACAAGAAAGCCTACTAAGGCAGACGAGTTTATCTTGGCAGATAAGTCGACAGATTACCGTGTGTTGACTCTTCGCAACCCATTCAATAATTCAGAAGTTTCATATTTCCATCACTCGATCGGAGGTTATAATGCAGCTAAGTTGCGTCGTTACCAGGATTTGATCGAGCAGTGTATCGAGCCAGAGATGAACAAGATTTATGGCTCTTTGCAGAATGCAAAAACTTTGGCTGATGTAGATCCTGCCTTGGCATCTGTTAATGTGTTGAATATGCTTAACACTAAGTATATCATTTACAATAACGATGCGGCTCCAATTGTGAACAACCACGCTGGAGGAGATGCATGGATTGTAGACGATGTAAGATTTGTCGACGATGCTGATGCTGAGATGAACACATTGAAGGAGATCAACCCATTGAAAACAGCGGTCGTGAATAATGAGTTCAAGGATTTGGTTACTTCTTATGAGATGGATTCGACAGCAAAGGTAGAGTTGGTACTATCTCATCCAAACAAAAAGAAGTTTACTTCGTCATCCCAGAAGGACATCCTAACAGTGTTCTCTGATGTATACTATAAGCCAGGTTGGCATGCTTATGTCGACGGTAAGGAGGTTGAACATTTCCGTACAAACTGGATTTTGCGTGGTATGGTTGTACCTGCAGGAGAGCATGAGATCATGTTTGAGTTCCGTCCAGATACATTCGTTGGTTTGACTCATGCATCAAACGCATGTGGTTGGATCATAATTGTTCTATTGTTAGGATATATCGGTTACTATTTCAACAATAGAAAAAACAATAAGAACAACGTGAATTCAGAGGAAACATCCATTTCTGTTGTAGAATAAATATTGATATTTTTGTAGAGACGGTGTGCACAGACACTGACGGTGTGCATGCCTTCTTTACAACTGTCTCTAATGATAAAAAATAAAACAGATACTAATATGAAGGTATTATTGATAAACGGAAGTCCACGTAAAGAAGGTAACACATTTGTAGCATTGAAGGAATTTGCCCAGCAGTTGGCAAATAATGGTATAGATAGCGAACTTGTATGGATCGGCACAAAACCTGTTCGTGGATGTGTGGCTTGCAACAGCTGTCAGGGTAACCGTTGTGTATTCAACGATGATATCACCAACAGCATCATAGCTAAGATGGAGGAGTGTGACGGTCTTGTGATCGGATCACCTGTCTATTATGGTCAACCAGCCGGACCTGTATGTTGCCTACAGCAGCGTATGATGTATGCGGGAAGCAGTGTGGTAGCAAATAAACCAGCTGCAGGAATCTGCGTTTGTCGTCGTGGTGGTGCAACTGCCGCTTTCCAGTCGCTAAATATGCCATTCCAGATGACTAATATGCCAGTCGTGACATCGCAGTATTGGAACATCCTTTACGGTTGTACTGAAGGAGAGACAGCTCTTGATGTAGAAGGTCTTCAGACTGTCCGTACTCTTGCCAACAATATGTCTTGGCTTTTGAAGAAGATTGCGACAGGAGAAGGTGATGCACCTGTGCTTGAGCCTCGTACACCAATGAACTTTATTAGATAATGAAATTAAAAAAGTATATCTTTATTGCCTTAGGAATCGTTTGCGTAGTGTTGGGAGCAATAGGCGTTGTTGTGCCTGGACTTCCTACGACACCGTTTGTCCTGTTGGCATCGTGGCTGTTCTATCGTAGCAGCAATAGACTTCGTGAAAAACTTTTGGCTTCACGCTTGGGTAAGTATGCTCGTGAGTATGAAAGAAACAAAGGTTTGACAAAGGCAGGTAAGATCTCTGCAATAGCAATGATGGCGACGATGAGTACCATCTCTATCGTCTTCTTCATACCTTTGTTATGGGTGAAGATACTTGTCGGATGCTTAGCTATGACCGGAGTCGTCTGCGTCGGCTTTATCGTGCCGACTGTTAAGGAGAGACACTTTGATGAAGATGAAAATAAAAAGGAAAAATAATTATGGATTGTCCTAATAGATCAAAGACAGTGGGGGAAGCTCACTACTTCGAGTGTACTTGCCCAAAGGAGTGCCCTCGTCACGGAAAGTGCTGTGCTTGTGTTGCTCACCACAGATCAATGGGTAAATTGCCGCACTGTCTACGTACTGTCGAAACAGAAACAAAAGAGCAAAAAGCATGATACGTAATCTGATTTTGGATTTTGGCAAGGTGTTGGTCGACTATGATTTCGACCGTTTCTTCCATCGTTATATACCGGACGACGACAGAAGAGCGTTGTTCACGCCAGTCTTGTATAACGATGAACTTCCGCCTATTGTGGATAGGGGAATGAAGTCGTTCGATGAGATTGTGGACGACCTGATTGCTTTGAATCCTGATTTTGAACCAGAATTACGTATTTTCAACGAGTGTTATCCTGAGCTTGTGACTGGAGAGATTCCTGGAATGAGGGAACTGCTTACAAAGTTGAAGGGCGAAGGATTTAAGCTTTATGGATTGTCGAATTGGTGCAGTAAGGTTTATGCGACTATTGATCAGTTTGAAATATTCAAGCTGCTGGACGGTTATATCGTATCGTCGGAGGTACATAAGATCAAACCTGAACCTGCTATTTACCAATGTCTTTTCGATCGTTTCAATCTAAAGCCGGAGGAGTGTATCTTCGCCGACGATAGAGTAGAGAATATAGAAGCAGGTCGTCGACTTGGTATGGAAGGAATTGTTTTCCAGAATACAGAGCAGTTTGAAAGGGAATTAAGAAAACTATTGAATGAGAATTGAAGAAGCCATAGTATATGCGATTGCTTCTCGTAATGGAGGCATGACGACAGACCAGATCGCTGAAGCTATCAATAGCCAACGACTACATCTTAGAAAAGATGGGAATCCTGTTTCGAGCAAACAGGTGTATGCCGTCATTTGCAGATATCCGAGTATGTTTGTGAAGGAAGGTGGAAAAATAATGTTGATGGTATAATCATGTTTACTATAAGTCGACTACATAGTGATTCTCCAGAGAAAGATTTGATGGAAAGACTCTATCTTACTGCATTTCCTGAGATAGAGCGTCATCCTATAGATGAATTGTTTGAAGCGTGTGAGGCGGGAAACTGTGAATGGCTCATTTTCAAAGATGAAGATATTCCCGTCGGAATGGCATACATGATTGTGCGATGTGATGTCGCCTTTCTTCTTTATTTGGCTGTAGTCGACGAGCATAGAAACCATGGATATGGAGCATCAATCTTAAAGGAGTTGCGACATTTATACGACGGAACCGAATTGGTGTTGTTAATTGAAAGTTTGCGTGAAGAGTGTGATAATAAAGAAATTCGTATTCGGCGACGCGGCTTCTACCTCCGTAATGGACTTTACGACACAGATTATATCCAACCGTGTGGAAACGGCACCGTCATCTACGATATAATTTCATCGAATCCCAAATTTGATGTAACGAAATATATGAGGTTTGTGCGAGAATATCCGCTGAAGAATTCGATGGGGGAAGCGTATAGGGGATAAGAGGAAGGTTTATCAAAAAGAAGATTCTGGAGCCGCGACTACCGTTACCACGGCTTTCCTTTTCGCCCTGTGCTGAGGACTAAGTAGGGAACGATTCATTGATTCATGAGGATTTGATGATCATGCAACGAAAAGGTGACAGTGATGCCGTCTTTGTTCGTTATATAACGAAGAAGTGTCGATTTTGGGTAGGTAAAAATGTCACTTTTTTCAAATATGTGTAAATTTTTTTGATTCGTTTGAAGAATAAGCTTCCATTTTATACCTTTATCCCAGTATTGTTAAAAAGATAAATTTTATGAAAAGTTTTGGATCAAAACCGTGGGTGCTTCCACAGCCGGTGCTAATAATCGGTACTTACAATAAAGAGGGTAAGGCTAACGCTATGAATGCTGCTTGGGGCGGCCAGTTGGATATGCATGAGATCATAATCTCTATGGGTAGCCACGCTACAACGGATAATCTAAAGCTAAATAATGGTGAGTTCACTGTCGCTTTCGCTACTGCCGAGACAATGGTGGCAAGCGATTTCGTGGGCATCGTCTCTGCTAATAAGGATCCTAAGAAGATGGAGAAGGCTGGCTGGACTATTGAGAAGGCTCCGAATGTCAATGCTCCTGTATTCAAGGAATTTCCAATGACTTTGGAGTGCCGCATCACTCGTAAAATCGACGAGGAGGATAGTGGCTACTACCTAGTCGGTGAAATCATAAACATCCTTTGCGATGAGAAATATCTTGATGAGAAAGGTAATCCCGACGTCGAGAAGATGAATCTTATAACATACGATTCTGTAGGTCACAACTATATCCAGCTTGGTAAGGTTGTAGGCAAGGCATTCTCTTGTGGTAATGAAATTAAATAAACCAGATAAAGATAACTGTTATGATCAGATTAAATTGTTTTTTTGAAGCTAAGGAAGGAAAGTATAACGAGGCTTTCAACGCTGCAGTGGCTCTTGTTGCTGAATCGCAGAAGCAGGACGGTTGTGTCTTCTACGACATCTACGAGAGCGGTACTCGCAAGAACTCTTTCATGATCTGCGAGACTTGGGCTAGCCAGGAACTTCTTGATGCTCACTCGGCATCTGCACCTTTCAAACTATACGTTCCGCAGATCACTGCTTGCGGTGAGATGAAGATTGAGCAGTTTGTATTCTAATTGACGTATTTACATCAATCACTTGGTTTGCCAGCCAACGAAGGGATTCTTATGATCCTTGATTTTGGTTTTGCTGCAGCTGGTGCAGGTCCATTGCCAAACCATGCGGATCGCAAACCTTTGAAAGAGACTGTAAAGTATTTGTAAGAGAATACGGACAGATTTTGTTTGAAACAGAATAATAGGAGATGATTGATTTTCAATCGTCTCCTATCTTTATTTTGGAATTAGTGCTTCTCTCTAAAAGAGAATCCGTAAATTTGCATGAAATTCAAAATTAGAACAAAACACTAAAGCACAAAATAGAAATGATGACACTCAAACCAAACGAAGGAATACCATCTACGTTGGTGGCGTTGCTTGCTGTGATGGCGGGTGTGTCGGTAGCAAATCTTTACTACTGTCAGCCTTTGCTTAACCTGATCCGTGAAGATACCGGACTTTCGGAATTTCAGGTGAATCTTATGCCTGTGTTCACGCAGATCGGTTATGCTTTAGGATTGTTGTTCATCATTCCTATGGGCGACCTTTATAATCGTCGTACCACTATTCTGACTTGCTTCGGTGTGTTGATTTTTTCATTGGTGGCAATCGCTCTTTCCAGCAATTTTTTTGTGTTGTTGGCCTCAAGTTTTGTGACTGGAATTTTCTCCGTCGCGCCACAGGTTTTCATTCCGTTCGTATCACAGTTTTCCCGTCCGGAAGAGAAGGCTCATAAGACCGGCTTGATCCTATCCGGATTGCTTATCGGAATCCTTGGATCCCGTGTTGCTAGCGGATATGTAGGCGACTTGTGGGGCTGGCGAACAATGTATGAGATTGCGGCTGGTTTGATAGCGTTGTCGGCGGTTGTGGTTTGGAAGATATTCCCATACGTTGAACCAACATTCAACGGACGCTTTGTGAAACTAATGACATCTATTTTCCGGCTTGTCAAGGAAAATCCCAAAGCAATCACATATTCAGTCCGCTCAGCATTTATTTTCGGCTCGATGCTCGGCATGTGGGCATGTCTGGCATTCAGAATGAAAGAGGCTCCATTCTTTGATGGCAGCGACACAGTGGGAATGCTCGGATTATGTGGAGTGGCTGGTGCATTGACTGCGTCGAATGTAGGCAAGCATATTCCTAAATATGGAGTGGAGAAGATAAATGCTTTGGGCGTTTCATGCGTAGTGCTTGCATGGATAATCATGGGCATCTTCCAAAATTATTACGCCGGAATCATTGCAGGTGTGATCATCATCGACATCGGTATGCAGTGTGTGCAGTTGAGTAATCAGAGTGCAACGATGAAACTTTGCCCGACAGCCTCAAGTCGAATGAACACAATTTATATGGTGACTTATTTCATTGGCGGTTCGTTCGGTACATTCCTTGCCGGCTCGATGTGGACTAAATTCGGATGGTATGGCACTGTCGGCGCTGGACTTGGAATGGTGATCGCTTCGATAATATTCACGCTGATAAGAAGAAAATTCAATAAGTAGTCGACTCAACTCGACTCGATTCAAATTCCGACTTAGTTATGAATCCAGACAATCGTACATATATCGCCATCGACCTGAAGTCGTTCTACGCTTCTGTCGAGTGTGTGGACAGAAAGCTTGATCCTCTGACCACCAACCTTGTCGTGGCTGATTCCAGCAGAACGGAGAAGACGATATGTCTGGCAGTAAGTCCGTCGCTGAAATCGTATGGCGTTGGTGGACGAGCACGTCTGTTTGAAGTCGTCCAGAAAGTGAGAGAGGTGAATTATGATCGACGAATGAAAATCCCATACGGTCAGTTTACAGGGAAATCATGGATAGATCCGGAGCTTAAGATGCATCCCGATTGGGAACTAGACTATATCGTCGCACCTCCACGTATGGCACGCTACATGCAAGTCTCGGCACAAATCTATTCCATCTATCTGAAATATATCGCTCCAGAGGATATCCACGTCTATTCATGCGACGAGGTATTCATGGATGTGACTGCATATCTCTCAACTTACAAGATGACGCCTCATGAACTTGCGATGACGATGATTCGTGATGTGTTGAGGCAGACAGGAATCACAGCCACAGCCGGAATAGGTACGAATATGTATCTCTGCAAAGTGGCTATGGATATTGTTGCCAAGCATATTCCTGCCGACAAAGACGGTGTGCGAATTGCTGAGCTGGATGAGAAATCCTATCGTGAAAAGCTATGGGATCACCGTCCGTTGACCAGTTTTTGGCGTTGCGGAAGCGGAATCGCAAGTAAATTGGCAATGTATGGCATTGAGACAATGGGGCAGATTGCACGATTGTCTGTAAGAAACGAAGAAGTTTTGTATAAACTGTTCGGTGTGAATGCCGAACTCTTGATTGATCATGCGTGGGGATGGGAACCATGCACGATGGACTATGTGAAGAGCTACCGTCCGGAGACAAACTCGTTGAGCAGCGGACAAGTGTTGCAGGAGCCATATCCGTTCAAGAAAGCACGTGTGGTGATAAAGGAGATGGCCGACATGGTCTCTATGGATTTGCTCGACAAAGGTTTGGTTACAGATCAGCTTGTGGTGACTGTCGGCTACGATAGAGAATCTCTGAAGAATCCTGCGATACGCGCCAAGTATCATGGTCCGGTGGTGAAAGATTTCTACGGTAGGGAAGTGCCGAAGTCAGCTCATGGCACTGCCAATCTTGACCGACAGACCTCGTCGACTTCACTCATCATGAAAGCAGTCGAGGATCTATTCGATCGTATCGTCAATAAAGATCTGCTTGTCCGTCGACTCAATATCACCACCAACCACGTCGTATATGAGTCGCAGGTCAAAAAGCATGAAACCAAGATGGTTCAGCTTGATCTTTTTTCCGATTATGAAGCAATTGCAAAAGAGAAGAGGGAAGAAGAGGAGCGACTTGCCAAAGAGCGACGAGTGCAGGAAGCGATGTTGGCGATCAAGAAACAGTTTGGCAAGAATGCCATTTTGAAAGGATTGAATTTTGAAGAAGGTGCGACGGCAAAAGAGCGTAATGCACAAATTGGAGGACACAAGGCATAAATGACAATGACAGACAACTACGACGACATAATAAATCTTCCGCATCACGTCTCGAAGAATCATCCTCAGATGACGATGTATCAGCGAGCTGCACAGTTTGCTCCCTTCGCTGCGCTGGTTGGTCATGATGCCATGATAGCCGAGACAGCCCGTTTGACGGATGATGAGGTAGAGATGGGAGATGAGGCTGTGAATGTTCTCAACCGCAAGATGGCGTATCTGAATACCAGGTTGCAGGATCATCCCGTCGTCACCATTACATATTTCATCCATGATCAGAGAAAGAGTGGGGGAGAGTACAGGACAAATGTTGGGACTGTTCGAAAACTGGATGAGTACAGTAATTCACTGACTATGTCTGACGGTACTGTCATTCCATTCACATCGATATTGGATATTGACGGAGAGGTGTTTGTGGAGATGGAGGAAGTAAGAGGTAAAATGTAAGAAGTAAAATCAATCGCAGAAGGGTTGTTATGGTTAATTTGGATGTCGTGTCAGCGAGTCGAAATCTACCGCAGGATTCATAAATTTACGAACTAAAACAAGAATGTGAATTTTTAGCCAAAATTTATTTTGCTGATTTATTGGGTGTTTTGAAATTTTCTTAAAAAAAGATGCTGAAAGATTTGGTGGATATATGAAAAGTCTCTACCTTTGCATCGCAATTAAGGAAAAGCGGTTACGACAAGTAAACGAAAACAACTTAAGGGTGTGTACCAGAGTGGCCAAATGGGGCAGACTGTAAATCTGCTGGCTCTGCCTTCGGTGGTTCGAATCCATCCGCACCCACAAAATATTTGCGGAAGTAACTCAATTGATAGAGCGTCAGCCTTCCAAGCTGAAAGTTGCGGGTTTGAGCCCCGTCTTCCGCTCCAAGAGGAGAGAATCGAAAGGTTCTCTCTTTTTTTTATATATTCCATCGGAAAAATGTTACGAGCAAAACGGAAGGAAAAATGAGAATTGCGTTCAATTTTTTTATATAAACGTAGTTTTCATTTGTTGTTCATAAATAAATTGTAGTTTTGCAATAGCAAAGTAAGGGGGGGAGCGATCCTCGTCAGACCGTCAAAAAGCTACAGCGACTCACTGAGCCGCTGTTTTTTTATTTGTCCAAATCAAAAATTAGCATATTATCAGCTCCTCTTATAACACAATACAATTTTCTGACAAAGAAATGAGTTCTGTTTTGGGTGCTGTAATCTCCTCTCCTTTTATTGCTTGCTTGACCACATCAAAGTTGTGGCGCACGAAATACGGATCTTTGCCACGATCATGAGATTCATTGATTTTGTCGGCATTGTCTTTGCACCAGTCTTTGCCCCCCTGCGGATAATCGGTTATCTGCTTGGGTGGTATGTATTTCTTCCCCTGTCCCATAGCATCAAACATTGCCTTTGCTTCATCTTCATCCATTAGGATTGGAGTGCTGATACATTTGCAGTTTTATCCCCAGACACATTTGCCGTTTCTGCTAATGAACATGATTCTGTGGGGTTAAGCAGACATAGAAAACGACTCTCCAAGAAAAAAAATAAAAAAATGTTGTAAAATATAGTCGTTAGCGAATTGTTTTTTGTATTTTTGCGGAACAATCGGAAAAAGTACGAATTTGTTACTGCCGGTTGTGATTTTTGAATAAATTGTAAAATTAAAGATAAAAAATGGCAAAATTGAATTTTGGCGGCGTTATCGAAGAAGTGATGACACGCGATGAGTTTCCATTGGAGAAAGCACGTGAGGTTCTAAAGAACGAGACAATTGCAGTAATCGGATACGGTGTACAGGGTCCAGGTCAGAGCTTGAACCTACGTGACAACGGTTTCAATGTAATCGTTGGTCAGCGTCCAGGTAAGACTTACGACAAGGCTGTAGCTGATGGTTGGAAGCCAGGTGAGACTCTATTCGGTATCGAGGAGGCTTGTGAGAAGGCTACTATCGTAATGTGTCTTCTTTCAGATGCTGCTGTAATGTCAGTATGGCCAACAATCAAGAAGTATCTTACTCCAGGTAAGGCTCTTTACTTCTCACACGGTTTCGCAATTACTTGGAATGATCGTACAGGTGTTGTTCCAGCTAAGGATATCGACGTTATCATGGTAGCTCCTAAGGGTTCAGGTACATCTCTACGTACAATGTTCCTAGAGGGTCGTGGTCTTAACTCTTCATACGCTGTTTACCAGGATGCAACAGGTAAGGCATTGGAGAAGACTTTGGCACTTGGTATCGGTATCGGTTCAGGTTACATGTTCGAGACTACATTCCAGCGTGAGGCTACTTCTGATCTAACAGGTGAGCGTGGTTCTTTGATGGGTGCTATCCAGGGTCTACTTCTTGCTCAGTACGAGGTATTGCGTGAGAACGGTCACACTCCATCTGAGGCATTCAACGAGACAGTTGAGGAGCTTACTCAGTCTTTGATGCCTTTGTTCGCAAAGAACGGTATGGACTGGATGTACGCTAACTGTTCTACTACAGCTCAGCGTGGTGCTTTGGATTGGATGACTCCATTCCACGATGCTATCAAGCCAGTTGTTGAGAAGCTTTACGCTAACGTTAAGTGCGGTAACGAGGCTCAGATCTCTATCGACGCTAACTCAAAGCCTGACTACCGTGTAGGTCTTGAGAAGGAGCTTAAGGCACTTCGTGAGAGCGAAATGTGGCAGACAGCTGTAACTGTACGTCAGTTGCGTCCAGAGAACAACTAATATTTGCTTGACAAATAGGTTCGACTATATAAAGACCGTCTCTATTGGAGGCGGTCTTTTTGTTTTATTGCTAAAAAAGTTTAATTTCATACGTTTTATATCTCGCATTATTCGCAAATGATAAATAAGTTTCTTAATTTTGCATTGTAATGTTTAAGAAATAAAAAAAAACAGATATGAAAAGAGTAATTTTATTTATTGCAGCATTCGTTACTGCTATCTGCGCTTTCGCTCAGGAGCAGGGTAAGGCTGTGATTGAATTTAAGAAGACTGTTCATAACTTTGGTACTTTCCCAGAGGAGAACGGAAGAGTGTCTTGTACTTTTGTTTTCGTTAACAAGGGTAGTGAGGATTTGGTGTTGAGCAAAGTAAGAGCAAGTTGTGGTTGTACAACTCCAGACTGGACAAAGACACCTGTGGCTCCTGGTGATTCTGGTGTCGTTAACGCTACTTACAACGCAACTGGTCGTCCTGGTGCATTTACTAAGACTATCACAGTTACAACTCAGAATGCAGGTGAGCACCGTCTAACTATCAAGGGTGAGGTTATCCCTAAGGCTAAGAAGATTGAGGATGAGTATCCATTCAGCGTAGGTGATCTTCGTTTGAAGAACCAGAACATTTACTTGCACAAGATCAAGAATCCTGAGTCAAAGTCAGAGAAGTTGAAGGTTTACAACAACGGTTCTGCTGATATCACTCCAACATTCAAGAATGTGCCTTCTTACATCACAGTTTCTTGCGACAAGGAGGTTATCAAGCCAAAGAGCGAGGCTGAGATCACAGTTGTTTACGATTCTAAGAAGTCTGAGGAGTGGGGTACAGTAGTTTCAAGCTTCGCTATCGTTGCTAGCAACGAGACTAAGACTATCAACGTTAACGCAACAGTTGTTGAGGATTTCTCTAAGCTTACTGAAGAGCAGAAGAAGAACGCTCCAGTTATCTCAGTTGGTAGCGTAGTTCCTGTAAACGAGATCGCTAAGGGTTCTAAGAAGTCTTTCTTGTTCAAGATTGAGAACAAGGGTAAGGATCCATTGATCATCCGTAACATTACGGCTCTTGATGATAATGTAGTTATCACTAAGCCTAAGAAGCCAATCAAGTCTGGTAAGTCAGGTGATGTTTCTATCACTATCGATGCTAAGAACATGAAGGTTGGTGATTTCACTAAGCGTTTGACTATTATTTCTAATGACCCTAACACAAGCAGAAAGGTTGTTTCTGTTAGCGGTACAGTAAAATAATCTTCATTTGAATTATAGGGGCGACATGGGTAACCTTGTCGTCCTTTTTTTAGTTTTTATAAATTTATGGGTAGACAAATTCTAAAATTATTATCCTTCTTGCTTCTCCTTGCATCTTTGGTTTCATGTAAGGGTAGTGACTCCTTTGTGATTAAAGGAAAGATTAGGTGTCTGCCTATGCCTCGTGCATATCTTACTTACATTTCTCCGCTTACCGGCATTAAGGATACTATTGCTCAAAGTGAAATCTATGGTGGAGAATTTGTTTTTAAGGGTGAAGTGGAAAACCCTTCAATGTGTCAGATAGAGATCGGTAACAGGCATATTGATCTGATGGTGGAAAACACTAATATAGAGGTGGTTGGTACTCTAATGATTCCTGATCAGATCCAGATTGTCGGAAGTTCGTCCAACGATGATTGGAGTCGTATACTTAAATTTGAAAGAAGATATGAAGCGCAACGTCGTCAGAATTGGTTGAAAATTGTCAATACTGATGTTTTTGACGAATTGGAGAGATTGGAATCTGAGTATTATCAGGCATTTGATTCTTTGTATTACAAGTTGAAATCGGAGGTCGCGTATAATCCAACTTCTTTTGGTTGTGCTTACTATATATACTACGCATACGTTAATCAACTATTCAGTTTGGATAAGATCGTTCAATGCTTGAATATGCTTGATGAACAATCAGTGGGAAAATCTGAATACTATAGATATTTAAAGGATGAAATGGCATTGTATTCCGGTTTGGAGGTCAACAAACTGGCTCCTGGTTTCAGTGTCGTTACATCTGAGGGAGATACTTTGACTCTTGAGAATTATCATAACAAAAAGTTGTTTCTGTATTTCACCGCATCTTGGTGCGATTCTTGTGATTCCTATGCAAGGGAACTTGATGAGGTCCATCGTCGTTTCAAATCTCCTGGATTTGAGGTTTTGGCTATCTCCTTGGATAAGACACTGGATGGCTTTGATGACTTGGTAGAGAAGTCGTGCGGATGGCCAATTGCTTGTGATTTCATGTATTGGGAAAGCCCGATTACCAAACGTTATGGTGTTCAGAAGATTCCTTATGGTGTCTTGATTGACGATAAACAGAGAATCAGTGCGATCAATCCGTCTATTCAGGCGCTTAGTTATAAGTTGAGGATTTTGCAAAATGAGTGATTTTATTTTAGCACTTCAGAGTAGATTTCAAGATATTCCATTGGTAGCGGCTTTATTGCTTGGTGTCCTTGTTGCGATAAGTCCGTGTACTATCGCTGCAAATTTGGCTGCATTGTCTTTTGTATCCGTTGGATGCGATTCAAAAAAGTCAATTCTTTCGCAAGGTACAATTCTTGTTTTAGGAAAGTCGTTGACATATATTGCGGTGGCTTTGCTTCTGTCTCGATTTGCCGGAGCTTTTGAAATCAGCGACAGTTTTGCAGATGCGTATGTCCGTGTTATTGGAATTCTTTTCATTGTTGTCGGTGTGTTGATGCTCGACATAATTCATTTGCATGGATTGGAGGATTTGCTTGTACCTATGTTCAAAGGGGGTAACAAAAAGTCGTTGATTAAGACTCTTCTTATAGGTGTTTTGCTTGCACTTGCTTTCTGTCCCGACGGTGCAGTGCTATATTTCGGCATGATGCTTCCGCTTGCGATTTCGGAGAACCATTCTTTGCTTGTGCCGGTTTTCTTTGCAATAGGTGCTGCGATTCCATTGATGGTCGTTGTATCTCTTTATGCATACGGTGTAGAAAAAATGACATCTGTCCAGACAAAAATATTTAGTGCTAATGCGTTGGTTCGCAAGTTTGTAGGAGCCATGTTTATAATTGCGGGTATTTGTTTCATGACAGAATTCCTTTTCCATCATGCGCATTAATCTGATTTTCATAATGGCGTTTTCCGCCATCTCTTTGTCGGCAAAGCCAATTTTGACTTTGCCAGAGGAGATTATGGATTTCGGAGAAGTTAATATAGCCGACGGTGCCCAGACAAAAATGCTAGTTGTCAAAAACGATGGAGACGAACCTTTGGTGATTAACAATGTATCTTCAACATGTCATTGTGTTGAGCCGGAGTGGAGCATAAAACCGATTGAACCTTCATCAACTGATTCAATTAAAATTGTTTTGAATCCCGAAATGAGTGGGATGATCAGTAAGAAACTGATTGTATACAGTAACGCAAATAACAAAAGAGTTACTTTCAGAGTAAAGGCGAAAGCTGTACGAAGAAAATGAATGGGTTTAGTAAATTCACGTCGACTTCAGGATATGCCGGGAGGCGACAGAAAGATATGGTTGTTGAAATTGGAAGGTGATGCTAAAATTTTGTCGGAGTTGAAAAAATAGTACCTTTGCATGTGGATAATGCAACAAAAGGAAAATGAAAGAATTTAGAATTGAATTAGGCAAGAACAGGCTTTCAGCGATGAAGAGTCTCGGCGTTTTGTATATTCTTATATTTATCTTTACTTTTCTCTCGTGCCAAGATTATGATCTGGAAGATGACGATGTGATAAGAACGGAGATTCCTGTTGTGATGATCAATACACCAGAGAATGAACCAATAGCCAGCAAGGAGCAGTATATATATGGAGCATCCATGTCCGTTTGTGACATTGGGAATGTTTCTGAGTATCGATGTGATATCAAAGGTAGAGGAAATACTACTTGGGATAGACCCAAAAAACCTTACAAAATCAAGTTTGAAAATAAAGTTTCTTTGCTTGGTGAACCTAAAGATAAAGAGTGGGTTTTGTTGGCAAATCATTTCGACAAAACAATGCTGAGAAATGATGTCGCATTCTGGATGGCTTCAAAATATAGTAAGTTTGATTATGTGCCGAGATTCCATTTTGTTGATTTGATATTGAATGGGAAGCATGTCGGATTGTATCAGTTGGGCGAACAGGTTAAGATATCAAAGAACAGAATAAATGTAGGGGATGACGGTTTTTTGTTGGAAATGGATAAAAAAGCTGATGCAAGTGATGTCACTTTTCATGTAGACCATATCGTACGACCTATAAACATAAAAGAACCCAAGACAGTTGTGGGTGATGAAGACTACAACTACGTGAAAGGTTTCGTTTCACGTGCAGATGCAGCGTTGTTTTCTGATGATTGGTTGAATGATGAATTCGGATACAAGACTCTTATGGACATGCGTTCGTTTGCCGAATGGTATGTGATTATGGAGATTACTAAGAATTGTGATGCAGCTGCATTTCAGACAAGTTGTTTCATGAGTTTGACTCGTAATGGAAAGTTGAAAATGGGTCCTATTTGGGATTTCGATGTCAGTTTAGGAGGTTTCCCTACAGAAATATGGCATAATGAGTTTTTGAATGTTCCGCAGAACTTTTATGTGAAGAACGATGATTCTTGGATAGACCGGCTGTTTCAGGACGAGGCTTTTGTGGCTGCTGTGAAAGAGTGTTTTGACAATTACTATAACCACAAATCGGAAATCATGGCCCATATCGACCAAGTAGCCAGACAGAACTGTAATTCGGCAATCCTGAACAATAAGTTATGGGGCGTTTTTTATAACAAAATGGGTGATGTGCCAAGTATGGAAACTGCTTATTTTGAGGAAGTTGAATATCTAAAAAGATGGCTGTCCGATCGTATGGATTGGATGAAGTCGGCTTTTGATGCAATGTAGAATTTTTGAATCCGACATGGAAAAATACAGAATGATATTTGATCATATTTTGCTTTTGCTGACTATGAAAAAACATTGTCTGTCGGTTGCCGTTGTATTGTCGGTAGCATTCGTGTCGTGTCAGGATAAAGATCAGGATGAGTCGGAAGATGTAATAAAAACGGATTTGCCGGTTGTCATGGTCAATACGCCCAATTGCGAACCAATCCTTAGCAAGGAAACATTCATTCCTGGAGCGACGATGTCTGTGTATGATAGTGGTAAAACTTATGAGTATCAGTGCAATGTAAAGGGAAGAGGAAATTCTACTTGGAGGAAACCTAAAAAGCCATATAAAATAAAATTTGAAAATAAGCAGTCGTTGTATGGCGAACCAAAAGATAAAGAGTGGGTCTTATTGGCGAATTATTACGACAAGTCCATGCTACGAAACGATGTTGCGTTTTGGATGGCCTCCAACATCGGTAAGTTTGATTATGTGCCCCGGTTCCATTTTGTCGACTTGATATTGAATTGGCAATACAACGGCACGTATCAGATAGGGGAACAACTTAAGATAGCAAAGAATCGAGTGAATGTCGGCGATGATGGATTCTTGCTTGAAATAGACGGTAAGGCGGCTTCCGACGAAGTGACATTCAAGGTTGAGAATATTTATATGCCGATAAATATCAAAGATCCAAAGGTTGTTCCAGGAGATGCGAATTTCAACTATGTGAAGGATTATGTTTCACGTGCGGATGCAGTTCTTTTCTCAGACAATTGGCTTGATGAAACCGCAGGCTATAAGTCGCTTATAGATATGCAGTCGTTTGTTGAGTGGTATCTGATTATGGAGATTACAAAGTGTTGTGATGCTCGGTTCTATACAAGCTGTTACATGAATTTGTCACGCAACGGTAAACTTAAAATGGGTCCGGTTTGGGATTTCGATATCAGTTTGGGAGGTTTTCCGGCAAGAAAATCAGAAGATATGTATCTCAACGATCCGGAGAATTTTTACGTGAAAGATAGCACTGGTTCATGGATTGAGAGACTCTTTCAAGATAAAGAATTTGTATTGTCAGTGAAGGATAGATACAATGATTATTATAGTCGAAAAGGAGAAATTTTGGCTCATATAGAAAGAGTTGCGATTCAGAATAAGAATTCTGCGATTCTAAACAATAAGTTGTGGGGTGTATTGACATACCGCCAAAGAAGTGCTGCTGATGTAGAATCCGCCTATTTTGAAGAGATAGCCTATTTGAAGAGATGGTTGTCGACTCGAATGGACTGGTTGAAATCTGCGTTCGATGCAATGTAGTGTGATTTCAGCGTCGTCAATTGGCACATTTTTCCCGAATTTTTCCGACTAAGATATCTAAGTCCTTTGACGGTTTTTCCGCCATCAATACTTGTAGTTTACAATCTATAAGTGCAAGAATATCATCTGTTTCGCGTCGGGCGATATCAAGAGAATTGCCTTTTTTCACCCCTTTGTTCCTATTTCTTTCCTCCAACATTTTGTTGCAATCCTCACAAAGTTTAGTCATTTTTTGTATAGTGTCGCCTATTCCGACAGAAGATAGAATATTTGCGGAAAATTTTTTGTTGATGTTGTTGCAAAGAGTGGAGTAGCGAGTGATCGCTGTTTCAAGTTTCAGGTTTTGAGCGACGTTACTATCTGCATAAATACGCTGCAGGAATTCGGCATGTTTTCTAATGTTAGAGTCATCGGAAAGAGATGCCACCATAAGCGTCTTTTTCACCACTGTCGACAGCAAATTCAACGATCTATAATTTTTTCTGATTTCAGCAGTATGAGGGAACGACCTACCGTCGCCACTAAGAATCTGTTCCTTGGAAAGTGCGTCTTTAAGCTTTGATATATAAAGAGATAAATCCTTCCTCAACGGGCAGAGCTCCATTGTTGAGGCAACTTCGCTGAGAGTGCGGAAGTGCTTATCATTTGTCAGGGTGTAGACCCTAGAAATTTTAAAAAGGTTCATCTTAAAGACATATATTTCTTGCACACAATGCAACATAAACAGTCCAAACCTTACGTGATAAGTGATAAGTGATACAACTAATGACGAAGTCTACACCCGACAAATGTAAATCATATTCTATAAGCTCTCTGTTTATGACTACAAAGTAAGTTCATTTTTTTCTTTTAACCAAATATTTATATAAAAATATATACTAAAAAGTATCAAATTATTTTGGAAAGCATATATTTTGATGTTTTTCTTCAAAATAATATTAGATAATTTGATGTTTGTGTTAATGTGTTAAATTTATTTTATATAAAAAATGAGTTTTGTTTTTATTAAAAATTAGTCAGGTTGTTGATTACTTTTTGAGCAATTAAAGGGAAATATGTATCATTAGTTGATGAAAAAAAGATATATTTGCAGATTATAATAGATTGTAGAAAAAAGAAATGTATAGAATAGGACTTGATGTGGGTTCAACCACGGCGAAAATTGTAGTGCTGGATGAGGATAACGTGATATATTCTTCTTATCGTAGACATCAGGCAAATCCTGGCGCTGTGATCAAGGATATATTGGTAGAATTGAAGGATAAACTTCAGGATTCAGAGTTCTCGTTCTCCGTTACTGGTAGCGTTGGCCTTGGACTTGCTGAGAGATGTGGTTTCAATTTTGTTCAAGAGGTTGTTGGAGCCACAGAATACACCAAGAAAATGCATCCCGATGTGCGAACACTTATTGATATAGGAGGAGAGGATGCAAAAATTGTATATTTAAAAGACGGAAAAGTAGATAGTTTGAGAATGAACGGTAACTGTGCCGGTGGAACTGGTGCGTTTATCGATCAGATGGCTTTGTGTTTGGGTGTCGACGTTACTGAACTAAACGGTTTGGCAGAAAACGCAAAGGGTATCTATCCGATTGCGTCTCGTTGTGGTGTGTTCTCCAAAACAGATATACAGAATCTAATTGCAAGAAATGCTACTAAAGAGGATATATCAGCAAGTATCTTCCGCGCTGTAGCTGTACAGACAGCAAGTGCATTGAGCCATGGTTGTGAGGTACTTCCTAAAGTATTGCTGTGTGGAGGTCCGTTGACTTTCATTCCTGCACTTCGTAAGGCTCTTGCTGACTATTTCCATCTTGACATAAATAAGGATATCATCTCACCAGAACTTGCAAACTTTATCCCTGCTTGGGGTACAGCTCTTGCTGAGGCAGGAGAGAAGAGATATACTGCCGAATCACTTTCTCAAATTCTTGATACTCAAGATGCAAAGGTAATCAGAAAAGAGAGTATCTACTCTGTAGCAATGCCTCCCGTTTTTAAAGGAGAGGATGATTATCAGTCGTGGCTAAAGGATAAGAGTAAAGACGATATCAAGTTCAAATCTTTGGCTGATGCCGACGACAAGTGTTATCTAGGTATCGATTCTGGTTCTACAACTACAAAGATCGTGTTGACAAATGTCAATGGCGAAATACTATATCGTTACTACGCTCATAACGGAGGAAATCCAGTTCAGGCTGTTGCAAAAGGATTGGGTGAATTGAAGGCTCAAGCTGACGCTGCTGGCGTGAAGCTTAACATTGCCGGTGGATGTTCAACTGGTTATGGTGAGGATTTGATCAAGGCTGCGTTCTCCCTTAATTATGGTATGATTGAGACAATGGCACACTATGTGGCTGCAAAGAGCATCAGTCCTAATGTGTCGTTTATATTGGACATCGGTGGTCAGGATATGAAGGCTATCTATGTCGACAATGGCGTGTTGACTCGTATGGAGATCAACGAGGCATGTAGTTCGGGTTGTGGATCATTCATCGAGACATTCGCTCAGACTCTAGGTTGTGAGATCGGAGAATTCGTTCGTGAGGCTACAAAGAGTGAACATCCTTGCGACTTGGGTACACGATGCACTGTGTTTATGAACTCTAAGGTTAAGCAGGTGCTACGTGAGGGTTACTCAGTCAGTGATATTTCAGCAGGTTTGGCATATTCAGTTGTAAAGAACTGTTTGTTCAAGGTGTTGAAGATCAAGAATTACGACGAACTAGGTAAGAATATCGTGCTTCAGGGAGGTACGATGCGCAATGATGCAGTCGTAAAGGCATTTGAAAATTTGACAGGCAAGAGAGTTTGCCGAAATAATATTCCTGAGTTGATGGGTGCGTATGGATGTGCTCTATACGCAATTGAGCAGAGCAAGAAGGCTTCTAATGAGGCTCGTCCGCTTGAGACACTTATGAATGCAGCGGAGTTTGAAATCCGTCCTTTGCAGTGTAAGGGATGTGAGAATAATTGTCGCATCACTCAGTACACATTCAAGAATGGTTCTAAGTACTATTCTGGAAATAAGTGTGAGAAGATCTTCACTAACGGTGGAGATGCAGTAGAGAAGGGTGAGAATATGAGTGATATGAAGTATCACTTGACATTTGATCTTCCTGAGAATGAAGGTAAGAACGGTTTGCCAACAATCGGTATTCCACGTGCGTTGAATATGTATGAGGAGTTCCCATTCTGGTATTCTATGTTCACAAACTTAGGATTCAAGGTTGTATTGAGCTCAACTTCTACATATACTAACTACGAGAAGGGTGTTCACTCCGTGATGAGTGACAATATCTGTTTCCCAGCAAAACTTATCCATAGCCACATTTACGAGTTGGCTGATAAGGTTGACAGAATCTTCTATCCTCGTGTAGTGCATGAGCGTACAGAGGATAAGAATGCTCAGAACAGTTTCAACTGTCCTATCATCATCGGATATCCTGATGTTGTGGATTCAGCGATTACAGTTAAGGTGCCTGTTGATTCTCCAATCGTAGCGTTTAAGAATTCAAAGCTTCTTCGTGAGCAGATGCTTGTCTACTTCACAACATTCGGCCTAAAGAGAAACGATATTTTGAAGGCTGTTGAACAGGCTGAGAAAGACTGGACTAAATGGGGTGAAGAGTTGCGTCGTAACAACGTGATTGCACTTGAGAATGCTCGCAAGAAGAAGAAAATGACTATTTTGCTTGCTGGTCGTCCTTACCATACAGACCCGCTAGTGCAGCATAGAATTTCTGAGATGATTGCCAAACTAGGTGTTGAGGTCATCACAGAGGAGATTGCACGTGGTGGTGCTGTTGTGCTTCAGAGCGACACTCCAGAGGCATTCCATATCCGTCAGTGGAGTTACGTCAACCGTATCTTGAATGCAGCCCAGTGGGTGGCAGAGCAGGATAGCGACGTTCACTTTGTGGAGATGACATCGTTCGGTTGTGGACCTGATGCATTTTTGACTGACGAAATCCGTAGCATCCTTTCGCGTCACGGAAAATCATTGACTCTTTTGAAGATCGACGACGTGAACAACATCGGTTCATTGAAACTTCGTGTACGTTCGTTGATCGACAGTTTGAAATATGAATATGAGGCAAAGGGTGCTGTAATCGAAAGAAGAAAAGAACCATTTGTAAAGACTGGTATCTTTGCAGTCGGAGATAAGGCTAAAAAGACTATTCTAGCTCCATTCTTCACTGAATATCTTTCTCCGCTACTTCCAGCAGCATTTGAAGCTATCGGCTACAACTTGGTGCAGTTGCCAATGGGTAATGCTCAGAGTAATGAAGAAGGATTGAGATACTCAAACAATGAGGTATGTTACCCAGCGACATTGGTTGTCGGCGACTTTATCAAGGCATTGAAGAGTGGAGATTACGACTTGGACAACACAGCGGTTACAATCACACAGTTGGGACAGTGTCGTGCTACAAACTATCCTGCATTGATCAAGCGAGCTTTGGTTGACGCTGGTTTCTCTCAGGTTCCTGTGATTTCACTTGGTATTTCAAATGAAGAAGAGTATCCTGGATTTAAGTTGCCTTACAAGACGGCGGCTCCTATCGTGTTGAACTCATTGCTTTATGGTGACTGGATCTCAATCATGTATCATGCGATTGCAGTACGTGAGAAGAATAAGGGTGAGGCATTAGCAATGAGGGACAAGTATCTTGAGCTTGCAAAACCACTTATCATCGCACGTAAGAGTAAGAAACTTATCAATTTGCTAAAGGCTGCTGCTGAAGATTTCAACTCGATAGCAGTTTACGATAAGACATATCCAAAGGCAGGTATCGCAGGAGAGATTTTCTTGAAGTTTAACCCATATTCACACAAGCACATCTCTAATTGGTTGATGGATCACGGTGTAGAGGTTCTTCCTCCTACATTCCATAACTTCTTCTTGAAGATTCTTGTAAATATCGAGTTCAACAGAAAGAATAAGATCATTGATCCGAAGTTGCCATCATGGACAATGGATTTGATCTACCGTATGATCTACAGCCGTGTAAAGAGCTTTGAGAAGGCTGCATCTAAATTCAGATATTTTGAGCCAGAACCAGATATCCGTACAATCAGTAAGTGGGCGGAAGAGGTGCTTTGCTTGACTGTACAGAGTGGTGAGGGATGGTTGCTTCCTGCTGAGACAATCCAGTACATTAAGCAGGGTTGTAACAATGTCGTGAGTCTACAGCCGTTCGGATGTATTGCCAACCACATTTGTGCACGTGGAATAGAGAAGAAGATGAAGACATTGTATCCTCAGCTCAACATGTTAGCACTTGACTTCGATGGAGGAGTGAGTGAGGCCAATATTGCCAACAGATTGCTGTTGTTTATCAGCAATATGAAATAATCCCGTATAAGGGACGATATTTGATGACATTTACGCCTAGGGTTATGAATTTGTCTGGCGACAAATTCAAACCCTAGGCTTTTGATTAGACCGACCGTTACCACGGTCGTGGAATTAAGGGATTAGAATAATTATAAAAAAGAATAATGTTATTTGTATGGGGTCATTAATATGTAGATATGATCATATCGTATTTGCAACAAAAGGTAGAGCACCAGTATTGACAGTCGACTTAAGAGCTGTCGTTTTTGAATCTATAAGGACGTTAGTCGAAAATATGGGATTAGCAGTAGTTGCAATCAATGGAGTATCCGACCATGTTCACATACTTCTGCGAATGGATCAAAATCATTTGTTGTCAGATGTAGTTAGAGACATTAAAAGATCAAGTGCCACATTGTTATATAAAAAGACTGGAGTCCCCATTTAATTGGCAACGACATTATGCGGCGTTTAGTGTATCTCCAAATTCTGTGCAGGGGGTAGTTAGGTATATAAGGAATCAACCGTATCATCACAATGAGATTAATTCGTTGGATGAATTAAAACAATTCGCGGAATTGGCTGGGGAAGAGTTGCCTTATGATTTGATGGGATAAGCGTGTCCATTAGACCGTGGAAACGGTTTGTATAATTAAAAGCCTATGGTCCATTTTATGCTTGCTCAAAATGTGACCATAGGTTAATTATGAATTGAATTTGCAACATTTCCCCTAAAAAATCCACATTTTAGTTTCAGATTGAAAATCTAGAAATAAAAAATAAAAAAAGAAGCCGACGATATTCTCGTGAAAAATGCCATTGCCTAAATTTGTGAAAAAATTTAGGAGTATGGAAAAGAAAGTAGTAGGTGTAGTTCCTCTATGGGACGATGAGAAAGAAAGTTTATGGATGCTTCCAAACTATTTGGATGCGATTATTTCAGAAGGTGCTTTGCCTATCGTTTTCCCTTTGACGACGGATGAGAATGATCTAAACCAGTTGGCTTCTATGTGCGACGGAATTCTTTTCACGGGTGGTCATGATGTCTCTCCATCTGTGTATGGTGAGCAAAGACGTGATGTTTGTGGCGTTCCTTGTGTGGAGCGAGATACAATGGAAGGAATCCTCTTGGATATTTGTATCAGTACGAATAAACCAGCATTAGGAATATGTAGAGGAATCCAATTCTTTAACGCATATTTAGGTGGCACGTTGTATCAGGATTTGCCGACGGATAAACCATCAGTAGTTGAGCATCACATGTCAGCTCCATACGACGTATATATCCACAACGTCTCTTTGATTAAGGATACTCCATTATATGATTTATTGCAGACGGAAATCCTTCCTGTGAACAGCTATCATCATCAGGCGATCGCCAAGTTGTCGCCTAATTTAAAACCGATGGCGATTTCTGAGGACGGAATTGTAGAGGCTGTTTATTTGCCTGAGCATCCGTTCTTGTGGGCAGTACAGTGGCATCCTGAATTCCTGTATGGATGTGATGAACCGTCGAAGAAGATTTTCAGGAAGTTTTTGGAGGCGACGGAATGAAGTGCGAAATTGTGAATGCGAAAACGTGAAAAATGCTATTGAAAGCATTAGATGATTCAATAAATTCATTAATTTTGCAGATGTAATTAAAATAATAGGATTATGAAAACATTACTAAAAGAAGAAAAAACTCCTACAACGTCAAAGAAGACTTTTGTAGATGAGAATGGAATTGAAAGCATAGAATATTATGCTTTTAATAGAAAGGGAATAATGAGGAGATGTAGTCAGTGTTGGTGGGCACTTTCTAAAGCGTGGGAACTTCAGACTCATGATGATAATCTAAGTGTTGTAGATGAGAGATGAGGTATATGATAGATACTGGCCTTCAAATTATACCAACAACGGAGCAAGTTATGTTAGTGTATGCTGATTACAATTGAATGAAGCTGAAGATCATAATGATCCTTCAGACCATGTGATAATATCACATGCAATTGTAGAGCGAATGCCTTTGATTTCTTCTGATAGAAAATTTCATTATTATAGAAATCAGGGATTGGATTTTATATATAATGAGAGATGAGATAATAAGACGCTCTTTGGTCACGAAGATGATTTTCAAAGCATTATGATTTTTACTGCATAAAAAGAGGGTATATCAATTTTGATACACCCTCATTTATTTGTATTGCCTCTATTAGAATAGACCTCTTTCTAATTCTTCGTATTCTACAATGTTTTTACTCATACATCATTTTGTGAGCCTCGATCTTGGCCAACATGTCGCTCAAACGCTCGATCTTCGACTTTGTGATTGCGACGCGTCCTGAACGGATGAACTGAAGCACCTGTAGTTTCTGGCTCAACTCGTCGAACAAGCCCTGAGTCTCATCAGAGTGACCTGTTTTTTCGAAGATTACACATGTCTCGTTGATCTCAAGGATACGGATGTTGTATTTTCTGATCAACTCCTCTGTACCTTCCAAATTGATGAAATCCTGAGTGGCAACCTTGTACATTGCGATCTCCTGGTAAACAAGGTCGGAATCATCGTTGTAGAAACTCTTGATGATGTCGATTCTCTTGTCGATCTGCTTCACTACCTTTTCAATCGTATCCTCGTCTGTGATAGTAGTGATAGTGAACTTATGAATTCCAGGAAGAGCCGACTGAGATACACTCAAGCTCTCGATATTTAGACGACGGCGTGTGAAGATGATGGAAATCTGGTTAAGCAAGCCGACCTGATTCTCAGAGAATACAGTTACAGTGAAAAGCTTCTTTCCATCATTGCACTCTGCAGGATTGCATTTCTGACAATCCTTACCGCACTGATTTGCCTTAAAATTATCTGCCATTTTTTGTCGTAATTAAAAATGAAGATTTAAGAGTTAAGAATGGGAAGACTCAAATCTTGACCGAATTTTTAACTCTTAACTTTTAATTCTTAACTTATCCAAGAAGGATGTTGGTAACTGTTTCGCCTGCTGGAACCATTGGATAAACCATTCCCATCTCCTCGCAGTTTGCTACCAATAGGTATGGTTTGTCGTCAGTAAACATCTCCTTGATTGCCTTGTCTAGCTCCTCACGTGTGTTGACTTCAGCGTTCTTGATTCCGTATGCATCAGCGATAGCGTTGAATTTAGGGTTCATCATCGGAGTAGAAGAGTATCTCTCCTTGAAGAACAACTCCTGCCACTGACGTACCATTCCAAGATAGTTGTTGTTAAGAATGATCATCTTGACACCGATCTGCTTCTCCATGATTGTTCCCAACTCCTGGATTGTCATCTGGAATCCACCGTCACCGGCAAACATACATACTGTACGCTCTGGGGCTCCGATCTTAGCTCCGATTGCGGCTGGAATACCGAATCCCATTGTTCCAAGACCACCACTGGTTACGACACTACGTGACTTAGTATACTTGAAGTAGCGTGCTGCCATGATCTGGTTCTGACCTACGTCAGTAACAAGAACAGCCTCGTTGTTTGTTGCTTCAGAAATCTTACGAACAACTTCACCCATTTTCAATGGACCTGCAGTAGGGCAGACCTCTGGAGTGATGACCTTCTCCGTCTCCTTAGTTTCATGCTCCTTGAAGCTCTCTATCCACTCAGTATGCTTAGTCTCCTTTAGCTTAAGAGTCAACTCTGGTAGAGATGCCTTAACGTCGCCAAGAACCTTAGCAGTTGCCTTTACGTTCTTGTCCAACTCAGCTGTGTCGATATCCAAGTGAACGATCTTAGCCTGCTTAGCGTAAGTCTTCAAATCACCAGTCACACGGTCGTCGAAACGCATACCGATAGCGATGATCACATCTGCCTCGTTAGTCTTGATGTTGGGACCGACATTACCGTGCATTCCAAGCATACCCTTGTTTAGACGATGGTCTGAAGGTAGAGCAGACAAACCAAGAAGTGTATTTCCTGCTGGAATGTCAGCTTTCTCCAAGAATGCCTTCAACTCAGCCTCTGCATTACCAAGGATGACACCCTGACCAACCAAAGCTAGAGGTTTCTTTGCATTGTTGATGATCTCAGCAGCAGCGTCGATCTGAGCTGGGTTGATAGCAGTAAAAGGAATATATCCACGAGTGAAATGACATTTCTCCCAATTGAAATCTGCCATCTCCACCTGTGCGTTCTTTGCGAAGTCAAGGACAACAGGTCCTTTTCTTCCTGAATTTGCGATATGGAAAGCCTTTGCCACTGCCGGCGCGATATCTGCAGCCGAACGGATCTGGTAAGACCATTTTGTGATTGGCAATGTACAGCCGATCAAGTCAACCTCCTGGAAAGCATCAGTACCAAGGAATGCAGCTCCTGCCTGACCCGCGATCACGACGAGTGGAGTAGAGTCCATCATCGCGTCTGCGATACCTGTGATAGCATTAGTGGCACCTGGTCCTGAAGTCACTAAGCAAACACCAGTCTTTCCACTGACTCGTGCGTATCCCTGAGCTGCGTGTGTTGCACCTTGCTCGTGACGAGTTAGGACATAGTTGAATTTGTCCATGTAGTCGTACAGAGCATCGAACGTAGGCATGATGCTGCCTCCGGGATAGCCAAAAATAGTGTCGACATTCTCTTTTAGGAGAGCCTCCATAAGAATGTATGCACCTTTCATCTGATTACTCATAATGACTTTTTATTTACTTAGTTGTGCGGGGATTTCTCTTTAATCCCCGCATTATCAAATTCTTTTGTGTCTTTACTTGCAAGATTAGTCAACGATACGAACACCACCCTTATCAGCTGATGCTACCATCGATGCGTAAGCTCTCAATGCCTTTGAAACAACACGGTCACGCTTTGGCTTCCATGCGTCCTTACCCTTAGCCTCTTCTGCCTTGCGACGCTCTGCCAACTCTGCATCTGACAAGCGAACCGCAATTTTACGTGCTGGGATATCGATCTCGATGATATCACCGTCGCGTACAAGACCGATGTTACCACCGCTTGCTGCCTCTGGAGAGATGTGTCCGATTGACAATCCTGATGTACCACCTGAGAAACGACCGTCTGTGATCAAAGCACACTCCTTACCAAGGTGACGTGACTTGATGTATGAAGTAGGGTAAAGCATCTCCTGCATACCAGGACCTCCCTTAGGTCCCTCGTGTGTGATAACTACAACGTCGCCAGAAACTACGCTACCGTTCAAGATTCCCTTGCAGGCGTCATCCTGTGAGTTGAATACCTTTGCTGGACCTGCGAACTTCCAGATGCTCTCGTCGACACCTGCAGTCTTGACAACACAACCGTCAAGAGCGATGTTACCCTTCAAGATTGCCATACCACCGTCCTTTGAGTATGCGTGCTCAAGGTCGCGGATACAACCGTTGGCGCGGTCTGTGTCGAATGAATCCCAATATGTCTCCTGAGAACCCATCTTGATAGAGAACTTGTTGGCAGCTGTACTCTTGTAGATCTTCTCTGCCTTCTCACAACGCTTAGGGCTTGTGATTGCGTACTGGTCGATAGCCTCGCCGATAGTCAATCCGTCGACACGCTTAACGCTTCTGTCAACCAAACCAGCCTTGTCAAGCTCGTTCATGATAGAAAGGATACCACCTGCACGGTTCAAATCCTGGATGTGGTACTTCTGAGTGTTAGGAGCAACCTTACACAAGCATGGAGTAACCTTTGAAAGTGCGTCGATGTCATCCATCTTGAAGTCAACGCCTCCCTCCTGAGCGATAGCAAGAAGGTGAAGCACTGTATTAGTTGAACCACCCATTGCGATATCAAGAGTCATGGCGTTCAAGAATGCCTGGCGAGTAGCGATGCTCTTTGGAAGTACGCTCTCATCACCATCTCTATAATATTTGTATGCATTGTCGACAATCATCTTAGCTGCATCCATGAACAACTGCTCACGATTCTTGTGTGTCGCAACGATCGTACCGTTTCCTGGAAGTGCAAAACCAAGTACCTCGTTCAAACAGTTCATTGAGTTTGCAGTGAAGATACCTGAACAACATCCACATCCTGGACATGCTGCGTTCTCAATCTTTGCAACCTGCTCGTCAGAAACCGACTCGTCTGCACTCTGGATCATTGCGTCGATTAGGTCAAGGTCGTGGCTACCCTCTAGCTTACCAGCCTCCATAGCACCACCTGAAACGAAGATTGTTGGGATGTTAAGACGCATAGCTGCGATCAACATACCTGGAGTGATCTTGTCACAGTTTGAGATACAAACCAAAGCATCTGCCTTGTGTGCGTTTACCATATACTCCACAGAGTCAGCGATCAAATCACGGCTAGGTAGAGAGTAAAGCATACCGTCGTGACCCATTGCGATACCATCGTCGATAGCGATTGTGTTGAACTCAGCTGCGAAGCATCCAAGTTTTTCAATCTCTGCCTTAACTTTCTGTCCGATTTCATGAAGATGTGTATGTCCTGGCACAAACTGAGTAAAACTGTTGGCGATAGCGATGATAGGCTTACCCATCTGCTCGCGTTTCATACCGTTTGCTACCCAAAGAGCTCTCGCTCCAGCCATTCTGCGTCCCTCTGTGCTGAATGCACTGCGAAGTTGATGTTTCATTATTGTATCTATTAAACCAATTCTAAATAATTATCCTACAAAAATAGTAAATTTGTTATTATCTACGTTGAGATAGTGATAAATTATTACGATTTTGAACTTTTTTCTTATGTAAATGATTGGAGTCTCTAACATTTTGTAATTTTGTTTGAAAATAATGGAATCGTATGGGAGAGTATATCAAAAATTATGAGAAGTCTGCCAATCAGACTAACAATGAGGATAAGAAATCGGGAAAACCTGGATTTGACTATAAGTTTTTGCTGGCACTTGTTCTTACTATAGCCTTTAGCTTTGTGATCAGATCTTTTATGAATTCTGATGATTCAGGAAAAGAAGATGATACCAGCGAAGATGCAGATGCTGTAGAAGAAACTGTGGCGTTGGCATGCGTGGAGGATATAGTAGAAAGTCGTGTTGCCGCCGATATTCAACCTGCAGAGGAGTTTGCTGTGGAAGATAAAGTTGTTGTACCTGCTCTAGTAGAAGATGTTTATTACGATGACGATGAAATATTTTATAGATGCGAAAAGGCTCCATCTTTTCCTGGTGGTAGAATGGCAATGTTGAAATACATTGAAAATAATGTAAAATATCCTACAGATTGCAAAGAGCAAGGTATTCAGGGGTTTGTTGTCGTTAGATTTGTTGTCAATAAAGATGGTTCTATTGGTGATGTTGAAGTTGTGCGTGCGATTCATCCTAGTCTGGATAAAGAGGCGCTTAGAGTTGTGAAATCTATGCCAAACTGGAATCCAGGAGAAATTCAAGGAAAGACTGTTCGTGCTAGATTCACTACGCCTGTACGTTTCAGATTACAGAATTAGGTTTCAGGATTCAGGTTCCAAGTTCCAAGTTTTGTGCGAAATCTATACTTGGTTGGATACATTGATATAATAGAACTGCATATTTTAGCTTTTTGAAATTTTGTATTTCGCATTGATTTGTTATCTTTGCTAAAAAGATTAACAGGTTAGGGCTATGAAAAACATATATCTTGCTATCATATCGGTGTTGATGTTGTTATTCTCGTCATCTGTTTTTGCAGAAGGTGAGGAGTTGACTGTTAAGGCTAATCAGCACGCTTATTTCCCTGGAGGTCAGACAGCTTTGGCTATTTGGTTGTCGGAAAACTTGAGATATCCTCAGGAGTGTATTGACAAAAGGGTTGAGGGTGAGGTGATCGTATCCTTCATTGTGGAGAGAGATGGTACTATCACAGGAATCAGATTGGAGCAGGCTGTCGACCCAAAACTAGATGCTGAGGCTCAGAGAGTCGTTGGTGTAATGCCTAACTGGGTGGCTGCAGAGGTTGACGGAGCCAAGACCAGAAGTCGACTTATGCTTCCAATTAATTTCAAGTTGCCAAGCAAAAAATAAAGACGTTGCGTACGATGTCTTCGTCGTTAAGATATGTAGAGACGCGGTTTTGCCACGTCTCTTTTTTACTAATAATAATTAAGGATTATGATTTGCAAAAATAAATTCAAGAAACTGTTGTCTCTATTTATATCAGTTGTGTTTGTTGTGTCTGCTGCAGCTCAGAGAAGTAACAACGGTAATAATGATAATAATAATGGTAAAGTTAATTCATCCCGTAACGAAATGCCGGCTAAATCTAAGGAGGAAAGACCTTCTCGACCAAAGGATGAACGACCTGTCAGACCTCAATCGTCAAATAATGCTTCTCATCACGGACATGGTAGCTATAGTAATCACCACCATTATGATGATCACCACCATCATGATGATCACCACCACCATCATGGTCATAGCAGCGGAACGGTTGTTGTGGCTGGGACAGGTACAGGATATGCAGCAGCCTCCAGCTCAAATAATCAGACAGGCCCCTCAGTCAGTCGCAAACATGATATAAATAGATTTATGCTTTTTGCTAATCTTTCTTGTGGTGTCTCTTTTAGGGGAGCGTCTGGTGTGCAAGAATATGAGTATTGTGATGAAGACGATCAGGTAGACGAGGATAATAGAGCTTTTGTCGAATCTTTGGGTTATAACGTGGAACTTCGAACGGACGTTGGGTTGACCAGACGCTTGTTTTGTAGTTCGGGAGCTGGATTCTCAAAGCAGTCTTTCTATAAGATGTTCTCGCCTGGCAATTACATGTCTAGTACCAAACGATTTTTAGAAATACCTCTAATGTTTGGCTATAGGAATGACGATGATGAGGAACTTATCTTCTCTATTTCTATGGGACCTAGATTTACATACGGTATAAATGGAATTTGTGATGAATATTATGATTTTTATCCAGAACCAGATTATGGAGTCTTTTCTCATAGTAGTTATGACGGTAAATATGGTGTAGACAGATTTGCTGTAGGAGCTGGTCTTGAAGCTAACATAGTCATCTTCCGGTTATTGCTTGGCTTTAATTTCAGTTTGTATCCAAATAATGATTGTAAGCCGGCTGAATTATATGATGGCCTTTACCGCAGATTCCATAGCTGTCGAACGAATTTCTCCATTAAAGCAGGTTGGAAAATATTTTGACCTATGATATTTTGAATATCTGTAGAGACGTGGCGATCTGCGTCTCTATCTACAAAAAAATTAGAATGTAATATGAAAGGAGTAAAACATTTTGTTCCCATATTGTTGTCGTGTATGTTCGTGACTTCTACTTCCGCTTCTGGATTGGACGATGACATGTTGTTGGCTCTGAGAAGCAGTGGTAACAACAATTATTATGAAGCACCTACTGTGGAGACAGTCGAGGAGGAACCAGTATATGTTTCCACTACTTCAGCTCCTAATCAGATTGTAATAGGTGACTATGATATTGATCCTGTAATGATTTTCGTTAGTCTTGGTGGAGGAGTCTCTTATCGAGGAGTTACTGGCGTACATCCTAACGGAGATGATGAGGTAAAATCAGATGGTGAGATTCCTCCAAGGAAAAGTTTAGGATACAATGTGGAAGTTATGTGTGATATTGGTTTGAGCAAACATTTATATTTGAGTGCTGGAGTCGGATTTGCGAAACAATCAATCGCTGATAAGTTTTTTCCTGGCAATTATATGCTTAACTCCAAACATATTTTGGACATGCCATTATATATAGGACATAGAATATCTTCTAAACCGTGTAGTTTCGCATCAATTTCTGGAGGACCAAGATTTGTCTATGGAATAGAGGGTAAGTGTAAAGAGTATTATGATTTTTATCCTGTTCCTGAATCTGGTGTATTTGAACATGATTGTTATGGTGGATTGTATGGCAAGAAAAGATTTTCGGTAGGACTTGGATTTGAAATACAAACGGTATGGAAAAGACTGATGATCGGTTTTGATTTTAATATTTACCCGAGAACGGAATGTGAGCCAAGAGAACTTTACGATGGTCTTTATAGCGAATTCCGTCGTTGCCGTAAGAATGGAACAATAAAAATTGGTTTTAGAGTTTTGTGATTAATATTGAGACGCACTTTGATGTGTGTCTCTTTTTTTGTAGACAAAAAAATACCGTTAACTCACGCTGACGGTATTCTAAACTTAAAACTCTAATAACATAAACACATGATTCTCTCGAATCAATAAAAAATTACTTTTTACAACTTGTACTGGCAAAATTAGTATTTAGTATTAGACTATGCAAATAGTTTGTGCTAATAGTGAAAAAAAAGATGCATATTTAACAAAAAACATGCCTTTTAACCACATATCTCTGAAAATTATCAATTTCTTTTCTGCTGATTTCTCCAAAAATTAGACTAATTTTGCATCCGCTTGCCGAATGTGTCGGCATTTAATTACTTTGAATATGTCAAGAAAGAGAAAAGAACTTCCGATATTGGAGAGTGTCACTATCGCTGATGTTGCCGGAGAAGGTAAGGCAATCGCGAGAATTGACGATATGGTTATTTTTGTGCCGTATGTTATCCCTGGCGACGTTGTAGATATCCAAGTTACAAAGAAGAAGCATAGCTATATGGAGGGTCGTGCGTTGAGAATCGTCACTCCATCACCTGATCGTATTGCGCCTATGTGTTCACACTATGGTGTCTGCGGTGGTTGCAAATGGCAGGTTTTGCCTTATGAATTGCAGATCAAGCATAAGCAGAACCAAGTTGAGAATGTGCTTCGTCGCATCGGAAAGGTCGAACTTCCTGAGATTACTCCTATTCTTGGTTCAAAGGAGACTTCTTATTATAGAAATAAGCTTGAGTTCACTTTCAGTAACAAGCGTTGGCTTACTGACGACGAGGTGAAGGCAGGAGTTCAGTATGAAGACATGAATGCTCTTGGATTCCATATTCCAAGTATGTTCGACAAGGTTCTTGATATCGAGAAGTGTTATCTTCAGCCTGAGATTTCAAACAGAATCCGTACAGAGATCAAACAGTATGCTAAGGCTCACGACTTGGCTTTCTTCGACCTTCGCAACCGTGACGGATTCTTGCGTAACATAATCATCCGTACAGCTGGTACAGGTGAGGTGATGCTTATTGTGGTCTTCTTCAAAGAGGATGAGGCTAAACGTGTCGCTTTGCTTGACCATTTGGCAACTACGTTCCCTGAGATCACAAGTTTGATCTATGTGATCAACGGTAAGGCTAACGATACAATCACTGACCAGCAGACTATTCTATATAAGGGTCGTGACTTTATCGAGGAGGAGATGGAAGGTTTGAGATTCAAGGTCGGTCCGAAGAGTTTCTACCAGACAAATACACTTCAGGCTTACGAATTGTATAAGGTAGCTCGTGAGTTTGCTGATTTGAAGCCAGAGCAGACACTGTACGACCTTTACACTGGAACAGGAACAATCGCTTGCTTCTGTGCAGGACGAGTTAAGAAGGTTGTCGGTATCGAGTATGTGCCTGAAGCTATTGAGGATGCTAAGATCAACGCAGCTAACAATAATATCGACAACACTACATTCTTCGCCGGAGATATGAAGGATATCCTTACCGACGACTTTATCGCTCAGCATGGTCGTCCGGATATCGTCATCACAGACCCTCCACGCGACGGTATGCACCAGGACGTAATCAAGGTGTTGTTGAATGCGGCTCCAGAGAAGATTGTATATGTGAGCTGTAATCCTGCTACTCAGGCACGAGACTTGACTCTTCTTGATGAAAAGTACAAGGTCGTAAAGGTTCGTCCTGTAGATATGTTCCCTCACACTCATCATGTGGAGAATGTAATACTTTTAGTTAAGAGATAAACAGTTATGTTAGGCCGATTTGTTTTGTTTTGTATTCTTGCGTTACTGCCTGATATCTATATCTTTTTCAGGTATGTATGGAAGAAATGCCAGTGGCGTACGACAGTATTGTTTTCTGCCTTTTCGCTACTTTGCGTTGTGCTGTTGACTCTGATGTTCGGATTGTTTTCTACAACCGAGTCGGGTGCGGTCCTATATGAGTCTTGTATGGTGCTATGTGCTTTGTTGTCTCTGTTTGTCAGCAAGCTGTTGTTTATCATAGTGGACGTGTGGACACTGCTATTCAAGACTAAGGTTTTGAAGAAGGTCGCATTCGGATTGGCAGCATTTGGCTTTCTTTCATGCGCTTATGGAGTGATGTTGGGAAGATTTAATATGTCGGCCCAATACTATACTGTAGAGAATAAGAGTTTACCTCAGGCTTTTGACGGATATAAAATTCTGCAAATATCAGATTTTCATTTAGCTAGCTTGTATCGCGACGAGAAAGTCGTGTCGGAGTGGGTTGATATGATGAATGCTGAAAATCCGGATTTGATCTGTTTTACGGGAGATATCGTAACCATCTTGGCAGATGAAATGCTTCCCCACATGGATGCGTTGAAACGGTTGAAAGCTAAAGACGGAAAGTTTGCAATCCTTGGCAATCATGACTATGGCGATTACCATAAGTGGGAAACAACTGCAAAGCGAGATGCAAATCTTGCCCGAACAGAAGCTTTGGTCGAGACTGCCGGTTTTGATTTGCTGTTGAATGAGCACAGAACCGTCGCCAAGAATGGAGATACGATTGCCATTGTCGGAATTGAGAATTGGGGTAGGCCGCCATTCCCTCAGGATGGCGATTTGGAAAAGGCGGAAGCCGGATTGACAATACCTACACGAATACTTCTTTCCCATGATCCCGATTTTTGGGATATGAGACTTGAGGGCAATAATGATTATTTTCTGACATTGTCCGGTCACACCCATGCTATGCAGTTTGGCATTGAGATCGGCGATTGGCAAGTTTCACCGTCGTCTTTGAAGTATCCATATTGGCATGGCCTTTATGAGAGAGACGGTGCTAAGATTGTGGTTAGCAGAGGTATAGGATGTACTGGTATTCCGATCAGATTAGGCATGTCGCCTGAATATATTGTCATTACATTGAAGAAATAATGAAAGTTTCTGAGCTGTCTAAATATCTTGATTCTGAGTTTCCTTTGTCGCTTCAGGAAAGCTACGACAATTGCGGATTGCAGGTTGGTGACGGGAGTCTTGAAGTCTCTGGAGTACTTCTTGCGATAGATGTTGTTGAGGCAACTATAGATGAGGCAGTGGAGAAAGGATGCAATTTCATTTTGTGTCATCATCCATTGATTTTCAGAGGAGTAAAACACATTACAGGATCAAATTATATCGAGAGAATACTTCGTAAAGCTATCAAGGCAGATGTTGCGATTTATGCGGCGCACACCAATGCCGACAAGATCATCGGTGGTGTCAGCTACAAAATGGCGGAAAAGTTGTCGCTTGTGAATGTTGAACCGTTGGAAGCGGAAACCGAGAATGTGTACAAAGTGGTTGTGTATGTTCCTGTAGCTGATAAACAGAAAGTTTCGGATGCTGTTTATGCGAATGGAGGCGGAACTATCGGAGCATACGATTGCTGTAGTTTTTCTGTTGATGGCAACGGTACTTTCAAGGCAAACGACGGTTGCAATCCATACGTCGGCAATATCGGAGAAATCCATGTTGAGAAAGAGAGTAGGGTGGAGTATGTCGTTAGTAGACGTCATCTTTCAAAGGTGTTGCGAGCTATAGGAAATGCGCATCCATACGAAGAACCGGCAATTGACATCATTAAGATTGAAAATACACTTGTCACAGCCGGAATGGGCGTAGTTGGAGATTTGGAAATTCCAGTCGCACCGATTGAATTCTTGAAACGAGTGAAGGAGACTTTCAAATGCGAAATGTTGAAGTATACCGACGTCGACAGAGTGAAGGAAATCAAGAGAGTTGCGCTTTGCGGAGGCTCTGGTTCGGACATGGTTGGCATAGCAAAACGCAAGGGAGCAGACATCCTTGTGACGGGCGACGTCAAATATCATCAATTTTTTGATAGCTATGATGGACCAATTATTACAGATATTGGTCATTATGAGAGCGAACAATACACAAAAGAGATATTTTTTAAGGTATTATCAAAAAATAATATTAAATTTGCGGTTCAGAATTCAACTATAAAGTCGAATCCTATAAATTATTTATAGATATGGCAGAGGCTAAAGAGATTACAGTAGAAGAGAAACTAAAGAAATTGTACGATTTGCAGAAGGTAATGTCGCAGATCGACAATCTACGTGCTGTGCGTGGTGAGCTACCATTGGAGGTTAAGGACCTTGAGGATGAAGTAGCTGGTTTGGAGACACGTATTGCTAATTTGGATAACGATATCAAGGATCTTAACTTCAAGATCAATCGTCATAAGAGCGATATCGATTTGGCCCAGGGTCAGATGAAAAAGTACCAGGAGCAGCAGAACACTGTTCGCAACAACCGTGAGTACGAGAACCTAGCAAAGGAAATTGAATATCAAGGTCTTGAAATCCAGCTTTCTGAGAAGAGAATTAAGGAGGGAGAGAGAGACATCGAGAATAAGACTCAAGATTTGAAGTCTACAGAAGAGTACTTGTCAGGAAGAAGACAGGACTTGGAGCAGAAGAGAGAGGAGCTTACATCAATCATTGCCGACACACGTGCTGAGGAGGAGAAGTTGATGGAGAAGGCTGAGAAGCTTGAAAATAAGATTGACGAGAGATTGCTTTCAGCATTCAAGAGAATCAGAAAGAACGCTCGCAACGGTTTGTCAGTCGTTACAGTTCAGAGAGATGCTTGTGGTGGTTGCTTCAACCGTATCCCACCTCAGAGAATCGCTGATATCCGTACTCGCAAGAGAGTAATCGTTTGTGAGTATTGTGGTAGAATCTTGGTTGATCCAGAAATCAACGACAAGAAGAAATCTGCAGAATAATTCTTTAGAAATCATAATTGAAGGTGTTCAGAAATGGACACCTTTTTTGTTTTTAAGCCATCGTTTAATTTGGTGAATTCGACGGATTTTAGCCCACTGTTGGGTAGGTCTTGAACCCCTGAATCAACCGTAGGCTAGGCATGAAACAACCGTACCATGGTTGGGTAGGTCTTGAAACCTGAAACCAACTATTGTTGAGAACTTTATCTATTTGTTTTTAATTATTTGTATGAAGTTTGGTAATTTTGTATTGGTAAATCACATTTCGGAAAGTCTATAGTATGAAAATTAATATACTTTTTTTGTTTCTATTTTTCACCATATCAGCTTTTTCGCAGGAAAAAGTATTGATTAAAGGATTTTACGAAGAGTCTTATAATCGTCTTGAAGTGGAAGATAGCTATAAGGATACAACAATATATCGCAAATTTGGTCTGAAGGAGGCTTGGAAAAAGAAAAAGATGTGGACTCCGTGGAGCAAGGTTGAAGTCAAGCGTAATAAGATTAATAATTACGACCAGAGTAGCAATCGCTACATGCTTAATGTTTCCTACGACGATATTATTGCTGACAGTGTATGGTGTACAAACCAGGCTGTTGTGACTAATGCTTTTCCTCTTGATATACAGGTATTGTTGGATCAGATGGGGGAGAAGTTCACATTTGACGGAATTCGTAATAAAGCAAAATTCTATACTAAGGAGCATTCCGATTTTTATCTTTACCGTCTTTACCAATTTGAAGGATATGCATTGAAATATACATATACTTGGGAGGAGATTAAGTCGAGCAAACGTTTTGAAAATGAACAGTCTAAGATTTTGTCTAATATCTGTGACGAAACGGAACCGATAGATATCTACTATTTCTATAAAGCTGTTCGTTTTGATCCTTTGGATGTTCCTACAGATTATGTGATTCCAAATATGAAGAAGAATAAGTAATCGTTTCATACAAGAAAAGACGTTGCATTGCAACGTCTTTTTTACTTTTTACCTCTTACTTTTCAGAAACCGGTCTGATTGTCTGACCATTGCTTCTGCAATCGTTGAAGTATTTGCCGAAATCGTCTGCGTAGAAATCAAGTCCGCAAGCTGAATCTTCGTAATCGTCTATTGCTGACGACGACCAGTAGCGACCGTACTCTCTTGCATAACCAAGTCCAGACTCGTCGTGACATCCTGCTGCAGGTAGGATGATTGATTTGCCGTTAGGACCAGTTACTTTATAGCAACGCTTCTCATCGTCCCAAGTCCAAGTGCAGTTGTCAACCAACTCCTGGATATCCTTTGATGTCGGCATTCTCCAATCAAGTCCCCAAAGCACTGTGGCAGCATCATACTCTGTAGTTAGGTTGCCATCCGCATTTACGATACCTGCATCAGTCAAATCAGATCTACCGTAAGTTACAGAATTGCTTTTGCTATATGAACTCTTCTGCTCAGTCTCTCCCCAGGCAAAATAAGCTCCGAAGTCTTTAGGATTGTTTGCACCGATGTTGCAAGTCGCCCATTTCAAGCCGCTTGGCAATCCTAAGTCTACATATTCGTGTCCGTTGATATTGCTCATGATTTTTCGTTATTTATTTCTACAAAATTAGTCAAAATCTTCATAAAACCAAAGATAAGACAGCGATTGTCATTATTGGCTTGTAGTGCAGATTCTTCAATATTTTTTTACTCTGTTTAGTAGATTCTCAAAAAAATCAAATTCCGGAACTTCAAATGGCACTTTCACGGAAGACCATGCTGCCACCAGACCGGCTCCGTTCTCTACGTTGCAGTACAACATATCTGGGGCAAGTGACGTCGAACCGTTTCTTCTTTGAATCCTATTAAGAGATGAATGATATAGATAAGTCTCTTTTGTAATGTGTCTGATATCTATTACCAAATCTTCAAACTTCTGATCTGCAAATAAGAATATTCCTAATTTGATAGTCACGGTCTTACCGTTGAACAGTTTGTCGTCAATCAAATTATCCGGATTCTCTTTTGCATTATTGTAAATCGTTTCATTCCAATTCATGATCGGATCCTCGGAGAAAAAGTCGTATTTCAAGTCACCTTTCTTAACTGTGGTATCTGCTCCTGTAACTACAATGGAAAACTCATTGTCTATTATAGTGTCGTGGAATTGATATTCAAATTCGTAGTGACTGCCGTAAAGTGCTAACTGATAATAGTCTTCAGTTTCTCCATTGTCGGTGATTGTCAGTTCATAAAATGCTATGACGCTGTCCTGCATGTTTTCCAAACCGACATATCTAAACTCTGTTGTCGGTTTACTTGGCACAGTTACTGTCGCAGATACATCGTCAAGACCGTTTGATTTTGCTACTATTTTATAGGTTCCTCCTGCAGCTACGGTCAATCCGTCAGCTTGCATTTTAGCGCTGTCGCCAATGGTGCTGTAGTTATACGAGTTGCCGTTGTTAGTCGCTGTGACAGAAGCGTCTCTCAAATATGTTATGATATTGGTCTCTTTTTTTAGATTGCCAAATATGATGTCGCTCTTCATTACCTGGCACCAAGGAGATTCTCCATCTATGAATGTTCCGTTTAGCACAATGAAGTTGTCCAATCCCATATCTTCGTATTCAATCTCTTCCATGCAGGAAGAGAGACAAAATACAAGTGTATATAATAATGCAGTTATCTTTTTCATTTTATAAATCATTAGAAGTTCATCGACCATGAAATTGAAGGTATGATTGGTCCGATTGAAAGTCTCATCAATCTTTTTCCTTCCTCTTCCGAAGTGTCTAGCTTATAGAAGAATGGATTATGTCTGTTGTAGACGTTGAAGACACCGATTGAAAGCTGTCTTTTGATCTTGCTGCCCTCTTTCTGACGGTGGATGTTAAGCCCGATATCAAGTCTGTGATAGTCTTGCATTCTATAGTTGTTTCGACTTGCGGCGTAGTCGACAACTGTCTCTCCATCAATTGTCGGGATAGTGTGAGTCTGCATTGTGATAGGGTAGCCGGTCCCGTATGTCCATGTCGTACCCATATCCACCTTATCATTAAACTTATGGTTTAACACGATGCTGATGTCGTGAGTCCTGTCGTAGCTTGAAGGGTACCATTCTCCTTTGTTGATCATCTCAAAATGACGATCTGTCTTAGAGAGTGTGTAGCTGATCCATCCGGTAGTCTTTCCGACTTCTCTCTTTAGCATTACTTCAATTCCTTTTGATCGGCCTTCCCCCATTTCAACTTTCTCTTCCCATGAACCGGAAGTTCCGAATGATTCGCCATCTTTGTATTCGATGAGGTTGTCCATTGACTTATAGTATCCCTCTATGGAGAATAGGAAATCCTTAGGTAATCCGAACATTACACCTAATGCAACCTGTTGAGATTCAAGCGGCTTGATGTTTCCTGTTACTGGAACCCAAAGGTCTGTAGGTAATCCGACAGAGTAGCTTGACAATAGATGCAAGTATTGGCGCATTCTGCTATATGCCGCCTTTAGAGTTACCTTTTCCGACGGATGTGCTGCAAATGCTAATCTTGGTTCTACAGACGTGTATGTTTGGTCGTCCACGTTGAATAGGGAAGCGTGAACACCGATATTGAGGTTGATTCTTTTGGTGATCTTAAACTCGTCCTCGACAAAGATATTGGCCTCGATCGGATTCTTTTCAGGATCGGAGATGGTAGTATCCATGTCGGAGATGATAACGCTATTCATCTCAGATTCGTAAGTCTCGACTCCCGGTCTGAATCTATGGAATGTGATTCCTTCTCCGAATTTGATCTCATGTCGGTTGTTGGGAGTTAAAGAGAAACTGTTCTTCACATTCCAGTCTCTGATTTTGGATGTATATTTTGATTTGATAGACATCAACTCCTTGTCCCTTTTTTCATCCTCATATTCGACGAAATACTGGTCTGTGCCGAAATGATAGTTGGAGAACGACACGATGGTATTCATGAACAGGTTATTGCGAATGAGGTAGTTCCATCTTAGTGCAGATGTGGTGTTACCCCAAAGCATTGAAAAATCCAATTTCGTGCTATCTTCAGCCATTCCCAATTTCAGTTTGTCTCGACCGGAATATACGCTGAAGAACAGTTTGTGTCTGTCGTTGAATCTATGACAGATTTTTGCATTGACATCCCAGAAGAAGTATTTGAAGTCGACACCCATCATCTTTTCTGTCGGGAAAATGTCCATTGACGATCTTCTTGCAGAGACGAAGAATGTTGTCTTTTCGTTCTTTATCGGACCTTCAAGGTTGAAGGAAGAGGAGAGTAGACCCACCTGTAGATGTCCGTGCAGTTGCTGAGCATTTCCATCTTTTGTGTGTACGTCCATTACCGATGATAGTCTTCCACCGTAACGGGCAGGGAACCCGCCTTTGTGTAGAGACACGTTCTTGATGGAACAGCTGTTAAATACGGAGAAGAATCCGAACAGGTGGCTAACGTTGTAAAGAGGAACTTCATCCAACAGAATCAGGTTTTCGTCTGGAGCACCACCGCGCACATATAATGCCGACGAAGCGTCCGAACCACTTTGTACGCCTGGCAGCATCTGCATTGTCTTCACCAAGTCAGGTTCGCCAAGTAGGGCTGGCATCACCTCCAACAATTGTGGCGATATCACCTCCTTGCTGATTAATGTTTCTGTAAGACGTTTGTCTTTTTGTATGTCTGCAGTCACAACCAATTCCTGTAATTGGTTGTCTGGTTCCAATTTGATCTTGATTGTTGTATCTTTGGATAGATTGAATGTAAGCTTCTTCTCTGTGAAACTTACGAATGAAGCGACTATGGTAGTCTTACCTTCTGGGAGTGTCAGACAGAAATAGCCGTATTGGTTGGTTTCCGTTCCATTTTTACCGTCAGGTGTCATTACGTATGCCCCGATCAGTGTCTCTCCATTTGAGGCATCTGTCACGTATCCAGCTACTTTTTTAGTTTGTCCTGTTGCGATAATAGCAAAAAGTAAACCTATTATTGTAAGTATGGACCTAAGTACATTCATGTTTTTATTCTCAACTTTATTGTTTTGCAAAAATAGTGTTTTCCGTGAAATGGAACAATATTGGAGCTAATCCTCTTCAATAAAAAAGAGTTAAGATTGGAGTAAATCCAAACTTAACTCTTGTCTATTTCATTACTTTGTCTACCAGACATAATCGTAATACTGGTTTTGTAATTCTTTCAATCTCTTGATGATGTTTTCCGGAATTTCTGGGATGACGAGCGGTATTGATTTTTTTGACCATGCTGCGACCAAACCAGCTCCATGCTCAACATTACAGTAAAGCATGTAAGGAGATAGTGAACCAATCCATTCGTTGTCAGCTACATTTTCAATTGTACGTAAGTACATATAGGTTTCTTTGTTGATATGGTGTATTTCCACATTTATGGAGTCGGCCTTTTTTATAGAATTACCCCAAATATCATCAGTTACATTTACACAGAATCTGATTTTTGAAGTTTGTCCATTAAACATCATGTCGTTGAAGATATGGTGAATGTTGCGTTCGTAATTCGTAAACAACATATCATCGCCCTCTGACGGATTCTTGTTCCAATTCATTACTGGGTCATTTGAACTCCATACGTACTCCATCGGACCATAAGTGATAAATGAATCTACAGCAATCCAGTCTTTACGAATGTTGTAGTAGTCATACCATATATCATTCCACCAATTACCATAAATAGTGTCTATTGTCACGTAATCAGATATGTACTCCATGTGCTTGCCGCATATTTGAAAATGGTAGTAATCTTCACTATTGGGATCATCTTGGATTTCAAGTTCATAGTTTGCAAACACACTAGGTCCATAAAAGAAATCATTATATTCTTTTATTTCAAAACCAGTAAACTTGAACTCTGCAATTGGTTTCTCCGGAATTCTGACTGTAGAGTATACATTCTCAAAACCATTAGCACTGGCTTTAATAGTATATGTTTCTCCAGCTCTAGCTACCAATCCGTTAGCTTTCATCTTGGCACTGTCGCCAATGACAACATATTTGAATGTCTGGTTATCTGTTTCAGCAGTGACGTCTGAGTTTGGAAGAAAAACTGTTGGTTTGATTTTGTCGTGAATCTGATCGAAAAGGATTTCGCTTCTTGACACTTGACACCAAGGAGTCTCCCCATCAATAAATCTGCCGTTGACTACAATAATGTTCTTGATGCCCATATCTTTGTAGTCAACCTCTTCTTCGCAAGACGTTAAAATGAATGCGAATATATATAATAAAGCAACTAACTTTCTCATTGTCTTATAATTAGAATTTGATTGAATATGAAATAGATGGGATTGTAGGGAAGATCGAAATCTTCATTAGTTTCTTTCTTTTGTCCTCATCTGAATCCAAATAATAGTAGAATGGATTATGATGGTTGTAGGCATTAAATACGCTGACAGACAACTGTCTCTTTACTCTACTTCCCTCTCTCTGACGATGGATATTAAATCCAAGGTCAAGTCTGTGATAGTTTTCCATTCTGTAGTTGTTGCGGCTTGTCGCATAACTGATTCTGTCATAATCTGAATATCTGGCTTCAATAAGCGGATCAACCAAGATGTAGTGTGATGGCATTGTGAATGGATAACCTGTTCCGTACACCCAAGTCGCACCGATATCAAACTTGTTAGAGAACTTGTGGTTAAGAACGACACTGATGTCGTGAGTACGGTCGTAAGATGACGGGAACCATCTACCTTGGTTCATTTCGTCGAATCTACGTTCTGACTTAGACCATGTATAGGCAATCCATCCTGTTGTTTTGCCGACCTCTTTCTTAAGCATCACCTCTATACCTTTTGAGCGTCCTTCTCCCATCTCGACCTTATCTTCCCATGCTGTGTTTGAGAATAGGGTTGCTCCTTCCTTATACTCGATGATGTTGTCCATTGTCTTATAGTATCCCTCTATTGCAAAAAGGAAGTCTTTTGGCAATCCCCATACAAAACCAAGAGCTGCCTGATTTGATTCAAGCGGTTTGATTTTTTTTGTGACCGGTACCCAAAGGTCTGTTGGAAGACCGATTGTCGAGTTTGACAACAGGTGAAGATACTGACGCATTCTGCTGTATGCCGCTTTAATTGTGAATTTCTCAGTTGGACGTGCAGCGAATGAAACTCTAGGTTCAATTGAAGTATACGTTTCATTATCAACATTGAATAGAGATGCATGGACACCTAGATTCAAATTGATTCTTTTTGTGATCTTGAATTCATCTTCAAAGAACAAATTTCCTTCAATCGGTTTCTTCTCGGAACTAAATATTGTTGTGTCGACGTTGTTGTTATAATTAAATTCGTCTTCGTTATCTTGTGGATGCCATTTTTCATAGAACCCTTCCTCTCCTGGATTGAAAGTGTGGAATGTCAATGCTTCACCAAACTTGAATTCATGTCTGTTGTTAGGCGTGTATGTGAATGAGTTCTTAATACTCCAGTCTTTGATCAAAGAGGTGTAGTTGAATCCCATTTCAAAATCTTTCTGATGTGTCTGGAAATCGTATTCTACATCTGTATTGTCTGTAAAGAACTTATAATTTGAGAATGCGACTGTTGTATTCATGAACAATTTGTTGTGGATCAAGAAGTTCCAACGCAATGCTGAAGTGATATTTCCCCAACCCAATTCATCTTTCATGATGCTGTAGCTACCAGAATCCTCAAATTCGAATTTATCGCGACCAGAATATATGCTGAAGTATAGACGATGCTTGTCGTTGAACTTATGGCTTATCTTGGCATTCAAGTCCCAGAAATAGTAGCCGAATACTTCATCATCCATGAATGGTCTGGAAAGGACGTCGAAGTATGTACGTCTTGCCGATACGAAGAATGTGGTCTTCTCCTTTACGATTGGACCTTCAAGACTGAATTTTGATGACAGCAAACCGATCTGGGCTGCTCCGTGTAGCTCCTTGTCATTACCGTCCTTAGTGTGGATATCCAATACAGATGAAAGTCTACCTCCGAATCGGGCAGGGAAGCCTCCTTTGTGAAGGTTTACTGTTTTGATGGCATCTGAGTTGAACACAGAGAAGAAACCAAACAAGTGGTTAGCGTTGTAGATTGGAACGTCGTCAAGAAGGATTAGGTTCTCGTCTGGAGATCCTCCACGAACATATAGTCCGGAAGATCCTTCTGTTCCACTCTGCACTCCAGGTAGCATCTGAACTGTCTTTACAAGGTCGGGTTCTCCCAACATTGCAGGAAGCACGTCTAGCAATTCAGGTGAGATAACCTCTTTACTGATAACAGTCTCCTCCAAACGGTGGTCTCTTTTTACTTCCTTTCCTGTAACCACCAACTCTTCCAATTGGTTGTCTGGCTCCAATTTGATTCTGACTGTGGTGTCGTTCTTTAAGTTGAAAGATAATGATTTTTCAGTATAGCTGACGTATGAGGCTATAATCTGATTTTCGCCTTCTGGCAATGTAAGAACGAAATAACCGTACTGGTTAGTTTCTGTACCCTTCTTTCCGTCAGGGGTCATGACGTATGCTCCGATCAAGGTCTCTCCGGATGATGCATCTGTGACGTATCCAGCAATAGTTTTGGTTTGGCCCGTAGCTGAAATTGCAATGCTTGTGCCTAGTGTGACGAGCAAGGATCTAACAAATTCCATTTTAATTATTAAAAAATCGCATTACGTTGTGTTATACAAAAACTCTGCAAAGATAACGATATTTGGTGCTATTTTATTGCTTGCAAACAGCTCTTTTACGAAAATGTAAGAATTTCTGGTGTTTTCGTACGTATTTGTTGGTTTCAAGCTTCAGGTTCGTCTTGTAACCTGCAACCTGAACCCGGAAACCATGTCATTCCCTCAGTAGTGTCGGAAGCTTCAGCTCCCTTATTTCCTTATCCACTTTAAGATGTGATACTCCGTAAACCTTGTCGAACAGAGCCCAGAAATTTGGACCATGGTTCATATATTCCGTGTGGCATAGTTCATGCACCACGACGCTGCGAATAAGGTGAAGCGGCATCAGCATCAAGAACAGAGAAAAATTAAGTGAACCCTTGGAAGAGCAACTTCCCCAACGAGTTTGGGCTGAATTGATCTTGATTCCGCTGTATTTGAAACCATTCGCGTCGGCTACCTCTTTTACAATCAAAGGCAGACGATTTTTTGCTTCATATCTGAGCATAGCGATTGAGGCCTCCTTTATGATTGTCCTTGTTTCGGGAGACGTGAAGTCTGTATTGAGCGGCATTTCGAGTAAGAGTTCATCTTTGTCGCCAGACTTTACCTTTTTCAACTTGCTTATGCTTACGTTCGTGAGTGCAATATGCAATATCGCAAAATGGGTGTCGAGAGTAAAATTCTCATCTATGGAAATATCCTCACGTCGCGACTCGTGACGCTTGATGAAAGAGAACAATTTTTTCTCATTTTCATTAATGAGACGTATGATAGATTCTAAGGAATAGCCGACGGGGGCAGTTATTGTGAGTCGTTCTCTCTTGAAGCTCATTCTCACATTGCGTATGTTATTTTTCCATACGACTGTGATTAAGCCCAGTTTCTCGTGATTATATGTCTTTTCGATATTTGTCATGATGCAAAAGTAATAATAAAGAATAAATAGTTCCAATTACGAATGTGGAATCCTTAGAAACAAATGAAATACATATACCATAATATTGTTATTTATGCTCAATATCGCCAGTTGGGGTTGCTAAAGTTAAATAATAGAATTAAATTTGTGGAAAATAAAAAAATAGATAGGCATGGATACGAATTTGAAATGGGACGAAATAAAGGCTGGATTCGACAAGTATGTGTCGATCGCAGAGGAGAAGCTACCTATCGGTGCACTGGGTCCAGTGCGTGATGCGATGAATTGTTTCGAAGAGAAGGTTAAATCAAATAATGTTACTGAAGACGAGATAGATCATATAGAACGTGGCGTGCAGACGGCATTGATCCTTGCTGACGAGGTCAGTTTGGGCGGAGGTCCAAGCGTCGCTAAAATTCTATTTGAAATGATACAGTGTGGATTGATGACTGAGGCTGATATGGCAAAGTCATTCCCGGACAGTATCGTCGCACTTGTTCATGGTGAGCAGAAGGTAGATGAATTCTATCGTCGACGTGTGGGCGTTGAGAATGAGAATTTCCGTAAACTTTTGATGAGTTTGGCGGAAGATATCCGCGTTATCATCATCCTTATCTGTGAGGTGCTTTATCTTATCAGAAAATATAATCCTATCGAAGATTCTGAGGACGGTGATAGAGTGGCAAGAGAGGCAAGCTATTTGTTTGCTCCGTTGGCTCATCGTCTTGGCCTATATAAGGTTAAGAGTGAACTTGAAGACTTGTCTATGAAGCGTCTGCATCGTGAGACTTATCGTGAGATCGCACATAAGTTGAATGAGACTAAACGTAGCCGTGATAAGTATATTGCCGATTTCATCGATCCGTTGAAGAAGAAACTTCAGGATGCTGGTTTCAAATTCACGATCAAGGGTCGTACAAAGAGTATCTATTCCATCTGGAACAAGATGCGCAAGCAAAACACTACGTTCGAGCATGTCTACGATTTGTTCGCCATCCGTATCATTCTCGACAGTGAATTGTCAGAGGAGAAGAGCGACTGCTGGCGTGTATATTCGATCGTGACTGATGAGTACCAGCCTAATCCTAAACGTTTGCGTGATTGGCTTTCTATCCCTAAGACAAACGGTTATGAGAGTCTTCACACGACGGTGATGGGACCTCAGGGTAAATGGGTTGAGGTGCAGATCCGTACGGAGCGTATGGATGAAATCGCTGAAAAGGGTTTTGCTGCCCACTTCAAATATAAAGGAGTGAAGAGTGAAAATATGCTCGACACTTGGATGGCAAACGTGCGTGAAATCCTAGAGAATCCGGATGTTGCCAACGAGGAGTGTATCTCTGAATTCAAGATGAACCTTTACGACAAAGAGGTGTTCATCTTCACTCCGAACGGTGATTTGGTGCATCTTCCTAAGGGTGCGACGTTGCTCGACTTTGCATACCTGATCCACAGTAATCTCGGAAACCATTGTGTCGGCGGTAAGATTGCTGGCAAGAACGTTTCCATCAGATATGAGGTCAACAATGGCGACCAGCTTGAGGTTTTGACGAGCGCCACACAAAAGCCGAAAGAGGAGTGGCTTAATATTTGCAAGACAAGTAAGGCTAAAAACCGTATCAAGTCGTTCTTGCGTGAGGAGGCAAACTCAAACGCATCGCTTGGTAAGGAGCTTCTCAACCGTCGATTCAAAAACTGGAAGATTGATCTTGAGGAGTCGATTTTGGCAAAGACTATTAAGCGTTTAGGATATAAGGTTGCAACTGAATTCTACACAGATGTCGCTGAGGAAAAACTAGATGTTGTTAAGGTTCGTGATATCTACACTGAGATTCAGGAAAAAGATTTGCATCCAGGCTTGGATTATGAGGTGAAAAGTGCCGAGGATTTTGAGCACCATCAGAATTTTGTAGAGGATAAGTCGAAGGATGATGTCCTTACTATCGATGATAACCTGAAGGGAATAGAATACTCTCTTGCAAAGTGTTGTAATCCGATTTATGGCGACGACATCTTCGGATTCATCCTTACTCAGGGCGGTATCAAGATTCACCGTAAGGATTGTCCCAACGCACCGATGATGATCCAGCGTTTTGGCTACAGATATGTAAAGGCTCGTTGGAGTGGAAAGCAGGGTAGCCAGTACGTCTGCACATTACGTGTGATCGGAAACGACGATCTTGGCATTGTGACTAACATCACTTCACTTATCCAGAAGGAGAGCAATATTTCAATGCGTTCTATCTCTGTCGACAGTGTGGCTGGACTATTCCAGGGCCATATCTCATTGCTTGTAAACGATCTTCAGCAAGTCGACAACATGATTAAGAAGATCAATGCAATCAAGGGCGTAAAGAGTGTTGAGAGAAGCTGAAGAATCCATCAGCTATTAGCTGATAAAAGTTCTTTGATTTGAAAGGAGATGTCAAACTTTGGGATCTCTGAATTGTCGACGGCAATGTTGAATAAATCCGTTGCAATCGGTTGAAGTTTAACGCCATCCCATGTGGTCGGTTTGTTTTCCTCGGAGTGGATGAATTCCACGATTGGCTCGTATTTGTCGAAGATGTAATGGAAACTAAACTGAAGTGAGTAGCATCTGATGTAAAGACATTTGTTTGCAATGTCGTATGATGCCTCGTCAGCTAACGAACGATTTGCGACCCATAGAGAAAACAGGTATGTCGCCTGTCGTTTGATATCCTTATATTTGGCAATTTCTTTGAATTCTTTCTTCTTGGCTGCGGCGTTCAGTAGATTCACCGCAGCAAGATTCAGAAAGAATGTTTTTTTATTTTCAGGGTCTTTACCCTTAATTATTTCAAATGATTTTTGTACAAGTTCAGATGTGATTTCTCCCATAATGAAATCAACAGCACTTGGCAATCTCAATAATCACATCCATAGCAGCTTTCATCGACAACACAGGAATGTATTCTGTGTTGGAATGGAAGTTGTGTCCGCCTGCGAACAGGTTAGGGCAGGGTAGTCCCATGAATGATAGGCGTGCACCGTCTGTGCCTCCACGAATCGGTACTACAACTGGTGTGATGTCCAACTTCTTCATTGCGTTGATTGCTCTATCCACAACGTGAGGAACCTTCTCGATTTCCTGCTTCATGTTGGCGTACTGATCTCTGATCTCAAGCACTACCTTAGCTTTTTTGTAGTGAGCGTTCAATGCATCTACAATTCGCTGCAAATACTCTTTTCTGTCCTGGAAACTCTTCTCGTCGAAGTCGCGGATGATAAGGTTGATCTCTCCTGATGTTACGGATGATTCCATTCCTGTTACGTGGAAGAAACCTTTGTAGCCGTCAGTCGTTTCTGGAGTTTCATCCTCAGGAAGCATATTCAAGAAATCGGAGATGAGGCGGTTGGCATTGACCATTTTGCCTAAAGCATATCCAGGGTGAATATTGTGACCTGTGAATTTAATTGTTGCAGCTGCTGCGTTGAAGTTTTCATACTCGATCTCTCCGATTCCTCCTCCGTCTACTGTATAGGCGAAATCGGCCCCGAATTTCTCGACATTGAAATGGTCGGCACCTTCACCGATCTCCTCGTCAGGAGTGAAAGCGATACGTATTTTGCCATGCTTGATCTCCGGATGCTGAATTAGATATTCTGCTGCAGTTACGATCTCTGCGATTCCTGCCTTGTCGTCTGCGCCAAGTAGGGTAGTGCCATCTGATGTGATGATCTCCTCGCCGATGTAGTTGTTCAACTCCCTATATTCACGAGCCTTGATCTCAATGCCTTTTTCTTTATTGATGACAAGAGTATCTCCCAAAAACTTTACAACCTGTGGCTTTACGTTCGCTCCTGATGTCTCTGGACTTGTATCCATGTGGGCTATGAAACCGATTGTAGGGGCGTCGCAATCACAGTTTGCCGGGATTGTCGCAGTGATATAAGAATGACTGCTGATATGGACGTCCTGTAGACCGATTTCTTCCAATTCGTTAGCCAACGTCTCTGCAAAATAACCTTGTGATGCAGTCGACGGAGTTATGTGAGTGTTTTCGTCGGATTGTGTGTCTATTTTGACATAGTTGAAAAAGCGTTCAACCAGTTTGTTTAGATTGTTATGCATGGTTTAAAAAATTAGAAATGCTAAATGCAGAATGAGCATTTAGCATTTAATATTGGGCATTTTAAATCTTTTGCGCGTCGCTACATTTGATCCAAGCTTTGTGCCCTCCGCTTGTCTCTATATAGAACCAACCTTTATCTTCTTGAGTCACCTTCACTTTTGTTCCTTCGTGCAGAACTAAAGCATCAGTAGCATTGTCCTTTGGTGAAGACTTTGCTGTCACGGAAGGAGTGAATATGATGGCATACTCGTGAGTTGTGTTTCTGTCTTTTGAATTTTTTGCACAGAAGAAACTTACAATGCAGACCAAGAATGTGACGATTGCACTGATGAATCCGAATTTACGAATTCCAATGCTCTTTACATAAAGATAAAACGCTGTACCTACAAGAGTAAGAATGAAAAATACTATTGACATTACTGCCCATGCGTTAGAGCTGTAAAGGTCGACAAAGCTTCGTACCCACTCTGAAATAGCAAGCTGGTCGATAGATGATTCATCCTTATCTACAGTCTGTAGTTTTGCCATTCCTAGGTTGCTCTTGATATCGTCGTCGTTAGGATCAAGAAGCATTGCTCTTTCGTAGTTAAGAATTGCTGGTGCAATCTTTCCTGTCTTATAGTAAGCGTTTCCTAGATTATAATAAAGAGCTGCGCTCTCTTGAGTCTTAGCTAGATCTTCGTATAGTGCAATAGCCTCGTCATACTTCTCTGCAGAGTAGGCTGCATTACCATTGATGATTCTGGAATCAGCACCTGCCCAAACGTTAAGGACAGACAACGATAATACGATGGTCAATATAATATTCTTCATTGTCTTCATTTCTTTACCTCCTCTTCAATTGTGTTGATTAGAGCTATTGCGTTGTTGTAGATGTCGTTTGGCGACTCTGTTACAGCAGTAGAAGCAAAACTTGCAAACTGGCATGTATTCAAAATCTTTGTGAAGTCTTTGATAGTCTCATCGGACAATCCTTTCTCCTTCAAGATCTCTTCCATAGCATCCTTATTCTGTTGTGCTACAGGAATATTGAACTTGTCGCTTACGAATCCGATAACAGCCTTGCTTGTCTCTTCGTAGAATGGCTTCAACTCGTTCTTGTCAAGGAATGACTTAGCAGTAGCCAATCTCTTCAACGCCTGCTTGTTGGCTTTCTTCTTCTTTACCAAGATGATGTTGCTGTTCTCTTCTGCATACTTTCTCAACAAGAAGTAAGAGATTACGAATAGTACCAAAGGAATGATGAACCATAGGTAGAATCCCATTGTGCCGAATAGGTAATCATTCTTTGGATATGTCTTCAAATCCTTAGTGTTGATGTGGCGAATCTCATTTGAATTAAGATACTTGATGCTCTCCTTGTTCGTGAAGTTAGATACAACAGTCTGGTTGTCCGATGTCTCAGCTCCCTTCTCAACACTGATCTTGTATTCTGGTGTCTTCAGTGTCTTGTAAGTTTTACTCTTGACATCAAAGTAGCTGAATTCAGCAGATGGAATTACGTAGTCGCCAGGATAACGTGCGATTGCAAGATACTCGATCTCTTTATTTCCGTTAAGACCTGAATCTGAAGGTTTGATCTTAGATGTAACCTTAGGATCGTAAAGTTCGAAGTCGGTAGGAAACTTTATTTCAGGATTCTTAGCGTACTTAAGATTTCCGTTACCGTTGATCTTAATCTTGATGTTGATGGCATCGTTTGTTTTGTAGCCATCCTCAGGTGTGATCGAAGTGTTCATAGTATATGAACCAACAGCACCGCTAAAGTTTGCTGGCTTGCCGTTCTTTGGCAATTCCTGTACGTTGATCTTTGCTGATGGGATAGTCAGGTTCTTTTTAACCTCGCGTATCTGGCCAAACATGTCGTCGAAGAAACCTCTTCCTCCACCTTGGATACGAACCTGTACGATGGCTCCGATGTTTCCTTTCTCCAATTCCTGAGAACCGCTTTTTTGTGGAATCAACACACACTTTTTAAGAATGTATGTGTCGTAAACCTTTCCGTTCACGTTTTCCCTGCTCTGGCGTTCTGCGTTTGGAACCTCGATTTCCTGTGATATAAAGCCTTTGTATTCCGGCAATTTGTAATCGTCGAAACTGCGCAATGCAACACGGTAGTAAACCTTTGTTGTCACTACGAATGGCTCCTGCTCGTACATCTTTGACTTTGAAACCTCAGTACGGATGAACAAGTCGTTGTCGTTGATTTTCAAACCGCCGCTTGAGCTCTGTGCTCCCGATTGGTTCTGATTGGCATTGTCCTCGCCCTTGATTACTTTGATTGCCAAAGCATTGGAACGAACGATCTTGTCCCCGACAGTCGCTTTTGCTGGAGATATTGTGAATGTTCCTTCCTTGTTTGGAGTCAATGTGTATGAGTATGTTGTCGAGTTTGTTCTGACAACATTACCGTTCATGCTCTGGAAACTCTGACTTGTGGATACTGCAGGTCCAAATAGTATTGTGAAGTCAGACAACGATTCAAGCGGAAGCTGTACATTGTCTGTTTCTGCATTGTTAAGTGTAAATGTTAGTTTAAACTTCTGTCCTATAGCCACAACATTATCGGCCTTCGCTACGAACGAAACCTCTCCTGCTGCAAAGACTGACATTACACTTAAGTATGTTAAAGTCAGTAGTATGGCAAATATCTTTTTCATTTTACGTTATCTTAATAATGCAAAAATAATCAAAATTCTGGTATTTTTTACCAGTCTTTCTCTATTCTTTTCTTTTTTACATTCTTCATCTGCTCCTTCATTCTCTCGTCCTGCTTGTCCTTTTCGTCTCTCTCCAAGGCTTCTAGCAACTGACGTGCAGAATTCTCATCCATGTGACTTTGTCCCTCCTGGGCATTATTGTCGTGGTCGTGATTCTCTTTCTCCTTGCCGTCTTTAGGAGGATCCTGCTGTTGGTCTTGCTGCTGTTGCTGCTGATTCTGGTTTTGATTCTGCTGTTGTTGCTGCTGAATCTCCAACATCTTCTTGGCGTATGCAAGGTTGTAGCGGGTCTCTTCGTCATCAGGATTAAGTTTCAGACTCTTCTTGTATGCGTCAATACTCTCTTGATACTTCTTGTTCATGAGGTATGTATTGCCGATATTGTGCATGATAGCAGCGTTTTCCTCGTTGCTGTTTTTGTCGCTTAACGCCTGTTTATAGTGGTCAAGTGCCATATCCTTCTCGTTTCTACGATATAGGGTGTTTCCCATATTGTAGTTTGCAATTTTGGATGCGACATTCTTGTCCAATGCTTTTCTATAATCTGATTCAGCACCTGTGAAGTCGCCATTTTTATACTTCTTGTTTCCACTGCGGATATCGTCATCCTCAGGCTCGGAAGCATAGGCGGCAACACTGAAAAGTGCAACTATTGTAGACGCTAACAACTTATTTATCATAGTCTTGTTCATGGTCAATACTTAATTAGACGGTTCTAAAATAGTTTGAATTTTGAAAAGAACTTGTTCTTTCTCTCTCTGATGAATACGTCCAAAATCAACAATACAAGTACAATCCATGCGATTGACTGGAACTGCTCATCGAAATCTGTGTAGACTTTGCTCTCCACATCACCCTTGGCAGACTTGTTAAGTTCATCCTGAATATACTTCAATGCGTTGTTCGTATTGTCGGCTCTGATATACATGCCACCTCCTGCAGCTGCAATCTCTGTTGCCATCTGCTCGTTAAGCTTTGTGATGACTGTCTGTCCGTCAATGTCTTTGCGGAAACTTCCGTGTCCGTCTGGGATAGGGGCACCCTCAGGCTTACCGATACCGATCACATGCACCTGAATTCCACTTTCGTATGCAGCTTTGGCTTGCTCTATAGCGTCGTCCTCGTGGTTCTCACCATCTGTGATTACGATGATGGCTTTACCTACATTTGTCTTGCTGCTGAAACCGTTGCTTGCCATTCTGATAGCAGCACCGATTGCTGTACCTTGTGTAGGGATAACTCCTGTGCTGATGTTTGAAGCATACATCTTTGCAGCACTATAATCGGCTGTCAACGGAAGTTGAGTGAATGCCTGACCTGCAAAAATCACCAAACCAAGTTTGTCGTTTTCCATTCCGTCGACAAACTTATAGATCATCTGCTTTGATTTCTGTAGACGATTTGGCTTGATATCTTCACATAGCATAGAGTTTGAAACGTCCATCGCGATCATTACCTCTACACCTTTACGCTTCACCATCTCAAGTTTAGAACCGAATTGTGGACGAGCAGCGACAAATACAGCTCCGGCAAATGCGATTAGATACAATGCGCATTTGACATAGTATCTGCCTTTTGTGTAGCCCGGCATAAACTGCTTTAGAATCTGAATGTTTCCGAATTTCTTAAGATTTCTGCTTCTGCGATACATTGCGTAACCGAAGATTGCTGCCATCGGTATCAGTATGAAAAGCAGGTATAGATATTCTGAATTTGCAAATCTAAACATACTCTTAATCCTTTATGGGTTGTGGCGTACAGCCAAATAACGCACTAAGAACTCAAGAAGCATAATGCCAAGCAGAGCAAGTGCGAATGGCAAATATTCCTCGTTCTTTTTACTGTATTCTTGTACACTGATCTTCGTTTTCTCCAACTGATCGATCTCTTCGTAGATTGCCTTCAAAGATTTGTTGTCAGTTGCACGGAAATACTTTCCATCTGTGTTTCCGGAAATTGACTTAAGTGTACCTTCATCGATGTCAACCGGTACCATCTGGCGCTGGATTCCAAACGCTGTCTGGAAAGGGTAGGGTGCCATACCTTTTGTTCCAACTCCGATTGTATAGACGCGGATGCCGAATGTCTTAGCCAAATCACTCGCCATCATTGGGTCGATTTCTCCAGTGTTGTTAGAACCGTCGGTAAGCAGGATAATCACTTTTGATTTTGCTTGACTGTCCTTCAATCTGTTTACGGCAGATGCCAAACCAAGACCTATGGCAGTTCCGTTTGCCTGGATCATCTGTTCGTTGATCACGCCAAACAATTGCGACAATGCTGCTTTGTCGGTAGTAAGCGGACACTGTGTGAAACTCTCTCCTGAGAATACAACCAAACCGATGTTGTCGTTCGGACGGCTGTTGACGAAATCTGCACTGATGCTCTTTGCTGCCTCTAGTCTGTTGGGTTTCAAATCCTCAGCCAACATTGATCCGGAGATATCCAAAGACATCATGATGTCGATACCTTCTACATTCTGGTCAGACCAAGTCTCCGAACTTTGTGGACGTGCAAGAATGACGCACAGCAAAGCCAATGCTAGCATTCTCAACACAAACGGCAAGTGGAGAAAGTAGTATCTTATACTCTTTGGCGCTTTCTTGAATGGAGAGATAGTAGAAACCTGCAGATTGGCTGTCTGTTTGTTTCGTCTCCAAATATACCATGCTGTTATCGGAATGATAAGCAGCATTAAGTATAAATATTGTGGTGATTCAAATGTGAACATAAGTCGTTATGCTAAATGTTATTTGATAGCTGTCAGTTTATGACTTTTGCTCTCCTTCGATTGCAGACGATGTCGGAGTTGTTGAACTTACTATATAGTAAGAGTTTGCAAGACTCGATTCACAGTCGCTCTCTGTTGGGAAGGTCTTGGCAAACTTTGCCATATCGGCTTTTCTCAACACGTCTTTCAATTGTTCAATCATTGGCATTGCCTTAGGATTGTATTTCAACTCATCCAAAATTTCGTCGGATGTCATCTCCATAGCATTGATTCCGAATCTACCGCAGAAGTATTCACGAAGTGTGTCTGTCAAATCGGAATAGTACTCCTTGATGCGACTCTCATCCTGCCAAATCCTTTTGCTCTTGATAGCGTCAAGTTTCTGATTTGCAATTACCTCTAGAGGCAACACAACAGCTGTCTCCTCTGGAATTTCCAAACCTTCCTTCTCTGCTTTACGCTTATCAAGCTTCTTCTTGATGATTGGCCATAGGTATTTCCAACCCAAGAAGCCAAGTACGGCAGAAAGTAGGATGATCAGTAGGATTGTGAAGAATTTTCCCCAATCAAAACCAATCGACATGATTTCCTTGATGTCATTCACACTTGTTGAGTCAGGCTGACCTGCTTCGTCAAGTTTGATTTCGATGTCATTGTTGACTTCCAATGCAAGAGCGTTGCACGACACTGTCTCGCCTGATCTTATGTCGACATATTTGAATGGAGGAATAATGCAACTTCCTGAATCAAACGATGTTATGATGACATCCTGTTTGATTTCAAGCATTCCGCCCAAGTCTGTTGTGTCTGCCTGCTTAAGTTTTACAACCTCGACCTTTCCTGTGGTATCTTTCTCCACATTAAGTTCGAAGTATTTGTCCTTAGGCTGGTTCAAGGTCAAGTGGACAGCCGTCTGCCTGCCTATACCGATATGGGCCGAATCCATTTTCGCTACTAGGCTTGCTGCGTTGGCTGCAAGACTACTGCATAAGAAAAAAACTATGGCTATACTATGAAATTTCATGAATTACAATGTTTTAAGCTCTTTTCTTAAAGAGTTTCATTAGCGACTTCACATAGTCGTCAGTTGTTGAGATGGAAATGTAGTCAACTCCGCTCTTTGCAAAACGTTGTGCTAATACTTCATCTCTCTCTTCAACAAACTGATTGTAGATCTTTCTGATGTTTGAATCAGAAGTGTCTACCCACATGTCTTCGTTTGTCTCCGCATCCTTCATCTTGATGATTCCGGCGTTAGGCAACTCTTTCTCTCTTGGATCATAGATCTGTAGAGCAGCCAAATCGTGCTTTCTGCTGGCGATCAACATAGAGTCTGAATAATCACCCTCGTCGATAAAGTCGGAAATCAAGAATGCCGAACAACGTTTCTTTACCATGTTGGTAAAGTATTTGAGCGCAAAATTGATGTCGGTCTTTCTGCTTGTAGGCTGGAAACTCAACAATTCTCTGATAATGTAGAGGATATGCTTCTTTCCTTTCTGAGGCGGAATATACTTTTCAATTTTGTCTGAGAAAAAGATGACACCGATCTTATCGTTGTTTGTAGCTGCAGAAAAGGCGATTGTCGCCGCCACTTCTGTAAGATACTCACGCTTAGTCTGTTCCGCAGTTCCGAAGTCGTCACTGCCGGAAACGTCGACAATAAGCATAAGTGTCATTTCTCGTTCCTCTTCAAATACTTTGATGAATGGCTTGGAATAGCGTGCGGTGACATTCCAGTCGATGCTTCTCACATCGTCGCCAGGCATGTATTCGCGAACTTCGGCGAACTGCATACCGCGACCTTTGAACGCAGTGTGGTACTCTCCAGCAAAAATGTTGTTGGAAAGGCCTCGCGTCTTGATTTCTATTTTGCGGACTTTCTTTAAAAGTTCGCTGGTGTCTACCTTTTTGTTGTCTTCCATCACCAAATATCTTTAGACGGTAAATTAAGGCACCTCTACTGCGTTAAGGATCTCGCTGATGATATCGTCAGTACTCATGTTGTTTGCCTCTGCCTCGTAAGTCAAACCGATACGGTGGCGAAGAATGTCGTATGCAACTGCTCTGACGTCCTCTGGCAATACATATCCTCTGCGCTTTACGAATGCGTAAGCTCTAGATGCCTTTGCTAATGAGATAGATGCACGTGGTGAACCTCCGAATGCGATCATATCTTTCAACTTTCCTAGACCATACTCATTAGGGAAACGAGTCGCAAACACGATTTCTGTGATGTATTTCTGAATCTTCTCATCCATGTATACGTCATGAACCACTTTTCTTGCCTCGATGATGTCCTCTGGGTTAAGTAGGGCAGTCACTGTCTTTGGCTCACGCTTCAACTGTGCCTGGATGATACGGATTTCTTCGTCTCTCTTTGGATATGTGATGATTACTTTGAACATGAAACGGTCCATCTGTGCCTCTGGCAACGGATATGTTCCTTCCTGCTCTACAGGGTTCTGTGTAGCCATTACCAAGAATGGAGAAGGCAACTTGAATGTTGTCTCACCGATTGTTACCTGACGCTCCTGCATACCCTCAAGCAATGCACTCTGTACCTTTGCTGGAGCACGGTTGATCTCATCCGCCAATACGAAGTTTGCGAAGATAGGTCCCTTCTTGATTGTGAACTCCTCGTTCTTCTGACTATAGATCTGTGTACCCAATACGTCAGCTGGCAACAAATCCGGAGTAAACTGGATTCTGCTGTATTTTGCTGAAATCAACTGGGCAAGGGTAGTGATTGACGCTGTCTTTGCCAATCCTGGAACACCTTCTAGCAAAACGTGTCCGTCTGCCAAAAGTGCTATGATCAAAATCTCTTTTAGATGCTTCTGTCCTTCAATGATTGTGTCCATTCCGGAAAGAAGGTTGTCCACGAAAGCACTCTGTCTTTCGATTCTTTCGTTCAAACGGCTGAAATCTGGAGTACCGCTTCCTATTACTTCACTCATTGTATCTTTAGTTTTTTTAGTTTCTTTAATTTCATTGCAGGCATTTACCTCCTTTTATAAGAGTCTTTTTATTGACGTCTCTTATCGTCTTTTCCTATATAACGATAAATCGCTTTTTTTATTGTGCTCTTTTGCGAAAAAAAGATAAAAGTTTGCGTTTTACTATAAAATTTCAAAAGGAGACGCTAGTTGCGTCTCCAATTGGTTTATTTTACGAATTCGTGCTGAACCTCTTTTGCTGTAAGAATACTGTGTTCTGATTCTGGATTCACAAGTTTCTTATTATCAAGCATCGGCACTTTGATTTTCGTACCTGCTTTGATATGGTTCGGATTCTTGATCACATCTTTATTGTAAAGATAGATGTAGATCCAGAAATCTTTTGCTCCATAATGGCGAAGAGATACAAGCGTCAAACGACTCGCATTTCCAAGTTTTTCCTCAATCGGATCGCCTTGGTCTGTGATGTCCATCTCAGGATGTTTTCTCTGCATGTATTTTATGAAGTCACCCTTGAAGTTTGTTGTCTTTTCTACCTTATGCTTTGCTGTTGACTTATTGTCAACATTGTCTGTGGCTTCAGTTTCAATCTTGTCGACGAGAGCATTCTTTTCTTCGATATTTTCTTCTGCTTTCTCTGCAATGATTTGATCTTCAATTTCTTTTGTCTCTTCTAAATCTGAAGCGGACTCAATCTTGACCTCGGTCTTGATTGGCTCGTTGTCAGTTAGTTTGGAACGCAATTTCTGAACGATGTTTGGATCTGACATCCATGCGACTAGTCCAACGACTGCCAAGATGCATAGGAACAGGATAATCGCTATACCTAGTTTTTTGCTGTGGCTGTTCTTGTCGTCATCATCATCATCATCATCATTTTTCAAGTCGTGACGCTTGAATGTCGATGCGTATGCCTTTGTTTCTTCTGGTGTAGTATCTACATTTTCGTCCTCGTCTGCATTTGGATCTTCCTCTTCTGTATCCTCTGTCTCTTCAATTACATCCTCTTCCTGTGTCGACGACTCTGTCTTCTCTACTTCAGATGCAGCTGTTTGCTCTATTTCGACTGTCTTTGTTTCAACAGGATTCTCAGCAACTGGTTCTGTCTTGACTTCCGCAACCGGCTCTGTTATTACTGTCTGAGTCTCGATAACTGGTTCTGTGACAGTAGATTGAGTCTCTACGATTGGTTCGACAACAGGTTCTGTCGCTACAGTTTGAGTCTCTACAATTGGTTCGACAACAGGTTCTGTCGCTACGGTTTGTGTCTCTACTATATTTTCGATTACTGGCTCAGTAACTGTAGTCTGGACTTCAGCAACGTTTTCTAGATTGTTCATTGCCGTTGCGACGACAGGTTCCTCAACAACTGTTTCAATTACTGGGGTAGTCTCAACTGTCTCTGTCTTGACCTCACTTGCGACGGTCTCTTCTTCATCCTCGCTTTCTGGAGCGTCGACCTCTCCGTCTGGAGCAAGTACGTATGTCGCTTCAAAGTGAGCGTAAGGCTTGTTTAGAGTTTCTGCCAAAGCCGCATCCGGTGTGAAAGAAATCTTATTGTGTGCAGGGATAATTGTATTCTCTCCTGTATTGACATCTTTACTTTTTCTCGCATCAACTGTAACGACCTTGAATGTGCCTAGTCCTTTAATCTTTACATTTCCTTCTGCCTGTAGTCCCTCGCTGATTTGTGCAAAGAATATACGTAAAAAGTCCTCCCAACCTTTTTTGTTGATTAGGCTGACATTTGTGCTCAATAGCTGGGATAGTTCGGAAATTGTGATTTTTTTATTCATTGTTATCCTTTTGTATTGAATCCTTCAAAATATCACTTGGCTTAAATCCACAAACCAATTTTGGCGCTGTCATGATGCGCTGCTTTGTAGTAGGGTTGTAGGAAATTCTTCCATCTTTCTTGCGTAGGTCGAATGAACCGAAACCTGAAATCATGATTGTGTCGTTGCCTTCCAACACCTTTGCCATTGTGGCAACTGTGTCGTCAATCATGCTTTCAATCTGCTGTGCCTTCATTCCGGTTTTCTCGGATAGAGCGGCTACCAAATCTTTGTGTTTCATAGTTGTTTTTCATAGAGTGGCTTTATTGCCATTTGCAAATATATCAAAAATAATTTGCAATGAAAAACAACATATCTTAAAATTATTTAAAGTTGATTTTTTCCGATGAAATGGAGGTTTTGTTCAAGTTGTCAGTAGCGCTAATAAATGAAGAAAGGGCAGGAAAAAACTGCCCTTTATAACCTTCAATCTTAATTGTTAACTCTTAACCATTAACTATTAATTATCTCGGATTGTTTGTGTTGACGTTCTGCAGTACCAACTCCAATGTGTCCAAATCGTTGATGTAAACCTCTCTTGGTTTGCTTCCGACCTGTGGTCCTACGATTCCGGCTACTTCCAACTGGTCCATCAGGCGTCCTGAGCGGTTGTAACCCAAACTGAACTTTCTCTGCAACATTGATGTCGAACCTTGTCCTGAGCCGACAATCAATCGTGCTGCATCATCGAAGAATGGGTCTCGGTTGCGTAGGTCGATTCCCTTTTCTTCTGCCGATTCGACGTTAGGATCGATATATTCAGGCAACTCGTATGGCTCAATGAAACCTTCCTGATTCTGGATGAAATCGTTGATTGCCTCTACCTCTGGTGTGTCGACGAAAGCACACTGTACACGCTCAAGATTACCGTTGGATAGAATCAACATGTCTCCTCGTCCGATCAATGTCTCTGCACCTGTCTGGTCAAGGATTGTCTTGGAGTCGATTGCCTGTGCTGTCTTACATGCGAAACGTACTGGGAAGTTTGACTTGATCAAACCTGTGATTACGTTTACCGATGGACGCTGTGTCGCCAAGATGACATGGATACCGATCGCACGGGCTTTCTGTGCTAGACGGGCTACCGGTGTCTCGATGTCCTTTCCAACCTGCATGATCAAGTCGGCAAACTCATCGATGATGACTACGATGTATGGCAAGAATTGATGTCCGTTCTCTGGATTCAAACGACGTGCCTTGAACTTGTCGTTGTACTCTATGATGTTTCTTACCTTGGCTTTCTTCAACAACTCATAGCGTGCATCCATCTCCACACAAAGGCTGTTCATTGCTGACACCACTTTTGTTACGTCTGTAATGATTGCTTCTTCTTCTCCCGGCATTTTTGCAAGATAATGCTTGAGTAGGGGAGCGTACATCGAGAACTCTACTGTCTTTGGATCGACTAGCACCAGTTTCAATTCCGACGGATGCTTCTTATACAACAGCGACATCAACACTGCGTTCAATGCTACTGACTTACCTTGTCCTGTAGCTCCGGCACAGATTACGTGTGGACACTTTGCAAGGTCGATCATGAAGTTGTTGTTTGTGATTGTCTTACCCAAGATGATCGGAAGCTCCATTGTGTTTGTCTGGTACTTCTTGCTGGCAACCATGTCGTGCATAGGCACAATCAATTTCTTCTGGTTTGGCACCTCGATACCGACGGTTCCCTTGCCTGGGATAGGAGCGATGATACGTACACCTTCGGCCTTAAGACTCATTGCGATATCCTTGTTCAAACTCTGTACTTTAGAAATACGGATACCTGGGGCAAGTGTGATTTCGTATAGTGTGACTGTTGGTCCGAGCTGTGCTTCGATGCTAGTTACCTGCACGCCGTATGTTTCCAAAGCTGTGATGATGCGTTGCTGGTTGTCTTTCAACTCTTCTTCATTTGCCTCGATCTTGTTGTTTGGATACTCCTTCAAAAGTTCAATCGGAGGGAACTGGTAGTGTGGCAATTCCAATCTTGGATCGATTGGTTCCAATTGCACTGAACCTTCTTCCTCAAACACAGAAACCTGCATTTCTTGTTCTGCTGCAGACGGTGCCTGTTCTGCAACTGTCTCGGCTTGCTGTGCTGAAGCAGGTGCATGGTCAAAAGGAAGATCGTCATCCTCATCGTTGATCTTCACCTTGAATCCACCATTGTTTTCTGTTTCTTCTGGCTTCTTGACTTCCTCAATAACAGGAGTCTTTGTAGGTTCAATAATCTCAACTTCCTTGTCTGGAGTAGTCGTTTCTGGCTTTTCTACTTCTGGATCTTTGTCCTTATTTTCTGCTGCCTCAGAGTCGTTTCCCTTGTTTTCCTCTTTTGTCGCTGATTTGTTGATTTCACTGTCCGAAGATGTGCTGTTCGGCTCTAAGTTTTCACCATTCGCTGTCGTAGGCTCTTCCTTTTCCTCTTTCTTGTCAGTAGATGGTTCTTCTTTCTTTGCAAGACGCGTTTTTAGATTTTCGATGACATTAGGATGCATCAAAGCGATGTACATCATAAATGTTGTCAACAGTACTAATGATGTTCCGAACACTCCGATGTATGTGATCAGTGTTGTGGCTACATTCTGTCCGTGAAGACCTCCCCAGTAGATTGAACTATTGTCAGAAAATGGTGTGCAGACAAGTCCAAGAAAAAGAGAAACCCATAGCATCCAGAATAAACAGTTGCCTACGATGCGGCCGATCTTTAGTTTGAATGAAGTCAGGATCTTCATGCCGATGCACCATAGTACGATGATGATGCAGAACGACGAAACACCAAAAGTTTTGTTGATCATGAAGTCTGCAATCACGGCACCGGAAAAACCGGATGCGTTGTGTGCTCCGTCATCTGTTATCTGAGTAGGAGATAGTCCTGCCTCGATCAAACTTACATCTGTTGAACTTGTAAAAAAGAAATTGATGTAAGCGACGGTAACGTATAGGCACACTACTAGCAACAGAATGCCAAGGCAAATTTTTGTATTGCTGTTGGTGATGCTGTTTTTGATGCGTGTTTTTAGTCTGGAGATAAAGTTTTCCTTCTTTTCTCCTTCTACGGATTCCTTTTTGCTCGCCATGTTAAAATAAGTATCTTTGATAAGTTCTACAAAAATAGAAAAAAATCGACAACTAACAATGTCATCAATTTTAAATTAGCATTAGGTACTAGCTATTAGCAAATAGAAGTATGTTGCGACACTAGTCCTTGAAATTGGAAATGCTAATTTCCTCTTCTTTGAATGTCAAATTGACGTGTTGCTTGAACCCTGAGTTTAGAATGGTAGGTTTAAGCAATTTTTCTGTATTTCGTTTAGCTATTTCGTTGAAGCCAGTGGCCGGAATACTATTTTTGACATCCTCGATTCCCTGTTTCATGAATATCTCACGTTCGTTTTCAGTAAAGTTGGATCTGAAGAATGACACGCTCTCACGTTCTCTTTCGTGATCTATCTTTGTGCTGTAGATTTCAATTCTTGGTGATGGTAGAGTGATGTTGATTGTGGAACTATCCACTGAAATGTCATTTCTGGTCACAAAGGTTAGGTCGACAATTGCTTTCATTTTCACTTCGATCGGAATCATCAGTTTTCTCTCTCCGGGAAGAGGTATCTTGACTCCGGCAAGGTTTAGTTTGCTGTTGTCGTCAAACGATACTATCTTAAGCATCGTATATTCAGCAACTTCTAGTCTAGAACAATGGTGTACCCTTTCCCAGAGTACACCAATTGTGTCGACTTTATTTGCCTCGCTATCGACGTTTGGAATGTTATTGCCGCTGCATGCGAAAAGCAGAAGCATTAGCAACGTCGACAGGATTAATCTCATCGCTTATTTGATCAAGCCCAACTTCTTCATTTCAGCCAAAAGCAAAGCTTTGTTGCTGTCGGCCATCTTGCATAGAGGAAGACGGTACTCTTCTCTTATCATTCCCATTGCTGCCAAAGCTGCCTTTACAGGAATTGGATTGCTCTCAACGAATAGAAGGTCCATCAAACGACGGTATTTGTAGTGGATTTCACGAGCCTCTGCAGCCTTACCTGCGATAGACAACTCCATCATCTTTGCAAACTCCTTAGGGAATACGTTGCAAGCTACAGAAATACAACCGTCAGCACCTAACAAATTGGATACCATTGAAGTACTGTCGTCGCCAGAGTAGATCTTGAATCCCTTCTTTCTGCCGTCAACTAGCTCCTCGATGATGCCGATGTTGCCACTTGCCTCCTTGATTCCGACGATGTTCTCGAAGTCGTTGGCAAGACGGAATACAGTTGCAGGCTTGATAGCCGAACCTGTACGTCCTGGTACATTATATAGGATGATAGGAAGATTTACATTGTTGGCAAGCTCTGCGAAGTGAAGGTACATGCCTTCAGCTGTAGGCTTGTTGTAGTATGGGCCAACCACCAAAACTGCATCAACACCTGATGATGCTGCGTTCTTTGTGTAGCTGATGCACGACGCTGTGCTGTTGCTACCTGTTCCGGCGATAACAGTCATCTTGCCACCGATACGCTTCATTGTGTGCTCGAACATCTGAGCGTCTTCTTTCTCGCTCAATGTCGGAGTCTCACCTGTTGTTCCACACACTACGACACCTGATGTGCCATTCTCCAAATGAAAGTCCAAAAGTGCGTCATACGATGCGTAATCGATTGATCCGTCGGCATTAAACGGCGTTACCAATGCTGCAATTGAACCCTGTAACGTAAATGTATCCATTGTTTCTTGTTTTCTTCAAAGTACTAATGATGCAAAAATAATAAACTTTTGCCGATTATACACAAATTATTTTGCATTTAGCATTTAGAATTTTCCCATTTAAGGAATCGTGCTCCAATCATCACGCATCCGCATAATATTCCGATTCCTACGAATGTGGCTGGTAGCCCGTATTCTTTTGCGCAATGTCCGATAATGCCTGGTCCAAGAAGTAGTCCGGTGAAGCCAAGTCCGTTGACGATGCTGATGGTCGTCTGTATGGCCATGCCTGGTATCTTGCCTGCATGTGAAATAAGCTGCGGCACAATGTTGGCTGCTCCGAACCCTACTAACCCAAAACCAATTACGGTTCCTATTATATGCGGCACTGTGGCTACTGTGATGAATCCTAAAGCCACTAGTAGCGCTCCTACCATCACGACTCTCTTGGCTCCGAATCTGCGGACGGTATTGTTGCCAATAAACCTCATGCATGTCATCATGATGGCAAAAGATGTGTAGACGTAGCCCGCGTATTTGATGTCGATGCCTCTTTCCTGATTGACGAAAACCGCCGACCAGTTCATGACTGATGCTTCGGAGGCGTAGAATATGAAGCACATCATGCCGACCAAAAGCACAAGCGGCGGAATATAGAATCTCTGATGTTTCTTGTCGTCTTCTGCGGCTTTCTTCTCTGTGTTGAGATCATCTTTTCCGAGCAGACTTTTGCAGCCGAAGAAGAATGCCGTCAACACGAACACAAGAATAAGAAGCGTCGCCCAATGTATTTCGAAATTGAATGTCAGCAACATACTCATTGCTGCGGCTCCTATAAGTGTGCCGAGGGAATAGCCTGCATGGAATCCGGACATCAACGGCTTTTGGTAATCTTCTTCCAGCGTCACTCCGTTGACATTAGCGGACACGTCTATTCCTACTGTGCTGAATCCAAATACCACCAGCATAACGGCTGTCAACCAAAGATTGACCATTGATGACACTACAGCTAATGATATGGCGAGTAGGATGCCGCAGGTGTAGATTGTCTGTTTGGCTCCGAATCGCTTGCATGTGGGGCCGGCAAACGGTAGTCCGAGGATGCTTCCAAGACCTGTGCACAACAGAAGCATGCCAAGCTGTTGCTCGTCGAGCGAAAACTCTTTCTTTACAAATGGTACCATCGGAGCCCATGCTGCTTCCAGACATCCGATGATGAGAAATGCCGTCTGCACAGCGGCAGTTTCTCTTTTTTCATTGCGTGTCATAAATGAAGATAATAGTGTTTAAAGTGCTGTTTGTCAATAGTAAAAATATCCGAAAATGCCGCTTAGTATAATCAAATATATCGGATTTATCTTAAAGAAGTATGTGGCTATAAAAACAACTGCGCAGACTATAGCACTCTCGAAACCAATAAAGTTCTCTTTGTTGACCATTATTGATCCATTATCAGTCGTGAACATCATCAGCATACCTGCCGAGAAGATCAATCCGACTACGATTGGATTTAGGGACGAGAGCAATCTTTTAACGTAGTGGTTTTCCTTATTCTTGAACAACCATGTGATTACTGCTGCCATCATGAGCACCGTCGGCAAACATAAAGCGAAGGTCGTGAATAAGGCTCCGAATAATCCTCCTTGGTTGTAGCCAATGTATGTGGCACAGTTGATGGAGATTGGTCCGGGTGTCATCTGCGACAATGCGAGGATGTCGGCAAACTCACTGTTGGTCATCCATTGGTTCTTGTCAACGACGTCAAACTGGATCATTGAGATCATTCCGTATCCGCCACCAAAACCGAATAGTCCGATTTTGAAGAAACTCCAGAACAGCTTCAAGTATAATATCATATCCATTTCTTCAAATCTTTAATCGTTTTCTTTCTTTGACGAGATAAATTCTTCAGCTTTCTCCTCGTTCTCGTTTTCATCCTCGTCCTCGTTTTCGTTAGCGTCAACGTTAACGTCCTTAAACTTCCAGTATTCCCAACCTAAAGCACATGCGATTGTTGCCATGATGATGTAGACGGGGGACATCTTCAGAAAGACGACCACCGCTGCCACCAAAATAGGAATTGGCAGATATTTCAACGAAAGCTTAGTCTTGATGAACATTCTTACCGACGGTGCAAGGATTAAAGCCACTACACATGGTCGGATACCAGAGAACACTTTCATGACCGTCTCATTTTCTCTGAACTCCTGAAAACATGTGCTGATGGCTCCGATAATCACCAACGATGGTAACACCGCTCCGATAAATGAAAAAGTGGCTCCTGCTTTTCCTGCTATTCTATAGCCGACGTATAGGGCTGTGTTGATAGCAAAAACTCCAGGAAGCGACTGCACTATGGTGATCATCTTCCAGAATTCGTCCTCTTCAATCCATTTTTTCTGTCTCACTACCGCTTGCTCCACTAATGCCAGCATTGCGTATCCGCCTCCAAGGGTGAAACTTCCTATCTTTAGGAAGGTTGTGAATAGGTCGAAATATAGTCTCACGTTTTTCCGTTTTCGTTTTCGTTATCGTTTTCGTCAATGTTAATTACAAAAGCACGTCAAGTTCAGGACAAGATGCTACTAATTTGCCGTTGACCAAGCAGACTGTCTCTACTTTTGCCTTTGTGCATAATGCGTTGTCGGAGAGACGGTAGATGTCCTGATAGAACACATATTTGATTCCTTCTTTCTCAACGTACAGTTTGCAGACGAACTCGTCTCCGCTCTTCAACGATTTCTTGTAGTCGATGCTGATTCTTGCCACTACTGCGTCGATGCCTTTATTGTGTAGATCTGCGAAACTGATGTTGCGAGACAAAAGAAACTCATGACGTGCATGCTCTGTATAATGCTGATAATTAGCATTGTTTACGATTCCTTGTAGGTCACACTCGTAGTCGCGAACCTTAAACTTCTCTTCAAATATGTATTCTTTCTTTACTATTGCCATAGCAGTACGTTTTTGTCAATATTAATCAACTCTTTTTCCAGAACACCGGTGTCAATATGAACAACACAGTGAATATCTCAAGTCGACCGATGAGCATAAGTACGCCCATAAACCATTTGATGAAGTCAGGTTGGTAGGCGAATACTCCGTTAGTCTGTGATGCCAATCCAGGGCCGACGTTGCTCAAACATGTGATGGCCATACCTACTGATTCAGTGAAGTCGTTGCCAAACAACATGAAAACAATTATGCTTACCAAACTAGTGCCGCAGAAAATCACTACGTAGGCAAGGATGTTTGTGATGATATTGTCCTGCACCACTTTATTGTTAAGCTTCACTGGTATGACGGCCTGTGGGTGAAGCAGACGTTTGAACTCTAAGTAGCTGTTTTTCACCAACAACAGTACACGCATTATCTTGATACCACCGCTGGCACTGCCAGCACTACCTCCGATGATCATACATAGAAACAGCACACCCCAAATGAACGGATGCCATTGGCTGATGTCTGTGTAGATGTAGCCTGTGCCTGAAACCATTGCCGTCGACTCGAATAGGGCAGTACGGAATGTGTCTTCTGTGTCCAGATGATGATTTAGGTTGGTATAGAGCAAACTTGCGAACACCAATATTGTGATTACGATGTTAAGCAAAATGTAGATGTTGAATTCTTCACTTTTCTTGGCTTTTGAAAAATCGCCTTTCATCAAAGTGTATGTCACCATGAAGTTGACACCTGCCAATACCATGTAGAAACAAACGATATATTCCAAAAGTGGTGAATTCCAATATAGGATTCCATCGTTTTTAGTAGAAAATCCTCCTGTTGATATTGTGGTCATCGCATGGCATACCGAATCAAAAATCCCCATGCCTCCGATGCTGAAGAATATCACCTCTGATAATGTGATAGCAATGTAAGCTCCATAAAGCATCTGGGCTGTCTGCATCACTCGTGGAGTGAGTTTGTCTTTGGTAGGACCTGTCACTTCGGCAATGTAAAGCTGCATACCTCCGACTCCCAAGAATGGCAGGATGGCAAGCGACAAGACAATGATTCCCATGCCTCCGACCCATTGTGTGGCAGAACGCCATAACGCTATGCCGTGAGGTAGAAATTCTACGTTTGTGAAAATGGTAGCTCCTGTAGTTGAAAAACCTGATATCGTTTCGAAATATGCGTCAGTGAACGATTCTGTATAACCGCCGATGAAGTAGGGAAGGGCTCCGAATAAAGAGAATACTACCCACACCAACGACACAATCAGGTATCCTTCACGTCTTCCCAACTTGATTTCAGACTCACCTCTCTTTTTTCTTGTGGCGATTATGCTGTATGTTCCGATTGCTGCGGTAATCACTGTGGTGATTGCAAGAGAAAGAATGTCGTCCTCACCGTAGCATATCGACACAATAAGGCATATCAGCAGGAAGAAGGCTTCGAATGCCAATAGTGAGCCGAGTGTTAGGGCTACTGCTTTTTTGTCGATTAGTGATCTCTTCATCTTAGTTGAATAGTTCGCCTACTCGTTTAATACTTGATTTCAAGCAGAACACAACTACTTTGTCGCCTGCGAATATTTCAGACATACCGTTGACGATGAAGCTTTCGTCGTTTCTAATCACTCCACCGATGAAGATATTGTGTGGAAGTTTAAGGTCTTTGACGAATCCTTTTGTGATTTGAGATCCCTCTTTTGCTGTGAATTCCACGATTTCCGCATCTGCGTAGCTCATTCGTTTCACCTTACGGATATCAGAACCTAAAGTAAGACGATAGATATATGTAGCTGCGATTTCCATTTTGTTGATGATCACACCGATATCCATTCTTTCTGCCAATGGAATATAGTCGACATTCTCCACTTCTGCCACAATCTTCTGTACTCCGTGTCGACGTGCGGCAAGGCATGCAAGAATATTGGCTTCTGAATTATCTGTCAATGCTACGAATGCATCGGCATCGTCTATGTTCTCATCCTTAAGCAGTTCGATATCAGTAGCGTCGCCCTGCAATACAAGTGCATCACCGATCTCTTGCTCAACAAGTTTTCTGACTTTTTTCTCGTCTTTCTCAAACATCTTGATGTTGATGCCTCCGAGTTCCTTGACTGTCTTGACTGCGATTTTCCCTCCGCCTACGACAATCATATCCTTAACTGTGTAAAGCGTCTTTCCTGCCTGTTTACGGACATCGTCGATATAGTCTGGAGTTGTGATGAAATAGACAACGTCGCCGGCAAGGATTTCTGTATAACCGCCTGGGATGATAGTCTCTTCTTCACGTTTGATTGTTACGATACGGTAGTTTTGGCTGCCTTTCAAGTCCATCAATCGTTTGTTGACGATTGGGGCGTTGTCTCTCACCTTAACGCCAAGCACAAGTAGTTTGCCTCCGTTAAAGTCGATCCACTGTCTTACCCAGCTCTGACGGATAGACTTTGCGATTTCCTCTGCAGCCAACAATTCAGGATAGATTAGTTTTTCAACGCCTAGTTTAGCAAGGATGGCTCTGTTTTCCTGCTCCATCAAATCCTCGCTATCTACACGTGCGACTGTCTTTTTGGCGCCAAGTTCATGGGCTAAGATGCAAGCGTTAAGGTTTTGGCTCTCGTTCTTTGTTACACCGACAAACAAATCTGCCTCGCTCACACCTGCATTACGAAGAACTGTAAGAGAAGTTGCTGAACCTTCAAGCACACTTAAGTCGTAGGAGTTTTCCAAACTTCTTAGTCTTGATGGGTCATCGTCAATAAGTGTGATGTCATGGTTTTCTCTTGACAACAGTTTTGCCAAATGACCTCCCACGGCACCTGCACCTGCAATTACAATTTTCATTCTTCGTATATTATGTTAACCAAGCGCAAAGATAATATTTTTTTATGATTTATAGCAGAAAATGGAGGCGTTTGTAAAAAGCAAAGACGCGATCATTCGCGTCTTTGTGATGGTAGTATTTAATTTTAATGTTTCTTTAATCAATTGATAATCTTAACTTTCCATTTATGTCTAGACTTATCTTAAGTCCAACTGGAGTTATTTGGATTCTATCTACACCGATGTCGTCGAGTCTTCCGTTGATTTTGATGTCTGGGAATATTTCGGTGTCAAAGATGGAGTTTCGTCCAAATTCTTTGATCATCTCGAATTCTGCACGAAGCGGCAACTCGAATTCGGCTTCTAACTTCTTTTTCAACTGCTTCTTATAGAACAGATTTACGATTTTTGCCAAAACATTCTTTGTGTCAAGTTTATAGTCTACGTCCTTGACTTTAATTGAAACGCTTTCCTTATCAAAATATGGAATACTTTCAAGGTATATCTTTCCGTTTATGAATCCGGTTACACCAAGACCGATAACCAATTTGTCATTTTTTCCGTAGAAGAAGATTGTATCCACTACGATTGAGTGTCGGCCTTCTCCGAACGCGGTTCCTTTAAGCAAATCCATTGCTACAGAATCCATTAGAGGGTATGGTAGATCAGTCAGCACTCCCATATCTACTGTGTCGACACAGTTAGAATACATTTTCAATGGTGGCAATCCGATTTTTCGTCTTGAACCAGGATTTTTGTTGCCGACGAACAGGTCAAGCTTTGTCTTGATTCCCAGTGTCGACGTAAGTTTGCCAAGATCACCTAAGAGTGGAGTGCAGTAAATGTTGTCTGGCGACGCTACGATCCAAATCTGGTATCCTGAAGCATTGGTAGAAATCGGTTCTTGAAGCGACTTCCATACTTCAGCCATGTAGTCGGCAAGAGGAATCTGTTCGTTGAGTGCCTTGTCGATCTCTTTGTTGAATTCATTTTTGTAGCTGGCAATCAAATGGTCGGCAATGAATGCGATTGAGATATTCGCACCAAGAATTTTGATTGTTGGTTTGGAAATCCATTTGTAGCCAAGAATAGTTGTCTTTGTAAGAAGCTTCCAATCCTTTGAGAAATTGATGGTTGTTTGGAAATCAATTGATATTTCAGCTTCCAACTCCTTATCTGTAGTCGTTATTCCAAGATCAAAACGCTTTTCTGCCCATAACTTGATGGGGATTGTATAGAAAAGGGTATCGGCCTGATATTTGATTTTCAGATCTTTGGTTTTCCAAGCCTTCAGCCTCATTCCGTCGTCCTCAATGATGGAGTCATTGTATATGAGTCCGCTGATTGTTTCATTAAGTCGTCGTTCAATCAATGGGATGTTGATTGAAAGTGGAATATGGATTGTTGAAGTTCGTGGAATGTAGTAGAAGTCATCGTATGCTTCTTCCGGAGCTTCGATTGTTGTAGAGTCAATTTCCAGACTATCCACTTTTATCGAAAGTAGAGTATCAAGAGGTAGGTCATCAATGTCGTTGACAACTTCTTTTCTAGCATACGCCAATTGCAATACGCAGAATGATAAAATGATAATCGATAAAAGTTTTCGCATGACTATTTTAATTTGCCTTCTTTTTCAAGTTGTTTTGCCTCATTCCAGATGGCATTCATGTCGTCAAGCGACATTGATTTCAAGTCAATGCCCTTCTTGATTGTTTTTTCCTCAAGATAGTTGAATCGACGTATGAACTTAGCATTGGTGCTTTCCAACGCATTGTCTGGATTGATTTTGTAGAGTCGGGCAGCGTTGATCAGAGAGAATAGAAGATCTCCGAACTCATCTTCCTGTTTTTTAGGATCCATGTTCTTGATCTCAACCATTAGCTCTTCGAACTCTTCCTTAACTTTTCCCCAAGCCTGTTCGCGTTCTTCCCAATCAAAACCGACATTTCTTGCCTTGTCTTGGATTCTATATGCTTTTATTAGCGACGGTAGGGCAGATGGTACACCAGACAACACAGTCTTGTTGCCATCTTTCTCTTTCATCTTGATTCTCTCCCAGTTAGTCTCCACCTGACCTGCGTTTTCTGCATTCACGTCGCCGAATACATGCGGATGACGGAAGATTAGTTTATCGCACAAAGCATTGCACACGTCGGCAATGTCGAAATCATTGGTTTCAGATGCGATTTTTGAGTAGAAGACGATGTGAAGCAACACGTCGCCAAGTTCCTTCTTTATATTAGGAAGGTCATTCTTAGCAAGAGCGTCGCATAGTTCGTATGTCTCCTCAATCGTGTTTGGACGAATGCTCTGAAATGTCTGTTTGCTATCCCACGGACATTTGGCTCTGAGTTCATCCATCACGTCAAGCAGGCGTTCAAATGCTGCAAGTTGTGCTTTTCTATCGTTCATTCTGTCAAAAGGTTATTATCATTGTCGGATGTTCCGTCAACGATATTGGTTACTTTTTCAAGGTCTTTTTCAAGCACCATAAGAGACACTCCTGTCATTGAGCCGAACATTGGCAACAAGACAGTGGAATGTTCATTCTTAATGAAAGATCTGATGTTGTTTGAAGCTAGTAGCTCTTTTACTACGTTAGCCTCAAAGACAGTGTTGTAAGTGCGAAATACAACTACTTTGTCGTTATCGTTTACACTTTCCATAGCTCCAGTTTACGTTTGCCGATTTGACCTACTGTTGATACATACATTGTAGTCAACGGAATTATTAATTCAAATGGTATAAACAGGAATGCGGATCCCTTCATTCCGATTGCATGAGCACCCTTGACGAAAGTGTAGCATTGTACACAGTAGCGGATAAGTCCTGCAATACCACAGACACTGCTTACGAAATATTCTTCAGATACAAATCCGTAGATGATGCCTGCTAAGAAAATCAAATAGAACAAATAGCGAGTCGTAACCTCGGTATTGATTCTGAATTTCACATTGTTAGGGTAGTATTCACTGTTTTCCAAATCAGTTTCTTTTTTCTCAATGAAACTCTTGATTGTCACCTCTTTGTTGATGGAGGTTCCTGAGTTTGGACTACTCTCGATAGCAATATTTGTGCCGTTTGAAACTTCTGTGATAAAAATGTCATCTTCTCCGCCCTCAATGTTTAGGTTAGAGGCAAAACCTCTGTTCTCAAAGAACTTTTCCTTGCGGTATGCCATATTTTTGATGGTTCCGCTATAAGCCAAACCTTTCATTGCGTATGACATATATTTAATAGTCGTGAACACGTTGTCGAAGTTAACGAATTTCTGCCATAGAGAATCACAATTGTCAACTGATCTGTTATGGTTGAATCCAAGAACAAGGTCTGTTTCTTCATTAAAGTTACGCATGATCTCTGTTAGCCAATCCTTAGTGTCTGCCACGCAGTCGGAATCAGTAAACACCAAATAATCATATAGAGCAGCTTTAATTCCAACTGTCATACACATCTTTTTACGACTCATATATTTAGCATCTTCCGGAAGATAAGTAGTGCGAAGATTTTGCGGATATTTCTTTTTTAGATTGTCAAGCAAAATAGTTGTGTCGTTTGTGGTTCCGTCGTTCACTACAACAACCTCAAAATTAGGGTAACTTTGCTCAAGAATTGAAGGAAGACATTTTGCAAGGTTTTCACTATCATATCTTGACACAACGATGACACTTACAGAAGGTCGCTTAATGATATGCTTGACATTGCCATCTTTAAGCGCACGGCCGTTACGTGCAACTGATGCATAATAATAAAGGTAAAAAAATAGCTGTATTGATAGGCAGATTCCCAATGTCACCAATATTCCGATTGCTATTTCTGATAGTTCTAGGTTCGCAAAATAGTTTACGACCAAGTCGCCAAAATCTATAAAATCCTGTATGCTCATATTTTTAACATTTTCACTGCAAATATACGTTTTTTGAAGATAAAAATTTGACTTTATTATGATTTTATGAAAAATTGCATGAAATACTTTGTATGTATTGTATTTATGCTTATTTTTGCGGTTGATAAGTGCTGATGCGGATGTTGCACAGGTGATATTCGTTTAGTAAACATTGAATATTGAGGATTTTATAATATTAAAAATGAAAAAATTTTTAGTAGCCATTGTGGCATTAATGACAAGTCTATCTGCCTTTTCTGCGGACATAGATCTTTTCTTGAAAGGTAGTGTGACTGTTAGTAAGTTTAATCTAACTGGATCTGAGAACAGAATGGGTGCAGCTGCTGGATTTGGTTCAAAATTCCACATCACAGATAGCCATTTCTTCATTTCTGCACAGGCAATGTATGCTCAGAAAGGTCAGGACAATCAGGTTGAGGCAAACGGATATTACGTGTCACCTGTCTTGATGCACATGATTGAGGTTCCTGTAATGTTTGGAGGACAGTTTGATCTACCTGTTAAAGATATGAAGATAGCAATTGCAGCTGGTCCATATATCGCATACGACTATCGTTTCCACGAATATACAGAGAATATGAAGTACATTCGTAAAGAAACAAAAATGAAAGGAATCAGTCATGGTGATGTTGGTGTTTCTATGGGATTGGAAGTTCACTTTAAGAGATTATTTGTGTTCTATGATTACGATCTTGGTTTGAGAGATATGAACAAACATAGTAATATTCTTGGTCAGGATCTTTGCCACAGAAGCATGAGAATCGGTGCTGGTTACACATTCCCAACATTGAAGCTTGACAAGCAGAGAAAGAAACCTCAGATGTAATTTGAAAAAGAATAGAGATATCTTCATTATTCAATGAATTTATGTAGATCTTGGATAAGATCAAGATATGTATTCTAAATTCTTATAACAGATTAAAAATGCCACGAGAATCATTTGATTCTCGTGGCGTTTTTTTATTTGTCGCTTATTTACTATTTCTTTGATGCTCTGTATTCCCAAGGTGCTACACTTGTTGGATCGCTCCATAGACCTATTTTAGCATTCTTGGCATCCGTTTCTGCCTGTATATACTTGCCGGCCTTATCAAAGCGTGGTTCGCGCCACGCAAAACCTGATTTTACTAATTCAAGGTTGACATCAATTCCGTCGACAAAAACCTCCATTGCCAATCTTTTATGGTTTCCTGAACCTGTTCGTAGCAGTGTTATTTTGCCAGAGTGGAGTAGTGACGATAATTTTTCTTTTGCTTTGTTGGCAAATGGTTGCCCTTTCTCCGGAGTGTCGATTCCTGCTAATCTTACCGTGTGTATTACTCCATTGCAGTCAAGATAATCGAATGTGTCTCCGTCTTTAACTTTCAAAATTTGTTGTACACATGTGACATCTTTGTTTTGTGAAAGTGTTGCAAACGAGTTTGTCGATGGCAGAATTTTGCATCCTTGTCGGTCTTTGACATCTCTTGCAATTCGACTTTGACCTTTCTTCACAATCAAATATAAGCCGACGGTAATGTTGTTTTTGTTTGCGTCTCCCACGTATGTATGGTCGCTTCTGCTGATATATGCTTTCTTTGATATATCCTTGCTTATGATTCCACTTTTAAGTTCAGCGAAATATTTTTGTTTCACATCGCCTTTCTTGCTAATGTAGTCTTCCGACAATAAACGCTGTATATCATGGTTAGTGATGCAGAATGTATCGGCATCCGTTTTTATGCTTTCTTTTGCAAATAGGTAAGTTGACGCGAATAATGCAATCGACACTATCAGAATCCTTTTTAATGTCTCCATGGTTGGTTAAATATTAATGTTGTCAATAATGTAGTTTTTGGGGTCGGGTAGACGTTGATTCTACCGTTTGTCTTGTAATAAAAAAAGGGAGCGTTGTTGGACGCTCCCTTTAGTTGAATATTGTTTGATTAGAACAATTTCTTTGGATAAACGCCTGCTGCTACAAGCGACTCAATCTTTGAAACTACCATCGGACGGTCTTCCTTGTAAGTTACACCGAACCACTTGCATGGAGTGTCAAGAACCTTGATTGTTGCAGTTTTTGTCTGGATAAGTTTGTTAACCATTGTTGGGATACCATACTCAGCCTTCAAATTTCCGTTAACACCGTCAAGGAATACCTTGAAGTCAGCTTCTGAATGAACGAAATAGTCAGGAGTGAATCCCCACATGTTCATTGATACAGGCAAGTTCTCGTCGATGCTGTTGAAATCACCTGTTGTCTGGTTTTTGAAGATAACCTCGCTTCCCTTTCTGTGGATTTCGTAGTGCTCCTCGACTGTTGAAAGGCAACCGTTATTGTCTGTGTGACAAACTCCTCTTGAAACTGTACCGCTCTCAGAAAGAGTATTGCCTAGACGGTAACCTACCATGCAGTAATCGTTCTTCTTGCCATCAAGTGCGATCAAAGCCTTAGCAAGAATCTCAAAGCTTTCTTTTCCGTAGAAGTCGTCAGCATTGATTACTGCGAATGGAGTGTTAACTGCATCCTTTGCAACCAAGATGGCGTGGTTTGTTCCCCATGGCTTCTCACGTCCTTCCGGAACGCTATAGCCTGCAGGTAGACAATCCAATGCCTGGAATACTGTAGCTACCTCTACAACACCTTTGTATTTAGACAAGATCTTCTCATTGAAGTCTTTCTCGAAATCACGACGGATTACAAATACAACCTTGCCGAATCCAGCTCTAACTGCATCATAGATTGAATAGTCCATGATTGTTTCACCACTTGGGCCAACGCCGTCAAGCTGCTTCAATGTACCGTAACGGCTACCCATTCCGGCTGCCAAAACTAATAATGTTGGTTTCATTTTTCTTAATTAACTACCTAATTCTGTCAAAAATTTTATTCTTACAAGACGAACTTCCTCTTCTGTATAGTCGCCACCTAAATTCTCAATTGCTGCGTCAATGTCGTCAGACTCTGCTTCATCTTTGAAGTAGTCGTAGATCTCATCTACTCTGTCCTCATCCATCACCTGCTCAATGAAGTAGCTGATGTCTGGAGGAGTATCTGGTCCAGAGTTTACAATAGACTCGATCTCAGTAAGCATGTCATCAAACTCAATACCTCTACCTGCAGCCCACTCGTCAAGCGGCTTCTTTAGGTCGATAGCATTAAGAATTTCTACTTTTATCTTGGATTTGCTTGGTGCGGTACGGATTCTGAAGTCCTCAGGACGCTGAATCTCATTCTCCTCGACGTGACGACGGATTATATCAACGAACTCTTTACCGAACTTCTTAGCCTTACCCTGTCCGACGCCTGGGATGTTTGCCAACTCATCCAAGTTGATTGGATATGTAGTTGCCATTGCCTCCAATGCTGGATCCTGGAAGATTACAAACGGTGGAATTTCCATCTGGTTCGCCATCTTCTTTCTCAAATCCTTAAGCATCATGAACAATTCTGGGTCAACAGCACATGAGTCTGCATCTCCAGTCTGAGGAATGTTTTCAATGTCAATATCGTCAACTTCATCTTCGTCTACAATATTAACCTTGAAACTCTTTGGCTTTGATATGAATTTCTTTCCTTCCGGAGTGATTTTCAAATTTCCGTAGCTCTCAACATCTTTTTTGAGATATCCGACTACGATGGCTTCTTGGATTACGGATTGCCATGTCGACTCCGGTTCTGACTTGCCTTCACCAAAAGTGTCAATCTCCTCATGTTGATTCAACTCGACAATCATAGGTGTCTCTCTACCCATGATGATGTCAATGACATAATCAATTTTCTCCTGCTCTCCTAAAGCTACAACGGTTTCCAATACCGTGCTTAGTAACTCTTTTGCCTCCACTGTTTTCTTTGGATTTAAACAATTATCGCAATTTCCACAATTATCTTCAACATACTCTTCACCGAAATAGTGAAGCAATACTTTTCTTCGGCACATTGTTGTAGTTGCATACATCTGTGTCTCTGCCAACAACTGTTTGCCTATTTCTTTTTCAGAACCGTTCTTACTTTGAGTGAACTTTTCAAGTTTCTTAAGATCTTCTTCGCAGTAGTATGCGATACATCTACCTTCTCCTCCGTCTCTGCCTGCTCGACCGGTCTCCTGATAGTATCCTTCGAGACTCTTTGGAATGTCGTAGTGAATGACGTATCTTACATCCGGTTTGTCGATTCCCATACCGAATGCGATTGTCGCCACGATAACATCTACTTTTTCCAATAGAAAGTCGTCTTGATTGGCGCTTCTCACGGTAGCATCCATACCTGCATGGTACGCTCTTGCTTTGATTCCGTTCAGATTCAAAGTTTCGGCAAGATCTTCTACCTGCTTGCGGCTCAAACAATAGATGATTCCGCTTTTGCCGTGGTTGGCACGGATAAACTTGATAAGATCTTTGTCGACATCCTTAGTCTTTGGCTTAACCTCGTAGTAGAGGTTAGAACGGTTGAATGAAGATTTGAATACCTTCGCATCTTTCATTCCAAGGCTTTTTTGAATGTCGTGCTGTACCTTTGGAGTCGCTGTGGCTGTAAGTGCAATCACACCCACTTTCTGGCCGATTCGGTCGATAATAGGGCGGATGTTGCGGTATTCCTGGCGGAAATCGTGTCCCCACTCAGAAATACAGTGCGCTTCGTCGACGGCATAGAAAGAGATCTTTACATTTTGCAAAAACTCAATATACTCGTCTTTTGTCAACGACTCAGGTGCAACATATAGTAGCTTGGTTCTTTTTTCTAAGATATCTGTCTTGACACTGTCGACTTCTGCTTTCGACAATGATGAATTCAGAAAATGAGCAATTCCACGTTCTTCACTGAAATTTCGCATTGCGTCGACTTGGTTTTTCATCAACGCTATCAACGGAGATATAACGATGGCTGTACCATCCATTATCAATGATGGCAACTGGTAACACAACGACTTGCCGCCACCTGTAGGCATCAACACGAATGTGTCGTTACCGCCAAGTACGTTCATGATGATATCCTCTTGGTTGCCCTTGAAAGAGTCGAAACCAAAATGATATTTTAGCTCCTTATGTAATTCTTCCTTTGTCATCATATCTCCAAATTTAATACTAAATTACACAAACGCAAAATTCTTTCAATCTCATTTTCATAATATCGAATGATATTTAGGATTCTGCTGTTAAACTTAGATTTTCAAGCTTCTTAAGCGCATAATCTTTTGTGATTTCAACGCTCTTGACTTTCTTAGACGGAGTTTCAAACATAACATCTGTCATGATCATCTCAACGATCGATCTAAGACCTCGTGCTCCAAGTTTGCACTCAACTGTCTTTTCTACAATCAGATCAAGAGTGTCGTCGGCAAATGTAAGTGCCACACCGTCCATGTCCATCAACTTGATATATTGCTTGATGATAGAATTTTTGGGTTCAACCAAAATTCTTCTTAATGCAGCCGAATCAAGTTTGTCTAGATGTGTCAACAATGGAAGACGTCCGATTATTTCTGGAATCAAACCGAATGATTTCAAATCGTGCGGCGACACATATTTGATGATGTCGTCAAGTGAAATCTGTGCGTTCTTTCCTCTAGCCACGCTATATCCGACAGCTTTGGTATTCATTCTCATGGCAATCTTTCTTTCGATGCCGTCAAATGCTCCTCCGCATATAAATAGAATATTCTTCGTGTCTACTTGGATCATCTTCTGGTCTGGGTGTTTTCTTCCTCCCTGTGGCGGTACGTTCACAATCGAACCCTCCAACAATTTCAACAATCCCTGCTGAACACCTTCTCCGCTCACATCTCTTGTGATGGACGGATTATCGCCTTTTCTTGCTATCTTATCTATTTCATCGATGAAGACGATTCCTCTCTGGGCCGACTCAACATCGTAGTCTGAAACCTGCAACAAACGTGTCAGGATACTTTCGATATCCTCTCCTACGTAACCGGCTTCTGTGAATACAGTCGCATCTACGATTGTGAATGGCACGTTAAGTAGTTTTGCAATGGTGCGGGCAAGTAATGTCTTACCTGTACCTGTCGGTCCGACCATGATGATGTTTGACTTCTCAATCTCAACACCGTCGTCTTCAACGTCTTGCTTCAAACGTTTGTAATGGTTGTAAACAGCTACCGACAATACTTTTTTTGCTGTCTCCTGACCGATTACATATTGATCCATATATTCGACTATCTCCTTGGGAGTTGGCAATTTGCCGTCGAATCCGGATTTGTTTTTCCCTGTCTTTTCTGCTGTGAGGTTTGGCAACATTGTGTATGCCTGCTGCACACAAACGTCACAAATTTTTCCGCTCAATCCTTCAAGAAGTACGTTGCACTCTTTGGATGTGCGTCCACAGAAACTGCATCTATCAGTGTTATGCCCTGCCATATTTTATTTCATCTTCACTAGCACCTCATCAATCATACCGTATTCCTTAGCCTCTTCTGCTGTCATCCAACAGTCGCGGTCTGAGTCTGCCCACACTTTATCGAATGTCTGGCCAGAGTGGTCTGCGATGATTGTATATAGCTCCTGCTTCAATTTCAAGATTTCGCGAGCTGTGATTTCGATATCTGATGCCTGACCCTGAGCTCCACCCATAGGCTGGTGAATCATTACACGTGAGTGCTTCAATGCATATCTCTTGCCCTTTGCTCCTGACACTAGCAATACAGATGCCATGGATGCGGCAAGACCTGTACAAATTGTAGACACGTCAGAAGAGATAAACTGCATAGTGTCATAAATTCCAAGACCGTCATATACCGAACCACCAGGCGAGTTCAAGTAGATTGAAATATCCTTTCCTGGGTTGGCTGACTCTAGATATAGAAGCTGAGCCTGAACAACGTTTGCTGTATATGAATCAATCTGATCACCTAGGAAAATGATTCTGTCCATCATAAGACGAGAGAATACATCCATCTGTGTGACGTTGAGCTGACGCTCCTCCAAAATGCTCGGAGATATATAGCTATCTGATATTTGGGATGTGTACTGGTCTAATGCTAGACCGTTCATTCCTAAATGACCAACTGCGAATTTTCTAAAATCGTTTTTCATTTTCCTTTCATTTTTCCTTATATGCAAACTTAAAGAAATATTATCTCAATATCCAATTTTAAAAGGCATTTTTTTTGCTTGAAACTAAACTTTTTTCGAAAAATGTCGTTTTTGACAACTTTTAGGACTAAAATGCTATATTGAAATATCTAATTTTTCTTTGTTTTTGTGCAAAAGCATGCTGAACGGCATAATTATTCATTGATGGTAAAAAAAGAGACGCCGATAAACGACGTCTCTTATATAGTCAGATTTAATCTGTTCTATTACTTGTTCTGGAACATTGCGCTGAACTCATCCAAAGAAATTGCTTTCTTCTCTAGTGTGATGTTAGACTTAGCAATCTCGATGAACTTCTCGTTCTTGATGTTCTCAACGATCTGCTGGCTCTGCTGTGAGTTCTTCATCATCTCACGTGCGTAGTTCTCCAATACATCGTCTGGAACTGCAACCATACCATACTGAGCGAACTGAGCCTTAGCTACCTTCTTGCAGAATGCGATTACGTCAGCCTGCTCGATCTTAGCTTTGTTCTCTACAAGAACAGCATCCTTGTAAAGCATCCACTTCATCTCGTCGATCTCGTTATCGTATGACTTGTCGAAGTCCTCATCAGACAATTTGTCAGCCTGCTCCTTGTTGTTAAGCTTCAAGAATCTCTTGAAGATAGCATCTGGGAACTTCTGGTCCTTGATCTGAGCAAGAACTGCGTCTCTGATGTCAAGTCCTAGCTTGTAGTCGCTGTCAGCAGTTAGAGAACCCTGAAGCTCCTCCTTGATCTTAGCTCTGAATTCAGCCTCGTTCTTTACTGCGCCCTCACCAAGTGCCTTGTCGAACAACTCCTGGTTAACCTCAGCCTCTGTGTAGTGAGAGATAGAAGTGATCTCAAGTGATAGCTCGTCGTTAACGTTAGCAACCTCCTCCTTCTTAATCTTCAAGAATGAAGCGATCTCAGCCTCGTTGCCGTCCATAGCAGCCTTCAAAGAGATAGCTAGCTTAGCACCCTTCTTTGCGCCGATGAACAACTTCTTCTGAGCCTCGTCCTTCAAATATTTTGGTGAAAGGATAGCCTCTTCTACCTTAACGCCACCTTCCTTCTCCTTGCCATTCTCAAGCTCAACAACTGTTGCCTTGACGATATCGTTCTCTGTTACAGTCTCACCCTCTGAGTATGAACCGTAGCGTGAAGCGTATGACTTAACTGTATCGTCGATCATCTTGTCGTCAACAGAGATCTCGTACTGAGCAACCTTGAACTTCTTGTCCAATGATACCTTGTAATCAGGAATCAAAGCAACGTCGAAAGTAAGAGTGTAGTTTACATCCTTCTCGAAGTCTAGCAACTCCTGACCCTCTGCCAAGATAGGCTCGCCAAGTACACGAAGTTTGTTCTCGTTGATGTAGTTAGATAGCATTTCAGGAACCAACTTGTTAACCTCTTCTGCCATTGCACTCTTGCGGTACATCTTGTCGATCAACGACGCTGGAGCTTTACCAGGACGGAAACCTGGGATGTTAGCCTTCTGACGGTATGAACGAAGAGCATTCTCAACTCTTCCCTTGTAATCCTCCTCATTGATGCTTAGTGTAAGCTGCAAGCTTACTTCATCAATTACTTTCTTTTCGATATTCATATTAAATATTATTACTTTCTGTTAACTCACTTTTGCCTGACAATTTTGTGTGCCTATGCAAAAAGCGTTGCAAATATATAAAATATTGAAATAAGAAAGATAGTTTTTGCGAAAAACTAACTTAAAATGCTTTTCTTTTTGTAAAAAAAATAAGTAAACATGAAGAAAAATATCTATTTTGTTATACTACAATGTTTTTTAACATTATTTTTCTGACATTAACTGAAAAATCTCTTACCTTTGCAGAAAATTAATCATTAAAGGAAAAGGAAATGAAAAAAGTTTTGGCTTTTGCACTTGCTGCTATGACATTCATGTCTGCTAATGCTGGTAAGCACCGTGCTACTGGTATGACAATGGTTGATGGATTCAAGTTGGGTGTTGGCGTTGGTGTTCCTGGTTGGGAGGATGACAATGCAGTTATGCCTATGATCACAGTAGATGGTGCTGCTGGTCTTGCTAGTGGTTTCATCAATACAAAAAATTTCGGTAACAATGGTGGTATCGACCTAGGTTTCCAGTACGGTATCTGTGGTTACGATCACGATATGTGGCATGGAGATGTTAACGGTTACGGTATCAAGAGAGATCTTGGTCTTATGGAACATTTGATCCTTCTTCGTTCTGCTTTCCACTTCCAGTTCTTGAAGAAGCTTGACACATACCTTGGTTTCCACGGTGGTGTTGCTCTTTCTATCCCTACTGGTGATTGGACAGATGCAGAAAAGGATGCTTGGGATCACGTTAATGGAGATTTCGGTATGTATTCTGGTGGTACTTGGTACTTCAATGATGCTATCGGTGCTGGTGTTGAGTTTGAGGGTGACTGGATGAAGAGCCACTGTACTCCAAACATCTCAGCAAAATTCCAGTTCAGATTCTAATCTGTAAATATTCACAATTTTATTTTATAAGACGGTCTTTTTGACCGTCTTTTTTTGTTTATGCCAGTCTCTGCTTTTTATTTTTTATGTTATTGTCTTGAAACAACTAAAATTGTTCATAACATTAGTTGAAAGAAATTTTGCAGAAATGGAAAATATAAATACATTTGCACAAATAAGTATCAATTTGTTAAGGATGAAAAGGATTTTAATTTCGATCGTAATGCTGATTTCAGCATTAAATATATTTGCGGAGCCTGATGTTAAGGTGCGAATGGGTTTGCAGGCTGGCTATAACATGTCTAAGTGGAACGGAGATTTCAATGATGCCTACGGTACAGCTTTCAAACATGGTATGAACGCGGGTGTAGTTGCTGAAATTCAGCTTAACTCGAAGTGGAGTATTCAGCCTGGTTTGTTGATTTGTTCTGAAGGTTCTAAGCTCGATTCTCTTATTTACACTCAGAAGTTTGTTCTAGAAGGAGAAAAGTTGGAACTTACAACTGTATCACAGGACGTGAAGGTTGGTGCTATTGGTTTGAAACTTCCTGTCGACATCATGTATTCCATTTATAATGTCGGACCAGGTAGACTTACTCCTAGCCTTGGTTTGTACGTTACTGGTTATGTGGCAGGTAAGACTTTGGATGTAGGTACTTTCGATAAAGAATCTATTTTCAGAAAGAACTGGGAGTCAAACATTGAGCAGACTAAGGACTGGATTCCAGATGAGTTTGATTACGGTTTGTCATTCAAAATCATGTATGAAATGATGAGAGAACCTGTTAATGGTTTGTATTGGCAGGCTGGTATCTCAAGAGGCTTCACTTCTTGCCAAAACATGGTGATCATGGCAACTATCGGTTACAAGTTCCAGTATATCAAGGCTCTACGCTCTCGTTACAACACTGGTATCTTGGAGTACAACCCATAATAGAAAGAGTTGAGATTTAAGAAGATTTACATAGAGTTGACAAACGTCTGCAATTTCAAATGCAGTTTCTGTCAGTCTTCTCAGAGAAAGAAAAAGTTTATATCGCCGGAAGAATTTTCGGCGATACTTTTTTCTATACGTCCTTATACGGAGTATATCTATCTTCATGTGCTTGGTGAACCTACTCTCCATCCTCATTTCTGTCAATTGGTGAAGATGGCTGTCGACAATGGGTTCCACGTGAACTTGACAACTAATGGTTCTATGCTGGAGAAGGTGGAACAGGTGTTTGCCGATAAGCTGATTCGTCAGTGCAATGTCTCTGTCCATGCATATGCGGAGAATATACCGTCGGAGCAATGGAAGGATAGAATGAATGATGTTTTTTCGTTTGCCAAGAGATATTCGGAAGATACATATTTCAGTTTCCGTCTTTGGAATAATGGTGCCGACGGTGCTTCAGATTTCAATGATTATTGTAAAGGGGCTATCAATTCGTATTTTTCTACGCAGATTGAGGATACGACGTCGCGAAATGTGAAGATTCAGGATCATATATTCTTGCAGAATGCGGCGAGATTCTCGTGGCCAGGACAAAAGAAGTTGGATCTGCAACACAAGAAATGCTATGCGTTGCGTGATCATATAGCTATTTTGTGCGACGGTAGTGTCGTGCCGTGTTGTCTGGATGCAAACGGAGATATGGCCCTTGGCAACATATTCACTACACCTCTGGAAGAGATAATAAATAGTAAGGTTGCTATCGAGATGAAACTTGCATTCTCTAGAAATGAGATTGTGAATCCTGTTTGTCGTGACTGTGGCTTTATTTTATAGGCGGATATGATAATAATCAAAAACAGTATACTTCCCACTAAGGGCTTTGCCGCTATCAACCTTTTTACTCTGCTTTTTGTGCGTAAGGAGGCCACTGTCAATCAGGTTTTGATTAACCATGAGGCAATACATTCTGCACAGATGAAGGAGATGCTTTTCATTCCGTTCTATCTTTGGTATGTGATTGAATGGCTTGTTTGGCTGGTTAAATATAGAAATTCACATGCAGCTTACCGTCGAATTTCGTTTGAAAGAGAAGCTTACGAGAATCAATATAAACTTTATTATTTGGCAAAACGCAAACGTTGGGCATGGTGGAGTTACCTCACTTTAAAAAAAGAGATTAAACAATAAAATGGTGTTTCAAAATGTAAAACTTGATTTTTACAGCTTACATTTTTCGCTTTTTTGAATTATGACAAAGCCGTTCCAGAGTAACAACATGTAGTTAAGTCTCTGAAACGGCTATTATTTTTGATACACGCTCTTCGTTTATTTTGCAATCATGTATTTCTCCATAAACTCAATCAGTTCTCGTGTCATATCATTCTGCTTTTCTGCACTTGGATGCCAGTCGGTACCGTAGCCGAATTTGCCGTCGTCTGGAGTGAAGTTGAATCTGAAGACGTTCTTGTCTCCGTCTTTTACCATCTGAAATGCAATCTCGTCAAGTGTCGTCATCACGTCTGACAATGCTTTTCCATGCATCATCGGACCTGTCATCAAAACAATTTTGCTATCAGGGTTTGTGGCTCTGACTCTGGCAACAAATTTTGAAGCTGCCGATTTGAATTTCTGAATATCGTAGTTGTCTACGCTGGTGTCGTTTGTGCCTAGGTTGAGGAATACGACGTCGGCTTTTACACAGTTGTGATCCCATTTGTATGTGGTGTCTGTGAATAGAGTATAGTCGTATAGTGTGCTCATGTTGACGGTGCTTCCTTCGCGCACGTCGCCATAATTACGGTATATGCCATAGCCTGATTTTGCGAACACTGTATATTCAGCATCGTATTTTTCAGAGATTTGGTAAGCGAATGTCTTAGTGAAATCTTCAGTGCTGTAGTTGAAGGTCTGACTTCTGTCTCCGTCTACACCATATCCACATGTGATTGAATTGCCGATGAAATAGAATCTGTTTTTGTTTTCTGTGGAATTTGGTTTTGATAAATCACCGTCTGTCTTGAAGCCGTAGAATTCGGGCTGTAGTTCGTGACCTTCATTGCAATATACAACTTTGACGCTATGCTCTATATTAGGGTCTAGACTGTCGGCAAGTATCATACTGCCGCCGTTTTTCCCGAATTCTATCTTCTTGCGTTTTCCGTCGACATCAACCATAAAGAATCCGCTCTCTTCCTTTGCATACATCATAATGTATGTGCCTTTGAACTTTGTAGAGATTGTGACTCCGGGATACGACCATTTGGCCACAGTTGCAGGGCTTGTGTAGTCTTCATGATGTCGTTGGTATCCTTCATAAACTACACGTCCGGTAATTTTGATCCTTTCATCACTTGCGTCTTTTAATTTATTGTCAGATCCGCATCCTGTAGATAGAATAGCCATGGTGCCTAATAGTGTAGTTGTAAAATATTTAGATATTTTTTTCATATAGCATTATCTTTTACCTCTTAATTCTTATTTTATCGAAACTTCTTTATAAGTCTGACGGATCATATTTTCGTCGATGTTGTTGTAATCATCCGGTTTTGGAAGAACCAATACACCAGCCATGTCAATTACTCCCGGACTGATCATTTTACCTTGCTCGTAGTATGATGGGCGATGTTTTTCTCTTGCAAACACCCACACATTCCAAGTTTTTGTCGACGTGATGTAGTGAGCCACTATATTCATTCTCGGTTCCCACTCGTCGTCCTTGATAGTCAACTTGTTATATAAATCGGTAAATTGTTTGCAGATGGTGTCTTTGTCTGATCCTTCGAATACAAAACATTTTCTGCCGAAGTTGCGAATCTCTCCGTCGACAATATCAAATTCCGACAGTGGTTTCTCATCAATAGGCATCAAACCATTTTTGACAGCTTGGAAATGCATGTGATCTGGCGCCGATGCACCGCTTTTGGGTCCGTTGTAAAGTAGGGTGAAGTCTGGCAGATCTTTGCTCAAGTCAAGCATAGAGGCGAAATGGGGAAGTATCTGCTGCTGTTCGTGACGTAGCAATGGAATTGTAAGATGATTTATCAATACAGGGAACGGATTCTTAAGTATCTCAAAATTCTCGTTGTATCTCACGCTCGGCTGGTCAACAGGACGGTTCTCCTCGCAAAGAAAACATTTGCGTTTAGCTATTGTCGCCTTATCCAACTTAGCTCCAGACGATACGGCTCTTGCAGGATTGTGTTGCGCCACAATCTTGTAGCCGTCTACGATGAATGTCTTTGTCAAAACTTCAAGACTTTCGTTTGTCGGAATAAGTCTGTCGTAAACCTTCTTCTGAATTTCGCTCATATTCTCTTACTTTTTCTCAACTAGCAATTGACGGTGGAACATCTCTCTTTCAAGTAATGCTGCCTCTTCTGTCTGACTCTTGAATTGTAGGTCTGCATTGTGGATGATATTTGTCTTCTCATCAATTTCTGATTCTGTCGACATGTATTTCTGTAGCACTACAGTCTTAAACTTTTGTGCCATGTCCAAGAAGTTCTCATAACGTGGCATTGCTGCAGTAAGACGCATTCTTGACTCCATGAATGCTGTAGTTGCGAATGCTCTGTCAACAAATCTGTATAGTCCGCTCAAGCAACATTGTGGCATTGCGTCGCCTAGATGCATTGCGTCGGCTTTTGAGAAAAGCTCCATATCCGGATGGATTGAAAGTACCATTCCTGCCTTTGTTTCCGCCATACGTTTTACGATATAGCGGATATCAGCTGCTTTTATCAATGTGTTGTATTGAATCTCGATAACGATGTCAGCAAGCTGTACCAAGTCAAGTGGCAGATTATATTCTGTCTCGTAAGTAGGGTAGCCGGTGTAGACAAAATGAGCTTCCTTAAGTCTAACATCAACTGCATCGTCGCCATAGTATCTTTTCAACTCGGCTCCGATCTTGCGTTTTTGTCCGAATCTGTGTACGTTCAATTCGTCATCCTCTTTTGTATACTCATCGCCAAGCAAAAGGACAAGGACTTTTGGTTTCTCCTCTTTTTCTACAATGTTGGCTATGCTCTCGATCTCTTTAATCTGGTCCGACGGAATTGTCGCATTCATACGTGCCATGTCGAAGTGAATATTCATGGCAAAGTCTGCTAGCTTTGTTGATGAGAACTTTTCGTTGTTGATGACATTTTCGTAACCAGGAAGATAAACCTCATCATAAAGTGAGTCGCAGATGTGTACGATCTCTCCACGGTTGGCGAATGAAATATTGAATATCATGCGTTCCAACTCCATGAAACTAGTGCTTTGCAGGAATTCATCGTATCTCTCACAATTGATTCCGAACACAGAACCGAAGTCTCTGTCGCAAACGGACATTCCTGTAGTTGGGTTGGCAAGACGCATTCTGACTCTGCGTCCGTTCACCACTTTACTATAGTCGGAGTAAGTGACGATAGCGTCTGTCTCAACCATAACACGGATCAATTCCGACAACTCGCTGGGGTTGACGTTGTAGTCTGTCAATCGACTGAAGAAGATTGCGTAATGTTTGCTTTCTGGTTTAACACCCCTCACATAGTCTGTTTCTGGGGAAGCCATGATTGCATCGATGACACTGCCATCCATCTTTTCGTTGGCATTGCAGTCTCGGTCGATATATATGATGTTTTCCTTTCTCTTTCTGTTTGAGTTGAAATTAGGGAAATCAAGTTTTATGATTGTAGAAGTGAAGTTGGCGTTGTAAGGTTTACCGCCAATCATCACGTCGGATGAAAGATTAACCTCTTTGATCAGTTCCTGGAACTTTTCTTCGCATGCCTGGTTGCGGAATGCGGCATAGAATATTAGCGATATGTTGATGTTTTCGATTTCCATGGCCTAATCATTTATTTGTTAAAACCTCTTGACAGCATCTCTATCGTACGGATAGAATCCTTGTAGTTGTTGTTGGCGTTGATCTTTTCCACTGATAGTGAAGAGTCGGAGTTTCCTCCCCATCTGCGGCAACAGTAAAGGCTGTCGTAGATTCTGCCGATCTTATATTTTTTCGACATCTGCAGTCCAACTGCGTAATCTTCTCCGTAGCTAGCGTTTGGAATCGGAATCTCAACTAATACAGGAGTGAAGAATGCACGTGGTGCGCCGAGTCCGTTGATTCGGACAGCGTTGTTCGGCCCCTCTTTGTCAGTCCACTCTTTGTGGGCGATCAATCCTGGTGGGATAGGGTTGAGGTCGAAATCGGTCAATGAGTAAGAGCCGATTACCATTGCACATTTCTCTTTCTCGAATGTCTCTACAATTTTCTGTAATGTATTCTCGTCCTGATAAACGTCGTCGCTGTCAAGCTGAACGCAATAAAGTCCACATGATTCATGGCGTACGGCTTCCATCCAGCAACCGCCGATTCCAAGATCTGTACGCGATGGGAATATATGGTAAAGACGGTTGTTCTCGTTAGCAAGTTTGATTAGCTTGTCTGTAGTCTTATCTGTAGAAAAATTGTCGACTACAATCACATTAACCTTGCCGTTTTTAAGTTTTTGGTTTAGTGCCGATTTCACTGCATCCTCGATTGTCTTTTCTCTGTTTCTGACTGGAATGATCACAGACACTTTGAATCTGTAGTGTTCTGCGTAATCTGTGGTCTCTATCTTGATTCTGTTTGTATGATCGTAGTCAATGTATACACCACAAATCTTAGAATACTCTAGGTATGCACGTTGCATCTCAAGCTGCTTAAGCTCATTGTTCGGGTTTACATAGTCGAACTGCTTGTCTTCCGCACTACGGCAATCTAGTTCACTCTCTTGATACAAAGTCTGGCGGATCTGGTATGTGTCGCCGTTCTGACAAAGCATCAGACGCATGAAATAGTATGCAGCGTAGTCGTAGTCGTCGGCCATCTTCTCACTAGCCTTAACCCATTCGGAAGCCTTGTAAAGAACGATGCTTCCCATGTTGAAGTCTTCTCTTACGCTTCCTATCTGCGGAGCTATTACCGGAGTATTGTGAGCCTCACCGTCGGTGATTGTGATATAGTCTGAGTAAACGCATGTACGACCTGTGTATGATGCAGCGAACGCGAATTCGCTCTCGCCTCCGTTGATGAACTTGCAATCCACATTGCGAGTAATCAGCATTAAATAGTCATCCGTACCGAAGTTAGCTTTTTTCAAAGCCTGAGAAACCTGCCACACCGAACGGCTGCTGCCAAGGATGTGTTCGGCATTCTCCACTTTGTCAAGTAGTATGTAGTCTGCGTCTGCAGTGTTTTTTCCGTTGAATCTGTTGCTGACACTTTCGTCTACAAATTCAGTATATACATATATTTTCATGTTACTTTTTTGTCGCTTTTTTTGGTGTAGTCTTCTTGGCTGAAGCCTTTTTCTTTACTGTTGTAGACTTCTTAGCTGCTGTTTTTGCAGTGCTTTTCTTGTCTCCAATCAATCCGAAGAAGGTCGCAAGTTCCTTCATGAATAAGTTTTGCTCCTCTTCATCTATGCTTTCGAATGGCACAGCGCTGATGAGCGTATTTAGTTTGCCTTTCTGACCGATAGCAGCCGGTTCCGCATTCTCAAGATATCTGAACACTACGAATGCGTTTGGATTTCCTTTGTCAAGAATGTTTGGCGACGCTACTGTGTACTGGCGATCGCTAGGTCCGTTGTTGAACTTATAGCTATGTTTGAAGTCGTTCTTTATGCTGAACGAACTTTGGATCTGGCTTAGTTGCATTCCCTCTGGAGCTGTGGCTGACTTAAGCTTAACTCCCAACACTTCATGAGCAAATTTTGCTACGGACGGATATTCGATCTTAGTCAATTCCAACTCCGACATCAAGTAAGCTCCCGAAATGAATAGGTTGCCTCCTGATATCAAATACTTAGACAATTTCTTTCTTGTCGGATAATTCAATACGTTATAACGTTTCTGAATGCCGCATTTTGTCTCCTTCTCCATTCCAAGAATATAGTCTACCATGCAGAAATGGGTCTTGTCGACATTGCTGTGAGTCTCAAACGCTTCGTCGCTCATGGAAACAAAACTGAATCCTAATGCCTTCAGAGCTTTGCCGTGGATGTAAGGATAGTTGAATGTGTTTCCTGCGATAATCTGTCCTTCCAAGTTTTTCTCACATGCTCCGAATCCAGGTTGGTCGTTTGAAAGGTATTGCGAACTCTTTGTGAAATCGGTCTGACTGCCGGTCTTTGAAATGTCTCTTATATATGGCACTCCGGGATCATTGCTGTCTACGAATCCTCCGAATAGAGAATCCTCGTAGAATTCAGGAGCCGACACACGGTTGAATCCATTTACGATCAACACTCTTCCTTTTTCTTTGGAAGCTATGCTTGCGGAAAGAATTTCGGAAGGGAAACTTTCACCGCCTCTGTTTACTGCAGTCACTTTGAATCTGTATATGGAGTCTTTGTGTAGCTCCATAGAGTATTTGTTCTCCTCCAAATATATTCCGTTGTTGAATCCGTTGTCTCCGATTGCAGTGTAAAGGATGTATCCGTCGGTAGAAACCGATGGCTCCAAAGTATCTTTAGTCGGCTTCCAAGAAAGGTTGATCTTATCTCCATTGAAATCAATGGCAAAATGCGACGGAGCAAGCGGAGTGAATTCGTAGTCCTCTATATTATTGGTGTTGGCAATGAATCTTGTCACTGCTTTATAAATGGAACGGGCTACTGTGAATTTGAACTCAGGATCGTGCGCATACTTCATGTCCTCGAAGTTCTGGTGCGACAAAAGTTCAAGCAACATCGTAGGTACTTCTGGGACTCTGGCTTCGTAGTATGCCTCGTCTCTCAAACCGCGGTTATGCCAATCCGGACAGTATATTTTTTTTATGTCGTCCACTACCTGAGTCTGTATCATGTCGGCAAAATCACGTGAAGCCATACGGGATAGTCCGGTAGGGTACTCCGTTTTCCCCATATCGCTTGTAAGGAAAATCGCCAATGTCCCGATTGTCATCGAGTCGACTCCGGCATCAGTGTGAAGCGCCATTGCCAAATCGATAGGCACCCCTTTGCCTTTAGTCTTTGTATTGAGATGAGAGCCTCCGGATAGAGCGTTTACCCAAATGGCACGGCTCATATAGTCGGTTTTGTATTCGTTGCTTTGTCCGCAGTAAACACTGTCGGAGAATCCAGCCATCTGCAACCAATAGCGGGCACACTCCAGATACTTAGGCTTTTCACTTGTGTAGAAGAAAGGTTCAGGAGCACCTTCAACAGGTGCGATGCTTCTCTCCACGCAACCAACTCCACCACCGAATTTCACGGCATCGGCAGTGATAAGTTTGCCCTTCTCAACACTTTGGCTAGTAAGGCGGACCTTGCCGATTTGTGGATTTGAGCCAGCTTTGAATTTGAATGTTCCCAGGTATATCCAAGTGTTGCTTCCCTTAGTCTGGTCTACGACAAATTCTGTCTCGCCACCTGTGTGGTAGACTGTATAGTGAGCGTCGTCGGCACTTTTAGGCAAACTCTTATAGGATATATATACTGCATATTCACCCTCTTCTGGGATTTCTGGAATCCAATCAGTGTAAGCAGAACCATTCGGATGGGAGCGGATTAGTCGATACGAACCGTCGGCAAAAGGATTGTCTCCATGACGATAGACCTTTTTCTTTTGAGCGTAGCCTACAGTATCTCCCTTTTCTGGAGTGTGCCATTTTGCACGGCGTGCGTTTTCCTCTACATATTCGGATTCTTTTGCACTTTCATAATCTACGATCACCTCATTCTTCTGGACATCTCTTTCTCTAGGGTAGAACACATTTGCTCCTGCATTTTCCAACATCGGGATCAAATAAGGCAAAACGACTGATGGAGTATAAGTGTCTTCGGAAATTCCCCAAAGACGAGGACGTTGAAGGATCCATAAGTTTTGTGACGGTTCGAAATAGTAACCGTGGCTTGCCCAAAGAGCGATGTGACGACCTTGCAACCCTGCTGATGGAGTGCATGGAGCATCTACCTTTGTGACCACATTTCTTAATTCAGGAGCCTTTTTAAGGTTTAGTATACGTGAATTATCCTTTTTTGTCTCCTTGCGCATCACGTTTGGCACGTAATCGTAAATGCTTCTTGAGGAGATGTACAGCTCCACGTCGTAGTTAGTGTATGGAGCAGGCAAATTCACACTGATACTATCTTTCAATGCCTTGATAGCCTCCTCCCTCAAATTGACATTTTTAAATGGTTTGCTCAGTGAAATCTGGATCAACGAGTCGCGCATACTCACACTATAGTTGTCGACTTTAAGCGTTCCGAATTTCAACGTCGGGTTGTTGCATTCCCTAAACCAAGCAAAGACACTGTCTAGCGAACTGTTGATTGCAACATCCGTTTTCTGTGCCGCTAAGTTTAGACATACAGCTAGTGATAAAAAAAATGTGTATAATCGTCGTGTCACGTCTAACTTTCTTAATATATGTGTGCAAATATAGCATAAAATCAATTTTTATACAAAAATCTTGAATGTTGAATTGAAATAATGCTTATATTCGCACCGTCTTTTACTAGACAAAATTAAATAGTAATATTTCAGTTCGTTTTATGTGATTAATTATCCAAGCATTTCTATGGGAATAGAGGTGCTTGTTTTTTATATTTATGGATGGATTTTATGTTTTTTTTAAAATAGATAACAAAAATCGTGGTTGAAAATTTATACATTAAAAAATGTTAAAACTTACCGAGTATCACTGTTTATTTGTTCGTGAAAACTTTTTTATTAGCTTTTTCTCTTATACCTTTGCAATGTTCGTGAATTAGATTTAATTTTAGGACACAGATTAAGGATACGCAAAAATTTAGGATATGACACAGGATGATTTGGACTTGCTGAAACAGATGGGAATTTCAGAAGAAAAGCTTTTTGAACAGTTGGAATGTTTCAAGAAGGGATTCCCGTTTTTGAAAGTTGTGTGTGCTGCCACAGTTGAGGACGGAATTTTGCATTTGTCTGACAAAGAGAAGGACAAATACATTTCTGTTTGGAGAGACTATTTGGCTGCCGGTCACGATGTGTTGAAATTTACTCCTGCCTCTGGCGCTGCAAGTCGTATGTTTAAGGACTTGTTTGAGTTCAGAGATAGAGGAGGGGAGCCTCAGACTGAGTTTGAGCAGAAGTTTATTAGCGAAATCCAGAAGTTTGCTTTTTATGAGCAGCTTAACAAGGTTTGCTTGAAGAACGACGGAAAGAATGTTATGCGTTTACTTACAGAGAAGCGTTATTCTAATGTCCTAGATGCGTTGCTAGAGCAGAATGGATTGAACTATAGATTCTTGCCAAAGGGTTTGATTCAGTTCCATAAAAATGATAAGGGCGTTCGTACTGCATTTGAAGAGCATTTGGCAGAAGGAGCGATGTATGCGAAGAATAAGAATGGTATTGTTCGTTTGCATTTCACTGTGTCTGAGGACCACCTTACATATTTCAACAGATTGTTGTCTGAAAAGGTTGCTGACTACGAATATAATTTCGGTGTTCAGTACGACGTTACGTTCTCCGTACAGCGTCATAGCACAGATACTGTTGCTGCTGACGAGAATAACGAACCTTTCCGTTCAAGCAATGGAAAGATGGTATTCCGCCCAGGTGGACACGGTGCATTGATTCAGAATTTGAACGACATCGATTCCGAGGTGATCTTTATCAAGAATATTGATAATGTAGTGCCGGATGCATTGAAACAGCCTACTGTCGAATATAAGGCTATGTTGGCAGGCGTGCTTGTTGAATATCAGGAGAAAATGTTCAAGTATTTGAGAAAGTTGAACAGTGGAAATGTAAGCGATAAGGAGTTGGATGAGATTGAAAAGTTTGTTTCTGAAAAACTTCATGTAGACGCAGCAGATTGCACTCTTCATTTGGCAAATAAGATCGAATACTTGAAGAAGAAGCTTGACCGTCCTATCCGCGTATGTGGAATGGTGAGAAATGAAGGTGAACCAGGTGGTGGACCTTACGTTGCTGTCAATCCGGACGGTAGTCAGTCGCTACAGGTGCTTGAAAGCGCTCAGTTTGACAAAAACGATGAACAGCAGATGGTGATCTTCAAGGAAGCTACTCACTTCAATCCAGTCGATATTGTTTGTGGTGTTAAGGATTATAAGGGAGACAAGTACGACTTGACTAAGTTTGTTGACCCTAATACAGGTTTCATTTCAAGCAAGAGCAAGGATGGTAAGGCATTGAAGGCGCTTGAACTTCCTGGCCTATGGAACGGTGCAATGAGCGATTGGAACACAATTTTCGTGGAGGTTCCTGTTGATACATTCAACCCTGTTAAGACAGTGAACGATCTTTTGAGAAAAGAGCATCAGATGTAATCTGAATTTGGTTTAGCAAAAAAATCCAGAAATTTAAAGGCGGCAGTAATGTCGCCTTTTTTTTGATTTTTTTTCTCATTTATTTTGTATTTCAAATTCCATTTGTAACTTTGCGGTACAAAGTACTTTTAATTCGTACAGAGACATGAAAGAAAATGAAGCATTAAATACACTAAACGATATCAGAGAGATGATGGCGAAGTCGTCAAAGGTTCTTTCTTTGAGTGGCACATCGTCAATTATCGTCGGCGTCTTGGCACTTGTTGCATCATACATTGCCAACTGTATTTTGGAGAATCCGTCGTTGACACAGGATGACAAAACGATAGCTCTATTGAGTGAGGGTGGTTTACTTCTTGCTATATGCGTTAGTATCGTATTCTTCTTTTCTAAAAAGAAGGCTTCAAAGAGTAACATGTCATTCCGTATGGATAAGACCACTAAACAGATGCTTTTGAACTTTGGTCTCCCTCTTTTGATCGGTGGTATACTTTGCTTGATTTTTGTGATGAAGGGTGTCTATGGCATGACTTCGTCGATGATGCTTATATTCTATGGTTTGGCTCTTTTTTGTGGTTCTACATACACTTTCTCGACTGCAAAATATCTGGGTTATGCCAATATAATATTAGGTTTGATCGACTGTGCTACTGGAGACCACGCCATTCTATTCTGGGCTTTAGGTTTCGGTCTTTGCCACATCATCTACGGAATATTCTTCTATTTCAAACATGAAAGAAATTGATCATGAAGGATGAGTTGAAGAATATAAACAAGGCTTTTGAAAGCAAGGTGCGTTTGGGCATCATGTCGGCACTGATGGTGAACGAGGAACTTGACTTCGTGAGCCTGAAGAGTCTACTTGAGTTGACCGACGGTAATCTTGCCAGCCACACCAAAAGTTTGGAGGAACTTGGGTATATCCAGAGCCGTAAACAGTTTATCGGCCGTAAACCCAACACTACTTTCCAAATCACAGATCTTGGCAGGGCTGCTTTCGCTGAGCACTTGAATGCTTTGGAGTCGTTTCTTAAGCTTTCGAGATGGTAGTGGCCTCTTTTTTTACTATTTAACTTTGAAACTCAAAGTACTTTTGGAAATTAAAAATATAATTTGAAATGAGATTTGTTCCGATATTCATTCTTACTGCAATAGGATCTATTGTTGTGTTTTTAACACTTGAATTACAATCCGTTCTACATTTAAATTATCGATATGAGGTGTTGGCATCATACTTATTTTGTATTTGTATGTCAGTATTGTATTATACAAAGGCAGATACAAATAAGAAATTATTAAAGAGTATAACTCTTGCTTTGATGCCTTTATTACTACTAGTATGTTTTATAGTGATTTGTGTAGTATTGATTTTCACAAGTGATGAACTTATATATCAAGATTAAACTTCTAATTTTTTTTACTCATATACTTTGTAATTCAAAGTACTTTAAAATTTTCAGATTATGGAAACACAAAATTTCAACACAATGGAGACTACTCCAAAGACAACAGGTAAGGGTACAGGTTTTAAGATGATCATCATCACCGTACTATCGCTATTGATGCTTATCCCTATGGCTATGATCGAGAATCTGATTGAGGAGCGTAAGTCGACGTCGGATCAGACTATTGAGAAGGTTACTGGACAATGGTGTGCGGCTCAGAACATTGTCGGCCCAACTCTGTCTGTTAAGCAGGGTACATGGACTACAGTTACAGAAGATGAGGAGGGTGTTTGTGCAGCTGATCCTTCTGCAAAGAAACGTGTGGAGAGCGTGAAGGTGTTGTTGCCAAAAAAATTAAATGTCAAGGGTGACATTCAGAATGAGACTCGCAAGAAGGGTTTGTATCAGGTTTCAATTTTCAAAGCTCCTATTGAGTTGGATGGTTCATTTGAGTTGAGCGACGAGATGCAGAATTCAATTTCGGAGAATAATCAAGTGACTGTGAATTTCTCGTTGAGTGATCTTAAGGGCATCACAGAGGAGATGAAAATTACAATCGCTGGTAAGGTGTTGGAGTTGAAGCCAAGTGGCAACGGTTTACTTTCTGGAATGAGTCAACTTTCAGCAACAGTGGATTTGAACGGAGTGGAGAATCTCAAGAATATTCCTTTCAGTATGAAGTTTAATATCAAGGGTTCACAATCGATCAAGTTTGCTCCTATTGGTGAGATGACTACCGTCGCACTGACATCAAATGCCACAACTCCAAGTTTCACTGGTAATTTCCTTCCAGAAGAGAATAATGTGAGCGACGCGGGATTCACAAGCAATTGGAAGATCTCTTACCTCAACAGAAATTATCCGCAGGAATTAGATGAGCCATCTTATGATGTAAAGAATTCAATTAGCAACTCTATGTTCGGCGTCGACTTGCTAATTCCAGTACAGCATTATCAGCAGTCACTTCGTTGCACTAAATACGCTATGCTATTCATCATGCTCACATTTGCAGTCTTCTTCTTTGTGGAGCATATTCAGCAGAAGAACATCCATCCGATCCAGTATCTTCTCGTCGGCCTTGCTCTTACATTGTTCTACTCGTTGCTAATCTCATTGTCGGAGCATATCGGATTCACACCTGCTTATATGGTGGCATCCGCAATGACAATCACAATGCTCACACTCTACACTGCTGCGGTGTTGCGCATTAAGAAGACGGCATTCTCTATTGGTGGCATTCTGACGGTGCTTTACATCTACATCTTCGTGCTAATCCAGATGGAAACATACGCTTTGGTTGCAGGAAGTGTTGGTCTATTCTTCATCTTGGCTGGCATCATGTACTTGTCACAGAAGGTAGATTGGAATAAGGTTGTAAAGTAGTGAACTAAAAATTATATTACTGTTACTTAAAAATTTATTAACTATGGATGGTATCTTATTGTTATTATTTTTTATTGGATTTACAATCTACACGATAATAATCTGTGTTGTACGTTTCTTACTCATATTTTTTAGCTGACTATGAAACGAAACATTTATATTTTCCTGTTCGTGGTCATCTTCTTGCAGGAAGTCATTATTGCTATGTATGTAAAAGACCAGTTTCTCCGTCCATACGGTGGAGACATCATAGTGGAGTGGTTGATCTACTGCTTTGTACGTATCTTCTATCCAAAGAAGTACAAGAAACTTCCTCTATACATCTTCTTGTTCTCTGTTGGAATTGAGATTACTCAATATTTCAAATTGGTAGAAGTGATTGGTTTAGCCGACAATAACTTGGCTTGTTGCGTATTGGGGACATCCTTTGCTTGGGCTGACATTGTCTGCTATGCGATTGGATACTTTTGTATTCTGTTGGGACAGGAGATATGGAAGTGGAGGCAACGAATTTAGTCCAAATATACAATTCGTATTTTTTGAATTTTGGAATTTATTTTTGAATTTCAATATTTATTCGCTATGTTTGCAAAAAATAAAAACGGAATGAGGATAATATCACGTACAAAAATTATTGAGTATTATACGGAACATGCAGATGCAAAAGTTGCGTTGGAGGAGTGGTTCACAAAAACAAAGTCTGCGCAATGGAATTGTTTTGATGATATAAAAAGAACATTTAATAGTGTGGATGCTGTTGGCAATCAACATTATGTTTTTAATATCAGAGGTAACAACTATAGATTGATTGTTGTTATCAAATTTACAATCAGCACTGTATTGATTCGTTTTGTCGGCACACATGCTGAATACGATAAAATAAATGCTTCAACAATATAAATCGAAGGAGAATATGGCAAAAATTACAACAAAAAAAGAATATGATGCTACTATGGAGCGTATAGAGGAGTTGTTGCCTTTGGTGGATGACAATACTCCTGTCACTGATAAGAATGCCATAGAACTTAATCTGTTGTCTTCTTTGGTGGAAGAGTACGAAGAAGAGCATTATCCAATCGAGCATCCATCGTTGGTTGATGTTATGAAACTTCGTATGTATGAAATGGGATTAAATCAAGCAAAACTTGCAGAGTTGTTAGGAGTAAGTTCTTCAAGAATAAGTGACATTTTTAATGGACGATGTGAACCTACATTGCAGTTGGCACGCGAAATAAGTCGTAAGATGAATGTGGATGCCAGAATTGTTTTGGGAGTGTGAATTGTGAATGCTGGCTGATTATAAAATTCAAAATGCTTAATTATGAATTATGAATTTTGCATTATGAATTAATATAAAATTCTTATCTTTGTAGAGAATAACAAAGAACTTATGAATATAGCAACTCTTATTTCTGGCGGTGTCGACAGCTCTGTTGTCGTACATCAGTTGTGCGAACAAGGACTTAAGCCAGATTTATTCTACATACAGATTGGCGGCGGATGCGACGGTTTGTCGGATTGCTCTATGGACGACGATGTCATGATCTCTACTATGATTGCAAAAAAATACGGTTTGCAGTTCGACGTCGTGAATCTTCACAAGGAATATTGGGAAAATGTTGTGGGCTATGCAAAGGAGAAGATTATGCGTGGCCTTACTCCTAATCCCGACGTGATGTGCAACAAATTCATCAAGTTCGGTATGTTTGAGGAGAGAGTGGGGTATCAGTACGATTTCACAGCGACAGGTCATTATGCAAGAGCTGTGAGAGAGGGTGGCTTGACGTGGCTTTGCACTGCTCCAGATCCAGTGAAGGATCAGACTGATTTCTTGTCGCAGCTATCACAGAAGCAGATCGCAAAGTCAATGTTCCCGATCGGCGACATGATGAAGAGTGAAGTTCGTAGAATCGCTCAGGAGTCTCGCCTTCCAAGTGCATACAGAAAAGATAGTCAGGGTATCTGTTTTCTTGGCAAGTTCAAATACAACGATTTCTTGAAGAATATTGTCGGAGAAAAGGAGGGCAATATCGTCGACAAGGAGAGTGGAAAAATCATCGGTAAACATAAAGGTTTCTGGTATCACACAATCGGGCAGCGTAAAGGTCTTGGTTTGAGCGGAGGCCCATGGTTTGTTGTCGACAAGGATATCGACGACAATGTGGTGTATGTCTCTCGTTGTGAGCAGAAGGGTGGAATCTACGGAAATAATTTTGTCGTTACAGCATTCAACCATCTTACTTTGTCGGAGCATCCTTGGAAGGCTGGGGAAGTGTACGATGTGAAGTTTAAGATTCGCCACACAGAGATGTTGAAGTGTGGTAAGCTTCGACTTGCCGACAACGGAATTGATTTGAATCTTGAGAGTCCAGAACCTATTCAGGGAATTGCACCTGGTCAGTTTGGTGTGATCTACGACGAGGAAGGAAACAGATGCTACGGAAGTGGCGAAATTCGTTTGCTATTGTAAGAGATGAAGAGACTGATATCTGCAATATTCGCTTTGTGGTTTACGGCCTCTTCGTTTGCCCAGGATAAGGTTTGCCCGCTTGAGGGTGAAGGTCTTTGGGCTTTTTATTCACGTATGGGTCTTAATACCAAAGAACTGCGTGATCAATTTTTTGCACTTAATAAAGGTCGATTTGGAAAAGATTCCACGTTGTTGACGGGAGTGTATTATAAGATTCCACATGCTGGAGATTCCAAAATCACAACAAATGCTGAAGAGAAAAACATTGTCGATACTACCAAGAAAATCAAGAAAGTCACAGTAAAGGATAAGGTTTGTCCACTTGAAGGAGAAGGATTGTGGGCTTTTTATGCTCGCGTCGGCCTAAATACAAAGGATCTTAGAGATGTATTCTTGGATATCAATCAAGGAAGATTCGGAAAGGATGCTTCTTTGTTGACAGGTGTTTATTACAAGATTCCTACAGTTGATGATCTGCCTACTCCATCGGCTCCCGTCGCTAAAGACCAGGTGCCGATGAAACCGCAGAAGAGCGATGTAATTGAACCTCTTTTTGGAAAAGACTACGAACGAGTTCCGGTTACAAGTAAGGAGTTGGATGGTGCTGTATTCTATCTTGTTTCAGGTCATGGAGGTCCTGATCCAGGAGCTATCGGTAAGTTTGCCGGTCATGAACTGCACGAGGATGAGTATGCTTACGATGTGATTCTTCGTCTTGGACGACAGCTTATGATGCGTGGAGCAAAGGTAAATTTCATCATTCAGGATAAAGTCGACGGAATACGTGATGACCAATTCCTGCAGACATCCCGTCGCGAAACATGTATGGGTGCGGCAATTCCTCTTGATCAGGTTAAGCGACTTAAGCAGCGTTGTGAGAAGATAAATTCGTTGTATAAGAAGGATGGCAAAGGTTATCGTCGTGCTGTCTTCATCCACTTGGATAGCCGAAGCGACGATAAGAGAATCGATATTTTCCTTTACCATGCTAAAGGCAACAAGACAGGTAAGATGATGGCTGAAAATGTTCAGTCTACACTTGAGGAGAAATACGCACAGTATCAGCCTAACCGTGGATTTGAAGGAACTGTAAGTCGACGCGATCTTTATGTGTTGACAGAGTCGAATCCACCGTCTATTTTCCTTGAATTAGGTAATATTCAGAACATCAAGGATCAGCAGCGATTCATCCGTACAAGCAATCGTGAGGCGATGGCTAAATGGATTGCCGAGGGTATTGTGAAGGATTACAAGAACCAACCTAAGGAACCGGAAACAAAGAAATCGTCAAAAAAGAAAAAATAATACAGACGTTGCGTCGTCAATAATGTAGAGACGTCGCGTCCGCGCGTCTCAGGATTCAGGTAAATGAAAACGATTGTTCCCATATTCATCATATTGTTCTCTTTCACAGGAGCATTTGCCCGTAAGGATATCCATCTTTACGGTACGGTCACAGACACTACGGGAGCACCTCTTTCGTTCACGGATATCGTCATTCAGGACTGCAATCTGAAGATTATGGCCGATGTGAAGGGCAAATACGATATCAATGTCAAGCGACGCAAGAAAGTCTGGTTTATATGGTCACACTACGTCCCACACAAGATGCGAGCAAGAAAGAGTGGGGAATACAATGTGGTGTTGAGAGAGCCTTCTACATCTGCTTCAGCAGATTGATGAATTCAGTAATACTTTTAGATCCTTCAATCTCATTGTTCTTGAACACCATGAAATAGTTGTACTGGCTGCCTGCTTTGTCTGCCCACTTTGTGCCGAGTGCAAGTTTTGCTTTGCTGTCGGAATTGCTTCTGTCGTCGCCTTTGGTTTCCACCATTACAATATTTCCCTTTTCTGTCACGACGTCAAACCAGTAGCATCCTGACTTGCATTTATATCGTTGACCACACAAATCTTTGTACGTCCGATGACCTCTTCACGACTTGGGATGTATATAGTACCGTCAATGACCTTACGCCACATATCAACCCAAATACAAGCTCCGTTGAGTGCCATTTGTTCTAGATAAATGAAAAAGGCACGAGGTTGATCTCGTGCCTTTTTTCGTTTGTGTTGGGACTATTTTTTACTTAGTTGCCTTTAGCACAACTTCAGCATCCTCGTTGCTGAATGTTAGCTCTCCATTCAAAAGAAGGAATGAACGAGTGCTGTTGATTGCATCGATAAGAGCCTGCTCAAGAGTGTCTTTATCTGGACACATCATCTTAGTTGCTCCGGTGTTGTCGAATGCCAATGAGTTAGCTGCACGACCGTTTCTGTTGATCTGTCCGAAGATTGAGTTGCATCCTACTGTTGCGTTCATCTGGTTCTCAGCTACGTTGATAAGGACGTAAGCTGAAGTGTCGCCTTCTGCTACAGCCTGATCTTTTACCGACTTGATCATCCACTTGCCGTCAAGAGCCTCGAATGGTACTGGACGTGCATCAACACCAGCAGTCTCGTCAGAAATTGTTACAGCTGAAGAATCAACTGCGTTTACCTCATTGTTGTCGTTTTTCTGAGGCGCATTGCCACAAGATGCCATTGCTACCATAAGCGTAAGGAAAAAAAGATTTTTTTTCATTTCGTATAATTAGTTAGAAACAACTTACTTCTTGTTAATATTTATTTGCCTTCATGATATAATCGCGTACTGCTTCCATTTGCCATTTTGGCGTTGAAGTGGCGCCGCAAATACCAATTCGTTCCTTATCTTTAATATCAGACAAATCTATGTCTTCAACTCCTGAAATCAGAAGTGTCGTTGGATTTGTCTTTTTACATTGTTCGTAGAGAACCTTGCCGTTGGAACTCTTTTTTCCACAAACGAAATAAATGAGTTCGTAGTTTGACACAAAGTTGATGATCTTTGGAATTCTATTTGCCACTTGTCTGCAAATAGTGTCGAAATACTCAAAGTTTATGGAATCCTTCTTATTTTTCTGGATTTCAGCTATAATCTCGTTGAATCCGTCAATGCTCTTCGTCGTTTGTGAAAATAGACAAATATCCTTATTGAAGTTGATTTTATTGATATCCTTCAGATTCTCGACCACGATCGCCGTGCCATTAGTCTGGCCTACAAGTCCATTCACCTCTGCATGACCAACCTTGCCGTAAATCACAATCTGCGTATTTTTTTTGTCGTGCTTTTCGTATGCAGTTTTGATTTTACGCTGCAATGCAAGCACTACCGGACAAGTCGCATCGATGATTGATATGTTGTTCTTTTTTGCTAAATCGTATGTCGACGGTGGTTCCCCATGCGCTCGTAGAAGCACACGTGTGTCCTTTAATTCCTGCAACTCGTCAATATCGATTGTCTCCAGACCACGTTCTGTAAGTCTTTCCACCTCGCGGGAGTTGTGTACGATGTCACCCAAGCAGAAAAGAGAATTGCTTTGTTCCAATTCATCCTCAGCTTTTTTGATTGCCGACACTACACCTGGGCAAAAACCGGAATTCTCGTCGATATCAATTATCATTGTCTTATTTTGTCTTTTCGTTGAAAATCTGCATCAACCACTTGTTCTGCTCCTCGATAGTAAGAAGACCGTTGTCAAGCTCGATAGCGTCGTCAGCCTTTCTAAGTGGCGACTCCGCACGGTTCATGTCGATATAGTCGCGCTCCTGAACGTTTTTCAAGATATCGTCGAAAGATACTTTGTCGCCCTTTGCTGTCAACTCGTCGTATCTTCTTTGTGCTCTTACCTCTGCTGAAGCAATAACGTAAAGCTTCAATTCTGCGTTAGGGAATACTGTTGTGCCGATGTCACGACCATCCATAACGATTCCTCCACCTTCACCATAGCTTCTCTGTAGATCAACCATTGCGTGGCGAACGAATGGAACTGCTGCTACCGGGCTCACATTTGAAGAGACCTCCATACCACGGATTTCCGACTCGACACATTCTCCGTTAAGGTAAGTGTCGCTTTTCCCTGTTGTATTGTTTACGCGGAATTCGATCTTAACTTCGTTCATGCGCTTCTCCAGCTTTTCTGTATCCACAACACCGTTGTTGATCAGGTTGTTGCGTAGGCAGAAAAGTGTCACTGCACGATACATTGCACCAGAATCGATATATTTGTAACCTACCTCTTTGGCAAGCCATTTAGCCATTGTGCTTTTTCCGCAAGACGAAAAACCGTCTATTGCTACTACTATATTTTTCATATTTCTTAGTATTGTTCGTCTGGTTCTATAGTCTGTATATATTCAGGCTTGTTGATCTTGTATCCGATTGTCGCACCGAACACATTAGCTGCCTTTCCATATATAGAATATGCTGCACCGACATATACTTTCTTTACATTGATATTAAGTCCGAAACTGAAACCGGCACCAGAGCGGCTTTCTGCTAACTGGTATTCGCGTCCGCGTCTGCAGTTGTAGCCGACTACCAACGAGAATTCATCTTTGGGAACAAACTCGGCAGAGAATACGAAGTGGCGCATCAACATGTCGCCTACTGGAATATTAACAAAAGAGTCCAAATCTTTATCTTCGATTATGCTTTTGTCGACTTCTTTGTATTTTCTATACGACAAATCCCAATGGTTAAGGTCGGTATATGTCACAGAAAATCTGAATGGGGCATGTTCCAGACCTTTGGTGAATCCGATCTGCATGTTCCATGGCAGTCTGTCTCTGGAATCAGGAGTGTCTGTGTAAGTCGCAAGCTGTGCTCCTACATTTCTTACTGCGAATCCTAACGACAGGTCTTTTTCCTTGAAGATGTAGTTGGCACCGATGTCAAAGCCGAACCCGAAACTTCTTTCCTCTGCTATGGAAGAAAAGATAAGCTTGAATCCAAGACCAACACGGAAATTTTCTGCCAATAGACGGCTGTATAAACCTTCTGCCATGAAGTCGGTAGCACTGAAATCCCCAATTTCATTTCCGTAGATATCGGTTTCTGTCATTTTTCCGTATGGTGCAAACACAAGTGCAGCACCCCATGAGTTCTTGTCGTCGATAGCTCTTGAGTATGCAGCCGTAGCCCAACTTGAACCTGCCAAATAATTCTGGTAGCTTAAAGATGCGTTGTTGTGTGTCTCTTCCGTCATCAATGCAGGGTTGCGAAGTGCAAAATCCAACTCTCTGCTATGAGAAGAGACATTCTCGACTCCCATGCTTCCTACAGATGCAGAAGTCGACGCGGAAAGGAATTCCCATCCGTGAATATCTCTTTCTGCGAATGCGGGCAGTGCCAGTCCTGCTGAAAGCATAAGTGCAATAACTTTATTCATACACATGTATTATTTTTTCTTCTTTTTAGATGCTGTTGCTGCAGCTGTCTTTGACGCTTTCAGAATATCAGAGGATGTGATCAATGTCACCTTTTCTGGATCAAGTACAATCTCACCACCGGACATGTCTCTCAAATCTTTGATGATTTTTACGTCGTCTGTTTCCTTATTGTAAGTGAAGTAGCTTTTCTTCATCTGGTTGGCAATAAGAACTGCCAATTCCATCTTCTCTTCTTCATCTTCAATAGTGCGGCAGAATCCGATTAACTTTTGAATGGAAGCACCATAGTGCTTGTAAATCATGTAATTGTCAGGATATGGCATCGGCTCCGGCTTCTCATTCAACTCCTCTTTCTTGATGATTTCGTAAGGGTAGTCGATGTCAAGTTTGAAGTCGGCCATGATTGCCAAGTGATCCCAAAGGATATGCTTGAAATCATTGACGTCGCGTAGATGCGGAAATAGATTACCCATTGTCTGGATAATGCTGTGTGCACAGTTGGTGCGTTCCTCTCTGTCTTTGATGGTTAGACAGTGGTTCACCATGTTTTGGATGTTTCTTCCGTATTCTGGCAGTGCAAGTTTTGGCATCTGCGTATTGTATGGCATTCCTTCCATTTCTATTTTTATTTCATTAATCTCTGTAGAACTGTCTCGACTAGTTTCTCCATAGTGCCGTGGTACTCAGTGTTCATGTCGCCGGATGTACGTCCTGCGATGATACAGCATACTGTCATTGCTCTATGTCCTAGTAGACGTGAAAGTCCGGCTACTGCAGAACTCTCCATCTCATAGTTAGTGACTTTTTCTCCGTTGTAGTCGAATGTGCGGATCTTTGCGTTCAACTCAGGATCCTGTGGCTGCAAACGTACCCATCTTCCCTGAGGAGCGTAGAATCCAGGTGCTGAAATTGTCACTCCTTTTATCATGTCGAAGCCAATCTGCTCGACTAGTTTCTTGTCTGCACTGATTACGTAAGGACGAGCATAACGGGCTGAATAGCCTACATGTTTGCAGAATTTATCTTCGAAATCCAAATCGCAAACATTTTCTCCGCTATAGTAATTAAGCACTCCGTCGAAGCCGATGCTTCTCTTGGATACGACGTATGATCCGATAGGGCAGAAGTCCTGCATTCCACCGCTTGTTCCGACTCTTACGATAGTCAAACTCTTAAGTGTGTCGCAAACCTCTCTTGTCTCAAAGTTTACGTTGACAAGAGCATCTAGCTCAGTTAGTACGATATCAATATTGTCTGTGCCGATTCCGTGGCTGACGCAAGAGACTCTCTGGCCGTTATATTTTCCTGTGATTGTATGGAATTCACGGCTCTGTATGTCGCACTCGATACTTCCTTTGTCAAAATATGATGCCACCATGTTAACACGAGCTGGGTCGCCGACAAGAATGACCTTGTCTGCCAACTGACCTTTCTTCAAATGTAGGTGGAACACCGAACCGTCTTCATTCAACGGTAGTTCCGATGGCGCTATATATCTTCCCATATCTATCTCGTTTTAAGTAAAACTTAAATTGCAGCCTGTTGCTTTTCAGCATTTTGTATGACGTTACGGATTCCGATATTTGCTCTTGAATCACAAATATGACGATGCCACGTCTACCTCTAAAACTGCAATAATCATATTTTATTGTGTACTATGATACACTTTTAGCAAAAATAAGAAAATTCTGCAATATAAAGGCGGATGAACGGAAAAAAAGAAATGACTAAATATAATTTAATTGCAAACAAAAAGAGACGCTGCATTTGCAGCGTCTCTTCATATATTTGATTGCTATATCTTTTTACTTGAACGGTACGATTCTGAAGTTGTCCACACACAAGAAGTTCTCGGAAGGAGTATCTCCTGGATCACCTACGATAACGAATGTCATGTTTGTGGCAGTCTTCAAATTGATTGGAGCAGTTTCGATTGCGTCACTCTCATAACTGTGGTTGAACATAGTAAGAGGAATGATGACTGTCTGCCATCCGTTCTCTGTGTAGAACTCACCTGTTTCAGAATTACATGGTGCCCATGCGCAGATTGGTGACAACTCACGACCGTGCTTGTTTGGTGCCAAGTACGGACCGAAGAATATCTCTACGCGGGGACGACACTTGAAAGAACACTCCTTTGGCACGAATACCTCAAACTTCAAACAAAGTTCGTCAATCGGCTTAACTGCGTTGTCTCCGGCTACTGAGCGATTTCCTCTACCACCGAACTCCTCATTAGCACAATACTGAAGGAATGTCTCTCTCTTCATTGACCATGCCTCCTTGTAGATGCCGTATAGCAAACCGTAGTGGCCGCTGATTGCCTCAGGTGGTGTGACTGGAAGTGTTAGGATTTCGTCGCCATCTCCCTTAACGATTTTGATTGGCTCGCCATCCTCGTCAATTGGATCGAATCCTCCCCAAGTTGCCAAATAGTCGTCAAAATCAATGATTATTCCTCTGTTGTCTCTAAACACAAAGTTAGAGAACACTTTCTTTCCATGCTTTGGTACGTAGCAAAGTTTTCCTGGCTTTGCATCCTCTGGGACAATAACAGTAAGAACTGAATCGGTTGTCTTTTCAGCTACAATTTTACCCTTGATATTGTTCTCAAAGTAGATTTCGTCGTTTGCTGAGAATCCGCTACCGAAAATGACAGCCTCTTCGCCTGCACTGACAAATTCGCATCTCATGTTGCTCATGGTGACGTCCTTGCTCTCATGACATCCTGTTGCAGCGAACAACATTGCGCCGGCGATTATTGTGTTGATAAAACTAAATCTCATGGTGTAAATCTTTTATCCCTTAATTCCTCAAATATTAGTTTAGTCGCACTTGTGCTCGTGGAACGCTTTGCGGAACTCTTCGTTCTTCATCTCTTCCTTATACTTGACAAGTACATCCTTCTTACATTTTGCTCTGTCTAGCAAATCTCCTTCATTGCATCCGCAGTATTCTCTACCAGCCCAATCGCCTTTCATTGACATTGAACAACCAGAAAGCATTGCTGCTACACCAAACAAAATTATACCTCTAAATTTCATAATATTTTATCCTTTAAACTACATTAGATAAGTCGCAGCAATTAACGTTTTCGTCTTCAAAAAAGTTGTCCAACCAAAAATTACCACTTTCTAACACCCCAAATGTATATTTATTTATCCAATTTCCCAAAATAATTACACGACTTTTTGTATTAAACATCAAATCTAGTTCAATATGACGATGTCCAAAGATATAAAAGTCATATTTTGGGCCATATTCTTTCTCGTTGTTTTTTGCGAAAATGACAAGATGCTCTTTGTCTTCACCCAAATAAACATCCTCAGAATCATTCTCTTCTCCTGTCACTTTGTCCCATCTGCTATAACGGTTGCGACGGCTCCACCAGTTTCCGAATGGCATTGTGACATCTGGATGGATCCATTTGAATAGCCATTGACACGGACCGTTTCTGAAGAAGTTGCGAAGGAATCTGAACGTGCGGCTTGGATCTCCCAATCCGTCGCCGTGTGCCATGTAGATTCGCTTGCCTTGCAATGTGGCATCTTCCTCATTTCTGACGACACGGACTCCCAGTTCTTTCTCCAAATAACCGAATGTCCAGATGTCGTGATTGCCGGTGAAGTAGACTACCTCGATTCCGTCGTCTACAAACTCCTGAATCTTTGCCAATACTCTTGTGAACCCTTTGGGGATCACTGTGTTGTACTCAAACCAGTAGTCGAAAATATCTCCAAGCATATACAGGCTTTGACATGTTCTTTTTATGCTGTCCATCCAGCGTACAAATTTCTTTTCACGCTCGATCGACGATGCTTTTGCGTCAAGTCCGAAATGACAGTCGGAGATGAAATATATGCGGTTTCTTTCGCTTTCCATTATAAGAATCCCAATTCAAGTTTAGCCTCTTCGGTCATCATGTCTTGGTTCCATTCCGGCTCGAACACGATTTCTACGTTGCAAGTTTCAACACCATCGATTGACTCGACTTTCTGCTTGATGTCCTCTACCATGAAATCTCCGGCCGGACAGGACGGCGCTGTAAGTGTCATCGTGATGTTGACTGTGCTGCCATCTACATCGATGCCATACACAAGTCCAAGTGCGTATATGTCGATAGGGATCTCTGGGTCATAAACTGTCTTGAGCATCTCTACTACTTTCTCTTCTATCTGCAAAAATTCGTTTTCTGCCATGTCTTAAATTATTATTCCGCAAAAATACAAAATCTAATTCGTAATTATGCATTAAGCATTACGAATTATGAATTATTAAAATACCGGGCTGAATAGTCTCGCTATTGATTCCTTGATTCTCATTGAGAACGGTCTTGTTTTCCATCGTTCCATATCGAATGCATCGCTATCTGCTGTGTCGCGTTCAAAGATGTTGCGGAATATGGCTGCAGTTTCGTCGCCATAGAGGATGGCGTTGGTCTCGAAATTGTGTTCCATACTGCGAAAGTCCATGTTCGCACTTCCTATGCTCACGATCTTGTCGTCGGATACGATCAGTTTGCTATGGATAAATCCTGCTTTGTAGAAATAGAATTGCACTCCTGCAGACGCAAGATCCTTTACGTATGAATAAGTACTCATCAGCACAAATCTCTCGTCGCTCTTCAATGGCACGATGATCTTTATCTCTACACCGCTTCTGGCTGCATTCATTAACGTGGAACGTACGGCTTCTGTCGGCATGAAATATGGAGTCTCTATGTAGACGTATTTTTTGCTCTGCATTATTATGCGCAGATAGCTTTGCATTATGGCTCTGTATTCCATGTCCGGACCGCTGAAGACGGTCTGCATCTTGCACGACGTGTGGTCGTCCGGTATAGGAGCCATCTTTGTGTTTATTGGAGATAACTGTCTGCTTACGAAGTGGTAATCTTTTCTGAACACTTTTGCCAGACCTTGGATTCCATCGCCAACGACCCTTATGTGAGTGTCTCTCCATTTGCCGAACGACGGCTTTCCTTCAATGTATCTGTCTGCCACGTTCATTCCTCCTATATAGCCGATTTCATTGTCGACAATAAGCAGTTTGCGGTGGTTGCGATAGTTGATTTTCTTGCCGAAAAAGGGTAGTGTGACAGGTAGGAATTCGTGGTATTCTATTCCTATTTCTTCAAGATATCTTTTAGTTTTCTTCGTTACTTTCCAACTGCCTACGGCATCAGCCACGATCTTCACTTTGACACCCTCTTTGCTTTTTTTCACCAAAGCGTTGATGAATCGTTTGCTGATCTTGTCGTTCTCAATGATGTAATACTCTGCGAAAATGGATTCTTTTGCAGACTCTATATCAGCGAAAATGGATTCGTAGAGAGCTGTTCCGTCTGTAAATGCTTTTATATATGTGTTGTCGTAAATCTTCTCGTCACACAAATTATATATGAGTTGCGATAGATTTTCATATCCTTCGACGGGGTTGCCGGAATCAAACGTCTCGTCCAACCCTTTCAATGCCTCTGCATAGGCTTTGTTCGCTTTTTCAACCGTTTTCCCTTTTCTGAAGTCGTATCCGAACAAAGCATATAGGATTAGGCCAAACACCGGAACCACTATTATTGTGATTATCCAAGCGATTGACTTGATTGGGTTTCTGTTTTCCAGCATTAGCACGATGATGGTCATGGCTACTGCGTAGACATAGAGAATGTTTAGAATCCAGTATGTGATCTCTGCAAACACTTTTTATAAATGCTAAATTATAAATGTGAAATTAACCTGTAAAGACGTCGCGTCAGCGTTTTTTAACCGAGATCCTCAGGCTTATGACATGATAAAAGCGAATATCAGTCAAGAAAAAAGCGAGCCGCTGTAAAGTGACTCGCTTTTATAATTTGAGAATTTAACTCTTATTTCTTAGAGTAGTGGCGTGTAGGAACACCGTAATCCTTCTTCAAGTAAAGTGCACCGGCACCATCGTTAGGAACGATACGGATGTTGTCCATAGCAACCTTGTACTTCTCTCTTCTCAAGCAGCTACCGTACTCGTTGACGTTGATTGTGAATCCACCCCAACGCTCAATCTCCAATGGGTCCGAATGAAGCTGTGCGTAGTTGTAGTGGTGCTTGTAATCTGTCCATGCACCGTTAGTATACTGACCGTTGTGAGAAGCGTCAGCACAGATGCTCATGTTCTTGCTCTTCCACAATAGTTCAGAGAATGGGATTGTGACTGTCATCCAACCATCTGTAAAGAATGGCTTAGCGTTGTCGATCTCCCATGAGTCTGTCTCCTTGATCCATACATACTCGGATGGACACCAGTAAGCTGCACAGTTACGGATGTTGCCGATTGGATCCTCGTCGTTACCGTTGCAGAAACCGAACTCAAATACCTCACCGATGATAGGGTGCTCCTTAGGAACGTTAACCTCAAACTTGATAGCGAACTCGCGGATGTTAAGCTTCTTGTCTAGGATCTCCTGAGTAAACTGACCGAATACTGTTGGATCGGCAGCCTTAGCGTTCTCGCGTGAGCTCTGGTAAACGATTGCCTGCCAGCTCTTGATGTCGTCGAACACACCGTAGTCGCCGTTGTTTTCGCCAAATAGGTTAGCGTACTTCTCAGCGCTACCGCTGATGTAAAGCTGATCCTTCTTGTTATCAAAATCAACAATGATGTTGCGAGCGTCACGGAAAAGGATATCTGTAACGATTTCGTCTGAACCGTTAACGATTTTTACAGGGAATGAATTAGCAACTCCTTCTGGAACAACTGCCCAGATTTCATTGTCTCCCTTAACCTCTACCTTTGGAGAAGCTAGGTTGAAGCCATTACCGTCGTTGAAGAATACACTTACCTTAGCGCTCTTAGAGTACTCGCCACCCTTGATCTTAAGTGGCTTGCCTGCTACAGTGAATTCATTATAGAATAGATATGCTGCATCCTTGTCAGCAATCTTAGTGGTGTCTACAACGATTTCCTCCTCAACAGGTTTAATAGGTCCTTGTGCATTATCAACTGGCTTTGACTGCTCTTTGTTTGCGCATGATGACATTGCAATGGCAACAGCAGCAATAGCAATTGAATGATATATCTTTCTCATTTTGTCTAATTGTTATTTATTCCTTTTTGTGCAAAAGTAGGTATAATAATACGATAATTAAAACATTTTAACTGTTTTTTTATGAAAAAGTTTGTGGATTTTGTGAATTTATGGTCGAAATGAGTTAATATTGCCGAAAATTAATAAATCTAAAAACGATGAAATTCAATAAGTATTTGGCAATGTGCTTTTTGACATCAACTTTGATGTGCGGTACATTTACATCTTGTGGTGATGATGATGATAATAACGGTTCTGAGATCAAGTCTTCTGCAGAGCAGGGTAGAGCCGATGGAAAGGAATTTATTCAGTTGTCGAATGAAATCAAAGCTAACCCTCTTTCTTCTGAAAGCTTGACTAAAGGAGCTAGGTTGATTGCTCTAGGAACTGGTTATAAGAATTCTGACGATAAGGTTTACAAAGGAGCTTTTGCTGAGGTCCTTGTTGAGGATTATTATGGTGGAACAGAAAAGGGTGATGCTGCTATCAACACAGTTGATAACATTATCGACAAATTGATGAGCCCAGTAGCTAGTGAGAGCGGTTCTGAGGAATCTTCAGAGAAGTAATTTTGATGTAAAAGAATTATTTGGGAGGTTTCGCGCCTCCCTTTTTTGTTTAATTAGGAATTAAGAGTTAAAAGTTAAAAATGAGGGGAGATTTGCGATGCTTTCTGTGGGTAATGACTATACCCCCACATTTTTAACCCTTAATTTTTTATCGTTAATTTCATTAGAAAGTGAGTTGCAATAATACAGATTTCGATTACGATGACGATGCAGAAATCAACTTTTCTGTAGGTCGTAGATTCCTTACCGGCAACGGAGTAGAGAAGGATGTTAAGAGAGCTTTGGAGTTGTTCAAGGCTGCCGCAGAGCAGGGTCACATGCTTGCACGACAAATGGTAGAGACGATAGAGAAGGGTATGCTGGAGGATTTGGATGATACTCCTCAAAGTAATTTTCCTTCAAAGTCAGAGTCAACTCAGGTGGCAGGATCGACTTCTATGACGGTCTCGGCTACTGCTGTAGGGTCGTCTTTAATGACTGAAAATGAGTTTTTTGAATATATCAAACAATATCCTTGTGTCGAGGCAGGAAGCCATGCTCATCAGCTTATGCATGCCATGGCGACAAATGCCCGTCGCATCACTATGGAAATGAATACGAAATTCCATACAAACGATGAGTTGGTTAATCTTTTCTCTGAATTGACAGGGGAGAAAGTTGACTCGTCATTCGGTATTTTTCCTCCTTTCTATACTGATTGCGGACGTAATATTCATGTTGGTAAGAATGTGTTTATCAATGCTTCATGCCATTTTCAGGATCAGGGAGGAATCTTTATTGGCGACGGTTGTTTGATCGGGCACAACTGTGTGATAGCTACTATCAACCACGATGAGATCCCTTCGAAGCGCGGCGACATGTATTTGCGCCCTGTCACACTTGGAGTCAATGTCTGGATCGGAGCAAATGTGACTATCTGTCCGGGTGTCACTATTGGCGACGGTGCTATTGTCGCAGCCGGTTCTGTCGTCACAAAAGATGTCAAGGCTAATACTGTTGTCGGAGGTTCGCCGGCAAAGTATATCAGAGATGTCGCACTTGAGGAAAAATAAATTTGTTTCCTCATCGAAACAATTACGTAATTATGAATTACGAATTATGAATTTATTTTGTACCTTTGCAAAATAAAGAGTAGCTAAAAATTAGATTATGCTAACACTAAAGGTAATTACAGAGAACACGGACGAAGTTGTCCGCAAGTTGGCGAGAAAAGGTTTTGACGCCAAAGAAGTGATTGGTAAAATCATTGAACTAGATAAGATTCGTAAGTCGACTCAGGCTGAGCTTGACGCTAACTTGGCTGAAACAAACGCAATTTCCAAGAGCGTAGGTGCTCTTATGAAAGAGGGTAAGAAGGCTGAGGCTGAAGAGGCTAAGAGCAAGGTTGCTGCAATCAAGGAGAAGTCAAAGGATCTTGACGCAAAGATGAGTGAGGCTATTGAGAAGATCAACTCACTTCTATATACAATTCCTAATATGCCTTACGATGAAGTTCCTGATGGCAAGACTGCCGAGGACAACGTTGTAGTAAAGATGGGTAACGAAATTCCTAATTTGGGTGATGATGCTCTTCCTCACTGGGAGATCGCTAAGAAGTACAACCTAATCGACTTCGAGCTAGGTGTTAAGATCTCAGGTGCTGGATTCCCTGTATATATCGGTAAGGGTGCCCGTTTGCAGCGTGCTCTAATCAATTTCTTCCTAGATGAGGCAAGAAACGCAGGCTACACAGAGATTATGCCGCCAACAGTAGTAAACCAGGCTTCTGGTTTCGGTACAGGTCAGTTGCCTGACAAGGAGGGCCAGATGTACCATTGCGAGGTAGATGATCTATATTTGATCCCAACAGCTGAGGTTCCTGTTACAAACATCTACCGTGATGTTGTCCTTGATGAGAAGGATCTTCCTATCAAGAACTGTGCATACACTCAGTGTTTCCGTAGAGAGGCAGGTTCATACGGTAAGGATGTACGTGGTTTGAACCGTCTTCACGAGTTCTCTAAGATTGAGATTGTAAGAATCGATACTCCTGAGCATTCAAAGGAGAGCCACAAGGAGATGTTGGCGCATGTTGAGAGCTTGGTTAAGAAGCTTGAGCTTCCATACCGTATCCTTCACCTATGTGGTGGTGATATGAGCTTCACAGCTGCTACATGCTACGACTTCGAGGTTTATTCAGCTGCTCAGAAGAGGTGGTTGGAGGTATCTTCAGTTTCTAACTTCGATACTTACCAGGCTAATCGTTTGAAGTGTCGTTACAAAGGTGCTGACAAGAAGGCTCAGCTTTGCCACACATTGAATGGTTCGGCTATGGCTCTTCCAAGAATCGTTGCTGCATTGCTTGAGAACAACCAGACTGAGAAGGGCGTACGCGTTCCTAAGGTTCTTGTTCCTTACATGGGTTGCGAGTATATTGACTGACTAGTGTCGTAGAGACGCGAGGCATCGCGTCTTTATCAAAGAATAATTTAGAGACGTTGCATCGCAACGTCTCTTTTTTGTTGTAGTTATATGAAACTAAAAAGACGATGGATTTCTCCACCGTCTTCAAATAGTAAGGGATTTATTTCTATACATTATATCTGATGTAGTTCTTCACAACGAAGGCTACGAAATTCAAAAATAATGAACTTGTTATCAAGTATGTGATTGTTGTCAAAACAACGTAGCACAACACATCTTTCCAATGGTATTTTTCCCAGAATGGTTTATCATCTTGAACTTTGTCTATTTCAAATCTTACTTCTTCAGCTTCTTTCAAGAGCCTTTTTGTTCTGAATTTTGCGGCGAAGATGTTGTAGACGTACGTTACAATTGATAGAAATAGAGTTATAAATAGACCTTTGCCTAAAATGTATTGTGTTTTTACTGCCATTATCTTCTCTGTCGCGAAGCGTATGATTGCTCGCATGTGAATTTGATATTCAAGCAATACGGCTGCACTGCAAATGCAAAATAATAACAGTATGAATATAACCAGATAAATAATCTTCTTCGTCTTATCCTGCTCCTTGTCGCTGACGTTTAACTTACGGTTGAGACAATAAGCAATCATTGATACAATTATCGCATAAGGTAATACCGTCATATCTTTTTCAATATCGCAAGTTATACCCACTCAACGATTACCGTTGGAGTGGAGGTGTTCAATTGCTGTTATTACGAGTTGTATGTCTTTTTGGGCGTATTAACCAACATCGTAATCAAAATAAAAACAGATGCTACATTTGTAGCACCTGTTGAAGTTTCAATTAAGCGTTCTCGATAGCCTTCTTGATATCAGCGAAGATAGACTCAATTGAGCCCATACCCTTGATAGAAGCATACTTACCTTCCTTTACATAGAAATCCTTCAATGGAAGAGTCTGGTTGAAGTATGTAGACAAACGCTTCTTAGCTGTGTCTGCGTTATCGTCTGAACGACCTGAAGTCTTACCTCTCTCTACGATTCTCTTGATAAGCTCGTCCTCCTCAACCTCAAGACCAACTACTACATTGATCTGAGTGCCGCGCTCCTTCAACATTGCGTTAAGAGCCTCTGCCTGAGCGATTGTGCGTGGGAAACCGTCGAAGATAACACCTGGGATGTTCTTACCCTTGCTGTCAAGAACTGAAGCAAGAATATCGATGATTAGGCTGTCTGGTACCAACTGACCGTTGTCCATGTAACCCTTAGCTGTCTTACCTAGCTCTGTGCCGTTTGCAATCTCAGCTCTCAATACATCACCTGTTGAGATGTGAGCCAAACCAAACTCCTTGATGATAAGTTCGCTCTGTGTTCCCTTTCCTGAACCTGGAGCTCCGAAAATCACTACGTTTTTCATTTTTATCTTTTTATAAATTTCGTTTATATTCTTTTTAAGAGACGCGCTGACGCGACGTCTTTACATTTTACTTAATCTATACACTTGTAGATTGAATCAAGATTTCTAGCGTTGCCGTCGAAATCCAATCCGTAGCCGATCACAAACTCTTTTGAAATTTCGAATCCGCAATAGTCGGCCTTGATGTCTGTCTTATTGTTTTCCGGCTTGACAAGTAGACTGGCAATCTTAACTTTTGCTGCTCCTTTCTCCTTAAGGTCTGCAACAAACTGTTTCATTGTGATGCCTGTGTCGACAATATCCTCGACAACGATACAAGTTCTGCCTTTGATGCTCTCCGGTAAACCGATCTCTCGTTTCAACGTTCCAGTGCTCTGCGTTCCCTCGTATGATGAGTATTTCACAAAAGCCATGTCAACTGGGGTAGGAATGGTGCGCAATAGGTCGGCTGCGAAAACGTATGCTCCTGAAAGCATCACGATAAACAATGGGTTTTCTGACGCATTTTCACGCCAAATTGCCTTTCCCAAATCACTTACGCGAGCCTGTAGTTCGGCTGCTGTGATCATAGGTGCAAACTTTTTACCTGCGATTACTATTGTCTCCATACTCATTCCATTTTTGATTTTGGACCCTCTTATAATAAGACATCGCAAAAATAATGATTTTATTCTAGATTTTTAGGGATTTTGTGGAATTTCTCAAATGTTTTGGCATTGTAAACAAATGATATAACCCTGTGGCTGATTGGTTGAATACTGCCAATTCTTGAAACCTGAAACTCACTTCTGCATGAACAACACATCGTAGCTAGTCTGTATCTGTTCAAAGCGTTTCAAAAGCTCATTAGTCTCCTCTGTTGATTTCCCTTTCATTTTATGAGGATGACACTTCTGAGCCAAATTATTGTATGCCAATTTGATAGAGTAGTCGTCTGCATCGTCGTCAAGACCTAATGTCTGCAACGCTTTCTTGCGCAGCTCGGCTTTTGATTCCTCTTTGTCTATCTTGGTAACTCTCATGCCATGAGCGTTTTCCATCTGAAGAATGATCTCATTGTCGATTCTCAATGTCTTGCCGATCTGACGCATCCTTTCTGCCTCTTCCGGCACCATCGCACCATCGTATGTCGCAATGTCGAACAATGCATAGTAGAGGTCTAGTGGGAAACTATCGTCGACTTTATCTGCGTATGCCAATACTGTTGCGCAATATTTCTTGTAGTCTGTCGCATGATATCCGAGAGTCAGTTTGAAAGTGTTGTTCATCTCGAAACACTCTTTGGGAAACTTCTTCTTGAAAAAGTCAAAAACCTTCTCTCGCTCGCTGTCTGAGATATCACCGTCGCTTCTTACCACCATGCTGAAAAGGAACGGAATTCCGATGCTGTATGCATTGACGTTGTTGGTCGAGTCGTCGAGATATTTTAGATGCTCAAAGTAGTGGTTTTTCTCGTTGTTGTCCTGCAAATGACGGCCGATTACCAGTCCTCCATAGATACCGCAAAGAACTACGGAAGGCAGCATTATGATTGGAGAAAATAGACTGTAACCGATTATTATTCCGATAATTGTGGATATAAACGCAGCATGAAGGTACAAGGTTCTGCTCATGACATCAAGCGTAACTCCGAAGATGATGAGGGATAACATCATCATGTAGCGATCATACTCGTAGACAGATAGTATGATGCCAATTACCGAGAGTATGAAAATGATTGTTACGAGTGTGTCGAATATGTTGTTTCTTCTCATTAGATCCTAATGGCCTTTTATTTTCGGTTGCAAAAATAATACTTTTTGCTGAATTTTATTCTGGGTTGAGAATCTTAAGTTTCAGGTTTCATGATTCAAGTTTCAAGTTTTATTCGTGTATTTAGCCTATTTTCACTATATTTGTAGTGGAAAAGAAATTTCAGATGAATATAGACATTTTCAAAGATCTAAACGAAAGTCAGCAGGAGGCTGTCCGCTCTACGGAAGGTCGTGTACGTGTTGTGGCAGGAGCAGGCGCTGGCAAGACTAAAACGCTTGCTGCAAGATATGCTTTCATTGTCTCTGCCTTGGGTATCGACCCGGCTAATATCCTTTGCCTAACTTTTACCAATAAGGCGGCTAAGGAGATGACTCAGCGTATCGCCAAACTTGTGGATAAGGGCAATTACAGTGATTTTGTCTGCACCATCCACGGTTTCTGCGTTAAATTCCTTCGTGCTGAAATCTACCATATCGGTTTTCCTAAATCGTTTACAATCATTGATGTAGAGGATCAGAAACAGATTGCACATCAGGTGCTTGAGCATCTTGGCGTGGACAAGAGTGTTAAGAATATCAAGAATTTCCTTTCTGGTATTGCTAACCGTAAGTCGACGGGAGGATACGTGGAGTCGTATTTGACTCAGTCGTCTCCTAAGATCGACGTTGAGAATTGCCGCGATGAGTTTGAACTTTACATCGCCATGCAGCTCAAACTGTTTGCTCTTGATTTCGATGATCTTATCCATCTCACACTCTATATTCTTCATGCTTTTCCAGAGGTTCTTGCTAAATGGCAGCAGGAGCTAAACTATGTGATGGTCGATGAGGCTCAAGATTGTAACACTACCGACTGGAATCTTGTGGAGACATTGTCGGCTGGTTGCGGTAACCTTTTCATTGTAGGTGATCCTGATCAGGCTATCTACGAATGGCGTGGCTCTGATCCTGGCTATTTTGTTAAGTTTAAGGCGGATAAGGATGTCGTGCTTAACCGCAATTATCGTTCTACTCCCGGAATCCTTGATGTAGCCAACAGTGTGATCAAGCACAACAAAAACAGAATCGATAAGGAACTTTATACAAAGCGTGATGCTGGTCCGTCGATCGTGCATTTTCATGCACCGTCTGAGCAGAAGGAGGCTGAATGGATTGTGAAGCAGATCAAGAAGAAAATGGCAGATGGCGACACTAATGCGAGTGATTTTGCCGTGCTTTACCGTGCATCTTACCTGTCTCGTTTCATTGAACAGAATTTGATGAAGCATAATGTTCCATACCAGATTTGGGGCGGAATTCGTTTCTTTGAACGCAAGGAGATCAAGGATGCATTGTCATATCTTCGCTTGATTGCTGCCGACGATGATTTGTCGTTCCTACGTATCTGCAATGTTCCGGCTCGTAAAATGGGAAAGACTACCGTTTCTGCATTGCAGGCTTTGGCTCAGAAAGAGCAGAAGTCGCTTTTTGAAACTCTGTGTTGGCATCGCGACGAGCAACCGTTCAAGAAAGAGCCGATTGCAAAATTCATCGATAATGTGAATGAATGGCGTTCAAAAGCTCCATATACGAAGATTTCACAATTGCTTGAAAGTGTTTTGAAGGAGAGCGGATTGAAGGATGAGATTCGTATGGATGGCGACGACGACAGATTGCAGAACGTGCTTGAACTTGTCAGTTCGGTGAAGTATTACGAGGATACTGCCGAGGAGGGCGCTACTTTGGTGTCTTACCTTCAGGATGTGGCTCTTTACACTAATGCCGACTATACGAAAGATACTGATTCCGTGAAACTTATGACAATCCATCAGTCGAAAGGATTGGAATTTCCTCATGTCTTTGTCGTAGGATTGAGCGACGGAATTTTCCCAAGTCTTCGTGCCATCCGTGAGCGTAAGAATCTTGCTGAAGAGGAAGAACGTAGATTGATGTATGTCGCAATCACACGTGCAGAAAAGTCGTTGATGCTTACAGAAAGTGAAGGCTATAATGCTGCTACTCAGACTGAGAAATATCCATCCAGATTCCTTCTTGAGATCAAGCGTAATCTGTTTGTCACGGAAGGTAAGATGGATCCTATGCTTTGGGAAAATACTAAGAGACTTGCCGGAGAGGAGAATCAGACACGTCCGCTTAATGATGTGGTTGTCAAGAGCGACTATTTTCAGGTCGGTGATCTTGTACGACATGAGATTTTCGGTGATGGAGTAGTGGTCGGCACTGACCAAAGCAGAGATACAGTCAATGTGAAGTTTGAAAACGGAAACCGAAATCTCCGTCCGTCGTTCATCAAGAAAGTGTCGGACATCGAAGGCACAATATTTAGTTAACAAATGTTCAGTTCCCCCTTTAGGGGGTATGGTGCTTATGACTACAAGAATTGGAATTTTATCAGACACCCACGGTTATTGGGACGACAGATATTTGAAATACTTTGAAGATTGTGATGAAATCTGGCATGCTGGCGACATTGGCGACGGTATTCTGGAGAAACTGAAGGAGAAGAAGATGGTGCGTGCCGTTCGTGGTAATGCCGACGGTGGAGCAGTGAGGTTGAATTGCAAGGATGTCCTTCGGTTCACAGTTGAAGAAGTCGACGTTTTGCTTACCCATATCGGTGGTTATCCCGGTAAGTATAACCCAAGCATACGTCAGGAATTCTTGAAATCTGCACCACGCCTGTTTGTTTGCGGTCACAGCCACATTTTGAAGGTGATGGCCGATAAAAAGTTCGGAATGCTTTGCGTAAATCCTGGTGCAGCTGGAAGATATGGACAGCAAACTGTACGTACTTTAATACGTCTTGTAATAGACGGAGATTCAATGCGAGATTTGGAAGTAATTGAACTTACTTGGTAAAATCTACCTATTTGATTTTTTATGACGCGAATACAATTATCAGATCATTTTAATTTTTACAGGCTACTGAAATTCACGTTCCCATCGATGCTGATGGTCATCTTTACCTCTATCTACAGTATTGTGGATGGAGTGATGGTTTCCCGTTTCGGTGGCACAACGATGTTTGCTGCACTCAACCTTATCTGGCCATATGTGGCCGTGATCGGTTCACTCGGCTTCCTGTTTGGAACAGGTGGATGTGCATTGGTGGCAAAGACATTGGGTGAAGGAGAAAGCGATAAAGCCAAAAGTATCTTTTCCCTATTGACTTATACTGTCCTTGGCTTGACCGTTGTGCTTGGCTTGACAGGACTGTTTTTCTCTCGTCAAGCGGCCATATTCCTAGGAGCTGAAGGAGAAATGGTGGAACATTGTGTCACATACGCGAATATCCTTTTGATTTGTCTGCCGACCTACGTTCTGCAAGTTTATTTCCAGTCATTCATGATTGCCGCGGAACGTCCAAATCTCGCTATGTGGATCACGATATCTGCAGGTATTGCCAATATGGTGTTCGACGTGATTTTTATTGGAATTCTTAAGATGGGAATCACTGGTGCCGCCTGGGCTTCCAATATCGGAATGGCGATAGGTGGATTTGTGCCGCTCTACTATTTCTATAAAAGAAAATGGTTGCGACGTTGTGTGTGGGATTGGTCGGCAATCAAGAAAACATGTTCTAACGGACTTTCTGAGTTGGTGCTCAACATCTCTCTTTCTGTAGTGAGTATGCTCTACATGTATCAGTTGATCAGACAGAGTGGGGAAGACGGTGTCGCTGCATACGGAGTCATCTCATACTTCGCCTTTACTTTTGCGGCGTTGTTCATCGGTTATGGTATTGGATGTTCTCCGATCATCAGTTATCATTATGGTGCTGGCAACAAGAGAGAGATGCACAGTTTGCTTAAGAAAAGTATGACGATAGTTGTGACCGGAGGTGTTGTCGTAGCCCTACTGGCACAGTTCTTGGCACGTCCTTTGTCGACTTTGTTTGTAGGCTATGATGCAGCTCTTTTGGAGTTGACAGTACACGCATTCCGCATCTATTCGCTTCATTTCATAGTTACAGGAATCAATATTTTTGCATCCGAATTCTTTACAGCTTTGAATAACGGACCGGTTTCCGCAGTAATCTCAATGACACGAACATTGATATTCGAAAGCGGATGCGTATTGCTGTTGCCGATTCTGTTTGGAATTGAAGGAATCTGGGTAGCGGTCGTAGTGGCGGAGTCGCTTGCTATGATTTTGTCTCTTACTTTGATTTTCAAGTATAGAAAACGCTATGGATACTAAGTTGAAAGGATATCTGTATGGTGCGGTTGCAGCGATGACTTACGGAATGAATCCGTTGTTTGCAGTGACGTTGTACAAAGACGGAATGAATCCGGATTCAGTACTTCTGTTCAGATATCTTTTTGCGTTGCCAATATTGGCGGTTATGATAAAGATGCGTGGGCACGATTTCCGTCTCACACTGAAAGAGACACTATCTCTGTTTGGCATAGGAATCCTAGTCGCCAGTTCATCGCTTACGCTCTATGTGAGCTATAACTATCTTTCTGCAGGTATTGCGTCGACGATGCTCTTTGTATACCCCGTCATCGTCGCAGTGTTGATGGTGATCCTTTTTGGGGAGAAGGTGCGTCTTGTTACTGTTTTCTGTATTGCATTGGCGGTGGGAGGAATTGCCATGCTTTATAAGAGCGACGGTGATGATACCCTGAATCTTACTGGAACCATCATTGTACTTTGTTCCTCACTGACATACGCCATCTATATTGTCGCCATAAATAGGGATATTTATAAGCATATACCCACTCTGAAACTTACATTTTATACATTAATGTTTGGTGCAGGCTTGTTCGGGGTCAGAATCCTATTCTTTACTGATTTGGTTTCACCTCCAGTTGATCGTTGGGATATGTGGCTTAATATTGTCTGCATGGCGATATTTCCGACGGTGTTATCCTTTGTTTGGACAACCATGGCAGTGCAGTATGTCGGCTCGACACCCACAGCCATACTTGGGGCGTTGGAACCAGTCACTGCAGTAGTGCTTGGAATCCTATTCCTCGGAGAATCCTTGACTTTACGCGAGTCAATTGGCTTGGTCATGATCCTTGTTGCCGTCTGCATTGTTATCGGTGGCAAAAGCATCACCGACAGATTGTTGAGGATCAGGAAGATGTTTCCGAGGAGGAAATAGGAAAATTACCAAAACTTATTCAACTCCTCGTTGTATTCGAATCCGGCATCAGCCATCTTCTTTAAGATCACCTCCTTATCCACATCAAGAGCATTGCAAAGTTCATCAAGATTAGAGTAGAAGTCTCTTAGCTTCATGTTTAGGAAACTAAGCATCATCATTGGGTCTGAAGGTATGTTTTCCATATTGTTGATTTTTATTTGTTTCTTATAAAAATAGAATCCATATTGTTTTGCTGACGATATGAGCCAACATGTGAGCTAACATCGCATACTGTATTCCGTATTTGCGGTAGAGCCTTCCGAATACGATACCGAAAATACCGTTTAGCAGAAAACATCTAAATATAAGCATGCCTGTCAGATTGCCAAATATTTGAATGGTTGCTGGCAGATGTCCTGCAGCAAATGCTGTGGCGGCAATGATATTTGATATGATAAGCACTTTCTCTGGAACGACATCCTCTTTTTTATTAAATAGCTTCCAACCGATGAATGCAAGAAGGCTCATAAGGAAAAGTCGCATCATGACTTCTTCGATTATGCCACCGTAAAGAATTGATGCAATCCAAGTCGGAGCATCAAAGACATTGGACGCTCCGTACGAGCCTTCAAGTTCTGGAATCCATCTTACGAAGGCATCAGCACTAAGGATAATACCGCTTATAGCTCCTGCAAGTAGGGTAATGATTGATTCTTTCTTTGTGAACTGGAAAGGACGGATTAAATTGAGCTTGTTTGCAATGATATAGCCGAAAAATCCGCAGACTGCAGCATATATAACAGCTTGGAGCGTCATGATGAGGAAGAGCATTTGCTTACTTCCTATCTGTTGTATAGCAATATTTAAAGTCTCTTCGTCCAAGCTATCAACAGAAAACACTGCGGTAAACCAACCTCCGATTATTGCAATTGGTATCAGACATAATGTGAAAATCAACGGTTTCTTAAATTTCGTCATCTTAACAATCCTCATTTTTTAACAACTGCTATACAATCTCCTTATATGTTTCTAAACTTGGTTGATTATTTATTAAAACAAAAAAGACTCCACATCGTGAAGTCTTTTTGAGGTTCCTAGCAGATTCGAACTGCTGTACACGGTTTTGCAGACCGCTGACTAAGCCACTCATCCAAGGAACCAGTCTTTTGTTGTTGTCATTTCCTTTTGACACTGCAAAGGTAGTAACTTTTTATTACGTGCCAAACTTTTTTAGGATTTTTTTTAGTTTTTGCCTCACTTTTTTTGGAAAACTGCTCAGATGATCATGTTTCTTCTCATTTTTAGATGAATTTTACTAATTTTGAAATGTTATGACTCCTATCTTTATGCTTTATGGGAAAAAATAATGTTTCATATTATATGGGAGATGAGAAAGAATGGGATATGTTTTTTGATTGTATTTCTAATCTTTTACTTATTTCTATATTTGTTTCTTTATATGTATTGCCGATAGAATTTTTAATTATATTTTTTATCCCTCAGTTTTGTTGTTATTTTTATCGATAATAGGATTAATTTATATTCCTGAGTTAAAAAAACGCTACTATTATCTGAAGTATTATTATATATACAAGGAATGTTTTGATTCTTATGGTAAGGAGCGATTTGTTTGTTCTAAAAAGTATCATTATATAGATATTGCATTGTGACTCTTTGCTATGACTGTGAAAGCGGATAGGGAAGACAATGGCGCAGATCAGTCGGCACAATCCGTACTGCAGCTGCCGTATGAACTAAAGAAGGCATACGAAGTACTTGGCATTTCCTATACGTTGACAAAGGCTGGAATTAAGGCAACCAAACGAAATCTTTTGCGTATAAACCATCCGGATCTTGTGGCTAATAAGGGTGCTGAGGCTGTTAATGCTGCAACTTTGAAGACACAGGAGATCAACAAGGCGTTTGAGGTTGTGAAGAAATATAGGGATCTATAATTCGTTATCCAATAAAAAAGGGGCTCGTTTTGAGTCCCTTTCTATTTGCCGTATGATAAGTTTATCCTACTCGTCATTCATCATTCTCTTCACTTCCACCATGCTGACATCATCAGCTTTGGCTCCTAAGAGTCCGCAAACCATCACTTTACATGCGTCTGCTTGAAGTCTTTGTAGTTCAACCACTCCGTCGTCTGTAAGCGGCATACGCTTTGTCCAGACTTTACCGAACTTTGGATATACCCTCAATTCTACGTTAACCATATCACTTATCCTTTTATTTATCCTTTATGCCCCAAAAATACAAACTTACTTTTTCAAAACAAGAGCTTTAACATAATTTTACACTATTTCTGCCTGTTTTGACTCATTTTTGAGCAAAATCCTGAATTTTTTTTGAAAAATCGAAGATTTGGAAAGCTTTTGGACTATTAAAACCACGAATGTCCACTAATAATCGGAATTATTGATTTTCGGAATAAACCAAATCCAATTCGTCCATCAACATCTGAACGAGTGGGGAAGACTTAAGCAGTGCTTCAAACTTCTGTTTGTTTGTCAATACTTGCTCCTTGGCTACATTTTCATCAATGATGTACTGAACCTCAATTTTTGAATTTGACAGATGGTTCTTAAGGGCATTAAGCAAGTTGATGCGGAAATTTCCGTTTAGCTTGGAATATGTCTCTTTTGATGGAACCTTGATAAGGATTTTGTAGATGTCAACCAATTCAAACTTGCATGTACTGATAAGACCTGCTTCCTGTGAACGTTGCTGGTCTCTCCATTCATTATAGATATTGATGCGGGCTGTTTCAAGTCCACCCTTTGTCACTTCTCGCTCTACCTTATTCTCTTTGACTGCCACGACGAAGTTCTGCTGTTGTTCATCGTTGCATCCACGAATAGAATGGGCTGTGATTGTATGCCCGTTTTGGATTGTCTGCAGATTCATTCGTTGCTGAATCTGCTGTTGTGGCATTCCTGCCGCAGGTGCTGCCGCTGCTGGTTGTTCAGTGGCAAAAAGTTGTAGGAACGACTTCAGGTAGTTGCTGTCTACATCCCACCAGTCGTCTTTAGCTGGCTCCGTTAGGCGTTTTTTTTTTCGGCCATTATCTGGCACATACGGATTGCTGCAAGCTCGACTAGCAGTCGTTTGTTTTTGAATGACGGATACTGTATTCCGCATTCTACAGCTATTCTCAAGCTCTTGTATAGGAAATCCTCTTCACAATCTCTAGCTGCGTCGACATACTGGTCTTGAGCATGTTTGCTGACTTCAAGCAATGTGACTGTCTTAGGATCACGTGCCATCAACACATTACGTAGATGCTGTGCATAGTCGTTGATGAACAGACCTTCGTCGAAACCGTTGGCGATTACCTCGTTGATGATGGTAAGCACTCCAGATACGTCGCCATTCTTACAACAAGACATGAACTTGAAATAGAACTCGAAGTCAAGCACATTCAGCTTCTGAAGTACCTCGTTATAAGTGATGTTGTTGCCGCAGAACGACACAACCTGGTCGAAGATTGATAATGCATCGCGCATACCGCCGTCGGCCTTCTTTGCTATGACAGCCAATGCCTCTAGTTCAGCCTCGATACCTTCCTTCTGCGCAACGTCGGCTAGATGGTCGATAGTGTCGTCGATTGTGATACGTTTGAAATCGTATACTTGACAACGGCTTAAGATAGTAGGCAGGATCTTATGTTTCTCTGTTGTGGCAAGAATGAAAATGGCGTATGCAGGCGGCTCCTCCAATGTCTTCAAAAAGGCATTGAACGCTTGTGTTGTAAGCATGTGGACCTCATCAATGATGTAGACACTTTTCTGTCCAACCTGAGGTGGAACCATCACTTTGTCGATCAACATGCGGATATCATCCACCTTGTTGTTGGAAGCGGCATCGAGCTCGTGGATACAGAACGAACGTCCCTCAGCGAAACTCTTACAGCTCTCACACTCGCCACATGCCTCAAAATCGGCAGTGCGGTTCATGCAGTTGATCGTCTTGGCGAAGATACGGGCACACGTTGTCTTTCCAACTCCTCGCGGACCTGAAAAGAGGTAGGCGCTTGCCAAATGGTTTGTCGAGATCGCATTTTTCAATGTGTCTGTCAAACCCTTCTGTCCGACGACGGTGTTGAACGTCATCGGGCGGTATTTTCTTGCCGAAACGATAAAATCTGCCATTTTCAATTTCTTTCAGGCAAAGATAACTATTTTGCCGGAATAATTCGGGTATTGATATACAATTTGATTTATGGTTGGTTCGGGGTTTGCCCGAACCAATCAAGAATCAATTTATTTCTTAGGCATTACAACCTCAAGGATGACACCGCTCTGTGCTGGTACCGAAACCTTCAATGGAGTCAATGCACTCAATTCCAACTTTACCGTCTTGCCCGACATCAACTCTGTAGCCGATACCTTGCCTTGCTGAATTCCAAGGTGCTCGAACATGTGCTGTGGAAGGTTGATTAGGTTGTTTTTCTTCTCGTCGCTGAAGTTTGCTACGAAGATCAACACTCTCTCGTCGCTACGTCTTACGTATGCATACTCACGGTGATGGTCGAACGATGCATTCTCATAGTTGACATACATCACATCGTAGAAGATTCCGTTAGAGATACACTCGTTGTCGCGGCAGATTCTAAGAAGTGTAGAGTAGTACTTTTCTAAATCCTTTTCTGCTTTTGTCGACTTTCCGTTAAGCTTTCTCTGAACAGATGGCACTACTGAGTAATCGAAGATGGATGTCTTTCCGTCATCGCCGCTGAAGCCCTGCTCGCCAACTGCTGGCTCTCCAAGTTCCTGACCGAAGTAAACCATTGTCGGGGCATTTGAAACTGTCGCGGCAACAAACATTGCCGGACGTCCCTTGACTGCATCTCCAAGCACATGGCTCGACGCAAGACGCTGCTCGTCGTGATTCTCCATGAATGTCAGCATCGACGGTGCCAAACCATCCAATCTCTGCCAGCATCCTGTGATGGCTGACGCGCTTGCCTTACACTCTGCTATTGCACGAAGTGTGTCGTATAGACCAACCTTGTCGTATAGATAGTCGAAATGACCACGGAAGATATAGTCTCTATATTGAGCCGGATTGTATGTTTCTGCAATGAAAATAATTGATGGATATTTCTCCTTCACTTGTGGAATTACCCACTCCCAGAACTCGGTAGGAACCATCTCCGCCATGTCGCAACGGAAACCGTCAACCTTCTTCTTCGCCCAGAACAAAAGGATGTCGCGCATCTTGTTCCAAGTTGACGGAATTGGATGGATATCAAGTCTATTGCCGTTAGTATAGTCGCGACCGTAGTTCAACTTGACAGTCTCGTACCACTGGTAGATGCCTGGATTGTTGGCGTAGTAGTCGTCGCCAGTCACCTTAGCAGGATACTCCACATACTCCTCCTTTGCCTCACCCTTCATGTCGAACTGAGCACAAAGCATTTCGCCGGGAAGATAGTAGAAGTTATTATCGCGATCGAAACGAACGTCTGTGATATCGTCTGCACCAAGATCACGCACTCCGTGTGGCTTGGCATCCGACTTGTAGCTTCTAGCTACATGGTTAGGGATGAAGTCCATGATGATCTTCAAACCAGCCTTACGAGTGCGTGCGATTAGATCCTCATACTCGCTCATACGCTTGTCGACGTTTGTAGCCAAATCAGGATCGACGTCGTAATAATCCTTGACAGCGTATGGGCTACCTGCACGCCCCTTCACTATAGCTGGATGGTCGACAGCAATCTTATGTGCTGAATAGTCGGTCTTAGTGGCATGCTCGATCACACCTGTATACCAGATATGTGTATAGCCAGAATTCTTGATTTCAGCCAAACGTTCTTCAGTGAAATCTGTAAATTTTCCGCAACCGTTATCGGCGATTGTGCCGTCAAGTTTAGTCTTTTTATTCATGTTGCCAAACAGGCGAGGCAACACCTGGTATATTAAAATCTTTTTTGACATAGTTTGTGTAATTTCAGTTATTGCAAAGATATATAATTTAAGATGAAAATGCAATAAAATAGCGTAGGTTGTTAGAGTGATTGTGAGAAATTGAACAGTGAAATTTTTGTCAGTTTGATTTACTTTGTGCAAACAGGACGTATGGGCATTTTAGTTCCTGGTGATCCGTTGTCGATATCAAAATCAATTCCAAACTTGCCTTCTTCTCTTATATAAGTGAAATAGAATGGACATAATTCTAAACCGTTATGGTTACATGGCCCTTCATCGCATTCAACATAATGATCATTGTAAGTAGAGGTCCAGTAAGAATTAGGGAAAATACTGCTATTGGAATAGAAAATTTGTTTGTTACTCATCAAAGGCATTTCAATTGACATGCCACTCGGTCCTGTAAACCTTACTATATAACCATACTCTTTGCGGAATGGAAAATCTATAGTGTCTAATTCTATGCTGCATTTGGAAATGAGTTCTTCAAATTCCTCTTTAGTCGGCATCCTCCATTTGCTTCCACAAACTCTTGTGGCTATGTCGAATCTGGGAATTAAATGTCGCAAAGAGTCGATAGTTGCTTCTATGGGAACGTTTTCATATCCCCAACTACTGTATTTTTGATTCAACATAGTATCAGTCCAAGCACATAGTGCACCTTTTGCAGTAGGACAAGATGCTCCGATATTTATATTTGCCCATTTGACTGACAGTCCTAAGTCGACTGCTGTGAGTTCTTCTGGTGCACACAGAGAGTCAAGAAATGATTCTTCTGCTTCCCACATGATTTTCTTCTGCTCCTCGTGTTCCTTACGCGATTTTTGCGCAATACGTAAATCCTCAATGTTTTGTTTTATAGATTTGATATCATTTTCTTTCTTTGATACCTTTTCTTGGATTGCTTCGATTTCGGTAGATAGACTCTCGTTCTCCTCGAATTGCATGTATGCAAAATAGGATAGACCAACAATGGCCACGATCATGAAGCAAAGAGAAACTGCCTTTAAGATATTTTTATTCATAACTCCTTACTTCGAATTCAAACTGTTAAGACTGACTCTCAAACTGTCCAAATGAGTATGAGAAACTTCCAATTTAGACTGTAGTGTATTGTTCATGTTCCAAAGGTATATGTTTAGCCCGATCATAAACAAAACTAAGCCGCCACATATTTTCAATGCAATATTCATGTTGGTGAATTCTGTTTTAGTGTCAATTGCTATTTGCCTTAAATTTTTAATGATGATAAAAAAAGAGATCAAGATTTCTCTTGATCTCTCTCCCGGTGCGGATGACGGGACTCGAACCCACACACCTCTCAGTACTAGATCCTAAGTCTAGCGCGGCTACCAATTACGCCACATCCGCATTTGCGATTACAAAAGTACTGCTATTTTTTAATATTGCAAATTTTTGAGGCAAAAAAATCAATAAAAACGTGATTTTTTGTTAAAAGCTTAATTTGTTGCCTAAAATAGGCAGATTTTTAGATGTAGGACGATTCATTTGCTATTTTTGCATCTAAACAAAATTTTTTAGCTAATAGCTATTAGCTGTTAAATAAATATCGTCATGGCTGTCGAGATAGTGAAATAAAACTGTAGGCAGCAAAAATATTAGTTGGTAGCTTAGTATGATATACCAAAATAGGAGACAAAACGAGTCTGTCTCCCTTGTAAAAATTATGGAAAAGTTTGTTTTATTTCTCTTTTATACTGATACTGAAAAAAATTGTGGAATATGTTGAATTTGAGTTTCCGTCGTATCACACGCTGATAAACTCAAATGCTAAAAAACTATGCTCGAAAACATGCGTATTTTTTAGACATTGCAAAATTAGTATTCTATAAATACAAAACGTGATTTTTACATTATTTAACACACTTTTTCATTTTTATTAACTTTCATTTGATAATAAATCGCATTGAATCATTAGCCTCAAAATAGTGGTTTGAGACATTCGTTATTTATGCTATGAAAGTTAATATATTGATACATAGGTAGTTTGGTGTATGGGTGGGGTTGTGGTGATTTTGAAGATGTCTATAAATAGGCAAAATAAGTTTGAAATTTGTAGATGGAGGAATTTTAATTGTTAAATCGGATTTGTTAAATGTAAATTAAGGAGAAAATAAAAAAGACCTGAAGCCCTAAGCCTCAGGTCTGCTAATTTCAACTCGATAAATTCCGATGGTTTACTGAGCAGCACCGCTTGTTTCAGCACGCATGTTGTCCATCATACGCTTCAAGACGCTCTGCATAACATTGACTTCTTCATCGCTGATGCCCTTGAATGCCTTCTTGAATGCAACCTTTGTGACGTCGATGATGCCTGGAACGACACCTCTTCCCTTAGATGTAAGGTAGATGTTCTTAGCTCGTCTGTCGTTAGGATCGCTTTTTCTCTCCAACATCTTCAATCCCTCAAGTTCGTCGATCAAACGAGTGATGCTTGGGCTGTCTTTGTCAAGGGAGATTGCAATATCGCGCTGTGTTAGACCATCGTAGAAGTTTAGCAAGAATACTACCATTGCTTGCTCGAATGTTAGCTCGTGGCCAGCATCCTTTAACTCTTTGTTTGCCAACAAAGTGATAGCCTCGCTGATTCTACCGTTTTTTACCGCCAAAATGACGCTTGTTTCTAGAGTCAATCCTTCCATAGGGACTGACGTACGCATGTTTTCCTTTTCCATATTCCACATAATTTTTATGCAAATATATAGTTTAATTTGTAATGACTATGAAAAACAAGTTCTTTTTTTTTATCATTTGCCTTTTTTTATAAAAAAAAGGCACGTTTTTACCAAAACGTGCCTTTTAATGTGTTGTTTAACAGCTTATTTCGTAGTTGTTTTTTTTGTCTTTTTCTCTGTTGTTTTTGCTTTTGCAACAGATTTTTCTTTAACTACTTTTTCTGCTGTCTTTTCTGACTTTTCTTCTGTTTTCTTTACTGCCTTAGTCTCTGCTTTTGAAGCTTTTTTTCCAGCCTTTAGTGCTTCCAATTCAGCCTCAAGAGCTTGCTTCTCCTTCACTAGTGAGTTCAATTCCTCTTCGCTTACATTAGCAGGGAAGAAACTGTCTACTCGCTTGCTGAAATCAGCCAACACGTTCATGTAGTTGATGAACGCGTCGTATGGAGAATCGTAAGGACAGAATGTCTGGTTGTAGAACGATGTGCTCATGTAGTACAAATGGTCTGTCGACTGCAATTTGTACCAGTCGTCAACAATCTGCTTGTTGTTGCAACGACGTACCTTGTCTGTGATCGCAAACAATTTGTTGAATGCTTCGTTCTGTATTGAATTAGCAAGCCATGGCGACAAATCTTTTGTTGCATTAGCCCAAGTTGTCGGGTGTGGTGCTGAGATTTGGTCTGACGGCATGATATTGTTTACTACATCCGATGGAGTGACGAATTTGATTCCTCTGCTCTCTGCTACCTTTGGCAATGCCTTGAAGAAATCAAAGATTCCTGTATTTGCATTCTGGATCTCACCCAATACCTCGTAATTCATGAACAAGTTGACTACCTGCTCGTTAGGGTTGTCCATTACCCAATTTACAAATTTATCAGCTGTCAATGGGAATTCCTTCCAGTTCCAATCAGAGAATCTGTATGCAATATCGTCGCTCATTCCACAGTTCTTCAAAAGAATCTTCATTCTCTGGTTTGCTGCAGAACAATATACGTAGTTCGGACTCTTCCAATCCAATGTCTGTGGAGCACCTTCTGCTACCATTCCGTTAAAACCAAGATTTACGACTCTGTCGACCATGTCGTCGCAGAATAGTAGTTCTGAGTTTCTGAATACAGCAGGTTTCTGTCCGAACAATGCCTGGATTTTCTTTGAGTGATCCTCTACCTGCTTCTCGAATTCATTATTCTCTTTGCGTAGAGATGCAAATGAGTGTGCGTAAGTCTCCCCAAGGAACTCAACGCTTCCTGTCTTTGCCAGTTTCTTAAAGCTTTCGATCACTTCTGGGCAATATTGCTCAAGTTGTTCCAATGCCAAACCAGAAATAGAGTAGGCGATACGGAACGCTCCTTTGCTTTCCTTAATCATCTGAAGAATTGCATTGTTGGCAGGAATGTAGCAGTTTTGTGCAATTCTCTTTATAATAGCTTCATTATTGGCGTCGTCAAAATAGTGGTGGTCGGCTCCAATATTGAAGAATCTATAACGTTTTAGTCGAAACGGTTGGTGTATCTGAAAATAAAAACAAATCGACTTCATATTTTATCCTTTTATAATCGTTATCTAATATTATCTGTTGCCGAGCACTTGGTTGTATACGTTGATGACCTTGTCGCCAGCGTACTCCCATTTGATCTCGTCTACCTCTTTCTTTCCTTCTACCTTTAGATAGTCTGCCAATGCATCATTTGTGACAATAGAATGTATTGCATCGGCTGTCGCGTCGATATCCCAATAGTCGACTTTGATGACCTTTGACAGAATCTCTGCGCATCCACTCTGCTTCGACACGATTGTAGGTACACCACACTGCATAGCCTCCAACGGTGAGATTCCGAATGGCTCCGATACTGACGGCATGATATACAGGTCTGAGCTCTTAAGCATCTCGTATACCTGTTTGCCTTTTAGGAATCCGGTGAAGTGGAATCTGTCGACGATGCCGTATGCCGAGGCTAGGTCGACCATCTCAGCCATCTTATCGCCTCCACCTGCCATCACAAAGCGTACGTTTGGAGTTTTTGCCAACACCTGTCTTGCAGCCTGAACGAAGAATTCAGGACCCTTCTGCATTGTGATACGTCCAAGGAAAGTAACGATCTTGTCGCCGGTATTGTTGTTTGGCTTGATATCCAAAATCTCCTGGCTCAACGGAGTTACCGCATTATGTACGGTAGTTACTTTTCGTGGGTCAATGTGGTATTTGTTGATGACAGTGTCTCTTGTCATGTTGCTCACAGTGATGATGTGATCTGCCATGTCCATACCATATTTTTCAATGCTGTAGACAGTTGGGTTCACATTACCGCGGCTTCTGTCGAAGTCTGTTGCGTGAACGTGGATGACAAGTGGTTTGCCGGTCATCAGCTTTGCCTTCACACCGGCATTGTATGTTAGCCAGTCGTGTGAGTGAATGATATCGAAATTATTGGAACGGCACACTACACCGGCAACAGCCTCATAGTTGCGAATCTCCTCAAGCAAATTGTCCGGATAGCGTCCGGAAAACTCTACCGATCCGATTCTGTTTGTTCCGATGAATCTGTTGTCTTCGCAGATGCAGTTTCTGAGGTGATAATACTTGTCGCTGCTCATTCTTCCTTCAAGCGATTCCTCAAGGATTTTTGCGTCTGGTTCGTTCCATACGATCGGCACTTTGTTTGCTGCAACGATTTTCAAGAAACTCTGGTCTTCATCGCCCCATGGCTTAGGCAACACTAGGGTTATGTCCATATCTTTATGTAGGGACATTCCTTTAATCAATCCGTAGCTTGCTGTACCAAGTCCTCCTAATATGTGAGGTGGAAACTCCCACCCAAACATTAAAGCCTTCATAACTATCCTTTCTTTACTCTGCCTCAAACTTGCTCAACAAATGTTTTGCTCTGATTACCTCGCAAACATTTATTCCGTACGACATACCTTCGCTGCTCTTGTATGGAGCCATTCCGTCGTACATTTCTGAGTATGTGCCTATGGTATTGTTAAACACTTCGTCTTCTAGACCGTGCATTACTCTTTCTGCGAATGAGAATCCGCTTTGCTTGTATACACGTAGATAACTCTCTATATATGCTCCCATCATCCAAGGGTAGACTGCTCCTTGGAATGCTGAATAGTCTCTTCCTTGCTGTCCGCCAGCACCGTTCCAGTGGAAATTGTTGCTGTTCGGACTCAACGATCTGATTCCCTTTGGTGTCAACAGCTCTTTAGTAGCCATATCCAATACGTCTTTCTGTTGCTGTGCGTTAAGTGGGGAATATTTCAATGCCACTGCCCAAAGCATGTTCGGACGTACACTTCTCTCGAAATGATCTCCGTCTACGAAATCGAACAGGTAGAATCCGTTCCAGAATGTAGAGACGAAATTGTCGCCGACTTTTTCTGCCAACTGGTTGTAGATGCTGTCGCCTGTAAGTTCAGAGGCAAACTTCAATGCGTTGTACCATAAAGCGTTTAGTTCCACTGTCCAGCCACTGCGTGGAGTGATCGGCATTCCGTTCGGTGCTGTTGCATTCATCCATGTCATTGGCTTATCCCAACCATGGATGTAAAGTAGACCGTTGTTTGTTAATTCTATATTAATATGTAGACCGACTTTGATATAGTCTACGATGTGACTGACCACATCTCCATATTTCTTCTTTGCTGCACTTTTTCCGAAGGCAGTAGAGTAGTCTTGAATTGCTTTGATCAACCAAAGCATTACGTCAGGCTGCTCGATTCCGACGATGTTTTCGTCGAAAGTTTTGTCTTCCGATTCCGACATCAATTTCTCGGCTTCATCGCATAGGGTAGTGATTTGTTTATCGATATTCTTCTGGCTCGCTCCTGAGGCTATCAAACCAGGAATTGCGATTGCCATGTTTCTTGCGATGCATTTGTACCAAGGGTATCCCGCCATCATGTAAGACTTTCCGTCTTTCTCTACGAACATGCTCTCAGCAGTGTACTTAAGCACATCTTCGATAGAGTTGGCGTTTTCCTTCTTTATCTGGGAATTGAATGTGTTTTCGATATCTTTTGCCTTCGCATCCTTTAGTCCGGCAGTGAAATAAATCTCTTCACCCTCTTTTGCCTCTACTACGAAATGTCCGGCTACATATAGATCCTCTCTGTCGTGATAACCACGATCTCTTTCGTTGAAATATTCTATGCTTTTTTTCCAGTATCCTGTCGCTACAAAATCTCCTTTTTTAGAAATCTGCATGCTTAGCATAGGGTATTTGTCGTATAGTGAAAGGGAAATTCCGTTGCTGATAGCCTTGTATTCCTTGTGTACTGATTCGTTCGACACACATAGCTCGGCTGTATCGCGGAATGCTAGAATTGGTTCTATCTTGATTGATGTGTTGCCACTCAATACTTTGTATCTTACAATCAGTCTGTTCTCCTCTTCGCAAAGCAATACGCATTTCTCAACTACTGTTCCGCCTGCTCTGTATGTCATAGTGACAGAGTTGGAATTGTAATCGAAAAGACGCAGGTAATTGTGTCCGTTTGGCGAAAAATGTCCTGCTGAAAACTCGTGAACGCCCAAGTTGTATTCAGCGCCATTCTGAATCAAAGTCTCGTCTACGGAAGATATTAACAATAACTTCTGCTTACCCTCTATGTTCGAAGGTACCACAAACGCGCCATGATATTTACGCGTGTTGCATCCTATTGTAGTTGTGCTATAGTATGCTCCGAGTCTGTTTGGGATCATAACCTCCTTTTGCAACGATTGCCCCAAATCAGCCAATAATGAATTGTCGAACTTAAGATAGCCCATATTTCTAATATTAATTACCCTAGTACTAATTGTACTACAAATTTACTAAAATTAAATCCTTTTAAGAAATATTAAGTATGTTGTGTAGCATTTATAGCCACAAAAAATATCAACAATACTTAATCTGAACCCCAAAATAACGGTTTTAATGATTTTTATGGTAATCAATCAAGCTTTCCAAAGGCGACTTTTGCACCTCGCTAAGCTTGTAACCGTATTGCGACGCCACCAAAGATAGCTCTCTTCTGAATTGTAGGGCAACTCCGCCGACAAATGAAATCTGCTTTGTGTTGTAGACGTCGTAGTGTGCGATATTGCGCTTGAAAAATTCACGGAAAGCATTCATCACAAGTGTGTTGATGTACGCGTTCTCGATTCGTTTTGCTATGAAAGGAACGAATCCGGCAAGGTAACGGTTAGGAAAAGGTTTTTTGTAAACATTTTCCATGATCTCCTCTTTGCTTGTCTGGTATTCGTTGAAAAATTCTTGTGCTAACTCAGTGGATGTTAAACCTTTTAGTATGTCGCTGACTAGGCGTTTGCCAAGATAGCCGCCACTGCCTTCGTCGCCAAGCATGAAACCAAGCGACGACACGTTGTCTACGATTTTCTCGCCGTCGTAATATCCTGAATTTGAACCTGTACCTAAGATTGCTGCAATACCTTTTCCGTCGCCGAATAGTCCACGTGCAGCCGCTAGAAGGTCGCTCTCCACCTCAACGGACTCTGAATGGAAAGCCTGTTCAAAACATTCTTTTATTGCTTTTGTCTGTTCCTCAAAAGCACATCCTGCTCCATAGTAATAAACTTTCTTGAGCACATTATCTCTTTCTCCTCGTATCTGCGACTCTTTCAAAGTAGATGCCATTTCTTCCGTCGACTGGTAAAATGGATTGATTCCTGGTAAAGAATATCGTCTCTCCTCATTCTGTTCATCGACTATAACAATATCCAACTTTGTCGAGCCTCCCTCTGCAATAATCATACCTAATGTGTTTTAAAACCGCTAGCGTTACAAAAATAGTTGATTATTTGCTTGATGGCAATTTTTTAGGCTAAAAAATGCAATTTTATTTCTTCTCTACAGTATATCCCATTGTCTTAAGCTTGTTAAACAATGAGTCTGCACTGATTTTCTGTGGCTTGTATTCCACCCACACTGTTTTGTCGTCAAGTGTGACCTTAAGGTCTGTGACACCGGTTGTGTATGTTAACTCGTTCGTGATTCGGTTGACACAACCCTGACAGTGCATTCCGACTGTGAATGCGACAGTGTCTTTTTTTGAAATCTTCTCTTTATCTTTTGCTGATGCAGAAAGTCCGAAAAGTGCAATTGATGCTGCTAATAGTATTTTCTTCATAGTCTTGAATATTTGGTGGAGACGTTGTATGCAGCGTCTCTACAATTATCGTTTTTTATTTGTAATCAATCTTATATTTCACTGTTGCATAGAATTTTCTGCCTTCTATCGGTCCGTAGATCATAGTTCCGTCAAAATCTTCCGACCATGTTTTGTCGGCTCTGATTATAGGGTTTTTCTGCTTGAAATTACCTATGTTCTCACAACCTACAAAAATATCCAAATGTTTGAAATGACGGGCGACTTGTGCGTTAAACAATGTGAAAGCGTCGTAGTTTTTCTCCCACAACGGATTTTCATTGCTTGGATTGGGCATTGTTCCTTTGCCGTTGCATTGTGCTGTTAGGTCGAATTGCCATTTCTTCAATTTTGTTTCATAACCAGCAGTCGCCACAATTTTATTGTGTCCTGTAAGGGTTTTTTGAATTAATTTCCCATTGTCAAGTGGTTGCTTTACAGTTGTATGGCGATATGCACCTGTTAATGTGAATCCACGGAATAGTTTGATTGAAGCCTCTATTTGTGCTGTGTTGCTGAACGATCGTCTGCCATCAAGGTTGGATACAATAATTGTGTGTGGATCGGCGTTGTAGTCAATCAACATCTGTTCCTTGAAATCGGTGTAATACCATTCCGCACTTAGACTTGGTTCGTATTTTGAATTGTCGTTTGTCCATTGTGCACTTACTCCATAATTCCAGCTTTTCTCTCGGTTCAACTCTTCAGTGATGACGATTCTTCTGTTTGTAATCAGTAGAGACGGGTTCTCGGCATAAATGTGTGGTGTGCGGCTTCCGTACGAAACAGCTCCTCTGATTTGAATCTCTTCAGTAGGAGAGTACATCATGTGAAGACGTGGAGTGGTGAACCAACTGTCAGTATTGATGTAATCCTCACGTAATCCTAAGATAGCTGAGAATCGTTTAGCCGGTTTGAAAGTGAATTCAGAGAATGCTCCGACTGATCTTTCGTTTGTGTTTGATTCTGAATGTGCTATCTGTTCGTCAAGATTGTCTATGGCTCCATTCAAACCACATTTCAATTCAAGTTTCTTATTTAAATCACTTTGGTAGATGGCGTTGAGGTATGTGTTTAGCTCATCTGCATCGTATGTGACTTTTCCGTAACTGCTTTCCATATCATGATAGGATGCAGATAGAATAATGCCGACACTACGGTGCTTCTCCGCGTCAATAATGAATCCTTCTTTAGCAAAAGCTTCGATTCTATTAGTGTTGATCGATACTTTATACGGATCCGGCATGTCGTCCATCTGACCTGCCTTGCGCTTTTCTCCGATGAACTTTACTCCTGCCTGCTGACGAAAAATACCTCTGCTGGCAAACCAACGGTTGAAGATATTCACCTGTTTGGTGTCCGGCATATCCATGAAGGAGTCGTCATTCCCGTCGCCACATTTAATCTCTCCGTTGTAATGGGCGAAAAGTAGGGTAGAGGTGCTGTCGGAAAAACGGTGGGAGAACAATGCGTCGGCCTGGTACATTGATTTGCTGTCGATGAAGCCGGTGACATTAAGTCTGTCGGTGTTCTGCGGCTTTTTCAGTTCAATGTTGATCTGCCCCGACATGGCGTCGTAACCGTCTACAACAGATCCGCTTCCTTTTGAGATTTGGATGCTACTGAGCAGAGAACTTGGGATATAGCTGAGCCCGTACGGCATGGCAAGACCACGGAATGCGGGGATCTTCTCCACCGTCATCTGCACATATTGGTTGGATAATCCGAGCAGACGGATCTGCTTGGCTCCTGTGGCTGCGTCGGAGTAAGAGACATCCACGGATGCGTTTGTTTGGAAACTTTCGCTTAGGTTGCAGCATGCGGCGCGGAATATCTCGCCCACGCCTATTGATTGTGTCTGGATGAGAGTGGTGCGCATGTTTGACAGACCGTTTTTTGCGGAGACGGTGACTGTTTCCAAAGATATTGGCCTCAAATTGATTTTGAATTCGCGTGTTGGAGTCATGGCGACTGTGTCGGATTTGTATCCGGCAAATTCCACAACAATTTCGCTATCTGTGGAAATAGAGTCTTCTAATATAAATCTGCCATCACTGTCAGTGAAGGTCCCTTTATCTGAACCGATAACAGAGACATATGCGTTTGGAATCGGATCATTTGACTCTCCAAACACAATGCCTTTAAGTGTGGCTAAAAACATAATCAATACAACCGAAAGTGTCATCATAATTACATTTTATCGTTTGCAAAGGTACAAATTAATGACCTCAATTCAATACCACATTGTGGGGATTTGATATATTTGTAAAAGTGTAGTTAATTTAAGAGATTATGATGAAGAAATTTGTTTCTATTATATGTTGTCTGATTTCAATTATTTCATGTTTCTCTGGAGAAAAGAAATTGACAGGATGGGAAAAGGATGGCTTAAAAGGAAAGGTAAAAGAGTATAGAGATTATAGTAGAGATGAAACTGGTAATGTTTTAATCTGTTTAAAAAAGTACGATATCAATGGATGTATAACGGAAGACCATTATTATAATCCAATTGATGGAACGCCGAGTTATTCTTATTTATATAAGTATGATGTCAATAAAAATGAAATCGAAAAAAAAGAAAAACATCACGATTCTAGATATTCTTTTTTTGACTGTAAATATATAAGCAAATATAATGATAAGTGTGGCCGAATTGAATGTTTAGAAGAGTACAATGCAGATAGTTTAAGACGACAAACGAAATATAGGTATGATAGTAAATGTAATCTTATTTCTCTTTGCGACTATGATGAAAAAGATGAAATGTATAGAAAAATTATCTATAAGTATGATCGTAAGGGAAATAAGACAAAGGAAAAAGATATGAGTTTGTATGGAATCACTACAGTCTATAAATATGATGGTAAAGACAATGTGATAGAAAAATGTGCTTATTATGATGATGGAGAGCTATTAACAAAAGTTGTATTTAAATACGATGAAAATGGCAAAACTATTGAATCTCGTATTTTCGAATGTGGAATTGATAAAGAATACAAATTTAAATATGATGCTGACGGCAATAAAATAGAGACGATATATAGTAGCTCTGACAACGTAAGTAATTACAGGCGTGTTATGAAATATGATGACGGTAAGGTGATTGATGATAATTTTTACACAATAGACGAAGGTATATTATATCTCAGATATACATACAAATACGATGCCAGAGGCAATGAGATAGAGTGTTGTTGTTTCCGTAAAAACGAATTGATAGTGAAATCTATTTATGAATACGATGCCAAAGGAAATGTAATTAAGAATATTACAATAAATTATAAATCAGGTTTTACTTTTGAAGATGTAAACGAATATGACTATTACGAGTAAATGCCTATATAAATAAACGAAAAAGACGAAGAACAAATCATTGTACTCCGTCTTTTGTATTTTCGTTTTCGTCTTCGTCTTTAATATGCGAATCCAATACCGATTGCTCCAGCACGTGTAGTCAAGTGTTCTCCGATTTCCATGTCGGAAGAACGCATTAGATTGCGTAGACCGTAATCATAGTCTGCAAATACGAAGATTCTTCCTATATGAAATTCTAGACCGGCAGAAATTCCAGTGTCGAATCGGCTGATTGCTTTGAATAGCTTAGTGTATTCAGGAACGTCACATTTTCCGGCAACTCCAACTGCAAAATAAGGACCTACCATCAGACCAAGACCTATTTTCTTCGTAAATTTGATCAATGCTCCAAGTTCCAACGGGATTTCTGCGTAATGGACAGTGCAATTGCCTATGTATTGACCTGCATCCTGACCTTTCTGGGTATACAATGCCTGAGGCATTAAATAGAATGATGATTCACCTAATGGAAGGTATCCGCCGATTCCTCCTCTGATTCCTAATCTGGATTCTGAACCGTCTGATGAAAATCTGCTATATTGGGCACCTGCTTTAACCATTGTGATTTGTGCTCCAGCTACTGTTGCTAACAGTGTCATCAACACTGAGATAATAAGCTTTTTCATTTGTTTGAATTTAAGGACTAATTTATGAGATAAGACGAATGTGTCGTCTTGAATTTTAGGTTTTTGAAAAAAGCCTTGGCACTCACGTGCCAAGGCATATTTAGCGGACGATCAGTCCTGCATCATTTTCTTGTAAAGATTTCTCATAGAAACTGCTTCAGCGATCTTGCTGTGAAGAGCATCTACACTGATACGCTCCTGCTCCATAGTGTCGCGGTAACGAACTGTCACTGTGTTGTCCTCTAGAGTCTGGTGGTCAACTGTGATACAGAATGGAGTACCGATAGCGTCCTGACGACGGTATCTCTTACCGATTGTATCCTTCTCCTCGTAAGCGCAACGGAAGTCGAACTTCAACTCGTTCATGATCTGCTGTGCCTTCTCTGGTAGACCGTCCTTCTTCAACAGAGGAAGAACTGCACACTTGACAGGAGCCAAAGCTGCTGGCAAATTAAGTACGACACGAGTGTCACCTTCCTTGACAACCTCTTCCTTGTATGAACCAGCAAGAACTGACAAGAACATACGGTCAACACCGATAGAAGTCTCGATTACGTAAGGAATGTAAGACTTGTTGTCTTCTGGATCGAAGTACTCAAGCTTCTTTCCTGAGAACTGTCCGTGACGGCTCAAATCCCAGTTAGTACGAGAGTGGATACCCTCAACCTCCTTGAATCCGAATGGCATCTCGAACTCGATATCTGTAGCTGCGTTAGCGTAGTGAGCCAACTTGTCATGATCGTGGTAACGGTACTTCTGATCTCCTAGACCAAGAGCTCTATGCCACTTCAAACGGAAATTCTTCCAGTGCTTGAACCACTCCATCTCTGTGCCTGGCTTGCAGAAGAACTGCATCTCCATCTGCTCAAACTCACGCATACGGAAGATGAACTGACGAGCGACGATCTCGTTACGGAATGCCTTACCGATCTGTGCAATACCGAAAGGAATCTTCATACGGCCAGTCTTCTGTACGTTCAAGAAGTTAGTGAAGATACCCTGGCAAGTCTCAGGACGTAGGTAAACGTCCATTGTGTTGTCTGCTGAAGCTCCGATCTGAGTCTTGAACATTAGGTTGAACTGCTTAACGTCAGTCCAGTTTCTTGTTCCTGAGATAGGACAAACGATCTCCTCGTCAAGGATAATCTGCTTTAGCTCGTCAAGGTTGTTGTCGTTAAGAGCCTTAGCGAAACGCTCGTGAAGAGCATCCTTCTTCTCTGTGTACTCCTTAACTCGTGGGTTAGTTGAAAGGAACTGTTCCTTGTCGAAAGCGTCACCAAACTTCTTAGCTGCCTTCTCAACCTCCTTGTTGATTTTATCCTCGTATTTAGCGATCTGATCCTCGATTAGAACGTCAGCTCTATATCTCTTCTTTGAATCACGGTTGTCGATCAATGGGTCGTTGAATGCGTCAACGTGACCAGAAGCCTTCCATGTAGTTGGCTCCATAAAGATTGCAGCATCGATACCTACAATATTCTGGTGTAGCAATGTCATGCTGTCCCACCAGTATTTCTTGATGTTGTTCTTCAACTCTACACCGTTCTGACCGTAGTCGTAAACAGCTGCCAAACCTCCATAAATCTCACTTGATGGGAATACAAAACCGTACTCCTTACAGTGCGAAACTAATGCTTTGAATGCATCTTCCTGTGAAGCCATAGTCTTTATAATGTATTAAAATTTTATCGTTTTACCGGGCAAAGATAATAAATTATTGTTTATGAATAGGTGCTATTATGCCAATTTTTACGCATTTGCCGTTTTTACGTTTTTATAAATGCATAATATTCATTTTTCTTAGTTTGATCTTTTGTATTCCAAAGTGGTAAAAAAGTACAAAAAGTATATGAATATTTTCCCAAATGTATTGTGGTGTGTTGCATTTTTTTGATATTTTTTCTTAGATTTGCCATGCTAATCTGACATTTAGGACAGATAAAATGACATAAACGTAATAATTTTAATAGGTAGGTTATGGGTAAATTTAATTTTATTGCAGCGTTCTGTATTCTCTGCAGTGGCTTGTCTGCGAAAACAGTCACGACGGTGACGACGGAATTGAAAAGCGGTGAAGAAAAATCGTTCACGCTTGATGAGACGGGTGGGGTGTCTTTCTCCAACCGTAGTATGTTGATCCAGAAAAATGGAACTGATGAAATCCAGAAGATTGATCTTAAGGATGTGGAGAAATTGAGTTTCTCCAACGTGGATTTTTCTGATGTCAACCAGATTTCGGATGAGAGGTTGAGTGTCTATCCTAATCCTGTAGCTGAAATCTTGATGGTTGAGGTCGACGAAATTGAGGATGTTCTGATTCTTTCTGCCGACGGTAGGGTAATGCTATCCCAGAAGGTGTCGCAGAAAGGTGAGGTTGATGTCCGTGGTTTGGCTGCTGGCATCTATTGGGTGAAAATCGGAGGTTCAACATTTAAAATCGAGAAGCTATGAAAAAACGTTTGATTTTGTCAGCAGCTTCACTCGCTGCTTTGATGTCGTTTGCTCAGGATAAGATGAATATCTATCTTGAGGGTTCGTCTGAATCTTTTAATATCGAGGATATCAGCCTTATTAAGTTTGTCGACGGTGTGATGCATATATCTGGCAACGTAGACAAGGAGATCAAGGTGCCAGAAATATCGTATGCTGATTTTTCGTTGGACGTAAGCAAGTCGGACACTATTTTTGTCACTTTCGACGGAGATAAGGTCACTGTCAATGACTATATATATGATAAGATTTCTTACTCTGCTGATGGAGCCAATATTTCATTCTCGTCGGCACAGGACAAGAAGGGCGTAGTCTATTATCTTTCGGGATCTTCCACAGATGGATCCTTCTCAATCACTCCCGACAGAGCCTTTACTCTTGTGATGGACAATCTTTCGTTGTCAAGCAAGTCGTCGTCGCCAATCGTGATCAATCTTGGTTCTGATGGAGAATCGTATGCCACTAATGTGGAGTTGAAGGGTTCGTCTAAACTTTCCGACGCTCAGGCCTCTTCTTATAAAGGATGCATCTATGCAAAGTCGAAGTTGAAATTTGGAGAATTGGGTGGCGACGGTGAACTAAACATATCCGGAAACACAAAGCATGCAATTAATTCTTCAAAGAAGACGGAATTTTATGCCGGCACAGTCAATATCATCTCTTCGCAGGGAGATGGCTTGAACAGTGATGGCTTGCAGATGTATGGCGGAAAATTGAATATCTCAGGCGTATCCGGTGATGGTGTCGACGCTTCTGAATCAATCTTGATTGAAAACGGAGATTTTGTTTTCAATTCGTCTGCCGACGATGTTAAGGCTTTGAAATCAGATTCATCTATCGTAGTGAAAGGAGGAAAGGTTGATATCACTATGACTGGAGCCGCATCAAAGGGAATGAAAACGTCACTTGCAGATATTGAAATCGCTGGTGGTGAGATTATAATGAGTATCGATGGCACTTCTCTTATTGCCGACGGTGACACCTCATATTCTGCTGCAATCAAGACAGATAAGGGTGTGGTGATGAACAATGGTAAAATCGACTTCACACTTGGCAAGAATGCAATTGCGTCGAAAGGAATCACCGCTGATGGCGACGTTACTATTCAGGGTGGAGTGGTGAAGATTACCAATGATGGTGGCTACTATACTGGTGCCACAACCACAACCTCTACTGGCAATACAGGTGGATTTGGTGGTTGGGGAGGATCATCATCCAAAACTTCCACTGACTATACTGAAGGTCGTTGCATCAAAGGCAATAATGTCTATTTGACTGCTGGAGAAATCACTTTGACAACTTCAAACGGAGCGAAGGGTGTTAAATCCGACGCTGATTTGGAAATCGGAGCAAAGAAGGCTGACAATTCAGTTTTGACTATTAATGTCACAACTAATGGAACAGCGACATCATCATCTTCTTCATCATCATCAAGCAACCGACCTGGTGGTTTTGGCGGAGGAATGAGTGATGGAAACTCAAATAAATACGCAGGAAATCCGAAGGCATTTGTCGGAGAAAATATCACAGTCAACAGTGGAACAATCGTTGTGGATGCCAAGGATGACGCATTCCACGCCAATTCAAATTTAGTGGTCGAAGGAGGAAATCTTACCGTCGACACATCTGATGACGCAATTCATGCTGAGGGAGATTTGACAATCAACAATGGAACTATCAGAGTGAAGAGCGCTTATGAAGGACTTGAAGGCGCTAATATCTATATCAACGGAGGTTATCTCCACATCACAACAACAGACGACTGTTTGAACGTAACAACAGACAATTCAGGAATGTTGAGAATCACAGGTGGACAGATGTGGGCTTGCTCGTCTTCCGGAGATCACGATTGCTTGGACTCAAACGGAAGTATTGAGATGACTGGTGGCCTTGTGATTGCGTGCGGATCATCACCAATCGACGCCGGAGATGGCAACAGCTGTTATCAGAAGCATACAGGTGGTACATTGTTGGTTCTCGGGCCAAGCAGCGCAGGAATGTGGAATCAGGATGTGAAGCCGACATGTGCTAACTCAATCACCAACACATCATGTTCAGTGTCTGCAGGAGCTACATTGTGTGTTGCAAACTCATCAGGAGATGTGATTGCAGCGTGCAAGGTGCCAGTAGCGTTGTCGAAAATCCTTTTCGCATACGGATCATCGTTGAATGGTTACTCGTTCTACACAACTACATCCAACGTCGATTTTGATTTGTTTGAAAATCAGTTTAAGGAGAAGACAACAATCTCTTCAAGCTCGTTGACTCAACTTAGTTCAGGAAGTAGCAATCGCTGGTAAGAAATAGACTGATAAATTAATTATGTGGAGACGTGAATATTCACGTCTCCTTTTTTTATTATTTCCCCAAATCTTGCTTGAAAACACATAATTATTTGTTTTTTTATCTTGATTTGAAATATTATATCTATATTTGGGCTCTCTTAACATAAACGACGTGAAAAACTGTACTGTTTATAAGAAGAGAAATTTTAATAACTACATGTGATTGTTAGTTCTAAAATATCAAATATGAAGAAACTATTTACTTTAGTGTCAGCTGCGATGCTTTGCATGCAGTCTTTCGCCTTTGATTACTCTAGTAATCCAGGCAGCAATAAGTATGTTGATGAGTGGGGTAAGCTAAAGCTTGTTGGCAACCAGTTGTCAAATGAGAAGGGTGAGCCTATTCAGTTGAGAGGTTGGTCTACTCACGGTTCTTGGTTCAAGCACTGTTTCGATGAGAAGAGTGACTTCCAGAAGATGAAGGATCAGGGTGCAAACCTTGCTCGTATCGCAATGTACATCACTGAGGGTGAAGGTGTTAACAAGGCATGGGTTAAGGATTGTATCGATTGGACAGCAGAGTTGAATATGTACTGCTTGGTTGACTGGCACGTTTTGACTCCAGGTAATCCAAATGCATCAGGTTACTCAGGTTACAACGATTTCTTCAGCGAAATGACATCTTATGTAAAGCAGAAGGGTTACAAGCACGTATTGTGGGAGATCTGTAACGAGCCTAACCAGGACGTTGACGGTGCTCCAGCAGCATTCCATAATGTATGGGAGTGGGTTAAGAAGTATGCAGATAATGTACTTCCAACAATTGCTCAGAACTGTCCTGATGCTATCGTAATGGTTGGTACTCCTCAGTGGGACCAGGATGTAACAGTTGCATTCCAGGATCCTATCCAGAAGAAGGATAGCTTCAAGGATTTGCAGTTGATGTACAGCTTCCACCACTATGCTGCAAACCAGCAGAGATATCTTGGTATCTTCTCAGCAGCAACAGCATTCGTTCCAGTTTTCATTACTGAGTGGGGTCTTTCAACATATACAGGTGACGGTGCTATCGATACGAAGGCTGCTGATCACATGATTCAGGTTGCAAACGGTCAGAACCTAGGTGGTCAGGTTGTCAGCTGGGCTAACTGGAGCTGGGCTGATAAGGGTGAGACATCTGGTACTTTCACAGGTGGTGGTTACAACAACCTAAGCTTTTCAGAGGCAGGTAACTACATCAAAGACCAGTTGAAGAAGGGTGATGTTCGTACATCTTGCAAGCCAGAGGCTTACGAGGTACAGGTGTTCGACGGAAAGACAGATTTCATCCTTGATCTAGGTAAGTACGACAAGGGTGGTCAGGATAATGCTTACTTCGATTATGATGAGGATTGGGCATGTCCAGGTAACAACAAGAACAACGAGATGCCATGTAATGCAGGTGATGCTGGTAAGGATGGCTTCCGTCCTGGTGATTTCTTCGATATCGGTTACTCTGATAAGAACGATAAGGCGAACGCTTACAAGACATTGGGTTACATTGGTAACGGAGAGTGGATCACTTACACAATTGATGTAAAGAAGGCTGGAGACTACGAATTTGAGGTATTGGCTTGTGACCACAAGGATTACAATACATTTGCTATCGCAGTTGACGGTAAGCCAGGTTTGGTAACTGAGAACGGTGATGATACAGAGTTCCAGGCATTGTACTTGCAGACTTGCAAGGGTGGTGATGAGAATGGTGACTATAACATTTGGGATTGGGTAGTTCCATCAAATGCTTATAACACAAATATCAAGCACAGATTGCACTTCGCTGAGGCTGGTGAGCACAAGTTGACATTCGCATTCATGACTTCATTCTCAGGTATGGGTTCATTCAAGATCAAGGGTAAGGATAATTCTGCAGTTGATGAGCTAGTAGCTAACGATCCTGTGATCGCTCCAAATCCAGCTGAGGGTGGTGTATTCAATGTTACTGTATTCGAGGATGCAACTGTAAAGGTTGTTAACTCTCTTGGAGCTGTTGTTTACTCTGCGAATGTAGAGGCTAACTCAACTGCATCTATCAACTTGAATGCAAATTCTGGTATTTATTTCGTTTCAGTTGTTGGCGAGACTAACGCTACAACTCAGAAGTTGATTGTAAAGTAAAAATAATCAATTGATTATATAACCTTACAAAGCAGCCAAAATTGGACTAAAAGCCAGTTTTGGCTGCTATTATTAAAAATTAACAAAAAAAATTACTGATTACGATGAAGAAACTATTATTCTCTATTGTTTCTTTGATGGCATCCCTTTCTGCATTTGCCGAGTACTCTATGGAAAATGCATATTGGATTATCAAGGATGGTAAGCTAACAGACAACATTGCACAAATCATGGAGTATGATCCAAATGATTTGGGTGAAAAGATTCCAAACGAATTGAAAGACACAGTTGTTGACGGAGAGAACTTGGTTGTTTACAAGCAGATCTCTAAGGATTTCTTGGATGTTCGTTTGATTCTTGACGAAAAGAATCAGTTGGATTTGTCTACTAACTATGTATTGATGTTGGAATATAAGATTCCAGAGTCGCATACAGGAACTAAAATTTATGTAAAGGAAGGTAACAAACCATTGTGGATGTTCGGTTTCGCAACTTCACAGTCTTTGTTGAAGAATAATAATGTAACTCACGCTGAGGCTTACAGTTTCATTGATGCAAAGTGGGGTGAGGCTGATAAGTGGATCACAACTTATAAGTATATCTATTCTCCATCAACTTTGGGTAAGATTTTCGGTATGCACTTCACTTACGCTCGTGAGTATACAGACGGTGATCTAACAGAGTTCCCATACGTTAAGAACTTGGCGTTGATCTCGCTAAAGGAAGGTAAGCCTTTCTATGCAGAAAACTTTGATGGATACGGTTTGGGAGAGTTCTATAACGAGAAAAACGATATCTCAGGTCCTGAGGGTACAGGAAAGAAGGTTTCATACGTTGGTGGAATCAATCCTGTGTTGACAGAGAAAGATGTTGAATACTATATGGACGAAGGTATGGCAGCTTTAACTGCATTCCGTGATTTCTTGCCAGATTCTATAAAAGATCAGGATGGTTCTGGATACATTGATGATGAGATTCTTCACGCTTTGCAGGTTGAGACAGGTCGTGACGCTATCACATTCCCTGGCATTCAGATTCCCGACGGTGCTGACAAGATCTTCTCTCAGATGATCATCAAAAAGCATAAGAATGAGAAGAAATTGTGGCAGGATGCCAGCTATGATGAGTTCTCTGTAGCTGATCTTCCAATCAAGTTGAAGTTCGATAACGGTGATGTCATTGATTTGGCTAAAGATACAATCAAGATGATCTGGACTAAGTTTGAGAGCGAGGTTAATGTTCCTGCTGGAGCTAAGTCGTTTGATTTGATCTTTGAGTCTGGTTTGGCTGGTTACTTGGTAGACGAAATTCAGTTCTCTGCTAACAAGCCTTCTGATGCAGTAAATCAGTTTGATGCAAATTCATTCGATATCGTTGCTTATGTAGATGAGAACGGAGATATCGTTGTCCTAAACGGAGAGTTGGTTGCTGCTTTCAATATGGAGGGCCGCAAGGCTTCCAAGGAGGATAAGGCTGTAGTTATCATTGTTAAGAACGATGAGGGTCAGATCGCTTCTAAGGTAGTTGTTAGAAAGTAATTTGGCTTTCCAAAATATTGTGGGGAACGATTCAGAATTGGGTCGTTCCCTTTTTTTATGTAAGAATCAATAATTGATTCAAAACAATTGACTGTGTCAACCGTCCAACTCAGCAGTAGTCTCACGTTCCCCTCAGACGCGTGGAGGTAATAGGTAACAGGTAATAATTATTTTCCATTATTTTGTTAATTTTGCGACGAGAAAACAAATGAAAGGACCAAATATAATGAAAGCAAAAATTACAATGTTGGGCACAGGCAATGCAACTGTGACAAAATGCTATAACACTTGTTTCGTTATTTCAACTGAGGAGGGCAATCTTCTTACTGATGCCGGTGGTGGAAACGGAGTGCTTGTTCAGCTTGAGAAAGCAGGCATCGACTACCGCAGTATAAACGCAATGTTTCTCACTCATGCCCACACCGACCACCTTCTTGGAGCACTTTGGCTCATTCGTATGGTGTCTACTGCCATCAAACGTGGAGAATATAGAGGAATTCTACATATTTATAGCCATTCGCACTTGTGTGGCCTATTGAAGATGATGGCGACTGAAATGTTGCCAAATAAGATAGCAAAGGAGATTGGAAACGGTATTTTGATTCATGAAGTAGGCGACGGGGAGTCGTTTGAAACTATTGGAGGCCGCTTCACTGCCTTCTCTATCCACAGCACAAAATTGGAGCAGTTTGGCTATCGTATGGAGTATGGCGATTTGAAGGTCGCGTGCCTTGGAGATGAACCGTATAACGAGGCTTGTGCCGACTACGTCAAGGGAGTCGACTGGATGCTTTGCGAGGCTTTCTGCTTGTACGACGACCGTGAAAGATTCCATCCCTACGAGAAGCATCATAGTACTGCGAAGGATGCTGGCGAGATCGCGTCGACACTGGGAGTGAAGAATATTCTGCTTTACCATACAGAGGAGAAAACTTTAGAGACGAGAAAAGAGAGATATACAGCCGAAGCAAAACTTGGATTCTCGGGTAGGGTAGAGGTGCCTTATGATCTGGAAACGGTAGAGTTGATTAATGATTGACGAAAAATTGTTTGTTTTATCCAATATTTGGCGTATAAAAGTCAAAAAAACGGAGTTGATTGTTACATAATCGTTAAAAATATTTAACTTTGTCCATAATTTTTAATAATTTTTTAGATCCATTTATGGCTGAATCAATTAAAATCAAAAAAGGCCTGGACATTAAACTGAAGGGTAAGGCAGCAGAGACAAAGTCTGAAGCTTTGCCGAGTCAGTTTTTTTCTATGCGCCCTGACGATTTTCACGGCATGACTCCAAAAGTTGCTGTTAAGGAGGGTGATGCAGTGAAGGTGGGTTCGGTTTTGTTCTACGACAAGACAAACCCAGATTTAAAGGTTGTCTCTCCATGCAGCGGAACAGTTGAGGCTGTGAATCGTGGTGAGAGAAGAAAGGTATTGGATATTAGGTTGAAGTCGGATGGTAAGTTCGAATCTGTACCATTTGAGAAAGCACAGCCTTCACAGCTAAGCTCAGCCGATGTAAAGAAGATTCTTTTGGAGAGTGGATTCTTTGCATTCATCAACCAGCGTCCATACGATGTAGTCGCAAATCCGAATGATTGCCCTAAGGCTATCTTTATTTCGGCATTCGACTCAGCCCCATTGGCACCATCTTACGACTACGTGTTCGGTTACGATCAGTGTAGAGAGGATTTGCAGCGTGGTGTTGACGCTCTAGCAAAGTTGACTACAGGTAAGGTGTATGTGTCTACACACAAGGATTCAGCTTCTCGTGCATTCAAGGAGTTGAAGAATGTTGTTATCACTGAGTTTGAAGGACCTCACCCAGCAGGTAACGTAGGTGTGCAGATCAACCACATCGACCCAATCAACAAGGGAGAGGTAGTTTGGACAGTTAGCCCATACGATGTTTTGGCAATTGGTAAGGCATTCGACAAGGGTGTAATCGATTTCTCAAGACTAATCGCACTTGTAGGTTCATCAGTTTCAAAACCTTCATATTACAAGACTTACCCAGGAGCTGAGATCGCATCAGTAATCAAGGGTCAGGTTTCAGAGGAGAACGTAAGATATATCAGCGGTAATCCGTTGACTGGACGTCAGGTTTGCAAGGATGGTTTCATCGGAGCTTTCGCACACCAGATCACAGTTATCCCAGAAGGAAACAAGAACAACGAGATGTTCGGATGGATAATGCCACGTCTTAACAAGTTCAGCACAAGCCGTTCATACTTCTCTTGGCTACTTGGAGGCAAGAAGGAATATGTTGCAGATACAAACATTAACGGTGGTGAGCGTGCGTTCATCATGAGCGGTGAGTACGATGCAGTATTCCCAATGGACATTTTGCCAGAGTTCTTGGTAAAGGCAATCATGGATAAGGACATCGACAAGATGGAGCAGCTTGGTATCTACGAAGTTGCACCAGAGGATTTCGCACTATGCGAGTATGTCTGCACATCTAAGATTGAAACTCAGAAGATCGTTCGCGAGGGATTGGATTTCTTGCGTAAGGAGTTGGCTTAATTCGAGTAATAATTTAAATAAGTGATAAATTGAAAGCTTTAAGGAATTTTCTGGATAAAGTTAAGCCAAACTTTGAGGAGGGCGGCAAACTTTCAGCGTTCCGTTCTGTGTTTGATGGTTTCGAGACATTTTTGTTCGTGCCAAACACAGTTTCGAAGAGCGGAACGCATATTCACGACACAATCGACAGCAAGCGTGTGATGTCATTTGTTGTGATTGCCTTGATCCCGGCTTTGCTTTTCGGTATGTACAACGTAGGTTACCAGAACTATTTGGTAGCAGGTAAAGGTACAATCGACGCAAGCTTTGTGGAGGTATTCGCTTACGGATTCTTGGCAGTTCTTCCTAAGATCATCGTTTCTTACTTGGTTGGTCTAGGAATTGAGTTTACTGTAGCACAGTGGAAGCATGAAGAGATTCAGGAGGGATTCTTGGTTTCAGGTATGTTGATTCCATTGATCGTTCCAGTAGAGTGTCCACTATGGATCATTGCAGTAGCTACAGCATTTGCTGTAATCTTCGCTAAGGAGATCTTCGGTGGTACAGGTTATAATATCTTCAACGTAGCATTGATCACTCGTGCATTCTTGTTCTTCGCTTATCCTACAAAGATGAGTGGTGATCAGGTTTGGATTGCTAAGGAGCCAATCTTCGGTCTTGGTAATGATTTGGCTGCTGTCGACGGTTACACAGGTGCAACTGCTCTAGGTCAGGCTGCATCAAATGCTCCAGTTCTAGTTGATGGTGTCGCAAATCCAGCAACCGTCACTGATGCTGTACGTAATACAGCAGAGCTACAGGACATGGTTATCGGTTTGATGCCAGGTTCGATTGGTGAGACAAGTGTTATTGCCATCATGCTAGGAGCAATTATTCTATTGTGGTCTGGTGTAGCAAACTGGAGAACAATGTTCAGCGTATTTGTCGGTGGCGCTTTGACAGCATTCTTGTTCAATAAGATCGGTAGCGCAACAAACGATGTTTGGAATCTAAATTGGCTTGAGCATTTGTGTTGTGGTGGTTTCTGCTTCGGTGCTGTATTTATGGCAACAGACCCAGTAACATCTCCACGTACAAACTGTGGTAAGTACATCTTCGGATTCCTAATCGGAGTTGTAGCAATCGTTATTCGTTGTATGAACCCTGGTTATCCAGAGGGTATGATGTTGGCAATCTTGTTGATGAACTTGTTCTCAGCATTGATCGACCACTGTTTCGTACAGCGCAATATCAATAAGAGATTGAAACGTATTAATAAATAATCATTAAATAGCAGAAAAATGAATACAAATAGTAATGGTTATACTATCGGTTATGCTGCGATAATGGTTATTATCGTTGCGTTCCTTCTTGCTTTCGTTTCTTCTTCATTGAAAGACAGACAGGTTGAGAATGTAAAGTTGGATACAAAGAAGCAGATCTTAAGCGCTTTGAATGTAACTGAAGGCGATGTTGCTGAGAATTACAACAGCATGGTTAAGGATTTCGTTTTGAATTCAGACGGTACACTTTCTGAGCAGAGCGATGCTGATTTCCAGACTAGCTATGCAGATACTACAAAGCTTCACGTATTTGAGTGCAATATCAACGGAGAGAAGAAGTATGTTTTCCCAGTTAGAGGTGCAGGTCTTTGGGGACCAATCTGGGGTTACGTTGCTTTGAACGACGACAAGAACACAGTTTATGGAACATACTTCGGTCACGAGGGAGAGACTCCAGGACTAGGTGCTGAGATCACAAAGCCATTCTTCTCAGAGCAGTTCAAGGGTAAGACAGTTTCAAAGGACGGTGACGTAGTTTTGAGCGTTGTCAAGAACGGTAAGGTTACTGATTCTACATGTGAGGTCGACGGTATCTCGGGAGGTACAATCACATCTAAGGGTGTTGACCTAATGCTTAAGACTTGCTTGAAGAGATATAGCTCATTCTTGTCGTCTGCTGCTGCAACTGACGCTAACTCAGGTGCGACAAAGGTTGAAGCTGCTGCTGATTCGACAGCTAAATGTTGCTCTACAGCCGCTAAGGAGGCAGAGGCAAAGGCTGCTGAGAATGCAGGTAAGGAAGGATACGGTGACTTCAGCGTAGTTGAGGAGAAGATCCAGAAGGTTGACTCTATCAAGAAGGAAGTTAAAGAAGAGTTGAAAAAATAAGTAGAGGAGGGTATACAAATGAGTAATCTTAAAGAAACATTTCTTACGCCGCTAGGTTTGAATAACCCTGTGGCTGTGCAGGTGCTTGGTATATGCTCTGCGCTTGCTGTTACAGCACAGCTTGAGCCAGCAATCGTAATGGGATTGTCTGTAACAATCATTTTAGCTGTAGCAAACGTTGTTATCTCTTTGTTGAGAAACACAATTCCTAACCGTATCCGTATCATCGTTCAGTTGGTGGTCGTAGCTACATTGGTAACAATCGTAAGTGAGGTTTTGAAGGCATTCGCATACGAGGTTAGTGTTGCACTGTCAGTATACGTCGGATTGATCATTACAAACTGTATCTTGATGGGTCGTCTTGAGGCATTTGCGATGGCAAATGGTCCGGTTGATTCATTGATCGACGGTATCGGTAACGGTCTTGGTTACGCTATCATCTTGGTTGCTGTAGCTTTCGTTCGTGAGCTATTCGGTGCAGGTTGTTTGTTCGGAATCCAGGTGATTCCTCAGGCATTGTACGATCTAGGTTATATGAACTGTGGTTTGATGCTAATGCCTCCAATGGCATTGATCATCCTTGGATGTATCATCTGGGGTATGAGAGCAAAGAACCCTGAGTTGCAGGAGAAATAACAACAGGTATTTAGGAAAATAATATGGAACATTTTATTAGTTTATTTGTAAGGTCGATTTTCGTCGACAATATGATTTTCGCATTTTTCCTAGGTATGTGTTCTTACCTTGCAGTTTCGAAAAATGTGAAGACAGCGCTAGGACTTGGTCTTGCTGTAATTTTCGTGTTGTGCGTTACATTGCCAGTCAACTTTTTATTGTACACAAAGGTTCTTGGACCTAACTGTCTAGTAAAAGGTGTTGATTTGTCATTTTTGAGCTTCATCCTATTCATTGCCGTAATCGCTGGTATCGTACAGTTGGTTGAGATGATCGTTGAGAAGTTCAGCCCAGCTCTTTACGCATCACTAGGTATCTTCTTGCCTTTGATCGCTGTAAACTGTGCAATCATGGGTGCATCTCTATTCATGCAGCAGAGAATCAACTTGAGCCCAGACAACACTCAGTACATCGGTGGTGTTGCTGACTGTCTTGCTTACGCATTGGGTTCAGGTATCGGTTGGCTATTGGCTATCGTAGGTTTGGCTGCAATCCGTGAGAAGTTGAGCTACAATGCTGCTCCTGCAGCGTTGAAGGGTCTAGGACTTACATTTATCACTGTAGGTCTAATGGCTATGGCATTCATGTGTTTCTCTGGTCTAAACATTTAATATGGAGGAATAAAAAATGGACATGAATTTGATTTTAGCAAGTATTGGAGTATTCCTCTCAGTTGTATTGACACTTGTAGCTATCCTTCTTATCGCTAAGAAGTTCTTGGTAGCTTCAGGTCCGGTTAAATTGATGATCAACGGAGATACAGAAATTGAAGTAGAGTCTGGTTCTTCTTTGCAGGCTACATTGGCTAACAACGGTATTTTCTTGCCTTCAGCATGTGGTGGTAAGGGTGCTTGTGGACAGTGTAAGTGTCAGATCCTTGACGGTGGTGGTGAGATTCTTGATTCAGAGAAGGGATTCTTCACTCGTAAGGAGCAGAAGGCTAACTGGCGTCTAGGATGTCAGGCTAAGGTTAAGAACGACATGGTTGTTAAGGTTCCTGAGTCTGTAATGGGCGTTAAGGAGTGGGAGTGTACAGTTATTGGAAACAAGAACGTTGCTACATTCATCAAGGAGTACAAGGTTGCTTTGCCAGCTGGTGAGCACATGAACTTCGAGCCAGGTTCTTACGCACAGATCCGTATTCCTAAGTTTGATATCGGTTACGATGAGTTCGACAAGGAGTTGATCGGTGAGGTTTACCTACCATTCTGGAACAGCAACAAGATGTTTGATCTTCGTTGTAAGAACGATGTTGAGCAGACACGTGCATACTCAATGGCTAACTACCCAGACGAGGGTGATATCATCACATTGAATGTACGTATCGCAACTCCACCTATGAAGCCACGCTTCAAGATGGATCCTAAGACAAACAAGCCAATACTTGATGCAGATGGTAAGCCAATTCCAAATGTATTGGCAGATGGTGAGAGCCCATTCGTAGAGGTTAATCCAGGTATCGCGTCTTCATACATCTTCAATTTGAAGCCAGGAGACAAGGTGATCATGTCAGGACCTTACGGAGAGTTCCGTCCAGTATATGGTTCGGGTAGAGAGATGATTTGGGTTGGTGGTGGTGCCGGTATGGCTCCTCTACGTGCGCAGATCATGCACATGCTAAAGGGTAACGGAATCGCACCTGAGGATAGAAATCGTCCAATGCACTACTTCTACGGAGCACGTGCACTTGAGGAGATCCCATTCCTTGACGACTTCCTACAGTTGGAGAAGGATTTCCCTAACTTCCACTTCCACTTGGCACTTGACCGTCCAGATCCAAAGGCAGATGCAGCAGGTATCAAGTACACACCAGGATTCGTTGCTCCAGTTATGGGAGATACATACTTGAAGCAGCACGAGAATCCAGAGGATTGTGAGTACTACTTGTGTGGACCTCCAATGATGGCAAAGACAGTGTTGGATTTGCTTCACAGCCTAGGAGTAGAAGACGATATGATCAGATTCGACAACTTTGGCGGGTAATTAAATCCGACGTCAAAAATAAAAGCACTCGTTAGAAATAGCGAGTGCTTTTTTTGTGGGAGGGATTATAGAATGCTAATCTACTTTTGATCCTAAATAAATGTTGATATTTATGGCAAAGAATACAATTGCCCCCAATTAATCAGAAAACTTACTGAAAAAATTCAAAGGCGAAAATCATTTGTCAGATTAAGAAGATTGTCTATTTTTGCAATAAATAATTGTCTTAAATATCCACTTAGATTTAAGTGCGCTAACATCGTATGAACATAAAAAACTGTTTGATAATTGCTTCTGTCTTTCTGTCTCCGAATATTATTTGGGCAGATGACGGAGAAGTTCTTCCTTTTTATTATGATCTTGGAGGTACGTTGATGTCTGTTGAAACTACCGACATTCAGTTGGAAAGTGAGACAATAGATGTGTATCTTCACGATTTTATGATGTGGTATGAACCATTCGAAAAAGAATTTGATAAAGCCGGTACTTACGATGTTGAGGTAAACTATAATTTTTTGAATACAAGCAATGCCAGAGATGTCATGTTGGGTTTTCCTACCGCGAATTATGCCTCATGGCATGTATTTAATTACGAAGCATACGTCGACGGTATACAGATGCCTACTGAATTAAAACCTTGTCTTTGGGGAGATATGAACACTGTTCATTCAAATTATGGTGATTACACCTACGGATGTGATGCTGCGGAAGTTTGTACTGGAAAATTCAGGGGACATGGTATAACTAAAGTAAAGAATACCTTTTCAAACTACTATGAAGGAGTATTTCCTGGACAACTTGGATATGCAGGACATTATATTTTGCATACAGGTGCAAGTTGGAAAGACAGTATAAACGAAGTCGTTTTCCGGTTGCATACAGAACTGTTGTCGGAATATTCAAGACATTTGTACGACGTCGACAATATGATTGTGTATTATGATAACATACATGCAGAATATAAAGATGGCATTTATACTATCGTATTGAAAAATATAGAGCCCAAAAGTGATTTTCATTTTGAGGCCCGTGAAAAGAAAGGTCAAAAGTATAATGCATCCAATTATGAACTAGTCAATAATAGTCCCGTGTTCGTTTCTTCCACTTTAAAGCCATCTGGAGGAAATAATTATGAGTTTTATAATCTTGGCGACGAAGACGTAACGACAGCATGGGTAGAAGGAATACCTGGAAATGGAGAAGGATCAAGAATTATTTATGATACTAGACTAGGGGCAAGGGATGCTTGTGACCCGAGCACAATAGATTCCATAACTTTTGTTAATGGCTATGCCAAGAGTGACGCCACATATAAAAATAATTCAAGAGTAAAAGATTTAGAGATCCGTTTTCTGATTGAAGGTGGAGATACTCCAAAATATGAAACTTCCATAATAACACTTGAAGACACATCTATACCGCAGACTTTTCATTTCGAAAGACAATTAGCATATTGGGTGACTATTACGATAAAATCCGTTTATCCTGGTCTGAAATATAAAGACACTGCATTATCAGAGATTAAAATTCATATAAGTGACATGTGGGACTGAATATAGAGCATCATTGAAACAATCATCGACATTATTAAATGCGACGTCAAAATTAAAAAGCACTCGTTATTTCTAGCGAGTGCTTTTTTTGTGTGGATATAGAGTGCTAATCAGAAAGTTGCAAGGAATTTTTTCGTATATAATTGCCTTTTTAATACATGAATGGAACTTTTATCTTTTTATAATAAATATAATTTGGTTAATCTTTGAATCTTATGAATACAAGAACAATCTATATTCTAAAAATTTCTTTGAAGAGTAATATTCTCTATTCTCTGACTAATGTATAGGCTAAATCGCCATCACTATTTTTCAAAGCTAAGCGGACAATTTCAGATTTGTTGACTGCTAGGTATTCTTCCCATAAACAATCAAGAGCTTCTGCCTGTTGTTGGGTTAGCACTAATCCGCTATGACCTCCATTCCATTCAAAATCTGGTATTTTTGCCGATAGTGTTGCAGCATCAAGTATTGGTAATACATCAGGATTTATTAAATAATCAGGCATGAAGTCGACGTAAAAAGTTTGTCTTCCTTTTCCACTCCAATCTTCACCTTCATACGGATCACTTGTGACAGTTCCTTTGGCAACAATTCCAATTTGACCATAAAGTCCAACTTTCACCAAATAGAAAGAATCTCCTTTTTTCACCTTGTCATGATCCCAGATAGACCAATTAAAGTCTGGAGTATCAAAGAAATCAGAATTCATTGCTTGAATATCCTCTAGAAAGTGAAGCATGGAATACGACGAAAAACTCGGATTCCACTTGAAAATTACTGTGTTCATAGCTTTATAGTTTTAGTTAATTCACTTACAGGCTTTACTCTGTGTTTAATTTCGAAACAAAATAAAATAAAACTTATGCAAAATCTAAGCGTAGGTTCGTAAAAAGTTATGATACAACAAAAAAATCATTTCTATCGGACTAAAATCAATAAATCATTTCATCAATATAATTTGCCGATAACGATCAATTTTCTATATTTACACTGAAGAAACAACAATAATGTAAGAATCGATTTGAAATAGCATCAAAGTCTGTATATTTGCTTGTAAATAGCATTCTTTCATTGTATTCTTATGACAAGTATACCACAATCAGACATACTTTCTACCCAACTGTTAAGCCGGGTTTTCAATAATACGACAGCGACCTATAAGTTCTATTGGTTTCTTTCTATTCTTCAGATGCATAATGAAGAAAAGGTCTATCGTATGAATGTATGGGATTTGGCTATAAGGATGGTTGCCAATGCATGGTATCCTATCCATTATTTCCATTTGTCTTTTGGATCTATGGATTCTCTGCATAGGATTGTTACGGAATTACAATGGTTGACGGGATTACCAATGGATTCAAAAAGGGAAGATATTATAGCTTGTCTTACCAGTCAACTTAGTAATAAGGAGATAAAGAAACACTTGTCTACCTTAACGATTAACGTTCCTTATCGTTTTATTAGTCCATGGATCAATTATACTTCTGATTCCGATGTCATAGAGCGTAGCCATACATACGAGAATGGATGTGTCTATTCTATTCAGAAAACTAAGGATGACTTCTATGTGACGATTAATCCTGTATGGAGTAAATATATTCATGATTATTATGGCATACTACTAGATTTCATCAACTGGAATCTTACTATGTTTCTTCAGTCTCGCAATCCTAATGTTCCAAATATCCCCAACAAACTGGTTCGCCCAATTGAAAGATCGTCTTTGTCAAAGCAGCACAAGTTTTGGGATGATGTCATTAGAATTGGAGGTGATGTCCATTGCATCTATACAGGAAACTTAATAGTTCCAGGCAACTATGCTGTCGACCATTTCATTCCATGGAGTTTTGTCGCTCATGACCAGCTTTGGAATCTTATACCAGCCGACAATAGCATTAATTCAAGTAAATCGGATCGTTTGCCTTCTCTCGATAAATACCTAAAAGATTTAGCAGAGGAGCATCGCAAGGCGATCAAAACATATTTGGAAGCAGGAAAGTCAGAAAGTGCATTGGATGATTTCTCTGCTCTTGGCTACTCTCCAAGAGACCTGTTAACCCTAAACAGAGAAAGATTCTTTACTGCATACCAGCAAGTGTTCAGCCCATTATTCCAAATTGCCAAAAATATGGGATATGAGGTATGGAATGGATAAAATATGGTTTCAATTTAAAACTTAATACTACGGTAGCGAAATTTGGGGGTACTTGCTCATATCGACTTTTGACTCAATAAGAATAATCTCTAGAAAATAATGTCTAATTCATTATAAATCATACTATGAAATCTTTTATCAAATTATCGCTCACTATTGTTTTTTTATCAATATCATCTGTTTTATATTCCCAAATTAAAAACATTAGATATTTGGAATCACCTTCAATTTATGAAGGTAAAAATCTTACTTCATTTAAGGTCATTCGGGTATTTGACCAATGTGCTCTGGCTAGAGAATCTGAGGATACATATTCAAAATCATTTTACGGAAAAACCGTATTGATTCTGGGAGATCTATTTTATGATGAACAAATTGTCACAATGGTGGATCCCATGATGGTTGGAATCTACAAATATGAAACAAATTTCGGTTCATCTAAGACAGTTCCTGTTATCAAAGCCACATCCGTATTGTCTGAACAAGAAAAAAAAGATAGGCAGAAGGAAGATTTACAATCTAGATTGGGTAATATATTGGGTAGTACATCGACAGGAAGTGCTGGTAGATTAATTGGTATTTCTAATAATGCAAAGGCTGGTTCCAACACCCCATGGTCGCTAGAAGGTCGTTCTTTACGTGGAACAATGGCACTTCCAACTTATAAAGAGCAGGAAGAGGGAACTATTGTGGTTAGAATTACAGTGAACGAAAATGGTGATGTCGTTATTGCCGAAGTTGCTCCAGGTACAGACATAACGTCAAAAAGTCTTCACAATGAGGCTATATCTGCAGCAAAGAAGACTAAATTCAATGCTGCACCAGGAAAAAAATATCAATCGGGAACAATTACATATAAGTTTGAACTTAGATAAACAAAATTGATATGAATTTTACATGGATTGAATTTTATAAAGAATTAGCAGACAAACTGCTTGGATATAAAAATAATAGAAAAGTACTAATAGATTGGATATATAATAATCTAAGTGATTACTGTGGTCATTTGAAAGATGATGCTGAGGGTAATCCTATAATTGATATTGACCCATTTACTTTCTTTGCCCTGTTCAACAGAGGCATTAAGGATTGGAAGCGTAAACTGATATGCGAAAAGATTAAAGCATTTCTGTCAATATCAGCACCCGTTCCGGAGGACTTCAATGCGATTCCTATTATGAATGCACAGCTATCAAATTTTGTAGGATTCAAGGATAAGAGAAAAGATGGAGATGTTGAACGTCTGTGGAATCTATTTGAGTCAGTTTTAAAAGAGGATGGCATAGAGTCTGCCTTTGACTCATTAAGAGGTCAATTTCTAATCAAATTCACACTTACAATGGGAATGTTTTGGATTAGACCGGAAAAATATCTGGCATTAGATTCAAATAATAGAATTTTCCTTTCAAAATTTGGTATAAATGTGCCTGACAAAGATCTTCCTACATACAAGGAGTACCTCACAGTATTGAATACTGTAAGAGAAAAAATGAATAAGGAAGAGATCCCGTATAAGTCATTTCCTGAATTCTCTTACAATGCATGGAACTCTTCAAATGCTAAAGAAATTGAAAATGACGATGATATTCATTATTGGACATACTCACCTGGAGAGAATGCCTCTGAATGGCAAGCTTGTCAGCAAGAGCAAATAATGTGTATCGGTTGGGATAAAATGGGGGATCTATCGGCATATTCATCTGCAGATGACATAAGAAATAAGATTCAAGAAATAAATGGTTCTTCATCATCATTTAAGAATGATGTTCTTGCAATATGGAATTTCGTTAATGAAATGAGAGAAAACGATATCGTGTATGCAAAAAAAGGAAATTCAACAATTATAGGCAGAGGCATTGTCACAAGTTCATATTTCTATGATTCAAAAAAGAAGTCATACAAGAATATGCGTGGTGTAGAATGGACTCACGTAGGGGAATGGAACGCTCCATTTGTTCTGGCATCAAAGACGCTGACCGATATTACGGAATATTCAGAAAGTGTTGAACAACTAGAAAAGTTGTTTGATCATGATAGTTCAGAAAAACAATATTGGTGGTTGGTGGGGAATCCCAAAAAATGGAGAATGCAGACTATGCCCAAAGGATATAGTATTGTGTATAGCCTTTATAATGAAAATGGCAAGCAAAGAAGAATATTCCAAAATTTTATTGACGCTAGGGTGGGAGATTGTATCATTGGGTACGAATCTACACATACAAAACAAGTAGTTGGTTTATTTGAAGTGTCTAAAGAAAGCGATGGAAAGCACATAAGTTTTATAAAGACAGAATCCCTTGCGACTCCTATTGACTATTCTGAATTGAAAAATTTGCCAGAGTTGTCTAATATGCAATTTCTAAAAAATTCACAAGGTTCTTTCTTCAAGCTTACAGAGGCGGAATATGATACGATCCTAAATATAATCAGGGAGGAAAATCCAATATCTCCTGTAATGGAATTAGATAAATACACCCAAGAGGATTTTCTTGAAGAAGTATATATAAGTGCTGAGGAATACGAAAGTTTAGCCTCTCTTTTACAATCAAAGAAGAATATAATTCTTCAAGGAGCACCGGGTGTAGGCAAAACATTTTGTTCTGAAAGATTAGCGTATTCAATACTCGGTTGTAAAGATGAAAGTAAAGTAGAATTGATTCAATTCCACCAAAACTACACTTATGAGGACTTCATAATGGGATACAAACCTAATGAAGAAGGTGGGTTCAAACTTAAACGTGGCATTTTCTATAATTTTTGTAAGAAGGCAGAAAGTGACCCATCTAATAAATACTTCTTTATCATAGATGAGATTAATCGTGGAAATCTAAGCAGGATCTTTGGAGAACTAATGATGCTTATTGAAAACAGCCACCGTGGGGAATCATTAAAGCTCGCATATAGTGATGAACCTTTCTCGGTTCCTGAAAATATCTATATAATAGGTATGATGAACACTGCAGATCGTTCATTGGCAATGATAGATTATGCTTTAAGAAGAAGATTCAGTTTCTTCGACATTAAACCGGGATTCGAGTCTGAAGCATTCAAACAGTATCAGAATGGATTGAACAACGAAAAATTCAATAATGTAATAGACGCTGTTGTGTCTTTGAATTCTATCATTGAGAAAGATGATTCTCTTGGTTCTGGCTTTTGTATTGGGCATAGCTACTTTTGCGGTCAAAAGTCTATTGATGAAATATGGCTGAAGAATGTAGTGGAATATGACATTATTCCTATGCTTAGAGAATACTGGTTTGACGACAATCAAAAATTCGACACTCAATCTGCGAATTTAATGAAATCATTAGAATAGGATGACAATAGATAAAAGTATAGTCATTAAGAACATTTTCTACATGCTTACTTATGCGTTTAATGAGCTTAGTCATAGTAATTATGAAAAAGTGGCAGTAGAAGAATTCGATATGATCCATGATTTGTATGCTGAGATTCTGAATCTAGGAATTTCGTCAGTCCTTAAACATGGGTTACATAGGGAATATGTTTCTTATAAGGAGTCTGTGTCTACTTTGCGTGGAAGATTAAATATAAATGAATCCATTCAAAACAAGGTCAATTGCAAACAGCAACTTGTCTGTGAGTATGATGATTTATCAGAAGATAATTTGTTCAATCAAATTTTGAAGACTACTGCTACAATTTTGATAAAACATTCATCTGTAAAAGCAGACAAGAAGGCGAGGCTTAAGAATCTTTTGTTATTCTTTAATAAAGTAGGTATGGTAGATCCGAAGAATATTAAATGGACTACATTACGATTTGATAGAAATTGTAAAACATACCAAATGCTTTTGTATATCTGTTATTTCATATTGGATGGACTTTTGATGACAACTGAATCAGGATCTTATCAAATGAAAACTTTCTCAGATAATCATATGTGCAGGCTATATGAAAAATTCATTCTTGAGTATTACAAGAAACATCATCCGGAGTTAAATCCAAGAGCAGCACAGATTGATTGGAATATAGAAAAAGAGTCTTCCACTAACAATATTTTGCCAATTCTTAAGACTGATATTTTTCTAGAAAAGGATGACCGATTCATGATTATCGATGCCAAATATTATGGTAAGACTATGCAACAAAATTTTTCTAAACAAACAATACATTCTAACAATCTCAATCAGATTTTTACCTATGTTATGAATAAAGACACAAACCATACTGGGAAAGTCGACGGAATGTTGCTCTATGCAAAAACAGAAGATGATATTGTTCCAGATGGTCAAATGACATATAGAGATGGCAATGTGATATATTTTAAGACATTGGATCTGAATCAGACATTCAACGGAATAAAGAATCAATTGGAGAAATATATTATAAGTCTAATATAAATACATGTAAATATGTGGACTTCCGCCACCAAGCGTGCCAATCTGACGGTGCATAGCTTCTCTCTGACTCTTCAAGAATGGCAATTTGTCGAAATCAGCTTCTGGAAGCATAGATTCATCCATAGGAGTCTTTCTGTGATCAAATCCAAGTGGAATGTTCTTTCTGATGTGACTCATTACAGAAGTGATGTCGGTCCTGACTAATTCGCTTGCCTTAAGGCTTGTCCTGTGAGTACACATGCCACAGCCGATAGTTGTGGTGTATCAGCCGTACAAAGCAAAAAGAGAATCAAGAATATATATATCCATACATTCTGAAGGAATTTAACAACAGATGGTTCGTAATCGGAATGTCGCAAAAGAAAACGAAAGTCGCAAGGGAATTTCAAAATTGATGGAAAATGGATTGTTGAAGTCGGAGGAGAGAATAAATCGTTTTCACTGATAGCCGACATTCCAAATTCATTTGTTTTTGCTGATGATATAGAAATGCCTCGCGGTGCAAAGATTTCATTATGTCTGTTTGGTCCATCATTAAAAAGTTTGCATAGACCGAGATAATATATTAGAACAACAAATGAGTATGTAAAAACCCTTTAAAACAACAAACGCATCCAAAATTGGGTGCGTCAGTTCGTTTTACAAACCAAAGATTAGAACTTTGGAGCGTACTTTTTGTAAAGCTTTGTAAGTAGAATATTTAAAAGTACCATCTTATATTGTTTTTTAAGTCGTTTTATCTCTTTTTGACGATGCAAAATTATGCTTTATAACACACATATGCAAGTGTTTTGATGAAAAAATTAAAGAAAAGTATGTTTTTTGACATTAAAACTAAAAGTGTAAGCAATTGGCTGTTTTTAGTTTTGAATTGTAAGTTTTTTGTTGATTTTAGTTAACGAATTTAGATCCTGGTTTCATGTTTCAGATATTGAGTGTGAGCCAACTATGCCAACGGTTGAATTATAATTAGCCCATGGTTGATTTGGAGTGAGCGAAGCGAATGAGAAATCTACTGGTGGGAGGGATATGTGTATTTTTCAAGAAAAAATGTGTTTTGATTTCAATTCACCTCATGATTATATGCTTTACAACTCGTTTCTTCTCATTTATTGACAATTTGAAATTTTTATCCCTATATTAGAGCCTGAAATATTTGAGTGTTAGTCCTAAAATAACTTGGATAATATGAAGCGTGCGATGTTGTGGCTGATGACAACTCTTATATGTGTTTGTGCATCGGCAATGAATTATTATGGAACTCCTTTTTCTTTCTCTCAACCTGATGGTGATTGTGTCTCTGTCAGATTGTTTGGAAATGATCTTTATATCCATGCGGAAAGTACTGACGGTTATACTCTGATTCAAGATCCCGATGATGGTTTTATTTGCTACGCTTTGGTGTCGGCAGATAGCTCTGATTACGCATCTTCGGGTATCCGTTATCGCGGGGGGGATGCTCCTAAGGCGGTGTCGATGATTGTCGCTCCTCATACGCGTATCTCTTCAAAGGCTCTTGCTCAAAAAATTGAGGATTCGAAGTCGACTTTAGGGCGACAGGAGGTCGACAACCAGCCTAAGTTGCGGTCCGCTACTGTGATGCCCGATACTGTTTACGGTGTGACTGTACTTATTGATTTTCCAGATTGCAGATTTCCATACTCTGTGTCTGAACTAGATAAGTTTTTGAATGGTGACAATGGCAGCATCAACGGCAATGCAATGTCCATTAAGGAGTATTTCAGATGGATTTCAAACGGTAAATTGACTTATATCAACTATTTGCCTAAGTCGCCTTATACAGCACCTAATCTGAAGTCTTATTATTCTCCGTCGGATGCAAGTACATATACTTTTAGACTTTTGCAGCCGGTTGTGAATGATGCACTCAATAGCTACACGAAATCAAAGGATGGTTTCGACTTGTCTGATCTTACGGTCAAGAAGTCGTGCTATTATGCGGTGAATATTCTCTATGCCGGGGCTTGCCCTAATTCATGGGGAAAGGGTTTGTGGCCACACCAAAGTACGATGACAGTGTCGATCTATAATGATTCGCGTGTGGGAAGATCTGTGAGCCAACCTTATCAATTGACTTATTGCTCTGAAAATCTGAGAATGGGCAGTTTTGTCCATGAGTCGATGCATCTGCTTCTTGATGCACCTGATTTCTATCCGTTTGATGATCATGACGACAATCCTGCTCAGCCGTTCAATGTGGCGGATGAGTTTATCCAGGTCAGCAATCTTAATCCTCCGATTCCTAATCCATGGGTTCTTGACGATGCCGGATGGCTTGAAAACAAGATTGTGCTTAATGACTTGAAGAAGGGCACGAAGGTTGAACTTGAGTACGGTCCGGGAAATGTGGCTGTCTATTATGGTGATGTCGACGGTGATCCGATGAAGGAACGTTACTATTTCGAGGTGCGAACTTTCTATTACAAATCTGACTATTCTACTGTCAAAACTCCCGGCATATATATATGGCATGTGTATGAGCCTGGAGATAATAGATATGAATATCGCAAGGATAAGTTGGATTGTCGACCTGCATCTTCTACTAATCCTTTCTGGACTGCTTCTTCGCCTTCAAAGGTTTTCTCTGACGACAGTAATCCGAGTGCGAAATGGGACAATGGAGATGAGTCCGGACTCTATCTTTGCAATTTCAGTAAGGCTAGTACTAAGATGTCGTTCTGCTATGGCGAATGTGATCCCGATACTGATGTTGAAGAAAAAATACCTGATGCAGACGATGGCGCAGAGGAAGACAAAGAAGATATAAATGTAGGCGACGGTGGTGATGCCAGCAAATATGACATGCTTGATTTGATTAACCGTGATTCGCTTCCGAGCGGTAGAGTGGGAGAGAAGTACTATGCCAAACTTTATCCTGTGGGTGGAGATGGCAATTACACTATCAAATGGATGGATGGCTTACCATCTGGATTGTCGCTCAATAGCGATTTCGAAATTGTCGGCACTCCTGAGTACGCGGTCAAGAAGATGCTGAAGATGAAGGTTTGCGACGGTACTGGCGCTAAGACTGAAGTCTGGCTGTCATTAAAGATTTATGGTGAAACGACTTCTGTAGATGATGCAGTGGCTGATGATCCTGCCGTTTCTGTCGCAAGATATAACAATGAGTTTGTAATCGTATCGTCGCAAGACAACATAAATTGCACTGTATATAATATTCATGGTGTAAAAGTGGATGATTTTAAGCTAGATAACGGCGAAATTCGTATCTTTGGAGCAGATTATCCATCTGGCGTTTATATTGTCGACGCTAATGGAAAACGATATAAGTTAGTTATTAGCTTGAAACATGAAACTAGATAACATTATGAAGAGTAAATATTGGGCGGCATTTGCTGCACTTTCGCTTTTTTCAACGATTTATGCCGCTCCTCCTGCAGGTAGCTGGTCGATGGTTTTCAACGATGAATTTGAAGGCTCTTCTCTTGATAAAAGCAAGTGGAATCCGACTTACAACTGGGGACATACTCACAATCACCAGGCTTACTGTGTGGAGGAGAATGTTTCTGTCAGAGACGGAAAACTGATTATCAAGGCTGAGTCGCGTCGTCATCCCGATGCTCCACCTACATGTTCAAATGGAGGCAATACATATTCTCTAGACTATACTTCCGGTGCCATCGATACTCGTGGCCATTTTGAGGTGAACGGTGGTTATATCGAAGGACGTTTCAAGATGCCTTGGCAGTTGGGTACATGGCCTGCATTCTGGACATTGCAGGATGGTTGGCCGCCTGAAATCGATATTTTTGAGGTTCCTCACGAGCGTAATCTCCACCACTATTATTTGCACTACACCAAGACAGATTGGTATGCACAGCATGGTTCGGCTTGGGATCATGAGGCGTCGTTCGGCGGCACATCAACAGGTCCGGATAAAAGTGCAGATTTCCATACATACGGTCTTGAGTGGACTAGCTCGTATTTGAAATTCTACTTTGACGACAAAGTCATCGCTACGTATAATCGTCCGACTGAGATCAGTCAGTTGAAGAACAATTATATCATCATCAACTTGGCAGTCGGTGGTTGGGCTGGTACAAATATCCAGATCGACAATGCTCATCCAGCTTATCTTGAGTGTGATTGGGTACGAGTTTGGAAGAAAAACGCAAGTGAGATGATTCCGTCAGACCAGATCAAGGTGATGTCGGTGAGTGATGGAAGGTGTATGAGTGGAGTCACTGGCGACTTGAGCCTGGTGGATTGCAACAGCAACGATGCATGGATCAACTTGTTTGAGCAGTATAGCGGTACATTCCGTCTGAACATCGCAGGAAAGGTGTTGGAGATAAAGAATGCAAGCAATGCCGATGGTGAATTGGCTGGAATTTGGAGCTGGAACGGTGGAGGACATCAGCAATTCGCTTTTGAGAAGCAGCCTGAGTATAACGGTAATGTGGTGACTATGATGGCACGTCACAGCGGCAAATTCCTTCAGGTGGGTGAAGATGGAACTGTTTTCCAGGCACCGTTGCCGGACCATAAGAAAACTGCTCTCTGGAAGATTTTCCAGCCGGGAGAGGAGATCACATCCGCCGACGACATCAAGAGTATGGATCCATTCTATTTTGTCGACAACAAGTTGATTTGGAGTGGGGAAGAGCAACAAGTTATGACTGTCGAGGTATTTGATACACGAGGCATCTGCTGTATGGTGGATGAGATCGGTGGAGGCAAAAATGAGGTTAGCCTACAGATGCTTCCTTCTGGAATCTATTTCATCACAATCAACGGAGGAATGGCGGTTAAGGTAAGTAAGAAGTAAAGAGGTAAAAGGTAAAAATTAAAAACGGTGTTGCAATTTTTGCAACACCGTTTTTTACTTCTTGCCTTATCTAAACATGTATCCGAAAAATAAACCTATGCTTCGTGTTCTTGTGTTTCCTTCGAAATGCTCAGGCTTTGTGATGTCGGTAAGACCCATATCAAAGTTGGCTCCGATGCAGTATCTCTTGAATTCGTAAGTTGTGGTGAATGAGAATCCGAAATCAAAACGTTTGTAAGGAGCAACACGTGATTTTGAGTAATTGTCGTAGACGCTTTCGTCAAATATGTCGATCTTGTTTACTGTCTCATGAAGAATCATATCATCAACGTCGCTGATATATCTGTCTTTTACAACTCCGTGGATTCCGAATCCCATATATGGACCTGCGCTGATGTCGAAACGTCTGTTGTCGCTAATTCTATTGCGTAGTGTAAACTGACCTGGAATCTTAATGTAACCGATTCTTGATATTACCGCATTCTCACTTTTGAAATGGGTTGAATCGATAAAGCACTTGCGATGGTTTGCCTTCTGAGAATAGAACACTCCCGTCGAAATGGCAAAGAAACTATGAATAGGAATATCGATTACAAGACCACCTTCCAGATATGGAAGAAAGACTTCATTTGCGCTAGGCTGCAGTATATCGATATGTGTGTGGTATTTCACATCATGTCCTGCTTCTCTTGTCCTTTCTGAGAAACGGCTGATTCCCAACATTCCGCGAAAACCGACTGCAACCGGTTCATGACATTGGATTGGACATTCCGGAGCTGGCTCTGGTGCAGGTTCTACAGGCACTGGTATTGGTGCAGGAGGCGGCACGGGCACAGGATAAGCTACCGGTTGTTGTGCGACTGGAGCCGACGCTGCTGGAGCTTGGATTGGGAAAATATTCACAACAGATGATGCACCGGCTGGTGTGGAAGAGACAGGAGACGCTGTAACTGGAGCTGCAGAAACAGGAGTGCTGGCAGGTGCGCTAGCTGGCATGTCGACAGTCTCGGATGGCATCGGCTCTTCAATGAGAGAGTCCTGTGCATACACACTATTAGACAATGCAATTATTGTGGCAAAGACCGAACAATAATTCTTGAAAATCTTCATTTTTGGTAAGTCATTAAATAAGTTGACGACAAATATATAAATATTTGCCGTCTTATCAATGAATTATGCGATGAAAATGCGTGTCAGACAATCATTTGGTCAGAAATCTTCCGCATTGTTTTCGCTCAATTGTTTTGCCTCTTCGAATTTAGCTTTCATTGTAGGATTGTTGTAGGTCAACTTTCTTACAGTGAAATCTTCTTCCAATTTCTTGTCGGCAGATTCTAGGTATTTGTTTGATTTCTCGAACAGCTCTTTGATTGTCTGTAGCGATTTGATTGCACTGTCGATTCTGCTGATTGCCTCGTCGTGATTCTTGACAGCCTGTCCGACATTCTTGCTGAATGCATCCTTGAATTTAGCTACCTTAGCCTCGAAGTTTGTAACGTCGATACTTTGGCTTTTTGCAATTTCCAATTCACGTTTGAGATCGATCGTCTTGCGTGATGCTTGAGTGAGTAGGGCAATAAGCGGCATGAAGAATTGTGGACGGATCACGAACATCTTCGGATAACGGTATGAGACATCTACGATTCCACCATTGTAGAGTTCATTTCCTGGATCAAGCATACTTACAAGCACTGCATACTCACAGTTCTTTTCTTTGCGGTCTTTGTCAAGTTTGGTGAAGAAATCCTCGTTTTTATGCTTGTTCTGAGTGTCGTCAGATTCATTTTTCATCTCGAACATTATAGAGATGTACTCCTGACCGTCGGCAAAGTCGCGGAAAATGAAGTCTCCCTTACTGCCGCCTGAGGCATCGTTGTCTTTTTCAAAATATGCGTTGGGATACATCATCGTGCGAACCTTGTTGAATTCCTGGCTGCAATGAATCTCCAACGATTCACCTATCATCTTTGTGGAGAGTTTCGCTTTGAAGTCTTTGATTCGTTCAATCTCATCTTTGGCAGCGTTGAGCTGGATTTCAAACTCCTTCTGCTTTGTTGAGGCCTGGAGTTGGGCTTCGTTCTTAACTATCTGAATCCGGTTGTTCAGATTTATGATCTCAGCATCTTTAGCCTGAAGTTCCTGCTGCGCTTTTGTTTTCTCCTGGAATATAGCAAGCTGTTTTTCACTGTCCTTTTGTGAAAGCTCACCTTTTAAGCGAAGAATCTCTTGCTCTTTATTGTTTTTTGCAGATTCAACTTCAAAATTCTTGATCTCCTCCTGCCTTTTCAAAAGTTCCTTAAGGCGGATGATCTCGTTGTCTTTTTCTGCGATAGTGCCGTTAAGTTCAAGTTCCTTTGCATTTGCTGCATTGTTAACCTGCTCTTTAAGCTTAGTGATTTCGTTGATCTTCTCGTTGATGACGTTGTCTTTTGCTGTAATTTCCGCTTGATGCTTGGATTCAGTCTCAAGATTAGACGCTTTTTGTTCAGAAAGAAATTTTTGGTGCAGTTCTTCCATTCGACGCTTGATTTCAGCATCGAATTCTTTGTTTTTCACCTGGCTTAGGAGAGATGCATAATGCACATCGTCGATTGCAAACGGTTGTTTACAGTTTGGACATATCAATTCCATACGTATTTAATTAAAGTTACTAATACATGTTTTTACATATACAATGCAAAAATAGTGCGGTAAAAATGGTCTTGCAAATAAATAATGATAAAAATCATGTGGATTTTTTGTCAATTTATGTGGATTTTTCCGATGAAATGGCTGTTTTTGAAAAAGTCCACATAAAAATTTAATAATTGAACATCGATCTTTTGATAATGCACTAACATTGCAATGTAAAACAAAAATGACCCTATTATAAATTATTATATCTACTTTTTATTGCGTGTTGTGAAACAGAAGGCAATATGATGAAAACTAACTAACATAAAGCACCAAGCGATTCGTCGTTTGGTCTTTTTGTTTTAATAACATCCCATAAATGTGGCACCGCTGTCGCCTGTCATGCCTGAAACCTGAAACCTGAAACCTGAAACCTGAAACTTGAAACCTGAAACTTGAAACCTGAAACTTGAAACCTGAAACTTGAAACTTAATTCAGTGTCATAAATCCCCAATTTCATGGATTTATTTCCATTTGTTTGGCCTTATGCTAATTCATTAGTATATTGCCAGCGGAAAAAGATGATTGCCTATGAAAAACACTTTGACTACTATCGCATTGGCACTCTCAGGTTTGTGCCTTTCTCCAGTGTCGGCACGCGTATATCATGCCACACCGCACATCTTTACTCAACCTAACGGAGATTCTGTCTCTGTTCGCCTCTTTGGTACCGAGTTGTATATGGATGCCGAGAGTGAGGATGGCTATACTCTTATTCGTGATGATGAGGATGGCTATATCTGTTATGCCATGCTTTCAGCCGACGGCAGAGAGTATGCATCTTCTGGAATCAGGTATAATGGAGGGCAGACACCGTCTGAAGTGACGATGATAGTGAAACCCCATATTCGTCTGAATGCAGAAAGAAGAAACGAGATAATTGCCGATCATGAGAGCCTTTTCGGACATGATAAGATGAATTCTCCAGAGTTGCGTGCAGCTACGTCGCTCCCTGATACTGTTTATGGTGTCTGCTTGATGATTGATTTTCCTGATAGAAAATTCTCTATCTCACGTGATGATGTTGATATATTCCTTAATTCTAGCGACAAGACTGTATATGGTAATGCTCGTTCTATCAAAGAGCATTTTCGTTGGATGTCGGGTGGTAAGTTGACTTATATCAACTATCTGCCTAAGGAAATCTATCATGCTCCTTATAATTTCAATTGGTATTCACCTACTGATGCTACCGATTATACTACTGATCGTTTCTATCCTGTCATCACTGACGCTTTACTTGCGATTTCAAAAGAGAAGGATGGATTCAACCTTAACGATATCTCTTTCAGTGGTCCGAAAATCATGGCAATCAACATTTTCTATGCTGGTGATGCTCCGGAAAAATGGGCAACTGGTCTTTGGCCTCACATGGCCGGCTACAATTTCGACCTGCGCAGTAAATATAATATCTCTGCGAAAGAGTGGCATGCTTATCAGATTTCTAATTTAGGAAAAGACCTTTCTATGGGTACTTTTGTTCATGAGAATGGACACCTTGTGCTTGGTTTGCCTGATTTCTATTCATACGAAGAATCAAATAAAGACAATAATATTGAGGCATTTAATGTCGCAAATACGTTCTGGACTCCTGACGAGAAGAATCCAGAGTTGCTTAATCCGTTCTCTATGGATCAGCTTGGTTGGCTTTCCGATAAACAGAATATCACGAACATCAAGGATGGTCGCAAAATCACTTTGAAACAGGAAGTCGGTAATGCAGCTGTCTATTATGGATCAGGAGCTAATGCCAATGAACGTTACTATCTGGATGTGCGCGACAAACATTATGAAAACTATTATGGCCAAAAGAATCCAGGTGTGATGATTTGGCATGTCAATTTGAATGGCGACAACAACTACGCAGGAAAACCAGAACTGTTGGATGGCCGTCCAGCAACTTCTAAAAACTGTATGTGGAATGCCAATAATGGACCAAAGGTTTTTAGCGACGACAGTGATCCGAGTGGAAAATGGTACAACGGTGCCAATAGCGGAATTTACCTTTGGGATTTCTCTGCCGGTGGGTCGACAATGACATTCCGTTGTGGTAATGAGATAAATACACCTCTTTCTATCCTGACCGAGTCGATTCCGGAAGGTGAGTTAGGAGTGGAGTATTCTGTTAAGATAGAGGGAGAGGGTGGACAGCAGGGCTATATGTTCATGTTGAAACCGGGAGCTACTCTTCCTGGTGGACTTACATTGAGTCGTGATGGTGTGATTTCCGGAATTCCTACAGAAGGATACAACGGTAAGATATCCATAATGATGTTTGATGCGAATAAATCTTACATTGAAAAAGACTTCTTGTTGAAAATCAAGAAGATTGAAATTGTCGGTGAATATTCTTTCGATATCCGTGTCGACGTGAATGACGGCTACAACGCAACCATCGTAGATATCAATATTGCCGATATCGCAGGTTTACTTGGCATTTCACCTTCAGATTTTGTCTCTAAAATCGGAAAGGATGTATTGCTATACGCAGTCGAGAGCAATGGTAACGTTGTCAAGTCGTTCACTGCCAATAATGGTTATTGGTATAATTTGAGCGGAAATGTTGAGAAGTGGAGCGCAACGACAAAAACTGCCGCTGTATATGCAGAGATAGATACTGAAGGCAACGGTATGCGTATAGGACAGTATCCCAACAATACAAATGTCGGAGATTCATGTACAATCAAGCAGTCTGTAATTTACGGAGAGGCACAGATAAATTTGGTTTACAATATCAAGGTTGTCGACAAGTCTGACCCGACATACATAGAGAGTCCGCTCGCATCTTCAGATGTTGACGGCATCCTTCGCGTCTACAATGAATCAGGTCAATTTATCGGAAAGGCTAAATCCGTTTCTGAAATCGAGAACGGCAAATTCGGCAACGGCATTTTTGTGGTTTCAGGTTTCAGTATTCAAGTAAGATAGGCGCCAGCAGTGCCGTTTCGCTGAAAAATCCCCATTTCACCGTGCATAATTGTAACAAAAAGACGTGAAAAATATATATTGTTCCGATTTTGATAGTTTTTTTGTTGTCATAACACAGAAAATATCATTCATTTGCATAAAACGAAAACGCGAGACATTATTCTTGCTTTACTACTAAATAACGAGTGTCATGAAAGGATTTTACACTACTCTAATAGCATCAGCTTTATCGGCATCGGTTTTTGCCGGTGTTAATAAGCAGAACTTCGATTTCGTGGTCGGGGTAGACGGAACATGGGCACAGGCTAAGGCTGCAGCAGAAGCGTCGACAAAGACACGTTACTATATCTTTTTGCCGGATGGTCAGTATGATTTCGGTCGTACCACTGGAGATTCAAATCAGAAAACTACTTTTTCCCGTGCGAACGTATCGTTTATCGGTCAGAGCATGAACGGTGTTGTCTGCTATAATGCACCTACAGAGGAAGGCATCGGTACTACGGCAACTCTTTATCTCAAGAAGGGCGGTATCTATATGCAGGATATCACGTTGAAGAACAGTGGATATGTCAACACAAGCGCATCTGCCAATCGTCTTGTTTGTTTGCAGGACGAGGGCGACAAGAACATCTATAAGAATGTTAAGATGCTTTCCGGTCAGGATACATATTACACAACCAAGGCTGCACGACGCACATATCTGGAAGGATGTGAGATTCACGGAACTGTGGATTTCATCTGTGGAGGCGGACAGGTTTATTTCAACAAGTGTTTGATCTACTGTGAAAACCGTGCCAACGATGTGATCACGGCTCCTGGAGGAAGCGGAGAAAAATATGGATATGTATTTGAAAGCTGTACTATCGACGGTGCTGTTTCGGACGGAAGCTTCACTTTGGGTAGATCATGGCAACAGAAGCCAAGAGCAGTGTTCTTGAATACAACAATGAAGAAGAAGCCGTCGGCAGCAGGATGGGGTAATCCAATGAACACTTGTCCCGCATTGTTCGCAGAGTATAACAGTAAGGATGTGTGGGGTAATCCTGTTGATTTGAGCCAACGTCGTGGTTCTTACTCATGTAGCAAGGATGGCTCGAATGTCTCTTTCAATCCTGTGCTAAACTCTTGGGAAGCAGCGCAGTATACGATTCAGAATGTAGTTGGATCTGATGGCTGGGCTCCAAACGTCGAAGCAGCAACTGTTTCGGCTCGCCAACTTTCTGTGAACGGAAATAAGCTATCTTGGAACGACGATGAGAATGCAATGTGCTATTTCATTTTCAAGGATGGCAAGTATGTTGCCAATACAACACAATCATCTTACACTGTAAACGACAATAATACAAATGCCATCTATACAGTGCGTGCCGCAAATGGAATGGGTGGACTTGGAGCATCATCGAACGGCGTAAAGATAACAGGTGAAATCATACCTGAAGAACCGGAACAGCCTGGTGATGTCGATGATCCGAATGAGCCTCAGATCTCGCAGGATGCATATATTTTCCATTTCGATAACGGACAGACATCCATGAGAGAGGGTACGGACAAAGAGAACGTCTGGACATGTACAGACAACGGATTGACAGATTACAAGTGGGAAATCTCTTCTCGTGATGATAAGGCAGTGCTTTATGGCAATGACGTTACTTATCAGGGTAAATCATACAAGACATTCAAGGGTTCTAATGGAGCTCAGGCAAAGTTGACAATGCCTGATGGAGTCGCTGCAAAGAAGATAGCGTTTATCGGATATACAAACGATGCCGAGACATTGTCTGTATTACAGGAAATCGCAGATTCTACCGTAAATATCACATTCGATAGGAACGTTAATAATTTCGCATCATCTCCAGCAAAGATCGTTTATGAGTTTTCTGAACCGGTTTGCAAAGAATTTACATTCACATTCGGAGTTAAACAGGCATGTTTCATCATCGCTTTGGAGAGTGAGTTCTGCGACTGTGGTAAGGAAGAAGAGAATGATCCGACTGATGTAAAATTGATTATCAACGATGAAATGGGAGATTCTGAGTATTATGATCTTCAAGGAAGAAAAATCTCAGAGCCAGAGCGAGGAAAAATCTTTATTCACGCAGGAAAAAAGAGTTTGATACGATAATCTTTATCGTTTGATACAGAAATCCTATTATAATCGGAATTTTATACCTATTTTTGCAACGTAAATGAAAAGCCTATGAGGTATTTGTTTAACATATTGACTTTGCTGTTGGTGTCTTTAGCATCTCTAGCGGTATCGGCAGCAAATGTGAATCCAAATGATTTTATCATAAAACATGGTGATGGATCTGGATTCCAAACGGTCATGGCGGGAGATGAGATCGCCCCTTTTTACTACGAGTATAGTGAAGGTGTGACCATTGATCATGTTCAGGTGCCTGATGCAATTTTTAAGGTTGAACATGATAAGTCTAAGCGCAGAATCTACTTGACTGGTATAGCAGACGGTCCTTCTAGAACTTACGAAATAAGAATGTGGGGCTTGGTTACCAACGACACGTTGACAAAAGAGAGAATTTCTCGTCCTGGTAAATTGACTGTTGTCAGACCTTACTTGACTGTTGACAAGACAGTTTTTGATATTGATACAGAGACAGTTCTTGATACAATAAGACTTGACTATACTAAGTTTACTTATTCTGTATGGAGTTCGGAACTTCCTTACGGTATGAAACTAGTCAAGGAAAAAGATCATTGTTCGATAGTATCTTCGGATGTTTTGCCGTCGGGTGAGTATAGTTTCAAGATTTACGGTGCAGATTCATTGTATTTCTCAAAAGATTCGATTATCGTCACAGACGGTGGTGGAACGGCCATGGATACAATGAAGTTTCATCCTAAAGCATATTGTGATTCATTCGAATTCAAGATCAACGTTTATGAAGGAGGCTTGATGAAGATTGGAACAGGAGGAACAAAGCAGGTTGTAGAGCTTGGTGATTCAATCGAGAAGTTTGGTTTTGAGTGGAATGCTCCTGGTCAGTTGATCAGTGAGAAAATAGCACCAGGCTTGGAAATAGTGATCGACTCGGCAAAGCGTGATATCTGGTTTCAGGGAGTTCCTACAGAGGTTGGCGTTCACGAGTTTGATATCGCTTACAAGACAAAAGTTTCGTTTACTTCCTATAAGATTGAAGTAGCTGTGTTGCCGGAGATTCGTCCGATTATTGAATTCATGGACGAGTGGACTTTGAATCAGTTGGTTTCTAAAGGCGACTTTATTGATGATGTGATTCTTTCATATTACAATTCCGACTCGGTTTGGGTAGAGGGATTGCCTGAGGGAATTGAGTATAGCATAGATGAGGAAGAAGGAAGCTTGACAATCTATGGTGAATTGAAAGAGAGTGGAAGTTTTGATATTACAATTCATGCTCGCAATTCAAAATATGAAAGTGAGATGAAGATAAAGATTTCTACTTCAGATAAGACAGGAGATCTTTCCGGAGTCGACAATATCTTGTCAGACATTGATGAGGAAAGAATGGTTACTTACGACGTGTTAGGACGACGAGTTTCGCCAGACAAGTTAGGTAACAGATCCGTCTTTATTGTAAAAAAGAAAATTGTTATACGAAAATAATTTCATTGATGTATTATGAAGGTTCCCTGAGCGTGAGTTTAGGGACTTTTTTTATTTTTGTGGTATAATTTGATTTATAATTATGGATTACCAAAAATTATCACTTTCAGAAAAATCATTTGTAGAAAAATATGAGAGGTATCATATACACAGTTTGAAACGATGGAATGTGGTTGATAAAATTTTTTTATATATACAATTATATGGATTTCCTTTACTCATTGTGGGTGGTATCTGCACTAAATTTTGTGAATCATCATTTATTGAATCCTTGGTATGTATATTTTTTGTATTTTATATTGTGAACTTTGTTTTCGGATGTTGTCTGACCTCTCAAATAGATACAAAACTGAATAATATCAAGTCTGAATTTTCTGAATTTCCAACTTCCAAAATTCGTTTCAACACATTTGACGAAGTGAATGATTATCTTGAACAAATAGATAAACGTTATAATTTGATTTTAGGCAAATCGAAAATTCGTTTTCAGCAGCAATTCCCGTTGATTCAACAATTATGTAGAATGAATCCTGGTGGAAGAAATAGTCAGAAGTATTTTCTTAATGATTTGTATGGTATAAATGTTGATTTAGTTGCTAATATAATATTTGATAGGGAATATACAGATGCAGACATTAATTTTGCTGTTGACGATTTAATTAAGTCTAAACTTTCCAATAAACAAGCTTTTATTGATATACTTTTTAAATTAGCGATTGTCGATGATGGAATTCATAATGACGAGTGGTATTTTTTGCTTCAGTTAATGTCGAAAATTAAATTCAATCAAAACTATATAGAATATTTCAAAAATCGTTATAGTTCTTTGCGTACGGAATTTGGTGATTTCGAGATGAAAAGAAAAAAAGCAAAAAGAACTGGATATGCATATTCTCGCTATACATACCTTGCAATATTAGGATTATATGATACCGCTACAGAAGAAGACATTCGCAGAGCATATATTAGTTTGGTAAAGGAATATCATCCAGATTTGGCGAAGAATGCAAGTCGAATTAAGGAGTGTGAAGAAATGATGGCTAAAATCAACGAAGCATATTCTTATTTTCGTGAAGATTTCAATTATAATGAAAATGAGACTAGTGGAAATACTGCATATACAACTTCGTCTACACATTCTCGCAACCCATATCTGACAATATTAGGATTGGATGACACAGCTACGATTGAAGAGATTCGTAGAGCTTATCACAATCTTGCACTTGAACATCATCCAGACTTGCCGAAGAATGCTGGTAGAATAAAGGAGTGTGAGGAGATGATGGCTAAAATCAACGAAGCTTATAAAAAGGTTAGGGGATGAAATTAATTCGTGATTCGTAATTCGTGATTAGTAATTTTAGTACATTTGTGAAGAATTTGATAGAAAATATTTTCCAAATGAATTTTCATAAGATAGCGTTAGGATTTTTCGCTTTGATTTTGGCATCATGCCAGGGTAATGTAGAGACGCATGGACGTGCGTCTAACGACGTAGATACTATTTCTAATAAAGATACAATTGCTTTAGTAGATTCTATTCCGTCGTCAGACAGCATTTCAATAAAGAAGGATACATTAAAAACAGATTCGATTGCCTTGACTGATAGTGTGGCGATTCCTCGTGAGATTCCACGTGAGTTGATCTCGCAGACGTTGCAGTTCGACGACACTTTCATCGTCCGCAAAACATTGAAGAATCATCCTCCGGTTAAGGGAATTTATGTGAGCGGTCCGATCGCTGGCCACAGCCGATTCAAGGAGTTGCTTGAGATGGTCGAGACAACCGAGCTTAATGCTATGGTGATCGACGTGAAAAACGACAACGGTAATGTGACTTATAATATGGAGCATAAACTTGTCAATGAGTTTAAGGCTAACGTTCGTTATATCCGTGGTATTCAATCTTTTTTGGAAAATCTTCACAGCAAGAATATCTATGTCATCGGACGTGTTGTGGCATTCCGTGATCCATTGTTGGCAAAGAAAAATCCTGATTGGTGTGTGCATAAGAAAGACGGTTCTATCTACTACGACCGTTCTGGACTTGCGTGGGTGAATCCATACAATCGTGAGGTTTGGAAATACCTTGTTTCGATAGGCAAACGTGCCGCAGCAGATGGTTTTGATGAGATTCAGTTCGACTATATCCGTTTCTCTACAGAAGTCAAGGATTCGGAGGTCAATTACGGTTTCGGATCAGATACAATGTCCAAGCAACAGGTCATCACAGAGTTTGTTAAATATTCAGCAGAGGAGTTTGGTAAATGCGGAATTGCATTCTCTGCCGATGTGTTCGGAACGGTGATCGACAATGACGTTGATACTCGTGCAGTGGGGCAGAACTATGCAGATATGGGAAAGTATGTCTCTACTATTTCTCCGATGATCTATCCGTCTCATTACGGACCTCACGTGTTTGGTATTCCGATTCCGAACAATGCTCCATACCAGACAATTCTAGGTTCGATGAAGCTGTCTAAGAAAGTGTTGGATTCGCTTGACCATAAACCCAATGTCCGTGCATGGTTGCAGGATTTCAGTGCGCCATGGGTAGCTGGAGCCAGAGCATACACACCGGCTGATGTCCGTGCCCAGATCGACGCAATCTACGATGCCGGCTATGACGAGTGGTTGTTGTGGAATGCATCTGTAAGATATCGTAAGGATGCATTGATCAGGGTAGGTGATTCCATACCAATGTATAAGAGATACAAGAGTGTAGCACCGTCGAAACCAGTGGAAATAAAGAATGATTCTATGGTGGCAATACCAACAAAATCAGATACTGTTGCTAAGGATAGCTCAGCGTTTAATTTATAGAAAGAATGACTTAATGTAGGGGCAGGTTTCAAATCTGCCCTTATTTTTTACGCTTGCCCTTGCGGGCTCGCGTTGGTGGAATGGGTTAGAACCCAAAAATCTGACATGAGCCATTAACAATCCTCGTTTTGAAATAATCTATTTTTTCAGTCTTAACCTACCGATTTTTGCGGATAAATCTTTATTTTTGTAAGCGATAAGTGATTTGGAGATTCTGTATGTGTGGATTTCCTACGAAGAGTGATAAATTATGATTAATGACAAAATGATAAGTGTATTAAAGCGCAATGCGTTGCTATTATTGTGTATGGCAGCTGCGTTCTTGTTTTCTGCCTGTGGAAGCAAGATGAGCGAGGAAGAGCTCAAGGATTATGTGACAGGTTATTCAACAAGGTATTTTGGAGGAGACAGATCTTCAATCCAGGTGACATTCAATGATGATGTCTTGAAGAACAAGGATGAGAAGGATTTGGCTAAGTACATTGAATTTTCACCGTCGCTTGAAGGTTCTGTTGTTAAGAATGACGACTATACATTGGCATACATTCCTAACGTCAGCAATGTCAAGTTTGGATCTACGTATAAATGTACGGTCAAGATGGAGCAGTTGTTTGGCAACGACAAGATGCCAGACTTTGTATTTGATGTGGAGATGATTGCACCATCTGTTAAGATGGAAATCAATTCAGTGCGTGTCGACTTGGTGAATGAGGATGCGGTGATTGTCAGTGGTATCCTTTCGTTTACTATTGATGTAGACAGAAACAAACTTCGTCCATCTATGTTCACTATTGATGGTGTAGAGCAGAGCGACGTCTTGATAGAGCAGATGGCTTCACCAAACAGATTCCGTTTTGAGGTAAAGAATGTGAAGAAGGGAACAGAGTCGAAGAAATGTAAATTGCAGTTCGACGGTTCTTCTTTAAGAATCGACAATAATCCATCTGAGACGTTTGACCTTCCTGTCAAGTCTTTGTTTGAGCCTATATCGGTATCGTGCACTGGTACAAAAGAGAAAACTGTGGCGGTCTATTTCTCAGAAAAACTGGATTCAAAGCAGAATTTGAATGGTTTGGTTGATGTTTATTCCAATAATAAAAAGGAGTCTGTCAAGATTGAGAAATATGAGGATCATGTAAATTTGATCTTCACATCAAAAGAGAAGACAAACAAGGGAGAGGTTAAGGTACTTCCAGGAATCAAGAGTTCCAATGGTAAGAAAATCACTTCTGAATATACATTCCCTATCTCATATTCAGTAGGTATACCAAGTTTGTCTATTCTTGACAATGGAACAATCTTGGCAAATCCAGCCGATATGAAGGTTAGATTTAAGGCGTCAAATATTTTTGCTGTCGACGTGGATATTTTGAAGATTTATTCAAACAATGTGTTGAGTTACCTACGCGATGGTGCTAGCAATAATACCTACTATGATTACGATTATGAGGATGAGTATTATGGTGGAGGCGGCAGCGACGCGTCTATCCGTCGATACGGAAGAATGATCTATCATAAGACAGTGCGTCTTGATGATACAGAAGATTTCGATAGTGAAGAGAACCATCTGTACACTGTGGATTTGAGCGGTTTGTTTGATGATGATCCTACTGCCATCTATCAGGTCTACCTATCTTATAAGAAGAACTACGCTATGTGTAATGCCAATGGCAATTCACGAGCTATCGAGTTGGATACCAAAGATGGAGTCAGCGAGAGTATGGAGAATCTTTTCGATCATGATGGCTATTTCGACATGCAGTCTGTAATGGGATTTGAGTACTGGGGTTCTGATGATCCAACAAACGACAGCTACTACACTTGGAATAAGTGTGTTAAGAGCAATATCTACAGATTGAGTGACCTTGGTATCACAGTCAAGCGAGCAGGAGGCAAGAATATTTGGGTGAGTGTCGCTGACTTGTTGAAGGCGTCACCAGTGAGTGGAGCAAATGTCACTGCTTACAACTATCAGTTGCAGCCAGTTGCGGAAGGCAAAACAGATTCAGAAGGATTCTGCGACATGGAGTGCCAGAATGTACCTTATTTTGTTGAGGTTGAGAGAGACGGATTGAAGAGCTACGTCAAGGTATCAAACGGACATGAACTATCATACAGTAGTTTCGATGTTTCCGGTGTTGACAAACAGCGTGGATTGAAGGCGTTTATCTATGGAGAGAGAAACGTTTGGCGTCCAGGAGACACTCTTCATTTGTCTGTGATTCTTGAGGATACAGACAACAACTTGCCTGAGAATTGTCCAGTAACAGCAGAGATGTTCAATCCGCAGGGACAGTTCTATTCAAAGCATGTCACTCGTAATGGAGAGAATGGACTATATGCATTCTCAATCCCAACTAAAGATGAGGATCAGACAGGAGTTTGGCATGTAGTGTTTGAGGTAGGTGGACGATCATTCACAGAGTATGTGAGAATCGCGACTATCAAGCCAAACAGAATCAAGATCAATCTCGACGCCAAGGGAGATAGAATCTCAACTGGAAAGAGTACAGATCTTAAGATATGCGCAAATTGGTTGACAGGAACTCCTGCTGTTGGATTGGATTATAAGGTAGATGCGGATATCGCAATCGACGGATGTCCATTCCCATCTTATAGCAACTATACATTCATCAATCCTTTCTCTGAATTCCGTAGAGCAAGTGTTCGTATCGGTGACGGAGTTTTGGATGGAAACGGACGTGATAATGTGAATGGTGTTAGCGACGATGACGACGATTGGGGCAAACCGAAGACATTTGCAAAATTGTTTGCCAATTCAGAAGATGCACCGTCTTTCCTACATGCTACAGTTACAGCCAGAGTGTTTGAGAAGGGAGGAGACGCAAGTATTGTGTCGAAGGATTTCAAGTGCTCACCATTCTCCACTTACGTCGGAATCGATTTGAAGAACAGAAACTTTGAGACAGACCAGGATTTGAAATTCAACGTGGTTGTTGTCGATGAGAACGGAAAGAAGACAAATACAAAACTTAAATACCGCATCTTCAAGTTGGAATGGCGTTGGTGGAGCGAATACAATGGCAATTACCTACGTGATTTCGTTTCTGGCAAGCACAACAAGCCAGTGGCAGAGGGCACATTGCAGACAAACGGAGGAGTCGCAACTGTTCCATTTAGAATCGACTATCCAGAGTGGGGTAGATACTTTGTTGTAGTGTCTGATGAGGAAGGTCAGCATGCAACAGGAGGTACATTCTTGATTGATTGGCCTGCGTCACGTGGTATGAGCGATAAAGAAGACGCGTCAGCCGCAACGATGTTGATGCTTTCTACTGACAAGGATAAATATAATGTTGGCGACGACGCTGTTGTCTATATTCCTGCATCAAAAGGAGGTAGAGTGCTTCTTTCTGTGGAGAGTGGAAATAAGGTGATGTCGAGAGAGTGGGTGTCAGCTACAGACCAAATAAGCAAGCACACAATCAAGATTACAAAGGAGATGACTCCTAATGTATATATTTCAGCAAGTTTGATCAATCCACATGCAGTTACTGCTGATGGCAAGCCAATCCGTAAGTATGGAGTCAAGTCGTTGAGTGTGGAGGATCCAAAATCACATCTTGAACCTACAATCAATATGCCGGATGAGTTGCGTCCGCAGACAGCGTTCAAGGTTAAGGTAGGCGAGAAGAATGGTAGAGCAATGAGCTATACTTTGGCTATCGTCGACGAAGGTTTGCTTGACATCACAGCGTTCAAGACTCCAAATCCTTGGCCTTCAATGAATATGAAGGAGGCTCTTAATGTCTACACTTACGATATGTATGCCGACGTCGTTGGAGCATCAACAGATTATTTCCAGAATATCTTGAGTGTCGGTGGTGACGTCTCAATCAAGAAATCGGCTCAGAAGGAGAAGAGATTCAAGCCAGTTGTGAAGTTTATCGGACCATTCACATTGAAGGCTGGTGAGACAAAAGAACATGAACTACAGTTGCCTATGTATGTCGGTAGCGTCCGCACAATGGTTGTGGCTTGCGACGGAGAGAAGGCATACGGTAGCGCTGATAAGACAACAACAGTATCGTCGCCATTGATGGTGATGAGCTCACTTCCACGTGTGCTTACAAACGGCGAGAATGTGAAGTTGCCAGTCAACGTATTCTCATCGGTCAAGTCAGGCCAGACAGCCACAGTGACTGTTGCGGTAGATGGTCCACTTTCTATCGTAGGTTCAAATTCTAAGAGTGTGAACTTCACCGTCGCAGGAGATAAGATGGTTTATTTTGATTTGAAGTGTGATCCAACTAAGGAGGGCATGGCACATGTGAAGATCAAGGCATCCGGTGCAATGCAGACAAGTGAGGATATCGCAATTGAGGTGAGAAATCCTCAGCCTATTATTGTAAACAGTCAGTCTAAGGTTGTGGAACCGGAAGCTTCTTTCTCATGGACTCCATTTGTGAAGAATACTACAAACAACGCCAAAGTGACAATCAGTCCGATGCCAAACATCGATGTCCAGGCTGCATTCTTGACGATGATCCACTACCCATACTGCTGTAGTGAGCAGGTGTCGAGCCGATTGTTGTTCTATTTGAACGCAGAGAAGTTCATTAACCCAGACATGAAGCAGGCGTTGCAAAATGAGGTCAACCACTATTTGACAGTTCTTTACGGACGCCAGAAATCGAATGGTGCGTTCATCTACTGGCCTGGTGACAATGATATCAATGAGTGGATCACTAATATGGCTGGACATGTGTTGGTAGAGGCGAGAAGCAAGGGATATTCTGTGCCAGACGAAGTGTACGACAGATGGTTGAGTTACCAGAAGTCAAGAGCTCGTGAGGATAACAACCGCACTACTCAGGCATACCGTCTTTATACTTTGGCTTTGGCAAAGAAGGCTGATGAGGCAGCAATGAACAAGATGAAGGAGAAGTTGTCGAGCCAGACTGTTGCTTCGAAGATTCTACTTGCTTCAGCTTACTCGTTGGCAGGAAAGAGTAATATCGCGACGTCAATTCTAAATGAAGTGACTGACGAGAAGATTGAAACATATCGTTACCACTGGAGCCGTGATTGGACATTCGGTTCACGATTGAGAGACCGTGCATTGTGGCTTGAAGCATTGGTGATAAGTGGCAATACTAAACAGGCATTTGATGTGGCCAAGTATATTGCTGATAAGTACAATGCCCAGAGTTGCTGTACATACGAGACTGCATACTCAATGTTGGCGATGAACAGATTAAGCAATGTCCTTTCTTCTACTGCAAATTCATCTGTAATCCAGGGTGGAAAGACAATCAAGACAGTCGCATCGTCAGTTCAGAAAGATGATTCAGGCAAGGCTACACAGAATACACCAACTGTTGATCTTGATCCTAACGCTGGTGAGTGTGTAGTCAAGAACAATAATTCGTCTACTACTTACGCTACTCTTTGTCTATCACGCAAACCATCTCCTACAGAGACATTGTCTGCTGCAAACCAAGGTTTGGAGATCAGCGTCGTCTATGAGAATGAGTCCGGAAAAGAGATTTCAATCGCTAATTTGAAGCAGGGTGCAGAGATTACAGCACGAATCGTAGTGAAGAATGCTTCTGGAACTGAGGATTCACGTTTGATGGCATTGTCGTACGCATGGCCTTCAGGATTTGAACCATGGAACGATATTGCGTCGGACAACGATGGCTGCGAGTATGTTGACCAGCGTGACGATAAGAAAATCTGGCATTTTGAGTTGTACAAGTATAAAGTGAAGACATTCAAGATGAAGCTACGTGCTGCATATTGCGGAGATTTCACCGTACCGTCGACTCTATGTGAGGATATGTATGATACAGCCACGAATGCACATACAGCTTCTTCTATAGTGAAAATTACAGAATAAATTTAGTTAATACAGGAAGATTGGATTGTTCCACTCTTCTATTTTGAAAGTGCATGTTATTGAATTTGTAGAGACGGTGTGCGCACTGTCTCTACAAACATTTTAAGCTTGAACATTTGAAAAAAAAAACAAAATATACGCTCATCACATTGTTGGCGATATCTGCAATCTGGTTGTGGATAGTGCCGTGCCGACTATTCTCCGATGTCAGTTATTCAACAGTAGTGGAGGATAGAAACGGCCAATTGATCGGAGCCAGACTGTCGCAGGATCAGCAGTGGAGATTCCCGTTGCAGGATTCATTGCCTGAGAAATACGTCAAGTGCTTGGTAAGGTTTGAAGACAAAGGATTTTACCATCATCTTGGTGTCAGCCCGTCAGCCATAGCAAGAGCCATCAAGCAGAATATAGAGGCAGGTAGAATAAAGAGTGGAGCCAGCACAATCACTATGCAGGTGGCACGAATGAGCGACAGAAAGAAGCGTACATTCGGGCAAAAAGTGATAGAGGCGTTTGAGGCTTTGCATATTGAGGCTCAGTATTCCAAGCAGGAAATTCTCCAGCTTTACGCGGCTCATGCACCGTATGGAGGAAACGTGGTCGGCTTTCATGCCGGATGTTGGCGCTATCTGGGTCATGACGGAAGTAATCTATCGTGGGGAGAGGCTTCGTTGATGGCCGTGCTTCAAAACTCACCGTCGATGATCAACCTTGCAAAGAAGCGACCTTTGTTGATGGAGAAACGTAATCGTCTGCTTAAATCACTTTATGAAAGCGGAGATATAGCACAAGGCGATTATGAGCTCGCTATTGAGGAACCGTTGCCATCGCATCCTAATAAGATTCCGAGCGCCGCACCGCATTTGGTGGAGTGGTATGCCCAGAAAAACAACGGTGAATATGTGCGCTCCACCGTCGACCTCAATCTTCAGAAAGATGTTGAGTCTATTGCTAAGCGACGCAATGACGAGTTGAGAATACGTGGAGTCCGAGACCTAGCGATAGTGGTGATTGATGTGCAGAGTGGGGAGGTGATCGCCTATTGTGGAAATGCCAATTCAACGGTGAAAAGAGCAGGTGTTTGTGTCGACGTCGCAAGATCACGACGCAGTTCGGGAAGCCTGCTCAAACCATTGCTTTACTGTGCCGCACTGCAAGACGGATATATTCTGCCCAATACATTGCTTCCAGATATTCCTATAAATATCAACGGTTTCCGCCCGCACAACTACGATAAAGAGTTTCGTGGAGCAGTGTCGGCTTCGGAAGCGTTGAGCAGATCCCTTAACGTGCCTAATGTGTTGCTTTTGCGAGACTATGGTATCGACCATTTCATCGAGATTCTGCGTAGATGTGGATTATCGACAATCAATCGTACAGCCAGTGACTACGGACTATCTTTGATTCTTGGAGGAGCCGAAGTGACGTTGCTTGACATCACTCGTGCATACGCAAAGATGGCAAGAAACTATGAGTATTCCGTCGCATCAAGAAACAATGATTACGACAATCCGGGATATGTGGAGAATTTTGAAAAATCCTTCATTTTGACGGATAAAGCGGCTCTATTCCACACAATAGAGGCGATGAAACGAGTGGAGCGAGTGGACCACATGGATATGTATAAAATTAGTGGCTATCGTGATATTGCGTGGAAGACAGGAACAAGTTTCGGAGCCAGAGACGCATGGTCTGTCGGTTTCGACCATCGTTATGCGGTGGGAGTATGGGCAGGAAATGCAGAAGGACAAGGAGTAGCCGAACTGACAGGAGTGCATACTGCCTCACCAGTGATGTTTGATGTGTTCAACCATCTGACATACAGCAAGAAAGATGGCCAGAAATGGTTCTCTAATTTGAAAGTGAGCGACGGTGCAGAGATGAAAGTTTGCCCACAATCTGGAATGCTCGCAAGTTTGGAATGTCCAAATCCGATGAAACAGGTGATGCCCGCCAACGGTGTCAACTCCGGAGTGTGCAAGTATCACCATGTGGTGAAGGTGAGTGATGATGGCAAGTATCGCGTCGAAAATACAGAAGAGGATAGCAGGAATGCCACCTATTTCACATTGCCTGCCAACATGGAATATTACTATAAAAGGAATCATCCTGAGTATGCCACATTACCTCCGTTCCGTGACGTTTTCTTCGGAGAAAAGAGCAAGAGTAATCTTGGGTTCATCTACCCGCAGAATGGAGCAGTACTGTCGTGCGTCGGCAAATCAGAAGATAAAGAGAATGGAGTTCTTTTTGAGTTGGCTCATAAACGACCGATGACGGAAGTTTTTTGGTTTATAGACGGTTGTTATCTTTCGTCGACAGTCGGCGAGCATAAACTCCAGATCGATATGGAGGAGGGCAAACATAAGATTTCCGTAGTTGATGAGAACGGAGACAAGGCTGAAGTTAAAGTCGAAAACAGAAGATAATTGCTTGCTTCGCTTAAAAAGTGTATATTTGTAAGTCTTTAATGCAGAAGATGGAAAAGCAAAGAGCAGGACGAAATAGAACTATCACGTTGACGGATGCTGAACGTGAGGATTTGAGGAAAGATCTCTCTTTCCTCTCGGACATTTGCACCGTTGAAGATACTGTCGACAAAACCTTCAATCAGGATTTGTTCGAGGCGTTGGAGCGTCTGCCTAAGCATTTTGTGGATTTGCTGATTATTGATCCGCCATATAATCTATCCAAGAATTTTGCCGGTAATAAGTTTAGAAAATCTGAGGATGCCGACTATATTGAGTACGTCAGGAGCTGGCTTCCTAAGGTTATGGAGTTGTTGAAGCCTAACGGCAGCGTCTATATTTGTTGCGACTGGAAATGCACTAGTGCTATCTACCAGGTGTTGAGCGAGTGCGCTGTGGTGAAAAACCGTATCACATGGCAGAGAGAGAAAGGTAGAGGTGCAAAGTCAAACTGGAAGAATGCGATGGAAGACATCTGGTTTGGAGTCGCCGATGAAAAGGATTACTATTTCGACGTTGAGGCTGTGAAGCAGAAGAGAAAAGTGTTGGCTCCATATAAGGAAGACGGCAAACCGAAAGATTGGGAAGAGACTGACGACGGTAAATTCCGTTTGACCTATCCATCCAATTTCTGGGACGACATCAGCATCCCATATTGGTCGATGCCGGAAAACACCGATCATCCGACGCAGAAACCAGAGAAGCTGGTAGCAAAATTGATTCTAGCGTCGTGTCCTGTCGACGGAATTGTATTCGACCCTTTCCTTGGCAGCGGTACTACATCCGTCGTCGCCAAGAAACTAGGTCGACACTACTGCGGAGTTGAAATCAACGAAGAGTACGCATTGTTAGCAGCCAAACGTTTGCGTTTAGCCGATTCCGATACAGATATTCAAGGCTACAGTGATGGTGTCTTTTGGGAAAGAAATACGCTGAATTTGCAGAGAAAATGTAAGATGTAAGAGATTGAAACCCGAAACTAATTTGGATTATTGTAAAAAGGAGTGCAGCAATGCACTCCTTTTTTTGTGGCTTGAATCTACAGCATCAAATACCCCGTTATCAAATAAATCCATTATATCATCTATTATGTTGGGATTTTTATGTATTTTTGCGCCCGCAAATAAGTGATAGTGGTGAAGTCTTCTACCCGAAAAGAAGATTATGACTAAAAAATTTAGACAAATGAAAAAAGTTTTGAGAATGTTCTTCGCTTTTTTGGCGATGAGCTCATTGGTTATCTTGCCTACAAGTTGTGAGGAAGAGGAAGATGACAACAACAGTACTAACAATGGTACAAATGACAGTTCAAACGGCAACAGTACAAACAATTCTGTAAACAATGGTCAGCTTTCTGAACTTATCGGCAAGAACTTTACTTTTAAGAATGAGGATGGAAGCAATTCTTTCTTCACATTGAACGCTGATGGCATTTGGACAAAGTACGTGTGGGGTGGTGAGGATGATAATGTTTATGCTGAGGAATCGAAAGGTTCTTTCACAATTAGCAAGGATGGTTCCAGCATCGTTATTACAGATCAGGATGGTGTGACTGTCACATATAAGATCGAGAACAAGGATGGCAAGTACACATTCGGAAACGATGCTTTGAAGGAGACTTTCTCTGAGTCGAACGAGACTTACGATGCTTTGGTCAACGATTACAACGACTGGAAAGCTAAAGTTGACGAGATGGTTGACGTAGAGAAGGTAAAGGAGAACGGTGTTGCTATGTTGGCTCCAGTGTTGAAGAATTATAAGTATTCTGCTTACAACGAAACAAAGGACATCAAATTCAAGTTCACAGTGGTTGATGCAACTGGTCACTTCAAGGATAAGGATCAGGTTGTGACTATTTCCATCAATGGTGCTGAGTACACATTGTCTGATCAGAAAGGTTCTTATTTGATGTATGTCGACGGTGCATTCAAGGTAGTTACAATGATGGATGCAAGCCAGAATGCAAGTTGTGTTGTGATGTGTCTAGCGTTGAATAGCGCTAATGTTGATTACACAATCATCTCTGGTTCTAACCATTCGACTTTGAAGACTAACGGAGCAACAGAGACTAAGTTCCTTATCGACTAATGCTTAGATAATTCGTGATGCATAATTCGTAATTCTTAATTACGTTGAATCATATAGAGCCGTGGATTTTCATCTGCGGCTTTTTTGTTGAGATGCCGCATACCTAATACCTGCCTCCACTTGGAGGATAAATGTATCAAACAGCCGATAATAACGTATTTTCCGACATTTTGTTAAACTATTTGTGCCTTTTGCTTTTGCGGAAATCTACACTATTTAATATGTTTGCCATACGGATTTAATAACCCGTTGTATTACGGATATGAAGGATTTGGATTAAAATTTGTTATCATGAAACACACTTACTTACTCAAGACATTGTTGTCGGCTCTAGCAATCGGTACATCCGTCGCTGCTTTCGCTGCTCCAGCAGAGCCAACATGTTTGAACGGCCGTATGGAAGGTTTCGGTCAGACTCCTGCTATTCACGTAGAAGGAAATAAACTTATGGATGATTGTGGTAACCAGGTAGTGCTACATGGAGTAATGGATACTCCTAACGGATATTTCAACGGAAATTTCAGCCGTTGGGCATTCGATTGGGGTAAGGGGTACGATGCTCCGACTGCCATCCCTAATGTTAAAGAGTATTTCAACAAGATCTTTACTGTGTTGGGTTCACAGGATAAAGGCGTTTACTGTAATGTATTCCGTCTTCACATGGACCCATGTTGGACTAATGATCCGAATATAGAACGTGTCGGTGAGGGTGGCGAACATAATATAAGTCAGTTCTCAGCTCAACGTTTGAAATACTTCCTTGAGAATCTCTACTTCCCATTGGCGAAGGAGGCTATCAAGCATGGAATGTACGTTATCATGCGTCCGCCAGGAGTTTGCCCACAGAAGATCAAGGTCGGTGATGACTACAACAACTATCTGAAGACTGTTTGGGACATCGTTTCGTCGAACGATTCCATTAAGAAATATGAAGGAGTAATTTCTATCGAGCTTGCAAATGAGCCGGTTCAACTTTTTGACAAGAATGGAACCGAGACAGCTCAGGCACCATGGGCACCAAGAGATTTCTTCCAACCTGTTCTTGACGTAATTCGCAAGAATGGTTATAAGGGAATCGTTTGGGGTGCTGGTACTGGTTATCAGTCGCAGTACGGAGGCTATAAGGATTATCCTTTGGTCGACCCACTAAAGAACCTAGGTTATGCTTGCCACGTATATACCGGTTGGTACGGAAATGCCGATGAATACGGTAATACAAACCAGTTTATCGAGCAGTTCAAGAAGCAGGTTCCTGTAGTCGAGACAAACCCAATTGTCGTTACAGAGTGCGACTGGAGTCCTGGTCACGTTGTCGGAACAAACTTCGACGGATCTTTGAAATCAGAAAATCTAGGAACTTGGGCTACAGGTTCGACAAGCAAGTGGGGTGTCAGATTCAAGGCCGTTATGGACAAATATAATCTATCTCTTACTTTGACTGGTACAGATGATTATGTCGACATGGAGCACTACTTGAAGACAGGCGAGATTCGTTATGCTTTCTATGGCAAGGAAGGTGCAGAGGATGCCTGTGGTAAGGCTTGCTGGGATTGGTACGCTCAGTATGCTAAGGTCAATTACCCACAGTTCTGCAAACCAGTTGATCCGACTCCATATAAGGGAGTCGCAGCTGTGATTCCTGGACGTATCGAGGCAGAAAACTACGATGAAGGCGGTAAGAAATCAGGCTATTACGATCTTTCTGATGGAAACGAGTGTGACGAGAAGAAGAATGTCTATCGCTCGGACGACGTGGATATCAAGGAGACTGAGGACGGATACGCACTTGGCAGCTGTCAGGAAGGTGAGTGGTTGAGATATTCTGTAAATGTTCAGCAGGAAGGCGACTATATCGTCAAGATAAAAGTAGGCGAGGGTAACGACTACGGAAAGCTCTCGTTGAAGATGGACGACGGTTCTATCAATGAGATGATCACTGTCGACAGTACAGGCGCATGGGGCACGTGGGCAGAGCAGTTGCTAAAGGGAACATTCCATTTGAAAGCCGGACGGAATGCCTTATATATGACAATAGAGAAAGATTGGGTTGACATCGACTGGATCGACATACAGTTGTATGATCCGTCAGATGTTGCTGATATCGAGAACTTCGCTGAGATTAAGAGTGTTGAGTATATCTCTCCACTAGGAGTCGTAAGCGATAAGCCATACGACGGTATGAATATCGTTCGCACAGTATATACTGATGGGGACATAGCTTATTCGAAGAGAGTTATTAGAGTATATAAATAGAATTTCATTCATGTGTTTGAAAAAGGGGGAAACGTGAGTTTCTCCCTTTTTTGCATTGAATAATAGCCATAGTTCTCAAATAAATGCAATTTAGACACTTAAAGTTTATGTATGTTCGCATATAAGTCATGAAATATGTTGTATATCATAAAATATGATTATCTTTGCGGATAATAAAAATTATCTAGGCTATACCAAATGAAAGTTTTAAGAAGACTACTTGTGTTAGCGTCTGCAATTGGAATGACCTCTATGGTCAGCGCACAGACGAAGTTTATGGTTATGACAGACATGCACGTCTTAGACCAATCCCTTTTTGACGACGGCATTGCTTTCCAGGCCCTATTGGCTGAGGATGCAAAACTTGCAGGGGAGAGTCAGGCTTTATTCGACAAAGCCATCGAGCGTGTCAAGGCTGACAAACCAGCGTTGTTGTTTATTCCTGGAGATCTTACTAACAACGGTGAGAAAGTAAGCCACGAACATGTTTATATCAAATTGAATGAACTAGTGGAGATGGGCATCAAGGTATACGTTGTGCCAGGAAACCACGACATCGATAATCCTGTTGCAAAAAGCTATATTGGTGAATCTGCAGAAAAAGTAGCATCGATAAGTGAAGGTGATTTTAAGAAGTTCTATTACAATTGCGGGTATTCAGAGGCTGTTGCTGATACAGGTTTGTCGTACATGGTTTATCCTACAGACAAGCTAGCTCTAATCTGTCTTGATAGCCGTAAACCCGATACTTCGACAGAACACTACAGTGAAGGTGGAATCACAGAAGATTTGCTAAAGTGGGCTGAGAAAAAAGCGGCAGAGGCATACAGCGAGGGTAGAACAGTGATCGGTATGATGCACCACCCAATCATGAGACATTACACAGGTCATGAAGAGTTTAATCCTACTTCAATTGCTAACTTGTCTGAGGGTTATCCTTCACTTGACAGCTTGCAGTCTCGTTTCGCAGCTGCTGGAATCGGAACTGTCTTCACTGGTCACTACCATTTGCAGAGCATTCAGCATGAGACTACACCTAACGGAGAGTTGTGGGATGTCATGACAGGTTCACTTTCTCAATTCCCAATGCCAATGCGTAAGGGAGAGTTCCTAGACGGCGGTGTCATCAAACTTGAGACAATCAACGATATTCCAACTTCCGACCAGCTGATGCTAGGTCAGATCAGCAACCAGGTCACAACAAATATCCTTTTCTATGCAATGGCTTCAAAGATTCAGGAGAAGATGACTCCATTCTTGTCTAATCCGTTGCTTGGTTCATTGCTTACAGGTGTTCCTACCGAGTCGTCTCAGATGGTGGCTATAATGAAGAAGCACATGTTGGAGCCATACACTACAATGCTAAACGAGTTGGCAAACGGTGATGAGGATCAGAACAATCCTGCAGAAAAGGTCGCAGCATGTAATGCTGGTTATGAGGCTTTCATGACGGAGATGTTTGAAAATGTGAATGCTTCGCTTAAACCTACATTCGAGACTCTGGTTCAGGGTTATGTGGAGAAGGTGACAGCAATCCAGAACAGTATCTTCTATAACTACAAGGACACTCCAACTAATGTGGTTGCAGATAATGTTAATTCAATTCACTCACTTTCTCCTTTTGTCACACCTGGAGGATCAGATGTTAAGGTTGTGCTAAGTGATTCTGAAAATGCCGGAACTTGCTATGATCTTAACGGTAGGATAATCGATAATCCTCAGAGAGGTGTCGTTTACATCCAGAATGGTAAGAAACACTACATCAAAAAATAGCTGATAGCTAATAGCTACTAGCTGATAGCTTAAAATGGCAATGACTTGTGTGTCATTGCCATTTTTTTGTTATTTTTGCACAAAATTTATCCTCAGTAATGAAAAAACAGTTAAATCTCAAGGTTGAGAATTTAAAGAAAATCACTGAGCAGCACATCCTTTTGAGTTTGGTTGCTCCAAATGGTGATATGCCGGAGATAAAGGCAGGACAGTTTGTGGAGGTCAAGGTTGACAATGCTCCGACTGTGTTTTTGCGTCGTCCTATCTCAGTTCACTTCGTAGATTATTCAAAGCAGCGTCTTGATTTGCTTGTCGCTCTTGTTGGCGACGGAACTCGCAAGATGGCTACTCTTTCAGTTGGCGACGAGGTAAGCGTATTGCTTCCTCTAGGAAACGGTTTCCCAATGCCGACTAAGGCTGGTGCCAAGTGCTTGCTTGTAGGTGGTGGTGTGGGAATCGCTCCGCTTCTTTACCTAGGCGATAGACTTAAGGCAGCAGGACATCAGGTGTCGTTCCTTCTAGGCGCTCGCAACGCTGGAGGTGTGATGCTTGAGGATAGCTTCAAGAAGTTCGGTTCACTTTACCTGACTACTGAAGACGGTAGTGTAGGCGAGAAGGGTTTTGTCACTAACCACTCCATCCTTGAGAAGGAGCAGTTCGACGAGATCTTCGTTTGCGGTCCGACTCCAATGATGAAGGCAGTTGCAAAGTATGCATACAGTAAGAATATCGAGTGCTACGTCTCTCTTGAGAACAAGATGGCTTGTGGACTTGGTGCTTGCTTGTGTTGCGTGACTGAGGATAAGAAAGGTCATAACAGATGTGTTTGTTCAGAAGGACCTGTATTTAATATCAATGAACTACCATGGCAAAATTAGAAACTAAAATAGCAGGTCTAACACTTAAGAATCCAGTGTTGACTGCATCGGGTACTTTTGGTTACGGCACTGAATTTTCAGAATTTATCGATTTGTCGCGTCTTGGCGGCTATATCATAAAGGGTACTACTTTGAATCCACGCGAGGGTAATCCTTACCCACGTATGGCTGAGACTCCTTCCGGTATGCTTAACTGTGTAGGTTTGCAGAACAAGGGTGTCCGCTATTTGAAGGAACACATCTATCCAAATATCAAGGATGTCGACTCTTGCCTAATCGTTAACCTTTCAGGAAGCACAGTTGAAGACTATGCTGAGGCTGCTGAGATCATCGGCACAATGGATAAGGTTCAGGCTATCGAACTTAACATCTCTTGTCCAAACGTAAAGCAGGGTGGTATGGCATTCGGTACGACAACTCAGGGTGTAGAGCAGGTTGTGTCGGCTGTAAGAAAAGCTTACAACAAGACTTTGATCGTGAAGCTTTCTCCAAACGTGACTTCTATCACTGATATCGCTTTGGCTGCTGAGGCTGCTGGTGCTGACTCTGTATCTTTGATCAATACTCTTATGGGTATGGCTATCGACGCTGAGCGAAGAAAGCCTTTGCTAAGCATGGTGACTGGCGGTTTGAGCGGACCTTGTGTTAAGCCTGTAGCATTGCGTTGCGTATGGCAGGTGGCTAAGGCTGTGAAGATTCCTGTAGTTGGTCTTGGCGGTATCATGAACGCTACTGACGCGATCGAATTCTTCTTGGCTGGTGCGACTGCAATCGAAATCGGTACAGCTAACTTCATCGATCCTGAGACAACTGTCAAGGTAGTCGACGGAATCAATGAGTATTTGGATAGACACAACTTTAAGTCTATCACTGATATTATCGGACAATTGGAGGTTTAATTATGAGAAAAATTAGTATTACCATTCCTATTCTGTTGGTTTTCTTCGCTAGTCTCTTCTTCGCAGGAGAGTTGTTTTCCAACAATGTGGAGGAGATTGAAGAGATCAAGGAGAGAGATTGGTACTTGAATTCTATCTGTGATGTACGTTTGATGAACATTGATAGTGAGAAGTTCTCATTCTCAGGTGCTCAGAGTTCTTTGCTTTCCAACCGTTTGCAGGATGGCGATTTGAAACTTAGCTGTGAGATCCAGCTTTGTTCCAACCTTGCTCTCGACGGTTTGAAGACTGTAGATGCGACATTCGAATTCAATCAGTTGAAGATCACTCAGCCATTGAAGATCCTTTCTGTGACTGACAGCTCGATGATCGCTAAACTCGATGTTGATTTGGCTAAGTACTACGACGGTAAGAACAAAGAGACTTTGTTTGCAGCAGTCAGCAATTTTGCATCAAACAAAAGCATGAAGATCAAACCTTCTTTCGAGGACTTTGCTCACGAGAAAAACGATTGGGTGGAAGTCTCACGAAGGTAGAATGTAAGATGTATTTCGAATAAATAGCTTAGGGTTGTGTTTAATCGCCTCTAGCGATAAAACCTGCTCTAGGGATGGGAATTGTGCCCCACGTTCCGACAATGCTTAGGCATTCAGGAATCGTGGGGTTTTTTATTTCATAATGCGTAATTCGTTGCCAGATATCCCATATTCTTTGCCGTTATGCAAAATAATGATATATGGGTGGTTGTTTGATCTTATCTTTTGCGTTCTGTTGATTTTTCTCTCTGCCAAATGCATATCCACCGCTGTATTGGATTCCGTGATCTGGAGATCTCCTATCAGATTGGCTCCTGATTTTGTATCGTATTGCGACGACGGGTTGCCGAACTGTATGCAATAAAGATTGTTGTCTTTGACAATGTCTCCAAGTTCTGAAATACGGATAAACAACTGATAATTGCCGATTTCAACGTCGTCAGGCAAGGTTAGGGTAGTCTTGATCACCGATTTTTCACGTGATAGCCAGTTTGATGCATTTATCTCTTCGTCCGGTGTGATTTCATACTGATGGTCGTTGCCCGACAATATGAACGTCACTTTCTTTGGCTTGCTTAAATTGGCGAAACCAACGTTCTCTATTGTCAATTCTATCGGTAATTTCTTATTCTTGGCGACTGAATCCGGAATCACCGAGTTTCTAAGTATAAACCTGTAGCCCAGATGGTTGGCGACGTAAGTATAACCGTCGCTACCTGCGTATTCCATGTCGTCGCCATTGAAAGAAGTCTCTTTCCAACCTAAGATTGTTGGCTGATGCCATTCATAGTTTAGATAAGACGTATGGGTACGGAAACCCTCTTCAGAAAGATATTCTGGCGTATTGATTGGATTATTTCCATTGCTGTTCGCGACAAGTTCACCACCATAAGGAGTGTGTTGACTATATTTTTCCAACCATTTCACCATCATTTCTCGAGTCATCTGATGACCCGACGCACCCATCCCAACAGTGCCCAAGTCGCTGCTTGAACCAAGATATCCGTCGTTATACAAGCCGACACGGAAGATAGTGTCGCCCTTTTCTGCCAAGGCCTTCTTGAATCTCTCGGAGTCGATGTTGAAACCTGAATAGTTGTTGCCATCGTTCACTTTCAGCCAATGTGCCACTATATCCGGACGGCGTACACCGATCTTGATGTCGGGTGGAGTAGCGGCCAACAACGTCTGCAACGCCTCCGCTATATTCTCATTGGTGGCGTTGACACTGGAATGCATCTCTCCCCAACTTCCGTACATGCCCAGCTCCACAAAAGTGATGACATCCGTATTGCGCGAATAAACCTCTGCAAGCTGTTTCAAATGCGTAAGTATCAAACCCTGATCGGGATCACAGTTTTTCGTGCCATTATACCACGGGTCGTATGAAAAACGTACGACTGCACTTTTGCCTCTCTTTCGCACACCGTCCAGCGTCGACTCGAAAGCATCCAGCATATCCTGAGTCAACGGTCGGGAAACACCGAATGTCGTGTCGCCCGTCGACTTGTCTGTCGACAGAACCGCATTGTCGGAAAAAGCGGAAATATCCATCCTCAGATGAGTAAGGTTTCCCCATGAATCTGCCATCTTGTTTCCTTCCAGTTTAAAGTGTTGAACGACAGGACGGTAGAAACCGATATGTGGATTGTCGACCAATTCCAAAGCATCCGAATAATCCAATTCCTGGACGACCGGAGCCGCATGACTATTTGTGATGCATAAGGCGCAATTTGAGAGCAACGCCAATATGCCTACTATCTTTTTCTTCATATTTCGTAAGGTTTTATTTTCCCAAAAATATAAAATAATTCGTAGTTTGTAACGGTCTTTATGATCCAACATTTGAAAACTGTGGTAGGTGCAATTCGCTGTCGTTTTTGCACACAACCTTAGGCTAATTATTCGAATTGCTTGAAACCTGAAACTTGAAACCTGAAACCAATTTCCTTTTGCATTTTTAATTAAAATAACTACATTTGCGTCGTATAAAATAGCACAAAAGGTATGAAAAAACTCTCTCTCATCATATTGATTCTTGTGTCGATGCTGATGTCGACATTCGCTCAGGATGCCTCTATGCTTTATTTCGCCAAGCATAGTCCGGTGCGTCATAATCTCAACCCTGCATTTATGCCTGAGGGTTATAAGGTGTATGTCGGTGTTCCAGGGATTTCCAATATCGATGTCTTTGCCGGCAATAATTCCTACGTTTTGAGCGACTTTTGCAAGATTAAGAACGGTAAGGTTTCATCCGTATTCGACTCCATTCCGTTGATGGGAATAAGCAACGTTCTTTCGGAAGCGAAGAATACTGTCAAGGCGAATGCGTCGCATAATATAAGCCTTCTGAATTTCGGTTTCAAAATCAAGGATACGCATTTCATCACTTTCGGAGCTTCGTTGAAAACTGATATTTCCGCATCAGTTCCGTCGCCTTGGATCAAATATATGTTCGACACTGAGGATTTGACACAATTGTCGGGAGAATTCGACTTGAGTCGCACCACATCCGATGTCAATCTCTATTCAGAGTTCGCACTTGGATGGGCGGAAAAACTGGATGAAAAGCTTACTGTCGGAGCAAAATTCAAATATCTTCTCGGTCATGTCAGCGCCCACATGGATTTGTCGGAGGTGAAAGTCAAGATGAATTACGACGAGTGGATTTTGAAAGGACATGGAGACATGTATGTCTCATGGCCGGTGTTGAAGATCGAGAACATGGATAATGGCCAGCTCTATTTCGATATCACTCAGAAAGAGATTCTTGATGAGAATGGGGAAGTGGTTGATTACGAATATAATATCAATCCAAAAGATTTCTTCAAGCCTCAAGGAAAAGGATTCGCTGTAGATCTTGGAGCGACGTATAAGATGCTTGACGACCGTTTGACACTGTCGGCAAGTTTGCTAGACTGGGGATTCATCAACTGGTCAAAGTCGGCTCAGAGAATTGTGCTTGATGCCGACGAAGGATTCTCGTTTGAGGCGGCAAATATGCAGGACGACGAAAACCCGTTGGATATGATCAATTTGCTGCTTGATGAGTTTAACAGAATAGAATTCAATAAGTTCTATTACGCGGATACATCAGGCAATCTGCGCTACAGCACTAAGTTGACTCCGAAATTGTTCATCGGAGGTGAATATTCATTCTTGAACGACAAAATCAGCGTAGGTGTACTTTCCAAACTGTATATGGGACGCTGCAGAACCAGAGAAGAGTTTGCAGTATTCGGCAATTTCCGTCCGCACAGATTCGTTGATTTGTCTATCGGCTACGACTTTGTGACAGGTGCTGCACACAACATCGGATTGGGAGCAAACTTCAATCTTGGACCAATCAACCTTTTCATGGCGTGTGACCAGATTCCTTTGAAGTGGAAATCAGGTTTGCCTGTCAACACGATGGGTACACATTTCTCGACAGGTATGAATGTGTTGGTAGGATGGAGCAAGAAATAATGCATAATTCATAATTGTTGTTACAATCCCAATACCATTTAACATTTTTTATGAATTTTTATTCCGGCCCATGGTATAAATATCCCGATGGAATGGTAATTTTGTAATCACAAAAAGGAGAGGAAAATAAATAGCCACGTGTGTGTTGTGGCAGTTAGGACTTTTATTGAAAAGATAGGTGTTTAAGGTAGAAGAATTAAGGTGTGTGATGAGTGATTCTTTTTGCGGTTCTAATATTTCTAAATTATTATTTGGACATCATGAGTAGACGTAGGTAGACTTTGATGAAATAATAACATCCTTTTAGAAAACGAAAAAATTTAGACACGTTTGGCGTGTCGGAATTGTATTCTCCGTTCTAATACTAACCATACGTCGCCCTCTGTTCTGATTCCCTTTACCTTCTGTCTACCTGTATCTAAAAGAATGAAATTTACCGCAAAGATGACGCATTTATGCGTCTTTTTTGTTTTAAATACTTTTTACTTCTTACATTTGTGCAAGCAAAAACAATTACAATGATCGACAGCAAAGAATCATATAGATATTACGTGCAGCAGGATATGAAGGCCCACAAGCTCGACCATGTATCCTTCTTCAACTACTGGTGGATGGATTGCCTGCGTTTCCAGTTGAGACTCCGTAAGATAGAGTATCTTCATAACGTTTGTCGCAAGAACATATTCGCCCGTATCTATCTCTTCATATTGGAGGTGATCAACCATCGTCTGGCCACGAGATTAGGATTCACAATTCCTAAAAACGTGTTCGGACCAGGCCTTTGCATCGTGCATTACGGCACTATCGTCGTCCATCCCGATGTGCGTGTCGGCGCTAATTGTCGCATCCATACCTGCACCAATCTGGGCGAATTCAACGGAACGCCGACTCTTGGCGACAATGTCTATATAGGTCCCGGAGCTAAACTCTATGGTGACATCACCATCGGAAGTAACGTCGCAATCGGCGCCAATTCCGTGGTAAACAAGTCGTTCGGCGACAATGTGACGATCGCAGGAGCTCCAGCAAGAGTGGTTTCGGAAAGGGGAGCGAAGGAACACGGAGTGTTTGGTTAAAGTAAAGTTCATGTCTAAGGTGCCGTAAGAAAGAATTGAAGATTCTTTAATTGCACCGTCGATTGAAAAAGATGTTATTATGACTTCCAATATATACAAACCAGCTTTGATGAAGCAGGTTTTTGATTTGGGGTGCAGTTATTCAGGAGAACTGCTGTCGTTGACGAAGATTGTGGGTCAGCTTCAGGATGTGGGAAATGCGACCACCGTCGCCAATTATATTAATATTTTAGATGAATGCAATTTGTTGGCAGGATTACAAAAATATGCGATGGACGATGCAAGAAAGTACAATTCGATACCGAAATTTCAGGTTTATATAATGCACTCCTGACAGCGTACAAAGGGCGATCGTATGCGATTGACAGAGTAGACACAATGGCGTGGGGAAGATGGGTTGAGTCGGCAATAGGCACTCATCTGCTTAGTCAAGCATCGGAATATGAATACGAAGTGTTTTATTGGAGGGAAAGATCAGACGAGGTGGATTTCATCATAAAAAGTCGACAGAAATGTATAGCGATAGAGGTGAAAAGTGGTCGAAGAGGAACAAATAAAGGTTTGCCATTGTTTGAAAAGACATTTCATCCCGACGTTAGTTTTGTTGTCGGCACAAATGGAATCGACATTGAGACATTTTTGAAAAGTGATATCGTAAGATTGTTCTAAATTTAGTATCTAGCCCCTAAATCCCCATGAATCCCTACGGTTATGTTGTTGTCTGTCGACAACGCCAAACCGTAGGCTGTGATTAAACAGACCGTTTCCACGGTCGTCGACGTTTTAATTAGAACGTAAAATTTCCGAAAATGATTCGTAAAATTTTGCGAAAGGAATGCCGCATTCCTTATTCCTCATTTAGCATTTAATCATTACACGCACGTCCGTGCGTCTCTACGAGTTTTGGTACGAATGATGATGCCGACGGTGGAAATGATTCTCTACGTTGGTAGGGTGAATGGTGGTAGGGATAGGGAGACGGTGGGGAAATGAAATGTTATAACAAATGTTGCAACTATTTCCGAAATTATTTCCAACTCATATCACGCTTAAATATTTAATTTATTGGTTATTAACGAATTTGTTTTTATGTTATTGAATTCTTAGTTTTTCATTCTAAATTTCTCTAATTTTGTACTTTGCCCGACGCTCATTAAGGCAAAAAAATGATTGAGCGAAACAGGAGCTATCCCTATTAGGTGGCAAAATATTAATAATAACTCATAGTGCGGATGGTTATATCCATTGTAAGCAAGTCTTCCCAGGACCTGAACGGTTTTTTGTGTAGACATTCGCACTTTATTAATGGAAAAGCGTAAAGTGGCAAAGAAGCAATACAATGTTCTTGATTTATTTTGTGGTGCGGGAGGATTATCTCGTGGCTTCATTGATGCAGGCTTTTCTGTAAAACTAGGTGTTGATTTTGATGATATGGCATTAAAAACATTTAATGCTAATCATGATGGTGCTGTTGCAATGAAATTAAATTTGTTTGATCTTGATAATGTTGATAAGATCAAAACTTTTTTTGATGAAAAAAAGTTTGCCTTAGATGTTTTAGTTGGGGGACCTCCGTGTCAGGGATTTTCATTAGCCGGTTCTAGAAAAATTGATGATTCTAGAAATAAACTTTATCAAGCGATGGTTAAGACAGCTCGTGTTCTTAAACCGAGGGTCGTCGTATTGGAAAATGTTCCTGGAATGATACAATTACATGGGGGATTGGTTAAGGATAAAATTATAGAAGATTTTACAGGATTAGGATACAAAATGAGTGAACCTCAAATTTTGTATGCTCCTGATTATGGTGTTCCACAGATTAGAAAAAGGGTTGTATTTGTTGGACTTTGGGGGTCTGAAACATTTTTTGAATATCCAAAACCAATCTGTAAACCTGAAAATTATGTCACGTGTGAACAGGCTATTGGTGATCTTCCTGCTCTTGTTGATATAGTCGGAGAAAAGATTCAACAATATCCAAGTGACGCGCTTACTCCTTATCAAAAAATGATGCGTAATGGGTCGGATGCAATATATAATCATGAAGGAACAATACATGATGAAAAAACAAAAAAATTTATTGCAATGGTTCCAGAAGGGAAAAATTACAAGTCTTTACCCAAAGAGTATGCTGGAATTTATAAGTACCATGAAGCGTTAACTCGTTATCATAGTAAAAAACCTTCTCCAACCATTAATACGGGGCATCGTTCTCACTTCCATTATAAATGGAATAGAATACCGACTGTAAGGGAAAGTGCACGTCTTCAATCATTTGATGATAAATTCATTTTTTTTGGAAACAAAACACAACAATATCGTCAGGTTGGTAATGCTGTTCCTCCATTATTAGGAAAAGCAGTCGCATTAGAAATATTAAAATGGCTCAAAAAAAATGACAAATAAAGCTTTAATCAAAAAGAAGATTAAGATGTTAGATCTATTTGCTGGATGTGGGGGACTAACAGATGGCTTTATGCAAACCGACTGTTTTAATGATATTGCTGCAGTTGAATGGAAGGAACCTCAAGTTAGAACATTACGCAATAGACTTTTAAATAAATGGAAAAAAACAAATGCAAATGAGAGTGTGTTGTATTTTGACATACAACGAGAATCTGAATTGTTTGCAGGATGGAATGAGGATGCCGATTATGGTTCAAGTTTAGGCCTTGACTATTATGTTAATGAAGCATCTGGAATAGATATAATAATTGGTGGACCTCCTTGTCAAGCTTATTCTGTTGCAGGACGAGTTCGTGACGAAAATGCAATGCAAGACGATTATCGTAATTTCTTGTTTGAACATTATTTGTCTATAGTTGATAGATATCAGCCAGATTTATTTGTTTTTGAAAACGTGCCTGGTATATTAAGTGCAGCTCCACATGGAAAAAAAGTTTCAGAAATTATTCCAAAGGAATTTGCTAAAAAGGGATATACAATAATTAATGATCTCTCTAACGCAATTGTTAATGCTGCTGAATATAGTGTGCCACAAAATAGAAAGCGAATAATAATGGTAGGAATCAGAAATGCTTCGTTTATAAGTGTCGACATTCAATCTATGCTTTCTGATTTTTATAACAATATTCTTCCCTCTCATAAAGGAAAAAGAATAATTACAGTGAGAGATGCAATAGGTTTTTTGCCTGTGATAGAACCTTATTGGGATGAAGCTCATCATTCAAAAAAAGTATCGCATTCTACTCCTATATTTGATTTGAGTTGGCATGAACCTCGTTATAGTAATACTAGAGATATGGATACTTTTAAGCTTTTAGCTGAGGACATAGAAAGTGGACGACGTGAGTTTGATAGTAAAAAGATTTCAGAATTATACGAGGAAAAAATTGGTTCAAAATCTCCAATACATCGTTATCATGTTTTGGAACCAGATCAGCCAAGCACTACAATTATTGCACATCTTCATAAAGATGGTAATAGATTTATTCATTATGATTCTAAGCAAGCAAGAACAATTACCCCTAGAGAAGCGGGACTTCTTCAGAGTTTTGACAAAGATTTTGAGTTTCTTGGATCCAGAGGTAATGTTTATGAGATGATAGGTAATGCTGTTCCTCCTCAGCTAGCTAAGGCTATTGCTTTATCAATAGTGGATTTGTTAAAGAAATATAAACCAGAAAAGTATGCCTAAATATCTCTTTACTTCAGATCAAAGAATTTCTGAATTGCCAGATAGAATAAAACAAGTGTCAACGTTTATTCTGAATGGTCATGATATATCTGAGATTGTAGATAAATCGGATAATAATAATTCTTCTACATTAAAATTTTATTATAATCTACATCCTGGAACCGAAACATGTTCTAAATCATCTGAAAATCCAATTTTTGGTATTCGAAATTTTATTTTGAAATTTCAATATCCAAATACTAGAACACAAGAATCTATGTCCAATTCACTGGGTGAAAAAACTCTATTTGCACCTTTTCGTAGTGTTGTGACAATTCTTTATCTAATGGCAATTAAGGATGGAAAATTATCAGCGTGGATAAGCTTAAATGAGATTTTGTATTATCTCTTTTGCAATCCTTATGTTTATAAAAATCCGTTAGTTGATTACAACAAAATAATAGATGTAATTCTTAAAGGAAGAAAACAGAGTGTAGATTTGACAAGTGAAATTGAATCTTTGATTGAGTGGAAGCAATATGGTCGACAATCAAGAGAATTGTTTATTGTTCTTACTTATGCCAGTTCTTGTTTCAAATTGTCTAATGGGATAATTTCATTTTCTCTTAATTCGGATTCTTATGAAAACGACAAGGAATTTATAGATCAAATATTAGGTTACTCCAAGTTTTGGTATCCTTCCAATCCGTCAAATTTTAATCTTTCAAATTTAGAATATATCAGTTATATGGATACAGCTAATACTCCTTACAATGTTATTGATTTCAGTGTTGAAACAGTAGAAGAAAAGGTAAAACTAAGCCATCCCCCTCTCCAGCAGATCTTCTATGGTGCTCCAGGAACAGGAAAATCACATACAATAGATGGCATGACGAATGAGAAAAACTCCATTCGCACTACATTCCACCCAGATAGCGATTATGCTTCTTTCGTCGGTGCATACAAACCGATGATGGATAAAGTCCCAGTGCCGGAATTCAACGATAAGGACAAAAAGCCTATAAACGAAGAAAATAAGATAGTATACAAATACGAGCCTCAGGTCTTTCTAAAGGCTTATGTTGAAGCTTGGAAAAGATATTTGAATAGAATAGAAGGAGAAGACGATAGTTATTATTTGGTGATTGAGGAGATCAACCGTGGTAACTGTGCTCAGATTTTTGGAGATATTTTCCAGTTGCTTGATAGAGATGAAAATACAGGTTTCTCTAGCTATGCAATTTCGTCGGATAGTGCTATTGCTAAATACTTGGCAGAAGATGCAGCATGTGAAAATTCTAAATTTTCTGAACTTAATTTTTCTGATGTGACAAAAAATTGTGATGGAGTCACTAAGGTTATTGCTACTGCTGATGACTTGAAATCTGGGAAAAAATTGGTTTTGCCTCCAAATCTCTTCATCTGGGCCACAATGAACACCTCCGACCAGTCGCTTTTTCCGATGGATTCGGCTTTCAAGCGTCGTTGGGAATGGGTGTATGTGCCTATCGGACAGCCAGAATCAGGAAAAAAAGAACGTAAGTGGAAGATAAAAGCTGATGGTCTTTGTTGTTATTGGTGGGAATTCCTTCAGGCTATAAACAAGAAGATTGAAGACACTGTTGACTCTGAAGATAAGCAGCTGGGTTACTTCTTTGCTAAACCTGCCGATGGTGAAGTTATCGACGCTAAAACATTTGTCAACAAGGTGATTTTCTACTTGTGGAATGATGCGTTGAAGGATGAGGACTGCGATTGCTTCGTCTACAAAAAACTTGATGGTAATTGGGATGCTGGAGAATTGGATGTCAAAGAGAATGAAAAGATCGGTTTTCGTAAGTTCTTCAAGTCTCGTGAAGAGGTTGATGAGAAGTTAGTTTGTTGGTTTATCAACAATTTGCTTAAGGATGAGGAGGTAAAACTCCTTGATGATAATCAAAACGAATCTGATAATTCTAATGAAATTGCATACATGAGACAGATTCCTGAAAAGACAAATCCGGAAGAGACAAATTAAGGAGAATAATATAATTTTAAAACCAACCTAAATGAAGCTTCTAATAGAGGGATATAAATACGAGAAAAATGACCGTACTCCTGATAGTGTGTTGTATAATGCTCTAAAAGGATTGGTCAATGATATTGAGTTGGATAGCAACAACCCGGTATCGGTTTCGTATGTCGGTTACTTCTATAGCAAGGCTTGCAGTGATGTCGTTTTCTGCCTCCCTAAGGTTATCCTTACTGGAGGAAAAGATGATGATGGGGCAGACGACACTGTGTTTGGATTGTCTCCTCAAAAACTTGTGGATTTTGAGCGTCTGACTAACGAAGATATTGTCGGCTCTGATGTGGTTAAACCTGATGTTATAAAGACGTTTCTGTCGGAATTGGCAATTTGGATTTACCGTACAATCAGCGTCTACCATGCCAACTATGCTGATAGTTCAATCGTAAGAACAGAGCAGTATAACGCCAGCAGCAGTGGCAAAAAAAGCAAATTCCACACTCTGTTTGACATCATCATTGCGTTGCGTGATTTCAATAGGGAAAACCAAAACTATTTCTCTTTTATCGCTCGCAACAAACACTCTGGCAACAACAAAATTCAATGGACTAAAACCATTTCCAAGAGTCAGGCCATAGTGCAAGACGACGCTCCTGTCTATCTAAATCCCGTCAACAAGAAGAAGGAAATAGATTTTGACGAGGAGCTGCTTGTAATCTATTTCTCGATACTTAAGTATATCCGCAAGACTTACGGATTCAGACTGAATATCGACCTCAACTATGAGTTGATAGAAGGTTCTAAGTTTGAGTCATACCGAAATGGGAAAGGGAAGCGCCGACTCAAGGCAATCAAGTATAAATATTTCTCCGACAAGGATCTCCGCATGTGGAATCTTTGTTATGCCTTCTTTGATGTGACGCACGACATCGCTATCAACATGGCACGACAGGATTTTATGTTGGTGGACGATTTCCAGATCGTGTTCGAGCGAGTTATCGATGATCTGCTTGGCGACAAAGTGTTTGCTAAGGATGCCAAATATCAGAAAGACGGAAAGAATATCGACCATTTGTATAAAGGTCCGAGTCTTTTGGCGAAGTCGGAGGAGCTGCAGACGTATTATATCGCAGACAGCAAATATTATAAGCGTAAGGAGAAAGCCACGACGGAAAATCAGGAATCCGAGAGCTATACGGCTCTGCATGGCGCATCAATCCCTAAGCAGTTCACTTACGCCCGCAATCTTATCCAGTGGAATCTGGATTTGTTCATGAAGAAAGAAACGGATAAATCGGAAATCAAGCTTCGTTCGGATGAGTTGACGGAAGGATATAATGTGGTTCCGAATTTCTTCATCAGCGCATTCATTTCGCAGAATAAAGGTGAAAAATTCAATTTTAAGGACGACGGTGTTCAGCCGCAGTCACAGATTGATTTCAGTCGACAGTTTGAGAACCGTCTGTTTGACCGTGACACTCTATTGCTATATCACTACGATGTGAATTTCCTTTTTGTGGTTTCCCTATATGGACGCGACAACAAAAGCGCGCAGAATGCGTGGAAAACAAAAGTGCGAGAGATGTTCAGAAAGCGAGTGCAGGAGACGCTTGACAAACTCTATGATTTTTATGTGCTGACGCCGACAAGAGCCGATGCGCACAAGTTTGTGAAGGAGCATTTCCACCAGTTCAATGGCAAATTGTTCCGTCCGAATCCGGAGAGCAACCGTTTGATTTTAGCATTGATGAAGGATAAAGCGGATGAATTCTTGAAGACAATCAACAATTCGAGTGTTAATACGGAATCGGACAACTCTGCTGAAATTTGTAAATCATTAAGAGATTATTTCGACGGTACAGACACCACCGTCGAATTGAAAAATAATCAATTGGCAGATGTTTACGATAAGGCTGAAGAGAACAGGGTAGCACAATCTGGAAGTGTAGTAGACGATGATTATGTAGTTTTGATCAAGGATGTGAAATCGTCTGATGTCAAAACAAATGAAAGTTCAATATTTGTAAGAGTCAAGATGGGGGATATAAAAATGATGAATAGTATCCCACAATATTTGAACGCTAAATTCTTACACGACTCAAAAACACTATTTGAGCTAAAGGGAGAATCAAAGATTGTCGATTACGGTGTCTTAGTAGATGAGAATCTCTATGGGCAGGAGCTTCTTAAGGGTTTTAGATCAACTTCAGATTCGTACGATATGTTCTTTCAATTTGAGATAGGAGAGAGCAGTGAGCTTAAATTAAATATCCCTGATTTTGAAGAATATGTCGAAGTGAAGCAAGTAAAGGAAATGAAAGGATAAATAGATGGCCATAAAAACAAAAAGAGCGTGTCTTTCGACACGCTCAATTATTAATTATGCATTATGAATTATGCAATTACTTTGCCTGCTCAAGAGCAAGAGTCTTAGTTGGCTGATCGCAAACCTCTGATGGTCCCCAGTACTGGATTGGGCCAGGGTATACGAATGCAGTCTCGATTGCCCATGTAGCACGGTTCTCAGCAAGCTTCTTGAATGGAGCTCCATCAAGCTCTACCAATGCCTTGCGGATAACTGGCTTCATTGCACCGTGACGCTTCTCCATGTTCATCATCTTTGTTACAGGCACACCACCAGCGATCCACTGATCAGCAGGAGCTGTTGTGTTCTTGATCAAAGACATGTAACCAGTCTTACCAGCAGCCATCAAACATGCTGCGTTGAATCCTAGTGAGTAGCAGTAGTCAGCGTCGAAGTTAGAAGGAGCTGCACAACGTCCCTCGTATCCGAAGAAGTGACCTAGACCAGAGAACTTACCTGAGTAAGAACCTGCTGCCTTTCTCTTAGCCAACTCTGTCTTAACCATCTCGATAAGAAGCTTCTCTGTCTCGATTAGAGATACCTGTACGTTACCGTGAGGGTCACGCTCTAGTGTAAGCTGCTTCTGTACGAAGTCTGGAAGTGATGCGTAAACTGATGCTGAGTTAGAAGAAAGCTTCTTAACTGCTGCTGGAACGTCACCGTTAGTCTCTGCTAGAAGGTCGTTCAACTCCTTAATAAGAACCTTCATCTCAGGAACGAACTCGATTAGACCCTCTGGGATCAAACATACACCGAAGTTGTTACCCTTTGCAGCACGTGCAGCTACAGTGTCAGCGATGTTGTTAACGATCTGAGCAAGAGTCATCTTCTTAGCCTCTACCTCCTCTGATACGATACAGATGTTTGGCTGTGTCTGAAGACCGCACTCAAGAGCGATATGAGATGCTGAACGACCCATCAACTTGATGAAGTGCCAGTACTTCTTTGCTGAGTTAGCGTCACGCATGATGTTACCGATAACCACTGAGTAAACCTTACATGCTGTATCGAAACCGAATGAAGTCTCGATCTCGTCGTTCTTAAGGTCACCGTCGATAGTCTTAGGACATCCGATTACCTGGATACCAGTGTTCTTCTGTAGGTAGTACTCTGCAAGCACACAAGCGTTTGTGTTAGAGTCGTCACCACCGATGATAACGATAGCCTTGATACCTAGCTTGTTGCAGATCTCGATACCCTTGTCGAACTGCTCTGTCTCCTCAAGCTTTGTACGACCTGAACCGATGATATCGAAACCACCTGTGTTACGGTACTCGTCGATGATGTCAGCAGTTAGCTCGATGTACTTGTGATCTACAAGACCTGAAGGACCACCTAGGAAACCGTAAAGCTTTGCGTTCTTGTTCATTGACTTAAGACCGTCGAACAAACCAGAGATTACGTTGTGACCACCAGGAGCCTGACCACCTGAAAGGATAACACCTACGTTCATATCCTTCAAAGAAAGTGGTGAGTTAGATGCCTCGAATGTAACTACAGGCATACCGTATGTATTAGGGAATAGCTTCTTGATGTCAGCCTGATCTGCTACAGACTCTGTAGCCTTACCCTCCTTGATAGCTACGTTACCCTTCAAAGCCTTTGGAAGCTTTGGCTGGTATGCAGCTCTTGCGATTTGCAATGCACTCTTTGCCATTGTTTTTCTTATTTAATTGTTATATTGTTTTCTTATTCTTCCTCTTCCTTCATGTTGTGGAATACAGCCTGTACGTCCTCGTCGTCCTCAAGCTTGTCAAGGATCTTCTGTACCTGCTCGCGCTGCTCAGCTGTAACCTCCTTGTAGTCGTTTGGCTGGTACTCGAACTCAACTGACTTGATCTCGAATCCGTTCTCCTCAAGGTATGCCTGGATCTTGCTGTTGCTCTCGAATGGGGCAGAGATGAAGATTGTCTTATCCTCGTCGTCGCGCTCTACCTCCTCTACATCGTAGTCGATCAACTCAAGCTCGAACTCCTCCATGTCAAGACCTTCCTTGTCTGCAACTGTAAACATACACTTGTGTGTGAACATGAATGATAGAGAACCCTGTGTTCCCAACTGTCCACCGTTACGGTTGAAGTAGTTACGTACGTTACCTACTGTACGAGTTGTGTTGTCTGTAGCTGTAGTAACGAAGATAGCGATACCTGCAGGTCCGTATCCTTCGTAGATAACCTCCTTGTAATCAGCAGTATCTTTGTCTGTTGCTCTCTTGATTGCTCTTTCGATGTTGTCCTTTGGCATGTTCTCAGACTTTGCTGTCTGGATCAATGCACGTAGACGTGGATTACCGTCAGGGTCTGAACCTCCTGCTTTTACTGCAATTGTGATTTCCTTACCAATCTTTGTAAAAGTCTTGGCCATGTGGCCCCATCTCTTAAGCTTTGTGGCTTTGCGGTACTCAAACGCTCTTCCCATATTTTATTTCAGTTTATCTAATTTTTGCTTCTAGTTTTGTCTCGAAATTCTTGATCAACTTGTTCATGATTGCGTCGATCTGAGAATCTGTCAATGTCTTCTCTTCATCCTGTAGAATGAATGATACGGCGTATGACTTCTTGCCGAAATCTAGTGTCTTGCCTTCGTACACGTCGAATAGGTATACATCCTTAAGCAACTTCTTCTCTGTGTCGCGTGCAATCTTCTCGATCTCTGCAAATGTTGTCTTCTTGTCGATAAGAAGAGCCAAATCTCTCTTAACCTCAGGATACTTAGGAATGTCGTGGTATGTCAAGCTGTGGTTCTTCATCTCGCCCATCAACGCTGTCCAGTTGACATCTGCGTACTCAACCTCCTGTGAGATATCCATCTTCTTGCAAACTTCCTTAGATACGATTCCAAGTGTGGCAAGAACCTTTCCGTTTGCTGTTGTGATCTGCAAACCGTAGCTCAACAAATCGTCCGAATACTCATTGACTTTTGTTCTTTCGATACCAAGACGCTTGAAAATATTCTTTACGTATGCGTGAAGTGTGTAGAATGTAGCCTTAGCCTGTGGCTGTACCCAATTCTGCTCGCTCTTCATACCTGTAAGCCACATACCCAAGTGGTAATCCTCTGAATATGGCTTCAATGGATTCTCTGCTGTCTGCTGTGCGTTTGCATTGTAGTAGTAGCAGTTTCCAAACTCGTAGAATGCCAAGTTAGGGCTTCTGCGGTTGATGTTGTAGCTGATGTTCTCAAGTCCGCCGAATAGCAATGTCTGACGCATACAGTTCAAATCGTTGCTTAGTGGATTCATCAACATGATTCTGTTCTCTCCCTTGAATGTCTCGCAGTTGTCGTAATAAGCCGACTTTGTAAGCGAGTTATTTAGGATCTCATTGAATCCCATGCCAGTCAACTGCTCAGAAATCAAGTTCTGTAGCTTGTAGCTGTTAACCTTTGGAGAGAATGACAATGATGATTTAACTGACAAATCTGGAGTTACGTTGTTGTAACCGTAGATACGAAGGATATCCTCGATCACGTCGCACTCTCTCTGGACGTCAGCTCTGTAGTTTGGAACCGACACTACGAATTCGTCGTCGCTCTCGCTGATATAAGAGATCTGAAGACCTGATAGGATAGTGCGAACCTCTTCCTTAGAGATCTCCTTGCCGATCAATGAATTGATTCTGGAGTAGTGCATTACTACTGTGAATGGCTTGATCTCCTTTGGATAGATATCTGTAATTTCTGATGAGATCTCTCCGCCTGCAACCTCCTTGATTAGCATTGCTGCATATTTTGCGATCTCGACGTTGCAAGCTGGATCACATCCTCTCTCGTAACGGAAAGATGCGTCTGTATTCAAACCGTGGCGACGTGCAGTCTTTCTTACGTATACTGGGTTGAAGTACGCACACTCTAGGAATACGCATTTTGTCGACTCGGTAACGCCTGAATCCAAACCGCCGAATACACCAGCGATACAAGAACCACCGTTAGCGTCACAGATCATCAAGTCGTTTGCGTTAAGAGAACGCTCGACACCGTCTAGGGTAACGAACTTAGTTCCCTCTGGCAAAGTCTTGACTGTAAGTGTGCCACCAGCGATTTTGTCAGCATCGAAGCAGTGAAGTGGCTGGCCCATACCATGTAGAATGAAGTTTGTGACGTCTACTACATTATTAATAGGGTGAAGGCCGATTGCCGACAACGACTCCTTCAACCAGCCAGGAGACTCCTTGACTGTTACATTATTGATAGTGATTCCCGCATAGCGAGGACAAGCTTCCGAATTATCTACTGTCACCTTCACCTCACGATTGTGATTGTCGACTTTAAAGTCTGCTGTAGAAGGCTTAGTTAGTTTGTGTGCAGGACCGTGCAATGCGAAGTATGCAGCCAAGTCGCGTGCTACACCATAGTGAGAAATTGCATCCGAACGGTTAGGTGTGATATCGACCTCGATGATAGTGTCGCTCTTACAACCGTAGTAATCCTTTGCAAGAGTACCAACTTTGGCGTCGGCAGGTAGCTCGATGATACCGTCGTGGCTAGTTCCAACACCGATCTCGTCTTCTGCACATAACATACCTTGACTCTCAACGCCACGAAGTTTGCCCTTCTTGATAGTGAATGTCTTGTCTCCGTCAGGCAACACTGTGCCTATAGTTGCGACGATTGTCTTGATTCCAGTGCGGCAGTTTGGTGCGCCACAAACAATCTGTAGCAATTCTGGATCACCAACGTTTACCTTGGCCACGTGCAAGTGGTCGGAATTCTCGTGCGCTGCACATTCAACAACTTCACCGATCTTTAGACCCTCTGACAGTTCAGGAATTGCCGACTCCAATGTGCCGACCTCTAGTCCAATAGATGTAAGAATTTTTGCTATCTCCTCTGGCGACTCTGTGATATCTATGTATCTTTTGAGCCAATTGTATGATATATTCATATTAAATATGTTATCACTTTGTCAAAAACTACCTACAAAATTATAAATAAATTTCTTTTAATCCACTATAAAAGGAGTCAAAACATATTTTTGTCGTTATTTTTTCGGTATATATTTGAAATGTGTCTTATTTTTTATACTTTCGCACAGATTTTTGAAATTTGAAGTAATTAGAAACAGAAATGTCAGATAAAGAATTGGAAAGAGCTCAGGCTCAGGAGGCAAAAGAGAGAGAGCAGCAGGAGCAGCAGCAGGCTGCCGAATTCAATGAGTCAATGGACAAGGTTGAGAACGCCTTGACTAGTTCAGAGGCATTCATTGAGAATAATAAGAGCACATTGATTATTGCTTTGGGTGTAATTGTTGCTGTAGTTATCGGTATCATCTGGTATCTAAATGTCCACAATGAAACTAAGAAGGAAGCTAACGAGTCGATCTATAAGGCTCAGTCATGGTTTGAGCGCGATTCATTCCAGTTGGCATTGAATGGAAGCGAGGAGTTGGATTTCATGGGCTTCGAGGAGGTTGCGGAAAAGTATTCAAACACTCCTGCTGGAAATCTTGCTTGTGCATACGCTGGAGTTTGCTACAAGAATCTTGGCAAGAACGACGATGCTATCAAGTATTTGAAGAAGTTCTCTGCTGGCGGTGATTTGGTTTCTCCTGCTATCTACGGTGCAATCGGTGACTGTTTCTTTGAGACAAACAACATTAAAGAGGCTGAGTCGTATTACAATAAGGCAATCGATTCTAAGAATAGCTTGATTGCCCCAATTTACATGTACCGTCTTGCAATGCTTCATTTTAACAATGGTAATAAGTCAAAGGCTGCTGATTTGATGGAGTCTATCAAGAATGATTACCCTGATAGCAACGAGGCTAACGACGCTGACAAATACATCCAGTATTTCCAGACTGCAAAGTAAATTTTGATTTTTTGATTATATGCCTCCTTTTGTGTTAAGCATTAGGAGGCTTTTAAATTTTATAAATATATGTCTACTACAAATTTATCTGCTTACGACGCTAATAGAGTTCCTCACGCAGGAGGAATGAAATTTGATATCATTGTTTCTGATTGGAATTCAGACGTGACTTTCGCTTTGTGTGAAGGTGCGATCGAGACTTTGAAAAAACATGGTGCTTTCGACAAGGATATCCGTGTTTTCCACGTTCCGGGAAGCTTTGAACTTGTCTATGCGGCAAAGAAAAGCTGCCAGTGCAAGGATGTCGATGCTGTTATCGTTTTGGGTTGTGTAGTTCGTGGTGGCACTCCTCATTTCGATTATGTTTGTCAGGGAACAACAAACGGTATCGCGGCGTTGAATGCAGAGGGTACAAAACCAGTTATCTTCGGTTTGCTTACAACAGACGACATGCAACAGGCTCTCGACCGTGCCGGTGGAGCTCTTGGAAACAAGGGTGTTGAGTGTGCCCAGACAGCTATTCGTATGGTAGGGTTCACTTGTGATATCGATGAGAATGCGTATGTCGCATTTTGAAAATCATTTTCATTATGAAAGTAATTCTCGACGTTTTAGGAGTTGATGAAAACAAGGATGAGAAATCGTTCAAATTTTTGATGTTCTTGTTGATTCAGTTTGTATTGGTTTGTCTTAACCTTATAGCTGGATTCTGTACTGGCTCGATGTCGCTCACTGCTTGCGTCGGTTACCATTTGGCAACGATATTTCTTGTTGGTGACGATGTCGCAAAAAGTGCCTTTCCGGATACTAGAGCGGCAAAGATAGGCAGGGGAGTCGTTCTTGTTTTGGATTCCATTATGTCGTTGGGATTTTCTGCAATCGTCATTAATGAGTTTTTTGTAAGAGTCGGTAGGCCGGTAACGTTCTCAGACCCAATAATTTGGCTTATGTTAGCGGCATCACTGTTATCGATGGTACTTGGATTGGTATACGCTTCAAATCAATTGAAGAGATGGAAAGAGGCGTTTGTTCCAATTGAGGTCTTTGTCGGAATGATATTGCTAAGAGTGCTAGGCTATGAAATCATCGATTCGATAGTTGGTTTATTAGTGTCGCTTTTCGTGGTCTATTTGGCTATTAAAATGATTGTTAGAGCATGGCGTCATCGGAAGAGTTTTTAAAAGAGTCGGGTATACGTGCCACTTCTATCAGAGTGTTGATTTGGGAGAAAATCAATGAAGTGCCGTTTGCATTTTCGCTTACGGATATCGAGGATTTGATTCCGGATATCGATCGTTCTACGATTTTCCGTACTTTAGTGGTGTTTGAAGAGCATCATCTTCTTCATTCCATTGACGACGGTAGTGGAGCGCAGAAATATTGTGTTGCGAAGTCGGAAGAGGAGCAACATGTGCATATCACATGTAATATATGTCATCATACCTATTGTTGCAAGTCATTGTCGGTGCCAATGGTAGAAGTGCCAGAAGGATTTCAAGTGATTGAAACAAGCTACGTTATAAAAGGAATTTGCGGAGAGTGCAGTAAAAAGATTTCTAAATATGGCATTGATGGACATCAATAACATGATTGAACTCATTGATGCGATTGGTGTTTTCGCATTTGCAATCAGTGGTATAAGAATGGCGGCAAACAAAGGTTTTGACCTGTTTGGCGCCTTTGTTGTAGGTTTTGCTACGGCAATCGGTGGCGGAACTATCCGTGATCTGTTGCTAGGAGAGAGGCCGGTGTGGATGACAAACTCACTTTATGTCACGATGACCATCTTGGCATTGCTCTTTGTAGTGGTGTTCCGTAAGAGGTTGATTCACATGAATGTGACATTTTTCATCTTTGACACGTTCGGTTTGGCGCTCTACACAGTGGTAGGTATCGAGAAAACGTTGGTTTACGACTTTCCATGGTGGGTGCCGATCGCGATGGGCACGATGGGAGGTGCAGCCGGAGGTATAATCAGAGATGTTTTGTTGGCTCAGGTGCCGTTGATCTTCAAAAAAGAGATTTATGCCACGGCATGCATATTCGGCGGAGTTGTGTTTTTCGTCTGCGATGCATTAGGTGCCAACCAGCTTGTCTCAAGTTTTGCTTGTGCAGGAGTTGTTATAGCCAGTCGGTTGTTGGCAGTGAAGTATGGAATTTCAATTCCGAAGCTGAAGAAAGAAGAATAAAGATGCTCTTTAGCATAGAATGCTGTCAAAAAAGGAGGAAATATGGAAAAGTATTATGATTTTTTAGCCGAATTCTTTGAAGAAGCTAAATTTTGTGCTATATTTGTGGAAAAGAACGGAACTACAAGATAAAGATAGCAATTAAACAATGAAGAGGTTATTTACATACCTTATAGCTTTATTCTCAATTTTCGCTTTCTCTATGGAGACTGCGGCGCAAGAGATTAGCTTCAGAGCATTCAAGAGCTCGGCTGGAGTCGGAGCGAAGAATGTTCCTGATGCGTACGCATGGGGTCCTTGGGTAGGTAGCAATGCTTCAATTGTTATCAATATGACCAAGAATATGGTCAATGTAGACGATGCGGTGTATGAAATCATGGAAAAACCTAAGCATTGGGTTGTAAAGAAGGATTTCAAGTATTGCTGCTTTGAGTGTGCAACACCGAGCTTAGACAAAGCAAATATTAAACTTTATCAGTACGATAGAGGTGAATATAGAATCTATGTGAATGAGGAGAAAAAAGCTACAAGATATGTAGTAAAGTATCTTGATAACTAATCCATTTACATTTGAGGTAAGAAACATAAATTTTTCGCATTAATTATTTTTTTCCAAGGCGTTGAGTATGTGATATATTCGACGTCTTTTTTCGTTTAATGTAAGATGTAAGAAGGTGGGATTAGGTTTCTGGTTTCAAGATATATAGTATTCCTCAACCGTGGATAAAATGTGGTCGTGAGGGAGAGGGGAGAGAACATGTGTAGCTATTCATGCTCCAATTATCAGTTGGATTGATTGTACCGACCATTACGCATTATGCATTACGAATTATGAATAAAAAAACTGCTCAGAAGCATTGAGTCGCATCTGAGCAGATTGATTATTAAAGGAAAAACAAATTGTCATTTCGAATTTTTTATCATGACCTCTGTTTCGCATTAGCGTTTTGTGTTTGTTTCGCATAGGATTTTTCGCATCCATGCATTAGATTATTTTATTCATTCACATTTCGCTAACTATTTTGTCCCAAGGCGTTGGACAGGTTCTTACGATGGCAACGTGCCATCTGCCTGATTTTGCGCCAGTATCATATCTTAGGCGCTACAGGTAATTTCCGGAATCGGAAATTAGACCTGTATTGTATTTCTTAATTTTTCTCATTAATTACTAAATCCAAGGCGCCGTCGGACCTCACAATAATATCCATAACATTAAACTCAAAACATTTTTCAATTTTCGCATCCTTTTCTTTTTTCCAAGGCTAGAGTTAAAGAAAACGACACCGTAATAAAAAGGGCTAACATGAAGACTGAATGATGTCGTTTTCTTTTACACTTGCAAATATATTTTGATTGATACTACTGTGCAAATTGATTTTATAAATGCGTAAAATGAATCTGAAATGGCGTAAAAGGATATTGTTAACACATTATTTTCGTCACTTTTTACGTATTTGTATAATGTTAAGCGGTTTGTTTATGATTTCTATCATATTGAATATCAATCCTGTAAAATTGAGAATCGTACCGTTTTTGGTGATATTCTTGCATTTTGCCACAGATTCTTGCATTTCGCCACAATTCTGCGATTTTTCGCCAACTACGACCCAATTTCAGATTACTGATACCTATTACATTTTACATCTTACCTTACAAAAAAAGGACTGCCCAAAATAGGACAGCCCCGCTATTGTGATCAATAACGTTTGTACGGAATTATTTTGTGACGGCACGGACACATCTTCCGATCTCACGGTAGAATGATGTCGTTTCATGGTTTGTGGATGAAAATCCGAAACCGATCGCGTTCTTTGTAGAGTTGGATTCCATTTCTGATGTCCAATAGAAACCTTGGCTAGGGTAGTTTTGGTTACTTTCGCTTTCCATATAACCTGTAGCTGGTAGGAATATCATATTGCCGTTTTTTGCAATCACTTTGTATCCGGCTGGCTTGTCCTGCCATGTCCAGGAGCAATTCTCAACCAACTCTTTGAAGTGTCGCTCCGAAGGCATCGACCATCCGGCACCCATGTTGTGTGTCGCTGCGTCGTATTCGGCTGTCAATCTTAAATTCTGTACGATTCCGGCTTTTGAAAGATCCGAAGCTGAACGATTGTATGTTTCGCATTCTGCTTCAGTGTAGTTGCTTTCTGTGACCTCTCCCCAGGCGAAAAATGTGCCTGCAGACTCAGCATTCTTTGCTCCTACATTGCGTGAAGCCCATTTTGTGCCGCTAGGTAAGCCAAGATCGACATATTCATAACCGTTGACAGTGTTTTCATCTTCTGTTCCACTACATGAAACCAAAGCATACATTATTAGCATCAAGTTTGCTAAAGTGAATAGTGCCCTTTTCATTTCTTATTGTTTTACTTGATATTAGACGTAAGCAAATTTATTTGTTTTGGTGCAATATAGTCTTGAATTAAATGTTAAAAAGTCTTAAAACGCTTTTGGGGAGGTTATAAACTAACCAAAAAGAAATGTTTGACTTCTTTTTTTGCTAAATTTGCATTTAGTGCGCTACAATTTTTGTCTTATTTTATGTGTTTGGTGGTGCATCGGTTTGTATAAAAATAATTTATATGCTTTTTGACGTTATCAACTCAAGTATTTCAGACATGGTGATTCACCACATCGGTTCTCACTCTGACAATTCTGAAAATGTTTATTCGCAGCGTCCCATGTCTTTTTCTGAAGACGACAGTGAATTGCCGCATTTGTTGAAGCAGTTCTTCTTCGACTCTTTCCGTGAGCCGAGCCTATATTGTTTCGAGGATATGGATGACAGTGTAGCTAAGATGGTTGCGTCGGTGTTTGATAATCCGTCGTCGTTCTATGAGAATTCGCGTCTTTTCGCTGCATCTCTATATGAAAACAGCAATCATCCGAACATCAAGAGTGGTGAGTTGTACGTAGCTATGTTCCGCGATGTGCGTATTTTTGATCAAGAGGTAAGATGTCTTGGGTTGTTCAAGAGTGAACATAAGGATACATTCCTAAAGGTATATAATCAGGGCGACGATTTGGCACTAGGCTACGATGAAGGCCTTGATTTGAAGAAACTTGATAAAGGTTGCTTGATCTTTGATATCGAGAGAGAGAAGGGTTTTGTTGTCGCTTTGCTTGACAAGGCGGCAGGGAAGAGTGAGGCAACATTCTGGAAGAACGATTTCCTTGGACTTGTGACTCGTATGGACAACAATTTCCAAACTAAAGAGTATATGGATTTGTGTAAGTCGTTCGTTACTGATATTTTCCGTCCGTCGCGAGAGGAAGAACCGGAGAATGGAATTGAGCGTACAGACCAGATCGATATGTTGAATCGTCAGGTGGATTTCTTCAAAGGTTCAGATATATTTGATATCGACAGATTTAAGGAGCAGGTGCTTGGAAACAATGAATCAATCTGCGACGTGTTCGACGAGCATCTTGCGCATTTTGAGGAGGCTAACGATATCGAATTGCCAAAGACATTTGCCATCAGCAAGGAGGTGGTGAAGAAGGGAGCTCCGAAGTTCAAGAGTGTACTTAAATTGGATAAGAACTTCCACGTCTACATACATGGAAACCGTGATATGATCGAGCGTTCTTTCGACAAGGAAAAACGAATGCATTACTACAAGATTTATTTTGAAAACGAGGAGTAATTGAAATAAAAATGTAATTTTGCGTTATTATGCAGGAAGTAATGATAAATAAGACGGTGCTTGCCATGCGTTTGGGATTGATTTTAGCATTCTCATACGTAGTGCGAGATTTAGTGTCTTTGATAGGTGGCGACGGATTTTTTTCCATCGTCGCTTTGTTCGTCTCTGTCTTCTTCCTTGTATTTCCATTCGTATTTTTGTTCCGCATGACAGTGAATTACTGCTGCATGTATAACGGAGGAAAATATCAGTTTTACGCACCATTTTCAATTGCAGTCAAAGGATTTGCCTTTGCCGGCATCATTTACACTCTTTGTTTCTATTTTTATATTAAGAACTTTGCGCCTAATATTATGGTCGACATGGTTAATTCGTATGAGAAGGTAGCAATGGGTAAGGGGTATGATGATATGATTGCACAATGGAAGAGTGTGGCTGTGACTGCAACACCGAAGTCGTTGGTTCCGTCGATTTACATGGGATTTATTCTTATGGGGTTTATCGTCAGTTTGATTTCGGTCGGCGCTGCAAGATTTGCAAAGATGAAACCGATAGGCGAGGGTGTTGACAATTGTGATAACGGAGATTCGAATAATAAGACGGAATCTCAGGATGAGTATAAGAAAAATTAAAAAACAATAAGATAATGGATATTTCTGTAGTCGTACCATTGTACAATGAAGAGGAGTCGCTAGGCGAATTGTACGCATGGATCAAGCGAGTAATGACAGAGCATAATTATAGCTATGAGGTGATCTTCTGTAACGACGGAAGTACAGACAAATCATGGCAGATTATTGAGGATTTGGCTGCGTCTGATAGCAATGTGCATGGAATCAAGTTCCGTCGCAACCATGGAAAGAGTGCCGCTCTATATTGCGGATTCGAGAAGGCTCAGGGCGACGTGGTGATTACAATGGATGCTGATTTGCAGGATTCTCCGGATGAGATTCCTGAATTGTATAGAATGATCAAAGAGGATGGTTACGATCTTGTTTCCGGATGGAAGAAGAAACGTTACGATTCTAAGTTGGCGAAGAATATCCCTTCAAAACTTTTCAATGCCACTACTCGTATGATCTCAGGTATCAAACTTAATGATTTCAATTGTGGTTTGAAGGCTTACAATTGTCAGGTGATCAAGAGTATCGAGGTTTATGGTGAGATGCACCGTTACATTCCGTATTTGGCAAAGAACGCTGGCTTCAAGAAGATCGGCGAGAAGGTGGTTCAGCATCAGGCTAGAAAGTACGGCGAGACAAAGTTCGGTCTGAACCGTTTCTTCAACGGATACTTGGATTTGTTGTCGTTGTGGTTCATCTCTACATTCGGTGGCAAGCCGATGCATTTCTTCGGATTCGTAGGAAGCATCATGTTTATGTTAGGATTTATTTCAGCAGCCTATGTAGGAGTATCCAAATTGATCCATTTGGCTAACAACATACCAGCGCCACTAGTTACCAGCAACCCATACTTCTACATCGCTTTGACGATGATGCTTCTTGGAACGCAGTTGTTCTTGACAGGATTCCTAGGAGAGTTGATTGCCCGTAACTCAAGTGAAAGAAATAACTATAAGATTGAAAAAGTAATTTAATTCGGAATATGGAAGTCATTCTAGACATATTGAAATTTTCTATAAGTGGAATTTTGGTTTTCGTTGCCACTTACTTTGTGTTGAAGAATTTGCTTGACAGCAGAGAGAAGGAGAGAAGACATCAGGTGAGAATCGAGACTGGTAAGATCCTTACTCCGATCAAGCTTACAGCCTACGAGCGTTTGGTATTGTTCTTGGAACGTATCAAGCCAGAGAGCATGGTGGTAAGAATCCAGTATCCAACTATGAAGGCAGGCGATTTGCACCTAATGTATATCCAGCAGGTACGTGAAGAGTTCGAACATAACGTCTCTCAGCAGATTTATGTGTCGGAAGACCTTTGGCGTTTTGTGGTCGCTGCGAAGGAGAGCCTTTTGCAATTTGTAAATACTTGTTCGGAGGCAGTTCCAAAGGATGTAGCTGCTGTTGAGTTGTCAAAGATCCTTATCGAGAAGTACAACGAGACAGAGAACCCACCAATCGATATCGCGTTGGTGGTATTGAAGAACGAAATCAAGAATTTGGCATAATGACACTACTTGAATTAGCAGCTAAAAGAGTTTCTTGCCGAGCGTATGATACGGATCGCAAGGTAGAGCAGAATGTTTTGGACGAAGTGCTTGAAATCGCACGTCTTGCACCTTCAGCTGTAAACAAGCAGCCATGGAGATTGGTTGTCGTTAAGAGCAAGGAGAAATTGGCGGAGATGTCGGATGCATACAACAGAGATTGGTTCAAGACAGCACCGATGGTTTTGGCCGTAGTTGCAGACCATACAGAGTCGTGGCACAGAGCAGATGGTAAAGACCATGCTGATATTGACGCTGCAATCTTTATCGAACATCTTTGTTTGGCTGCTGCAGAGAAAGGTCTTGGCACATGTTGGGTGTGCAATTTCTTGCCGGATGTTGCCAACAAGGTTTTGGGAATCGATGGAGTAGAGAAGGAGTTGGTCGCTTTGGTGCCTATAGGTTACCCGGCAGACAATTCCGTCTTCACAAAAGAGAAATCAAGAAAGAGTATTTCTGAGTTTGTATCAGAAATATAAATCCCCATAGGGACGTCGTTTGACACGTCACTAGAAATTTGACGAGGTTATGCCACGTCTGCAAAATAAACTAACGATGATGCGTAGAATGTGTAATATAGTAGGTAGACGAGTGTTTGGCGCAGTTGCGTCAATCGCACTTTTGTTGTCTCTTACTATGTGTAATACAGATTATTGCAATGAGAATATGTTTATCGTCGGTACGATGAGAGCATTCATTGATGGAGATCAGACTGACGTACAGTTGGCGACTGTCGATGAGAACGGTACTCCAATATCATTTGTGACAATGACAAGCCGATCTTATTCTAATTTTTCATTGAATCCGCTTTCCGATACATCACGTTTTTGGATCATGACATTGGACAGCGTACCTGATTGTATTCGTAAGATTGCAATCGTACACACAGATACACTAGAGTTTGTAAATGCAGAGTGTGGATTCCGTACGTTAAGCAGAATCGATACGGTTTTGATTGAAGATGCAATTGAAGGAGATTCTGTTGCTATATTAAATAAATTTGTTGATGAAAACTACGACAATGGGAATATCGAGATACATTTGGCTGGTATTGAGTAGCCTTTTCATCACGTCTGTTTTTGCGCAGAAGAAGAACAACACTCCTGTTGTCGAAGATGAGTGGAATAAGACTACATCAAGGAATTTCTATGGAGTGACTGTATATGCAGATGTTGCAGGACCAATCACGTCGTTCTTTAAAGATAGCAAGACAGATTTCAGTTTCGGAGCAGATGTCGATATCTGTCACACTATTTTTCCGTTGTTTGAGGCAGGATATTCAAAGTATGATGCGACTGAATCTTACAATTATGGAGGATTGACTCAGTATTCAAATTATTCCTACACTTGCAATGGTACATACTATAAGATTGGAGCAAATTTCAATTTTCTAAATGATGGAAGAGGCAAGAAAATCATTCCATTATTGTATATCGGTGCTAAGTTTGCTTTCTCACCGTCGCAATTTGACATAGAAAATGCAAGATATCAGAACGTATATTGGAATATTGACAAAGCATATTCAGTTTCGGGAAAAAGTTTCTGTCGTTGGGCTGAGTTTGCTGTCGGCCTAAGATATCCGATTGCGAAATTCTTCTCTATGGGAGTAGAAGGTAATTTGAGAGAGTTCGGAAAGGCAAAAGATAAGATTATCAATATGCCTGATGGCGTACTTATGAATGTGAAGCAGAGCTATTCTCCAGGTTATGGAAATTTCAACGGTAGCAACTGGTCTGTGAAGTACACTCTTGGATATTCATTTCATTGATTCAATGGTGCAGAAATCTGAAAATCATAATATAGTCCTAGCTGTATTGGCTTAGTTTTGGGTTGTTATTATTGTTGGGATACATGCGTTTTTCTTCACAACATCAGATAATAAAGAAGGAATAATGAAGAAAGACTAAAGATTGGTACCTCACTACCTTAGTTATTCGTCCGGTATACGATAAAAAATAAAATCCGATTCAATAGTTGTTTTAGATAGTTAAAGTTTGTTAATGCAGAATATTTTTTCTAATTTTGCATTCCGTTAAGTAAAAATACAATATTATACAACATAAAATGGCAGACATCAAATCTCTAAGCATTGCTGCAGACAATATCAGAATATTGACTGCGTCGATGGTAGAAAAGGCAAAATCAGGACATCCAGGCGGTGGAATGGGAGGTGCAGATTTTATTAATGTGCTATATTCTAAGTATTTGCGTTATGATCCTACTGATCCAACTTGGATTTGCAGAGACCGCTTCTTCTTGGATCCTGGTCACATGTCGCCAATGCTATATTCAGTTTTGTTGTTGTCTGGCAAGTTTGAGGTTTCTGACATCCAGAACTTCCGCCAGTGGGGTAGCTGTACACCAGGTCACCCAGAGGTATGCTTTGAGAGAGGTATCGAGAATACATCCGGACCTCTAGGTCAGGGTCATACAATGGCTGTAGGTGCTGCAATCGCTGGAAAGTTCCTTACACAGAAGTTTGGAAACTGGATGGATCACAAGATCTACGCTTTCATCTCAGACGGTGGTATCCAGGAGGAGATTTCACAGGGTGCTGGTAGAATTGCCGGAAATCTTGGTTTGTCAAATTTGATCATGTTCTACGACGCCAACAATATTCAGCTTTCGACAAAGGTTGATGAGGTGTCTAACGAGGATATAGAGCAGAAGTACAATGCATGGAATTGGAACGTTATCACAATCAACGGTAACGATGCTGCTCAGATTATCGAGGCTCTTGAACTAGCTAATGCAGAGAAGGAGCGTCCAACACTAATCATAGGTAACACTACTATGGGCCGTGGCTGTGTTAAGGCAGACGGTTCTAATTTCGAGGGTCAGGTTTCAACTCACGGCCAGCCATTGTCTGCAGCTGGTGTTGATGTGGCTAAGACTATCACAAACCTTGGCGGTGATCCTAATGATCCATTCAAGATCTTCGACGAGACAAAGAAACTATACGCAGCTCGTAAGGAAGAGTTGATCGCAGAGGCTAAGGAGCGTAAGGCAGAGCAGGCTGTATGGGCTAAGAAGAACCCAGAGTTGGCAGCTAAGCTAGAGCAGTTCTTCAGCGGTAAGCTTCCTAACCTTGATTTCTCTAAGATTGAGCAGAAACCTAACCAAGCAACTCGTGCTGCTTCGTCTACAGTTCTTGGTTTCTTGGCAGACAATGTTGAGAACATGATCGTAAGTAGTGCAGACTTGTCTAACTCAGATAAGACTGACGGATTCTTGAAGAAGACACATCCAATTGTTAACGGTGATTTCAGCGGTAGATTCTTGAATGCTGGTGTATCAGAGTTGACAATGGCTTGTATAATGAATGGTATCGCACTTCATGGTGGTATGTATGCTGCTTGCGGAACATTCTTCGTATTCTCAGACTATATGAAGCCTGCATACAGAATGGCAGCGTTGATGCGTCTACCGGTCAAGTACGTATGGAGCCACGATGCATTCCGCGTTGGTGAGGATGGTCCGACACATCAGCCGATCGAGCAGGAGATGCAGGTAAGATTGTTAGAGAAAGTTAAGAACCACAAGGGACAGAATTCAATGTTGGTGCTTCGTCCAGCTGACGTTTACGAGACTACAGTTGCATGGCAGATGGCAATGGAGAACACAGAGACTCCAACAGCGTTGATCCTTTCTCGTCAGAACATCAATGACCTTCCTGGTGACAGACTTGTAGAGGCTAAGAAGGCAGAGAAGGGTGCTTATATCGTTAAGGCTTGTGATGGCACTCCAGATATCGTCATGGTTGCCAATGGAAGTGAGGTAAGCACATTGTTTGAAGGAGCAAAACTTCTTGAGGAGCGCAAGAATTTGAAGATTCAGATCGTATCTGCAATCTCAGAGGGGTTGTTCAGGAATCAGAGCAAAGAGTATCAGGAGCAGGTTATCCCATCTTCAGCTAAGAAATATGGTTTGACTGCAGGTATTCCGATTTCACTAATGGGATTAGTAGGCACTGAAGGATGTGTTCACGGTCTTGACCATTTCGGATATTCCGCACCTTACAAAGTGTTGGATGAGAAATTCGGATTCAATGGTGAAAGTGTTTATTCCGATGTTTGCAATTTCTTGAATATCTAATATAAAAGCCACCTCATAAGGGTGGCTTTTTTGTTAACAAGAGGATATTATATTATGAATAGGGGTTGGACCCGTTAAATATGGATGATTATGACGAGAGTTGATTACAGGTATCATTTTCCGGTGTCGTTATATGGCATCGTGTTATTGTTGGACATCGGAATGGTGATGTTCTTTATAGTGCTTGCAATACAGACCGCATTTGGAATTACAGACGATATCCTTCCGAAAGATGGATTCGGTTATTATTTTGCCGGAACGATTTTGTTTGCCGGGTTGATGGCCTTTGTCACATATATGCTTATGACCAGTCGTGATACATTCGTATATGATCCTTCGGAAAACAAGTACTTCTCTGGATATTCACTTCTTGGCAAGGATAAAGGCGAGTGGAAGAAGGTCGACGGTAATTTCAGCCGCGTAGTTTTCCAGACTTACGAGCAGAGTCAGACCTTCAATTTCATGGGATTGAGCAAGAATAAGGTTGACGAGACTGTATTCGAGTTGAGAATGGTATATGACGACCAAACTTACGATTGTCTGATTTCTACATCTGATTTCAAGAGTCTGCCTAGCACATTGAAGATAGGCAAACAGGTTGCAGATGTCAATAACGTGAAATTTTTCGACTACGTCAGAGACAAGTATAAGAAGCAAAAGGTATACATCTAGGTATATTTCTCTAGTTTTATGAAAAATTAACTAGGGAAAATAGCAAAAGATTGAAAATAATTTCTATTTTTGTTGATGATAGTGAAACAACGAGATTTAAAGAGTAATAATTAAAATTAAATAATATCAAACATGGCTAATTTGGATTTGTCAAAGTACGGTATTACAGGTGCTACAGTGATTGCACACAATCCATCGTACGAGGTATTGTTCGCAGAGGAGACAAAAGCTGGTCTTCAGGGTTATGAGGTAGGTCAGGTTACTGAGCTAGGTGCAGTAAACGTTATGACAGGTATCTTCACAGGTCGTTCTCCTAAGGACAAGTACATTGTTGACGACAAGAACTCACACAACAATGTATGGTGGACATCAGACGCTTATAAGAATGACAACCACCCAATGTCAGAAGAGGTTTGGGCAAAGGTTAAGGATATCGCAAAGAAGGAGCTTTCTAACAAGAATCTTTACGTAGTAGATGCATTCTGTGGTGCAAACAAGGCAACTCGTCTTGCAGTACGTTTCATCGTTGAGGTTGCTTGGCAGGCTCACTTCGTAACAAACATGTTCATCCAGCCAACAGCTGAGGAACTTGCTAACTTCGAGCCAAACTTCGTAATCTACAACGCTTCAAAGGCAAAGGTAGAGAACTACAAGGAGCTAGGTCTAAACTCAGAGACTTGTGTTGCATTCAACACTACATCTCGTGAGCAGGTTATCATCAACACTTGGTACGGTGGTGAGATGAAGAAGGGTATGTTCTCAATGCAGAACTACTACTTGCCTCTACAGGGTATCGCTTCAATGCACTGTTCAGCTAACTGCGATATGAACGGTCAGAACACAGCTATCTTCTTCGGTCTTTCTGGTACAGGTAAGACAACTCTTTCAACTGACCCTAAGCGTAAGCTTATCGGTGATGACGAGCACGGTTGGGATGACGAGGGCGTATTCAACCTAGAGGGTGGATGCTACGCTAAGGTTATCGGTCTTTCAAAGGAGCACGAGCCAGATATCTACGGAGCTATCAAGCGCAACGCACTTCTTGAAAACGTAACTGTTGCTAAGGATGGTAAGATTGATTTCAACGATAAGAGCGTAACTGAGAACACTCGTGTTTCTTATCCAATCAACCACATCAACAACATTCAGCCAGGTTCATCTGCACCAGCTGCAAAGAACGTTATCTTCCTTTCTGCTGATGCATTCGGTGTATTGCCTCCAGTATCTATCTTGACTCCAGAGCAGACTCAGTACTACTTCCTATCAGGATTTACAGCTAAGCTTGCTGGTACAGAGCGTGGTATTACAGAGCCAACTCCAACATTCTCAGCTTGTTTCGGTCAGGCATTCCTTGAGTTGCACCCAACTAAGTATGCTGAGGAGCTAGTTAAGAAGATGAAGAAGTCTGGTGCTAAGGCATATTTGGTAAACACTGGATGGAACGGAACTGGTAAGCGTATCTCTATTCCTGATACTCGTGGTATCATCGACGCTATCCTTGATGGTTCAATCTTGAAGGCTGCTACTAAGAAGATCCCTATGTTCGACTTCGAGGTTCCAACAGCTCTTCCAAATGTAAACCCTGCTATCCTTGACCCTCGCGACACTTACGCTAACGCATCTGAGTGGGAGACTAAGGCTAAGGATCTTGCTGGTCGTTTCATCAAGAACTTTGAGAAGTACACAGGTAACGAGGCTGGTAAGGCTCTTGTTGCTGCTGGTCCAAAGTTGTAATCAACGGCTTTTCAATAGCTTAATTATAAGAGACGTGAGTAATCACGTCTCTTTTTTTATTCGCTATTTTATCTAAAGTAGGGCATATAGTTACATTTTTTTGCATTATTAACCAATTATCAACATTATTTTATATGTTTGTTGATAAAAACCTTACTTTAAGTTTTTGCTGAAAATACTGATTGATTTATTTTTGTATAGTTTGTAGTGCGAAAGTATTGCGGACTTTAGTAAATCATAAATAGCAAAGAGCTTGTTTTAGTAAAATGTGTACGATAATTCGTCATATATCCTCATATATTAAGGGCATCCTGTTTTTTGCCGCGACGCTTCTAAATTTAGTAGCGTCTCCGGTTCGTGCTGCCGGTATTGATATAGAAAAATTTCTTGATCCAAGTAATCCTTATAAAGTTAATTCAGCAGAAGATCTCGCAGCGGTATTTAATGCTTTTGATGAAGCATATTTAGGAGGAAATTTCTGGATAACAATCGATACTTTTTGTTTTTGCCTTGAGAACGACATCGATATGAAGGGGGTAGAGATTCTGTCATTTCAAACAGATGATCAGATTGCCGTAAAATTCGATGGAAAAGGACATACAATCAAAAACTTAACTTTTGAAGGATACAGGTCTTCAGGATACAGTGGATTGTTTCCGGTCTTGGATAAAGGTTCTTGTATCAAGAATGTAACTTTCGAAAATATTGATGCCACATTGCCTTCCAAGACATCCGGTATCTTGACTGGATATGTCAATGGTAGTGTTCGAATTGAAAATTGTAAATTTAGTGGAAAGGCGACTTTTCAGACTGGTGGAAAAACTAGTTATATAGGAGGTCTTATCGGTATGATATTTCCCCCAACAGATGGAGGCGTTATTAAAGATGTGACTGTTGACCTTGAATATGATGTTCCAACGTCGTTTTCTGCATTCGGTGGCGTCATTGGTTATATAAACAGTCCATCGAATATTGAATTGTCGAATATCGTAAATAAATCAAAGAACACTGTTTCATTACAATCGATAACTTCAGGTGCTGGCGGTATATTGGGTTATATCCTACGACCAAGAAATCTAAAGATTCATGATTGTTCTAATTATTTGGGAATAGAGTCAAGTTCACCTATGGTAGGAGGTATCATCGGAAATTTTGATAGCCCTCCTGTGGTGACAATCAATGAGTTATATAATTGTTCTAATGCAGGCAATATTTATTCCGAATATGGTGATGTAGGAGGTATTGCCGGTATCACAAAGAAAGTCAAGATTTACAATTGCGTAAATATTGGTGATGTTACAAGTTACCAGCCTTCTGTCTCAGTAGACTCGAAAACAAGAGAATCCGGAGCAGGCGGTATTGTTGGAACTTACAATGTATATAACGTAACAACACAAAACAATACGTTATCATCTTGTATCAATATGGGTTATGTCTCTTCTTTACAAGGAGGAAACATAGCTGGTATTGTAGGTTGTTATTATCCTGATCAGTATGGTTATCAGGAGGTCGTTGGTGTTTCTGCCGCATTGATTTTCCCATTCAACAACTGTTTGTCGATCTCGTTTGACAATTCCAACCGTGTTGTCAAGAGTTTTGAATTCAATAATAGATTTGAGTTTAATGCCTTAGGAGGTCTTTATTCGGATGAATCTTTTGGAGTTACTGAGTCAAATGATTCTATACATTATGTGAAAAATAGTGTTTTGACTTCCGGTAATACTCCTTTCTATTATTTTTCTGTATCGGAGAGTAAAGGCTATATGCTTGATAACCAGACTGCATTATCAAGGAATTTCAATCCTGCATTCTTGCAGAAACCTGGATTTTATCCTTATCTTTCGATGAATGATGATATTGCAAAACTTGCTTCGCTTCCAATCTTGATTGCAGATGGAGAGCGTCTTGATAGTATTGCTTCAGGATTCTCTTGTGGAATGACTGATGGAGTGGTGTGGAAGTCGGCAAAAGGAAATTTTGAAGTCACAAAAGACGGTGTTGCTAATATTTTGGGAGCAGGAAACGATACCGTTTATGGAATTCTTGGAGATGCAGTCATCAGTCGTCCTATCACATTGTATAAAAATGTGTTCGGTGGAGGAAGAGGAACGGCTGCAAATCCATATTTGCTTAAGAGTGTTGCTCATCTTCAGGAATTGCAGGATTCACTAGAGACTGCTCCGGGATGGTCAAAAAATAAACATTTCAAAGTCGCTGCTCACATTTCTGATCTTGATTTCGCATTAGCCCAAACGACTAACACTCAGTTTATGGGTGAACTTGATGGTGGTGGTTACACTATTAAGATGAATATTGCAAGTTCAAGCGATAATGCAGCTTTGTTTGTATATGCAGAAAGTGCTTCAATCCACGACTTACAGACATCCGGTTCGGTCTCTGGTAATGAGTATGCGGCTGGTGTTTGTGCCGTCGCCACTAAATGTGATATCTATAATTGCTACAACAGTGCAAAGATATCAGCAATAACTGCTGGTGGAGTGGTCGCATATTCAAAAGGTGGTAATTTGTATGGTTTGTGTAATTCAGGAACAATCACTGCCTCTAAACTTGCAGCCGGCGTGATCGGTACAGCTACAGACATTAACACTACAAACCGAATCTCAGATTTGGTTAATTCAGGATATGTAAATGGTGATGGTGCTGTCGGATTGATTGGTGATGCAGAGAGAGTATCCGCAAGTTATGCATTCAATAGATTGATCAATTATGGTAGTCTAAACGGAAAGTCGATAACATATCCGTATATCTACACATCTCAGTTTTCCGGTTATACTTATCCTGATTGTCATTACGATGTTCAGATTTCAAGGAACGGCAAGTGTGATACGAAGGATTTTATGGGATCTGGTATCGGTGTTGAAATTGTTCCTACTACTGCTACCGATGTCATGTTTGAGAAATTCTCTGACGATGCAAACGCTGTTTATGTTCCGTCGTTCATGAAGAACATGAAAAATGCCGAGTTGCTTGGCATTGTTCCTATATTTGAGAATGAAGAGTTGACTTCATACGTCCAGACTGCTCCTTCACTTCTTACTGAAGGCAAATTGGTACTTCGTAAACTTACTGGAGATACAGAGTATGCTAAGTTGTCCGATTTGAAGTCGTCGGCTGATGTCCCTGCTTTGCTTGTTCAGAAGTCGGAGGGTGGTGATGAGCGTTTGACATATATCACTATTGCTTCGATTCCATTTGCTTCAGGAGATGGTTCTGCTGAGGATCCATATTTGATCGAGAGCTTGTCAGATTTGAATTCACTTGCTGCTTTGGTTAAGGCTAACAAAGTGACAGACAAGTATTATATTAATGCTCAAAAAAACAATTGGTCGTACAACAAGCATTTCAAATTGACAGTCGACATTTTGGGCGACGGTACTGCTTCAACAATAGTCACAGATGCGATTGCAAGTGAGGCGACTCCGTTCCAGGGTGTTTTTGACGGAAATGGCCATACCATTAAAGTCTCTATCAATAATCAGAATCAGAACAATCAGGCGTTGTTTGCAAATATTGAATCTGGTGCTGTTATCGAGAATTTGATCGTAACTGGTGTTGTAAACGGCAACATGGGTGTTTCTGGTGTTGTTGCGGTTGCGACACACTTGAATCCTGGCGATGTTCCGGTAATTCGTAAAGTCATCAACAATGCAACTGTTACAGGATCAGCAGAGAGCATAGGAGGTATTTGTGGTAAGAGTGAAGCCATAATTGAGGATTGCGCAAATGCAGGAAGCGTTTCCATCACTATCAAATCCACTCCATATTACACAGGTGGTATTGCCGGTTCTACTACAGCAAATATCATCCGTTGTATGAATGTCGGTAATGTGTTCGGACACCGACGTGTAGGAGGTATCTGTGGTGGTGCAATGTGTGAGACAAAGGGCTTGATTAAGGATTGTATCAATTATGGTATGGTTCATTCTATCTGTCCTCCATCTGCAGATTTCGCTTGTTTGGGTGGTATTGTTGGTTCTGCTGATAAATTCGATGTAGAATCTTCAATAAATGTCAATAGAGTTTCATGTCCTAATGAGGTTAATGTCGACGCGATTGCCGGTAGTGTTGTCGGTGAGGTAAAGAATTGCTATTACGATAAGCAGATGTCTGTATTGCCAAGTAAGTACGGTACAGGTTTGTTGACGACGGAGATGTTCGAATTGACACTTGATGCATTCAACAATACTTCAGGAATGTATCCTACATTGAGTAGTCCGTTGAGTGCAGAGAAATTGACGAAACTGGCATCTTCTCCTTTGATGCTTTTCCAGAGCGAGGATAAGAGCGCTTACGATGTAGTGAATAAGATGATGAGTTTTGGCGACGTAAACATTGCCAATGCTGATATTAAGTGGGTTAGAAAGAATGGAGTAGTTGATGTCGTAAATTCAAACGGTTCTTATGTCGTCAAACCGGTTGCCGTCGGTACAGATACATTGACTGTTTCTTACGATATCTATTCTAAGCAGATTTCAGTAGATATTTTCTGTATTCCGGTAAGAGTAGATACTTTGATCACAGGATGTCAGGTAGTTTCCGTACGAAAGAGTGACGGTACTGATATCATTTGCAAGAATGATACCGTATTTACTGAGGTTTACAAGATTGAAAACTCAAGCTGCGATAGTACAATCAAATACACGGTAAAGGTCAGCAAATTGGAAGATTATAAGATCGACACAGTGCTTTGTGGAAAGGATCAACTTTCCGGTGCGTCTTATCGTGGCAAGCAATATACGAATACTTCTTACATCACACGTTATGATACGGTAGGTTGTGACTCGGCAATCACTACAAATTTAAGAGTTGTGATCCCTCGTGTCGATTCTGTTTACTTTAACGGTGGATGTGATTCTGTATTCTGTGAAGTCGACGGTAAGTATTACCATGAGACAGTTACTTTCTATGATACTCTAAGATCGACCAGATGCGGATGTGATAGTATCTACATCAAAGTTAATTTGAATGTCACAAACAGTGATGCATACGAGTTTGATGAGGTTTATCTTGATTCGTTCACAATCAATGGTAGAAAGTTGAAGGGTGGTGATGAATTGACAGTCTATGATACGTTAGTTACTGTAAGAGGTTGCGATAGTATAGTAAAGAGAAATATCCATGTCTACGATCGTGTATTCAAGATGGATACTGTCGTTTACTCTTGTGAATTCTACCTTGACAATGTAAATTCAAAGAAGATAACTAGAGATACAGTTCTGATCGAACAATTGAGTGAGACTCTACATGGTATAAAGGTCGACGGTTATTATTTGCAGAAGCGTGATATCCATATCAATCACAATACGTCAGCTGATACAGTACGTGTTCCTGATGAGTATTATTGTGAGCGTTACAGACTTACACAGAATGTTGGCGGAATCGAGAATGTGATCGGTGTAATCACTCGAGATACAGTGATTCAGACAAATATCCCACGTGATAAGAAGTGTGATAGTGTATTGATTCGCACGATCCATATCTTGCCGGCTCCGGTTAGAGATACGGTTGAAATTGTGAATTGTGGAGATTTCTACGATGCGACCCTAGATACAACGTTCACGAAGACACAGGATTATTTCGTCCATAAGAAATTCAACAACTCATTCTGCGACTGTGACAGTTCGGTTTCATTGAGACGTTACACAATCCGAGAAACAAAGCATAACAACATCAATATCTCAGGATGTAGTGAAGCTCAGTATACATTCTACGGTAGTGTCGTTCCTACAACGTTTACATCAAGTGTTGATACTGTTGATGTAATCAGATACACTTCAGGTCCGGTTTGTGATAGCATAGTTAACAACATCCATATCGTTGTTGCAAATCCTATCTACGATACAGTTAAGATCAGTACTTGTGGTGATGTCATCAATTATGAGGGTAAGGTTTATCTTGCACAGGATGGTGATTACAAGGAGACTATCATTTATCCTTCCGCTGCAGGTTGCGACAGTTTGATACGAGTACTTGATTTCAGATTTGTAGAGACAATTGAGAATTTCTTGCCTACAAGATATGGTTGTGATTCTGTTGTTTGTGATCTTAACAACAAGACATACTACGAGGATCATACAATCAGCGTTGAGGTTGGTACTACAGATGAAGGTTGTCCGATCATAAATACTCAGAGTGTAGTTGTCCTACATCCTACGACTACAAATCAGGAGGTGATGGGTTGTGAGTTTGCCGAATACAACGGTAATATCTATTACAACGACACTACATTCCAGCTTAGCTTGAAGAGCACATTGTGTGATTGCGACAGTTTCGTAAACGTCAAGGTTTTGGTTTTACCACGTATCGAGTCGCCAACGATCTACTTGTCGGAATGTGACAGCGTTATCATCAACGATCCTGATAATGGAGAAGTCGTGATAAAAGAAGATGTTGATGATTATCAATGTATGTTCCAAAAAGTGTATAATGTCGCAGGAAAAGATTATATTTGCGACAGTATTGTGCATTACAAAGTCCATGTTAAGAAGCCGACATATAATTCTGTAGTATTTACAGGTGAGAGTTCGGTTGAATATAATGGAGTGACATACCGTCGTAGCCAGGTTATCAAAGATACTTTGGTTAATGCAGAAGGATGTGATTCATTCGTTGAGATCAAGATTGTTGTAGAGAGAGATTTGGGTTATCCTGTAATCGTAGACAAGTTTGGATACGTATTGTTCTGCAACAACAATATCGGCAAAGTGAAGTTTGCAACATACCAGTGGTATAAGGACGGTGTCGCTATTCAGGGGGCGACAAAAGAGTACTATGAAGGTGCGAAGGGAGAAAAATTGAACGGTTGCTACCAGGTAGAGGTAACTACGGTTGCGGGTAAGGAATATATATCTGAGACATACTGCGTCGACAAGGATAGAGAGTTGAAGATTTATCCAAATCCAGTCTCGCTTGACGAGATCCTTACTATCGAATATCCGTTTACGGAGGAGGAGAAGAAGAACTTGAGAGTAGAGATTTACGACGTGATGGGAACTATGATTAGAGATTTTGTTCCGACATCGTATCCAATCCAGATGGAGATAGATTTGCCAAGTGGACATTATTTCGTGTTGATATATGAATCAGATGCGAGAATGTTGGATACTCGTTTTATTGTGAGATGATAGTGAAAGAATGACTATGGGACTACAAAATATACACAGAGGATTTAAATGCATCGTGGCATTGGCGATTGCAGCGGCAAATAGTACGACACTTTTCGCTGCAAAGGATCAGCCTGCTCCAAAGAAGACGTTTGTTGATAGTATGATCTTCAACTATGAGAATTCGATTTGGGGCAAGAACCCAGCTGTGCCTCTAGAGCCGTTGGGCCAGACAGAGCAGTCTACATTGAAGGATTTGTCGTACTACGGAGTGTTTGAGGATGCACCGTTGCTTTCAACCGACCGTACGATTTATGTAGATTCCACTTATAAAGTCCAGCTTCACACAACTAAGCGTGAGGTTTTGCAGGAGGTAGATGAAAGCCATTCGCATGTAGGTATCGGAGGGTCATTCGGACCGACATGGATGACATATAATTCTGATATGGGAGAAGGTAAGATGTCATTGTCGCCTAGTGTCAATTTCATCTACGACTACTATCTCAACCGTCATTGGGGATTCATGGTCGGAGTCAATTTCTCGTTCACTAAAGGAACTTTTGTCGGAAAGAATTTCTATGATGAGTCTAGTCATATCGACTATGAAGGTGACTTGTTGAAATTCAAATATAGAGTAGGAGAGATTGAGGAGATCAACAAACTGATGTTGTTGGATGTTCCGATCACGTTGTCATACACAACAGGAAAGTTGTTCGGACATGCAGGTATAAAGGTCGGCGTGCCAATCAAATTGAAATACGACCAGACATTGAAAGATTGCGATTTCACTTGTGAGATTCCAGCATACAATGCAACGATGAATCATGGCGCCGCACTTGGTTTGAATGACAAAGAGTGTGTGTTCAACGGTCAGTTTTCAAGTAATCCAATCATGATGATGTTTACTGCAGATGCTGGTTATCGTTTCCAAATCAACAAGATGTTCAGTATCAATGCCGGAGTATTCTTCGACAAGGCTTTGTACAGAATCAAGTTTAAGGCTGATTCCGACGAGGACAATATACAGTATGCGAAGAACAAGCAGGTGTATGATTTCTTGAAGACATCAAATCCAAAAGATCAGTCTGAACTTCCTGCATTTTTGATACATTCAAGTGTGTTGAGTGGGCAGAAAATGTCGACAGGACAGAGAATCGCCGAGAGTTTGGGCTATACTAACTTTGGTGTGAAGATAACAGTTACATTCGACAGATACGGTAGCGGCTATTTCACACAGGAGGAAGAGACAGAGACGGTTTCCGGTGAAGGGGCGACAGAATAAATTCGTTTTAACGGCGTAGCCATTGAACATTTGAACTAGATACAATTTTAATATGGTTTTGAAAGAAGGAAAAGGTATAGCATTCGACTACCTTGATCAATACGGTGCAGTATTCATTATCGGTACAATGACTGATACAGCTTGTGCAGAAGAGATGAAGTACGCTGCAGGAAAATATAAGGATGTCAAAGATCTTTTCGACAAGATAGAGACTGATACACCATGTGGAGCACAGTGTGATAAAGGATATCTTTTCTATGTTCCTACAAACAATAAGAACTTTACTCCTGAATCTATGGTTAAGGAGGCGACTGGAATACTTTCTGAAATCGGTATCCACAATCTTGTGGTGAAGGTTTTTGGTGGAGTAGATGTGGAGAGTATAAAGAAGGCGTTAGAGTTGAGAGAGAGTCTTGACGATGTGCTTTTGATTAATGCGTGATTCGTAATGCATAATGCATAATTTGGAGACGTGGTTTTTGCTGCGTCTCTTTTTATTTTCAAATTCATCGAAAAACATTACTTTTGTAACGAAACAAAAAATTGTGCATAATTTGGAAACTAAAGAGATTATATTGGTATCTATTTCAGGTCCGGATCGTCCGGGCTTGACATCTAAGATGACAAGTATATTGGCTCATTACGGAGCTACGATTCTTGATATTGGTCAGGCTGATATCCATAACACACTATCGTTGGGAATCTTGTTCTCAAGCGATCAGCAGGTGTCTGGATTTATCTTGAAGGAGATGCTTTTTTCTGCGTCGACTTTGGGAATCAATGTCCGCTTCGACACTATCAGCGAGAAGGAGTATTCCGATTGGGTAAGTCTGCAGGGAAAGAACCGTTATATCATCACTATGCTTGGACGTGATATCTCGGCAGACCTGTTGGCGAACGTGTCTGGTGCGTTGAGTGAGCAGGGCTTGAACATTGATTCCATCACTCGTTTGTCGGGACGAATTCCGCTTGAAGGTGTGGAAAATTCAAATGCAAAGGCATCTGTAGAGATGTCGGTGCGTGGTACACCGAAGGATAAGGCAGCACTACAGTCGCATTTCCTTCATTTGTCGAGCAATTTAGGATACGATATCTCTTTCCAGGAGGACAATATCTATCGACGCAACCGCCGTTTGGTCTGCTTTGATATGGATTCGACTCTAATCAAAACTGAGGTTATCGACGAACTTGCTATGCGTGCAGGTGTGGGCGACGAAGTGAAAGCCATCACTGAGAGCGCAATGCGTGGTGAGATAGATTTCTGCGAGAGTTTCAAGCGCCGAGTAGCATTGTTGGAAGGTTTGGATGAGAGCGTGATGATCGATATCGCTGAGAATCTTCCTATCATGGATGGAGCTGAGCGAGCCTTGCGTATGCTGAAGAAATTTGGCTATAAGATTGCAATCCTTTCCGGAGGGTTCACATATTTCGGAAACTATTTGAAGAGACGTTTCGATTTGGATTATGTCTATGCCAATGAACTTGAGATTGTCAATGGCAAATTGACTGGCCGTCATCTTGGAGATATTGTTGACGGTAAGAGAAAAGCCGATTTGTTGCGTTTGATCGCACAGGTTGAGGGCTTGGATCTTCAGCAGGTGATTGCTGTCGGCGACGGAGCGAACGACCTTCCTATGCTTTCGTTGGCTGGACTTGGAGTTGCATTCCACGCCAAACCAAAGGTTAAGGAGAATGCCAAGCAGTCGTTATCCAACTTTGGCCTTGACGGTTTGCTTTATCTTCTTGGTTTCAAAGACTCCTATATGGAATAAGGTTTCTGGTTACCTGAAACCTGAAACTTGAAACTTAAAAAAACGATATGCGTTATTTGATAACATTCTCATATTTAGGAACCAACTATCATGGTTGGCAGATTCAGCCGAACGGCAATACAGTTCAGGAGGAGCTAAACAAAGCTCTTTCTACTCTTTGTCGTGAGGAGATCTCCACTACAGGCGCCGGACGTACAGATACCGGTGTGCACGCCCGTATGATGACAGCTCATTTTGATGCGAATAATCCTTTAGGCGACGGTGCTCAGTTTGTCTACCGAATCAATAAACTGTTGCCTAAGGACATTTCCGTCGCCAGCATAAAAGAGGTCGATGGGGAATTTTCAGCGAGATTTTCAGCTACAGAGCGCACATATCGCTATTACATTACGAAAGATAAGGATCCATTCACACTAGATACAGTGGCGTATATCAATTTCGACCTTGATGTAGAGTTGATGAACAAGGCCGCGTCGACATTATTCGAATATGAGGATTTCACAAGTTTCAGCAAAGTAAATACCGACACTAAAACGAACAATTGTACGATTACACGAGCTGAATGGAGAATGGATGGAAACATACTTGTTTTCACTATCTCTGCCAATAGATTCTTGCGCAATATGGTGCGTGCTATCGTCGGCACGTTGATTGACGTAGGAAGAAAGAAGATCACAATCGCAGATTTCAGAAATATCATAGAGAGCAAGGACAGATGCAAGGCATCTACATCAGCACCAGCTTGCGGACTATTCCTGGAAGAGATAAAATATTAATTCGTAATAGATTGATGCATTGGAAATCACTAATTACATACAGATAATTTTATGATTGATTTTTTATTGCAGACGGACTACAGTCTGATGGAAACCTTGAATTTGCCAGCTTATCATAATCTGGCATGGGACACATTCTTTTTCAATGTATCCAAGATTGGAATCTGGTTTCCGCCGGTAGTGTATATGCTCTTTACGATTTTCCGTACAAAAAAGAAAGAAGCATGGTTGATATTGATAGGCATTATCCTGGTATTCCTGTTGACGGACAGAATCACATCAGGATTGATGAAGCCATATTTTGAACGTCTGCGTCCGAGTCATGATCCGAATATCATGGATCATCTTGCTTATGCTTTCGACTATACCGGAGGAAAGTATGGATTCCCTTCGTCTCATGCAGGAAATTCCTTTGCCATAGCGACATTCCTAAGCTTGTTGTTCCGCAATAAATTCTTGACGGGAACAATGTTTTTTTGGGCGATATTATGCTCTTACTCGCGCATCTATCTAGGAGTTCATTTCCCTGGCGACATAACAGTCGGAGCCATCTGCGGAGTATTGTTAGGATGGTTGTCGTATGTGATTGTCGGCTTTTTGAAGAAGAAATTTCCGCAGTACACAAGTGATGATAAGTTCAGAAGATCCCATATCCACACGATGTGTTTTATTCTTTGGGCGGAAATCATCATTATCGGTATAGTGAGCGAGGTAGTGACGAGTTATGTGCCGATGTAGAATGACGATAAATACGAAATAAGGCAAATGGGACGCGAATTGTCGCGTCCCATTTGTTTTTGTCTCAATTTATAATTTGTAATTTTTATGCCATTATTTTGAATAATTATTAAGTAAATTAGTTTAAAAACGTGACGATACATAACAAACGCTTTGTTTTTGTTATAAATCGTCAAAAAAAGAAATGGATTTTGATTGTAAGGGAAATAATGTTTATTATCTTTGCAGATATTGAAAAAACTTTTTATTAAGCGAATTATAAGATGGAAGGAAATTTTGTAGAGGCCTTGAAGCTTATGGCTGTCGGTATGATTACCGTCTTCGCTGTTCTTGGTCTTGTCATTGCGATGGGTAATGCGCTTATCCGTTTCGTGAACAAGTTTGTGCCTGAAGACGAGAAACCAGCTGCACCAAAGTCTGCTGCTCCACAGGGTGCCGCGATTAACCCAGACGTTATGGCTGCAGTTGAGTTGGCTGTTGCTAAGATCACAGGTAATAAAGGTAAGATTGAAAAAATAGAAAAAATATAAGATAAATCATGGCTAAAGAAGTTAAATTTAGTTTAGTATTTAGAGATATGTGGCAGGCTGCCGGCAAGTATGTGCCGAGAGTAGACCAGCTTGTCAAAGTTGCTCCAGCAATCATCAAGATGGGTTGCTTCGACCGCGTTGAGACTAACGGTGGTGGATTTGAGCAGGTAAACCTTTTGTTCGGTGAAAACCCAAACAAAGCAGTTCGTCAGTGGACTAAGCCTTTCCACGAGGCAGGAATCCAGACTCACATGCTTGACCGTGCGCTTAACGGTTTGAGAATGAGCCCAGTTCCAGCAGACGTACGTAAGCTTTTCTATAAGGTTAAGCATGCACAGGGTACAGATATCACACGTATTTTCTGTGGACTTAATGACGCACGCAACGTAATTCCTTCTATCAAATACGCAAAGGAGGCAGGCATGATCGCTCAGGCTTCTCTTTGTATCACAAGTTCACCAATCCACACAGTTGAATACTATGTTGATTTGGCAAAGAAGTTTATCGAGGCAGGTTGTGATGAGATCTGTTTGAAGGATATGGCTGGTATCGGTCGTCCTGTATTCCTTGGTGAGTTGACTCGTAAGATCAAGGAGATTAAGGATATTACAATCCAGTACCATAGCCACGCAGGTCCTGGTTTCAACATGGCTTCAATCCTTGAGGTTTGTAAGGCAGGTTGTGATTACGTAGACGTAGGTATGGAGCCACTTTCATGGGGTACAGGCCACGCAGACGTTATCGCAGTTCAGGAGATGTTGAAGGATGCTGGTTTCAAGGTTAAGGAGATCAACATGGCAGCATATATGGAGGTTCGTACTCTAGTTCAGGAGATGATGGACGACTTCCTAGGTTACTACATCCCAGCACGTAACCGCCAGATGAACTCACTTCTTATCGGTCCAGGTCTACCAGGTGGTATGATGGGTTCTTTGATGACAGACTTGGAAACTAACCTTGAGAGCATCAACAAGTGGAAGGAGAAGAACGGTAAGCCTAAGATGTCTCAGGACGAGCTTCTTATCAAGTTGTTCGATGAGGTTAAGTATGTATGGCCTATGATGGGTTATCCATGTCTTGTGACTCCATTCTCACAGTACGTGAAGAACATGGCGTTGATGAACGTTATGCAGATGGAGAAGGGCAAGGAGAGATGGTCTATGATTGCCGACGATATCTGGGATATGATGCTAGGTAAGTCTGGTAAGTTGCCAGGCGAGTTGGCTCCTGAACTTGTTGCAAAGGCAAAAGAGCAGGGTAGAGAGTTCCACACTGAGGATCCACAGAGCAACTATCCTGATGCTCTTGACACATTCCGTGAGGAGATGAAGAAAGAGGGTTGGGACTGCGGTCAGGACGACGAGGAGTTGTTCGAGCTTGCAATGCACCCACAGCAGTATCGTGCTATGAAGAGCGGTAAGGCGAAGGCTGACTTCGAGGCTGATTTGGCTGAGAGAAAGGCTAAGAAGCAGAACGCTGGTGGTGGATCTGCACTTACATTGCCTCAGACAGTTGTTGTTGAGGTTAAGGGTGAGAAGTATTCAGTTGTTATCGGTGCGAATGATGGTAAAACTCTTCCTTCTACAGGTGCTTCGGCAGCTCCAGGAGCGGCAGGCGCTCCAGGTGAGGGTAATGAGTTGACTTCTCCACTTGAGGGTAAGTTCTACCTAGTTAAGGGTAATGGAGATACTCCTGTAAAGGTTGGCGATACAGTTAAGAAGGGTCAGACAGTTTGCTACGTAGAGGCAATGAAGACATTCAACGCTATCGCTTCTGAGTGGGATGGTGTCGTTACAGAGATTTGTCTAACAAGCGGCTCGTCAGTTGCTGAGGACGATGTTCTAATGAAAATTAAGGCATAATGGAAGAAATATTGTCGAAACTATATGAAATGACAGCGATTGGTTCGATTGTAGCCAATCCGTCATTCTTGGTGATGTACATCCTTGCCTTTATATTGCTATACTTGGGTATCAAGAAGGAGTACGAGCCATTGCTACTTATCCCGATCGCTTTCGGTGTGTTGATCGCTAACTTCCCTGGTGGAGATATGGGCGTTTTGGCTGCTGTAGATAAGATGGTCGACGGTGAGATGTGTCACAATGTAATTACATTGAATAATGGTGAGGTTTGGGCCGACGAGAACGGTGTCCCTTACAACATTTATGAGGTGGGTTTGCCACAGATCGCTCATGATCTAGGTTTGATGAACTTCCTTTACTACATGTTGATCAAGACTGGTTTCTTGCCACCTATCATTTTCATGGGTGTAGGTGCGATGACAGACTTTGCTCCAATGATCAGAAACTTGAAGTTGGCGTTCTTCGGTGCAGCTGCACAGTTCGGTATCTTCGCTGTATTGTTGATTGCCGCTGCTTCTGGTAAGTTCGATATGAGTGAGGCTGCTTCTTTGGCAATCATTGGTGGTGCCGATGGTCCGACAGCCATCTTTACTACAATCAAGTTGGCTCCTCATTTGCTAGGACCAATCGCTATCGCGGCATACTCATACATGGCTCTTGTGCCAGTGATCGTGCCTTTGGTTGTTAAGTTGCTTTGTACAGAGAAGGATTTGAAGATCAATATGAAGGAGCAGGATAAGCTTTATCCATCAAGCGTAGAGATTAAGAACATGAGGGTTCTTAAAATTCTTTTCCCAATCGTGACTACTACTCTTGTTGCAATCATCGTTCCATCTGCAGTTCCATTGGTTGGTATGTTGATGTTCGGTAATTTGATCAAGGAGGTTGGTTCTAACACATCTCGTTTGTATGATGCTGCTTCTAACTCAATCATGAACGCTGCTACAATCTTCTTGGGGTTGTGTGTAGGTGCTACAATGACAGTAGACGCATTCTTGAACCTTCAGACTATCGGAATTGTTATAGGTGGATTCTTCGCATTCGGTTTGTCAATCGGTGCTGGTATCCTTTTGGTAAAGCTTTACAACTGTTTCGCAAAGAAGAAGATCAATCCGCTTATCGGTGCAACTGGTCTATCGGCAGTGCCAATGGCATCACGTGTCGCTAACGACATCGCATTGAAGTATGATTCAAGAAACCACGTATTGAACTACTGTATGTCATCTAACGTATCAGGAGTTATCGGTTCTGCAGTTGCTGCAGGTATCTTGATCTCATTCTTGGGATAATCTGAATTAGACAGATATAGAAAGAGCATCGGCGAAAGTCGATGCTCTTTTTGTTTTGGGTGTATGGAAAGTCTTAGGTTTTAATTTAATGATCAAGAATACGCTTCACATCATTGTAGAATCTATAATTAGTAGTATCATCACATTATAGATTGATAGAACATGATATTTTGTTGATTATAAAACAGGCATTCTCGCTTGAAACTTGAAACTAAAAAAGCCGACATTTCTGCCGGCTTTTTGTATGGTAATGGTTGAAAATGAATTAGCCAATCTTGCAAATTCTCTTCAACTGCTCCATATCAACGATTTTGATTTTTCTTCCGTCCATAGTTATGATCTTCTCCTGAACGAATGACGACAATGTGCGGATCGCATTTGATGTTGTCATGTTTGACAAACTTGCCAAATCCTCGCGTGATAGGTAGATGCCGATTGTTGCACCATCTTCCTCCAAACCGTAGCTGTCCTTCAAGAAGAGTAGGGACTCTGCCAATCTACCACGGATATGCTTCTGTGTCAAGCTTACGCTTCTTGCATCGGCAATACCAAGGTCAACTGACAATGTATGGATGAAATACCAAGCAAGCTCAGCATTGTGTGAAATCAAGTTTCTGATTACTTCCTTTGGAATCGTATAGATGACAGTCGGCTCAAAAGCAGTTGCACAAGTCACGTAGTTTTCCCCAGCAAACATTGCACGGTAAGCGAATGTCTCGCTTGGCCCAACCATACGCATGATTTGGTTTCTGTTTCCAACGCCTCTCTTGTAGATCTTAACCTTACCCTTTACAACGCATAGCATGTGTGTTGGCACGTCTCCTTCAGCATAAACCATCTCATTCTTCTTGAATCTAAGTATGCCATAGTTCTGCTTTAGATACAAAAGCTGCTCAGGAGTCAATATCTTCCAAATGTCAGATATCTCCTCTATGCTCTTAAGATTATCATCAATACGTTTTACCATTGTCGTTAATTTCTTAAACTAAGATTTTGCAAATATATAGAATTTCTGCTAAATAACATATCAAAACGGTACTTTTTTATCTATTTTGTTGATTTTTGCGTACTGATTATATCTTTTAACATGAATTTGTTGTTTTAATAAATGTAAAATGTGTGCTTTTTTATACATCGGGAAGGATAAAATACCGTATTTTTTCCTAATTTTGCATCGTGATTTAGATTTTGACAAAATCTCGTCTTTTGGGGCTTGAGTATTGGTAAACGATAGGTTCTATTTTTGACGGATATACATATTATAATGAGAAAATTCGAAGATTTACAGATTGCTGTAGCTGGTACTGGCTACGTTGGACTTTCTATTGCGACTTTGCTTGCACAGCACCACAAGGTGACTGCGGTAGATGTTATTCCAGAGAAGGTGGACATGATCAATAATAAGAAGTCGCCAATTCAGGATGAGTATATTGAAAAATATCTTGCCGAAAAGAAACTAGATTTGACTGCGACTTTAGATGGTAGAGCTGCATATAAGGATGCTGATATTGTTGTTATTGCAGCACCTACTAACTATGATCCACAGAAGAATTATTTTGATACATCACATGTTGAAGAGGTTATTGATCTTGTGCTTGAGGTTAACCCTGATGCAGTTATGATTATCAAATCTACAATTCCTGTCGGTTATACTCGCTCGTTGTATGTGAAGTATGCTTTGCAGTTCTTGTACAAGCCTGAACTTAAGGATAAGAAGTTTAATTTGTTGTTCTCTCCTGAGTTCTTGCGTGAAAGTAAGGCTTTGTATGATAATCTTTATCCTTCTCGTATTATCGTTGGATATCCTAAGATTATCAATATTGATGATAAGACATTCTCTGAGGAGAATGCAGCAATCAAGGCAATTGCTAATCCTGAATCTGAGAAGTATGCCCGTGTTTTTGCAGAACTTCTTCAGGAAGGAGCAATCAAAGATAATATCGACACTTTGTTCATGGGAATGAAGGAGGCGGAAGCAGTTAAACTTTTCGCAAATACATATCTTGCTCTTCGTGTAAGCTATTTCAATGAACTAGATACATACGCTGAGGTAAAGGGCCTTGATTCACAGGCTATTATTCAGGGTATCGGCCTTGACCCACGTATCGGTTCACACTATAATAATCCTTCATTTGGTTATGGTGGTTACTGTCTACCAAAGGATACTAAGCAGCTTTTGGCTAACTACAATGAGGTTCCTCAGAATATGATGACAGCAATTGTAGAGAGTAACCGTACTCGTAAGGACTTCATCGCAGACCGTGTACTTCAGAAGGCTGGTTACTACAGTTATGCAGAAGGAAGTTATGATGCAAGCAAGGAGCATGAGGTCACTGTCGGCGTATTCCGTTTGACAATGAAGTCTAATTCAGATAACTTCCGTCAGAGCTCAATCCAGGGTGTGATGAAGAGAATCAAGGCTAAGGGAGCTCAGGTTATTATCTATGAGCCGACTCTTGAGGATGGCAGCACATTCTTCGGTAGCAAGGTTGTGAATAATCTTGATGAGTTCAAGAAACAGTCTCAGGCTATCATCGCCAATCGTTATGACTCTTGTCTTGACGATGTTCTTGATAAGGTTTACACAAGAGATATCTTTAAGAGAGACTAATCTTTTGATTAAAATGACTAGTCCTAAATAACCGTTACAGTTTTTTACTTAGTTTTATTAGGACAAAGTTAGAACTTTTTAGAAGATCATTGCAGCCCTAGGGCTGCAATGATCTTCTTTTTTGTAAGTTTTCACCTTTACCTCTCTTTGATC
>JAZQQY010000028.1:0-8768 GCA_045629285.1 Paludibacteraceae bacterium | reverse complement strand
AAATGCTTTCAAAGATCGTTGTCTTTTGGCGTCTCACCCTCTCTTGGGGAGCTTGTTTTATGTCTTTGCTTTCGTTTGGAGTAGCGTTCCTTCCCGAAAGCGAGTGCAAAAGTATAGCAGATTTCGATACTGTGCAAGCGTGTTAGGAATTATTTTTTAGAAATGTTCGTAATGTGCTGAAAAACATATAAATAATTTTTTGAGATTTTTTGGCGGTTTCTGGAGCTTCGCGCTGTTTTGACGGTCTTGCACAAATGGGAATCATGAAATGCCTGAAAAATCATTGAAAATTCTCAGAATTTTCTTCTGGCTCGACACCAGACGTCTGCTTCGCCGCCGTCTGGAATCGGCTACCCTCGCCGGGACGAAGCAATTCCACTGGCCCTGGAGACATACAAGTGCATACCATCTCTCTATATATACCTGTCACCAACCCTTTTCCTTAACAAAAAAAGACGGGATTGCTCCCGTCTTTTTGTTAGAATGTGATTCAAATTATCTCAAAATCACTTTTTGACCCTCTATGACGTAAATACCCTTTGGTAGAGTTGCTACGTTGGTAACACCTATTCCATATTGGGCATTCTTCACCACAAGTCGTGAAAGCATGTCATAGATATCCAAAGAACCATCTTTTGTTGACTTGACGTAAATGCTGTTATGATTTACATACACAACAATGTCGTCGATCTCAATGCCTTCTACAACTGTTTCAAAATCGTCGTATGGATTGTCATCGCCCTCATCGCCTTCAGGATCGTCATCATCCTCATCATTTCCGTCGTCAACAGGATTGTCAATGTCGCCTTCAGGATCGTCATCATCCTCACCATTTCCGTCGTCAGCAGGATTGTCAATGTCGCCTTCAGGATCGTCATCAGGTTGATCACTGTCGTCACTGCTCTCTATGAATTGAATCCATGATGCAGTCATTCCTACCTCTCCTGGATATCCTGCCTCATCAAAGATGTCGTTGACATTAATCTCGATTCTATAGAATCCTGAAGTATCAGTCTTAGACGAGATGTTCACCGCATATCTAAAATCATCGATCTGTTTAACCTTGATTGTAGAGTCGCTCAAATTATTGCCACCCTGACAATATAGCTCGATATCTTTGTAGTCGAATGTCGACTTCTGAATCTTTCTGTTGAACTCTACAACAATGCTGTCTACAGAAGTCTTAACTGTCTCTTCGTTCTTTGGCATTCCTGTAAGCTCTGTCACAGTCAAGATATTCTTTCTGACACTGTAATGGATATCATACTCATTCTCTCCAAGAGTCGTCATATTGTCCAAGAAGTGTAGTCGATTCTCGTAGATTGGTTCCTTTCCATCTGGAAGCGTAACGAATGTTGTCCAAACGTTGCTTAACGGAATCTCAACACTGTCCTTGACTCTAACTACCTTCTTAATATCATAACAGTTGTTTCCAGGATCATTCATCTGAGCATAGTTCCATCCTGCCTCAGAAGGAGTCACAGTAAGCTTAACTATTGTATCAGCAGATCCTACACTGTTTTTATCAAGTATTGCCGACTTAACGACCTTCACGCTATCCTTGCCGCCATTTGAGTAATAGATGGCATCAGGAGTGTCATTTCCGTCCTCAACATCGTTTACAAGGAAGTCGACAACACCATCTTCCTTAGTGCCATAAGCGTCAACAGTCTTGACCAACTCATGAACTTCAATTCCATTTACCAAGCTCAACTCAGGATTACCGAAACCAGTAGTATGAACCACATTAGCCTCATACTTAGTAAAATGACCAAGCAATGAACTTGTCAACCACCAAACACCTGTCTTTGCCGACTGAGCATCGATATTACCGAAGTCAATATTTTCCGAACCTAGATTGCAATCCTTACCGTTCAAGCTAGAACCGATAAATTCAAAGTCAATCAACAATCCCTTCTCATTGTCGACAATCTCAGGCTGTGCAGTCTCTAGTTTTACATTCTTTGCCACGCCATAACCCTGGTTGTCGATTCTGACACCTATAGCGGCAGGAACACTAGGCTCTACGCGTGTCTCAGTCAAAGCATCGTCGCCAAGAACATTGCGCTGTACGAAATAATCAACCTTCAAATCTGGACTTGGATAGACAGTCAAAATCACAGGAACCAAATCCATTGTGATTGTGTCGCCATCCTCAACATAAACGATCTTTCCTCCGAACGAATAGTTGGCAGGATTCTCAGGAGCCGCTTTTGTTGTCGGAATGAAACGGAATACAGAAGTAGCCTCACTGCCAGAAGCAATCATCGAACTTCCGTCAACTGCGTCAATTCCGTCCAAAGACAAAGTATTGATCTGGAACAAATCGTTTGCTAGATTACCCTTCTCGTCGCGAATCTCAAGAACAACCTTGAAGTTATCCATATCTACAGTCTCATTACCGTTGTTGACAGTAAGAGTACCGTCGAACGCCTCACGAGTCATAGACATAGTCTGAGACATGTGAAGCTTGACACTTGCACAAACACTCTTTCTTGGTTTTGTCTCCATATTCTTGGCAATGAACTGATGCATTTCATCTATATCCTTGAAGTTACGGAATAGCACATAACGGAAGAAATTGTCAATATTGGCAAGACATTCGTCATATACTTTCTTACTTACGATATTAGAAGAATCAGTCACACCTGCTTTCCAGGCATCCATAGAATTGTTCCATCTTTCAGTGATTTCCAACATCTCTGTTAGAGAAAGATCAGAAACCGGAAGTTTCTTTACACCCTCAGCATCAATCTTACCTAATGAAGATATTGAGTCGATTGCATAATCCATGAAAGTCTTTGCTCCTGAAGTAGACAAAGCACTTACCGAAAGTCCTGTACACTCTGAGAACAAACGATTTCGACTAGCCTCAAACTTAGCATATTCCAAATAGTCGTGAGTTGCCAAAAGGTCCGGAGTTGCGCTGTTGTAGAAATCCGCATTTGCTAATGTAGCGACTCTCAATGGCGACGGACGTTCAGCAGGATGATTCATATCATAGACGAATTCGCCACAATTCTCCGCTTGTCTGCCATTTACTCTACATGAATACAATTGACATAGTAAATCATAACAATCAAATGGAATTGATGTGACTAGACCCAAAAGCCATGTTTTGTACGAATACGCATAACTTGCTTCTTGTCTTTCTGTCAATGAACCACCTCCTTTAACAACATCTGATAAAAGGGTTCCTGTAGTATTTCCTAGAGAAAATCCTGCTGTACCTGCACTGACAAGACCTGTAGGATCAAGTGCACCGATAATATCAGCCAAACATAGTATCAAAGTCTTTACCCTGATATGACAAGTGTCGTTACAATCTCCGTAAACGTATGTTGAGATAGCAGCTCCATGCTCACTACCATTACCTGTGAAATGGATGTCGTCAAAGATATAGTCACATCGCCAGATATTGATCTCACCAACCTTTTCTACCTTGCCGCCACAATCATACCACCATTTGATTTTTAACGAAGGACAACCTGAACCCGTTCCTAAAGGATGATAAACACCAGGGTTACCTGGACCTCCTATTCCAATAGGAGGATCATTTGGTGTATGTCCAGAACCAGATCCATCGCCTGAACCGTCATCCGAACCATCGCCCGAACCACTTCCAGAACCAGTGCCGTTACCAGAATCCGAACCATCGTCTGAACCGTTACCAGAATCCGAACTATCGCCTGAACCGCTTCCTGGACCTGCGCCATTACCTGCATCCGAGCTGCCGTCTGGAGTAGGGATAGCAGGCACAACATTAGTAGTGTCTTTGATATCAGCTAGTCGCTCCATCAAAAGAGGAATAGACATCGCATAGTTAGCTGGAAGAGAATCTATACGATTTACATCGAAAGAGAATTTAAATCCCTCAACCTCAGGAGCAAAAATCTCAACGTCCTTTGCTGCAATCAGACCGTGATTTGCAACCATTAGGTATACAACCTTCTTGTCGCCAGGAGCAAAGCTCTCTCTAGCAGGAATATCATCAATGAACTTGATTGTCACGACAGGAGCTGGAACATTAGTCTCATATTCTGTTTTAAGTTCATATTCGTACTTGTCCTCAATCTCGACACGCTCAACATTCCATGTATATGTCACAGCCTGGAATGAGACGAATACAAACTTATCCAAGTTCTGACCCGCCTGAACAGAGATCAACTCTTTGTAAGTGTCGTGCTTATCAGCCTTCACAAGCAATACATAGTCGCCTTCAGGAATACTATCCAAATGAAGTTTTCCAGTACTGTCAGTTGTTCCTGTTGCAATAACACTATTGTTGAATGCATGCTTAATCTCAACTGTCGCGCCAGCAAGATGCTTCTTTGACGTTGAGTTGTAGAAATACTCGTCGACAACATCTACATCGACACTTCCAATAGATGAAGAAGTATACTGGAACTCATAATTGATTGAAGTTGACTTGCCATTTTCACAATTGACACCGATAATACCACTGATAGGAGTATTAAGTTTTGCGCCATCGTAATAAGCCAATTTCAAAACTGTCTTTACTGTATCTCCAGCCTTAATACTTTCAATCTCAGTTCCGTTAGGCATTGAGATTCCCTCAATATTCTTTGGCAATGATACCGACACCTTACCAGTCTCGCCCAATCCTGTATTGCAAAGCATAAGCTCTATCAACTTAGGATTCTGCTTAGATACATACTCCTTGATATTTGCAGGCAACACCTTGATCTGTCCGTAAGGTGCTTCACAATAGAAGTACGAAGTGAAGTTTGAGCTCAACCCTTCCGCAGTCTCCACACGGAATGTCGACAAGATGTAATTATTTCCTACAGTAAGCGAATCGCCTGTGACGTAGTAACTGATTTTCTCAGTCTCAAGGCCTTTCAATACATCAAGCGTATCAAACGCAACTTTGCAACCGTTAGCTAAAGTCAATGTCTTGATCTTTATACCATGAGCCTCAACTTTACTACGATTCACAACTGTGATCGATCCACGAACAGTATCACCCTTCTGCACCAACCATCTGTCTGTGCCCAGACTACAAGTGATACCAGGAATATTGAACTCACCATAAATAGTTTCAGATTTCTCACCATCCAAACTTAGGCCGATTCCATATACTCCACTTTCATAAGGGGAAGAGATATACTTGGCAGAGACCTCACCGTTTGCATCTGAAATAGCCATGAACTCCTTGATTACAGCACCTGACTTATAGACAGAAATCTTTACGTGCTTATTCTCAAGCGGCACCTCATAAGCATCCATCACCAATCCCTTGATTGCGATAGTGTCACCTGCTTTGTACTCCTCTTTCTCAACCACTACATCGAATACGTAGTAGTTTGCAAGAATACCCTTCAATTGCATCTCCGCCGTGTAGCTACCCGACTTGAATGTCAATGTCGCAGTGCTCAACGGTTTCTTCGAGTCTGTAGGATTATAGTAAACTGCGTAATATCCTCCAGTCAACGGATTCCAATTATTCAAAAGTTTAACAGAGAAATCCAACGAATCTTTTCCAGAAATCACGTATGTGATAGAATCCTTCAATTCAAATCCCTTCACATATCTTGTTGCAGATGTCTCTGTGTTCAACTTAGTTCCCAACTCGCAAACTGCAGAACCACTTATCTCCAATGATTCAGGAACGTCAATCTTGAACTGCATTGTATCAGAGATGACAGTATCACAAGCAGTTACAGCCTTAACCATGAAGTTGTATATAGTATGGTTGTCCAAATCAGTCAACTTCTTGCTGTGATCCTTCAAGAATGAACCAAATGGAACCGACGGCATATTTTCAGTTGACTTCCATACATACAAATCATATCTTTCAACCTCGACAGGAAGCGACAATGTGTTCCACTCAACCATAAAATCAGTGGATTTTACATTCACTTCATCCGACGACTTAGGACGGACGATTGTAACCTTATTCTTTAGGAAATCCGGATAAACCGTATAGTTGTAAGCAAATGGAACTCCAGCCACACTATCCTTATCGTAAGGTGTCACTACCAATGACATCATGTCGACTTCACTGCTTGATGTCTGAAGAAGCATCGACGGAATAGAAACTCCGCTACCTGAAGTCTGCTCAAATCCAGTCACTTTTCCTGCAAAGTCGATCTTCCAGTCGATCTTGGAGATTGTAGAATCAAACTTAACCTCGAAAGTATTGCTGTTATTGCAAACTACCTGACCATAATCCAACATCTGAGCATATTCGCCGTCAAACTCAATTGCACCGAGGTCAATTGCCTTTCCATAAATTCTGGCACCGCCGTAGACATCACCCTTTGCAGTCATCACACTGTCAAGACCCTTGTCTATACAAGAAGAAGTAACGTGTAGACGGAAGTCACCTCCAGCAGCGTTGACAAAGCATACATAATTCTTAGTCGAATCCGAACCGTTGTTTGCAGTCGCCAACTTGATATTGTTCTCACCAGTCAAATCATCATCAGATGCACTGTACCTCACCTTCAAATTGTCATGACTAGGAACCTGTGGCACAACTGCATCAGTCTCCTTATTGCCATAAACAATTGAGTTAGTGATTGAAGCAAAAACGTTCTTGTTTGTCAAGTAGAAACCTACAGCACCTACATTCTTTGTCTTATTATGTGCAATAGTCGCATTTGTCACATCAGAGCTGCCATAGATATACAACACATTACCATTTGTTGACTCGACATTGTTTCCATATATCAATGAGCTGCTCCACGAAGTTGAGTTACTGCGAATCAAATGAGAGACTGTAGTTGTGTTATCCCTAATAATGGTGTTCTCTACTGTCGACTCATTGACATCAAGCACATTATTCTTGATGTTGTATCCATACATCTGAGAGTTTGACAACGTTGATTTACTAAGGTAAACAGCACTATAAGTAAAGATAGATGCACTCTCAGAGAACACACAACTGTCGACTACGATACCGTAACCTTCGAGTTCCTGAATATTGTTTTTAGTGAACTTACAATTCTTGAATACAGAATTCTCTGCATAAACGCCTTCATTACCGACACGTGAATTAGTGAAGACACAGTTGTTGAATGTAGTGTTCTTAACCTTTGCGTTCACACCGGCATTGTTGTTCAAAGATCCATTCTGAATTGTGATTCCGTCGACAACAACTGCCATTGAATCAGTAAAGACATAATTCTGAATGATACATCTTCTTTTGCTTGCACCGTCAATTATAGTGATGTTCTTTGCTGCATCTCTTTCATCCAAAGCCGACTCAGTTCCGGCAAAACCTCCATACAAACTGATTCCGTTAGAAAGAGTGACAGCATTATTAGACAATGTATCGCCGAAGTATGTTCCTTTAGCTATCCAAATTTGATGTGACTTACCATCTACAGACGCTGCCAAGATTGCTTGCTGGACTTCACCGAATGCGGAATCCCAACTTGAACCGTCGCCTTCAGCACCAGACTTTACATAAACAATCTCTCCACACTTAATGGCATCTGGAACCTTCTCAAAAGCTGACTCAATAGCACCCATATCAACTGCTCCACCCTGCTTTCTTGGATTTCCAAGCAAGTCAAGAGCATCGTCGACATCTACACCAGAGTTGATTCCATACGATTTCTCCAATAATGAATAATCGCCGTTTTCAGGATCGGCAAAAGCAACTTTATCAACAGAAGCAACGATGTTTCCTTCACCGAACGCTCCATCCTGAACCATAGAATGAGAGACGATGTTGACACATGCGTCTGCCAATACCGGATTATTTCTTTCTGAGATCGTGTTGCCGAAGATAATAGAGTTCTGGATCTTAGAATCCTTTGAACCGGAAATGAATGTTCTTTTTCCACTATTGTTCGCAATAGTACAATTCAACATCGAACTTCCTGACGAAAGGTTGAGAAAATAATATGCGTAATTGTTGTTGACTATCAAAGTATTCGACAATGTGGATCTTGAAAAATCAAGCAACTTGTACGTACAAGAGTTGTTCTTTATCAAACATCTGTCGAAAGATGATCTGGAACTACAAATGAACTGTTCGCCACCTGTATTATCTAGCAACTCGACATTGATCAATTGCGAATTGTTGACATCTACACAGTTGTAGAATCCATACTTATTGTTCTTAATAGTAGTATTGCTGACAACCGAATTGCTACACATCAACACTCCGTTCCAGCCGGCAGTATTGTTATAAGCGACACAACTATCTACAACTCCTCCTTCAAGGTACAAAACACCATCATTGGAAAAACCACCTGAAATGGCAGTGTTATGACAGATTATCGTATTTGCCACTTTACCTCCCTTAGAATAGACAGAGGCACCTAATCTGGCTCTACAAACCCTTACGATACAGTTATTGATAGTGGCATTCTTTCTCAGATACGCACCACCACCATTGGTGGCATATCCGTTCTGGATTGAGAATCCGTCGACAACAACCGAAGCCGAGTCGGCAAAATCCTTTTCCTGATTGATTACCTGGATAGAATCATTACCATCCAGCACCGTCGGATTGAGAGCAGTGTCTCTTGCGGCAAGAGTCGTCTCTGTACCCGCAAATCCTCCATACAAACTGACGTTAGGTTTAAGGAACACCACGGCAGAAGAGTCGCTTTTATAGACTCCCTTGGCAACCCAAACATCAACACCCCTCTTAGCAGCCGAATCCACAGCCTGCTGAAGATTACCCATCGCTTTACTCCAGGAACTTCCGTCTCCGTCTGCTCCCGCCTTAACGTAAAGGTGGTCTTTTGCCGACGCCGATAGCGCGACAAAGGAAATCGCCACACTCA
>JAZQQY010000027.1:0-27817 GCA_045629285.1 Paludibacteraceae bacterium | reverse complement strand
TGACATGCCAACTACAGACTACTGGTATGAGTTGATCGTCCGCGAGATCGATATGGTCTACACAGGACACTTCACATTGATCAGACGATAACGAATATCGATGATAACGAAAAAAGGTTGCGAGAAATCGCAACCTTTTTTTATCTTTGTGTTAAAATTGTGATATGACTAGATATTTTTTATTCCTGATACTTCTTTGTCTTACTTCCTGTTTTGGTAATGATAAGGAAAAAGATACCTTGGATGAAACTGTTGACTATTCATCTTTTGATTGTGCCGCGCCTCCTGATACTCTGTGGGGAGTCGATATCAGCCATTATCAAGGCAGAATAAATTTCAATGTGCTGGCAGACGGCGCTCATTTTGTAATCCTTCGTTCTACTATCGGAGCTACCGGCAAATGTGATCAATTGTTTTATGGAAATTATTCGAAAGCGGCTAAAACTAATCTTTTAGTCGGTTTCTATCATTTTTTCTATTTCGATAAAGATGGCGAACTTCAGGCTAAGATATTCTTGGATGCGACGAATGGAAAGAGAAACAATTTCCCGTTGGTCGTAGATTTTGAGGAGTCGACGGTGGTTAATAATCCTAAGCAGATTAACAGGGATTCGTCGACTTATCATCTTCGGGAGATGGTTGATTATTTGAAAGGACAAGGTAAGGATGTGATGGTTTATTCCAATCGTCATTGCTATAGGAAATATGGTCTTGCTGAAAAATTCCCCGATGTTAAGTTGTGGATTGCCGACTATAATGCAATGTACGTGACTGAAGATTTCAATAATTGCTATATTCAGCAATATTCATGCGATGGAAGAGTGCCTGGAATTTATGCCGATGTCGACTTGAATGTTGTTGTCGACAGCAAAAATCTTATCACTCCATGTGAGTAATGGAATAATTACGCTATATCAAATACGCATTACGAATTGATTTCGTATATTTGCATAAAAATTACGATTATGACAAGGGAAGAGTTATTTGAGAATATCAAGAAGAAGCAGTCGTTTCTTTGTGTAGGCCTTGACACAGACGTGAACAAGATTCCTGAGTTTATGTTTGACAAGTACGAAGGCGACTATATCTTTGAGTTCAACAAGCAGATTATCGACGCTACAGCTAAGTACTGCGTTGCTTACAAACCAAATTTGGCATTCTACGAGAGCCTTGGTCTTCAGGGTTGGGACGTGCTAGAGCGTACAGTGGACTATATCCGCAAGAACTATCCGGATATGTTCTTGATCGCCGATGCAAAGCGTGGTGATATCGGTAACACTTCAGCTATGTATGCCCGTACATTCTTCGGGGCTATGGATTTTGACTCAGTGACAGTAGCTCCATATATGGGTGAAGATTCAGTTTCTCCATTCTTGACTTACGAAGGAAAGTGGGTTACTCTTCTTGCTTTGACTTCAAACAAGGGAGCTTTCGACTTCCAGTTCATGAAGGATGCTGAGACAGGCGACACTCTATATCAGAAGGTTTTGAAGACATCAAAGAATTGGGGTAATGCAGACAACATGATGTACGTTGTAGGTGCAACAAAGGCAGATATGCTTAGCGATATCCGTCAGATCATCCCTGATAGCTTCTTGCTAGTGCCAGGTATCGGTGCTCAGGGTGGTAGCCTAGAGGAGGTTGTAAAGCACGGTATGAACAGCCAGTGCGGACTTTTGGTCAACTCTTCACGTGCCATCATCTACGCTGCTAACGACGAGACATTTGCTGAGGCTGCAGAGCGTGAGGCAAAGAAGGTGCAGGAGCAGATGGCTGGTTTCTTGAAGGCAGCAGGAATGATTTAATAAAAAAGATTTATTGTTGAGTAGGAGGGAATGCGAGCAAAAATCATAAACGATCCGGTACACGGATTCGTGAATATACCGGAGTTTCTTTACGACATTGTTGAACATCGTTTCTTTCAGCGTCTGTCGAGAATCAGACAGTTGGGATTGACGTACATGGTGTATCCTGGAGCTCAGCATACCCGATTCCTTCACTCTTTAGGTGCAATGCATTTGATGGGTGAGGCGTTGACTACTCTTCAAAATAAAGGTATAGCTATTTCAAAGGAAGAGAAAGAGGCCGCGATGGCTGCTATCCTTCTTCATGATGTCGGTCATGCTCCATTCTCACATGTTTTGGAGAGTACTTTCGTTTCCGGCATCTCTCATGAAGAGATCTCTCTTCTTATGATGAAGCAGATAAATAAAGATTTCGGTGGCAAGCTTGATATGGCCATCGAAATCTTTCAAGATAAATATCCCCGTCATTTTTTCCATCAGCTTATTTCCGGTCAATTGGATGTGGATCGACTTGACTACTTGAGTCGAGACTGCTATTTCACAGGTGTTGTGGAAGGTGTTATCGGTGCGGAAAGAATCATTAAGATGATGAATGTTGCAGATGACAAGCTATGTGTGGAGGTGAAGGGTATTTACTCGATCGAGAAGTTTTTGATGGCAAGAAGAATGATGTACTGGCAGGTATATCTTCATAAAGCGTCAATTGCAGCCGAACAGGTGTTGATATCGTTGCTTAGACGTGCGATCTACCTTGCAAAACAAGGAGAGGGACTATTCGCGTCGCCATCATTAAGATATTTTCTTTATAACAGCGTTGAGGCTGATTCTTTTGACGTATACAGTTCGTCGCTAGAAAACTATGCGAGATTCGATGACTCCGACATCTATTCCGCATTGAAAGTTTGGCAGTGCCATAAAGATAATATTCTTTCTCTTTTGAGTGAGGCACTTACAGACAGACGTTTGTTCAAGGTAAAGGTTCTTGATCATGAACCAAGCCAATCGGAGGTCGATGAAATTAAGAAACAGATTCAATCGGTTACAAATTTTTCAGATGAAGAGGTAGATTATTTGTGCAGGGTAGTGCCTGTCACAAGTAAGGCTTATTCATTAAAGAATGGAGGTCTGCACATTTTACGTTCCGACGGTAATTTGTGTGATGTCAGCGAAGTGTCTGATATCTTGGACTTTTCATTGTTGTCAAGACAGGAAAAGAAATACTATCTTTGCTACTACGATTCGCGTCAATATTTTGAGACGCAAGTGTAATATTAGTTGAATTTTGTATATAAAAAGTACTGTATTGTCGTATATTCAATCGTGAGTTTGTATTATATGGCAATATTTTACTATTTTTGCTTGAATTTATAATTTATTTGGGATATGGAATTTTCAGCAGGACAGTTGGCAGCAATGCTAAACGGGCGAGTAGAGGGAGACGAAAATGCAAAGGTTTATACGTTTGCAAAAATCGAGGAAGGTAAAAATGGAGCCATTTCATTTTTGGCTAATCCTAAATATACAGAGTTTCTCTACACAACCAAATCGTCTGTAGTACTTGTTTCGGACGATCTTGTTACGACAAAGCCTTACGCTTGTACTTTGTTGAGAGTTCCTGATCCATACGCAGCAATTGCGCAGTTGCTTCAGATGGCAGACAAGTATTTGTCGCCCAAAAGAAGCGGAATCCACTCTACAGCATTGATTTCAGAGAAGGCGCAGATAGGAGAGAACGTCTATGTCGGACCGAATGTTGTGATTGAGGAAGGAGCAGTGATTGGTAATGGTTCACAGATTTATGCCAATACATTCATCGGACAGGGTGTACAGCTAGGAAATGATGCATTGGTTTATGCAAATGTCACAATCTACAAAGGATGTAAGATCGGCCAGAGAAGTGTCCTTCATGCAGGTTGTGTAATTGGAAGTGACGGTTTCGGTTTCGCTCCAAATCCAGATGGCTCATACAGCAAGATTCCGCAATTGGGAATTGTTCGTTTAGAGGACGATGTAGAGATTGGAGCAAACAGTACAATAGACAGATCTACAATGGGTGAGACATTGATCTGCAAGGGCGTAAAGATCGACAACCTTGTTCATATCGCTCACAATGTTGTAGTAGGAGAAAACACAGTGATGGCTGCATTGACAGGTATCGCTGGTTCAACAAAGATCGGAAAGCACTGTATGTTTGGTGGACAGAGTGGAGTAGTCGGGCATGTTGAGATTGCAGACAACTCGAATTTCGCTGCCAAGTGTGGTGTTTCTTCGACGATCAAGACTCCTGGTCAGCAGTGGCATTTCTATCCACACATGGAAGGAGCAAAATTCCGTCGCAGCTATGTATGCTTGAAGCAGTTGCCTGAGACTGTTAAGGTTGTGTCGGAGACAGAAAAGCAATTACGTGTAGCTAATGAAAGGATCGAGATGCTTGAGAAGCAGATTCAGGAGTTGGCAAGCAAAATAAAGTAATAACTGAGAAAAAGTAAAAAATGGAAAATCAGAAGACATTAAAGGGAGAATTCTCTATTTCTGGTGTAGGTTTGCATACAGGTTTGGCTATCAACGCCACATTTAAGCCGGCACTTGCAGGTACAGGTATTAAGTTCAGACGTGTTGATATCGAAGGAGACAACGAAGTTGATGCTTTGGCAGAAAATGTAGTTGAGACAAGCCGCGGTACAGTTATTGCTAAGGGTGAAGTTAAGGTCAGCACAATCGAGCACGCAATGTCAGCTCTATATGCGATGGGTGTCGACAACTGTATGATCGAGGTTTCAGGTGCTGAGATGCCTATCCTTGATGGTAGTGCAGCTCCATACGTGAAGGAGATTCTTGCAGTAGGTCTTGAAGATCTAGATGCGGAGCGTGAGTACTACGTTGTAAGAAAGAAGACAGAGTTTGTGAATGAGGCTACTGGTACAAAGTACACATTCATGCCTGACAATGATTTCTCGATGACAGTGATGGTTAAATATCCATCAGTAGTGTTGAGCAATCAGTATGCTAATTTGGATTCAATCGCTGACTACGAGAATGAGGTAGCTTCTTGCCGTACATTCGTATTTGTAAAGGAGATCGAGGCTCTTGTAAAGAACAATCTTATCAAGGGAGGAGATTTGGATAACGCTATCGTTGTTTACGACGAGGCAATTTCACAGGATGAAGTAAATCGTCTTTGCGACATTTTGGGTAAGCCACATGTAAAGGCAGAGAACATCGGTTACTTGAACAATGAGCCTTTGCGTTTCGAGAACGAACCTGCTCGTCACAAGATGCTAGATTTGATCGGTGATTTGGCTTTGATCGGTAAGCCAATCAAGGGTAAGGTTATCGCTGTTTGCCCAGGTCACACTGCAAATGCAGAGTTGACTAAGAAACTACGTAAGGAAATCAAGCGTCAGGAGGTTCAGATTCCTTCATACGATCCTAACAAGGAGCCAGTGATGGATGTCAACAAGATCAGAACAATCCTTCCTCACCGTTGGCCAATGCAGTTGGTTGATAAGGTGACTGAAATCTCTGATTCTTACGTTGTTGCAGTAAAGAATGTGACTTCAAACGAAACATTCTTCATGGGACACTTCCCACAGGAGCCGGTCATGCCAGGTGTATTGATCGTTGAGGCTATGGCTCAGGCTGGTGGCTTGTTCGTGTTGAATTCATTGGATGATCCTCATGGTTACTCTACATACTTCATGAAGATCGACAACGTTAAGTTCCGTAATAAGGTAGTGCCAGGTGATACTTTGATATTCAGAGTGTCTTACCTAACTCCGTTGAGAAGAGGTTGTGCAGTGATGAAGGGTTATGCTTTTGTCGGCGATCAGATCGTTGCTGAGGCAGAATTTATGGCACAGATTATTAAGAACAAATAAAAAGATAGTACTAAATATTTGGTGAATGGAACAACCATTTGTAAGCATACATCCCGAGGCTAAAATCGGTAAAAATGTTGAAATCGGACCGTTTACTTACATTGACAAGGATGTTGAAATCGGAGACGGTACCAAGATTATGGCTAATGTCACAATCTTGGAAGGTGCACGCATCGGTAAAAATTGCGTAATTTTTCCTAATGCGGTTATTTCAGCGATACCTCAGGATTTGAAGTTCAAGGGGGAAAAAACAACAGCTGTTATTGGCGACAACACAACAATCCGTGAGTGTGTCACAATCAACAGAGGTACTGCATCTAAAGGCACTACAATAGTAGGTAGCAATAACTTGATTATGGCTTATGTCCATGTCGCTCACGACTGTGTCGTAGGTGACAATATCATCTTAGGAAACACTACTCAGCTAGCTGGAGAGGTGAAAGTTGATGATTGGGCTATCATTTCAGGTGGTACCTTGGTGCATCAGTTCACACGAATCGGTTCACATGTGATGATTCAGGGAGGTTCGAGAATCGGTAAGGATGTTCCTCCGTATGCAATGGCAGGACGAGATCCACTAGCTTATTGTGGATTGAATCTTGTAGGATTGCGTAGACGTGGTTTCTCAAACGAAAAAATTGAAGAGATTCAGAATATTTACCGTATCCTGTATATGTCTGGATTAAATGTCACTCAGGCAATTGCAAAGATCAAGGAGTCGACACCAGACACAGAGGAACGCAAGGTAGTGCTTGATTTCTTGGAAAGCAGTGATAGAGGTATTATTCCAAGTATTGTTAAATAATAAGTATTTGGCGTATGATAAGTAAAAGTATTGTTACTAGAGTACTAGCACTTGGTGTTGCTGCCTTTACATTCACTTCTTGTGATGAGGATTCTCTAGGTGCATTGAGCGACACATTGGGTAATTTGTCTCAAGGTGATACTGCTTCTGCTTTGAAGGAAGCTTTAGGGTTAGGTGTTCAAACTGCAGTGAAAAAATTATCGACTGATGGATATATTGCTGAAGCTGCCACAAAAATTGGACTTCCTCCTGCAGCTGTTACAGCATTTGAGGCTTATAATGCATTAGCAAGTACTACTGCTGGCAATGCAATAGTTTCAGCCGTAGGTTTGGGTGATAGTCTTGAACAAAATTTGGTACAAGCTTTTAATGATGCGGCTACAGATGCAGCTCCTAAATCTGCAAAAATTTTGGCTGACGAAGTTACTAGCCTTACAATTCAAGATGCACAGAGTATCCTATTCGGTGCTGAAAATGCAGCTACTGTAAAGTTGGAGACTGATACAAAGGAAGACCTTCAGGCAGCATTCCATCCTACTATTACTAATAGCATGAATAATGTAAAGGTTGCAAATTTAACAGCAACTGAGTTGTGGAAAAAGTTTGCTACTGGCAACAATACATTGGCTAAAAATATCAATAAATACAAAAATAGTAGTAATATATTAGAGTCTACTGCATATAAAACTGCATACGCAGCGCTTCCTGAACAAGGTAAAAGTGCTGTTGATAAGTTAGATATTGTTGATGACGATATTTCTGACTATGTTACAGGAAGAGCTTTGGACGGTTTGTTCCTTAAGATCGCTGAAAAGGAGAAAGGTATCCGTTCTAATGCTGCTGAACGTACTAGTGATCTTCTAAAAAGAGTATTTGGCCAGTTGGATAAATAATCTAATTGATTCTCAAATATAAAAGGATTTGACAGAAATGTCAAATCCTTTTTGTTTTGTAAAAAATAGCTAGTATTTTTGATTTAATATTAAGATTGATAGCTATGAAATGTTTTAATATAATATTCGCTCTAATTTTTAGCTCTACTCTTATTTGTAATGGACAAGAGACTTTTGTCGAAACTGATTCAATCCAAATTCCTCAAGAAACATCGTCTCTTTCTCAACATGATATAGATGATGCAATATTGAAGAATGTATATTCCGAGCTGCTTGATATTGATAAACAGATCAGACTTACGCATAATATGTTAGTCGACTTGAACTATATGAGTCCTGGAGTGGAACGGAAGATTCAGGTGAAATTGGATGAGTTGAATGGTCGTCTGGATAAGGCATCTGCTCAACTTGATTCCATCACAGATGAAAATGTCAAGGCTGAGTCTAAACCATATAAAGTGACGGTTAAGGATTGCAGACAGAAGGTTTCCAAATGTTCTGGAATGCTGAAGAAGAAAGCTAAAAAATAGGTATTGTTGACTATTGATAAAAAACTGGAGAACGAAATCAATCGGTCTCCAGTTTTTTATTTCTTATCTCTAATTCTAAATCAATCTTCTTCACCAAATTTCAAGATCATGCTTGTAGCGCCAAGAGTGATGATGTCTCCCGACTCGATGATGCGAGTCTCCTTCTTAGCTAGGATATCGTTGGAAACGAAAGTTCCTACAAGGCTGTCGTTGTCTTTCACGTAGTGAGTGATTCTGCCGTTCTTTTCCTTTACGATGACTGTGCAGTGGATACGGTCCATGCTCATGTCGGATGTCTGGATAGGACAGTTGATGTCGGTGCCTGGGCAACGTCTGCCAAACACATTTTCTCCCTCCTGCAAAGGGATCTCCTGACGATGGCAGAACACATTTTCAATCACCACGATGGTTCCGTATTTGTCGGCGTCGGCCTCTTCGTTCTTTTTCTCAAGAGCATCGGCAGCGATTGTCGACGGTTTTACGCGGAATCTCACTTTGAACTTCTTTCCGCAGTCTTCGCAAGTCAATCCGATGATTGATCCTGCTTCGATGTTTTTTTCTTCAAATGAGACGAAGTTGTCACATTTTGGGCAGCGTATCTTTTTCATGCTTTCTTGTTCTTCAAAATGTCATTCCACAAAGATGAAATCTTCTCCAACTCTCCGCTGAATTGAGGTGTGAAGATTCCTGAACTTATCTGAGATTCTATCTCTTCTCTTTTCCAGAAACGACCTTCGTCTATCTCTACCGGATCAATATTGAACTCTCCGTCGTAGATGCAGTAGTAGTCGTTCACCATCTCCTTTTCACGGGCGCTTTGCCAGATATAGCGAAGAAAACAGATTGGTTCGTACTCTGTAATTCCCAATTCCTCGCGAGCCTCTCTGCGTAATGCAGTCTCAATCTCTTCTCCAAAGTCGACATGACCACCTACTGCAGTATCCCATTTCCCTGGTTGGATATCCTTATCCATAGAGCGTTTCTGCAAGTAGAGTTCACCTTTGCTGTTGAACACATGAAGATGGACAACAGGGTGGAGCAACATCGATCCTGAATGACATTCACGGCGTGTGGCTTTGCCTATGACATTGCCGTCTTCGTCTATAATAGGGAATAATTCGTCTTGTGCCATTTTCTTTTGCCTTTTATTTTGTTGCAAAAGTAACATTAAAAATCTAACTTTGCTTAAAATTGCGCAATATGATTCTTCTAAACACGACTTATGTGGTAAACACAGACAAAGAATCCCAGTTTTTGGAGTACCTTCGTAAAGAGATTGTTGCTGATTTCCGACGTGATGGATTCTTTTCAGATTTGAAGCTTCGCCTTGTCTATACAGACGATGAGGCTACAACGAATTATTGTTTACAGGCAGAGTGTGACGATATGGACAAACTTGAGGGCTGGATGATGATGAATACAAAGACGATGGTGATGAAGCTTCGTCAGAAATTCGGAACGTCAGTTTTGTCTTTCGCCACAGTTTTGGAAGACGTAGAAATTTGAAATAATGGTTCAACCGCAGGATAAGGTAGAAAAAATCATACTTGGCATCGACCCAGGAACAATGTATATGGGCTACGGTGTGATCAGTGTCGTCGGCTCAAAGATGAGATTCATTGATATGGGCATCCTTGATTTGAAAAAAGAGGACGACACGTACATGAAACTGAAAAAAGTCTACGACTTTACTACTGCATTGATTGATAGGTTTCTGCCTGATGAGTTCGCTATTGAAGCCCAGTTTTTTGGAAAGAACGTTCAGAGTATGCTGAAACTAGGGCGTGCACAAGGTGTAGCTATCGTTGCTGCCATGGAGAGAGACATCCCGATTGCCGAGTATGCGCCTTTGAAGGTCAAACAAGCAATAACTGGAAACGGAGCTGCTTCTAAGGAGCAAGTTTGTGGAATGCTTCAAGTTCAGTTGGGATTAAAGAAAGAGCAGCTTCCCGAACATTTGGATGCGACAGATGCATTAGGTGTAGCGGTCTGTCATCATTGGCAGTCGAGAGCTGTGGTTGGAGAGAAGAAGTTTAAGAGTTGGGATGATGTTGTTGCGCAAAGGACTAAGAGGAAATAGAAAGAAGACTTATAAGGAAAAAGGATGATGAACGTAGAAAATAACACATTGGAGTTGGTAAGCAAGGTTGTTTTGCAGTCTTGTTTTTGGATTTTGATAGCATTGTTGTTGCCATTGAATTCCGTGGAAGGGGTTGTGTCCATTCTTTTCATGATGCTTGTTTATTATGCCAATTTCTTTTGTGCAAGAAAGTATATCAATGAATTGATAAAGGTTAGGGTCATTTATACTGTTGTCAACATGACATTATCTTTTGTGTTGGCATTTGTGATGAATATCATCTTTCCTGAAATATCAATGATCAAGACGTTCTTTGTCTATATGTTTTTGGCTTCTTTTTCAGTTGCTGTGTCGAGAAGCAGATTACTTTTGGAAAAGAATGTAGAACATAATGAGAACGAGCAATATCAGACAGAAATTGAGTTGAAGCATCTTCGCTCGCAGCTTCATCCTCATTTTTTGTTCAACACTTTGAACAATATCTATGCTCTATGTGAGATTGATTCAAAACGTGCCCAGCAATCGGTGCATTATCTATCTCAGTTGCTTCGTTATATTTTAAGTGGAGAGAGATCGGGTGAAGGCGGACGAATGGTGCCTGTGCAGAAGGAGCACGACTTCATAAAGACATATTTGCAGCTGATCTATTTGAGAATGCGTCCGAATGTCCATGTCATTTATAATGCCGACATTTCAGACTACTCTGATGCACCGGTATTGACGTTGATATTCACGTCGTTGATCGAGAACGCCTTCAAACATGGTGTAGCGTCAGGTAAAGATTGCGTGATCGAGTTTGGATTGACTGCCAAGAATTCTACGGAGATTCATTTCTTCACGTCGAACCCATATTTCCAGAATCATGAGAGCAATAATCCTGATAGTGGAATCGGATTGGAGAATTTACGACGCAGATTGGATATCGTCTACAAGGACGATTATAAACTTGACATAACAAATGATGGTCAGACATTCCGTGTGGATCTGACATTGAAATTTACGGATAACAATTACTATTATAACGTATGACACAAAAATTGAATTGTATCGCTATTGATGATGAGCCATTGGCTTTGCAGCTTACGGAGAGTTATATTAAGCGAACTCCGTTTTTGAACTTGCTAGGTACTTATGGTAGTGCGGAAGAAGCCATGTCTACGATTCAAAACGAGAAGATAGATGTAGCATTTCTTGACATTCAGATGCCGGATTTTTCTGGTTTGCAGGTATCTAAGATGCTTTCTCCGGATACGAAAGTGGTCTTTGTTACTGCTCATGACAGATTTGCGATAGAAGGATACAAGGCAAATGCTGTGGGGTATTTGTTGAAACCAATTTCTTACGATGAGTTCCTTGACGTAGCCATGAAAGTTCAGGGAATGGTACAGAAAGATGCAGCCGTGCCTGTGGCAGCAGCACCGTCGCAACCAGAACAAACAACTATATTGGTGAAGAGCGACTATAAGATGCTTCAGATCCCAATTAAAGATATCCTTTACATCGAAGGTTTGAAAGATTACGTGAAGATCTATATCGAGAATGTGAAGGATCCGATCGTTTCGCTTCTATGTATGAAGAGTTTGGAATCGAAATTGCCAGAGAACAAGTTCTGCCGTGTGCATCGTTCGTTCATCGTGCAGACATCGAAGTGCAAGATTATCGAAAAGGGTAGAATTGTCATAGAGAATAATTCAATTCCTATTTCCGACAGTTACAGAACTGCATTCTTTGAGAAGCTGCAGAATGTAGCGATAGAGGTGTGATGAAATGCAGAATTTGAAATTCAGAATGCTGAATATAGGGACGCTCTGTTGGGGCGTCTCTTTTTTTATTCAGCCCCATCCCCCCCTGTGGGGAAAGAGGTACTCGGCTGGGAATCAATGCCAAGGGGCTGCACCCCTATGTCGCGAGGCGAGGGTGGCCGACACCATTTTTTACATTGCAAAAATGGTGTCGGAAACGGGATTTTATGCAACGCAGAAAATTTGGTGTCGGAAACGAGTGTCTTTACGAAGCGGAGCGAGGAAAAAGCTAACGTAGGGTGAAATTATGTGCCGCCAACGGCGAGGAAGCTGATTGTGTTATCAAAAAAAGATGATTTTGAGGATTTGATTGATATTTTTTTTCGCCTTTTGCTAGAAATTACAAAATGTTTGGTTTTGAAACAAACGTATTTAAAACTGAAAGAAAAAAGTGTCAGTTTGTTTTCAATTGTAAACTGTTTATGAGTAAAGCGTGTGATTTCGCTTCAAAAAAGTGTTGAAAAACGCATGAATGGCTACAAAATGAAAGAAAAATTCTTCTTTTTTTGCTTGCAAGACTAAAAATTCTTTATCATTTTTGTTGTTGAATATTCTGCATATTCGTGCTTTGTCGACTTTTTTAATAAAAAACGGTCGGAAAAGCGTTGTGATATAACTATAAAATGATACAAAAAATAGACATAAAGATGATGTGTAATGTGGTTGCATTTGCATGTGCTGGGCAGGTTGGCTCGGTACATTTTTCCGCATATTTATCCGTCAGCAAGTCTGATAATATCGTTTTATATAAGAGTTGAGGCTATGATAAATCAAATAGGTTGATTTGTTGTAGTCTTTTTTTATGTTGAATAAATAAATAATAAACAATAATAACAATGGGTTCAAGTGAAATCTTTGTAGTCGTGATGATCACGGCCATGGTGATGGTAGGAGCTGCCGTTGCTATTGGCTGGCTATTGGCGCCAAAGAGTAAGAATGCACAGAAGGGAGAGCCATATGAGTGTGGTATTCCGACCCGAGGCACATCGTGGTTGCAGTTCAAACCAGGTTATTACCTATTTGCGCTGTTGTTCCTTATGTTCGATGTGGAAACAGTATTGTTGTTCCCTTGGGCAACAATCACTAAGGCACTCGGTCCTGACGGAATCTTCGCTATTTTGTTCTTCTTGTTGATTCTTGTGCTAGGTTTGGCTTATGCTTGGAAGAAAGGAGCGTTGGAATGGAAGTAAAGGATATTAAGATCAGGTCGATGAAGACTGAGGACTTCAGAGACAACGAGTCGCTTCAGAAGTATATTGACGAACTAGAGAAAGGTGGTGTCGGCATTCAAGTCGCACCGTTGGATAAGGTTGTCAACTGGGGACGCTCATACTCTGTATGGCCTTTGACATTTGCAACATCATGTTGTGGTATTGAGTTCATGTGTGTAGCTGCTGCACGTCACGACTTTGCTCGTTTCGGTTTTGAGGTTACTCGTAACTCTCCGCGTCAGGCAGATGTCATTTTCGTTTCTGGTACGATTACAAAGAAGATGGCTCCTGTATTGCGTCGTCTTTACGACCAGATGTCAGAGCCTAAGTATGTAATTGCAGTTGGTGGTTGTACTGTTTCCGGTGGACCATTCAAGAATTCATACCATGTGGTTGAAGGAGTGGATAAGATTATCCCTGTCGACGTTTACGTCCCAGGTTGTCCTCCACGTCCAGAAGCAATGCTATACGCAATGATGCAGTTGCAGAGAAAGATTCGTGTAGAGTCTATCTTCAAGATGCCTAAGAAGCCTGAAACAGGTTCGGTTATCTTGACTAAGTACAACTCTGACGGTACTATCGCAACTCCTGCATGTGAAAATAATCAATTGAAAGAAGGAGGAGCAGAATAATGGAGAAAACATTGAAATTGATGCAGTCTGTTTCGTCTTCTTGCACAAAGATTGAAGCTGCAGACACAATGGTTAGCGTCGATAAGAACGATTTGCATAAGGTTTGTGAGTCTTTGTTCAAAGACGGTTGGGATTACCTGATCAACCTTACTGCTGTCGATAATGTGGAGAACTTTGAGGTTGTCTACCACATTTCCAAGTCGTCAGACATGAGTAAATTTTTGGTGCTTAAGACAAATACTACAGATGTAGAGAATCCAATCATCGAGACTGTTTCCGACATTTGGAAGAGTGCCAACCTATATGAGCGTGAAGCTTACGATTTCTACGGAATCCGTTTCTTGAACCATCCTGATATGCGCAGACTTTTCTTGCGTCCGGATTGGGTCGGATATCCATTGAGAAAGAACTACGACAATACGCCAAACGAGGGTATTCCTTCTCAGGTACACAGCATGGATGCTTGTGAGGATGTCCCTTCTATCACACTTGATAGAAATGGAGATATCGTAGAGAATCATACACAACTTTTCGGTAAGAATGAGTATGTGGTTAACTTCGGTCCACAGCACCCATCTACACACGGAGTTTTACATTTGAGAGTTTCCCTAGATGGTGAGACAATCAAGAAGATCGATCCTAACTTCGGTTACATCCACCGTGGAATAGAGAAGATGATGGAGAGCATGACTTATCCTCAGATGCTATTCCTTACAGAGCGTTTCGACTACCTATGCGGTAGCATGAACCGTCATGCTCTATGTATGTGTGTGGAGAAGGCTATGGGTCTTGAGATTCCTAAGAGAGCCGAATACATCCGTACAATCTTTGACGAGTTGAACCGTATCGCCAGCCACTTGTTGGGTTGGGCATGTATGTGTAATGATATGGGGTCGATCACAGCCTTCATCTACGGTATGCGTGATCGTGAAAAGATCATGGATATCTTCCAGGAGACTGCAGGTGGACGTTTGATGGTCAACTACTATGTCATCGGTGGTGTCGCTCAGGATATCCATCCAAACTTCGTCAACAGAGTAAAGGAGTTCATTCCTTACTTGAGAAATATGATCAAGGAGTACCACACATTGTTCACAGGCAACCCGATTGCTCGCGGACGAATGATCAACTGCGGTTTGCTTAAGAAGGAAGATGCAGTTGCTCTTGGTATGAGTGGTCCTAACGGTCGTGCTTCCGGATGGCATTGTGATGTCAGAAAGATTGCTCCATACGCAGCTTATTCAGAGGTTGATTTCAAGGAGATCCTTCACGAAGGTGGAGACACAATCGACCGATATATGATCCGTTTGGAGGAGATCGAGGAGTCGCTTAAGATTATCGAGCAGCTTATCGACAGAATTCCTGAGGGAGATTTCCGTGCAAAGGTTCCTGCAATCGTCAAGGTTCCGGAAGGAGAGTACTATCAGAGAGTTGAGAACGCACGTGGTGATTTCGGAGTTTACTTGAAGAGTGCTGGTGACAAGTCGCCATACAGAATTCACTTCCGTTCTCCAAGTATGGTTGCTGTATCTGGTTTGGATCCAATCTGTAAGGATACTAAGATTGCGGATTTGATCATGATCGGAGGTTCTCTTGACTATGTAATTCCATGTATTGACAGATAATATTCACAGATATGAAAGAAAGTATTTTAGAAGTCGGTGGAATATTAAAGATGATTCACGAAGGTTTGTTGGATCTTTGTGGAGATACAGCGACTACTTGGATAGAGTATATCCTAATCGGTGTAGGTTTTCTAGCTCTATATGCAGTGATCGCACTTATCTTGATCATCTTGGAGAGAAAGATTTGTGCTTATTATCAGTGTCGTCTTGGACCTACCAGAGCTGGTTTGTGGGGATTGATTCAGCCATTCGCCGATATGATCAAGATCCTTTTGAAGGAGATCATCTTCTCGTTGAAGAAGAATGATAAATTCTTGTTCTTCACAGCCTTGTTCCTAGTGATTATCGGTTCACTTTGTACATTCGGAGCTCTTGAGTTCAGCAAAGATTTGATCGGTGTCGACTTCAACGTCGGTGTGTTCTATATCCTTGCAATCTCATCTCTTGGAGTAGTTGGTATTTTGTTGGCAGGTTGGTCTTCCAACAATAAGTATACAATGATTGGTGCAATGCGTGCTGGTGCTCAGCTAGTCAGCTATGAGCTTTCAGCAGGTTTGTCATTGCTTACAATGGTTATCCTAGGCGGTACAATGCAGTTGTCTGGATTGATCGAGGCACAGGAGTCGGCATGGTTCTTGTTCCAGTCTCCATTCGCTATTGTAGCCATGATCATCTATTTGATCGCTGGTCACGCCGAGACAAACCGTGGACCTTTCGACCTTCCGGAGGCAGAGTCAGAGTTGACAGCTGGTTACCACATCGAGTACTCAGGTATCACATTCGGTTTGTTCTACGTTGGTGAGTATGTCAACATGTTCACTATCGCAGGTATCGGAACAATGGTATTCTTGGGCGGTTGGCAGCCATTGCACATCAATGCTGATTGGGCAGCAGGCTTCAACGATGTTATGGATATGATTCCTACATGGTTGTGGTTCTTTGCTAAGGCATTCAGCTTGGTAATGCTAAGCTTGTGGGTAAGATGGTCATTCCCTCGTTTGAGAATCGATCAGTTGCTACACTTGGAGTGGAAGATATTGATGCCAATCAGCTTGCTCAACATGCTTTTGATGGCTTTGTGGGTGGCATATATGTAAAACAACTTTATTTAGGAGGTTATGATTAATTATATAAAAGATCTTTTCTCTGGAATGTATGCGTTGTTGCAGGGTATGTACATCACAAACCTCAACTTCTGGAGAAAAAAGGTTACAGAGGAGTATCCTGAGGATCGTGAGACTGCACGTCAGTTCGAGAGATTCCGTGGAGAGCTTGTCTTTGATATGAACGACAACAACGAGCACAAGTGTACTGGTTGTGGTCTATGTGCAAGAAACTGTCCGAATCAGTCGTTGGAAGTGATCACAAAGAGCATCACTACTGAGGACGGAAAGCCAAAGAAGGTGCTTGACAAGTATATGTACGACCTAGGAAGCTGTACTTTCTGTTCGCTATGTACACAGTCTTGTCCGTCGAAGGCTATCAAGTGGACTAACAATTTTGAGCACGCAGTGTTTAATCGTTCAATGTTGGTGAAGCAGTTGAACCCAGAGGGAAGCAAGATGGCTGAAAAGAAGCCAGTTGTTGCGGCTCCTAAGGCAGAGGCTCTTCCTGACCAAAAACAACAGTAAAAATGGCAGAATATTTGACAGCTAATAACGTAGTATTTCTAATACTATCAGCGGTGATCCTCGTTTGCGGATTCATGTCCGTAGCGTCGACAAAGATTCTTCGTGCCGCTACTTATTTGTTCTTTACTCTGTTCGGTGTTGCAGGTCTATATTTGACACTCAACTATGAGTTCATTGCAGCAGTTCAGTTGTCTGTATATGCAGGAGGTATTCTTGTGTTGTTGATTTTTGCCATCATGTTGGTCAAGAATCTTGGTACAGATACAGAGGAGACATCGTTTGTGAACAAGGCAGTTGCAGGTTTTGCCGCTTTGGCAGGTGCAGTTTTCGCTTTCGTGACTATGAGCAAGTTCGACTTCGTTGCCAATGAGAACGCGGATGAAGCTTCTGCATTGGTAGATATGGAGATGATTGGTAGAACTCTAATGGGAACTGACAAGTATCAGTACTTGTTGGCATTCGAGGCAGTCAGCATCTTGCTTTTGGCATGTATCGTAGGTTCGATTGTAGTTGCAACTAAATCAAAGGAGGAGGAATAAGATGATACCAGTTGAAGCATATTTGGCAGTCAGCACACTTCTATTCTTTATTGGTGTGTATGGCTTTATGGTAAGAAAGAATCTTATCGGTATTTTGATGGCGATTGAACTTATTCTTAACGCAGTAAACATCAACTTCGTTGTGTTCAACAGATTCCTATATCCAGACCGTTTGGAGGGATATATGTATAGTTTGTTCGTTATCGTAGTTGCTGCTGCTGAAACTGCAATTGCAATCTCTATCATTATCAGTGTCTACAGAAAGTTGAAGAACGTTCGTGTAGGTAGTATTAACGAATTAAAGAACTAATAAGATATGGAAACGATCACTAGTTTATCTCCGATAGTATTGGCGTTGCCATTCTTGATGTTCTTGACAATCGGACTTCTTGGCAATAAGCTATTTAAGTCAAAGCCTGAAACTTGGGGCTTGATCGGTACTGCTGGTCTTGTTGTTGTAGCTTGCATTTCGTACTACATCTCCATCAACTATTTCTTCCTAGGAGTAGGTGATGGTGCTAACGGATATCAGCAGTTCGTATTGTTCAACCAGGATTGGTTGAGAATGACAGATAAGTTGGTTATCTCAATCGGATTCTTGCTTGATCCAATCTCTGCAATGATGTTGGTGGTTATCTCTACTGTTTCGCTTATGGTTCATATCTATTCATTGGGCTATATGCACGGTGAGGAGGGCTTCCCACGTTACTATGCAGTTCTTTCATTATTTACATTTGCGATGATGGGATTGGTTGTTGCAACTAACATTTTCCAGATGTATATCTTCTGGGAGCTTGTGGGTGTTTCATCATTCCTATTGATCAGCTTCTATTTCATCAAACCATCTGCAGTAGCTGCTGCAAAGAAGGCATTCATCGTAACTCGTTTTGCTGATATGTTCTTCTTGATCGGTATTTTGATTTTGTCTTTCTACACAGAGACATTCGACTTCTTGAAGTTGACAGCTGTAGCAGACAATCACGTTACATTGGTGAATAATACAATGTGTGGCGTCACTTTCATGGGATTGTCAGTGTCATCAATCGCAATGTTCTTGATCTTCTTAGGAGGTGCCGGTAAGTCAGCTATGTTCCCATTCCACATCTGGTTGCCAGATGCAATGGAAGGTCCGACTCCTGCATCTGCGCTTATCCACGCCGCTACAATGGTCGTTGCAGGTGTATTCTTGGTAGCAAGAATGTTCCCTGTTTACTACTTTGAGGCTGAACCGGTATTGAAGCTTATCGGTTATATCGGAGCATTCACTTCGTTGTTCGCTGCAATTATTGCTTGTACTCAGACAGATATCAAGCGCGTGCTTGCATTCTCTACAATCTCTCAGATTGCCTATATGTTTGTCGCTCTAGCAGTTTCTGAATATACAAGTGAAGAGGAGGGTTGTCTAGGCTATATGGCATCAATGTGGCACTTGTTCACTCATGCGATGTTCAAGGCTTGTTTGTTCATGGGTGCTGGATGTATTATCCATGCTGTTCATTCAAATGAGATGAACGCTATGGGAAATCTTCGCAAGTATATGCCTATCACTCATTTGACATTCTTAATTTCATGTTTGGCTATCGCAGGTATTCCTCCATTCTCAGGATTCTTCTCTAAGGATGAGATTTTGGTTGCTGCATTCTATCATGATCCAGTTTTGTATGCATGTCAGGCATTTGTTGCTGGTCTTACAGCATTCTATATGTTCCGTTTGTATTACCGCATTTTCTGGTACTCAGAAAACGAGGCTCATGTGCATCACACTCCACACGAGGCACCAAAGAATATGACATTCCCTTTGATTGTCCTATCTTTGTTCACATGCTACACATTCTTCGCTCCAATTTCCGATGCTGTGTTCCAGTTGTTCTCATCTAGAATCACTGCTGATAGAGCAGGATTCCATTTGCATATGAATTGGCCGATCGCAGGTGCTAGTATTGTGGTTGCGGCTATTGGTATCTTAATAGCAAGATATATGTATAGGAACTATGACGAGAGCAATGATAAGGGAGAGAAGGCTTCTAACTTCTTTGGATGTTTCTATGAATCAGCAAAGAGAAGATTCCTTATCGACGAGATCTATTTGTTCATCACTCGTAGAATTATCTTCGGTGGTATCTGTACAGCAATCGCATGGTTTGATCGTCATGTGATCGACGGATTCATGGATCTATTGGCATGGATCTCTCGTGAGTTGTCTTACGACATTCGTGATGTTCAGAGTGGTAATCTACAGCAGTATGCTTGGGGCTTCTTGATGGGCGTTCTTGCAATTGCGTTGTTTGCGATTTATTATTAAACGGAGTATTAATAAAGTAAGTAATATACTATGAATATATTATCAGCTTTTGTAGCCGTTCTGCTAGTGATGTTGATCGTTGTCTTCTTGATCCCTGGTGAGAAGAAGAATATGATCAGATGGACAATGGCAGCTGGATCTGCGGTGATCCTAGGTATGGCAGGCTACTTGGTAAAGGAGTTTCTTGCATTGCGAGAGGCTGGTGAGACTGCAAAGTTCCTTTTTGCAGATTCGACAGTTTGGTATGAAGGAGTAATCAATATCAGCTATTCGGTTGGTGTTGATGGTGTATCGGTTGCGATGATCATGTTGTCTGCGATCGTAGTTATCACAGGTGTTTTCGCATCATTTGCAGTTGAGGATAAAGCTAAGGAGTATTTCTTGTGGTTTATCATGCTTTCAATTGGTGTGTTCGGATTCTTTATCTCAGTAGACTTGTTCACAATGTTCTTGTTCTACGAGGTTGCCTTGATTCCGATGTACTTGTTGATCGGTGTTTGGGGTAGTGGAAATAAGGAGTATGCTGCAATGAAGCTTACTTTGATGCTAATGGGAGGTTCGGCATTCTTGATGGTCGGAATCTTCGGTATCTATTTCTTCTCTTCAGTCGACGGAAATCTTACATTCAACCTTGAGCAGATCGCTGAGAATGCAGCAATGCCGATTGAGTGGCAGAGAATTTTCTTCCCGCTTACATTTGTAGGATTCGGAGTCCTTGGTGCAATGTTCCCATTCCACACATGGTCTCCTGACGGTCACGCATCTGCTCCTACAGCAGTATCAATGCTTCACGCCGGAGTGTTGATGAAGCTAGGAGGTTACGGATGTTTCCGTGTAGCTATGACACTTATGCCAGATGCTTGCCAGGAGCAGGCTTGGATCTTCATCGTCTTGACTGGTATTAGTGTTGTTTACGGAGCATTCTCTGCTTGCGTTCAGAACGACTTGAAGTACATCAACGCTTATTCATCAGTAAGCCACTGTGGTTTGGTGCTATTCGCACTTTTGATGATGAACCAGACAGCAATGACAGGTGCTATCCTTCAGATGCTTTCTCACGGTTTGATGACAGCATTGTTCTTTGCTCTAATCGGTATGATCTACGGACAGACACATACTCGTGATATCCGTGAACTTGGCGGTTTGATGCAGGTTATGCCTTACTTGTGTGTATGTTATGTAATCGCTGGTATGGCTTCTCTAGGTCTTCCAGGTTTGTCTGGATTCGTTGCTGAGATGAAGATCTTCGTTGGTTCGTTCCAGCATGAGGATATGTTCCACAGAGTATTGGTAATCGGTGGATGTACATCGATCGTTATCACTGCAGTTTACATTCTTCGTGTTGTCGGTAAGATTTTGTTTGGACCTACATTCCATATCAAGAATGAGAATGGTCGTTTCTACTATGTAGCAAATCATAATGGTCACGAGCATCTAAATGAGCTTCGCGATGCAATTTGGTATGAGAAGGTGGCAACAATCGGTTTGATTGTTTCAATCGCTGCAATCGGTATGTATCCACTTTGGATTTCAGATATGATCAGTGAGAGTTTGTCGGCTTTAGCTGCAATGCTTAACTAATAAAAATTTACAACTATGAATTTAGATTATAGTCAGTTTTTATCAATGAGCCACGAGGTTTCACTCGTAGCGGTATTGATTGTCCTTTTGCTTGCTGATTTGTTTATCGGTAAGAATAAGAAGGCTTTCCAATACTTGGCCATCGCAGCGTTTGCCGCTCATACAGTTGCTGGATTTACACACTATGAAGCATTGGCAGGTGATGCATTCTCAGGAATGTACGTGTCTGGTGCTGCGCAGTCTTTTGTAAAGAATATTCTTAACATCGGTACTTTGATTGTTTTCTTCTTCACTTTCGAGTGGAATAACAATGAAAACAAGAATGGAGTAGGTGAGTTCTATTTCTTGACTTTGTCTACTCTTATCGGTATGTACTTCATGATCTCAGCTGGAGACTTCTTGTTCTTCTACATCGGTCTTGAAACTGCATCCATTCCGATGGCTGCTTTGGTTGCGATGAATAAGAAGGGAAGTGAAGGTGTGGAGGCAGCTGCTAAGTATATCTTGACAGCATCGTTCTCTTCAGGTATCATGCTATTCGGTATCTCTTTGATCTATGGTGTATGCGGATCTCTTTATTTCGACGAGGTTCAGACTGCATTCACTAACATTACACCATTGCACATCTTTGCTTTGATCTGTTTCATTGCTGGAGTTGGTTTCAAGATCTCTCTTGTTCCATTCCACTTCTGGACAGCAGATACATATCAGGGTGCTCCTACAGGCGTTACTGCTTACTTGTCAGTGATTTCTAAGGGCGCTGCTGTGTTTGCTTTCATGTGCATCCTTTACAAGGCATTTATGAACGAGCCTGCAGTATGGCAGAATATCCTTTGGTGGTTGATCGTTATCACAATCACTATCGGTAACTTGTTTGCTATCCGTCAGAAGAACTTGAAGCGTTTCTTGGCATTCTCTTCAATCTCTCAGGCTGGTTACATCATGTTGGGTGTCCTTGCATCTTCACAGACTGGTATGTCGAGTACAATCTACTATATCTTTATCTACATGTTCACTAACCTTGCAGCGTTCGGTATCATCTCTGCAATTGAGAACAAGACAGGTAAGGTAGGTATGGATGATTACAACGGTCTTTACACAACAAATCCTAAGCTAGCGTTTGCAATGACACTTGCAATGTTCTCTCTTGGTGGTATCCCTCCATTTGCAGGATTCTTCAGCAAGTTCTTCATCTTCGCAGCTGCTGCTGAGCAGGGTCAGTATTTGTTGGTGTTCTTGGCATTGCTTAACACAATAATCTCTCTTTACTACTATTTGTTGGTTGTAAAGGCTATGTTCATCAACAGTAGCGATTCTCCAATTGAGACAATCAAGATTGATTCAATGGCTCGTATCGCGCTTTTGGTATGTATCATCGCAATCCTTGTAATTGGATTTATCAGTCCAATCTACATGAACATTTTCGAGATCAGCTTTGGTTTTGCAAACTAATTAGTAGAAATTTAATCAGTGACACTTGCTGTAGTGGCAAGTGTCACTTTTTATATTTTAGACCCGGTGAAAATTCTAAAAAAAATACTCAGTTTCTTAATTCCGCTTCTTTTAAGTGCGGCTTTGCTTTTTTATATATATTCAGATGAGAATCTAGATGATCAACTGGAATACATCAAGAATGGCAATATGTTCTGGCTTTTTCTTCCTGTTTTCATCTCGTTGTTGAGTAATCTGTTCAGAGCATTACGATGGAATATGTTGATTAGAGCAGCTGGTCAGGAAGTGTCATGGCTTAATTCATTTTTGGCCGTGACTGTCGGCTATTTGGCAAATACACTTTTGCCTCGTGCTGGAGAGGTGGCTAGATGTGGTGTGCTTAAGAAGTATTCAGATGTCTCTTTCACCACTGCATTGGGAACTGTCGTTACAGAACGAATTTTTGATGTCATTATCACGTTAGCGATTTTGTTACTGGCATTTTTGCTTGAGTTCAATGCTTTAACTCCATTTTTTGAAGATGCCGACTTCTCTTCAAAACTGATAGCTTTCATTACTAGTCCTTTCTTTATTGCAAGTGTTCTGATTGTTGCGGTGGCGTTTGTAATCTTTTATAGATTTCGTAATCAGAGCAGACTATATGAAAAGGGTAGAGAGAGCCTGAGAAAGTTTAAAGTAGGCTTTTTGTCTGCTAAAGACATTGATAACAAGTTTTTGTTTGGAGTTTATACGGTTCTTATCTTTGCTTGCTACTATTTCATGCTTCAGGTTAGCTTCTGGGCATTTGATTTTAGTAAAGACATTACTTACTCTCAGGGATTGATGATCTATGTTGCAGGTTCTTTAGGAATCATAGCCCCAGTGCAAGGAGGAATAGGGGCATGGCACTACATGACAATTCAATCTATGGTGTTTTATCTTGGGAATTCTGTTATGGCGGAGACAAAAGCCTTTGCATTGGTTGTCCATACATTGCAGTCAATTCTTGTGAGCATTGTTTTTGGGTTGATAGCTTATGTGCTTCTACCGTTGGTTAACAAGAAGAAGTAGTTTTTCCTTTATTGTAATTTCGGAAAAATGATTTGTAAAAGTTCAAAAAATACCAATGAAATGGTTTTTGTTTTTTTATTGATGCGATTAAAAATTATGTGATAATAGTGGACATTTGTACAATTATATGTAGATAAACTATATAAATAAGGAAAAAAAGGGTAAAAAATTATATATAGATATTTTATTTTTCTATTTTTGCATTGTTTGGTGCATGGTGTAGAAGAATTAAGGACTACTACAAGAGACACCGTTTGATAATAATTGAACGTAGACACATTTTTTTTATATGAAAAATTTTTTACAAATGCTTTATGAATTCATTCCAAAAGTAGGAATCGGATTTGCAAAATGTTTGGTTGCTATCTGCATGCTTGTAGGTACGCAGTCCGATATTTTTGCACAAGTCGCAGCTGAGGATGGAATTAAGGGAAGTCTTTGCGAACCAGGTGCAACGCCATTGACAGTCACGTCAGGTGGCCGTATGGTTATGGGTAACCAGATAGTGTTCCCTGTTCAGTATGGATCAGATGTAGTCCTTACAGCCCCTGTATTTGGTGCTCCTACTGATGTAAAATGGGAAAAGAAATCTTCAAAAAGAGGTCCATGGGAATCAGTTGGAACCTATTCAAGTAATCTTCCTATTGAGTTGACTAATGTCACTTCTGATGTGTTGTATAAGGCTACAGTCAATGGCTTTATGGGACCACAGGTTTATATGGCGTTGATCGCGACTGCAAAGATAAGTGCAGACATTTTGACTCCTTGTCCTAAGGAATCTATTGACTTAGAGGTTGATGGCGCAGAATTTGCATATAGAATCCAGTGGTTTGTGTCTAATGATGCTGCTGGAAATCAGTGGAATAATGAAGGTAACCAAGAATATGTTGAGAGTGAAGGAGAGTTAACTCGTGTTTGGCCGTGGAATTCTGGAGACAGGGATTTCGCTGTTAAGTGTGTTATAAAGTACGATGAGTTCAATTGTTCAAGAGCTGCTCAGGGTCCTCGTATGGAGTCCAATAAGTTACTTTTTAATATATCTTCAAATTGTAAATCAAAATGTCAGACTACTTCTACTGGAGATTATTACGTTGGTACAGACTTTGATCCAAGTACAAGTCCTACAGGAAAGATTCCTGATGGAGTAGAACATCATTTCGGTGAGTACGACATCAAGTTTGATAAAACTAATTTTAATGATTATTGGCTAGGCACAAATACTTATGAGTTCTTCGGTCAGACTCCAGCTCTAGATAAAGGATTGCCTGAAGGTGCAAACCATTATCTACTTTGTCAAAATCCGAACGATAATATCGTTTCTTTGCAGTTTAAGGCGCAGCAAGTAAAGGGAATGTCATACCGCTATAGAATGCGTATGTACGTTCAATTTGACGGTACATGTGAAAAGGATCCATGGAATGCTTGGCAACAGGCTAAGTTCATTGCTCGTACTCAGCACGGTAATGAGACTCATGACCAGTTGGAGGCTGTTGCATACGATACTACAAATAAAGTACTTGGTTCTACTGTTGTAGATGGCGACCGTATCATTTTCACTGACATTCTACCTTTAAGTGCACTGGCGAATTATGAATTGGTCCGAATTGAGGTTACATTCTTTGGTTCTTTTCCAGCAAACCCAAATGCTGGACAGAATTACTTTACATTTGAGCCTCGTTTTGAGCAGTTTGAATGTGGTAAGGTTGCTCTAGACTATATCTCTGCTGAGATTGAAAATGTGTGTCTTGATCCAGATGTAGTATGTTTGGGTAAATATGCTAAAGCTAATGCAGCCGGATTCCCAAGAAATTCAACTTACATGTGGGAGAGAAAAGAGGGTGACAGATGGGTAAATGTTGATCCTAATCTTAATGGTACAGGAGATGCATATTCAATCGCTGAAATCAAGGTTAACAAGTTGGGTAAGCAAGTCTACCGTGTTCACGTAACTGCTGCAGGCGGATATGATCGTGTGAAAGAATTCGTGATTTCAGGTAAGGATTGTAGAGTGCCTACTCCTACAGGTATTGATGGTGAAGGAGTTTACTGTTTGCCGAATTCTGGTGGTTTAGGATATAAGCCTAATATTATTGCTTCTGGTTCTGAAGTTAAGTATGTATGGACTCTTATTGATCCATATAATTCAACTATAGCAGCTTCTAATGCTGCAAATTCTATAATCAAACCATATACAAGTAAGGCAGATTCAATAACAATTTTCCTTGCTGATGATGTAGAAGAAGGCGTATACAAGTTGAAGTTACAAACATTCAACGGCTCTACTCAACAGGGTGAGGATGTCGTAATGCCTTTGTATGTCTATCGTACACCAGACATTAAGTTCTCTTTGGTAAGTGATAAGTATACTGGTGTGACAAGTGAAACTGATAAGACGCTATGTCCTTCAGATGTACGTCGTGAGATTGTAGCTACAGCAACAAATTCATTCAATACACCTAATTTTGATAAGTACACATTCACTTGGACTTCTGATCCTAAGGGTAATGGAGTATTTGAAGCTCGCCCTAGTAAGAACGAGGCTAATGTACATATTGAGGCTATCCCAGGAATGTGTAGCGGAGATTTTGATAATGTGATGCTTTCTGTAACTGCTGACATCTACGGATGTAAGAGTACTGATGGTAATAGGTATGGTGTAGAAAAACCTGTTGATCCGACTATCGATTGTAGTTCTTTGAAGAAGGATACTTTTGAATTGCCTGTAGGTCAGAAAACAGTGACTATCAGAATTCCTTTCCCTGATAAATATACTTCAGGTTGTGATTCTGATCCAGATCTTGAGATATCTTATGAGCCTGTTACAACTGGAAATTCCGATTTGATCAACAAGGATATTCCTATGATCTATAGTGGTACTATTGTTGTCAAGAAGTCGGAGTTAGAGTCATCGCCTCTACTTGATGTTACGTTGCCTTGGGGCTTGTATGCTTTCGAGTATAGAGTTGTTGATGGTTGTGGCCATGATGCAAAGTGTACAACTAATATTGTAATCAAGAAAGATTGGGGTCCAGTAATTGATTGTGATTCAATCATAGATATTGATGAAATAAGTAAGGGTACTGAAAATAACTGTGATGTCATTTTTGACAATACAGTGTTGAAGGAACCAACACTTTGGGATGAAAACGATAAGGTTCATGTGACTGGAACTTATGCTGGACGTCTACATTCTGAGACAAAGCAAGTGAAATCTACTTTGTATGGTTCTGCTGCGGATAGAGCTAAATTCAGTACTTCTGAAGGTTTGTTGGACCCATATAAGATTGACTACACTTACATTCTTTGGAAGTTTACTAACAATGCCAATAAGTCATCTTATTGTGTTCAAGAGGTTTGGGTGAAGGATGTTACTCCTCCTGTATTTGACTGTGAAGATATTGACCCTAAAGTATTCCGTCCTGAGACAGAAGAGGGTAAGTGTGAAATCAAATTTGAGGATTTCTGGAATGTTCTTAAGAATAAGAATTATATTGCTTACGATTATTGTCCAGAACCTACAACACCAATCATCGGAGAACTTCATGAGGATCCTGTAAATGTAGACAAGGTTGCTGGTGAGAGAGTTTTCCATGTAGGTGTAGCTGAGACAATTTACTGGCAGTTTAGAGATCGTCATGGTAATGTGAAGCCTTGTCCTCAGATTATCAATGCAAAAGCTGTTGATTCAGTTAAGGTAAATTGTGATGAGATATCATATCGTGAGGGTCTTGCAAAAAAAGGAACATGCTATGCAGATGCTGTAGATCTTGATATACCTGCTCCTACAGGTGTTGAGCCATGTACTAATGAAATCATTTACGGTGTAGGTACTCGTAGTGACGGTATGGGATTGGATGATCCTTACAAGACAGGAGATACTTATATCTATTGGGTGTTTGAGGGTGAAAATTCAAAGGCAAGCAGATGTACAACACATGTATTTGTTAAAGGTAATTTGGCTCCAGTCGTTCCATGTGAGACATTGTTCCCGGATGTAAATG